>JAUOPI010000009.1 GCA_030546905.1 Granulosicoccaceae sp. 1_MG-2023 | reverse complement strand
GTGCCGCAGGCACTCCGCCACTCTCACGTGGGTCCCCGCATTCTATGATCACGCTTTCTGCCTCAGTGTTAATGCTTGTTCTGTTATGGGCCAGTGTGACCGATATCGTGTCCCACCGGATTTCCAACAGGCTTGTATTGTTTGGCTTGCTCAGTGGCTTTGCTTTTCAACTGGGTTCCCAGGGCCTTCACGGGCTGTTGTACGGGGCCGGCGGGATGCTGTTGGGTTTTGTACTGTTTCTGCCTTTTTATATTGCGAAGGGTATGGCTGCCGGCGATGTCAAGCTGATGGCGGTAGTCGGCGTTTTTCTCGGGCCGGAAATGGCAATCAGAGCGTCCTTGTCGGTACTGATCTGCGGTGGCGTAATCGCGCTGATCTGGCTTTTCTTTAAAGGCGGAAGTGCCGATCTTGCAAAAAGATACTGGCTGACAATCCGCCTGTCCTTGATACAGCGGCGCCTGTTTTATGTCGGGCCCCGCTCGGATGCACCTTCACTGACGCGCTTTCCGTATGCGGTTGCTATCGCATCCGGTACGGCGATCTCGCTGTTTGTTGTATGAATACTGACGCACCGGAGTTATACGGATGATCTCCAGACAATCTCTTTTTATGCTCGTCGTGGCACTTGGTCTGGGCTTTTTGGCCACGGTTTTTGCCAATCGCTGGTTGCAGGGTGTGGCCGAGCAAAGTGCGTCAGCCGGCGAAGAGGCTGAAGTACCGACCGTGATGGTGATGGTGGCCAAGCGTGATATTCCCTATGGCGCGGTGATTGAAAAAAGTGACCTCAAGGAGACGCTTTGGCCGGAGGACCTGGCACCGGCTGACACCTTTGCGTCGGCTGATGAGGTACTGAATAAACTGGCCAATGTGCAGATTCATGAAGGCGAACCGCTGTTCAAAAGCAAGTTCGTCGATAAACTCGACGGCAGTACCCTGTCGGCCCTGATAGCGCCGAATAAACGGGCCATCACGGTCAGGGTGAATGATGTAATCGGTGTGGCGGGCTTTCTGCTGCCGGGCAACCGGGTTGATGTGCTGGCTTCGCGCAAGCAGAATGGTCGTGTTCTGACCCGCACTGCGCTGGAAAATCTCAAAGTGCTGGCGGTCGACCAAACCGCGACGCCGGATAAGGATCAGCCGGTGGTAGTCCGCGCTGTTACCCTCGAGGCCACGCTTGATGAATCCGTGGTGCTGGTCGGCGCAACGCAGGAAGGATCAGTGCAGCTGGTTTTAAGAAACCCGCTGGACGGACTTCCCGATGCTGAGGCTGAGGCAGAGCCTGCGATGGCAGCCGCCAAAGTTCAGGCGCCGCTTAAACCGCCATTGAAGCTTGCGAAAAACGCCCGTACGGCACAAGCTGCTCAAAACCATGTAACCGTAATCCGGGGTATGAAAGTCAGCAGTGTCAGTGTACGAAACTGAAGACTTTCTGCGTCAAAAACACGGCGCAAAAAGTCACCTTGAATTATTACGATAATGGTCTACCCGCCTTGACCCGGGGGCCATAAACGCCGACTATTAGCCCCACTTAGAACAGATCAGGGGCATATCGGGTGAGTTCAGGTTTTTCGAAAATTTGCCGGATATTTGACGCTTCATTCGTCCGCTTATTTATCGTCCTTACGCTCTTCATCTTACCGTTAGCTGCACCGGCGGCAATCAAACTCGGTTATGAAGCAGACAAGCGCCAGCTTGTCAGTCTGCCAATATACAAGTCCGGCCTGATCAGGCTCAGTCAAACCCCCGGGCGCATCTCGGTAGGCAATCCCGATATTGCCGATATTGTTGTCCTGCGCGGACGCCAGGTGCACGTGGTTGCAAAATCCCTGGGTGTTACCAATGTTGTATTTTGGGACAAAAACGACCGCATCTTCGCCACTGCTGATGTCGAGGTGACCCACGATCTCGAATCCCTTAAAGCCAAGCTTCACAGTCTTCTGCCGAATGAGCGCATCGGTGTGCATTCGGTACAGAACCAGATCGTACTCGACGGGCAGGTGTCCGGCGCGGCGGTAGCCCAATCGGCGGTCAGATTGGCGGCGAGCTATCTGCCTTCCTGCGGCGCCGCGGGTGAGGGAAAGGACTGCGGTGAGGGGCAGGTCATCAATATGATGAGTGTCGGTGGTGCGCAGCAGGTCATGCTTGAAGTGAAGGTTGCGGAAATGTCCCGCAGTTTCACACGCACGCTCGATGCGGATCTGAATATTCTGAACTTCGGTGGTTCTTCAGGCTTTGGCGCGGTCAACGGCGGTGCTTCCTGGGATGCGACAACGGCAAGTATTGCCGGTGGTTCCGCACTTGGTGATTTTACCTCGGCCGCGCAGAGCATCAGTGACAAAGGTGTCTTTTTGTCCCGGCTGTTCGGCAATAACCTGTTTCAGGTGGCCCTGGAAATGTCGCGCTCCAAAGGCTTGTCCAAGGTGTTGGCCGAACCCACGCTGACAACCCTGACCGGTAAGCCCGCTGAGTTTCTTTCCGGCGGTGAATATCCGGTGCCTGTACCCTCAGGCGACAACACGTCGATCATGTACAAGGAGTACGGTGTCGGGGTGAAATTCATTCCGACCATTCTTGATGATAACCGGATTAACCTTGAGCTGGACATCGATGTAAGCGAGATCAACAGTACAAGTTTGGTGACGGTCAGCTATGACAATACCGATGAAGTTGTGGTGGTTCCCTCGCTGTCCAAGCGCAGCGCTTCATCGAGTGTTGAGTTGCGACCGGGGCAGACCATCGGCATAGCCGGTCTGATTCAGGATAACGTCAGCGAAGTGGTCAGCAAGCTGCCGGGACTGGGTGATTTGCCGGTGCTGGGTGCCTTGTTCCGCAGTCAGGAGTTTATCTCCGGGCAGTCGGAACTGGTGATCTTTGTAACGCCGTATCTGGCGCGTCCGGTGGATTCCCGGAATGTGCGTTTGCCGACCGACAGCTTTGTTGAGCCAAGCGATCTGGGCTTCTATCTGTTCGGGAAAATGGAAGGTGATTCTCTGGCAAAAACCGTTAAGGCAATACCGGAAGCATCCGGTGGCTTCGATCAGGTTCGCTTCGGACATCAGCTATGAAAACACTTTACCGTGCGCTGATTATGCTTATTACAAGCATGCTGCTTGTATCCTGTGCGCTGATAAATTACGAAGATCCTGATCGTGTTGAATCGGATTATGGAGTCTCGTACAGAGAAATGATCCGGCGGCAAAAAGTGCCAACGGAACAAGTAACCCCGCCGAACCCGGCCGCTACGCCCCGCAGCGAGCCAAAATTACGCTGAACCGGTTCCGATTTCTGCACAATCGCCGCTTCCCTTGCTCAATATGTTAAGCCCTGCTGCCGATAGATCTCCCATTGAAGACTTAAGCCAATGGATGGCTTTCGGTTGGTATAACGGGGGCTCTATTGAACGCACGGGATTTACTCTCATCGCACAGGCAAGACGGATCAGTCATGATTATGCTGATCGTGTCACTTGTTGCACTACTTGGTGTGGCAGGTCTGGCGATCGATGTCGGCAATGCCTTTCTCGTACAAACCCGCCTGCAAAACGCGATGGACGCGGCTGCGCTGAGCGCGGCCAAAACCCTTAATCGCACCCACAGCACGGCGCTTGCCGAACTACACGGAAACCAAACCTTTCAGGCTCATCTGGACTACGACCTGTCGGCCTATAAAGACCGTGTTACGGCGGTGTTTGCCTATTCCGAAAAAGCAGATCCTTTTGTGGTCGGGGCGTCCGACGCAGATGCCCGTTTTGTCCGGGTGACACTCAGTGATGTGCCGGTGTCGGTGGTGTTCGCCAATGCGCTCAATGGTGTCGGCGACAGCTTTGATCTTGATGCGGGCGCTGTCGCCGGGCCGATTCCGGTCGGCGGGGATGGCGGGGAAGTGTGTGGTGTTTCGCCTATCGCCATGTGCAGTGGCAGCACCGATACCGATTGCAGTGACGGATGGTGCTTCGGCCTGAACATCGACAGTGACACAGAGCTTTGTCTTGATACGGGCGAGGAAAGCGGTGGTCTGCTCACGGAGGGTTTGCCTGTCCTGGGTGGTTTGCTTGGCCCAATAACGGATCTTTTGGAGGTGGGGGGCGATTCAGCTTGTGCTGATCTGGCCCTGGATGTGGGGATCAATCTGAATGCGCTGACCTACACACCACTTGATCTCGATGATGAATGTGTTGCGCCCGGTACCGAGGTGCCGACCGTCGAAAGTGAAGGGCTGCTGGCAACGCTATTCGGGACGCTGGAGTCCGGACTTAATCTGGGTTTTGACGGCCTCGGAACCACTGTTGATGCGGCACTGAGCCCGGTTGATGTCATTACTGACTTCACCGACTACGATCAGGACAACGATTTCTGGTACGGCGATTATCTCGGTCAGTACGTCAGCGGGGTTGTCGACGAAGTCGATGGCCGGCTGCTGCAACGCGTTCTGCGGGTGCCGGTGGGCAGTTGCGACAGCAGCGGGGTGGTCGAAGTATCCGCCGTGCTGTGTCTTTTTCTTACCCGGCCCGGCGGTACGCTCAGTGAGTTGTCCAGCCTGCTCGACCTGACAGCGGTGCTCGGTTCCGATGACTCCCCCCTGGTCTTTGCCCAGGTAATTGCCGGTTGTGAATCCGATGGCGATACGACGGTTGTGCCCGGTGATGAAGTGACCACCGACGACTACGGCACTTACAGGATCGTGCTTTACAAAAACGCCGCGGAGCCTGACGCATGAGACGCTTGCGCAGGACAGAAGGCGGTTTTGCGGTGCTCGAGTTTGCCGCCATGTTGCCTTTTATGTTTCTGATGATCGTGATCGTGGCGGAAGTGGCCAGAGCGTTTTACGACTACACCACGCTGCACAAGATCACTCAGACCGGTGCGCGCTATGCCTCAGAACATATTCTGAACAGCCTGCAGCTGCCTGACCTGAGTTCGGAACTTCAGGCGGATGTGGCCAGACTTGTGGTAACCGGAAGCCTCAAGGATGACCCCGAAGAGCCCGCCTTGCTGGAAGGCCTGAGCACAGATGATGTGACGGTCTCGTCCCGCGTGCTGGGATTTTATGAGCCTCATGTGGAAGTGCATGTGAGCTGGCAATTCCGGCCCTTGTTCAGTGACTTCTCTCTTCTATCAGAAGACAGCCCTTTCAGAACCGGCTTCACCATGGAAAGCCGGATCATTATGAGGGCGATGTAGATGAAACACAGTCAGTCAGGCCTCACTACCATCGAGTTCGCCATGGTCGCAGGGGCTTTTTTCCTGATGCTGTTCGCCATGATTGAAGTGGCCCGCGCCGGTTTTGTCTGGAATACCCTGGACACCGTAACCCGGCGCGCGGCCCGCGTTGCGGCGGTTTGCCCGCCGAATCACAGCGCGATCTACAAGGTTGCTCTGTTCGGCTCAGCCGATAGCGCTGAACCGCCGTCACTGCTGAGCGGCTTTACGCAGGCAAATCTGAAACTGGAATACCTTGATGAGGATTTCGACGCGACCGGTGGAAGCTTCCCGATTGCCTTTGTCAGGGCCTCGGTCGTGGACTACCAACACAAGGTGCTGATACCGGGGCTCGGGCGCGTGCTCGACACACCCTCTTTTAGTACGACTTTGCCGGTTGAGAGTCTGGGCTATCAACTAGGTCAGGCTGACCGGACGTGCTTCGGCACAAGTAATTGAGAAAGACATGAACGAAAATACCGATATCCGAATTATTGGACGATCAGGGACACGCTTGAGTCTTATTGAAGACACCTTGCTTACGCATCCTGAGTTTCGTGTACAACGTAAGCTGGTTGTCGATTTCTCTAAAGACGCCATCGCCGATGAAAGAACAAGCGATGTGTTGATCGCCGATCTCAGCGACAACTGGGAGGAGGAATTAGCACTACTCGGCTCCATGCGGCGTGCATCTGAGCGTGCGCCTTTGATTGTGGTGTCTTCCGAAGACAGCGCGGAGATTATCAAAGCGGCAATGAAGGCCGGGGCGAGGGATTTCTTCACCCATCCGCTGCCCGGCGATGATCTGGTCGCCGCCATAGCGGCCATCAGTGGCGAGAGCAAGGTGCGTGATGTTGTACCCTCATCTGTCACTCTGGTCATGAATGCCAAGGGCGGGGCGGGTGCAAGTACCTTGGCGGCGAATATCGCTTGCCTGATGAGCTCAACGCGACGCCGCGATAAAACCGTGTTACTCGATCTGGATTTTGCCGGCGCACATCAGCCCTTGTATTTCGATCTCAAAGGCGCCAGCGATGTGCGCGAAGCCTTGAGCTACGTCCACAGTCTGGATGAAACCGCTCTGCAGGGATACACGCTGGAACACAGCAGTGGTGTGCATCTGTTGGCGGCCACCCAGGATCTGGCCATGTATGAAAACACGGTCTCCGATACGGCACTCGCCGAATTCGTCAGTCTGTTGTCCATGTGCTATCAGCAGGTTGTGATTGATCTGCCACGGCCGGCAGAGCCGAATGTACTGCCGCTCTTGCAAAATGCTGACAAGCTGATGATCGTGATGCAACAGACGCTGACTGATGTGCAGGGCGCCAAGCGTCTGCTTGGCTATCTGGACTCTGCCGGCGTGCCCAGATCGCGTATCAGAGTCGTTATTAACCGTTTTGAGAACCGGCATCCGGTGACGCACGATGATATTGAATCAACTCTGGGTGATGTGGAGATTCTATCCGTGCCGAACGACTACAAGCATGTCTCCACTGCATTGAATGCGGGTGAGCCTCTGGTCGAACGCACACGCAATGCGCCTGTCACAACGGCGATCCGTGCGCTGACGGATAATATTCTCGGTGTACGGAAAAAAGCCCGGCGTCGCTTCTTCGGGATACTGCCGCCGAAATCGGCAGACACGGAACAGAACGCAGGAGGTAAAGCCGCATGAGTCTGGCCGCAACGGATATGCAACAGCCGGCTGTGGCCGGTTTCCGCTCACCGCAGGAGCGTGAGTGGGGCCGCCGGGTCCATGAAAAGTTACTGAACACCATCGATCTGAGCCGTATTGGCAAGATGGATGAACGTGCTGCGCGTGTTCAGATCCGCGAAATCACACAGAAAATAATACAGGCCGAAAACGTCCCCTTGTCGGCTATCGCGCGGCAGCACATCTGCAAGGATATAGAAGACGATATTCTTGGCCTGGGGCCGCTTGAATCGCTGCTGGCTGACAACACCGTGTCGGATATTCTGGTCAACAATGCCGAGTCGGTCTATGTGGAACGCAAAGGTGTGTTGGAGAAGGTCGATGTGAGCTTTCGCGACAATCAGCACCTGATGACGATTATCGACCGTATTGTCACCGGTGTTGGGCGGCGTATTGATGAGTCTTCACCGATGGTCGATGCGCGCCTGAAAGACGGCTCGCGGGTCAATGCGGTGATTCCGCCGCTGGCCATTGACGGGCCCTCTTTGTCGATCCGGAAATTTACCGCGGAAAAACTTGGCATCGAAGAGCTGATCCGTACTGGCAGTGTCACCGAGGCGATGGCCGAATTGTTGCGCGGCATCGTCAAATCACGCCTGAACGTGGTGATTTCCGGCGGCACAGGTACCGGTAAAACCACCATGCTGAACGTGCTGTCGGGCTTTATCTCACCCAGAGAGCGCATTGTCACCATCGAAGATTCGGCCGAACTGCAGTTGCAGCAACCGCATGTTGTGCGGCTGGAAACGCGCCCGAGCAATACCGAAGGGCGGGGCGAGGTGACGCAGCGCGATCTGGTGAAGAACTGCCTGCGGATGCGGCCTGACCGGGTGATTCTCGGTGAGGTCCGTGGCGGCGAAGCGCTCGATATGCTGCAGGCCATGAACACCGGTCACGACGGTTCCCTGGCCACCTTGCACGCAAACACGCCGCGTGATGCGCTGGGCAGGTTGGAAAATATGGTTTCCATGACGGGCTTGCAGTTGCCGGTCAGCACCGTGCGCGCGCAGATTGCCTCGGCGGTGGACGTGGTGCTGCAGCTCGAGCGTATGGAAGACGGTACCCGTCGTGTGACCAGTATCTCCGAAATACAAGGCATGGAAGGGGACGTCATCACCCTGAGCGATATTTTTGTCTACACCCGGCGCGGCGTGGACGAAACAGGCAAGGTTATCGGTGACTTCAGTGCTACCGGCCTGGTGCCCAAGTTCCACGAGGAACTGCGTCGCAAAGGGTTTGAGTTTGATATGCGTATCTTTAAACCCGGAGTCTGGTAAACGCTGATGATCGATCATGTGGGTTCTGACAGGCTGCTGTTTCTCGGGCTGACCTTCGCCGCGATTGTCATACTGGCGATCTGGGTGATCGTGCCTGCGGTCGGCCCGGATGGCAGGGCCTCGCGCAATATCCGTCGTCGCCTGCGCGCCGCATCGGACAAACAGGAGTTGGAAGTACAGAGTCTGCTGCGCGAGCAGTATCTGGAAGAGTTGTCACCTTTTGAACGGCGGCTTGAGGGCATGCCGGGTATGGCCCGGCTAAGACAATTGTTGGAACAGGCCGGACGACGTAGCCGGGCCTATCGGCTGGTAATGCAAGCTGTGTCGCTCGCTGTTGTGTCCGTGCTGGGCTTGAGTCTGCTGGGACTGCGACCGCTGTGGGTTGCCGGCGGCGGTATGCTTGCATTACTGGCGCCGCTCTGGTTGGTGAAGCTGCAACGCGACAAACGTATCCGGCAGTTCGAGGAACAGCTGCCCGTGGCGCTCGATAGCATTTCGCGCGCTTTGCAGGCCGGCCATCCGTTCAGTGAAACGCTGAAACTGATCGGCGAAGAAATGCCCGGCCCTGTGGGCGAGGAATTCTCCCGCGTTTTTAACGATATCAACTACGGCGTGCCGGCCAAGTCAGCCTATCTGGCGATGCTGGAACGCGTTCCCAGTGTCAGCCTCAACGCCCTGGTGACCGCGATTCTGATTCAGCAGGAAAACGGCGGTCGTATGTCCGAGATTCTGGACAAAATCGCCCATGTGATCCGTGCGCGCTTTCAGCTCGAACGGCGCGTCAAATCCCTGTCGGCTGAGGGGCGTATTTCAGCCTGGGTGCTGATTATGCTGCCGTTCGGACTTGCCTTGTTGATGAGCGTAAAAGATCCGACTTATATCCCGGCGCTGATCGAAGACCCGAAAGGCTTTGAGTGGGTAAGCAAAGCCGGCGTGCTGATGATCGTGGGGATACTCTGGATACGTAAACTGATCAATATCAGGGTCTGATAATGGAATTATCTGAGGTCTTTTTTGCCTGGTACAGCAGCCACCGTGTGTTGTTTGTCTCGCTGATGGCCGGTGTGTTCACCACGGTCGGCTTCCTTGTCCTGAGTCTGATATTCAACAGTGGCAGAACGCCGCTGCGTCGCCGTCTGGCCGAGTTTTCCGATGAGAAGGGCAGGCAGGAGCCGGCACCGGGACTTTCCGAACGCTTTATCAAAGGCAGCGGGGAGGCACTTAACGAAGTTCAGCAGCAGTTTATCTATGCCGGTTTCACCAGTAAAAAAGCCTACCAGGCATATTATCTGGGTAAGCTGGTGCTGGTCTTGTGTCTGCCGGGGCTGCTGTATCTGCTGTTGCCTTTGTATACCGGGTTGCCGCAGAAGCAGGTATTGCTCTTTGCCTTTTGTGCCGGTGCACTGGGGTTTATCGTACCCGGGCTGGTGCTCGATGCTGCGGTACGTAAGCGTCAAAGAGCCATCGTTGACGGGGTGCCTGACATGCTGGATCTGCTGGTGGCCTGCTCCGAATCGGGCCTGGGCCTGAACGCCGCATTGCAGCGCGTGGCACGCGAGATCAGCCTGAGTTATCCGGAGCTGGCCCGCGAGCTGGATACGGTCAATCTGGAAATACAGGCCGGGGCGGACCGCCTTGTTGCCTTGAAACGCTTGGGTGAACGTACCGGAGTGGCCGAGTTACGTGGCTTTGTGATGATGTTGCGCCAGAGTATCCGCTTTGGCAGCGGTATTGCCGATACGCTGCGTATCTATTCCGATGAATTTCGCGACGCACGCATGCAACGTGCCGAAGAGATTGCCGGAAAGCTGGCTACCAAGATGATTTTCCCGCTGATTTTCTGCATTTTCCCTGCTTTTTTCGTGGTCGCATTGGGGCCGGCCGCACTGCGACTGATGGAAGTTTTCTCGGGCTGAGCGTGTTAGAATTCACGGGTTGTTTTTACTCAGGCCCGTTTATGAAAACTGCCTCTTTAGTTCTCGTTCTGGCTGCGCTTGCAGGTTGCGGCACCGTCGCGGTAAATCAGGACGATAGCACTGCTGAGCCGGTTTCCGCGGCACAGTCGCTGGCGGCCGGGGATGCGGCTTTCCGTCGCGGCGATATCGAGGCTGCGCAGGTAAAGTATCTGGTTTCGCTGAGCGAGGACCCGGACAATCCCGCCACACTGTTTCGCATCGGTTCCATCTACCGTTCCCAGGACGAGCTGGATCTGGCAGAAGACAGCTTCCGTGCCGTTCTGGACCTGCAGCCGGATCACACCGACGCAAACGAAGCGCTGGCGCTGGTATTGCTGAGCAAAGGTGAAATTGCCCAAGCGCAGCCACTGCTGAAAAAAGTGGTGCTGAAGGATAAAACCCGCTGGCGTGCGCTGAACGGTTTGGGCTACATCTATGACCGCCAGAAGTTACATCCGCAGGCCCAATCGCTTTATGCAAGAGCCATCCGTCTCAACAGCCGTGCGCCGCAGTTGCATAACAATCTCGGTTATTCCTATTACCTGAACGGGCAGTGGGATCAGGCTTACAGGGAGTTTTCCAGTGCGATAGAACTGGACCCGGGCTTCCGTCAGGCGTGGTCGAACCTGGGCTTGTATTATGTCAGACGAAACCAGTTCGACAACGCATTACAGGCTTTTGAGAAAATCAACAGCCCCCATCAGGCCGCAAACAATGTCGGTTACCTGTGCATGATGCAGGAAAACTACCGCGAAGCTGAGCGTTTTTTCGAGCTGGCCATCCGCCGCAGCTCTTCTTACTACAAGGTTGCGCACGACAATCTTGACTACGTGCGCAAGCGCTACTGAAGCTTTGTCGCCAATGGCCGGCTGTCCTGAGCCGGTCTGTCACCTTCTCTTCACACGGGGCTGCCAGAATGGGCGCTGCAGGCACATGATACCGGCCTGATGCACAATATTGGTGCGGCCGGGTCCGGCCCGCCGTTTTTCCTGTCCTCTGCCAAAAGCGCTCAATTCCCCGGTCTGTTCTGTGCAATCTGTTGAAAATTCAAAGAATGTTCCTGCCGCATCAGATGTCCGCACCGCCTCAGGTGGAAATAGTGCTGGCTAATTTGCCTGACGCTGGTTAAAACGGAACATGGGCATCAGGCTTGCAACGTTTGAATTAACCCTACATACCGGTGGAGTTCTATGAATGCGATAAGCACGTCAGCATTACTACACAAAGTCAGATCCACTCCCGCACCCAGTAAAATCTACGTTCTGGATACCAACGTTCTTTTGCACGATCCGCTCGCTGTTCACGCCTTTAACGAGCACAAGATCGTGATCCCCATGACTGTTCTGGAAGAGCTCGATCACATCAAAGACCGGGCCGAGAAGAGTGTCTCGCGCGAAGCGCGTATTGCCATCGGCACTATCGATAAAATCCTCACCGACGCCACGCCACAGCAGATACAGGAAGGGGTTCAGATTATGCACCCCAGCCGTGATGAGGAGGCTTTCTCCGGCTGGCTGGCGATTTTCCCCGATCAGTTGATCGAGGATGCTGAAGACGCCTCGTTCCTGCGTTTGAGTAAAGATCACGACAACGACAACCGGATTATCAATGTGGCGCTGAGCCTGCAAAAACAGCATCCGGATCTGTTTGTCTGTCTGGTCACAAAAGATATCAATATGCGCCTTAAAGCCAAGGGGTCAGGCTTGCTGCATGTTGAAGACTACCGTAACGACAAGGTGCTCGACGATATCGATTTATTGTCCACCGGTCACCGGCATTTCAGCGGTAACTTCTGGTCGGATGTCGGCGAGGTACGCAGTATCCGGCACGAACGCTATACCGTGCACGAAACCAGTCGTTCGGTGTTACCGGATGCCTATCCGAATCAGTTTATCCATGACGACAACGGCTTTGCCGCGCGCGTGGTCGGGCTGAGCGACGAGAGCATACAGCTGCGCGACATCAGTGCTGAAAAATTAATGCAACAGCACGTATGGGGTCTGTCGCCGCGTAATCTGGAACAGGCGATGGCTTTGCATTTATTGCAAGCCGAAGACATCGACATGAATATACTGGTCGGGCAGGCCGGTAGTGGTAAAACCTTGCTGGCCCTGGCTTGCGGTTTACATGCGATTCTGGAAGAAAAGCGTTTTAACAAGCTGATCGTGGCCCGTTCGACACCGCCGATTGCCGAAGATATCGGTTTTCTGCCGGGTACCGAAGAAGAAAAAATGGCGCCCTGGCTGGCCGCCTTTGACGACAATCTCGAAGTTTTACACGGCAGCGATGAATCCCCGCATAGCAGCGTACAGTACGTCAAGGAGCGTGCGAATATTCAGTTTAAGTCGCTTAACTTTATGCGTGGCCGTTCGTTTAATAACGCTTATATCATCGTCGATGAGGCGCAGGGCCTGACCCAGTTCCAGTTGAAATCGATTATCACCCGTGTGGGGACCAACTCTAAACTGGTCATCCTTGGCAATCTGGCCCAGATCGATAACAAGTACATCACGCCCCTGACCTCGGGCCTGACCTATATCGTTGAGCGTTTCAAACAGTTCGATCGCTCCGGCCTGATGCATATCAACGGGATTGAACGCAGCGCGCTGGCGGCCTTTGCCGAAGAAAATCTCTGATTCTATTTACCCGGCTGTCGGATATCGCCGACAGCCGTCCCCCCTGCCGCTGGTGCTAGACTGAGCTCAGGCAGTCCTCTGAGTACCTGTATGTCCCGGCAGAAAACCCTCGTCTGGTTCCGCAACGATCTGCGCCTGCGTGATAACGCAGCCTTGCGCTATGCGGTGGACGCCGGCGAGGTATTGCCGCTGTTTGTGTTCGATGAGGCGAGCGCGTCGGAGCTCTGTCCGGGGGCCGCGTCACGCTGCTGGCTGCATCATTCGCTGATTGCACTTAATGCGAGTCTGGATGACCGTTTGGTGTGCCGTCGCGGTGATAGTCTCAGCCTGATACGTGAACTGGTGGCGGCCTGTGACATCGATACCGTGGTCTGGAATCGCTGCTATAGCCCGTTGTCCATGGCGCAGGACGAAATCCTGCAGCAAGCCTTGAGTGCGGACGGCCTGGATGTCAGGTCGTTTCAAGGCAATCTGCTCTGGGAACCGGAAACCATCAAAACCCAACAGGGCACGCCTTATAAGGTTTTTACGCCGTTTTACAACAAAGGTTGTTTGAAGGCGGCAGCGCCGGCAAAGCCCTTAGCCGCACCGGGCTCGGGCCTGCCTTATGTGGCGGCGCGGCCCGCGGGCCGGCCGGAAGATCTGCAACTCCTGCCCGAACGGCCCTGGCACAAGAAATTTCCAGCCCTGGCCAGGGTCGGTGAAAAGGCCGCCGGTAAGCGTCTTGCGCGTTTTCTTGCCGGCCCGCTGGAGGATTACGTGCAGGGCCGTGATTTCCCCGCCGCGGACAGTGTCTCGGGCCTGTCTGCGCACTTGCATTTCGGTGAGATTTCGCCGCGTACGGTCTGGCACCAAAGCCGGGCCGCAGCCTCGACAGCTCACCGCGAAAACCAGAGCGGCCACTTCCTGCGGCAACTGGCCTGGCGTGAGTTTTCCGCGTATCTGCTGTATCACTTTCCGCACACCGCACGTGAGAATCTGCAGCGCAAGTTTGACGACTTTCCCTGGCGGCACGATGCAGACGCTTTACAGGCCTGGCAACAGGGGCAGACCGGTTATCCGATTGTCGATGCCGGTATGCGTGAACTCTGGCAAACCGGTTTTATGCACAACCGCGTGCGTATGATCGTGGCCTCGTTTCTGGTGAAAAACCTGTTGATCCACTGGCACGCGGGGGCGGATTGGTTTGCTGACTGTCTGTTCGACGCTGATGTGGCCAATAACAGCATGGGCTGGCAATGGGTGGCCGGCAGCGGGGCGGATGCGGCGCCGTTTTTCCGTATCTTCAACCCCGTCACTCAGGGGCAGCGCTTTGACCCGCAGGGGCAGTACGTGCGGCGTTTTGTTCCCGAACTCAGCGCATTGCCGGATAAGTATCTGCACGATCCGGGCAGTGCGCCGGCGGCGGTGTTGCAAAAAGCGGGCGTCGTGCCCGGCGAGACCTATCCACGGCCGTTGGTGGAGCTCAAAGGCTCGCGTCAGCGTGCCTTGTTGGCCTATGAGCGCATCCGCCGTGGCTGACAGCGGCCGGCGCTTGTAGCACAATAGCGGCTCCTGTCACCAAGCCCGCTCACTGCGCAAAGACGTTTTCCGGAAACACCATGCCCACAGGTCCCGCGATCGCGGCCATTCCCGTTCTGTATCTGCTTTCACTGCTTCCCGGCTTTTCCCTCCTACCCGCCACGCTGGTGGCCTGGTATTGCGGTTACCGGGTGATTCCCTTTCTCAGTACCACGGCCAAACGCCAGTGTGCGACGCTGCTGGCTGGCGGACTTGCGCTCTTGCTGTATGGCGTCTGGCAGGGGGCCTGGCTTGGCTGGGAAAAAGTCTTTGCCGCTAATGTGCCGATTCTGGCCATGTTTATCAGCATTGCGTTTCTGTCGCTGGCAACGGAAAAGCCGGCTGAAGACTCGCTGCCACGCGGGCCTGTGGCATTGGCGGCGACAGCCGTGGGCACCAACCTGCTCGGCGCGGTAATCAATATTTCGGTCTTGTTTGTCTTCGGCGACCGCCTGCAGTGTGGCGGCAAGCTGGCCGCGGCACACCGGATTCTGCTGGCGCGCAGTTTTTGCGCTGCCGCCTGGTGGTCGCCGTATTTCGTCGCCACCGGTGTGGCGCTGACCTATGCGCCCGGTATGCAGTGGCAGGACACGCTCTGGCCGGGGCTGCTGATGACGGGCTTGTCCATCGGCTTTACCTTGCTGGATCTGCGCCTGCGCGGCAGCAGCGGGCTGCCCGGTTATCCGGTGCATGTGCGGAGCCTGGTTATGCCGGTCTCACTGGCGCTGGCGGTGCTGCTGGCGCATAACATCTGGCCGCAGGTGTCGGTACTGGTGCTGATTTGCCTGCTGTCTTTCCCCGGCGCGCTGCTGTTTATGCGCCAGCGGCCGCGCTTGCCGGCGGTCGCCGTCTTTGCCCGCGAGCGCTTGCAGGGGCAGGCCAGCCAGATCGCTCTGTTTCTGTCGGCCAGCGTTTTCTCGGCCGGAGTGGTGACCCTGCTGCGTTTGCATCCGGACTGGCTGGCCATACAGGCGGACGGGTTTACGCCGCTGGTCTTTCTGCTGGTCAGTGGCGTGATGATCGCCGTGGCGCTGATCGGCGTCCACCCGATCGTCAGCGTGTCGGTGGTCAGTCCCTTGCTGTTACCGTTGCAGCCGGATATGACACTGCTCGGCTTTATGTATCTGTCGGTGTGGGCGATCTCGACCGCCTCAAGTCCCTTGTCGGGCGTGGGGCTGGCGATGGTGGGGCGTTACGGAGCGGGCGTCGGCGCGATTCTGCGCAACAACTGGTACTACATGGTGTTGATGTGGCTGACGGCCAGCGCACTGGCGTGGATGCTCTGACCACCGGAGCGGTGGCCAGAGTGCGGGATCTTAGTCGTGCGAGAGTGATTTCTCGGTAAACATATAGTCGCGCAGTTCTTTGTCCATCACCTTGTCGTGACGGCGGATCCATTCCATCACCATGGCCGCGTGTTCTTTCTCTTCATCGCGGTTGTGGCGCAGAATTGCTTTGAGTTCCGGATCCTTGCAGGCATCCATACGCTGGTTGTACCAGTCGACTGCTTCCAGCTCTTCCATCAGGGAAACGATGGCGCGGTGCATATCGCGGGTTTCGTCGGTCAGCTCTGCAATGGGCTCGTGGTAACCTTCGCTTGACATCTCTTCGGCTCCTTTTGTTGTAAAGATTGATCGCTATAGTGATCTTCGGTTTATGGTACCGCAAATCGGACCCGCTGCCACCGACACCTTTCCTACTCCACATCCACGCTGCCGGCCTCCAACTTGAGGATTACCGGGTTCACTTCTATGCTTTCGTGTTTGTGTGAAATAACCGGCATTCGGCGGGGCCGTGCCGGTCAGGTCAACGGGCGGCGCCGGGCCACGGGTCTTCATGAGATATTCAGCAAACCGGAAGAAACCTTGCAAGGACATAAGGATCGAAACCGGTAACCGCAGACACGCAGAGGCGCAGTGATTCAGTCCGCCAGAGCACGAGCACGGGGGATAGGCCAGCGGCACAGGCTGCTGTTTGCCTTGTCGTGCCTGCTGTTTGCAGCCGGGTCACCGGCCAGCGTCAGTGTGCCGGTCGACGAAACCACGGCTTTCCGTCTGCCCGGTGAGGGCAGTGGCGGGCGGCGTCCGGCGCGCGAACCGGCGCAGCCGGAGACCGCCGCAGAGAGTGCGCCGGCGTCTTCGCTGTCGGAAGAGGAAGTCTCGCAGTGGACGGTCGAGCTGCAGCAATGCAGCAGTGCCGATGGCCAGCGCGTGCCGTGCCCGGCCGATGAAAGCGACGAAAGCGCCGCTCAGGGGCCGGCGTTGGTGGTGGAAGACCGCGCCCCGGAGGGCTTTGCCGACCCCGAAGCACAGCGCACCTCGCTGGTCGATATCTACTTTCTCGGCCGTCTGGTCAGCAGCCAACGGATCAATCACGACGACAAAACCCTGCAGATCGAGTCGCCGCAGCTGCTGCTCGATGCCCTGACCGGTATCCGCGGGTTGGATGAGATCGGTGCCGAATTGCGTCAGCGGCTGCCGTCCAATGCCGACCTGGTCTGTCAGCCCTGGCTGAAAAAACCCGGCTGTGGCCGGCTGCGCCCGGACAGCGTCGGTTTTATCTTCGACGAAGCGCATCTGCGGGCCGATTTCTTTGTTGCCGAGCGCTACCTCAGTTACAAATCCCGCTACCGTACCAAATACCTGCCGCAGGCGCGCACGCGCAAAACCTCGATCATCGCCGGTAAGGTCGTGACCACGCAGCTGGACAATGACGACGAGAGTTTTTATGCCAGCGCGACCGGGTTGTTCAGCTATGGCCACGGCAATCTGACGGTCAACGGCGACTACAACTCGGAAACGGAGTTGCAACGGGTGCGGACCTTCTCGCTGACGCATTTTTTCCCCGATCACGAAGTCGAGGCCGGGACTTTTACCTATTCACCGGCCGGCTATCTGGCCAACCTGGACGTAATGGGCGTGCGCTGGAATACCTCGCTGAAGTCACGGCGCAACGTGGCCGAGCTGTTCGGCAGCGAGCTGGAAGTGTTCCTGCCGCGGCGTTCGATTGTGCAGCTGGCCGTCGGTGACCGTGTTTACTCCGGTGAAAGCTACGAGGCGGGCAACCAACAACTGGACACCTCGCAGTTGCCCGAAGGGACTTACGAGGTCGATATACGGATCAATGACCCGGTGTCGGGCACACGGGTCGAGAAACGTCTTTTTACCCGCAGCTCTTTATTGCCGCCGCATGAGCGCGGCTCTTACGGACTGATGCTGGGCGCGCCGGTGGATACCTCGAGCTCGGAGAAATACCCCCAGCGCGAACAACAGGTGGTGTTCGGCGCCAACTACGGACGGCGTATCAACGGCCGCACGGCCTGGAGTGCGGATCTGATTCAGCTGCGCAACGACACGCTGCTGCAAGCGGAGCTGTTGCAGCTGAACCGCTACCTGATGTGGAAAGCCCGCGCCCTGGCCGGTGAAAGCAGTACTTTTGGCATGGGCTTCAGCCTGTCGCTGAAAAACGGACCGCTGACCTCGACTTTCAGCGCCGATCAATACCGCAGCTCCATCAAGTTCGACGACGAAGATCCCGACGCGCTGCGTAACCTGCTGTCCTCGCGCTTCACTCAGGTGGGGTTCGGCTTTACCCGGCAGTTTGAGAAGACCCTGTTCGGTCTGAGCTCCAGTTACCGCAACCAGGAAACCTACGATGGCACCGAATCGCGCAGTAACCAGTGGGCCACCTATATCCGCCGTCCGGTGTTCCAGAGTCTCGGCGTGAAAGGCCAGCTCGAAGCGCGCTATCAGCGCGATGATGTGGAAGAGCAGTGGCTGCTGCAGTTGCAGGTCTCGCTGGACCGCAACCAATGGCATCATGAAGTCGGGACCAACTACGGTGTCGATGCCGACGGCGAAGCCAGTTATTCCACCGGCCTGAGCGCGACCTACAGCTCACCGGATCCGGCCGCCGATGTGTACTGGAAGAACACCTTATACACCACGGCCACCGACGACGTGACCACGGTCGGTGGCAAGGTCGGTGTGGAAAACCGGCATTTCTACGGTAAGGCGTCCTCTGAATGGACCGATCAGCACGATGGTGACAACCAGTGGCGTTCGGTGGCCGAACTCGGCGTTCAGCTGGGTTTTGATACCCGTGGCACGGCCGCCGGCGGAATGGCGTTTACCGGCGCCGGGGCGATTATTGACGTGGACGGTCAGCCGCGCGGTGCGGGCTTTGATATCTATGTTAACGGTCAGCGCGTGCGTGCCGGACGCGTGGGCAGCCGGCATTTCGTCAGTCTCAAGCCGTTTCAGGATTACTCACTGAAGCTGGTGCCGACCTCATTTGTCGACAAGGGCCTGGACCGGCGCGAATATCAGTTCACGCTTTATCCGGGCAATGTGGAACGTATCAATGCGCATACGGTGCCGAAATACGAGCTGATCACCACGCTGGTGGATCTGAAAGGCAATCATATTGCCGACGTACAGGTCGAACATGCGGCCGGGCCCACCGAGGTCGGCGCCGACGGCGTGGTGCAGGTCAATGTATCGCCCGGTGAGGTGATCAAGGTGCGTAAAAAAGACGACAGCGAATGCGCCGTGATAGCGCCCTATGCCGAAGGCAAGGAAACCTATATTCCGGCCCGGCCGCTGGTGTGTTTCGCCGACCGTTCGATTTAATCAGTACCAGACCTCGCGCACCTTATCGCCTTGCTGTTCCTGAGTCCGGATTACCCAGGGCCCGGGCAGCTCGGTGTTCAGCGCCAGTTGCAACTGCTCACCGGCGTAGAGGCGCTTGGGCGGGGTCAGTTCGACACAATCGCGTGAGCGCTGCGAGCATTGCGTGATCTGCTTCATCAGCACATTGCTGTTACCCCGGTTGCTCAGATGAAGGCGGTCTTCAGCGCGTTTGACATCCAGTTTGGCCTGAGGCTCAGGCGGGCGGGATATGACTAACAGATCATAGCCGACCAGCAGCTTCACCCCGCCGGCCACGGCGGCCGGATCCTGCCGGGTCAGGCGCACCGGACCGGTATCCGGAATCACCGACAAGCGATAAATACGGTCACGGGTTTTGGCCTGTTTGCGGACGATCACGCGTACCCGCTTGCTTTTACCCGGCGGCAGCGTGATCTGCGACGGCGAGACCAGCACTTCAGCGCGGCGCGGATCGGCCAGCAGCACCCGCTGGCGGCGGTCCTGATGAGGACGGCGGATTTCGCTGACCTGCAGGTTCAGATAAACACTGAAAGCGCCGGTATTGAGCACCTCAAAGTCCTGTACCTGATTGTCGTGTTCGAAGTCGAGGATGGTCCGGTTGACTGTGATCTGGGCTAATGCGGCGGTGCTTTGTAATAACAGCAACAGCGCCACCAGCCCGCGGCATCTTATTCTCATTATTTTGCTATCCGCATCGCTTGCCAGTACTAACGGCCGCGTCTGGTGCGGGTTTTGCCCGGGACATGCAAAACCTCGACAGGTACCGGATTTTCACGTGCGCGGCTTAACGCAGCGGTGGGCTTGTCGATAAGACAAGCAGGCCGCTCAGGCCGGTTTCCATAAGAAGAACAAAAACGCCATGAAACCTCGTAAAACGATCTTAGCGCTTGTCGTGTCCTGCAGCCTGCCCGTGGCCGGTGCCATCATGGCAATACAAGACGGGGACAGTCTGATTGCTGCGGCGGATGAGTCAGAGGCGCAAGGCGCCGATAGCGGTCTGTTGCTGGTGCGCGGTCTGGATGATCTGCATTTTCAGTGGAAAGCGCATGAAGCGCGTGTGGCACAGCTGTCCGACACGCTGTGCGTACATGCCGCGGCGCGTTCCTATGATGTGACCTTCTTACCGCAGGACAATGGCTTTACGCTGACCGACGGGCAGCTGCGGATTCCGTTCAGCCTGACCTATAACGGTGTGACGCCGGGGCCGGATTACCGTGTCAGCGCGCAGGTGGGCAGCCCGCAGGGCGATTGCACGCGCGGCGCCAATGCAAGCGTGGAAATCCACCTTGACGAAGGGAAAATGCAAGCCATGCAACCGGGCAGCTATACCTCAACCGTCACCATGCTGATTGCGCCGGAGTGATCAGCCTGCGCATTTTACACAGCGCACAGCGTCCGGAATAACCTCCAGGCGGGCCGGCTCAATCGGCTCGCCGCACACTTCACAGATCCCGTAGGAACCTTCCTGAAGTTTGATCAAGGCGCGGTTAATCCGTTGCAGCTCGATTTCGCCTGTCTGACCTATACCGTCGAGCACTTCATCGTTCTCGCGTTCGGTGGCCTGTTCACTGAAATCGGCGCTGCGGCGGTTCTCCAGATCGGTTTCGATACGGTGCAAGCGCTGTGTCAGCTCGGCTTTGCGGGCCAGCAGTTTTTGTTCTATGTCCATTGCTGAAAGACTCATCTCCACTCCCTCTTTACTCGCTTGACACCTTAGCACCGCCGGACGCGGCTGTGCCATGACAGGGGTCAAGTGTGTTTGCGGTAGAGCCGGGGGAAGCAATAGCAAAGGGCGGGCGGCGCGGTGTGGGCCGCGGATCAGGCGGCGTGATTGCGCTTGGTTTCTTCGGCACTGCCGGCGGCAGCGTCAAATGTCGCGACCTGATTGCGGCCGGTGTTTTTGGCGTGATAGAGCGCGCGGTCGGCCTGATCGATCAGCTCGCGCGGGCTGAGCAGGGTTTGGCCGGGAGCGACCGAGGCCACGCCGATGCTGACGGTTACACTGTCCATCAGGCCGAACATGCTGGTATTGACCTCCGACACATTCAGACGGATGCGCTCGGCTACCACTGCAGCGCCTTCAATGCGCGTTGACGGCAGCACCACGACAAACTCCTCACCGCCGTAGCGTGCCATCTGGTCGGTGTTGCGCGACAGCGACTTCTTGATGGTCTGGGCCACTGAAATCAGCACTTCATCGCCGATCAGGTGACCATAGGTGTCGTTGATCGGTTTAAAGTGGTCAACGTCGATCATCATAATGCTGATGGACTCATTGGCGCGCAGGGTGTTGTTCCAGACGTATTCGAAGTGGGACTCGAAAAACGCGCGGTTGTTAACCCCGGTCAGCGTATCGGTATTGTTCAGGCTTTCCAGCCTGGCATTGGCGACGGAGAGTTCTTCCAGCACGTTTTTCAGTTCGCGGGTGCGCTCTTCGACCCGCACCTCCAGATTCTGATTGGCTTCGGTGCTGATGCGTTTGTTCTCTTCTTCCAGCTTCCGGAAGCGGTTTGCCATGGCAAAAGACAACAGCAGCACTTCCATCACCGAGCCGACCTGAAGCATGTGTTCGGTGATGGCATTACTCGGGATCAGCCCTTGCGATTTGAGCGCATAGATACCAGCGCCGAGCAGGAATGTGGTCCAGGCCAGCAGATAGTAGCGCGCGACCGTCACGCCGGCTTTCAGTGCCAGCACCGCAAGATAGAAGTAGTACAACATGGCCAGTACGGTGGAGATGGCCACATTGATCGCCACCGGATAGGGCAGCAGTGCGGTGATAAAGGCTGAGGCCAACATGACCCGCGCCAGAATCTGCATGGCCGGCCACTGATCCGGCAGGCGTTTTTCCACCTCCAGAAGGCCGATGGAAAAACGATGCGCCAGAAACGCCGCCGTGCAGATCAGGGGCGGCAGGACATAGAGACCGAAGTCACGGGCATGCGGCCAGAGGAACTGCGGGGCATAGCCGTTGATATTGAGCTGAAACAGCGCGAAAAAAGCCAGATAGCCCACGTAGTAAACGTAGACCGAGTCGCGCAGCCAGGGCGTCAGCAGCAGGTTGTAGGCGAGCAGGGCCAGCATGGCGCCGTAATAGAGCCCGAAGATAAACTGTTCAAAACCGGCGACCTCGGCAAAGGCCTGATTGGTCCACAGCCGCAGATGGACCTGCACCGAGCTGTCGGTTTTGACCCGCAGCAGCAGGGTGTAGTCGGCATCGCGGGGCAGTGTCAGGGGGATTACCGGATGGCGGTAATTGAACTCCAGCGCCTCGCCCGGATAGCTCAGGCCGGATTGATGATGGCTGAGCAGTTGCTGGTCCCGGAACAGATAGACATCGATCCGCTGCAGCAGGGCATAGGACACTTCCAGCAGGCGCTGTACGTCTTTGTCGGAGTGGTTGCTCAGGGGCACGCGGAACCAGTAGGCCGAGTCCGTAAACCCAAAATTGGGCACCCCTTCGACCGGCGTAAAGTCATCCGAGCGCAGCAGATCCTCCGCGCTCAGAATCCCTTTCGGATCTTCGACGTAGCTGGTAAACGGGGTCAGGTCCACCGCATCCGGGGCAAGCGCGCGGGTGATTTCGACGGTCGCCGGCTGTTCCACGGCGCCGCTGGCCGGTGACAGGCTCAGGAGCAGCAGGACCGCTGCCAGCAGTACGGCAGACAGGCGCGAATGACTCAGCATATTCGCGTACCGTCTCCGGCCAGGTCTGCGGCATTGCACTGTAAAGACATCATCCTTGTCTCAATCCGTCATCCATGTTGATCGCCATCACGTCCGGCGATGGGGCCCGGCAGCCTGCCGGAACGTCTCTCTTTGACCGGTTAACGACCTCCGGCGGGGTTTCTTTACTGTGACTGTGCTACGCAAATGTATTACCGCCAGTGTCTTTGCAGGTGTTGACTTGACCCTGATCATTGCGTTGTCATCGGGGCAATTTACTCTTTCAGCTGTAGTACCACTATATAGAAGGGAGGAGTAGTGCGATGGCCATGCTACGCGGAGAAAGAAGTCACCACAGCAGTCTGCTGCAGGCGCTTATTGCGATTCAGGACAAAAAAGGATTTATCAGCGAGGAAGATGCCAGCGCGGTTTCACTGCGTTTTGATGTGAGCGTCTCGCAGGTGCTGTCACTGATTGCTTTCTATCGTTTTCTGCTTGACCGTGACCACGGACCTTATCGTTTTCTGTTCAGTGACAACATCACTGACCGCATGGCCGGCAGTGAGGAACTGATGCAGCAGTTGTGCACGCATCTGTGTGTGCGACCGGGCAAAATCAATCGCGCCGCCGGCGTCTATGTGAACACCACATCCTGCACCGGCATGGCCGACCAGGGGCCGGCGGCGCTGGTCAACGGGCGGCCGCTGAACAAGCTTACGCCGCAGCGGATCAGTCAGATTGCCGGTCTGGTCGATGCGCAGGTGCCGGTGGCGCTCTGGCCGGCGCGCTTTTTCCACATCGAGAACCGCATCTGCCACGCCGGACCTTTGCTCAGTGACGCGCCGGATCTGCCGGACCCGGTGGCGCGGCTGCGCGGCAAAGGCGCCGAGTGGTTTCTCGGGGAGCTGGCCGCTTCGGGCCTGCGCGGACTGGCCGGCAGCGGCTTCCCTGCGGCAACCAAATGGCGCTGCTGCCGGGCCACTGAGGCGGAAACCCGGGTGGTGATCTGCAATGCCGATGAGGGCGAGCCGGGGGCGTTCAAAGACCGGGTCCTGTTGACCGACTATATCGATGATGTGCTGGCCGGTATGGCGATCGCCGCCGAGGTGGTCGGAGCCGGACTGGGTTTCATCTACCTGCGTGGTGAATACGCCTATCTGCGTCCCGCCATAGATGAGGCGATTTCCCGCGCTTACCGCAACGGCACGCTGCCGGACAGCTTCGATCTGGCCGTGCATCTGGGCGCCGGGGCTTATGTCTGCGGCGAGGAAACGGCGTTGATCGAATCCCTCGAAGGCAAGCGCGGTATTCCGCGTCAGCGTCCGCCGTATCCTGCCGAAAGCGGCTATCTCAGTCTGCCGACGCTGGTGCACAACGTCGAGAGCTTTCTATCGGTGGCACGCATCGCACAGCACGGTGGTGACTGGCTGCGACGTCATGGCACAGCCCGTTCGCCCGGCACGCGTTTATTGAGCATCAGCGGCGATTGTGAAAACCCCGGAGTCTATGAGGTCCCCTACGGAAGCAGTGTTGATGAGGTGCTCAGACTGTGTGGCGGGGCCGGCGCGCAGGCGGTGCAGATTGCCGGCGGAACCGGCCAGACCGTACCGCGATCGCGCTTCGGGCATGTCCTGAGCCATGAAGATATCGCCGCCGGCGCATCGTTTATGGTGATCGGAGCGGACCGTGATCTGACCGTGCTGCTGGAGAATATGGCGACATTTTTCGAGCGTGAGTCCTGCGGTTTCTGCACGCCGTGCCGCACCGGTTGTCCGCAACTGACAAGGCTGGCCGGCAAACTCAGACGCGGGCGCGCCACTGAGGCCGATCTGGCGCGGGTCAGCGAGATTGCCGCCATGCTCAAAAACGTCGCTTTTTGCGATCTGGGCGCCTCGGCCGCGAACACCTTTGAAGACCTGATCCGCTATTTCCCCGATGTGATCCGCGAACACACCGAGGGCGGGGCGGCAGCTCCTGAGCCGGCCAGCGCCGGGCAGAAGACCCGCCGTCGTGAGTCTGAATCGCGCAAAGTCATGCCCTTGTAATGAGCCGCCGCCGTGCGGCAGCGGCAAAATCCCGCCTTATCCGCCCTGCAGGCTGCCGCGTCCTGCTTGCAGGGCGTTTTGCGCAAGTTGGGACGTAAATTGCTGCCGCACAGAATGTCTGTCTGTTATGCCTGATTTCTGACGTTTCAGATCGGGCCTGAATCGACGTTGTGCGGTGCCGCCTGCAGGGAGTGCAGCGGCCGGAGAACAAGAGAACAAGGATGTGATCGTTTCCACGCGCGCGACCGGGCGCGGCTTTACACTGATCGAACTGCTTACCGTCATCGCCATTTTGGCGCTGATCGGCGCTATGGCTGTGCCTGCCATGCAGATTCGCAATGCCCATGAACTGGACCGCCGTGCCGATGAGTTTGCCAATCTGCTGCGCTACGCCAGAAGTGAGTCAATCCGTACCGGCAGTACCCACGGGGTGCAGGTCGATACCGACCGTGCGCGGCTTTTTCTATGGCAATCCGGCCCCGACTACACCGGCGTACGCCATCCCTTGACCGGTGTGCCCGGCGAGGGTTGGGAAATCAGCTTTGACCCGATCGCCCTGAGCGACGCCACCATCAGTTTTGTCCAGACGCCGCTGCAATACAGTACCTACATCACCTTTGCCGGCGGTAGTGGTTGGCCCGGTTCCTATCCGCAGTCCTTTGGCCGTTATCCGCTCACCGAAGCGGCTTTTACTCTGGCCTATGAGGGTGAGGCGCGCCAAATCACACTGCTTGCCGATGGCGGGGTAAGGCTGCGATGACAGGCTTAGGCCGGCAGGCCGGACTCAGCTATGTGGAGGTAACGCTGGCGGCCGTGGTCCTGAGTCTTGCTCTGGTGCCTGCCTTGCAAAGCATACAAGCGGGCAGCGACAGCAGCGTGGCGCACGCGGACCTGCTCAGCGAGTATAACGCCCTGCAGTCGCGGCTCGATTATGTGCGGCAGCGGCCCTTCAGTGAATTGCTCAGCTATACGCAGGAGGCCGGCGATGCCACCAGCCCGGTTGAAGCCTATTCCGACAGCGACGGCGATGAGCCGCAGATACTTGTCTATCTGTCGGTTTACGATGCCGCCGATGAGGACGGTGACGGGGATGTTTTTACCGTGGCGGATGATAACGCGGACGGGGATGACGACGTCTATACCGCTGATCAGCCGGAGAATCTGTTGCGCCTGCTCTGGCTGCGCACGCAAGTGGCCGGCAGTGATGCGGCTGTGACCACGCTGGTGCGCCGGTGAAAACGCAGCAGGGCCTGAGTCTGGTCGAGCTGTTGGTCAGCGTGACCATGGCGGCAATTATTATGCTGGGGATCACAGGGGTGGTGCAGCTGAGCAGTTCATCCGGTCAGTTTGCACAAAGCCGGCTCAGCGCCAACAGTGAGTTACAGCATGCCCTGCAACGTATGCGCGACAGTGTGGCGCGTTCGCAGCGCTTGCTGCTGCCGGGCCCGGACAATCCGGCCAGCGATGCAGATGAATCCCTGCGCGCGGTGCTGGCGGTGACGCTCGACCCGCAGCTCGACCGCGATCTGGACGGTTGGGCGGACGCAAACAATGATGCCGATTTCGATGACCTTGACGGGGATGGCGTGCGCGACGACGGCGAGCCTCAGCGGATTGATGAGGATAGCAGCGCCGATGCCAATAGTGACGGCGCGCCGGGTATCGCCGGAATTGACGATGACTTTGACGGGCTGACCGATGAGGGCGCGACCGCTGACGACGATGAAGACGGCAGTGTGGATGAGGAAAGCGCGGCCGCCGATGCCGATAACGATCTGCTGATCCATGAGGACCGCGGCAGTGCCACGGACTCGGCGCAGGACGATGACGGCGATGGTCAGGAAAGCGAGGACTGGTTGGATATCGTGGTGTTCTACCTGGATAGTGGCAACAACCTGCGCGAACACCTGCCGCTGGCCGACAGCGCCGGCGGCATCGACCCGGATACGGATACGCTGTTGCTCACGGATGTCAGTGATTTTGCAGTGCGCCGCGAGCTCAGCTACGGCTCACGCAGTACCGTGCTGACGATTTCGCTGACGCTGATCGACGAGCCGCCGCTGACCCGGCAGATACGCGCCGTACTGGGGAGCGATCTGTGAAGCGCAGCCGTGGTTTTGTGCTGGTCAGCGTCATGCTGATACTGGTGTTTGTCGCCGGACTTGGCTTGTGGCTGAGTCAAAGCAGTATGTTTGCGCTGCGTCTGGCAGGCAATGAGCAGCGCATGCGCGAAGCGCGGGCGGTGGCGCAGGCCGGTATGGAACATCTGCTCTGGCAACTTGAAGAAAGCGGCAGCTGCGATAACTACACGGGCCTGGAGAATGTCAGTTTTGACGGGCACAGCTACAGCGCCTCGGTCTCGCCCGATAATGGTTCGCCGGTGCGTGCCAGCGTGCAGGCCACGCTGGACGACGGACAGACAATTTACACCCTGTTGCGCGAATCACAGCCGGTATACCAGGCGCCGCAGTCGCTGGAGTTGCCGGTCGGTGATGATACCTATATCGACGGCAGCGCGGCGAACTCAGGGAAAAACTACGGCAGCACCAAGTACTACCAGGTCGGCTGGGATGACAGCGCCGAGCAGGCTGCGCTGTTACAGATTGAGACGGATGATCTGCCGGACGGTGCGCGGATCGAGTCCGCCGTGCTGACCTTCCAGACAACGTCTTTGTCGCTGGACTCATTGTTTTCCGGGAATACGGTCAGCCTGACCGTGCACCGTATCCGCGAGTCCTGGTCAGAGGGCGATGTGACTTACGAAGAGGGCGACGACAGCTGGGACTGGCCGCTGGTGTATGACCCGGATCCGGCCGGCAGCATTGACGTGAAGGTCTCGATTATCGCGAAAGAGCAGGAATTGGATGTGACGCGTCTGGTGCAGGACTGGGTCAACGGTACTTACCCGAACTACGGCCTGACGATCCGTGCCGCCGAAGGTGAGGGCAACGTTTCGATCGGCTCTGACGAGAGCACATTGCTCAATGCGCCGGCGCTGTCGGTGGTTTACCGCTGTGAGTGCGGGCACGATTGCTGACGCTGCGCGGCGGGGATCAGATCAGAAGACTGTTGTTGGCGTAAAGTTACGCAGTAAACAGCCGAAAAAGGTCAAAGGAATTACCTTAATTTCACATGGAATTGTGACATGGTTGCAAAATATTCGCAGGGCAGGGCCAGCACGCCTCCGGCGAAGAACTCAATGGCGTTGCTGCTTGTCGCTGCTTTGTGCAGCGCGCTGGGCGGCGTGGTGCTGGTCTGGCAGCTGTTCAGCACAGGCCTGACTCCGGCGCCGGCGCTGTCCGCGTTCCTTTGCCTGCTGTCGCCGGTAGTGATGCTCATGGCCCTGAGCGGGCTGCGCCGGACCGCTGTGTCCGGGCCGCAAAAAGCGCCGGCACTGGTCGCCGGTGTGGCGTCCCTGACCGGGATTCCCGCACAGGCCCTGCAGGATGAGGCGCAGCAGAGCGTGGCCGTGGCGCGCCTCAAGGGACATTTGCACAAGCTCACAGAACAGAAGAAAGTGCTCACCAGCAGTACACGTGTGTTGGCCTATCAAAAATCCAATGCGGAATCGATTCTGCGCTCCATGCCCGAAGGCGTGCTGGTGCTGGAATCCACCGGCAAGGTCACCTTTGCCAATCAGCAGTTTCTGCGCTGGTATCGCCTGCAACCGGCAGAGGTGTTGGGGAAGCGCCCGCAAGACTGGTGTGAACGTGATGAGCTGGCGGCGTTTCTGAACCGTTTCTGCGGCTCGCTGGCGCGGCGCGCCGAGCGTGCACCGCTGGACCGTGATCCGCCGGGTAAACCGGGGGCTTTTCTGTCCGCCACAGCCTTGCCGATGTTTTCCGCACGTGATGAAGGGGTGATTAACAACACCCTGATTGTATTTTCTGATGTGACCGCCGAGGTCAACGCGCAGGCCGCCCGCGACGAATTTGCCACGGCCCTGGCGCACGAACTGAAAACGCCGCTGCATGCGATCGGGCTGCAGGCCGAGCTGTTGCTCGGTGAAGACGGTGAGGACGACAGTATGCGGGTCGAAGCGGCCAACTTTATCCAGCAAGAAGTCGATCATGTCGGCGAGCTTGTGCGCAATATGCTCAATATCACCCGTATCGAAACCGGTAGCCTGGCGATCAACCGCAAGCTCACCAAAATCACGGATCTGATTAACAACGCCATCGATAATCTGGAAGCGATGGCGGCCGATCAGCACGTCGTTATACAGCGGCATTTGCCCGACAGCATGGAAGCCAGTTATCTGGACAAGGATTTGCTCCGGGTAGCCATTAACAACCTGCTTTCAAATGCCATCAAATACAACAAGCCCGGCGGCGAGGTACGCGTGTATCTGAACGAAAGTGATGCTCATATGATCCTGACCGTCGAAGACACAGGGCTTGGCATAGATGAAAGTGAGCGCGCACATGTGTTCGACAAGTTCTTCCGCAGCGAGGACAGCAATGTGCGTGAACGTTCCGGACACGGTTTGGGGCTGAGTCTGGTGCGCGAAATTATTGAACTGCACAATGGCACGATCAGCCTTGAAAGCGAAAAAGGCCGCGGCAGTACTTTTACCATCAGGCTCAAACGAATGAGCGTACCTTTGCAGGAGGCCGCATGAGTGTCCGGCGCAGCATTCTGGTCGTCGATGACCAGATGCATATCACCCGAATCATCAAACGTTCGCTGAGTGCCCAGGGCTACGATGTCGAGCTTGCACAAAACGGCGAGCAGGCCCTGGGCCTGTTGCAGTCGCGTGGTTTTGATGTCTTGCTGACGGACTACCAGATGCCGCGCATGAACGGCAAGGACCTGTGCGAAACCATCCGTGCCGATATGCCGGACAAGGTCGGTTTTATGATTCTCTCCACCGCGGTGGCGGATGAATCACTGCGCAGCTGGGCGGAGAACCTCGGCGAGGCTATTTATCTGGAAAAGCCGGTCAGCATGCGCCGTCTGCTGGTTCTGATAGATGAATATTTCAGTCGCGCCGCTGATGTCGGGGAGTTGGCCGGATGACCAACGGGGTGTGTATGAAACTGGAAACCGGTAAATTCCGGCAACGGATAGACAGCGATTTCCAGACGCGTACCGGATTTGCATATTACGACGGGCAGGGCGAGCGTCTTTGTCACTGCGGCTTGAGTGCTGAGGAAGCCGGTATCGCGCTTGCGGTAACACCGGCAATGCAAAATGCCGTCGCCGATAGTGCTGACGCGCCGATTTTCAGCGACCGCCCGGCGCAAGGCATAGGCAGACTGACTCTGCCGGTTTGCCTGAGCGGCTCTGAGTACTATTTGCAAGCCCTGTATCAAGCCCCGCAAAGCCGAAGCGAAGTCGAGACGGCATTGGCTGTTGCGCTGATGGCGATAGCCGATATCAGCAGCCTGAATCATGAACTCGATGATATGGCCGATGATCTCACCGCACGCTATGAAGAGCTGAATCTGTTTTACGGTCTCGATGAGCTGGTCGAAATCAAGGACATTACCCGCGGCCGTAAAGCACTCCACAGCCTGGCGGAAAACTGCATCCGCTATCTGAATATCAAAGTGGCCTCCATCTATATCACATCGGCGGATATAGATGCGAAAGCCTACTCCGGTGAAGCGCCGGCGTTTCCGCCCAAGTTCGCAGAGAAGGTCCGCTATATGCGTGCACGGCTGCTGGAGAAACTCTCGGGCACGCGTGAAAGTCTTATCGTCAACGATGCCGACTTTATCAGCAATATGTCGGACGGCATGTTGAAATACAAGATTGCCGCCACGCCTGTATTTTCCGGTGCCGGTGAGGTGCTGGGCTATCTGCTGTTGCAGCGTTTGCCTGATGCGCCGGATTTTACCAACAGCGATCTGCGTCTGATGCGCGTGCTGGCCGAACAGGCCGCGGCTATCGCCAGTTCCTCCTATGATGCGGTGACAGGCTTGCTTAACCGGGAAGGGCTGATCGGACCGCTTAACAGCGCCATTCAGGAAGTCCGCGACCGTGGTGACAAGCGCTGTCTGCTGATTATGGATATAGATCAGTTCCGCCTGATCAATGATACGGCAGGGCGTGAAGCCGGCGATGAGCTGTTGCGTCAGTTTGCCCTGCATTTGCGCTCGATGTGTCCGGACGAGCCGGTGTTATCACGCCTGGAAGCGGATAAGTTTGCCTGGGTGGTGCGTATCGGTGAGATCCGCGACGCCTGGCTGGCGGCCTCCACGGCCACCCGCAGCCTGTCCGAAACCGGATTCCGCTACGGCAGCAAGATTTTTGATGTGTCGGTCTCGGCCGGCATCGTTGAGCTCCACGACGAAATTGCCGACGCCAACGAAGCGCTGGTGCTTGGCACTATTGCCTGTGATGTGGCGAAAAAACAGGGCGCCGGCGGTATTTTTATTTACGACCCCAGCAGTCCGGCGGTGGCCTCGGTGCGCAATGCTATCGACTGGGTGCCGCATATCCGCACGGCGCTGGATCAGAATGCCTTCGAGATCTACGGACAGGAAATCACGCCGCTGGACAAGGCCGATCCGAACGCCGTGCACTATGAGCTGTTGCTGCGCTTGCGTGGTGAAGACGGCACGGTCGGCTCGCCGTTTCAGCTGATTAATGCGGCGGAAATCTACAATCTGATGTCGCGTATTGATCAGTGGGTATTCGAACATGCCTTGCTGAAGCTGGCCGCCTTGCAGCAGGAGTATCCGGACCTGAACCTGCGATTCTCGATTAATATGTCGGGGCAATCGGTGACGGATGATTTCTTTGCTTTTCTGCGGCGTCTGCTGATGGATTCGCCGGCCCTGATCCCGTCGATCAATATTGAAATCACGGAAACTGCAGTGGTTTCCAATCTCGCTACCGCGACAAGGTTGATCCAATCCCTGCGTGATATCGGCGTGACCTTTTCGCTGGACGATTTCGGCACCGGTATGAGCTCGTTCGGTTATCTGCGTGATCTGCCGATCGACTATCTGAAAATTGACGGCACCTTCGTCAAGCATATCGCCGATGACCCGGTCAGCCGCGCGATGGTCGAGTCGATCAATAACGTCGGCCATATCATGGGCCTGAGAACGGTCGCTGAATTTGTCGAGAACGACGCTATTCTCAATGAGCTGCGCAGGCTCGGTGTGGACTATGCGCAAGGCTATGCGCTGAGCAAGCCGGCGCCGATCCGCGAGCAGATCGCCGCGTTTCACCGGCGTTTACAATGCCCGGATAGCCTGAACCGGCTGACGGGATAGCCCCATGAGTCTTGCCATTTCCAAGTCCCGTGTCGGAGTTGAGCTGCATCTGACGGTCGAAGGTGCGCTCAATACCGATGAAGCGGTGCGTGATCTGGAGGCGCAACTGGACACTGCCATTGAGCAGTACCACATCAATCTGGTGCTGGACTTCGTCGGTGTGTCATTGGTCAACAGCGTGTGTCTGGAGGTGCTGCTGGAAACCCAGGACCGCTTGCTGCGTATCGGCGGTTCGCTGAGTCTGGTCAATCTCAGTCGTCTGAATCGCCAGGTCATGCATCTGACCGGTCTTGATGAGGCTATCGACTGCGACAGCGGTGAAGGCGCATCAGGGCGGCGTTACACCGATTCGGCGATGCTGAAGCGGAAAAAGCTCGGGGAACTGCTGATTGAGCGTGGTTTGGTCACCGACAAGGAGATCGAGTACGCCGTCGCCGAACAACGCAAGTCCGGCAAAAAACTCGGCGATATTCTGATTGACGATCAGTACGTCACCGAGGCGCAGTTGATCGAAGTGCTGGCCGGGCAGCATGGTTTGCCGCATGTGCAGATCCGCACCGGCTTGTATGATCCCGTTTCGGTCGGCCTGCTGACCCAGGAACAGGCGCGCTCGCTTAAGGTGATGCCGCTGTTCTGTGTTAATAAACGCATCTTTCTGGCCACCGCCGATCCTCAGGCCATTCCGGTTTTCGATACCGTGGCCGAGGTCACCGGCTGCACCATCCGCCCGGTACTGGCCACCCGTGACAACATCCTCGACAGCCTGAGTCAGGCCGAACAGGAAAGCGATGAGCTGGCTGAGTTTATCGGCGGTCTGGATGTGGATTCGGACCTGATGCTGCTCGAAGGGCACTCGGACAACGACCCCGATGCCATCGACGATCTGTCCGGCGCCAGCCCGGTGATCAATCTGATCAACAATCTGGTGCAGCGTGCGGTGCGCGATAATGCCAGTGATATCCACGTCGAGCCGGGCAGGGGCAAAGCACGCATCCGTTTCCGTATCGACGGCGTGCTGTATCAGGTGATGGCGCCGCCACAGGATGTTTATCCGGCCCTGGTCTCGCGGCTGAAGGTTATGGCCAAGCTGGATATCGCCGAACGGCGTCTGCCGCAGGATGGGCGTATTCAGGTGATGACTCAGGGCCGGGTCATTGACCTGCGTCTGAGTACCTTGCCCGGCATCTTCGGTGAGAAGGTTGTATTACGGGTTCTCGATAAAGAAAAAGCGATCATGCCCTTGGAGCGCATCGGTATGAGCGATGCGTATCTGGAACAGTTCCGCAGCATGCTCAGAAGCCGCCACGGCCTGATGCTGGTGACCGGCCCGACCGGCAGCGGTAAAACATCAACCCTGTACTCGGCGATTAACTTTCTCAACAGTATTGAGAAAAGCATCGTCACCATCGAGGACCCGGTCGAGTATCAGCTCGATGTCATTAACCAGAATCAGGTCCGCGAAGGCATAGGCTTGAGTTTTGCGAAACTCTTTAAACACGTGCTGCGGCAGGATCCGGATATCGTCATGGTCGGTGAGATCCGCGATGTGGAAACCGCCGAGATCGCGGTGCAGGCGGCGCTGACCGGCCATCTGGTACTCTCCACCCTGCACACCAACGATGCCATAGGCGCGATTACGCGCTTGCTGGATATGGGCATACAGCCTTTCCTGCTGTCCTCTGCTTTGGTCGGTGTGATCGGCCAGCGTCTGGTCCGCCGTGTTTGCCCGAAATGCAAGACCCAGCACATGGTCTCATCCGAGGCGCTGCAGGCTTACGGGATTGCGTCTGATGAGGCGCGGATGCTGTTCAAGGGCAAGGGTTGCAGTTATTGCTATGACTCCGGCTACAAAGGGCGCATGGCGGTACACGAGATATTTGAAGTCAACGCCGCCGCCCAGCAGTTAATGACGCGCAGTCCTTCGCGTGATGAGCTGGACGAGCACCTCAGGCAGAACAATGTCACCTCCTTGTTTGAGTCGGCTCTGGGCGCTGCCTTCGAGGGCAGTACCTCGCTTGAAGAAGCCTTGCGCTTGAAGGGGAACTAGGGCTGTGGCGATTGATACCGCAGCGCTCGGTCGGCGCAAACAGACTCACAAAAGCTGCTCCTGGCGTGAGTGGCTGGCCAGGCTGAACGCCATTCAGATCGGCGGCAAGCCCGGCATGGTCGAGCGCATGATGTTCACAGAGCAGCTGGCCCTGATGCTCGAAACCGGCAGTCCCTTGCATAGCAGTCTGCTGACATTGGCGCGCACCACCCGCTCTGTGCCACTGGCGCGGATTATCCAGGACGTGGCCGACGGCATCGACAAAGGCGGCAGTTTCGCCGTGGCACTGTCGCGCACGGGCGGGCTGTTCGATGTCACCTATGTGAACCTGATCTCGGCCGGTGAAAAAGGCGGCTTTCTGCCCGAGGTGCTGACGCAGCTGTATGAGACCGACCGCAAGCGGGTGGAGCTGAGAAACTCGGTCAAGACCGCATTGTTTTATCCGGCTTTTCTGCTGTTGTTTTCCGTGGCCGTGGTGGCGTTTGTGATGCTGGTGTTGTTTCCCAAGTTCGCACCGTTGTTTGAGTCGATTCACGACCGCTTACCCACCAGTACCAAAGTGCTGATGGCCATCAGCGACGTGATGGTCAATCACTGGGCCTGGATTCCGGGCGCGCTGGCGGCCGGTATACTCGCGCTCGTTTTTGTCCTGATGCGTCCGGCTACCCGCCTGCGGATTGACCGGCTGAAGCTGACCATGCCGGTGGTGCGCGAAGTGATTGTGCGTTACTACCTGCTGCAAACCCTGCGGGTTCTGGCTCTGTCGCTGGAGCATGGGGTGAATGTGCTCGATGCCATCCGCGGCTGCAGGGAGATCGTGCAAAACAGCTATTTCCGGGATTTTCTCGATGACACGGCAAGACGGGTGGAATTGGGCGAAGGTATAGGTTCGGGCTTCAGCAAGACGGATATGCTGCCCGAGCTGGTCAAGCAGATGATTGTCACCGGCGATGATACCGGCAATCTTGCCCCGGTAATGAAGCGCGTGGCAGGCCATTACGAGGACGAACTGGCCAAGAAAATCGAGCTGATTTCCAAGCTGGCCGAACCGCTGATGTTGCTGCTGATGGGGGGCTTTGTCGGCCTCTTGGTCAGCTCATTAATACTGCCGATTTTTCAACTTTCAAAAGCAGTGCACTAATTCGTATAAAAATGCACCTGGCGCTTAAACCACGGTGTTTTGCGGTCGATAGTAGCTGTAGCAATGGAGCTAACACTGTAAATGGAGTTTACCGAATGAAACCTGTCAAACGTGCCGGCAATGCCGGATTCACTCTGGTCGAGTTATTGATCGTTGTCATCATCCTCGCGGTGCTTGCCTCCGTGGCGGTTCCGCAATTTTCAAGCTCCACTGATGATGCAAAAGAAGCGGCGCTGGATTCCACTTTGGCCGAGCTGCGCACAGCCATAGAGCTGTATTATCATCAGCACGGTGAGTATCCCGGCGCTAACTCTGATGGCAGCAACGGACCGAACAGCCAAGGCGCGTTTGTTTCCCAGTTAACCCGCTACACAGATGATGACGGGCTCGCATTCGATACCAAAAGTGATGACAACAAATACGGTCCGTATCTGAAGAAATTGTCTATGCCGGCCAATCCGATTGACGGTAAGTCGGTTGTGACAATCAACACCTCGGGGGCATTGAACGCAACCGGTGACGGTTCCGGCGGTTGGTGGTTTGATACGGTCAGCGGTAAGTTGATGCCGAATGTCGAGACGTTTTACGACCGCTGATTCCGTCTGCTGATAGCTTGATTGTGTTTCGGATAAAAAGGGTTGCCTGCGGGCAGCCCTTTTTTTGTGCGCGTTTCTGCTGTGAAGCGGTTCACAGAAATCTAAAGTTTGCAGGCCTGTTTCCGCTATTTACGAAGAGTGATAAAGGATTATCAGGAAACGCTTGCATGGAATTGATGGCGGTAGGCAATCGTATGCGCGCGCGCCTGGCGCGCTTCAGCCGGCGCAACCCCGGCCCCGTACAGACGCCGCAGGGGAAGGGTTATATCGGTGTGGATTTCGGCTCTGCACAAATGCGCGCCGTACAACTGGACTGGCAGGACGGCCGTGCCGGTTTGCTGGCCGCTTGCGTTTGTGACTACCCCTGTGCGCGTGAGACGCTCTTCGCCAACAAGCCGGCATTGCGTCGTTTTGTCCAGGACGCGCTCCGGGGCGGCGGCTTTGTCGGCCGCGACATCGTGACCTGCACGCCGAAATCCCATCTCAGGGTCTTCCCCATCGACTACCCCATCAGCGATGAGCTGAGCGAAGAACAGGTCATCATGAATGTGCTGCAGCAGCGTATTGATGATGATCCGGGCGATCTGGTTATCGACTATCTGCAAACCCGTACCGGTAATAACAACGCCATACGCAAGGCGATTGTGGCGGTGGCGCGGCTGCCGGAGCAGATGCAATATCTGGACGTGCTGCGCCAGGCCGGGCTGAATGTGTGCGCACTGGAAATCAACCCGGTGGCGCTGCGGCGTTTGCTGGCCAGTCGTCAGGGTTTTCCTGCTGAACACAATGTGCTGACGATTAATGTCGGTGCTGAGGCATCCTATATGACGGTGACCTCCGGCCAGCGTCTGGTACTCGATCGCCAGTATAGTTTTGGTGAAAACCGCGTAATTGCGCAGCTTTGCGAAGCGCTGGAAATGACCGCTGAGGAGTCGGCCGGGCTCTTGTTAAGCTACGGGGTCGATACGGCAAGTACGGCCCCGGAGCCGGTTTACGGGGTGATCTCACCCTCGCAGATCAGTGATGCGGTGGTGGAAATCGTCACCCCGGTTTGCGATGAGCTGAGCCGTGAAGTCGAGAAAGTCAGCGCCTATGTGCATTCGCAACTGCATGGCGCTGCCATCGACGAGATTCTGTTACTCGGCCGCATGTCGCGCTGGCCGGGGGCGGCGGACTTTCTATCCGGTCTGTTGGGCAAACCGGTCAGCCTGTTCAATCCCTTCAGTGTTTTGCAGCACAGTCAGGCCAGCGCCTTCTCCGATACCCAGGCCGCGGCCTGCATGGCGATGGCCTGTGGCAGTGCGCTGAGGCAGCCGGTGTGATGGCGGACAGCTTCAATCTGATACCGCCGGTCTACGAGCGCCGCCGCAGTCTGGCCGCCGACCTGCGTCGTTTCCTGATTCTTGTGCTGCTGTTGCTGATCGCAGCGGCTGCTTTGCGCCTGGTTCTGGAGCAGAGCCTGTCCGGACACCGTCGCGAGGCTGGGCTTCTGCATGAGCAGCGTTTGCGTCTGACGGAAAAGGAAGATGCACTGGCTGAGCTGCAGGAGCGCGAGAAGGAATTACAGAGGCAGGCCGTGGTGTTGCGTGGCTTGCGCGGTGATCTGAGTGCACAGCGGATTCTGCGGGTGCTGGACTCGGCACTGAGTCCGGGGCTGTATTTTGATGCGCTGTTGTTTGAACGCTCCGGCGAGCCGGTTATGGCCGAAGATGTCAAAGCCGGCAGTAGCTATTTTATCCGCATACCAGAGCGCAGTGTCGGTCTGCAGTCGGCTTTTGATGCAGTACAGGTCAGTGCCGGTATGACGATTTCGGGGCAGGCTGACAGTCATACCCTGCTCGGGCAGTTTATGTCGGCACTGAACGCCGATGCTACGGTGGCCAGGGTTGAACTGCTGCGCAGCGATGCGCCGGGCAGGGCGGGCGGGCGCGTGCATTTTGAACTGATGGTGTTGTTTCAGCCAGTCGCAGAAGGAGCATCCTGATGTTGCCTGCGGAGCTGATGAAACGTCCGGTCTGGCTTGTCGGCATGCTTTGCGTGTTGGCATTGATCGCGGCCGGCTTGTACCACTATGTGCTGGCTAAGCCGCTGCTGCAGGTCGCTGCGCTGAACCGCTCGCTGCAGAGCGAGCGTGTGCAGATTGCCGGGGCGGGGCCTTTCGAGCGGCTGGACAGGCAGATCGCACAAACCGGTGAACGTATCGGGAAATTGCAACGGCGGCTCTCACTCAACAGCGACGCACGTGATGCGGACGCGATTGTGCCCTATGTGGTCGGTGCGCTGGACAGCGTTTCCTACCAGCACGGCGTGGCCCTGAAAAGTGTCATACCGCTGAGTCCGCAAAAGGTGATGCGGTTTGAGGAGATTCCGTTTGATATCACCATCGCCGGTGATTACCGCGCGGTCTATCAGTGGTTGCAGGACGCCGAGCAGGCGCTGCAGCCGATGACCGTCAAGCACTTCACGATTGACTCTGCCGCGCCCCGGGGCGTGACCATGAAGCTGCGTGTGGTTTCCTACCGCATGCCGGAGATCAAGGGATAATGAAACGCCTGGTTCTGTGCCTGTTTCTGGCAGCGCCGCCGGCGCTGGCTGACGACGCACTCCGTTATGACCCCTTTTCACACACGCCGCCGGCGCCCGCGAGCGATGCCGAAACGGTGCAGCGCACGCCTTTGGCGCTGCGTTTACGGGCTGTTGTGGTGGCCGGAAAACGCTCTATGGCAAATATTGACGGCAAACTTGTCAAAGTTGGCCAGCAATTTGAAGGCTATACGCTGGTGGCCGTCGAGGCAAAGGCGGTCACTCTTCGCAAGGACGGCGAAGAGTTTGTTCTCAAACTGGCCGCGCAGAGTCAGGCCGGATAGGGTCACGGATGAAAGGGATATCAATGTTGAGAAAATTGCTGTTGGCGCTGCTGCTGAGTCTGGCCGCCACAGGCGCACTGTCGGCCGCCGGCGGGCGCTTTGAACTGAATTTACTGGATACACCGGTCTATCAGGCTTTTGAGATCCTCGGCGAACTCGGTGAAGTCAGCATTGTTGTCAGCAATAAGATCAGCGGCAATGTCTCGGTACGCCTGTATGAGAATTCCGTCGACGCGGCGATCCGCACCGTGGCGTCTGCCGCCGGTGTCGAAGTGGAACGGCGTGGCGAGGGCTATTTTATTGTCACCGCAGACGAAGTCGGTCAGCACCGCGTCAGTGATGTGACGCAAGTGCGTTCTTTTCATCTGCAATATGTCGATCCGGAGAACGCCGTCGAGCTGCTTGAACCCTATCTGTCACGTTACGGACGCATGTCGGTGGTGGATAACCGCGATACGCTGGTGGTTTCCGACCGTGGTGATTTTCTGGACCGTATCAGCCGGGTGATTGACGAGGTGGACAAGGAACCGCGGCAGGTTCTGATCGAGGCGGAGATTCTTGAGATCGCGTTGACGGACGAAGAAACCTTCGGCGTGGACTGGACCTCGCGGCGGGGTGACAGCAGCTATGGCGCGGACGGCTTAACCGGCGCCGCCAATCGCGGTTTCTTTATGCAATACCTGACCCGCGATCTGGATGTGTATATCGATGCGCTCTCGCAAAGCGGTCGCGTGCGTACCTTATCAACGCCCAAGCTGGTGGTGCTGGAAGACCGCGATGCCGAAGTGATTATCGGTGATCGCATCGGTTATAAGGTCACCACCACCATTGATGCGGTGACCACCGAAAGCGTGGAGTTTGTCGAATCCGGTGTGATTCTGCGGGTGCGCGCCAATGTGGACAACAAAGACCGGATCATGCTCGAAGTCCATCCAGAGGTCAGCTCCGGCACCGTCACTGACGGTATTCCCTCGGTCAGTACCACCGAAGTGACTACCCATCTGATTGCCGATGACGGGCAGCCTTTGCTGATCGGCGGCTTGATCAAAAACGCCCGGGTCGAACGTGAATCCGGTGTGCCGGGCTTGCGTTCGATTCCCTTGCTCGGCGCCTTGTTCTCGGAAAACGAAGAGCGCTTCAACCGCTCTGAAACGATTCTGGTTATGCGTCCGCATATTGTCCGCGGTGACGGTTCGCCGCAGATGGATGCGGCGGTAACACGCGCGGATAGGCTCGGCAGCGAACTGCTCGACCAGGGCAGTGGTGCCACCTTCAGTCAGGATCTGAACAATGGTTTGCCTGACAGCAGCGGGCAGGACAGCCTGAAGGCCGAAGAGAAAGACCGGCAGAAAAACAGCAATGGTATCGGCTGGATGTTCGGGGCCTTGTTCCTCGCACTGTTGTTGTAGCGCCCCGCGGCCGGTCAGAAAAAAGGCCGCCCGAGGGCGGCCCTGATTCAGCTTCCTGCTGCCAGCAGGCTTGCATTACCGCCGGCGGCGGTCGTATCAATGCAGACGTGACGTTCGCAGACACAGCGCGTGGCCAGACTCTGCGGCCCGGTGGCCAGCGGAATCAGCGCCCCTTCGCGTGCCGCCAGGGCCCGCCGGGCCTCGCGGCAGTCATCATTCTCGCTCCACAGCGCAACCACCTCCGTCCCTTGCAGGCTTGTTAACAGGCCACGCGGCAGAAAACCGTCTATGCCCTCACTACTGCCGGCGCCCGGACAAACGATCAAGGCCAGACAAGCGTGCTGTGCGGCGATCTGTGCCTGTTCCCGTGCACTTGTCAGGTCCGGCCCCAGACACAGGACCTTGCCGCGCGGGTAGCGCGAGAGCTGGTTGGACTCGCCGGTCGGGCCGGGCATGATTTCCTGCGACAGCGGCTTTTGCACCGCCTGCGGCAGCGCATCGAGCGCTTTCTGCACTTCCTCTGCCGTGACGCTCCGCCCCTCAACTTTTGCCTGCGTCACCCGGCTTGTGGCGTAAAACTGCCTGACATAGTCCGGCCCGCCGGCTTTCGGTCCGGTGCCCGACAAGCCCTCACCGCCGAACGGTTGCGAACCGACGATGGCGCCGATCTGATTGCGGTTGATATAGAGATTACCGGCACGGATACGTTGACTGAGGTGATTGACCCGGTCGTCGATACGCGATTGCAGGGCGAAGGTCAGGCCGTAGCCGCTGGTGTTGATATCGTCGATAAGCTGGTCGATCTGACCGGCCTTAAAGGTGGCGATATGCAAGACCGGACCGAAGATTTCCCGCTCCAGATCGGCGATGCCGTTAACCCGGATAACCGTGGGAGCGACGAAACTGCCGCCCGCCGGCGCGGCGAGGGTTTTCAGTACCCGGCCCTGTGCCTGCGCCTGATCGATATAGGCGCGGATCTCGGCCGCCGCAGAGTCGCTGATAATCGGCCCGATATCGGTGCTGAGCTTGAGCGGATCGTCGATCAGTAATTCATCCATGGCACCGAATAGCATGGTCATCACCGTTTGTGCCGTGTCTTCCTGTAGATACAGCATGCGCAGGGCTGAGCAGCGCTGACCGGCTGATTGGAATGCCGATTCGATAATCGCCCGCACGGCCTGCTCGGGCAGGGCGGTGCTGTCGACGATCATGGCATTGAGCCCGCCGGTCTCGGCAATCAACAGCGCATCGGGAGACAGGTTTGCCGCCATATTGCGGTGAATCGCCTGTGCGGTGCGGGTCGAACCGGTAAAGCAGACGCCTGCCACCCGCGGATCGCCGGTGAGTTGATTGCCAACCCGTGCACCGCTGCCGGGCAGCAGTTGCAATGCACTACGTGGCACTCCGGCTTGGTGCAGTAGTTGTACTGCGCGCCAGGCCGTGGCCGGGGTGGTTTCGGCCGGTTTGGCCAGCACTGCATTGCCGGCGGCCAGCGCGGCGCTGATCTGTCCACAGAAGATCGCCAGCGGGAAGTTCCAGGGTGAAATACAAGTGATCACACCACGGGGCCGGGCAGCGCCTTCAGCCAGTCCCTGCAAGGCGTAGTAGCGCAGAAAATCCACCGCCTCACGCACTTCGGCAATACCGTCTTCCCAGGTTTTGCCGGCCTCGCGGGCGAGCAGGGTAAAGAACTCCGTCTCGTGCTCTTCAAGCAAATCGGCGGCGGCTTGTAGTGTGCGGCAGCGGCTTTGCGCATCCGCGGTATCAGCCCAGGCTTGTGCCGCATCAAGCGCCTGACGCACATCCTCGTCACTGGCTTCGGCAACGCTGCCGGGCGAGTCATCAGGGCGGGCCGGGTTGACGATTGCTTCGGCGGCCAGAGCTTGTGCGTCTGTGGCCAGCAAGGGGCTGACCTGATACTGCAGCTTGGCATTTTCTGCGTGTGCGTCGAGCATGCGCTGACGGGTGGCTGCATCGTGAATATCGGTGCCGCGCGAATTGGGCCGTTCGGCACCGTATAGCGCCGAGGGATACAGCAACAGAGGGTTGGGCTTGCTGTTCTCCAGCGCACTGAAAGGGTCGGCTGCCACATCCGTCGGGTCGATGCGGGTGTCGACGATCTGATTCACAAATGAGCTGTTGGCGCCGTTTTCCAGCAGGCGGCGCACCAGATAGGCGAGCAGGTCACGGTGCTGGCCGACCGGCGCATAGATGCGGCAGCGGGTGCCCTGATCCTGTTTGACCATATCGTGCAGCGACTCGCCCATACCGTGAAGTCGCTGGAACTCAAAGGCATTTTTGTCATCGGCCATGGCCAGCACAGCGGCCACCGTGTGGGCGTTATGGGTGGCGAACTGCGGGTAGATGCGGTCGGTTTTGCCGAGCAACTGGCGGGCACAGCACAGATAGCTTACATCGGTGGCGCTTTTATCGGTGAACACCGGAAAGTCGCTCAGGCCTTCGACCTGCGCGTGTTTGATTTCATAGTCCCAGTAAGCGCCCTTGACCAGACGCACCATCAAGCGCCGGTCAAGTGACGCGGCGAGGCTGTAGAGCCAGTCGATTACCGCGCTGGTGCGCTTGCTGTAGGCCTGTACTACAACCCCGAAACCATCCCAGCCGGCCAGCGCCGGATCACGCAGCACCGCTTCGATGACATCCAGCGAGAGGACAAGCCGGTCGGCTTCTTCGGCGTCGATGTTAAAGCCCATATTGGCGTCGCGTGCCAGTTTCGCCAGGGCCAGAGTGTGTTTGACCAGTTCCTTACAGACACGGTCGTGGTGTTTGACTTCATAGCGCGGATGCAGGGCTGAGAGCTTGACTGAGATGCCGGGGTTATCGGCAATATTGTCATGTACACAACGCGGGGCCAGGGCTGCAATTGCTGCCTTATAGGACTGGAAATACGCTTGCGCATCTGCGGCCGTCAGGGCGGCTTCTCCGAGCATGTCGTAGGAATAGGTAAAGCCGTGTTTTTCTTTGTTTTTGGCGCGCCCGACGGCCTCATCGATATCTCGGCCGAGGACAAACTCGCTGCCCAGTTCGCGCATGGCCTGACGCACGGCCGTGCGGATCAGCGGCTCGCCGAGGCGTTTCAGTACACCGCGCAGTGTGCCGGCCACGCCGTCTTCCTGCTCATCGCGCAGTATGCGGCCGGTCAGCATCAAACCCCAGGTCGAGGCATTCACAAGCGAGCTGCTGGACTGGCCCAGATGCTCGCCCCAGGATGAGGGCGCAATCTTGTCTTCGATCAGCGCGTCGATGGTTTCAGCATCGGGTACGCGCAACAAGGCTTCGGCCAGACACATCAGGGCCACGCCTTCGCGGGTCGAGAGTCCGTATTCGGCCAGAAAGGCTTCCATCAGGCGCGGACGGCTGTCTGCGCGGATGCGGCTGACAAGTGCGGCGCCGTCAGCGGCGAAGCGTTCGCGTTCGGCTTGGGTAAAGGGAAATTTGCCGGCCAGGCGGGCGATTACATCGGCTTGCGGCGCGCGGTGTAAGGCCTCCAGGGCGCGGCGGCAGTTGTCGGTGTCGGTGTCGGTCATGCTGCAATTCTCCGGCGGGCTTGCCCGAAATCAGGATAAGAAGCCTCATCCTAGCACCGTGTTTTACTGAGATTGGCCTAAATACGTGTCATATAAAGTCTGATAGAATTAAAAAGTTACAAGATACAAGGCAAAGCGGCTATGGAATCAGTGAGTGAAGGTCAAATCGACTCCTATGATCTGAAAATGCTGGATCTGCTTGAGCAGGACGGCCGCATGTCGGTCACGGAACTGGCATCGCGCGTGGGGCTGAGTAAAACCCCCTGTCAGGTGCGCTTCAAGCGCCTGCTGGAGCGCGGGGTTATCCGTGGCTTCCGTGCAGTGCTCAATCATCACCTGCTCAACCGTGATCATGTGGCCTTTGCTGAGGTCAAGCTGGAGATCACCAACGAAGAAGCCCTCGGCGCGTTTAACCGCGCGGTGGCGCAGCTGCCGGCCATTGAGGCCTGTCATATGATTGCCGGTCAGTTCGACTATCTGCTTAAAGTGCGCACCCGCGATATTGCCGAATACCGCCGGGTAATGGGCGAACAGATCGCCACCTTGCCCTATGTACGCAGTACCTCCACCTATGTGGTGATGGAGTCGGTCAAGGAATAGTCTGCGCGCTGATACGCAGTTGTCCGCGAAGCTGCGGAAGTTCGTACTTTTTTCACCGCTGCAGCACAAAGCAGGGCAAACGTTTTATGCTTGCGCCTTCGGCTTCAAGCGCGTTTTCAAGGTGGATTATGGTTTTTCTGGGACTGGATCTGGGCACTTCCGGTTTGCGTGCGCTGTTGCTCAGCGCCGATGGTGAGCTGATCGCATCGGCCGAGCAGCACTACGATGTGAGTACGCCGCAGCCGGGCTGGTCGGAGCAGGATCCGGCATTGTGGCTGCAGGCGCTGGATGCGGTGATGGCCGAATTGCGCCGCGACTGCCCGGCCTTCAGTGAGCTGCGCGGTATCGCCGTGGCAGGCCATATGCACGGCGCCACCCTGCTGGATAAAGACGGTGCGGTTCTGCGTCCGTGTATTCTCTGGAACGACACACGCAGTGAGCAGGAAGCCGCTGAACTGGACGCCATGCCGGGCGTGCGCGAATGCGCCGGCAACATTGTTTTTCCCGGTTTTACCGCACCGAAGCTGGCCTGGCTGCGCCGCCACGAAGCTGCGGTCTACGGGCAGGTCGCGCGGGTGCTGCTGCCGGCCGCTTATCTCAACTACCACCTGACCGGCGACTATGTGGCCGATATGTCCGACAGCGCCGGCACGGCCTGGCTGGACGTCGGCCGGCGTCGCTGGTCGCAGACCCTGCTGAAGGCCGGGCAGATGCGTGAGGAGCAGATGCCACGGCTGGTCGAAGGCTCGCAAGCGGCGGGTTTGCTGCGCGCTGAACTGGCCCGGCGTTGGGGGCTCAAGCACGAGGTGGTGGTCGCCGGCGGGGCCGGTGATAACGCCGCCGCAGCCTGTGGTATCGGCGCATTAAACGAGGGCAGCGGGTTTGTGTCTCTGGGCACCTCCGGGGTGGTGCTGGCCGCACGCGACGGCTATTACCCGTGTCCGGAAACCGCGCTGCATACTTTTTGTCATGCGCTGCCGGCGCGTTGGTATCAGATGGGCGTGATGCTCTCGGCCACCAATAGCCTGAACTGGCTGGCCGGAATTACCGGGCAAAGTCCGGCGCAGCTGACCGCGGCCCTGGGCGACACCTTACAGGGGCCCGGGCCGGTGCAGTTTCTGCCGTATCTGTCCGGCGAGCGTACGCCGCACAACGACGCCCGTGTCCGCGGCAGCCTGACCGGGCTGGCGACGGCCAGCGGACCGGCGGAGCTGACCCGCGCCGTACTCGAAGGCGTCTCATTCGGCCTGCGCGATTCGCTCGAAGCGCTGCGCGCCAGCGGCACCAGGCCCGACAGTCTCTGGGCCATCGGCGGCGGCAGCGCGTCCTCCTACTGGCTGTCCTTGCTGGCGACCGTGTTCGGCATCCCGCTGCTGCGCCCGCAGCAGGGTGAGTTCGGCGCCGCGCTCGGTGCGGCGCGGTTGGCGCAGGTCGCCGCGACCGGCGCGGAGCCGACCGCTATAATGACGCCGCCGGCGATCGCTGAGGTGATCGAGCCGCAGCCACAATGGCAGGGTGAGTTTGACGCCGCCTATGAAAAATTCCGCAGCGCGTATAAGGTGCTTAAACAGCTCAGCTGAACGGCGTGAGCGTGCCGCGCTGACCGACAGACACTGAAATCAACAGGAACCCAATCGATGAATGTACTAGAGCAACTGCGCGAGATGACCGTGGTGGTCGCCGATACAGGTGAAGTGGAGGCTGTGAAAAGCTGGCAGCCGGTCGACTGCACCACCAACCCGTCGCTGGTGCTCGGCGCCCTGAAAGACCCGGCGTCGGCTGATCTGATCGAGCGCGAACTTGCCGCCGGCAAAGCCGCCGGCCTGAGTGCCGAGCAGGTGGTGGACGTGCTGACCGTGGCCGTGGGAGCGGAGTTGACCGCCCTGGTGCCGGGACGTGTTTCCACCGAGGTCGACGCCTGTCTGTCCTTCGATACGGAAAAATCCGTCGAACGCGCCTTGCAGATTATCGCTGAGTACGAAAAACGCGGCATCGGCCGTGAGCGTATTCTGATCAAACTGGCCTCAACCTGGGAAGGCATCCGCGCAGCGCAAATCCTTCAGGAGCAGGGCATTGACTGCAATCTGACCCTGTTGTTCTGTCAGGCTCAGGCGATTGCCGCCGCCGATGCCGGTGCGTTTCTGATCTCGCCGTTTGTCGGACGTATCACGGATTGGTACAAAAAGGCCGAAGGCCGCGACAGCTACGCGCCGGATGAAGATCCGGGCGTGCAATCGGTGCGGCGCATCTATGACTACTACAAATCCAACGGGATAGAGACGGTGGTGATGGGCGCCTCGTTCCGCAATATTGAGCAAATCAAAGCGCTGGCCGGTTGTGACCGCCTGACGATTGCGCCGAAACTGCTGCAGGCCCTGGCCGACGACAGCGGTGAACTCAAACGCGAACTGGACCCGGCCAAAGCCTCCGGTGTGGCGCCGGTAAAAATGGACGAAGCGAGTTTCCGCTGGCAGCTCAATGCCGACCCCATGGCCACGGAAAAACTCGCCGAAGGTATCCGTAATTTCGATGCCGATCATCAGAAACTGATCGCCATGGTACGCGAACGCATGGCCTGATCGCCGGGCCTATAGAGCCGTTAGACGGCTTGTATTAAGGGCGGCTGCACTGGCCGCCCTTTTTTAATACAACTGCACGTATGTTTGTCCTACCCCTTTTAATCCGTCTTTCTCCCTCTTTGTGAAGGGTTCTTCCGGCGCAAAAAATCCCGAGACTCAACAGATACTTTTTTGCATGGCCGAATTTATGTGCTGTTGCACAATTCCTGCGATGGCCTGTTCACTATGCTGTGACGCCGGTCTGCCGGCCCGGGCTACAAGCCTTGCCGGAACTGGCTTTGAGGGGGATTCTCATTTCTACAAACCGGTACCAGTATTCATTTGCCGGGGTCAAGTTCTGACACTTTGAATCTGCTAAACAGATCATTAAGCGAATACGGATGCAAACTAGTACCACCATTATGCAAATACGTATAAGACCTCAGCAGGGGTGGGTGCTAATCTCGGTTCGCGTTCAAAACAACACAAGTATTGCCAGCCACATCTGAAAAACTGTGTCTGTTTATTCCCACCGGAGGAATTATGAAGAAACAAAATATCATCGCGGCCGCCGTAGGTGGCGTGCTGCTCTCAAGCGCTGCTGTCTCGATGGCTGCGACCGAACTGGTTATAGCGACGGTAAACAACGGTCATATGATCGAAATGCAGAAGCTCACCAACCATTTCGAGGAAGCCAACCCCGATATCACGGTCAAATGGGTCACGCTGGAAGAAGGTGTCCTCAGACAACGTATGACCACCGATATCGCGACCAAAGGCGGTCAGTTCGACATTATGACCATCGGTATGTACGAGGTGCCGATCTGGGGCGAAAAAGGTTGGCTTAAAGAGCTCAGTTTCGACGAAAGCTACGACACCGAGGATCTGCTGCCGGCCATCCGCGACGGTCTTTCCGTCGATGGCAAGCTCTACGCGGCGCCGTTCTACGGCGAAAGCTCCATGCTGATGTACCGCACCGATCTGGTCGAAAAAGCCGGCATGACCATGCCCGAACAGCCGACCTGGGATCACGTTGCGGACGTGGCTGCGAAAATCCATGATCCGGACAACGGCGTTTACGGTATTTGCCTGCGCGGTAAACCGGGCTGGGGTGACAATATGGCGCTGCTGAGCACCATGGTGAACACCTTCGGCGGTCAGTGGTTTGATATGGACTGGAAACCCCAGCTCGAAACGCAACCCTGGCACGACGCGATTTCCTTTTATGTCGATCTGATGGACAAGTACGGCCCGCCGGGCTCTTCAGGCAACAGCTTTAACGAAATCCTCGCTCTGTATAACGAAGGCAAATGCGGTATGTGGCTGGATGCGACAATCGCGGCTTCTTTCGTCAGTGATCCGTCCCAGAGCAAAGTCGCCGATAAGGTCGCTTTTGCCCAGGCGCCGACCAAAGTGACGCCGAAAGGCGCGAACTGGTTGTGGGCCTGGACACTGGCTGTGCCGGTAACAACAACACACTCTGACGAAGCCACGCGGTTTATCGAGTGGGCAACCTCCAAAGACTATATCGAGCTCGTCGGTGAAGAGCTGGGTTGGGGCAAAGTGCCGACCGGTACCCGCGCTTCGACTTATGAAAACCCCAAGTTCCGCGAAGCGGCGGTGTTTGCTGACGCGGAATTCAAAGCGATCAGTTCGGCCGATCCGACTGACAGCACCCTCAACGAATCACCTTATGTGGGTGTGCAGTTCGCCTCGATTCCGGAGTTCCAGTCTATCGGTATCGCGGTCGGTCAGCAGATGAGTGCGGCGCTGGCAGGGCAGACCTCGGTCGATAAAGCGCTGAAAAACAGCCAGCGTTCGGCTGATCGTGAAATGCGCCGTTCCGGTTACTACTGATCGTAGCGCTGTCGCCACAGGCGGCAATCACCGGGCGCAAGCGGCGCCCGGTTCCGGCCTCAGCACCTGAGGCCGGAGTACGAAGCGGCGCCCCGGCGCCGAACTCGTTTTGGCACCTCAGAAGGTGTCGCTAATGCCAGATTCCAGAGGTGAACCATGTCTGATGCCGGACTCAAAAGCCGTTTAGTTCCGCGCTTATTGCTGGCGCCCGCGGTCTCCACATTGTTGCTGTGGATGATCGTGCCGCTGGCAATGACCGTGTATTTTTCGTTTATCCGCTACAACCTGATGCGTCCGGATGTGACCGGTTCGGCCGGCTGGATGAACTACGAATTTTTCATCACCAACCCGGCCTTCGGCGACGCGGTGTTCAACACACTGCTGTTGTTGGGTAGCACGGTGTTGGTGACTGTGGTGTTCGGCTTGTTGATCGCTTTGCTGATCAATGATCCTTTCCCGGGCCGCGCACTGGTGCGTGTGCTGCTGATCTCGCCGTTTTTTGTTATGCCGACGGTCAACGCGCTGCTCTGGAAGCACATGATGATGAACCCGATTTACGGGGTCTTAGCGCAAGTCTGGACCTTCTTCGGCTGGACGCCGATTGACTGGATGACGGATTTTCCACTCGGCTCGATCATCATCATGATCAGCTGGCAGTGGCTGCCCTTTGCCGTACTGATTTTCGTCACCGCACTGCAGTCCATGGATCGCGAGCAACTGGAAGCCTCCGAGCTTGACGGTGCCACCTATCTGCAACAGCTGCGTTATCTGTACCTGCCGCATATGGCGCGTGCGATCTCGGTGGTTGTGATGATCGAAGTGATCTTCCTGCTGAGTGTGTTTGCCGAAATCTTTGTTACCACCGCCGGCGGTCCCGGCACGGCAAGTACCAACCTTGCATTTCTGATTTTCACCGAAGCCCTGCTTAACTTTGATGTGGGTGCGGCATCGGCGGGCGCGGTATTCGCCATTATCCTTGCCAATATTGTCGCGATCTTCCTGATCCGCATGATCGGTAAGAACCTGGAGAACTGATATGAGCTTTGCACAGAAATCAAAATCAGCGACGGTGATCCGTTCTTCAGTTGCCTGGCTGATTGCCTTAGTGATGTTTTTTCCGATCCTGTTTCTCACGGTCACGGCGTTCAAGACCGAGTTACAGGCCATAGCCGTGCCGTCGGTCTGGTTTTTCGAGCCGACGCTGGAGAACTTCACCGAAGTACAGGAACGCAGTGATTACCTCCACTATGCCTGGAACTCGGTGCTGACCAGTGTGATGTCGACCCTGCTCGGTTTGCTGATTGCAATACCGGCGGCATTCAGTTTTGCCTTTACGCCGACACGGCGCACCAAAGACATACTGATGTGGATGCTGTCGACCAAGATGATGCCGGCGGTCGGTGCCCTGGTGCCGATCTATGTGCTGAGTCAGAAAACCGGCTTACTCGATACGCGTTTTGCCCTGATCATCATCTTTACCATGATGAACCTGCCGATCATGGTCTGGATGCTGTACTCGGCGTTTAAAGACATTCCGCATGAGATTTTCGAAGCTGCGCGTATGGACGGCGCAGGACTGTGGGAAGAGTTTCGCCACGTGCTCCTGCCGCTGGGCATGGGCGGTATCGCGTCGACCGGACTGCTGTGTCTGGTGCTGGCCTGGAACGAAGCGTTCTGGGTTCTCAATCTGACCTCATCGCAGGCCGGCACGCTGGCTTCGCTGGTCGCCTCTTACTCAAGCCCCGAGGGGCTCTTCTGGGCCAAACTGTCTGCAGTGTCAGTCTTGGCAATTGCCCCGATTGTGGTGTTCGGCTGGTTCAGCCAGAAACAGCTCGTACAGGGCCTGACTTTTGGTGCGGTCAAGTAACGCGGCCGGGACGAATAAGGAGTACTGAATATGGCATTTTTGAGCCTCAATAACGTAGATAAGTTTTACGGTGATTTGCACGCGATCAAAAGCGTGAACCTGGCCATTGAGCAGGGTGAGTTTGTGGTTTTTGTCGGCCCCTCAGGCTGCGGTAAATCAACCCTGCTGCGCATGATCGCCGGGCTTGAGACCATTGACGGCGGCACGCTGATGCTCGGCGGCAACGACATCACCCACGTGATTCCGTCCAAGCGCGATCTGGCCATGGTCTTCCAGTCCTATGCGCTCTATCCGCATATGTCGGTGGAAGACAATATGTCTTTTGCGCTGCGTCTGGCCGGCGAAGACAAGGCCGTGATCGCGAAAAAAGTCGCCGAGGCGGCGGAAAAACTCGATCTGGAACCCTATCTCAAGCGCACCCCGCGTGCCTTGTCCGGCGGGCAGCGCCAGCGCGTGGCCATCGGCCGTGCGATTGTCCGTCAGCCCAAGGTGTTTTTGTTTGACGAGCCGCTGTCGAATCTGGATGCGGCGCTGCGCGGCCAGACCCGGGTGGAGATTGCCCGTCTGCACCGCGAGCTCGGTGCAACCACGGTTTATGTAACGCACGATCAGGTCGAGGCCATGACCCTGGCCGACCGCGTGGTGGTGTTGCGGGCAGGGCATATCGAGCAGGTCGGTACACCGCTTGAGCTTTACGATGCGCCGGTGAACAAATTCGTCGCGCAGTTTATCGGTATGCCGCAAATGAATCTGATCAAGACTGACGGCATCAACGGCGTACCTGCCGGTGCGGTCGAGGCCGGTGTCCGCACCGAGCATATGCAGATCACCGATGAAGGCAATGCACGTATCAAGGGTACGGTTGAGCTGATCGAATCGCTCGGTAATGAGACGCTGATTCATGTCCGTCCTGACGGTGCGGACAGTCACGAGATGCCTTTGATAGCGCGCCAGTATTCACGTTCGGAACTGAACATGGGGGCGCGCGTGGGTCTGGGCTGGGATGACAGCCAGGCGCATTACTTCAACACGCAGGGCGAAAACCTGCGCATCACGGCTTGAGGATAGTTCATGAGCGGCGAGACTTTCACGCAGTTGCATATCGGTCTGGGTTCGTTTCACCGTGCCCATCAGGCAATGTATATGCAGAAGCTGCACGAGGCGGGTGATCAGCGCTGGCAGATTATTGCCGGTAATATCCGCGCAGACGGTGTGCAGATTATCGATGCACTGCAGGCGCAGAACGGTGAGTACGTGCTGGAGACCGTCACCCCGGAGGGCGAGCGCAGCTATCACCGCGTCACCTCCATCCGACAGGTCGTGCCCTTTGATGAGCAGCTGAGCGGGCTTGCAAAAGTCGCCGCTGATCCGGCAACCCGGATTATCTCTTTTACGGTTACTGAAGCGGGCTATTACCTGGACAGCCGGCTGCGCCTCGATCCGGACAGCTATCCGGATCTGCGCGCGGATATGGAAAACGGTTCCTGCCGTACCTTGTACGGCGCGATGACACGCCTGCTGCATGCGCGTATGTCCGCCGACGCCGGGCCTGTGACCTTTCTCAACTGCGACAATCTGCGCAGCAACGGTGACCGCTTTGCCAGCGGCTTCCGGCAGTTTCTGCAAGCCCGGGGCGAGGATGCGGTTATCGCCTGGATCGATGCCAATACCAGCGCACCCAATGCCATGGTTGACCGGATTGCGCCGCGTCCGCCGGCTGAACTGCGCGAGCGGGTGCGGGCGGCGACCGGTTTCGACGATGGCGCGCCGGTGATGAGCGAGTCCTTTTTGCAATGGGTCATCGAAGATGAATTTGTCGCCGGACGACCGGCCTGGGAAAAGGTCGGTGTGGAACTGGTCAGCGATGTCGGGCCCTATGAAGAAGCCAAGATCCGCCTCCTGAATGCCACCCACAGTTGTTTTGCCTGGGCGGGCACGCTGCGCGGCTACAGCTTTATTCACGAAGGTGTCCGGGACGCTGAGATCCGTCAGATGGCCTATGACTATGTGACGGACAATGCGATTCCCTGTCTTGAAGGCAATCCGCTGGACCTGCCGGCTTACCGTGATACGGTACTGGCACGCTTCGGTAATCCGGAGATCAAAGACACCAACGGCCGCGTGGCGATGGACGCTTACGCCAAAATACCGGGTATGATTTTGCCGACAATCCGGGAATCGCTGCAGAAAGGTCTGCCGGTCGATGCGGTCGCCATGTTACCGGCGCTGTTTCTGGCCTTCATCTTACGTGAGCAGCAGGGCGGCATTCCCTATCCTTACGAGGATCAGGCCATGGACCCGGCCAGTCCGGCGGCAATCGCCGCGGCGGCTGACCCGGTTGCGGCGATTTGCGCGGAAAAAGTGTTGTTTGAAGAACTGGCCGGCGACGAACGTCTGCTGGACGGCCTGCGACGTGCTTACCGGCGGGTTGAGGCGTTTATCGCCGCAAGTTAGGTAAGACCGGAGAGAAACCGGCAGCAGGGCAGGAGGGAGAGCATGAGAAGAGAGAGCAATCTGAAGCGGGCGCCTGAGCAGGAGCTGGACTTTCAGCGCGATACGGCGCTGGGCTACGATCCCGAAGGGACGTTCGGCTTTATCCGTTGTCTGGAGCACGGCGCGCCCAATCCGCTGATTCGCTGGCACTATCACGACGAGTACGAGCTGCATCTGATCACCGCTTCACAGGGCAAGGTCTTCGTCGGTGACTATATCGGTCACTTCTCTCCCGGCCACCTGGTGCTGACCGGCCCGCGCCTGCCGCATAACTGGATCTCCACGGACCTGCCCGAAGAGGGCCTGGTCACGCGGGATCGGGTGGTGCAGTTTGCCGATGAGCCGCTGCGCCGGGCCAGCAGTTCGATTCCCGAACTGTCCGAACTCTTCCCCTTGTTGGAGCGTGCCCGCCACGGGGTGGAGTTTTTCGGCGTCAGTGAGATCGCCGATAAGCTGATGCAGCAGATCCGTGAACAGACCGGCTTGCAGCGCCTGAGCCTGTTTCTGGAACTGATGCGCCACCTCAATGACCACAGCGAATACCGCCTGCTGTCGGGCGCCCAGCTGCAGAGCTTTGAGGATGATGATTCGCTGGATCTGCTCAATCAGGTAGTCGACTTTCTGTCGGCCAACTACACCGGCAGCTTTTCCATGGCGGAAGTGGCCGAACAATTCGGCATGACGCCGAGCCGCTTCTCGCGTTATTTCCGTCAGGGCACCGGCAATACCTTCACCGATTTTGTTAACCGCCTGCGTATCAACCGGGCCTGCCAGTTACTGATGGAGACCGATCAGTACATCAGCACCATTTGCTACTCGGTGGGCTTCAATAATGTGGCGAACTTCAACCGCCGTTTTCTCGAAGTCAAAGGCGTTACGCCCAGCGATTTCCGTCGTATCGGCAAAAGCCGCTTCGGCAGCCGCGCAAGCTGAGCGGCAGGCCGGAAGCGGGCCCCTTCATCCCTTTCTGAACCTCTGCCAACGGCTCCGTCACGGGGCTGACTCCGTGCACTTGTTCACCCTGTGCGGGACTGTTTTCTGACACTGATCAAACAATGTTATTCACAAGCCTGTCAGCCGGGGGATAGTTCCGATGCTTAGCGGCGGAAGTGCTTTTTATGCTTTACAAGTGCGCTGCAAATAATTGATTTATAAGGATAAAAACGGTTGGTTATTTTTTGCGCAATTTAATAAGCTGCCAGACAGGACGTACATCTGAGACGTTTTCCACGAGAGTGTCCACAGACTTATCCACAGGATTTGTGGATAATTATCCCACGCCCGGCGCGGTCATAAAGTCTGTGGATAAAGTCAACCGGAATTGACCTGCCGGCACGCCGTAAATTGTAAAAAAACGTCGCTGGCGGCGCTTAGTCAGTGCCGGACTCGAGTTCTTCCCAGCGCGCAAACAGGGCTTCCATTTCCTCATTGATGCGGGCCAGCTCTTCCGTGGTCGCGGTGGTCTCTTCATGGGGTTTCTGGAAGAAGGCCGGATCGGCGATCAGCGCTTCCAGTTCCGCCTGACGGGTTTCCAGCGCATCCATTTTTTCCGGAATGGCTTCCAGCTCGCGCTGGTCTTTGTAGCTGAGCTTCTTTTTCGTCGTTTTGGCCGCCGGCGCCGCGCTGGTTTTCGCGGGCGTCTCCGGCGCTGCTGTGCCGGCTTTGCCTGTACTGCTGGTTTCGTCGTCCTGCAGACCGGCGGGGCGCTGCCTCAGCCAGTCACTGTAACCGCCCACATAGGGAAGCACGCGGCCCTTGCCTTCAAAGACCAGCGAGTCGGTGACGATATTGTCGAGGAACTCGCGGTCGTGACTGACCAGCAGCACGGTACCGCTGTACTCGGTGATGATCTCTTCGAGCAGTTCGAGGGTTTCCACGTCCAGATCGTTGGTCGGCTCATCGAGTACCAGCAGATTGGCCGGGCGGGCGAACAGACGCGCCAGCAAGAGACGGTTGCGCTCACCGCCGGACAGGGCGTGAATCGGTGCGCGGGCGCGTTCCGGCGCGAACAGGAAGTCCTGCATATAGCTGATCACATGCCGTGATTTGCCGTTGACGGTGACCGTGTCGGACCCGCCGGCGACGTTTTCCAGCGCGGTCTGGTCCGGATTGAGGGTGGCGCGCAGCTGATCGAAATAGGCGATCTCCAGCCCGGTGCCGCGGGTGATTTTGCCGCTGTCGGGCGTCAGATCACCCAGCAGCAGGCGGATCAGGGTCGATTTACCGGCGCCGTTCGGGCCGATAATGCCGACCTTGTCGCCGCGCAGGATGGTGGCGCTGAAATCGCGGATCAGCGGCTTGTCGCCGATGCTGTAATTGACCTTCTCAGCCTCGATAACAATTTTGCCGGACAGATTGCCTTCCTGTACCTGCATGCTGGCGCGGCCGGTTTGCTTGCGCCGTTCGGCGTGTTCGCGGCGCAGTTGCTTGAGGGCGCGCACACGGCCTTCATTGCGGGTGCGGCGGGCTTTGATGCCCTGACGGATCCAGGCTTCTTCCTGCGCAAGCTTTTTGTCTTCCAAGGCATTGCGGGTGGCTTCGGCTTCGAGCAAGGCGGCCTTGCCGCGCAGATAGGTTTCATAGTCGCCGGGCCAGTCGGTCAGATGACCGCGGTCGAGCTCGATAATGCGAGTGGCCAGGCGGCGCAGAAAGGCGCGGTCGTGGGTGATGAAGACCAGCGCCAGGCGGGCGTTGCGCAGATACTCTTCCAGCCAGTCGATGGCCGGTACGTCAAGATGGTTGGTCGGTTCGTCGAGCAGCAGGATGTCAGGATCGGTGACCAGTGCCCGGGCCAGGAGTACGCGGCGTTTGAGTCCGCCGGACAAACGGCTGACGGTGGCCTGCGGATCAAGCTGCATGCGTGAGAGGGTTTCGGTGACCTTCTGCCCCAGTTGCCAGGCATCGGCGGCGTCGATCTGCGCCTGAAGTTTTTCCAGCACCGCCATATCCGGTTCCGCGCAGCGGGTCTGAGCTTCGTACTCGGCCAGCAGACGGCCCGGTTCACCGAAGCCGGCGCACACCACGCTGTAGATATCGCCGTCAAGCTCGCGCGGCACATCCTGCTCCAGACGCGCGACGGTCAGGCCCTGATTGCGGATCACTTCGCCGCTGTCGGCCTGAACCTCGCCGGCGAGGATTTTCATCAATGTGGATTTGCCCGCGCCGTTACGCCCGACCAGAGCAATCCGCTCCAGCGGGTTGATAGCCAGATCAATCTGGTCGAGAACAGGTTTGTCGCCGTAGGCGATGGAAAGCGAAGTCAGACGCAGCAGTGCCATGGATCGGAGCCGGTTAAAATGCGGTGCTCATGATAACACCCGCGGCGCGAATCCCCACCTGCGCTGCGCTGTCTCAGGCGCTTTTGCGCCGGTTTAAGCGGACGCTGCCACTCGCTTGCGCCAGCACGCCGAGTACCAGTCCCCAGAACGCACTGCCGATACCGAACAGGCTCAGACCCGAGGCGGTGACCAGAAATGCAATCAGGCCCGCCTGCGCGGTATCGCTGTCGCTGAGGGCATTGTGCAGACTGCTGCCGATGGTGCCCAGTAATGCAAGTCCGGCGAGCGTCATGACCAGCGCGCCGGGCAGCAGCGCAAACAGCGCCACTATAGCCGCCCCGAAGAGCCCGGCCAGCAGATAAAACAGCCCCGCAAAAGCGGCGGCTTTATAGCGTTGCGCGGGATCGCGGTCGACGTCTTCGCTCATGCAGATGGCGGCGGTGATGGCGGCCAGATTGCAACTGTAGCCACCGAACGGCGCCAGCAGCAGATTGACCAGTCCGGTGCCGCTGAGCAGCGCGGACACCGGTGGCGTGTAGCCGTGACTGCGCAGCACGGCGATGCCGGGCAGATTCTGCGAGGTCATGGTCACGATAAACAAGGGCAGGGCGACACCGAGGATGGCGGCACCGGAGAAGGCCGGCGCGGTAAAGTGCGGCTGCGTCAGCGTCAAAGCCGGCAGTTCACCGCTTAACATGCCTTGCGCGGCGGCGATCAGCACCCCGCCGAGCAACACCAGCAGCATGGCCGCCGATGGCATCAGCCGTTTAGCGGCGAGAAAAATCACCAGCATGGCGCCGCTCAGCAGCGGTTGTTCGCCCAGCGAGGTGAAAATCCCCAGACCAAACTGCAAAAGAATCCCCGCCAGCATGGCATTGGCCAGCGGCAGGGGGATCAGGTGCATCAGCCGCGCGAAACCGCCGGTCACACCGCTGATCAGGGTCAGCAGCGCGCAGACAATAAAGGCACCGTAGGCTTCGGCGGTGCTGAAGCCGCTCAGGGCCGTGGCCAGCAGCGCCGCGCCGGGGGTGGACCAGGCCGTCAGCACTGGAATTTTGTAACGCAGTGAGAAGCCCAGCGAGGTCACGCCCATGGCCAGGCCCAGAGCCCAAAGCCAGCTGGCCGTTTGCGCCGGGTCGGCACCGGCCGCTGCGGCGGCCTGCAGGACGATAACCACGGAGCTGGTATAGCCGGTCATGACCGCAATAAAACCGGCAGTGATATGGCTGAGTGAAAGGCCTTTGGCGGCCATGGGGCTTCTCCTGTACGCTATAGCGCACGCAATCTAACATTGTGCGTTATAACGCACAAGCAGGGGCCATGGATCCGTTTAATTTGCATTTACGTCAGGTACTGAAGGCCGCCCGCGCGCAGCGCGGCTGGAGTCTTGGCAAGGCCGCGCAGGAGACCGGTGTTTCCAAGGCGATGCTCGGGCAGATCGAGCGCGGTGAATCCAGCCCGACGGTGGCGACACTCTGGAAACTGGCCACCGGCTTTGCTCTGGCCTTGTCGGACTTTTTGCCGCCGGGCGGCAGTGCGCCGCTGGCCGATAGTGAACAGATGAGTGTGGTGCCGGTGTTTGCTTTCGATCCGGCGCTGGGCTTTGAGATGCTGGCCATCACACTGGCGCCGGGCGAGCGGCATGTGTCGGAGCCGCATGCGACGGGGGTTGTTGAACATGTGGTGCCGCTGAACGGCACGCTGGAAGTATTACATCAGGACGTCTGGGAGACTGTTGCGGCGGGGGCGGGGTTGCGCTTTAAGGCCGATGCCCCGCATGGCTATGCCAACCCCGGAGTGGTGCCGCTGTGTTTTCACAATCTGGTTTTCTATCCCTGAGCGGTGTGTCTTAGTCCGCGGCGGTCAGGTCTGAGCTGCGTTCAATACGGATGCCGCGCTTGACCAGCTTGTCGCGCATCAGCGGCCACTTGGCCGGCATACGGGTGGTGGCAGCGTCTTCGATCACAATCACGCGGTAACCGCGTTCCTGCGCGCTGATGGCGGTGAGGCGAAGATTAAACACCGTGTCTATGCCGCACAGAACCACTTCGCCGACCTGCTGCTCGTCCAGAAAGCGGGCCAGCCGCCGGTTGCTGAAGGCGTCGCTGCGGCGGTGGCTGTAGACGGGGATGGCATCGCGGCTCAGGCGCGGATCGACAGCGGAGTTGTGCAGCCCGACGCCGCCGGCGAACAGCCGCACCAGCAGACGCATGGCGCGGCTGCTGTAATAGTGGCGCAGCTGCACGACCTGATCGCCCTGCTCAGCAAAGCGGTCCTGCAGGACATGGATGCGTTCGCACAGGCCGTCCATCTGTGCTTTGTCATAGCCGTGTCCGGCGCAGAATTCCTCCTGCATATCCAGCACCAGCAGGGCGCGCCGGTTCAGCGCCTGACGTTGCAGCTTGCGCCCGCGAACCGGACGTACGTGCAGATAGAGCAGGCCGACCAGATAGGTCGCCAGCACAAAGCTCAGAATCAATAGCCAGTCAGTCATGCTGTGTTTCCTGCGGTGGTGGCTTGCCGGGGCGGCGCACGCAGCAGATCGCCGGGTGCGCGGCAGAGCCGGTTTCAGTGTGAGTCGGAGGTGTTGTTTGCCGGTTTATGGTCGCCGGCATGGCTTAAGAACAGGGCCAGACCGATCAGCGCAATACCACCGGCGAAGGCCAGAATATCCAGCGGCGTTTCGAACTCCATATGCAGCGCGTGTTCGAAGAACTTCACGATCAGGATCATTAATACAACCTTGGCGAGACGTGATTTAAGCTCGTCCAGGCTGTGGATAATCAACACCCGCGAACTGCTGTCGCTGCCTTCGGCCTCGTCGATGCGGCTGATAAACAACTCATAGAGTCCCAGCGAGAAGATCAGCAGCACGGTGGCCAGCAGATAGCCGTCGATAATTTCCACCACATGGGCGATCTGCGTGGCACGGAAGTCTGCACGGGCCTCACCGCTGAGCAGCGGGTCGAGGTAATCGCCCAGATGCGTCAGCAGCATCCAGGCATCGACTGTGGCGATATAGAACACCGCAAAACCGGTCAGCAGGCTGGCGATGACGGCGATAATCACCACCCAGCGGCTGCGCCAGAGGAAGCCTTCGAATAACTTTTCCAACATCTGTGTGTCCTTAACGGAGAATCGAGCCGAGCACGCCGCGCACGATGCGGGTAGCCAGGCGGGAGGCAATGGAGCGGGCCATGGTTTTGGCGAAGGCTTCGCCGACGCTTTGCCGTGAACGACCGGCCGGTTTTGAGGTGGCTTTTTTGGCTTCGCTCTCGGCGCGACGTTCGGCCCGCACTTGTAGTTTCTCGTAAGCCGATTCGCGGTCAATGATATGGTCATAACGACCGGCAAACGCACTGCTGTTCATGGCCGCGCGCCGTTCCTCGTCAGTGGCCGGGCCGATCCGTGAATGCGGCGGGCACATCAGCGTCCGTTCGGTGATGCTGGGCACACCGCCGTCTTCGAGAGTGGAGACCAGCGCTTCGCCGACGCCGAGCTGCATAATCGCCTCGACGGTGTCGAATGCGGGATTGGCGCGCATGGTTTCGGCGGTGGTTTTAACCGCTTTCTGATCGCGCGGGGTGAAGGCACGCAGCGCGTGCTGGACGCGGTTACCGAGCTGGCTCAGGACGCTGTCGGGAATGTCCAGCGGACTCTGGCTGATAAAGTAAATGCCGACGCCTTTGGAGCGGATCAGGCGCACCACGGTCTGGATTTTCTCCAGCAGCGCTTTCGGCGCGTCGTCGAACAACAGATGCGCTTCGTCGAAAAAGAACACAAAGCGCGGACGGTCCTGATCGCCGACTTCCGGCAGTTCCTCGAACAGCTCCGACATCAGCCACAACAGAAAGGTCGCGTACAGACGCGGGTTCATCATCAGCTTGTCGGCGGCGAGGATATTGATATTGCCTTTGCCGCTGTGGTGGGTGCGCATAAAGTCCCACAAATCCAGTGCCGGTTCGCCGAAGAACTTGTCCGCGCCCTGTTCTTCGATGACCAGCAAACGGCGTTGAATCGCGCCGACACTGGCGCTGCTGACATTGCCGTAGCTGTCCTTGAACTGTTTGGCGTTCTCGCTGATGAACTTCAGGGTTTCCTGCAGGTCCTTCAGGTCCAGAATCAGCATGCCTTCGTCGTCAGCCCATTTGAAGGCAATATTGAGCACGCCTTCCTGGGTTTCGTTGAGGTCCAGCAGCCGCGACAGTAGGGTCGGGCCCATATCGGTGACGGTGGCGCGCACCGGATGGCCTTTTTCGCCGTAGATGTCCCAGAACACCACCGGATTTTCGGCAAAGCTGAAGTTTTCCATGCCGATTTTGGCCACCCGCTCATCGATTTTCGGGTGCGGCTCGCCGGCCTTGGCAATGCCCGACAGATCGCCTTTGATGTCGGCCATAAACACAGGCACGCCCAGATTCGAGAAACCTTCCGCCATCACCTGCAGGGAGACGGTTTTACCGGTGCCGGTCGCGCCTGCGATAAGGCCGTGGCGGTTTGCGTAACGCGGATCGAGAAAGACCTGCCGGTCACCTTTACCAAGCAGGATTTTCGGGGTGTCTGACATTGCTGCCTCCGGGATGGGCTTAGGGTGTTTTCGCGGGCTATTGTAACCGTCTGACCGTGCGGGGAAAGAGGCAGTCGGGCAGGCCGGCAGGAACCCTGCGGCGCAGACGGGGTCAGCTCTGTACAATCCATAAGAAAACGGCGGGGGAGAAGGGGATGAGAGCAGGACGTTCGGCGGTGTTTATCCTGGGGCTGGCGGTGCTGTTGCTGCCCGCGATGGTGGCGGGGGCTTTACCCGAAGGCGAAAAACAGCTGCGCCTGCAGCGCGCCGACGGCAGCACATTGCGGATCGGCACGGTCACTTTTGAAGCGCTTGGCGACGGGCGCAGCCGCTTCCGCGTGGCGATGGATCATGCGCAGTTCCGCGATTACTTTCTGTCGATGAAGGAGTTCAAATGCGTGGGCGAAGCGGCCGAGATCCATTGCCATCTGCCATATCCCTACGCGCGCCCGGATACGGTCACGGAAACGGATCTGCGCTGGCTGGAGCACGCGCTGCTGTTCTTTTACAAACGTCCGGATGAGTTCGGCGCGCGTCTGCGCAATGGCATCTACTACAGGCTGGAGGTCACGGAGCGGGGGCTGCAAGGCACGCCGGAGGCGGTTGATCTGGATCTGATTGCGGCACCGCCCGATGATCTGACGACGGCGCCGTTTAATGCTGACGAGCGGGTCGCGATCGAGCCGTCGGAACGGGCGTTTACCGGCTTGTTGCTGGAGTGACGGGCGCGCCTTAGCCGGCTTTTTGCTGCGGTTGCGGCAGATTGCGCCAGAACTGGCTTTTCGCGTTTGTGTCCGGCAGGCGTTGCTGAAGTCCGTAGGAGGCGTACAGCAGGCCGTATTGCTCTGAGTAGTCTTCGTTGTGAAACAGGCGCACTTGCAAGGGTTCGCGTGTCATCACACGAATCGGGCCCCACAGCTGCGGGTTGTCGCTGGCGCCGCCGCCGGCGAATACATGAAAGACAAAACCGTTCTTTTGCGTGTAGCCGACCGAGTGGAAGCCGTCGCCGTCAAACAGCGCAAAAGTGCGTTTTTCCTCGCCCTTGACCAGCCGGCTGCCATAGCCGTTGACGTTGCCCGGGCGGTTGCTGCTGCGTAAAAAACGGTTTGCGCGCAGGGTGACTTTTTTGCCGTGCCGGGGCAGCTCGCTGGCGATGCGGAACAGCCGCGCAAAGCGCTCGCCGGTGACCTGACGGACCGGCCGGTTGTCGGACAGATGCAGCTGGTCGGAGCCGGCCAGACCGGTCTTCTGCAACAGCATGCCGACGCCAAGCGCCATAATCGGGGCTTCTTCACGGCGCAGCTCGCGGATCGGGCCGACATCCTGATGGCGTCGTTCCTGCAGAATCTTCAGGCCGTTTTTTTCGGCCAAGGCGGCCAGCCAGGCCAGCATCCGCGGATTCCGCTCGCCCAGACCAAAAGGGTAGATCAGCGTCGGATAACGCTGGATAATCCGGCAGCGTACTTCACAGTGATCAGCCGCGGTATTGACCATGCCGGGGTTGTTGATGGACTCACAAACCGCCTCCGCCCAGGCCGAACCCGGGGTTGCGCCCGCGTGCTGCGCCTGCGTGTCTTGCTGCGTGCTTGTGTTGTGTCCGTCGTTCATGCTTGTGTTGTGTCCTGAATTCGCAGTTGTGTTGTGTGGTAACGCGCGCCGGCTGCTTTCCATTCAATAAAGGTGACTCGATAGTGGAAAAACTGATTGCCCGGCTGGACCTTTTGCTTGAGCGAATTAATGCGATTTTCGCGCCAGAACCGTCAATAGAAATACAGGACGATGTGATCGCCTGGCGTTGGCGGGGTGCCGGCAGTGGTCGCGGAGGGGCTGTACTGGAGGCGGTTGAAGCGCCACACAAACTGGCGCTGGATGATTTGATGGGCATAGACCGGCAGAAGCAACTGCTGACCCAAAACACGGCTCAGTTTGTCGCCGGTCTGCCGGCCAACAACGCCTTGCTGTGGGGGGCGCGCGGAACCGGTAAGTCCTCGCTGGTCAAGGCGCTGCTGAATCATTTCGCCGCTGACGGGCTGCGGGTGATTGAGCTTGATGCGCATGATCTTACCGATTTGCCGCATGTCGTGGCTCCGCTGCGCGGGCGTCCGGAGCGGTTTATTCTGTTTGTCGATGACCTGTCCTTCGACGCTGACGATGCCAGCTACCGGACCCTCAAAGCAGCCCTTGACGGCTCGGTGGCCGTGGCGCCGGAGAATGTGCTGATTTACGCCACTTCCAACCGCCGCCATCTGGTGCCCGAATATCAGACGGACAATACAGACGCACGCATTGTCGACGGCGAGCTGCATCACGGCGAAGCGGTGGAAGAGAAGATCTCGCTGTCAGAGCGGTTTGGGATCTGGTTGTCTTTTCACCCCTTCTCGCAGGCCTTGTATCTGGAGGTGGTGGCCCACTGGCTGAAGGTGCTGGGGGAAGCGGAAATGACCGAAGAAGTGCGCCGCGAAGCGCTGCAGTGGGCCTTGCAACGGGGCAATCGCAGTGGCCGGGTGGCGGCGCAGTTTGCCCGTGATCTGGCCGGGCGCGAAGCCCTGAAACGCCTGCAAGGCAAAGGCTGACCGGAGCGGCGTCCGGCCAGCACCGGGCCGGACGTCTCAGCCGGCGTTATCTTTGGCCTGCTGCGCTTCCCATTCCGCCTTGGTATAGGTGCGGATGGTCAGCGCATGGATCGCGCCGCTGGTGATGTGTTCATTCAAAACCGCATAGACGGCCTTGTGGCGTTTGATGGTCATCTGTCCTTCAAAAGAGTCGCTGATCACCAGCGCCTCGAATTTGCTGCCGTCGCCGGTGACGTCGGCTTTGCAGTCAGGGATGGCCTCTTCAATCTGTTTGCTGAAATAGTCCATACGCATAGGGATTGCCTCGTAGTCGCTCGTAGCGCGCAAGTATACAGATTCGGCGGGATGGTTCCGAGGGCGTTGCCGTGTGGCGGAGCGCGTTTGATGAGCGGCGGACGAACAAAAGACCTGACAGCTCGCGGCGATGACCACGTCAGCAGAGACGGCGGCTGAGTGCAGGCAAAAAAAAGGGTCCGCCGAAAAAGGTGGCGGACCCGGATTGGGGGTGAGAACGTGACTTGAAACAAGAAACGGTTCACGAGAGATAGTTTTAGTAGGTCTTTGAAAAAATACAAAAATATTTTTCGCGTTTTCGAGGAAAAATCCATAAAGCATTGAAATATAACAAAATAAAATTTCGTGTCTGAGTTGTATTGAAAAGGCCTGTTCAGGCACCTAATACCGGTACTGCGTCAAGAAACGTAGTGTTTGTGTCGAATTCTTCCGCTTCCTGCCGACAAGACACTCAATAACAAAAACAAGAAGCCTCCGGAGCAAGCCTGTTATGAGTTCTACCGTCGTTCTTCTGATTGTCCTGGTTGCGCTGGCGCTGTTTGTTGTGAGCATTTACAACAAGTTGGTGGCCGGACGTAATGATTTTCGCAATGCCTTCTCGCAAATTGACGTGCAGCTGCAGCGCCGCTACGAGCTGATCCCGAATCTGGTGGAAACCGCCAAAGGCTATCTCAAACACGAGAATGAGACCCTCACCGCCGTGGTCGAAGCGCGCAATGAGGCCGCTGCACGGGCCAAAGCGGCGGCGGCACATCCCGAGGATGCGGCTATGGTCGGCAAGCTGGCCAGCGCCGAATCGACGCTTTCCGGTGCGATGGGCCGCTTTTCCATGCTGGTCGAAAACTACCCGGAACTGAAAGCCGACCAGACCATGCAGAATCTGTTTGACGAGCTGGTCACCACCGACAACCGCATCAGCTTTGCGCGTCAGGCCTACAGTGATGCGGTGATGCAGTACAACATCAACCGCGAGGTCTTCCCGGCCAATATCGTGGCCGGCATCTTCAACTTCCGCGAGGCGGATCTGTTCGCCATCGAAGAACCTGAAATGCGTAAACCGGTCCGGGTCTCTTTTGCCTGAATTACGCAGCTGAGCGGGGAGACCGGCGGTGAGCGGTAACTTTTTTGCGCGCCAGCGTACGGTGCGGCGCCAGTCCTTTTGGTTGCTGGTGTTGTTTCTGATCACGCTCAGCGTCCTCAGTGCGGCACTGGCGCTGGCCGCCGGCCTGCTGACCTGGGTGTTCGGACAGGCGCACGGCAATACCTGGCTGGCACCGCAGACACTGGCGGTGGCAGGGCTGCTGTTTCTGATCGTATTGCTGGGCTGTCTGTTCCGGGCGCTTGAAATGCGTAAAGGCACAGATGCGCTGGCGCAGCATTTCGGTGCCAGCCCCGTGCGTCGCAACCGCGGCAGCCGCGCTGAGCCTGAGTTGCTGAGTCTTGTCGAGGAAATGGCGATCGCCGCACGCGTGCCCATGCCGGATGTGCGTGTGATGCCGCGTGAACGTGGCATCAATGCTTTTGCCGCCCGCGCCGGCGATGATCAGTACATGATTGTGCTGACGCAGGGCGCGCTGGACCATCTCGACCGCGAAGAACTGCAAGGCGTGGTGGCGCATGAGTTCGGGCATATCGCCAACGGTGATCTGCCGCTGACCATGCGCATGCTGGTGGCCTTCAGCGGCTTGCTGGCCGTGCATCAGGTCGGCCGTTTGCTCGGTGGTGACAGCGTGTCGCGCGACAATATCAGCCCGGCGCATGTGGTCGGCGGCTTTCTGGTGGCGATCGGCAGCGTCGGCGTGCTGGCCAGCGGGCTGATCCGTGCCGCATTCGGCCGTCGCCGCGAGCTGCTCGCCGATGACAGCGCCGTACAGTTCACCCGTTACCCTGATGGCCTGGCCAGTGCGCTGGACAAGGTCCGCAGTCATCCCCAGGGCTCGCGCCTGAGCGGCTATTACGCCGGTGAGCTGGCACATCTGTGTTTGCTGCCGGTGGCATCCGGCGGCCTGCTGGAACGTTGGTTTGCCGTGCATCCGCCGCTCGAAACGCGTATCAACCGTATCAGTCCCGGCTTTGAGCGGCGCCGGCGCAAAGACGCCGAAGCGCAGCAACCGTCTGAATCCCTGTCTGCCTCCATGGGCTATGCCGCGGTCACCGAAGACGTGCTGGGCGGGGCGGGAATAGACCCGGGTGGTTTACCCGATGCCCTGCTGATTGCCTTGCCCGATACGGCCGCGTATCAGGCCGCCCTGTGTGCCTTGTTGATGATTCATTTTGAAGGCAAACGGGCGCTGTTTGCCCAGGCCGTGGCGCTGAACAGCTCACGGGCGCAGGCGCAGCAGGCGCTGACCCTGGCCGAAAAATTCCCCCGCGAACTGGATCACTATGCAGTAGAGCTGATCCGCGCCGCAGCCGCTGCCATGGTGGCGGAACAGGATCAGGCCGCGCGCAGCGAATTTGCCGCTCAGCTGAAAAAATACGCCCGCCTGGACGGCAGCATGAATCTGCACGAATACGTGCTGTTGGCGCTGATTCACAGTGAGCTGTGCGGCGCGCCGGTGGCGCCGACCAGTGATCAGGACAGCTATCAGGCCATGGGCGTGGTGGTTTCCCTGCTGACCGAAGCGGCCGGCTACCCGCTGCAACGCCGCGAGGACACCCTGCGTGGTTTTATGGGCCTGTACGGCGACGGGCACGTACCCCTGTTATCACTGAAAGACCCGGATTGTGTGGACAAGCTGGCCAATGCCCTGTCGGTGTTGCACGGCCAGATCCGCCCGGTCAGGGACAGCTTCGTCCGTCACGTAGCCACTCTGGTGCTCGAAGACGGGCATATCTCCTCTCTGGAAAAGAATCTCCTGCAACTGCTGGCCTCCACGCTGGCGGTGCGTCTGCCGCGGCTGCTCTGAGTGCCAGCGGCCTTCCGGCCGCCGGTGGCGGGCCTTTCGCCTGTGACCGGCATCATCTGAGTCTGCAGTTTGCGCTGGCCGGTGTAAGCCGGACAAACAGCAGCGTGCCTTGCGGCATAGAAATCACAAGTACAGGAAACGTCTGGCCGAAGACGCGTTCAGCGACGATGAGCGTCTGCGGGGCGGTTCGCGTCTGGCGGTGGCGGATCAGTAGCCGGGCAGACCTGATGCAGTTGCCGGGCCATGGCGGGGATGCGGTCACGCCGTATCCGGCCGCCAAGTGCTGCTTTGCTATCGGTATTTCCTTGCCCGTCTTGTGTATCTTTCTGACGCTTGCCGGCTGTTGCGGAATTGTCTTTGCGTGTCTGGGTTTTCCCGCAGCTGAACGTTATGTCTTCCCGACTTCCAGAAGCTTAATCCCGCCGATTTGATGTCCCCGTTGGCACCTGACGCCCCTCCCGGCTCTGACGCAGTGCATGGACGTAGGCCGTGCCGAAAACCCCGGCCGACCGGAAAGTGACACAATATCACGCCGAAAAGGCAGTAAAACGGACAACATATTTGACATTAACTTGAGCTTCCCTTTATATTTGCCAAAAAATAAAACGCCGTTTTATATTTCCTGATCGGAAATGCCGCAGATTGAAATTCGGGCACAGATAGTACAAGCCAGGCTTGCACACAGGTCGCTTTACACTTTTTTCTTTGTCGTTTGTCGGGGCTTGAGCGGCGTGGTGTCACTCTGAAATGGCAGTTTGCAATGCTGCTAAGGGAGGCTGCAGAACCGGTGGTATTCGATGGCCTGAAAACGGAAACAGGGCCATCTGAATCGTCCGTATCTGCCCCCTTGAGTGGCCTTGACTATTCACCGGAAGCGGGGCTGGAAAATGGCGAGTGCCTTATTGTTTAACGAAAGTGAGATTCAGGAACTGCGCAGCGCGCTGGAAATCCGGTCGTTACCGGCTCTGTACCGGCAGCAGATTCATCTGGATCAGGAGCGCTTGCGCCCGTTTCTCGGCAGCACGCCGGAGATACCCGGCCAGGGCGAGGCGGGCGGTGCTGAGCATGCGCAGCACAAACAGAATTACCAGCACTTGCATCTGGCCTCTCAGTTGTGGTTGCTGACGGGACAGCAGGAATATCTGGCTTTTGTCAGGAACCTGCTGCTCGGCTATGCCGAAATTTACGAGACGCTGCCTTCGCATGTCTCGAAAGATAGCAATCCACCCGGCCGGCTGTTTCATCAATGTCTGAACGAGAGCATGTGGTTGCTCTACGGTTGCGATGCCTACAGCAACGTCAGAGAACACTTGTCCGCGCAAGAGCGTCAGCAGATCGAGCAACACCTGTTTGCGCCGATGGTGGCGCTGATTGCCGATCAGAACGCCGACGACTTTGATGTGATTCACAACCACGGCATCTGGTCTGTGGCGGCGGCCGGTTTTGCCGGACTGGTGCTGAATGACAGGGACCTGATCAGGCGTGCTCTCTACGGCAATGCCGGTGATGGTGTTTCAGGCGGCTTCTATGCCCAGCTTGATCAGCTCTTCTCGCCGGACGGCTACTATCTGGAAGGTCCCTACTACCACCGTTTCGCTCTGCGCCCGGCAATCCTGCTGGCCGAAGCGCTCAGGCAAAACGGAGTTGATGAAGGGATCTACGACTATCGCGATGGCATCATCGGCAAGGCGATTCGCTGTCTCTTCGAGCTGACCTTCGCGGACGGGCGTTTTATTGCGATCAACGATAGCTCCAAGACCATGGGGCTGGCTGATGAAGGGGCCGTGCTTGGCGCGATGACTCTGGCAGGACGCTATGAGGAGACCGGCTTGTCGCCGATTCTGCGTGAGGTTCTGCTCGCCCCGTCCACGCCGCTTCCGTATCTGGCTACCTTGTTACCGCTGACCGCGATTCTGGAGCATGGTGCTCAGCAACCGCCGCCCCGCAGCAGCGGCTTTATCGCCGACGGGGCTGACGGCAAACAAGGCGGAATTGCTGTGCTGCGCGCAGCGACCCCAGAAGGCAAGGAGGCCATGGCCTATCTGATTTTCGGACAGCACGGCAGCGATCCTAAACTGCACAGTGCGCTGGATCACGGCCACTTTGACGGCTTGCACCTCGGTTTCTACAACGGCAGGCACGAGGTCCTGACCGACTATGGTTTCTGCCGTTGGGTCAATATCGAACCCAAGTTCGGTGGGCGCTATATGCCCGAAAACAAGAGCTACGCCAAACAGACCGTGGCGCACAACACGCTGGTGGTCGACGAAGCGTCGCAGCATGAGCTGAACACCCCGCGGGCCTGTGATAATCACGGTGAGTTGATATATGCCGATACCGCCCGGCCCGGTCTGCACGGCTTCAGTGCCCGGCTGAAGGGCTACTACGAGGGCGTTGAGTTGCAGCGCAGCGTCTTTATGCTCCGTCTTCCCGGGCTAAGCGATCCCTTGTTGGTGGATATTCAGTGCGCTGACAGTGATCAGCCTCACCGCTATGACAGCCCGCTGCATTTCATGGGCCAGCTGATGGCGACCAGGCCCCGGCTGGCGACGCTGGACTCACCCCATGCGTTGGGCGCTGCCAATGGTTATCAGCACCTCTGGAAACTCGCGCAAAGCGACCCGTTTGAGCCCCCTGAGTCGGCTCAGGTGACGTGGTTGAATGATGAAACCTTCACCACGGCGCATATCTGTTCATCTAGTCCGATGTCTCTGGTGCATGGCTTGATTGGTGCCAATGATCCCGGTAACAACCTCCGCAACGAGCCCTATCTGATGGCGCGTTCGAGTGGTCACAGCCAGGTGTTTGCGACGGTTATAGAAACCCACGGCTGCTTCAATGAGGCCCGCGAAATTTGCTGGGGAGCGCGTCCGTCTCTCGATAGGGTGGAGATCCTTTTCTGCGACGAAACCCATGTCCTTGTCGGTCTGACTCTGGTCTCGGGCAAGACCTACCGGCTGGCTGCAGCGCGCCGTAATGCGGGCTCGCACGCGGTGGCTGTGGGTGGCAATAGCTACCGTTGGGAAGGGTGGTTCGATCTGCTCGGCGACTGAGCCGTGCATAAAAGACGGCCGTCAGGCCAAAGACAACAAGAACTAATACCGGAAGGCAGATCCATGCAGATGAGCGGACTATTGTGGACACGGGAGGAGCTGGCGCAGATTCGCGGGCATGCGCACCGATCAACCCAATTGGGGCAGTCTCTGAGTGAACTCAGAGAGGAACTGGATCAGGCTCTGACTGCGGGCGTGGTTGTGCCGGGTCAGGGAGAGCCGGGAAGCTACGAACACAATACCCACAAGCACAACGCAAAGCTTATCGAGCACGCGGCGCTGATGGGGCGGGTGATGGAGAACAATGCATATCTGGATCTGTCCCGTGATCTGCTATTGGGTTATGCGCAGGTATACCGTGATATGCCTTTTCAGGTGGCCCGCAATACCAACCCACCCGGCAAACTGTTTCACCAGATTCTCAATGAACATATCTGGTTGCTGGGGGCCAGTCTTGGTTACTCCTTGCTTAACGGGCACCTGAGCGCAGATGAGTGTGAGCATATCGAATCCGGGTTGTTCAAGCCCATGTTGGATATGTTCACCGTGACCTACGCACATGACTTTGACCGTATCCATAATCATGGGCTGTGGGCGGTCGCGGCGGTTGGGATCTGTGGTTTGGTCACCGGCCAGGACGAACTGGTCGATAAGGCCGTACTCGGGCTGGACGGGAGTGCCGGAACCGGCGGCTTTCTGGCACAGATAGACAAGCTGTTCTCGCAGGACGGCTATTATGTTGAAGGTCCTTACTATCATCGCTTTGCGATTCATCCGCTCTGCCTTTTTGCCGAGGCGCTGGCGCGGCATCGCCCCGGCCTGAATATTTACGAACGTGGTGGACAACGCATAGGTCGTTCGATACGCGCCTTGCTCTGCACCGTCTATCCGGATGGCCGGTTTCCGGCACTTAATGATGCATCCCGGAGTATGGATATAGATGACGAGGGCGTGCAGATTGCGCTGGCGGTGCATGCCGGTCGTTATGCGCCGGTGCCTGAGCTGGTCGCGATGGCTGCCCAGCAGAATGGCACTTGGGTACATCGCTTTGGTGCTCAGCTGGCCGATGCGGTTGAAAACGCTCCCCGCTCTTGCCACATACCCAGTGTTCTGCTTGCTGATGGAGACGGCGGGCAGGCTCACCTGAAACTCGGTGAAGGGGCGCGCCGCCATCATCTGGTCTTCGCAGCCGGTCAGCACGGCATGGGCCATGGTCACTTTGACCTGCTCGGACTGACTTTTTTCAGCGGCGGCCGCGAGCGACTCAAGGAATACGGATTCTGCCGTTGGCTCAATGTGGAGCCAAAGTTCGGCGGGCGCTATCTGCCCGAAAATGAGGGCTATGCCAAACAGTCAGTGGCCCACAATCTGGTGGTTGTTGATCAGGCAAGTCAGCACGGAGGCAATCATCGTCTGGCAGATCAGTGCCATGGTTGCATTGAAAAGTTTGTCGACCGGGGCGATGTTGACGGGCTGATCGCAGTATGCGGGTCAACCGAAGATGCCTATCCCGGCGTGAGCCTGCGCCGTCATTGTATATTGCTTGAGATAGGTCGGTCAGAAGCACCACTGCTGATCGATATCGTGGAGGCTAAAGGCACCGGGAAACACTGCTACGACTACGTTTTTAGCCCGGCCGGGCAGATCGTCCGTTGGTGGGGGGAGTTTTCCGCACGGGACACTCTTGAGGTGCTTGGCGTCGGGCACGGCTATCAGCATCTTTGGGTGGTAGGCGAGCAGGCCAGTAGCCGTGAGCATGCCATGACCTGGCTGGACGGCGACCGTTTTACCACCTGGCACCAATATTCAGAACACCCGGCCGAGGCGATGCAGCTGCTGGTTGGTGCCAATGATCCGGAACACAACCTCCGGCATGAAAAGAAAATCATGTCGCGTGTGCATGCCGGTTCCAACCTTTTCGTCAACGTCTTTGAACAGCACGGCTACTTCGACGAAGCCAGTGAGTGCTGTCGCAATGCCAGACCCGATCTGAACAGTATCGCGGTCAAACGATTATCAGAAGAACGCATAGAGGTAACCCTGAACTTCCCGCAGGAGGTTAAGAGCCTGAGCGTCGATACGGGTGCGGCCGGCGAGGCCGACTATATCACCTACAGAGGAGGAGACAGGCGACATGATTGATCCTCCGTGAAGTTGTTATCCCCCTGATTTCTAAGTAAATCCCAATAGGTGTTTTTTCGGTTCGGAGAGTCTGCACTCTCCTGACAAGGCTTCGTTTGTCTTAAAAAAATGTATTTCGATTAAAAATAAAATTCATTGAGCGCGGTTCGAAGCCGTCGGGTAAAGCGTCAGGCCTCTGGTCATGAGCATATATAACAACACGAGTACCCAATAATGAATCTAGATATAGATACGGTCATCGTAGGAGTCTATTTTCTCTTTCTGATTTCCATTGGTTGGTTGTTCAGAACCTTTACCTCCAATACCAGTGACTATTTCCGTGGCGGCGGCAGGATGCTGTGGTGGATGGTCGGTGCCACGTCATTTATGACGCAGTTTAGTGCCTGGACTTTCACCGGCGCGGCGGGCAAAGCCTATCAGGACGGATTTGCTGTCGCCATCATCTTCATCGCCAACGCCTTCGGCTACCTGATGAACTACTTGTATTTCGCCGAACGCTTCCGTCAGTTGCGGGTGATTACCGTGATTCAGGCAATTCGTCTGAGATTCGGTAAAGCCAATGAACAGGTATTCACCTGGTCCGCGGTGCCTAACAGCATTATTTCCGCAGGTATTTGGCTGAATGGTCTGGCGATCGCGACTTCGGGCCTGTTCGGCTATGACATGGAAACGACGATTATCGTTACCGGCCTGGTGGTCTTGTTCATGTCCGTGACCGGCGGGTCCTGGGCGGTAATTGCCTCTGACTATATGCAGATGGTGATTATTATGGCGGTGACGATTACCTGTGCCATCGTTGCGGTCGAGCATTCCGGTGGCCCGGCAAATGTGATCGAAAATTTCCCGGTCGATTTCGTCGTCGGCGACAATATCAATTACCTTTCCATCTTCGCCCTCTGGGGTGTTGCCATCTTTATCAAGCAATTCAGCATCACCAACAATATGCTGAATTCCTACCGCTACCTCGCGGCCAAGGATTCCGCCAACGCGAAAAAAGCCGGCTTGCTTGCCTGCGTGCTTATGACCATGGGGCCTTTTATCTGGTTTATGCCGAGCTGGTTTATCGCCGGTCAAGGTGTTGATCTGGGCGCCATGTACCCTCAGGCCGGAGCTAAAGCAGGCGATTTCGCCTATATGAGTTTCGTTGAGACCTATATGCCGGCGGGTATGCTCGGTCTGCTTGTGGCCGCCATGTTTGCGGCGACCATGTCGTCAATGGATTCGGGACTTAACCGGAATGCGGGAATTTTCGTTAAGAACTTCTATGAAGTCATTCTGCGTCCCGGGGCCAATGAGAAAGAACTAATTCTGGTCTCGAAAATCTCTTCCACTGTATTAGGCCTTGCAATTATCGCTTGCGCCTTGTTTATCAACTCCCTCAAAGAGCTCAGCCTGTTTGACGCGATGATGTATGTCGGCGCGTTAATCGGACTTCCCATGACCGTGCCTGCAATTATGGGCTTCTTTATCCGCAAGACGCCGGATTGGGCGGCGTGGGCCACGCTTGTTGTCGGGGGCCTGGTCTCTTATCTGGTGGGCGTTGTGATGACGCCGGAGTTCATACAAAACACCTTCCGCTTGCAGTATGAGCTTACCGGTCGTGAGTGGAGTGATTTGAAAGTGGCTGTAGGCATTATGTCGCATCTGATTATCACCGGTGGCTTCTTCGCCTCGACACGTCTGTTCTATCGCGGCCTTTCTCCTGAGCGTGAAGAAGAAGTGAACACCTTTTTCGTTAACCGCAATACACCTCTGCTGACAGAAAAAGACGAGCACCTTGAGGTCGACAACCGTCAGAGAAACATACTCGGTTACCTGATCATTGTTGCCGGCCTCTGCGTCACGCTGATGTTCCTGGTACCCAATCCTTTCTGGGGTCGCATGGTGTTTGTCCTGTGTGGCGGAATCATTCTGGGGATCGGTCTGTTACTGGTCGGTTCTGTTGAGAAATCAAGCCAAGAAGGAGAAGCGCAACTCGAATCATCCAACACATAAAACGTTCACCAATAAAACAAATCAATAAGGAGGAACCATTTGTCGCTTGTGTCAGGGCCTGAAAAACGCGGGTTCCCACGTTCGGTGGCGGCTTGAATCGATGTATATAGCCGCCACCGCCCCGGCCGCAGTGCAGCATGGGAAGACAACTCGGGCAAATCGGCCCTGCTTGCCACCCGTCAGGTCATGCACTAAGTGCAATGGAAATTTAGCTAAATGAAAAATAATCATCGTCTGGTTTTTCTTTTTTCAGCCCTTGTGTTTTCTTCTGCTGCGAGCGCCGTATCGCTTGATTACCGGCACGAGTACAAGCATCACACGGATCAGCACGGCAACAGGGTAAAGATCAGTGATTCGCTGGGGCGTTTGTCTTACAGTCTGGAGGCGAAGTTTGCCGCTACGACAGAAGAGGATGGCAGTCGCAGTGCGTTTTCAAATATCGCTCGCGGCGATAGTGAAGTCGACTTTGAGTATAAGCATCCTTTGCAGGGTAACTGGTATTTTCAGGTGGGTATGCCTATTACCTTCGGGGATAATAAATATAGTCTGAAGCCACAGGCCCGGATTGGCTATAAAGCGTCCGGGATTCCGATGACCACGACGCTGCGCTATCGCCGTCAGTTTACCCAGTACGCCGAGGGTGAGGGTGACGATTATGTGCAGAATAATATTACGTTCTATATGAGCTATGGTCCCAGTGACTATAAATACTGGATGGAGCTTAATTATTATTATAATGAAGAATTCGATATTTATAACGATGGCCGGGCTTCCTATGAGGCCGCCTTCGGTATGGGGCGCCGTTTCGGCTCCTGGTTGCCCTATCTCGAACTGGGCGACGCCGGTGTCAGCTCCAGTTCAGATACCCGCCAGTTGAGAACGCGCGTGGGCATCAAGTACTACTACTAACCTTCCGGTCGCAGGGCGGGGGAGTGCCTGTGCGGGCTCTCCCGGTCCTTTGTCCGTGATTTTCTGTGCGGTTCCTGTCTCCGACGATTTTTTTCATCGAATGCCTGCCTGCAGCGTAAGCGACCCGGGTGCCGGGTATCACACAATCAGGCCGGGAAGTCCGGAATAAACCATCCGCTGGCAAGGAGAAAAATTCAAAATGCCTACCCTGGACAGGGTTTCCCTGTTGATTTCTCTGCTTGTCATCGTGATAACGGTGATCGCTTACCGGCAGCGGGCAGAGACCCCTGATAGCTTTGTCCGCGGTGGGGGGCAGGTTCCCTGGTGGATGGCCGGAAGCACCGCTTTTATGACGCAGTTTTCCGCCTGGACCTTTACCGGCGCTGCGCAAAAAGCTTACGAAAACGGCTTTTCGGTGTTGATGATCTTCTGGGGGAATGCCCTGGGTTTTGTACTGGCAGCAGCCTATTTTGCGCCGCGCTTCAGACGGCTTCGCGTTTCGACCTATTCGGAGATCATTCGCCTGCGCTACGGCAAGTACACGCAGATATTCTACGTGGTCAGCCAGATCTTTCTGACGCTGATGACGGCCTCCATCGCCCTGTACGGTGTGTCGCTTTTTCTTGGTGCGGTGTTTGACGTGCGGGTGATATTGGTGACCTTCGTTATCGGTGCGGTGATTATCACCGTGACCCTCTCCGGCGGGGTCTGGGTGGTGTCGGCCAACAATTTTATCCAGATGGTGCAGCTGGCTATATTAACCTTTGTTATAGGCGGCTTCGCTGTGTGGCTGGCGATTGAGTCGGATATGCCGCTTATCGGTGACGACCGTGCGTTCTGGATCGGCGGTGACGATTTCAGTCCGGGGATTATGGTCGCCTGGTCGCTGGCCATGCTAGTGAAGCAGTTTATCAGTATCAATAATGCAACCTCGAGCTACCGCTTCCTGACTACCAACGGTGACCGTGACGCACGCAAGGCTGCGGCTCTGGCGGCAGTGTTGTTTGTGGTTGGACCCGTGACCTGGTTTATCCCGCCCTGGTTGATCGGCCAGGCTGGCATTGATCTCGGGGCGCTCTATCCCTCGCTCGGTGAGGATGCAGCCAATGCCGCTTATGTGCATTTTATTCGTGACTATCTGCCGCCCGGGGTGCTGGGCTTGGTGGTGGCGGCGATGCTGGCGGTCACGGTGGCTCCGGCTACGACATCTCTTAATCGTGATGCCGGTGTCATTATCAGTTTGTTGACACCGGTGTTGAAGGCGGCTGCCCGGCCTGCTCAGCGTCTTGTACTAATTGGTCGTTCGGTTGCGGTGTGTCAGGGCGTGCTTATCGTGATGTTGGCAGTAGTGCTTGACCGGGTGCACCATCTGAGTCTGTTCGACATTATGGTGATGTTCGGCGTGTTTTTTCAGATGCCGTTGGCCCTGCCTGCCCTGTTGTCCATCGTGCGTACCGGCGCCCCCGATTGGTCGGGCTGGGGCAGCGTGTTGGTGGGGGCGGTTGTGACCATGGCAAGCTATCTCTGGCTTGACATCAATACCCTGACACAGTGGCTTGGTTTATCGCCGGTTCCGTCTGCTCAGCTTGTTGACATCAAACTGGCTATTTCATTGTTGCTCCAAATTATCACCGTGGTGGGATTCGTTTACCTGGCCCGCTTTGTATACGATCCGCCGAGAAGTGCCTCCCGGCAGGCTGAGCTCGATGAACTATTCAGCCGACTGGCGCGGCCGGTAAACCCTGATCTCGTGGTCACTGCCAGCGGACCATCGCGGCACCTGGCGCCGCGCCTGCTGACATGCGCGGCGTTGGGCGCCTTGTTGTTGGCGCTGCTATCCGACGGAAGTGGTGGTGTCGGCTTTTTCGTTGTGGTGGCATTTGGCCAGTTGCTGGTATCACGGTTGCTCAAGCGCTAGCAGCGCGGGCATGAATGTCCGGGTGTGCCGTTCAGAATAGTGATTTCAGTGTGCTGGAAGATCGGCTGCAAGGCGGTGTGTGATCAGTTTGCGGGTGCTGCAGGGCAATACCCCACTCAGCCGTTCACGGCCCTGCTCCTCTGGTTGAGGAACCGCACAAAGGGTAAAATAAAACTTGTCGTATCCCGCTTTTTTCGCCGGAAATCACCACAATACCGGCTCTCCTGCCGACAATTGCATGCATACGACGGTAGACTTATAGCGTATCATTTTATCTGAAATCAGATTTCACAAGGTTTGGAATTCATATCCTATGGCGACTGAAGCGAAGGTCGATAACGTTACGGCAGTGCTCAAGGTCATGGCTATATTGGAAACCCTCGATGAGATGGGGGAGTCCAGTCTGGCGCTGTTATCCCAGCGGGCGGTGATGTCCAAGAGCACCGCGTACCGTTTCCTGCAGACACTCAAGAACCTGGGGTATGTGGCTCAGGATCCGGAAAGCGAGAAGTACCGCCTGACCGTGAAGGTCTTCGCGTTGGGTAGTACGGCACTGGGCGAGGCTGATCTGATAAAGGTCGCCGATCCTGATATGGCAGCTCTTTCTGAGCTTACCCGGGAGGCCATTCACCTGGGAATATTGGATACGGATACGGTCGAAGTGATATACGTGCACAAATACAATTCGCACTTTAACCTGTGCATGCAGACACGTATCGGTGACCGCACCCCGGCATACACCAACTCCATCGGTAAGGCCTTGCTGGCGCATCTGTCTGCCGGCCAGCTCGATAAGGCGCTCGCTAATGTCAAGTTCGAGCCCCGTACCCAGAACACCGTGACCACGGAAGCTGATCTGCGCGCGGAGCTGGCGAAAATTGCCGGCGGTGAGCTATCGGAGGACTTGGAGGAAATGGACGAAGGCGTTTGCTGTTTCGCCACCCCGATCTTCGATCACACCGGTAAGGCGATTGCGGCGCTCAGCATGTCTATACCGAGTATTCGCTACCATCAGGCTAAAACTGAAGAATACAAGCGTGTTCTGATTGAGGCGGGGAGAAATATTTCGCACAATCTGGGCTACTTGCCGGGCCAAAATAAAGACGGGTAGCAACAGCTGTTATTTGCTACCCATCGTGGCGGAGGGATCGTCGCCTTCCGGCAGTGTTTGCAGAAACCTGATTTGACGCAGGGACGGTAAAAGGCAAATTGCATCAACGTCATTGCTTTCAGCGCTGCCGGAAACGGGGCCGGGCTTATTGTCCGGCTAAAAAGTCGGCGCGTACCGGACTGAATATATCGATCAACACGCCCGGTTCCAGGCAAACCGCACCATGTTCGGCATTGGGTGCGACATAAAAGCAATCGCCGGCTTTAAGTGTTTGCTTTTCTCCGTCAATCATCACTTCAAACTTGCCGCTCTCAATGTACGAGATCTGTGAGTGAAAATGGCTGTGCACGTAACCCTCGCTGCCTTTTTCGAAAGTCACACGAACCGCCATAATTTGTTCGTTGTGTCCCATTACCTGGCGTGTCACGCCGGGGGCTACAGGCTCTTTTTCGATGCTATCCAATTCGATGAATTTCTGAGATTCGACCAACATTTGAATTAACTCCGGGATTAATATAAAGATTGAATCAGCTATCACAGGCCCTCGTGTGACCGGGCCTGACTGCGTAGCTTCTGGGTTTATCGTGCGCCTCACGTCAGGGTATGACAGGGCTTGACGGCTCTACGGATGCCCCGGGCTCTACGGCCATGGAACACGGTGTGAGTCTGTACATTCGAAAAGAAATGCCGCCGGATCCTGTAGGCTCAGAACGATCCGACGGCATGGGTTTACTTCATGGCCAGTTCGGAGAAAACCACTTGGGCGTAATCACCGTTGGCCTTATCTGTTTCCCACTTGCCTGTGCCGCGGCAATAGCTTGATGTGGGTTTGGTATTGCATTGGTTATAAGCGCCTGCTTTAAAGTACATCCAGTCATTTGTATAGCCATCAGGGTTATCCAGTTCGTCGACCTCGCCATTGGCGTCTGTATTGTTTGCCAGGTTGAGCTCAAAACGGCGATCAGGGTGGTTTTCTGAACTAAACTCTAATACAAGCATGTCTCCGTTGACTTCGACACGGTAGCTGAACTCTTCACCCGGTTCGATGCCTTCACTAGCGGGGTCGGTCTTGTCTTTCCAGCATCTGCCCCATACTGTGTAACAGATATCAGTACGGTCGGGATCGTCTTTCGCCAGGTTGCGTTCATAAGTCCAGAATACGGAGCCGGTCTCTTCTCCGGGACGTTTTTTATAAAAAATTTTCAGCGGTTCGTTGCCGTATCCATAACCGTCATGAGATTCATCTTTGCTTTTGCCGGCGTGTATCTGTCCGACAACGACCGAGTAAGCGGCTTTATGGTCAGGGTTGGCCGATTCGACAGCGACATGCTCGACACGTAATGTCGCGGCCAGGCTTCCGCCGATCTGAGCGTAGTTGTCAGCATCGGGGTGAGATGACAAAACGAAGTTGTTCCGGGGATCTGCGGGATTGACTGTGTCGGCCTGATTGTGTCCCAAGAGCATGCCGCGAAGCTCAGTTCGTGAATTACTGGAGTTCGGAGTGGTTGTGCCCTTATTGGGCGCCACAAACACAACATTGTTTTCATCAGTCACATAGAAATAATCACGACTGGAAAAGTGTTGGAGCTCCACAGGATTGACAATATCTGCGACACCGTTGCTGTCAGCGTCTATAGGCAGCGTCAGATACCAGTTGCTGAGATCGAAAACATCTGCCGGTAGTGGTGCTTCTGTAGCTGCGGATGCCGTTCCGGCGAGCAAGCCGGAGAACAGCAGAGATACTATTGTTTCTTCTGATCGGAATAACACGATCAACCTCCTTTGGTGTTTCTATTATTGATTTTATTAAAGTTTTCCGGGGATGCCGGTGCATTCCCGGTGAGTTCCCCGATGATCTGTCTGAGGCAATTTCTGGCGAGAATTCGCCTGCTGTCTCATCGAAGAACGGCCCGAATTTAGCTCATTCGGGAAATTTATTCAAACGCAATTTCTATAGAGATAAAACGTCGTTTCAATTTGATTTCTGTGCGTATCACAGGCTGTAGCAATGGAGCGTCCCCGCTGTGCTTGCTCGCTGCTTTCCGGTCAGGCCAGGTATCCAGTAGATAGACGCGCAAGAATGAGCCGGCTGCTCAGACGTTGGGCAGGCTTATTTGCGGCCGTTGACCCGTCGTGGCTACAGCAGTGCGGAGTGGAATCCCTACTCAGACGGGCCCGGGTGATGAAGGGCGGTTTCTATCATTACTTGGCGTGCAGACAGACGTTAGGCCGCGCCTTGCTTGATGCCGATCAGTTGTATTTCAGCACACAGCCGATGCGCTGTTTTGCCGATACTTTGTTACCGCCACTGCCGCGTTTGCCGCAGTTAATCGGGTTTGCTTCAAGGGCATAGCAAAGCACCGCTATGACTCCGGCTGTCTCGTTAGCTAGCTGACCAAAGCCCTGTCGGTGTTGCACGGCCAGATCCGCCCGGTCAGGGACAGCTTCGTCCGTCACCTAGCCAGTCTGGTGCTCGAAGACGGGCATATCTCCTCTCTGGAAAAGAATCTCCTGCAACTGCTGGCCTCCACGCTGGCGGTGCGTCTGCCGCCGCTGGTCTGAGTACCGGCGGCCTTCCCGGCCTGGGTCTTCTCTGGTCCGGCATTTTGGTCAGCGCACGGGGCTGATATATATTGCCCGCCTGCTACGGACAAAAGATAAATTTACAGAGAGGTGGCATGGGCAGAAAAGCAGGGACTATGGCTTTCCGGCCGGAAATCGACGGGCTTCGCGCGCTGGCGGTTCTGGCCGTGCTGTTTTATCACGTCGATCCGCAGCTGGTGCCCGGTGGCTTTGTCGGTGTGGATATCTTCTTTGTGATCTCCGGTTATCTGATCACGCGCAATATTCTCGCCTCGCTTGATGCCGGTACCTTCTCGTTCAGGCAGTTCTATATCCGTCGTTTCCGTCGCTTGTATCCGGCCTTGCTCGTGACGGTGAGTGTGTCGATGGTGTTTGCGGTGCTGATTTTTGCACCGGAACATCTGGCCCGCTTTGCTCGGGAAGTGGTCGCCGCCCTGTTCTCGGTCTCGAATATCTTCTTCTGGAGTGAATCCGGCTATTTCGATCTGGATGGTGCGTTCAAGCCGCTGTTGCACACCTGGTCGCTGAGTGTGGAAGAACAGTTTTATCTGTTCTGGCCTGCGTTGTTGTTGCTGATATCCGGGCTGTCCGGGCGCTACCGTTTTGTCTGTGTTGCCGGGTTGGGGTTGCTTTCGCTGCTGGCGGCCGAGTATGTCAACGGCATTGGTATGCAGTCGCTGGCGTTTTATATGTTGCCGTTCCGGATCGTGGAGTTTGTACTAGGGGCGGGGCTGGTGTTCCTGCCGCGGATTGTGCAAAGTGCGCGCAGTTCGCTTACCATGCTTGCATTGTTGGCGATGCTGCTGCCGGTTTTTTTGTACAACGGGCAGACGCCTTTTCCCGGGCTAAGCGCGCTTTTGCCATGCGCCGGCGCGGCCCTGCTTATCGCTGCCGGTAGCACGGCCGTCAGCCGTGTGTTGCTGGAAAACCCTTTGGCCCTGTTTCTCGGCAAGATTTCCTATTCTGTTTATCTGGTGCACTGGCCCTTGGTGGTCTTTCGACAGTATCTGGATCCGCAGCCGGTCGATGCTGCAAGCGCTGTTTTGCTGGTGTTTGTCTCGCTGTTGCTGGGTTACCTGAGCTGGTTCCTGGTGGAGCAGCCGCTGCGTCAGGGCGGCGCGGGTCTGCGCCGCTACCGTGCCGGACGTGTCGTACCGGTGTTGATGATGTTCAGTCTGTCTGCCGCGCTGGCGGCGCATTTTACCGAAGGGCGGATCGTGCCGCGTGAATTCGGTCTGACCGCCTCGGAGATTAAAGACGGGCGCTCGCGACGCTTTGATCTGTATAAGAAGGCGTGTCATGTGCTGCATTCGGACGATGCGGGCTCTTGTCAGCGCGATGCGCCGGAACAGGTGTTGGTGATCGGCAATTCTCATGAGCCGGACGGTTACAATCTCTGGCACCGCGCGTTTGCCTCGCCGTCACTGAATCTGATTACTTTCGGCAGCACCAATCACTGTGACGCTTTTATCGTCAATCCGGATAGTGATATGCCCGATCAGCACGACTGCCGGCAGCGCTTGTACGCACTGACCGATCCGGCATTTGTCGCTACGTTGGACACCATTATTTACAGCGCCAACAAACCGTACTCCAGCAACAAAGACGGGCACTATGAGCTGCTAATCCGGCTCAAACGGATGAATCCGGCTATCCGCGTGATCATTCTCGGCGGCTATTTCAATCTGGACAAAGACTGCAGCTATTACATGGGCATCTACGGTGATCCGGATGCCTGCCTGAAGCCGGAGTTTGTGACCTACGGACGTGAGCAGGACCTGCGCGAAGAAGGGCGCTGGCTGGCAAGTCGTTTCGCCGCTGAGCTGAAGCCGCTGATTATCCGCAAGTTTGATCTGGCCTGTGAAGAAAGCTGCCTGGCCGCCGCCGGTGGCGAGCCTTTCGCCTATGACCAGCATCATCTGAGTCTGCAGTTCGCGTCGGTTCTGGGGCAGCGGCTGAAAGAGCGTGGTGTCGATGCCCTGGCAGTGCCGGACACCGGCAGCAGGCAGGCGGACTAAGTCTGACGGCGGCGGTATTCGTCCGGTGTGGTGCCGGTTTCACGGCGGAACATGGCGATCAGCGCGGAGGCACTGGCATAGCCCAGATCAAAGGCAATGGTTTCGACCCTGACGCCTTGTTCGAGGCGTTTGATTGCTTCTATCACCCGCAGGCGTGAGCGCCACTGTGACAGCGTCATGCCCAGATCGCGGCGGGCGCGGCGTGAGAGCGTGCGTTCGGTTGTGTGCAACTGCGCGGCCAAAGCGGCGAGGGTGACCGGCTTGTCCGGTTGTGCGGCAATCAGAGCCAGTGCCTCACTGAGCAGGGGATCGGCGGCACCGGGCAGGTAGCTGCCGGTGGCCGGTGTGTTCAGCAATTGATCCACCAAAACCCGCAACAACCGTTCGTCGGCCTCGCTGTAGGGCAGGGCGGGTCTGGTGTTTTTCAGGTGGTCGAGCAGGCTGCGGGTCAGCGGCGAGACGGCCATGGCGCAGGCCTCCGCGGGCATCTGTGCGGCCAGCTGCGCGCAGATATACAGCGAGCCGTGGCTGGCTTCGTCGCGGTTCAGGCCTTGATGGGTGAGCTGCGGCGGCAGCCACAGCCCGTAGCCGGCCGGGGTCAGCCAGTGGCGCTCACCGATACGCACTTCCATCACACCGCTGTAGGCGTAGACGAATTCCCCCCAGGCGTGCCGGTGCTGTGGATAGGCAGAGTCGGCGGGCATCTCGGCAAAGCGGAAATACACCGGAGCGGGCAGGTGCTCGTTAAACGGGGCGTGGGCCCGGTGTTTGGCTGATGCGCGCATAGGAGGTTGTCGCATTTGCTGAAGCGTTTGTCCGATTCTAGCTATATCCCTCAGCCCGGCCAAGGGCATACTGCCATGTCTGAATCCGGATCCGAGGAATACGGGATGGCCGAGCGTAAAGCGCCTGATCAACTGGCTTTTGTTCTGATGTTGTTTTTTTGTCTGATGCTGGCCTTGCAACAGGTGGTACTGAAGGCTGCGGCGGACGATGTTGCGCCGATTCTCCAGCTTTCCATCCGCTCGCTGATCGGTGCCGTGCTGGTCGGCTTGTTTATGTACGCCCGCCGCGAAACGGTGGATTTGCGCACCGGCAACTGGAAACCCGGGCTGCTGGCCGGGTTGTTGTTTATGCTCGAATACCTGACCCTCGGCGAAGCGCTGCGCCTGACTTCGGCCTCCCATGCGGTGGTGTTTCTGTATACCTCGCCGGTGTTCGCCGCCCTGATTCTGCATTTTATGCTGCCCAGCGAACGCATGGGCGCACTGCAGTGGCTGGGTATAACGCTGGCCTTCGGCGGCACTGCGCTGGCCTTTCTACCGGCCGGTGCCGGGCCGCAGGGCGGCGATGCGGGGGCTGTGCTGCTCGGTGATGCGCTGGCGCTGATGGCCGGCGCGTCCTGGGGGTTGACCACGGTCTTGATCCGTACCTCGCGGCTGGCCTCGGTGTCGCCGCGCGAGACCCTGCTTTATCAATTGCTGGTGGCCTTTGTGCTGTTGTTGGCAGCGGCCATGCTGAGCGGGCAGATGGCCTTTAATCCGACGCCTCTGGCGCTCGGCAGTATTGCGTTTCAGAGTGTCTTTATCTGCTTTCTGGCCTTGATGGTGTGGTTCTGGTTGCTGCGCCACTATCACGCCTCACCGATCGGTGTGATGTCTTATCTCACCCCGGTGCTGGGGGTTCTGCTGGGCGTCTGGTTGCTTGGCGAACCGCTTGAGGCGGCGTTTGTCGCCGGTAGTGTGATGGTCATTGGCGGGGTCTTGCTGGTGATAGGCGCGCCCGGTATCCGCCGTTGGTCAGCGCGCTTGCGGCGCGGCGGTGCATTCTAGGCGATCTGGGCGATTGCAGCGTGCCCGCTTGTGTTCCACTATCCGTGAGAGGACTTGGATAAGCCGGGAAGCTGAAACGACCATGAAACCGAATGCTGTTCGCCGGCGGGGTGCTGCGCGATGTTAAACCGCTGGCTGTTTGTTGTTGCCGCCGTCCTGCTGGGCGCGGGCCTGTGGCTGAGCCCGTCGTTTCAGGCGGTGGCGGCCGGCGCGTCGATTTTTCTGTTTGGCATGCTGATGCTCGAAGAAGGCTTTACCGCGTTTACCGGTGGTACGCTGGAGCGTCTGCTCAGGCGCACCACCGGCACGGTCAGCAAAGGCCTGTTGTTCGGGATTGTCACCACCACGTTGATGCAGTCGAGTTCACTGGTCTCGTTGGTCACGATTTCCTTTATCAGCGCCGGCATGATTTCCCTGATCGGCGGCATAGCCATTGTCTTCGGCGCCAATCTGGGCACCACCACCGGCGCCTGGTTGCTGGCGGCTTTCGGGCTTAAGGTCAAACTGGCCGCCTATGCCATGCCGATGCTGGTGTTCGGTGTGTTTCTGCGTTTTCAGAAAGCCCGTCACTGGAAAGGTATAGGCGCGATTCTGGCCGGGCTGGGATTTTTGTTCCTCGGCATCGACTATATGAAAGACGGCTTTGAGGCCTACGGGCACAGCATCGATCTGCGCCAGTACGCCATGCCGGGCGTGGCAGGTTTATTGGTCTATACCCTGGTCGGGATCGCGGCAACTGTGCTGATGCAATCGAGTCATGCGGCGCTGGCCTTGATCCTCAGCGCACTGGCGGCCTCGCAGATTACCTATCTCAACGCGCTGGCGCTGGCCATCGGTGCCAATGTGGGGACCACCATCACGGCGATCCTCGGCGCACTCGGTGCGGCGGTTGACGGACGCCGTCTGGCCGGTGCGCATCTGGTCTTTAATCTGGCCACCGGTGTGATGGCCTTGTTACTGATCCGTCCTCTGGCCGCTTCGGTCGATTGGCTGGCCCTGCAAATGGGCATAGCGGCGGATAATTTCACCCTCAAACTGGCGCTGTTCCATACCTTGTTCAATCTGCTCGGGGTGATACTGATGTTGCCGCTGATCCGCTTTCTGGCCGCCGCCTTGGTGCGCCTGATGCCCGGGCGTACGGATACGCAGACACAGGCTTTGTACCTGAATGCGGCGGCCGCCGAGCTACCCGATACGGCGATCTCGGTGGTGCGTCAGGAAGTCTGGCATTTGTTTGATATGGCTTTTGATATTCTCGCTTACGGGGTGCGCCTGCGGCCGCAGCAGATCGACTCCGATGCGCCGCTGGAGCACGCTGTACGGGCCCGCGTGCAAACAGAGCTGGATTTCGACAACGCCTACCGGCACAGCGTGAAGGTGCTCTCCGGTGAGATACTGGGTTTTGTGGCCAGTGCTCAGGACCGGTTTCCCTCCGCTGCCATGCAGGCGCTGTTCGAATTGCGCGATGCGGCCTTGCAGATCGTCGAAGCGGTCAAGCACACCAAACACCTGCAAAAGAATCTGCATAACCGGCTCTATAGTCACCACCCGGTGATGAGCACGGAATACGATCAGCTACGTTTGGGCATTGCGCTGGCCATGCGTGAAGTGCGGATTGTAGGCCGGCACGAGGGGAGTGCGCTTGCCGTACTGCAGATAGACGAAGCACGCGCCGAGGCACGGGCGGCGATTGCCGCGGTGTACGATCGCGTGCACGCGCATCTCAATCGCCGCGAGATCACCCCGGCCATGGCCACCTCGTTGTTAAATGATGCCAACTACGCGCGCGAAACCGTCGATAGTTTGTTCGCTGCTGCAGAAAAACTGATTTCCACCGCCGACAGCGCCGTCGCCGAACGCGTGCGCGACAATGTTGATGCCAATGCCGGTAACACCGGCGCGGGGGCACTATGAAATACCAGACCTTACTCAATCAGCTGGATCGCTTTTTCGGTAAAGAGCCGGCAGAGGACGGCGCTGACCGGCGCGAGCTGGAAAAACTGCAGCGTGCCTTGCGGCACAAAAAACACAAGTACGAGAAACGTCTGGCCGGGGATGAACTCAGTGACGATGAGCGTCTGCGGGTCGGGTCGCGTCTGGCGGTGGTCGATCAGCAACTGGCCAGACTGGAACAGTTGCTCGGTGCAGATAAGGGGGAGGAGGCGGGGCCGGATGAGTCCTGATTATTTAGCGCCGGTTTGTCCGCGTCAGGCAACAATATCTGCTGCCTGACGCGGTGTGCGATTACATCTGACGGCTTTCCCAATCCATCATGCCTATCGCGTGTTCAGATGCGCGGTTGCTTTTCTTGTGCAAAAGCGTCGCCGCGAGAACCGTTGCCAAATAGCACAGTGTCAGTGTGAATTCGGCGTTCTTCATGAACTCAACGCTGATCTGGCCCGAAAAGAACATGATTCCGGTCAGGATCATCAGCGTCAACGGAATATAGCTGACTGAGGAAAGCGTCCGGGATAAAGCCGGAGCAGGTGCCGGCGCCGGATGACCGCCGTTCTGCTGCTGGCGGAAAATGGCAGGGCCGTGGGCCGCTACGCAGGCGTGCTTTCTCCATCTGGCAATATCGTCTTACTAACTGATAAATCCATAGTTTTTGGTGTTTTTCCGGCGCAGTATGCGTCCCGCCTGAATCAGTGCTTTATTTTATTAGACGACCGGTCTATTATTCGTCGCATCTTACAGGACATGCGCTATGACCGACGACAAACCCAAACGCCGCGGGCGCCCACGCAAGGATGAGCCGGATCCTCAGACGTTGGACAGGCTGATTCGCAGCGGTCTTGAGGCGTTGACCAGTCGTGGCTACAGCAGCGCCGGACTGGAATCCATACTCAGACAGGCCGGCGTGCCGAAAGGTTCTTTCTACCACTATTTTCCCAGCAAAGAGGCATTTGGCCGCGCCTTGCTGGATGCCTATCAGTTGTATTTCAGTGCGCGGTTGATGCGCTGTTTTGACGATACATTGTTGCCGCCACTGGCGCGTTTGCAGCAGTGGACCGAGCTTGCCATCAAGGGCATGGCAAAACACGACTATGAGCGCGGCTGCCTGGTTGGCAATCTGGCCACAGAGACGGCCATGTTGCCGGCGGATTTTGTCGCCGAGGTTGAAGCGGTTTGGCTGGACTGGCAGCAGCGACTGGCTGCATTACTTGAAGAAGCACGCGCCAAGGGCGAGATCCCTGCCGACAGTGATTGTGAAGAGCTGGCCGAGTTCTTCTGGACGGGCTGGGAAGGGGCGGTGCTGCGGGCCCGATTACAAAAAGACAGTGCGCCCATGCGGCGTTTTCTGGCGCATTTCTTTCGCTATTGCAGTGCATTGAAAACCAAAGAAGAGACCGGAGGAAATCATGTTTAAAGCAATCCTGATTAACAAAGATGATGACGGCTACAAGGCCGGTTTGACTGAGCTTGATACGTCTGCGCTACCGGAGGTCGATACGCAGATAGATGTGAGCTATTCCACACTGAATTACAAGGATGGACTGGCGATTACCGGCAAGGGACCGGTCGTGCGTCGCTTCCCCATGGTGCCGGGTATCGATCTCGTCGGCACAGTGACACAATGCAGCTCCGGTGAGTTTACGCCCGGTCAGCAGGTTCTGCTCAATGGCTTCGGCGTCGGTGAGGTACATTGGGGCGGGCTTGCAGAAAAGGCCAGCCTCAAAAGTGATTGGCTGATTCCCCTGCCTGAAGGCTTTAGCCCGGAGCAGGCCATGGCCATAGGTACTGCCGGTTATACGGCCATGCTGTGCGTGATGGCGCTGGAGAAAAACGGTGTCACGCCGGACAAAGGTGAGGTGCTGGTCACCGGTGCAAACGGTGGTGTCGGTAGCTACGCGGTGCGGATTCTGGCCAAACTCGGTTACACAGTGGTGGCTTCAACCGGCCGTCCGCAGGAAGCCGATTATCTCAAGCAGCTCGGTGCTGCGTCGATCATCGACCGCGCAGAGCTGTCCGAACCGGGCAAGCCCTTCCAGAAAGAACGTTGGGCCGGTGCGGTCGATTCTGTCGGCAGTCATACACTGGCCAATGTGCTGGCCAGCACTTGCTACGGCGGCACGGTAGCGGCCTGCGGACTGGCACAGGGCGCGGATCTGCCGGCCAGCGTGATGCCGTTTATCCTGCGTGGTGTCACGCTTGCAGGAATTGACAGTGTGATGCGCCCGAAAGCGGACCGTATCGAAGTCTGGCAGCGTCTGGGTGAGATTCTCGATGCCTCAGACACCGATCAGATCGGGCAACAGATCACGCTGGACGAGGTGATCGAAACCGCAAACAAGCTGATGGCCGGTGAAGTACGCGGCCGGGTGCTGGTCAAGGTGTCCTGAGCATAGCAGGCGATGACGCCCCGGCCGCCAGCGGCCGGGGCGTTTCTTACTCAAAGTTATAGCGCAGTGCGAGGCCGCCGTAGACAGTGCGCCCCGGCGCGGCTTCGTAATAGCGGCCGCCGAAGGCATTGATCCGGATATTGCCCGGATAGTGTTTGTCGGTGAGGTTGTTGATCCCGAAAAACGGTGCCAGCTGCCAGTTTTCTTTTTCCCATTCATACCCCATACGCAAATCCACCACATCATAGCCGGCCACTTTCACGGTGTTGGCATTGTCGGCGTAGAGCTCGCCTGCGTGCATCCAGGACAGTTCCGCAAAACCCTTGTCAGCAAGGCTGTAGTTCAGGCTGGCATGCAGGGTTTGCCGCGGTACTCCAGGGGTTGTATTTCCACTGTAGTCCGTGCCATCGGAAACATACCGGTCAAACTCAAAATAATTCCGTGCATATGCAAGGCTGGTGGTCAGGCCGTCGAAGGGTTCGCTGCTGAGCATCAGCTCCAGTCCGCGGCGCGTTGAGGAACCGGCGTTTTCAAAGTACTCACGCCCGTCTGCTTCATAGGGAATCAGTTCATCGTCGATGCTGATATCGAACACACTGAACTCGTAGTGGCTGCGCCGGCCGAGTTGTCCACGGATACCCAGTTCCACACTGCGTGAGACTTCGGCGTCCAGATCAGGATTAAAACCACCACCGTCAGGGTTGGCAAATTCAGTGGTGGTCGGGGTTTGAAAGCCGGTCGCCAGACTGGCAAACACGCGGGTGTTCGGACCAACGGCGTACAGCAGGCCCAGCGAAGGACTGATGTGATCCAGAGTACGTTTTCCCGAGTCATCACCATCGGCCGTGAACGCGTCGCTGACCTCAAAGCGGATGCGGTCGTAGCGCAAGCCGGCAGTCAGCGTCAGGGCATCGCTGAGCGTGGTTTCATTGCTGATAAAAAGTCCCGTGTTGAAGACGGATTCGTTCTGGTCAAGTACCAACTCCCCGGCCAGGCCTTGTTCATTCGCGTGGCGGGTACGGTCATCGTCCTGGGCTTCCATATCCAGCCCGATGGTGACGCGGTTGGCTTTTCCGCCAAGCTCACCCTGATGCGTATATTGCACACCACCGCCGTAAACAAAGCGGTCATAGGCGACTATGCCGGAGTCCGCCACCGGCAGGCTCGAGTCAAAGTCTTTCCATGTGTAGAAGTTGCGTACTTGCAGTTCGCCACGCCGGCCGATATCGCTGGCATAGACGAAGCCGAGCCGGGTTTGCTCCATGCTTTCGCCGGTTTGCAGATTCACATTGGTGTCGCGGGCGGCTTGCGGGTCGTTGATATAGGTTTCGTAGTCAACACCGCCCGGATCATCGGCCTGTGGCGAGTCGGTGTAATTGAGCGTGCCGGTGAGGGTGGCGCGGTCATTCAGATCGTAGTTGAACTTGCTGTTGAGGTTGCGGGTGCGCGTGGCCGAGTGCTCGCGGTAGCCGTCGTAGTCGAGCGAGGACAGGTTCAGCAGATAATCGCCTTTGTCCACACGGCCGGCGGCTTTGAGCTGATGTTTCTGAAAGCCGTCGGAGCCGAACGCCGGGCGTAGTGCAACAAAGGGTATGGCCGGCGCGGTTTCCGATTCGATCAGCAGCGCGCCGCCGGCGGCATTGCCGTACAGGGCAGAAGAGGGACCGCGCAGCACGGTAATGCGTTCGATGGAGCCGATATCGATACTGTCGATATTGCCCTGACCGTCGGGCAGGGTTTCGGGAATGCCGTCGACCAGAATCTTTATGCCGCGGATGCCGAAGGCCGAGCGCGCCCCGTAGCCACGGATGGACAGGCGCAGATCCTGGGCAAAGTTATAGCGGTTTTGCATAAACACGCCGGGCAAGCGCGCCAGCGATTCATCGAGACCGATTTGCTGGCGGGCGTTCTGAATCTCATCCCGGCCGATTACGTCCACCGCGGCGGGAACCTCGTCGGCGGCTGTCTCCAGACGGGTCGCCGTGACGCTGAGCGGTGTGAGTTCAGCGGCCGTCGCGGCGAATGCCGGGCTCAGTGCCAAGGCGATAGAAAGCGGCAGGCGGCGTGGGTAGAACGTCATGGCATTGCATTTCCTGTGTGCGGAAGGTCATGCCGATTTTATCCGCCCGCTCAGGCGGTACAGGCTTTGTGCTGAAAAATCCGACTAATTGACGAGGCCGCGTCGGCCGTCGGTGTTAGGAGAAACGCCCGCGCTGCAGCTGCCGGCACCGGCTTAGTGCTGCCGGCGGACGTTGACCAGTACCGGGCTGCCGGTGGCCGGGTCGTGAATCAGATCGCAACTCACCCCGTAGAGCTCGCGTACCAAGGCCGGTGTCACCAGCTCGTGCGGTGCCCCCTGGCCGATAATACAGCCCTGTTTCATGGCCACCATATGGTCTGCATAGCGGCAGGCGCTGGCCAGATCGTGTACCACCATGGCGATGGTTTTGCCCTGACGGCTGAGTTCGCGGATCAGCTCAAAGACCTCAATCTGGTGGCCGAGATCAAGCGCCGAGGTCGGTTCGTCAAGCAATAACAGCGGTGTTCGCTGGGCTACCGCCATGGCAATCCAGGCCCGCTGACGCTGCCCGCCGGACAGGGTTTCCAGCGCGCGTCCGGATAAGTCGCTCATATTGGCCGCCTGAATGGCCCGGTCACAGGTCCGCTGATCCTCCTCTGACCAGGGCTTCATCCAGCCCTGATGAGGCTGGCGCCCGAAACGTACAAGATCGGCCACGGTGAGCCCTTCCGGCGCGCTGTTATCCTGCGGCAGCAGCGCCAGTTTGCGTGCGACCTCCCGGGACGGCAGACGGTGAATATCTTTTCCGTCCAATAATACAGCCCCGCGCTTGGGCACGTGTATCCGCGCCAGACCGTTGAGCAGGGTCGACTTGCCACAGCCGTTAGGGCCGACGATGGCGGTGACCCGGCCGGTCGGTAAACGCAGATCGAGATTCTCGGCCACGATGTATTTCTGGTGGGCAAGGGTAATGCGTTCGGCGGCCAGGGTCGCAGTATCGGTGTGACTCATGTCAGGCTCCGTGGAGAAGGTCTCAGTAAAATCCAGAGTAAGTAAGGGCTGCCGAGGATGGCGGTAATGATGCCGACCGGGACTTCCAGCGGCGCGAAAAGCGTGCGTCCGAGCAGATCGGCGGTCAGCATAAAGATTGCGCCAAGCAGGGCTGAGGCGGTCAGCGGAATCCGGCCCGGCCGGCACAGGCTGCGGGCCAGTTCCGGTGCCAGCAGGGCAATCAGCCCGACCGGTCCGCACACGGCCACGGCCAGACCGGTCAGCAACACGGACAAGGCCAGGCCGAGAAAGCGCGTGGTTTTAATCCGGGTGCCGAGACTGATGGCGGTCGCGTCCGGCAGTTGCAGTGTATTGAGCGGCCGGCGGATGTTGAGAAGGATCAGGTAGGCGATCGCCAGTCCCGCGCCCAGCAACAGCACGCTTTGTTCGGCGCGGGCATTCAGGCTACCGACCGTCCACGGGTAGGCAGCATTGGCCGCATCGATGGCGACACGGCTGAGCATGACCTGAGTGACCGCCCCGGCAATCGCACCGATGCCGATGCCGCTGACAATAAAACGGTAGCCGCGGGTGCCCTGAACGCCGGCCAGACCGAAAGCAATGGCGGTGGCCGTGGCGGCACCGGCCAGGGCCATCAGCGGCGGTGCCACAGAAACGCCGACGCCGACCACCGACGCTACCGCGAAGGCGGTGGCCGCATTATCAATACCGATAATACCGGGCGTGGCCAGGCGGTTACGCGCCAGCGTCTGCATCAGGCAGCCGGCAAGCGCCAGCGCGGCGCCGCTCAAGAGGCCGGCCACAACGCGCGCCAGGCGAAGTTCCCTGACCACAAAATTGCTCATGGGGTCGGCACTGCCGGTTAAGGCCCTGAGGGTGTCCTGCGGTGAAATCCGTACGGTACCGATCGAAAGCGCGGCGATGCACACCAGCAACAGCAGCCCGGCCAGAGCCAGATGCACCGCCATATTGCGTTTGTCCGGGGTGATGATGTGCGGTGTCATAGCGAGGGAAGCCGTCCGGCGCGGACAATAATCAACAGAACCGGAGCGCCGATCAGGGCCGTGACCACGCCCAGAGGCATTTCCGACGGGCGTGCGATCAGGCGCGACACCACATCCGCAGCTAACACCACCGCGGGGCCGGTGGGCACGCACAGCCAGAGGGTTTTGCGGATATCCGGACCGGCAAAGGCACGCGCAATAAACGGTACCACCAGACCGACGAAGATCAGCGGCCCGGCCAGCGCGGTGGCGGCGCCGACCAGCAGGGCGACGCTGATGATCACCAGAAAGCGGATCCGGCCGGGATGATGGCCCAGCCCCACGGCAGCTTTTTCACCCAGGGCCATGGCTGCCAGCGGGCGTGCGACGAAGGCGCTCAGCAGCAGTGCCACGGCGATTGAAGGCAGGGTCGCCTCGAGCATGGCCAGCGACTTGCCGGCCACGCTGCCGGTGATCCAGAAGCGGATTTCGTCGGCGGCACGCTGATCAAGCAGCATCAGCATGGACGTCAGTGCCAGCAGCAGCGCGCTCATGGTCGCGCCGGCCAGCACCAGTCGGATCGGATCATTGCCCATGCCCTGCACGCGGGTGGCGGCGATCACCAGAGCACAGCCGGCCAGCGCGCCGGCCTGGGCCACCAGCGTGGTCAGCGTGGCGGTGGTCGCGCCCAGCAGAATAGCCAGCGCGACCGCAAAACCGCTGCCGGCGCTGACACCGAGCAGGCCCGGTTCGGCCAGCGGGTTGCGGGTCAATGCCTGCAGCAGCGCACCGGCCAGCCCCAGCGCCAGGCCGGCGGTCAGGGCAATCAGGGTGCGCGGCACGCGCAGTTCAGTGATAACGAAGCGGGCTTCGGAGGAGCCGCCGCCGCTCAGGGCGCGGATGGCGTCGCCGGCGGAGACCGGGCCGGCGCCGTACAGCAGGCTGGCAAGAGTGACCAGCAATAAGAGAAATCCCGCCACCAACAGTGACGGAATAAGCGGGCGGGGCGCCTTGGCCCCGGGCTGGGATCGGGTTTTCAATGCGGGATTATTCAGGGCTGTATTGCAGTGACCGCCGCTTCGATGTCGTCAAGGATGGCGAGGGTTGCCAGAGGCCCGCTGGCGCTGGTCCACAGTTGTCCGCTGACGGAGATAACGCGGTCGTTTGCGACTGCATCCAGGCGGCTGAAGGCCGGCGAGCGGCGGGCTGCGGCCAGGGCTTCTTCGCCGTCCCGGTTCAGTGTGGCGAGGATGATCCAGTTTTCATCCATGCCGGACAGATTCTCCAGACTCAGCGGTTCGCTGTGCGGACGGCCTTCTTTGACCAGACCGTTGTCATGCATGTTGAAACCCACCGCGCGGAGAAGGGTGGCTGAGAACACATCTTTGGTCATGACCAGCGGCCCTTGCGGCATCCAGCGAATCAGAATGGCATCGCGTTGCGCCTCGGGGATGCGCGCCTCAACCAGCGCTTTCACTTCCGCGATGCGCTCGCCGATCTGGGCGATAAGCGCTTCGACAGCCTCCCCGCGGCCCATGGCCCTGGCGTAGAGTCGTGTTTCACGCTCCCAGCTGTCGGGCTGGAACGGCGGTACGTTTGAGACCACCACCGGCGCGATCTTCGACAGCAGCTGATATTGCTGCTCATTGGTGTAGGCCGGAGCCAGAATCAGATCGGGCTGTGCCGCGATCACCGCTTCAATATTGGTTTCGCGGGGCGTGCCGACAATGGCGATATCGCCGGCGCGGGATTTGATGTAGTCGGCCACATCCGTACCGCCGCGGGTAATGACTGCACCGACGGCATTGGCGCCGACGGCCAGGGCGGTATCCAGCGCCGCTTCATACAGCGTCACGACGCGCTCTGCCTGGCCGCTTACGCTGACCTCGCCGAATGCGCTGTCCACAACCGTTTCTTCTGCCAGCGCGGCCCCGCAAATCAGCGTCAGTATCAAAGCGGCCGGTCGCAAGCATTTCAGTAAGCCATGGGTGTGCATAGTCGATGGTCCTGTCCGTCAGTATTGGTAGATCAAGCAAAGAAGATTATGATAATGGTTCGCGTTATGATTTAAAAGTCAGTTCGTGGAGGGACAGATTGCGCATATCAGGATTGAGTCATGCATGACCTGCGAAAGCTGGAAGCATTTGTGTCTGTTGTCACAACAGGCAGTCTGGCCGCCAGCACAGTTGCGCTGGGCGTGCCCAAGTCGACGCTGAGCAGGCAAATCAAAAAACTCGAGGAGACGGTCGGCGAACCCCTGTTGTTGCGCAAATCGCGGCGGATCGAGCCGAATGAGGCCGGTCGGATTTTTTACCGTTACAGCTATGAAGTGCTGCAGCTTTGGGCACAGACCCACGAGGCGTTGAGCGAGTTGAAAGAAGAGGTGAGCGGTGAACTTGTGCTGCATTGCCACGAGGCGCTGGTCAGAGGCTGGGTGTCGCCTTTGGTGGAGAAACTGCTTGGCGAGCATGCGGATTTGCAGGTGATTATCCGCACCCAAAGGGACGTGCCGGAACAGCTGGAAAGTGGTGTGGGTTTATGGCTCGGGCCGGTGGGCGCGACCAAACTGCGCCAGCAGGAACTGGGCTGTTTGTCACAGGGGATCTGGGGAAGTGCTGCCTATTTCCGTCAGCACGGCATGCCGGCCACGCCTGCTGAATTGGCCGGGCACGCCTGGGTCGGTGTACCCGCGCATGCGGGGCCGGAGTTGTTGCTCTACCACCGTGAGCACGGGCATTACCCCGTGTCTATGCCTGCTTGTCGCCTGAGCGTTGATCAGTTCTCTGTGCTGGGTGACGCGATCGCGGCAGGCAAGGGACTGGGGCTGATGCCGCACTGGATGGCAGAGCGCCGGATGCGGGGGCATCCCGGCAGTTTTCAGCGCTGTCTGCCCGGTTGGCAGGGCGCCTGTTTGCCGGTAAGCCTGTTGTATCCCTACGGTCATCTGCCAAGGCGCATCAGGGCCTTTATCGCCTATGTCCGCAAAGCCGTGCCTGAGCAGTGGTGCTGCGGGCCGGGCCGGTCTTGCGCCGGTGAGGAATAAAAAAAGGGGAGCCCGCAGGTCTCCCCTTAAGCGAGTGCTTTGCGTAAAGCAACAGATCAGAAGTTGACTGTCGCCGTCAGCCAGAGCCGGCGGCCCTGCTCGATGGTGCCGCCCGCCGCCATGCCGCGGTTCTGGTAGATGTAGTCCGATGCCCAGCCTGATTCCGTCGCACCGCTGTCATCCACATAACTCCAGTAGTCACCGGACAGGAAGTCCTTATCAAACAGGTTGTAAATCGAGGCGCTCAGCGTGACCTTGTCCGAGGCCCGGTATGAGCCGCCCAGATGGAAGAGGGTATAGGCCTTAAGATCGCCGACAGCATCGAATATCGCCTGTTCTTCGTCGCTGTAGTTTTCCTCGTTTGTCGTGTAGCGGGTCCGTTCACCACGGTATTCGCCGCTCAGCCAAAGATTGAGCTTGTCCGTGGCCGCCCAGTTCAGACGCCCGTGCAGCACATGCTCGGGCGTATTGGTCAGCTTGGCGCCTTTGTTCTCGCCGCTTTTCTGTTCGCTGTCGGTATAGGTGTAGCTGCCGCTCAGTTCCCAGCGGGGTGCGAATTGCCAGCTGGAAGCCAGTTCAAGGCCGCGGGTTTCGGCCTTGCCGATATTGGCCAGCTGGTCATAGGTGCCGTCGGGAATATTCGGATTGCCGGTGATGGTGATTTCGGCGCCGTCGTCGATCTTGTCTTTAAACTCGGTAAAGAAGACCGTGGCATTGGCCTGAAACCCGGCGCTGTTGTCAAAGTAAGCGCCCAGCTCGTAGTTGGTGCTTTTTTCCGGTTCCAGATCAGGTGTGCCGATGGTGATGACGGTGCCCTGACCGGTGACGCCGTTGATGCCATCGTGCAGGTCGCTGATTTCCGGGGTTTTGTAGCCCGCGCTGACGCCGCCTTTGAGGGTCCAGGACGGGCTTGTATTCCAAACCAGATAGGCGCGCGGGGTGAAGTGCCCGTCAAAGGCATCGTGATCTTCGTAGCGTCCGCCGACGGTCAGCGCCAGATCATCGCTCAGGAACCACTCGTCTTCGGCAAATATGGCCCAGGAACTTTGTTCAAAGGTGGTGCCGGAAATGCCGTCGGTCAGTTCGCTGTCGCGGTACTGTCCACCCAGGGTTGCAATATGGCTATGACCGATGGGGGCGACGAATTTGGTATCGAAAATCGTTTCTTTGGATTTCAGCTCGCGGGCTTCGCCACCGATCAGGTCCTGATACGGCGGATCGTAGGGCTCGCCGAAGGTGCCCGGTAAGGTCCGGCCTTCGGTTTCCGTGACGTTGTAAGTCAGGTCGTTGGTCCAGGTGCCGGAATCAAAGGTGCTGGCGTGGCCGAGGGCGATCTGTTCACGGTTGAAGCGCAGTTCATCGGCGTAGCCGTCTGCCTGATTATCCCCTTCCGGTTCGCAGTTTGTGCGGTCATGGCCGTCCAGTGTGCCGAGCTGGCAGTCGTCGTTGTTATAGATCTGACGCCCGGTTTCGGCATCCAGATAAAACTCGTGTCCCTCCGCCGGGACGTAGCTCAGGCGGGCGCCGATATGGGTATTGCGTCCGTCGACCGGCGCCACGCCGCGTTTGGGTACTTCGCTGCCGTCATCAAAGGTCAGATCAGAAGGGGACCGGTCCAGCACGCTGCCGCGCACGGCAAGTCCCAGAGTGTCTTTGATCAGCGGGCCGCTGGTGTAAAAACTGGCTTTACCGCTGTCACCGTAACCGCTGTGTTCCTGAAAGGTATGCTCAAGGCTGATCGAGCCGTTCCATGTATCGGCGACTTTCCTGGTGATGATATTGACCACGCCGCCGATCGCGTCCGAGCCGTACAGGGTGGACATGGGCCCGCGAATGACCTCAATGCGTTCGATCGCCGACACCGGCGGCATAAAGCCGGTGGCTGTGTCGCCGAAACCGTTCGGGGTGACACCGTCGGGTGCGTTCTGGCGGCGTCCGTCGATCAGAATAAGCGTGTATTCGCCGGGCAGACCACGGATGCTGATGTCCAGTCCGCCGGTTTTGCCGGTGCTCTGGCGGACATCGACGCCCTCAACCGATTCGAGTGCTTCGGCCAGATTGGCATACTGGTTTTGCTGAAGTGTCTGCTGGCCGATGACGCTGATACTGGCCGGTGCGTCAGTGACTTTCTGTTCGAAGCCGGATGCGGAAATCACCACTTCCTCAAGTTCGGTCGGCTGAGATTCAGCAAAGAGGCCGGGCGAAATTCCGGTCGAGAGTATTGAGACTGCCATCGCCAGACGTGTTTTCTGCGGCGCCATAGAGTTTCCCTTACATCGTTATACGAAAAATTACACTAAGGCAAATGATAATGATTTCCAATACGTTTAAAACCGTCAATTGCTGAACGATAGGTTCCGCTTTTTGCAACGCAGAGCCCGCAAGCGCGGACAGTGCGACGCTGCCGGTGTGGTTTAGCGTCGGGGCGGCGGTCCGGGCCGGGTTGGCCGCAGACCGGGTTTGAAGAGGGGGCGTGCAGCGCTCAGGGCGCGTGGTAAGCGCCCTGTGTTTTACGGGGTGAGGGACTTGGCGGCGGCGCGCACCTTACCGGGCGTTTCGCCGAAGCTGGCTTTAAACGCGCGGCTGAAAGCCGCCTCGCTGCCATAGCCGGCGTCGGCGGCAACTTCGGCCACAAAGCGCCCTTGCTGAAGCGCGCCGTATGCCAGTTGCATACGCCACCAGGTCAGGTACTGCATGGCGGTCCAGCCGCTGACTTCGCGGAAGCGTTTGGAAAACAGGGTGCGCGACATGGCCACCAGCGCCGCCAGATCCTGCAATTGCCAGTCTTTCTCCGGCTGTTGGTGGATGGCTTTAAGCGCCGGCGCCAGCCGCTTATCGCTGAGCAGCGAAAACAAGCCTTGCTGCAGTGAGTGGTCGTCGGTGAAGCTGCGCAACATATAGCAGACCAGCAATTCGCAGAGCTGATTGAGCACCGGACTTTGATTGTCGGCGTCGCCGCGCAGGCTTTCCTGCACGATCAGGGCGGTGAGCGGATTGAGCCAGTCTGCAGCCTGTGCGCGGCGCAACACCAGCACCGGCGGCATCAGGGCAAGCAGCTGCGCAGCACCGGGATGGCTGAAGCGGATCTCGCCGCACAGCAAGCTGGTGCCAGGCTTGTCTTGTGAGCAGCTGAGCGGCAAATGTTCTTCGGGCCCTTGCAGGCGTTCGACCGGCAGCAGGGAGTGCGGCAGCTCTTCCGGAAACAGCACCACGTCCCCTTCGTCCAGCGTCCACTGGCCGTGGCCGGGCACATCCAGCCGGCAATTGCCCTGCGTCGGCATATGGAAGCAGGTCTTGGCCGAGGCCCCGGTGCTCATCTGCCAGTCGCCGCAAACCCGCGCGTTGTGGTAGATCCGCACGTGCAGGCGCAATACGTCGATTAAGTCGTCTATCACGGGCATATGTGTACGATGAATCAAGTTAACTGTATGAACAGCTATTCATCGTACAGGTTTTACCGGCTAATGTGCAGCTTCCACTGACTAAGGACAGACTGTTATGACTGTACAACTGATTGATCCGGCCAGCGCAAGCGCTGCGGTAAAAGCAAAACTCGACGCCTCACAGGCCGCTTTCGGCTTTGTACCGGGGCTGCACAAAGCGCTGGCCAACTCACCGCAAACCTTTGATGCCTATGCTTATTTGCATGAGCAGTTCCAGAACACGAGCTTTGACGCGGCCGAGCTGACCGTGGTCTGGCAGACCATTAATCTTTACCACGAATGCCACTATTGCCTGCCGGCGCATACCGGGATTGCCCATTCCATGAAGGTCGATCCGGCGCTGATTGACGCGCTGAATGAAGGCAAGGCGCTGGACGATCCGAAACTGCGCGCCTTGCAGGCGACCACACGGGCCATGGCCGATCAGCGCGGCCGTCTCAGCGAAGAGCAGGAAGCGGCTTTCCGTGCGGCCGGTTACGGTGACCAACAGCTGCTGGAGATCATTCTGGGGCTGGCGCAGAAGGTCATCAGCAATTACGTCAACCATCTGGCCGACACGCCGGTGGATGCGCCGTTTAAAAAGTTCGTCAAAAACGCCTGATCTTCAGGGCGCGCAAGTGCCGAGCCGGACAGACTGTCCGGCTCCCGGCGTGCGCCGTCAGGGCAATCCGACAGCGCCGTAACACTATCTGCTAGTGCAAGCCCGAGCTTGTGCAGGCTAGCATCGTGGCCATATGGAGACCTCCTCAGATGCCGCCACGGTTATTGCGGGGCAGCCGGCCGATGCGCTGCCGCCGGGCACGCATATCCACAACTACCGCATCATCCGTTTGCTCGGCCGCGGCGCCTTCGGGCTGACCTATCTGGCTGAAGAAAGCCAGCTGCAGCGTCTGGTGGCGATCAAGGAATACCTGCCGGCCACGGCGGCCAGTCGTGACAACACCCTGACAGTCAGCTCCCAGTCGCCCGAGAGTGAGGAATTCTTCCGCTACGGCCTGAGTAGTTTTCTGCAGGAAGCGCGCACCCTGGTGCAGTTCGATCATCCCAATATCGTGCGCGTTCTGACTTACTTTCAGGCGCTCGGCACCGCTTATCTGGTCATGAACTATGAGACCGGGCAGAACTTCAATCAGTGGTTAAAAGAAAACCCGGGGCCTTCCGAAGCGGACTTGCTGGCGATTTTTCTGCCGATCAACCGTGGTTTACAACAGGTTCACGAAGCCGGTTACATCCACCGCGATATCAAAGCCGACAATATCTATATCCGCGGAGACGGCACACCGGTACTGCTCGACTTCGGTGCCGCGCGGGATATCCGCGGGCGCCAAAGCGGCGATCTGACACGCATCCTCACCCCCGGTTACGCGCCTTTTGAACAGGAAAATCCGGACTGGAAAGAACAGGGCCCGTGGACCGATATCTACGCTCTGGCGGCAACCTTGTATTACGCCGTGCGCGGCAAGCGTCCGCCCAATGGTAGTCTGCGTGCTGCGGCAGTGTTCGGCGACCGCCCCGATCCTTATGAGGCCCTGAGCCGCTGTCAGCCTGAGGGTTATTCCACAGGTTTTCTGCACGCCATCGATCAGGCGCTGGCCTTTGATCCGGCACAGCGCCCTGCAACAACGCAAGCCTGGAACAAAGCCCTGGCGCCTGAAGCGGCGCAGGTCCCGACGCCGGCCGCAGCTGCAGCCAAACGGCCGGGCAGACTTGCCGTTATGCTGCTGTTGCTGGCCGGCGTGAGCGGTCTTGGCTGGTGGTGGCTGCAGGGGCAGGCGCCGGATGTTGCGCTCAGTGAGCCTGATACCACGCAGACACAGATCGCAGCGCCTGATCAGCCGCTCTCACCGCCCGTGCCGGCCGCGGCCGATCAGATGCCTATGGCCAGAAGTCTGGTGGTGTCAGCCTTGCTGTTGTCGAAAACTGCCTGTTGGCACGAGGCCCGCGGCAGCAAAATCGCGGATCTGATCAGCAATATCCGCAACCTGCCGGCCACCGCTGACCGGACCCGTTTTCTGGTCGATCAGCAGAACAAGCTGGACGAAAGCCGCGAGGGCTTTGCCGGCAATACTGCCCGGTACTTCGATGCGGTCAGCGAACTGGCCGCCTTGGCGCCCGATGTGCGTGCCGGCGTGCTGCAAGAGGTTCTGGCGCGGGAAGAATATCAACAGGACCCGGTTTATCCGCTGCTGGCGGAGGTGCTGGCCACACATGCGGCGCTGGCCGAGCCGGATCTGGCGGCGATCCGCGATGAACTGAAAGAACTCAGCCGCAACGGACTGATGGAGCAGGGATAAGGTGATGGTATTGCAAAAAGTACGTGCGCTACTGGCCGCGCTGGTTAGCGCAAGTTTGTTAAGTGCCTGTCTGTCGGCGGTGACGCAGCCTACAGGCGGCAAGCCGGCGCCCGCTACCGGCGGCAGCACGCCGGCACAGTCGGAAAGGCTCGCCGCACAGGGATGCGCGGTCGGTGCCGTTGGTCTGGGGGCGATCACCTTGTTGCAGAACTTCGGTAAAAAAGACGCCAATAAACGCGCCGCCATTGCTGCCATGCTCGGCTGTATCGGTGGCAGCGTGGTCGGTTACAGCATCGGCAAACGCACCGATCACTATGCGAATGCACGCATCGCCGCCGAACAGGAGACCTTGCGCAACCGGCGTACCCGGCGTGATCTGGAACAATACAATGCGCGGTTACGGGTCAATATCCGTGATTACGATAAACAGATCAGCATGCTCAGGGATGCCGCTTATACGCAAAGCCAGCGCCGCAAAGATATTGCCCGTTCCAAACAGGTAATAGCGCAACAGCGCCTCAAGGCGCAGCAGACCTTGGTGGCGATAGATACCGAGCTGACCGAAGCACAACAGCAGTTTAACCGTCACCGGGCCGGACTGAATCAGGCGCAAAGCGCAGCCTGGGAAGTGGAAATCGCGGCCTTACGGGCCGAACGTGAAATTCTCAGCAATCATGTCACGACCCTGAACGCTATGGACAATAGCTTATGAACGCGCTATCGCTGCCAAACCCTTCACCCGCCTTAAGCCTGCCGGTGCTGTTGCTTGTGTTGTCCGGCTGTTGCTCGCCGGGGGTAAGACCGGAGCAGGCGAATCTGTTTCAGGCTGCCTGCGGGATCAGTTCCGGACAATACAAGGCTGATCTGCAGGCGGCCGAAGCCGAGGCGCAACGCAGTGCCGCAGCGAAGGACGCCAGCGCCAAGGAGAACACCCGTCTGCAGTTGCAGGCGCAGGACAAGCAGCAACAGCTCTCATTAATGCAAGCCCGGCTAGAAGCCCTGCGCGGCGAAACCGAAGCCCTGCAGCGGGTGCTTGAGGCCGAGTCAGCAGCCAAGGCCAAACAAGACGCCGGTATACGCGAAAAACAGCAACAGCTCAGCGATATCCGCGCCGCACTGAATCGTTTGCAGGCCACGCACGATGCCGGCGAGAGCAGCGCAGCCGATAGTGAAGAGTTGCAAGCGCTGCGCAGCGAAGTGGCCACCTTGCGGCAGATCGTGTTGTCACAGTGAGCGTGATTGCCCGGTTCGCGCCGGCGCTGTTGTGTGTTTGTCTGCTCGCCTGTCAGCCCGATGCTGCCGATAGCGATACGGCGTCTGCCGCGCGGACGGGCGATCCGCTGCCATCGGCGGCAGCGTCCGGGCAAAGTCTGAGTACGCAGCAAAGCATCCTTGTTTCACTTATAGCACGGCATCACTTCGCGAAGCCGTCGCCGGCCGCGTTGCGCGAGCGTCTGGACCGGGGCGAATCGGTACACAGCCTGCTGGCATCGCTTGATCCGTATTCGCGCCTGCTTGATGCAGAGCAGGCCGGGCTGCGCCGCCGGCGGGCGGAGTTGCAACGTGTTGGTGCCGGGCTTGATATCTTGTTTGACGGGCCGCAGGCCTATGCGGTGGCTGTCCCGGGTACGCCGTTTGCCGATGCGGTCGGTAGCGGTACTGCAACGGCTCTGCAGCAGCTGGATAAGCAGCCTGTCAGCGGCACGGATATCAGCAGTTTCCGGCCCTTGGTTTCACACCGCGCCGGCGAAACGCTGAGCGTCGGTCTCGGCGACGGGCGTACCTTGTCGCTGCCGGTGGTTCGCTATCCCAATGCCGCCTTGTATTTTGAGCAGGACGACGACGGCGCGATGATCCGCATCCGGCAATTCAGATCAGGGCAGACGCGGGAGCTGGCCGCCTATCTGAGGCAGGCGATGCGGGGGTCAGCCTTGGTGTTGGATCTGCGTTTCAGTCCCGGTGGTGATTTGTTTGCCATGACCGATTGGCTGTCGTTATTTCTGCCGCCGGGCCTTGAGATCGGGCGGGTGCTGTCGGCGCAGGGCGAGCGGCGTTTGCATACCTTGCCCGGACAGATTGCGGGGCTGCCGCCGCTGACTGTGTTGATCGGTGGTTTTACCGCCAGCTCGGCGGAGATTTTCGCGCGGGTCCTGAAGCAACACCGGCCCGGCACCCGCTTGGTCGGCGGGCCGACCCGCGGCAAATGCCTGGTTCAGCGTAATTTTGCCTTGCCCGGCGGCGCTGAGTTGCAGCTCAGCACCGGCGAGTTTGTGATCGGCAATCAGTCCTGTCAGGGCCGGCCGCTGTGGCCGGACTGAGCGTGTTGCTCAGCTGTTGCGCGCGTCCCGGATATACATGGATGTGCCGTCGTTGCGCATTTCGGTTTCGAACAATCCGGTGGCACGGATCAGATCGCCGAGCTTTTTGTAGCCGTAGTTAATCGCCGAGAAGGAGCTGTTGTTGGAAATATAATGGCCGACTTTGCTCATCATCGCCCAGCCATCGTCCTCGGAGGTTTGCTCGACTGCCGTGCGCAGCAGACGCACCAGCTTGGTGTCACCGCGCAGCTGATTGCGGTCCTTGAAGCGCGGCCGTTCCGGCTGATCGGGTTTGCGGGTTTCTTCTTCCTCGTCTTCGGCGACCAGATTTTCCGTGTAGATAAACGGTGAACAGGCATCGACAAAGGGTTTCGGGGTTTTCTTTTCGCCGAAGCCGTAGACAGGCAGGCCGCTTTCGAGAATGCGCAGTACCAGCGGGGTAAAGTCACTGTCACTGGTCATCAGGGCAAAGGCGTCGATGTTATTGCTGTAGAGCAAATCCATGGCGTCGATAATCATGGCCGAATCGGTGGCGTTTTTGCCTTTGGTATAGGCAAATTGCTGTATCGGGCGGATGGCGTTCGGGTGCAGACGTTCACGCCAGCCCGACAATGAGGGGTTATTCCAGTCGCCGTGGGCGTGTCGCACGTTAACCATGCCGTATTTGGCCAGTTCCTGAAGTACGCCTTCGATGGCGTTGTGACTGACGTTATCGCAGTCGATCAGCAGAGCAATGCGTTTCGGTGAGGACATAGGGTCTTCCTTGCATAAGTTCGGTGTTTCCGGATCCGGCAAGGATATCGCAATCAGCGCGCAGCGGCTTGTGAGATTCGCAAGCCGCTGGCAGGGCAGGCCGTGGCGGTCAGAGTTTGACGATCAGCTTGCCCTTGTTGCCGCCGTTGAACAGCAGGGCCAGCGCATCCATGGCGTTTTCCAGACCCTCGATAATATGCGTGCGGTATTTGATTTTGCCCTGCATGACATAAGGCGTGAGTTGTGCCTGCAGGGCGGGGATTTCATGCCAGTGGTCGGGCATGGTGAAGCCCTGAATGGTCAGGCGTTTTTTAATGACCTGCAGCCAGCTTGGACCGGGACTCGGTTCCTCGCTTGTATAATCGGCGATCAGGCCGCAGACCACGATACGCCCGTGCGCATTCATGCGTTCCATCACATGATGCTGGATCGGTCCGCCGGTGTTCTCAAAGTAGACATCGATACGGTCTGGTGTCAGCTCGACCAGACGGGCAGGGATGTTATCGGTTTTGTAGTTGATGGCGCCGTCAAAACCGAGCTCATCGACGATCCAGCGGGCTTTTTCATCACTGCCGACCACGCCGATCACGCGCAGGCCTTCGGCCTTGCCCAACTGGCCGACAATCGAGCCCACCGAGCCGGCCGCGCCGCTGACGACCAGGGTTTCACCGGCTTTTGGTTTGCCCACATTCAACAGGCCCTGAGTGGCCGTCATGCCGGGCAGGGCGAAGACCGCCAGTGCCGCTTCGGCATCCAGATCCGGCGGCAGCTTGTTCAGGTTCTGACCGTCGCTGACCGCGTATTCGGTCCAGCCCAGCAGACCGTTAACCCGTTCGCCGACGGCGAAATCCGGGTGTCTGGATTCGACGACTTCGCCGAGCCCGCTGGCGCGCATCACGTCACCCAGTTCCACGGGCGGGATGTAGCTCTCGGTATCGGCCGACATCCAGCCGAGCATGGCCGGGTCCAGTGACATATGGGTTTGTTTAATCAGGATTTGCCCGTCCAGGATGGCAGGTATGGTTTGTTTGCGTACCTCAAACAAGCGCGGCCCCGGCACTTCGCCCGCTTCAGGCCGTGCGCTCAGGTGAATCTGTGTGTATTCGCTCATGGTGTTTCTCTTCGATGTTCGTTGTGGGGTAAATCCTAGGTACCCGATAGGCTTGGATAAAGGGGCTAATGTGATTAACATTATTGCCAAAATGACAAAGGTGGACGATGGATCAACTCAAAGCCATGCGCTATCTGCTGGCCGTGGCCGGAACCGGCAGTTTTACCGCCGCAGCGCGCCAGCTTGGCGTTCCGCCGTCCTCGGTCTCACGCCGGGTCAGCGAACTGGAGGCAAGGCTCGGCGCTGAGCTGGTGCTGCGCACCACGCGCACGGTTTCCCTCACCGAAGTCGGCACGCAGTACTGTCGTGATGCGGAAAAACTGCTGCACCAGCTTGCCCTGGCCGACGATGCGGTCAGGGACTATCAGTCCGCGCCCCAGGGGGTGTTGAAGGTCAATGCGCTGGTCGGGTTCGGCGAGCGTATCCTGCTGCCTTTGCTGGAACGATTTGTCGAACAGCACCCGCGCGTGCGTCTGGATGTGACCCTGACGGATGAACTGAGCAAGCCCGGCAGTGAGGATGTGGATTTGGCGATCCGCGGTGGTTTTGCGCCCGATGAGCGGGTCATGGCCGTGCGTTTGCTCGACAATGACTTTGTCGCGGTCGCCTCGCCGGACTACTTACGCCGGCATGGCAGGCCGCAAAGTACGCGGGAATTGGCTTCGCACAGCGGCCTGTTCTACAAAACGCCGGTCGGGCCGACGCCCTGGCTGAGCGAGATCGACGGGCGCTGGCAAAACGTCAGTGCACCGGCTTATGCGGTCAGCAACAACGGCGCCTGGCTGATCCGTCTGGCGATCGCGGCGAAGGGGATTCTGCTGATGCCGCAATGGGCGGTGCAGGACGCGCTGGACAGCGCGGCCTTGCTTCTGCTGGATTTTCCCGAGCCCTTGGTGGTGACGCCGGACCCCGGTAACGCGGTGTATCTGCTTTATCAAAAACAGCGCTACCGGATTCCCAAGGTCAAAGCGGCGGTGGATTTCCTTTGCCGGACCTTGCAGAGCAAGGCGCCGGTTTAGCCGGGGGTATTGCTTTCCACCCAGCGGGTGGAATCGTCCTGCAGGGTTTCTTTTTTCCAGAAGGGCGCACGTGATTTAAGCGCTTCCATCAGAAAACGGCAGGCCTCAAAAGACGCGGCGCGGTGGGCCGACCAGCAGGCCGTCAGCACGATAGTCTCGCCGGGTTGGATATCGCCGACGCGGTGCAGGATCAGGGTGTCCAGCAGCGGCCACCTGGCGCTGGCCTCATCGGCAATGGCCTCGAGCTGGCATTCAGTCATGCCCGGGTAGTGCTCCAGACTCATGGCCTTGACCTCATCACCTTCGTTGAAATCACGCATGGTGCCGGTAAAAGCGCAGCAGGCCCCGTAGCGTCCGGCCGTGAGCCGTTGCTGTTCGTAGGCCTTGAGTTCATCCCAAGCGTCGTAGGGGGCGGTTTTCAGCGCGACGGTCATGGCCTCAGCCTCCCGTGACGGGCGGGAAGAAACCCACTTCGTCGCCGTCGCTGACAGTGCTGTCCAGGGCACTGTGCTGGTGGTTGACCGCGCACAGCAGGTTTTCCGGCGGCTCGCGGCCGTCGGTGGCCTTGTGCCAGACATCAGCGACCGTATGCAGCTCATCGGCCGGCAGGGACAGATCACTGAGCGAGAGGCTTTCGCGCAGACCGGCGAAGAATTTGACCGAAACAGGCATGATGCGTCCGTGAGCAATGTGCGAAGCCCCGATTATAAGCGATCGGCGCGGCGCTGCATCCGACCTTGGGCGGAGATCGTCTTTAAACGGTTGTCTCCGGGCGGTCGGCGCATTAGTCTGTCGGGCTTTATCAAGCGCCGATGCTGAAGGAAAACGCCATGAGTGATCTGACCCACTTCAATGCCCGCGGAGAGGCCCATATGGTCGATGTCGGCGATAAGGACATCACCAAGCGTGTCGCGCTCGCCGGCGGAGAGATCCGTGTGCTGCCCGCCACCTTTGAGATGATCGTCAGCGGCACTCACAAGAAAGGCGATGTACTCGGTATCGCACGTCTGGCCGGGATTATGGCGAGCAAGCGCACCGCGGATCTGATTCCCCTGTGTCATCCCATCGGTCTCACACATGTGGAAGTCGACCTGCAGCCGGATGAAAGCCGTCACTGCATTGTCTGCACCGTGCGCACCGAGACCCGCGGTCAGACCGGGGTTGAAATGGAAGCGCTGACCGCTGTGCAGGTGGCGCTGCTGACGATTTACGATATGTGTAAAGCGGTCGACCGTGGCATGGTGATGGGGCAAATCCGCTTGCTGGAGAAATCCGGCGGCAAATCCGGGGACTGGAAAGCCCCCCTGTAGGAGCCTGTACACAGGCGACCGCCGGCGTCCCGTCAGGCACCGCAGGTCAAGCCCATGCCCCCTGTAGGAGCCTGTATACAGGCGACCGCCGGCGTCCCGTCAGGCACCGCAGAACGAGGCCACGTCCTGTAGGAGCCTGTACACCGGCGACCGCCGGGCGTCCCGTCAGGCACCGCAGGTCAAGGCCATGCCCCCTGTAGGAGCCTGTACACAGGCGACTGCCGGCGTTCCCGTCAGGCACCGCAGAACGAGGCCACGCCCCCTGTAGGAGCCTGTATACAGGCGACCGCCAGGCGTCCCGTCAGGCACCGCAGGTCAAGCCCATGCCCCCTGTAGGAGCCTGTATACAGGCGACCGCCGGCGTCCCGTCCGGGCACCGCAGGTCGCGGCTATAGCCGCTCCTACAGATTTGCTGCACGCCCCGACTTCCCTGTGATCTGACATTCTGGTTTACGTTATGACTGATTCCCGATCCCGGTCCGAGCACCTGTCCCGTTGGCTGTTAACAGCCTTGCTGCTGATCGCAGCACTACTGGTGGTATTCCGCCCGCTGGACAATCTCGGCGAGACCTATCTTGATGATGCGTTCAAACGTGCGATGCTGAGTTTCGCCGTAGCACGCGGGCTGAACGGGGTGATTTCGGTAGCGCAGGGCACCGAGTTTGCGGTGCAGCCGGCCGGGGTGGGGATTAATTTTGCCCCCGGCGAGATCCTCGATCCGGTCAATGATCTGGTGGAGCGTTTTTCCTGGGTGATGCTGGTTGCGAGTAGTTCGCTCGGGGCGCAGAAGGTGCTGCTGGCCATCAGTAGCTGGGCGGGTATCACGCTGCTGTTGCTATTGACTACGGGCTTGTATCTCGCCTCGGTGTGGTGGCCGGCGCGTACGCCATTGGTGCAGCGGTCCCGGGTCGGGCGGATACTGGTGTTGTTTTTGGTGTTGCGTCTGGCGGTGCCATTCAGCGCATTGCTGAGCGAATGGAGTTACCGCACCTTTCTTGACGCACAATACACACAGGCTTCCCAAGAGTTGGAAGCCGCTGCGGATGAAATCCGTTCGGTCAATGCGGAAATGCCGGTGGCGGCACAAGACAGCGAAAATCCCGGTATGACAGACAGGCTACGGCGGCTTTACGAATCGGCACTCAGTCAGATCGATTTCGAAACAAAGCTGGAACGCTACAAAGCCGCAGCCGGGAGGATCAGTGAAAATGCGGTGAATATGATTGTGGTCTACGTGTTACAGACAATCGTATTTCCGCTGGGGTTTTTCTGGTTGCTTGTGGTGCTTTTCCGGCAGATTGCCGTGTAGGAGCCTGTATACAGGCGACCGTCGGGAACATCGGTATGCACCGTTGTCGCGGCTATAGCCGCTCCTACAGACATTACCGATGCGGTTGCTGTAGGAGCCTGCATGCAGGCGACCGTCAGGAGCGTCGGCAGGCACCGTTGTCGCGGCTATAGCCGCTCCTACAGACATTACCGATGCGGTTGTTGTAGGAGCCTGTATACAGGCGACGGTCGGGAGCGTCGGCGGGCCCCGCTGTCGCGGCTATAGCCGCTCCTACAGATATCACCGAAGCGGTTGTTGTAGGAGCCTGTATACAGGCGACCGTCAGGAGTATCGGCATGCACCGTTGTCGCGGCTATAGCCGCTCCTACAGACATCACCGAAGCGGTTGTTGTAGGAGCCTGCATGCAGGCGACCGTCGGGAGCATCGGCAGGCACCGCTGTCGCGGCCATGGCCGCTCCTACAGATATCACCGAAGCGGTTGTTGTAGGAGCCTGTATACAGGCGACTGTCGGGAGTATCGGCAGGCACCGCTGTCGCGGTCATGGCCGCTCCTACAGATATCACCGAAGCGGTTGTTGTAGGAGCCTGCATGCAGGCGACCGTCGGGAGTATCGGCAGGTTCCGCTGTCGCGGCTATAGCCGCTCCTACAGAGATCACCGAAGTCGTTGTTGTAGGAGCCTGCATGCAGGCGACCGTCAGGAGTATCGGCAGGCACCGCTGTCGCGGCCATGGCCGCTCCTACAATCAATCAGGCTTTCTTTTTGCTGCCGGGCAGGGCGTTAATGACTTTCGGCTTGCTGAGTTTTTTACCGCTGCCGTCGGCGTCGTCACCCGGGCCGGCAAGCAGTTTTTTGTCCTGCCGCGCGCGGACCAGATAACCGGCGATACCGCCGCCGGCGGTTGTCAGGGTCAGCAGGCCGAGTGTGACCATCTGGCTGACTACCAGCACGGAGCCGACACCAATGGCACCGGCCACCGCGGCGCCGACTTTGAAGTTGGCTTTGGCATTCGCGCGGCTGGATTCTTTGGTGAACTGCTTCTGTGTGTCCTTGACGACCTTCATCTTCTCGCGCTCGGCCTTGACGCGTAGTTCTTCGCGTTCGCGGGCGAATTTTTCGCGATGCTTGGCGATTTCGTCCTTGCTGTGCAGCTGCACCTGAGATTTGAGCCAGAGGGCAAAGAACACGCTGCTGACCAGAATCAGCACGCCGACGGCGGTCAGCGCCATGAGTTGACCGGACTGAATGGCTCCCCAGGTCGTCAGGGCGACGAGCAGTTGCAGGATGATAAGGCCGGGCAGGAATCGGATCATAGTGGTGTTGTTGTTCGCGGACTGAATTGATGGGTAATTCTAACCCAGAATAGCGGCGCCGGCAGGTGGGCTTGCATTGCGGGTTGGAGGCGTTTGAAGGAGCGGCTGCCGCTGCGACCGGGGAGGTTGCGTATGCTGCGGCAGGTCGCCTGCATGCAGGCTCCTACAGGTGGTGTTGTGGGAACGGCTATAGCCGCGAACGGCGGTGGTTGCGGATGCTGCGGGAGGTCGCCTGTGTACAGGCTCCTACAGGTGTTGTTGTAGGAGCGGCTATAGCCGCGACAGCGGGGGTTGCCTTTGGCTGGGAGGGTCGCCTGCGTACAGGCTCCTACAGTAGAATCAGGGCTGCCATTTTATGAGGACATCACCATGCCAACCTATGAGTATCGTTGTGAAGGTTCTGAGGAGATCTTCGAGGTGAAACACGCCATGGCGCTGACGGTGTCGCGCTGGGCGGAGCTGGCCGAGCTGGGGGATTTTGATGCAGCGCGTTTTCCGCCTGATGCGCCGGTGCGCAAGGTGATCGGCTCGTCCGGCGGGCTGGTCAGTGCGTCGGCGTTGAAGAATCCGGATTTGCCGCCTTGTGCCGGTGGCAGTTGCCCGTCCGGCGGTTGCGGGATGTAGGCGCGGTCGGCTCAGTTGCTCAGATAGCGCATGGCCGATTCCAGACCTTCGAGGGTCATGGGGTGCATGCGGTCGCCGCACAGTTCGCGGGTCATGGCCACTGACTGGATGTGTTCCCACTGTTCGCGCGGGGTCGGGTTGAGCCAGACCAGTTTGTCGAAGGTGTCGCTGAAACGTTCGAACCAGACCGAGCCGGCTTCTTCGTTCATATGCTCGACGCTGCCGCCGGGATAGGCGATTTCGTAGGGCGACATGGTGGCATCACCGACAAAAATGACTTTGTAGTCGCGGCCGTATTTATGCAGCAGATCGAAGGTCTGGGTGACTTCCGTGCGGCGCCGGCGGTTGTCGCGCCAGACGTTTTCGTAAATGAAATTGTGGAAGTAGAAATACTCCAGATGCTTGAACTCGCTGCGCGCGGCTGAGAAGAGTTCTTCGCAGCTGCGCACATAGTCGTCCATGGAGCCGCCTATATCCATCAGCAGCAGCACTTTGACCGCATTGTGTTTTTCCGGGCGCATTTTCAGGTCGAGAAAGCCGGCGTTGCGGGCGGTGGCGCTGATGGTGTTATCCAGATCGAGTTCTTCGTCGGCGCCGCTGCGGGCAAATTCACGCAGGCGTTTGAGGGCGACTTTGATATTGCGCGTGCCCAGTTCCACCGAGTCGTCGAGGTTGCGGAATTCGCGCCGGTCCCAGACTTTGATCGCACGGCGGTTGCGGTTGCGGTCCTGGCCGATGCGGATACCTTCCGGGTTATAGCCGTAGGCGCCGAAGGGCGAGGTGCCGCCGGTGCCGATCCATTTATTGCCGCCCTGATGGCGTTCGTTCTGTTCTTCGAGACGTTTTTTGAATTGTTTGAGCAATTCGTCCAGACCGCCGAGGGAATCGATGCGCTGGCGTTCTTCTTCGCTGAGCTGGCGCTCGAATTCCCGTCTTAACCATTCATCAGGGATGACTTTGGCGAGCACATCGTTGAGATCCTGCAGCCCCTGAAAATACACGGAAAACGCCATATCAAAGCGGTCGAAGTACTTTTCGTCCTTGACCAGGCAGAGCCGCGACAGATAGTAAAAATCGTCCATGTCGGCAAAGGCCAGATGCTGCTCCAGCGCGGCATGCAGATCCAGCAGCTCGCGCAGGGAGGCCGGGATACCGGCCTTGCGTACTTCCTGAAACAAGCCGATAAGCATGGCGGCTTAGTTTCCGGGCTGACGCCGGCGGCGGTTCATAAAGGCCAGCCGTTCCAGCAGTTGTACATCCTGTTCGTTTTTCAGCAGTGCCCCGTAAAGCGGCGGGATAGCGTTGTCGCTGTTCGGATCGCGCAGGGTCTCGACCGGAATATTGTCGGCCATCAGCAGTTTCAGCCAGTCGATCAGCTCTGAGGTCGAGGGCTTTTTCTTCAGGCCGTTGAGCTGGCGTACGCCGAAAAACACTTCCAGCGCCTCTCCGACCAGTTTCTTTTCGATATCCGGGAAATGCACGCGCACAATCTCTTCCATGGTCTGCGCGTCTGGGAAGTTGATGTAGTGGAAAAAACAGCGGCGCAGAAACGCGTCGGGTAATTCCTTTTCGTTGTTACTGGTGATGATGACGATCGGCCGCTGGCGCGCGCGGACTGTTTGCTGCGTCTCGTAGACGTGGAACTCCATGCGGTCCAGTTCCAGCAGCAGATCGTTGGGGAATTCAATATCGGCTTTGTCGATTTCGTCGATCAGCAACACGGCCTGTTCGTCGGCGTCAAAGGCTTCCCAGAGCTTGCCTTTGACAATGTAATTGCTGATGTCGTGCACCCGGTCGTCGCCGAGCTGTGAGTCGCGCAGGCGTGACACCGCGTCGTATTCGTAGAGCCCTTGCTGGGCTTTGGTGGTGGATTTGATATGCCACTGAATCAGCGGCTTGCCCAGCGCGGCGGCGACTTCCTCGGCCAGCAGCGTTTTGCCTGTGCCCGGTTCGCCTTTGATCAGCAAGGGCCGTTGCAGCGCGATGGCCGCGTTGACAGCCATACTCAGATCGTCGGTCGCAACGTAATTCTCAGTGCCGGTAAATTTCATAAAGCCCTCGCTTGTTATTCTTCTGTTGTGCCTGCCGCAGGCCGCCCGGGTCCGGCAGCCTTGTACTGAGTGCGTTGGCGGCTACTATAAGGCGGCCGCGCTTATTCACGCAAACGGACATGCAGCTCGCCTTCGCTGACACGGATGTCGGCGATGCCATCGGCAAAACCCTGCCAGAAGCCGCCGTCGTCGCCGAACTGTTCGACCAGGTCGACATTCTTCATCCCGCCCAGCCAGGCGTTCGGTACCGGCACGCCCCAGACGCTGACGCCCTTGAGTACGATGACCGGTTTGCCGTCTTCGAACGCGATTTCGGTGCCGGCGCTGACCTTGAGGGTTTTGCCCCCGATAAACGGAAAGTCCGGATCAAGATGCACCAGCAATTTGGCACTGGCCATATTGTCGGCCAGGTCGATGACCAGCCGTTGCGCCAGATCGGTATTGTTGGCCAGCAGGGCATTCAGTTCTTTCTCACTCAGACTGATATTGCGGCGCTCCGGGTCTTCGGTATAGGGCTCCGGTGTTAGTTCGGCAGATTCCTGACGTTGGGTTTGTGTCAGGCGGTCGTTGGCCTTCGGTGCGGCGCTGACGATCTCGCCGAGACCGATGGCGTCGAGCTTGTCCTGCAGGGTTTGTTGTTCCTGCCGGTCGAGCGCGACCGGCTCAAACGGTGCGGGAAACAGCTGGGTTTTGACCAGCCAGAATGTCACGCCCACAGACAGGACGATCGTCAACAGCATCAGGCCGGCGATGCCGAAGCAGCCAAGGCCGCGTTTTTGCGGGGTGGTTTCGTTCATGGATGAAGCAGTCCGGAGTGGAAAATAGCAACACAGTATAACCTGCGCCCGCCGTGCTGCCCGGCAGGCGGTCGTGTGGTGTTTATGACGATTTCGTGCTGTTGTTTAATGGATTGAAAATAATGGTAAAAGGCGATTGTTGAGCGAAATTGCCATAAAAAATGCCGGTTTCGGCCATTGTTGCGCCGGCGGCTTCGGGCGAGACTTCCGTGGTACTCATAAAACCAAGAAAAAAATTCTTCGGAGGATTCTCATGACGCATTACAAAGCGCCCCTGCGCGATATGGAATTCGTGCTTAACGATCTGCTCGACTTCCCCTCCCACTATGCAGCCATGCCCAACGGCGCCGATGCCACGCCCGAGACTGTCACGGCGATTCTGGAAGAGGCCGGTAAGTTTGCCGAGAACGTGCTGGCGCCGCTGAATGCGGTCGGTGACAGCGAGGGTTGTCAGTGGAACGATGGTAAGGTCACAACCCCGTCCGGTTTTAAGGAAGCCTATGCGCAATATGTCGACGGTGGCTGGCCGGCCTTGTCACACGACCCGGCTTACGGCGGGCAGGGCTTGCCGCATTCGCTGTCGACCGTCATGTCGGAACTGATCAACACCGCCAACTGGGCCTGGGGCATGTATCCGGGACTCAGCCACGGCGCGATGAATACGCTCAGCGAGCACGGAACCGAGGAGCAGAAACAGACTTATCTGACGAAGCTGATTTCCGGCCAATGGACCGGCACCATGTGTCTGACCGAGCCGCACTGCGGTACCGACCTTGGCATGTTGCGCACCAAAGCCGAACCGCAGGCCGACGGCACTTACCGGATCTCGGGGACCAAAATCTTTATTTCCGCCGGCGATCACGATATGGCGGAGAATATCGTCCATATCGTGCTGGCCAGACTGCCGGATGCGCCGGCCGGCACCAAGGGTATTTCCCTGTTTATTGTGCCCAAATTCCGCGTCCGGGCCGATGGCAGCTGCGGCGAAGCGAATCACGTCAGCTGCGGTTCGCTTGAGCACAAAATGGGTATTCACGGCAATGCCACTTGCGTGCTCAACTTTGACGGCGCGGAAGGTTTTCTGATCGGGCCGGAAAACCGCGGTCTGAACTGCATGTTTACCTTTATGAACTCGGCCCGTATCGGCACGGCCCTGCAGGGCCTGGCGCACGCCGAGTGGGGCTTTCAGCATTCGCTGGCCTATGCTCGCGAACGCCTGCAAATGCGCAGTCTGAGCGGGCCGAAAAACCCCGATGGTCCGGCTGACCCGATTATCGTGCACGCCGATGTGCGGCGTATGCTGATGACCCAGAAGGTCTTTGCCGAAGGTCATCGCATGTTGCTGTATTTCACTGCCAAGCTGCTGGATATTACGCATCACGGCAGTGAAGAAGAGCGCAAACGCGCCGAAGGGCGGCTTGCTTTGCTGACACCGATTGCCAAGGCCTTTATGACCGAAACCGGCTTCGAATCAGCCAACCTCGGCTTGCAGTGTTTCGGCGGCCACGGCTATATCCGCGAATGGGGCATGGAGCAGAATGTCCGCGACAGCCGTATTTCCACCATCTACGAAGGCACCACCGGCATTCAGGCGCTGGATCTGCTGGGCCGCAAGGTACTCGGTTCGCAGGGCGCACTGCTGAAAGACTTCCTCGAAGAAGCCGGTGCCGAAGTGCAGGCCCTGGCCGGCAATCCGGCCGTGGCGCAGTGGGTGCCGCTGGTTGGCAAGCTGGCGATGGAGCTGGGCGAGATGACCAAACAGATCGGTGCCAAGGCGATGGCCAACCCCGATGAGGTGGGCGCCGCGTCGGTGGATTATCTGATGTACAGCGGTTATGTGGTGCAGGCTTATCTGTGGCTGAAAGCCGCCGCGGTCGCGGCAGAGAAAGCCGATGCCGACGAGAGTGGTTTTTATAAAGCCAAGCTGGCCTCGGCGAATTTCTACTTCAGCAAAATTCTGCCCCGTACCCGCGCCCTGAAAACCACGATTGAGGCCGGCGCCGAACCGCTTTTTGCGCTCGACGAATCGGCTTTTGCTTATCTTTAATAACATCGTCTCCCAATAGAGGAGAGGAGGAAACATGGCTTTACCTGAACAGTTCCGGGGGCGTTTGCGGCTCCCGGTCGTCAGCGCCCCGATGTTTCTGGTCTCCGGACCGGAGCTGGTCATCAATGCCTGTCGTGCGGGCATAGTCGGGACCTTCCCGGCGCTTAATGCGCGCACCTCTGAGGATTTTGAAACGTGGTTGCTTGAGATCAAGCAGGCGCTGGCGGAAGCGCCGGACGCTGCGCCCTTCGGCGTTAATCTGATTGTGCACAAGTCCAATCCGCGACTGCAGGAAGATCTGCAGTTGTGTGTCAAACATGAGGTGCCGCTGGTGATCACCTCACTCGGTGCGGTAGCGGATGTGGTCGATGCGGTGCACAGCTATGGCGGGATTGTCTTCCATGACGTGATCAACGTGCGGCACGGACAAAAAGCCGCCGCCGCCGGTGTTGACGGGCTGATTGCGGTCTGCGCCGGGGCCGGCGGCCATGCCGGCACCACCAGCCCCTTTGCCCTGGTGCGTGAGCTGCGCAGCTTTTTTGACAAAACCCTTCTGCTGGCCGGCAGTCTCTCTACCGGTGCTGATGTGCTGGCCGCCCGCGCAATCGGTGCGGACCTGGCTTATCTGGGCACGCGCTTTATCAATACCACCGAGAGTCTGGCCGACCAGGCCTACAAGGAGATGATTGTGGAGTCCGGCTCCAGGGACATCGTCTATACCGAAAAAGTCTCGGGCGTGAATGCCAACTTCCTTGCCAAAAGCTTGCAGGCCGCGGGTATGGACCCGGCGACCATGGAAGCCAAAGACATGGACTTTGAAAAGAAAACCAAGGATGAAGCCAAGGCCTGGAAAAACATCTGGTCTGCCGGCCACGGGGTGGGCGCGATCGGTGATGTATTGCCGGTGGCGGAATTGGTTGAACGTATGCGCGACGAGTACCAAAGCGCCCGTCGTGAACTGATCGATAACGGAGATTTAGCATGAGCGAAACAGGAACATCGATCCGGCTCGAAGAGCTCTCACCGGGCTTGTATAACCTGGTGCTGGATGCCGCCGATGCACCGGTCAATGCCTTCGGCGCGCGGATGATCGGCGAGCTGGAAGCGGCTGTAAACCAACTCTACGCCACTGAGGGGCTGAAGGGGCTGTTGATCAGCAGCGCCAAGAAAAGCTTTGTGGTCGGTGCCGATATTACCGAGTTTCTCGGGCTGTTCTCCGGCGACGAAGCCAAGATCCGCGAAATGGTGCTCGAGGTCGACCGGCTCTACACCCGCATCGAGGATTTGCCCTGCCCGACGGTGGTGGCGATCAACGGTGACACACTGGGCGGCGGTTGTGAGCTGGCGCTGGCCTGCGATTACCGTGTACTGAGCCGCAATGCGAAAATTGGTCTGCCAGAGGTCAAGCTTGGCATATTGCCGGGCTGGGGCGGCACCGTGCGTCTGCCGCGTCTGATCGGTATCGATAACGCGATCGAATGGATTTGCAGCGGTTCGCATAAACGCGCCGCCGCAGCTCTGAAAGACGGCGTAGCCAATGCGGTGGTGGCGCCGGATCAGCTGATGGACACCGCACGTCAGTTACTCGAGGACGCTGTTGCCGGCAAGTTCGACTACCGCGCAGCACGTGCGCGTAAGATCGATCCGGTCGGCCTGACACCGCTGGAGCAGACCATGGCCTTCGAATCGGCCGCCGGCGTAGTCGGTGCCAAAGCCGGTCCGCATTACCCCGCGCCCATGACCATTATCGGCACCATCCGCAAGCATTGCACCTTGCCGCGTGATGAGGCCTTACAAGTGGAAGCGGCGGCGTTTGCCAAGCTGGCCAAGACCGATGTGGCGGCTAACCTGGTCGGTATTTTCCTGAAAGATCAGTACCTCAAACGCAAGAGCCGCAAAGTCGCTGCCGACGCCGCTGCGGTCAATCAGGCCGCCGTGCTGGGCGCCGGTATTATGGGCGGCGGTGTTGCCTATCAATCGGCTTCCAAAGGGACACCGATCGTGATGAAGGATATCCGCGAGGAAGCATTGCAAGCCGGGCTTGAAGAAGCGGACAAGTTATTGCTGAAGCAGATTTCGCGCGGACGCATGACGCCGGAGAAAATGGCCGGTGTGCTGAATAATATCCGCCCCACGCTGAGCTACGGTGATGTGGCCGGGGTCGACCTTGTGGTAGAGGCGGTGGTGGAGAATCCCAAAATCAAACAAAGCGTGCTGGCTGAGACCGAAGCGGCGCTGCGCGATGATGCGATTCTGACCTCCAATACATCGACAATCTCGATTGATCTGCTGGCGCAGAACCTTAAGCGTCCGGAAAACTTCTGCGGTATGCACTTTTTCAATCCGGTGCACATGATGCCGCTGGTTGAGGTGATCCGTGGCACCAAGTCCAGTGACAGGGCGATTGCCACGACCGTGGCCTATGCGCAGAAAATGGGTAAAACGCCGATCGTGGTACGCGATTGCCCGGGCTTTCTGGTGAACCGGATTCTGTTCCCGTATTTCGGCGGTTTTTCTCAGTTGCTGATGGACGGTGCGGACTTTAAACGCATTGACAAGCTGATGGAAAAATTCGGCTGGCCGATGGGCCCGGCCTATCTGCTCGACGTGGTCGGTATCGATACCGGGCAGCACGCCGGTCAGGTCATGGCGGAAGGTTTTCCCGACCGCATGCAGAAGGCGGACAAGGATCCGGTGACGGCCATGTTTGAAGCCGGTCGTTACGGGCAGAAGACCGGTAGCGGTTTTTACCGCTATGAGAAGGACAAAAAAGGCAAGCCGCGCAAACTCACTGACGAGCAGGCTTACGAGCTTATCAAGCCGGCAGTGCGTGCCACGCTTGAATTCAGCGACGAAGAAATCGTCGAACGGATGATGATTCCCCTGTGTCTTGAGACGGTACGTTGTCTGGAAGACGGCATCGTCGATTCGCCCACCGAGGCGGATATGGGGCTGGTCTACGGTATCGGCTTCCCGCCGTTCCGTGGTGGCGCGTTGCAGTACATCGACAGTATCGGTGTGGCGCAGTTCTGTGCGCTCTGCGACAAGTACGCATCACTCGGAAAAGCTTATGAGCCGACGGAAAAACTCCGTGCCATGGGCGAAGCCGGTGAAACTTTCTACCCCGTTCCCGGCGCGAAGTGAGGAGGATTGCCATGTCTTTTCAGGATAACGATGTTGTTATTATCGACTGTGTCCGCTCCCCCATGGGGCGCAGTAAAAACGGTGGCTTTGCCAATGTCCGCGCCGAGAATCTCTCCGCGGCGCTGATCAAAGCCCTTTTGCAACGCAATCCCGGGTTTAATCCCGAGCTGGTTGAAGACGTGATCTGGGGTTGTGTTAATCAAACTCTGGAGCAGGGCTTTAATGTGGCGCGGGCGATCTCGTTGATGGCCGATCTGCCGCAATCCTGCGGCGCGCAGACGGTCAGTCGTCTGTGTGGCTCGTCCATGTCGGCGCTGCACACGGCCGCTCAGGGCGTGATGTCAGGCTACGGCGATGCCTTTGTGGTCGGTGGTGTCGAACACATGCAGCATATTCCCATGCTGCACGGTGTTGACCTGAATCCGGAGCTGAGCCGGCATATTGCCAAGGCCTCGATGATGATGGGGCTGACTGCCGAGCTGCTGGGCAAAATGCACGGCATTAGCCGTGAGCAGCAGGACGCTTTCGGGGCGCGCTCGCATCAGCGCGCCTGGGCGGCGGCACAGGAAGGCCGTTTTGACAATGAGATCGTGCCGATAGCCGGACATGATGCCGAAGGGCGTCCGAAGATGATTACCGCCGATGAAGTCATCCGCCCGGATGTGACCACCGAATCCCTGGCCGAGTTGCCGCCGGTGTTTATACCCAAGCAGGGCACAGTCACAGCCGGTACGTCCTCGGCGATTGCTGACGGCGCTTCGGCGATGCTGGTGATGTCCGGCAAAGCCGCGCGCGATGCCGGTTTGAACCCGATAGCGAAGATCCGCAGCATGGCCGTGTCCGGCTGTGATCCGGCGATCATGGGTTACGGGCCTGTGCCGTCGACCAAAAAGGCGCTGCGCCGTGCCGGTTTGAGCATGAGTGATATCTCGCATGTGGAGCTCAACGAAGCCTTTGCCGCCCAGGCCTTGCCGGTGCTGAAGGATCTGCAGTTGCTGGAGGTGATGGACGAGAAGGTCAACCTCAACGGCGGCGCAATCGCGCTCGGTCACCCCTTCGGTTGTTCCGGAACGCGTATCAGCACGACCTTGCTGAACGTGATGCAGCAGCATGACGGTGAGCTGGGACTGGCGACCATGTGTATCGGCATGGGACAGGGTATCAGCACGGTCTTTGAACGGCTTTCCTGAGTCGTGCTGTCGCGGGCCGGAGAGCGTTTTTCCGGCCCGTTTTTACCCTGCCTGAGGCGGGCGTATTCTGTGGCACGGGGCGGGTTTAAATGATACTGTAATGCGCAAGAACAGACGGCGTGATAAAGCGCTGCAGTCCTGTCAAACAGGGACAATTTGAGACATTGCAGGGAGAGACCTTCGTGACTACTGAAAAACCTGAACCCAGGTTGCGGGTTATCGCGTCCGGCGCACGTACCGATTGCGACCAATGCGAAGCGCGTGACCGCTGTCCGGGCGCGGGCCTCAATGACGAGCAACTCAAAGCGCTGGCCGCTATTTCAACAACCCGCGGACCTTATAAACCCGGCGAAGCCATCTACCGTATGGAAGACCGTTTCCACTCGCTGTTTGTTGTGCAAACCGGTGCGGTGAAGGTCGAATCGGTCTCTGACGAGGGCGATGCACTGGTTGACGGGTTTTATTTTTCCGGCGAGATGTTCGGCGTGGATGCCATCGGCGATTCGCGTTATCGCAACGACGCGGTGGCGATGGAATCGACCTGGGTCTGCGAGCTGCCTTACGACAAACTCGAGCATCTTTGCGGGCAGATTCCTGAGTTGCAGCACAAAATCTTTAAACTCCTCGGCCATCAGATCCGCCAGATTAACAACAATCTGGTTCACAACCGTGGCCTGCCGGCGGAAAAGCGCGTCATGATGTTTTTGCAGACCCTCAGCGAAAGCAATGTGATCCGCCGGAATGAGGCCGGGCGTTTCCGCCTGCCTATCTCCAAAGGCGATATAGCCTGTTATCTCGGACTGCGTCCTGAATCGCTCAGCCGCGCGCTGAGCAAGCTGGCCGCCGAAGGGGTGATCCGCAATAACGCCAAACTCATTGAGCTGGTTGAGTCTGAAACGGCATTCGAGCTGGCCTATAAATAATATCGGCGTCTGAGGCAGGACGCCGGACGGGCGCCTGCTGTGTACGCTTAGGCAGTTCAGGATCTCAACGCGGCACATTGCGTGCTTGCTTGCTATACTTGTCGGCTGACTTTAAAACACCGCCGCCAACTCATTAGCAGGCTAATATGTTCTTCTTTAAACGCGTCACCCCGAATAAAATCGATACGATCGAGACATCGCTGTTTCCCGGCCGGATCGGGCTGGTTGCGTGTCCCGGACTGCGTATCGGCGGTGGCCAGAAGCAAAACGTCAACCGCCAGATGAAGGCCGATCTTGATGCGATTGTCGAGTGGGGCGCGCGCGGTGTGGTGACTCTGGTCGAGGAGCACGAGCTGTCCATTGCCGGGGTGTCTGATCTGCCGGAGCGTATCCGTGCCGAACGGCTCTGGTGGCGCCACATGCCGATGATGGATATGTATATTCCCGAAGAAGATTTCGAATCGGACTGGGTGCGTGAAGGTGCGCGGATCCGCAATCTGCTGACGCACGGTGAGAATATCATTATCCATTGCTATGCCGGTCTCGGGCGCACCGGTCTGCTGGCGGCGAAAATCCTTGTCGAGTTCGGCATGCAGCCCGAAGATGCCATCAAGCGGGTACGCGAAACCAATAAACGCCGTATTCAGACCAAAGAGCAGGCCGATTACATCCGCGCCCTGCGTCCCGGTAAAGTCTGACCTCCTTCTCCTAACCTTATAGAGCCCCGGCTCATGTTTTTTCAGCATCTGAGCGACGCCGTCGCTGTCACCGGTCCGGTCTTGTTGATTCTTGTGCTGGGCGTGGTGTTACGCCGACGCGGCGTGATCGGCGAGGCGTTTATCACCACAGGCGACAAGCTGGTCTTTAATGTGACCCTGCCGCTGATGCTGTTCTTCAGTCTGGCGACCCGCGATCCGGCTGATATTCTGCGGCCTGACCTGGCCCTGTTTGCTGTTTGTGCGGTGCTGGGCAGTGTTGCATTGTTGGTCTGGCTGAGTCCGGCTTTTGTGGCAGAGGAAAAGCGGGCGGTGTTTATTCAGGGGGCGTTTCGCGGCAATCTCGGCATCGTCGGCCTTGCCTTGCTGGTCAGCGCTTACGGTGATGAAGGCATCGCGCAGGCGGCATCGTTTCTCGCCGTGGTGGTGTTGCTTTTCAATATGCTGTCGGTGTGGATTCTCGGCAAACGCGGCGATGCGCGCTGGCTGAAAATGCTGCGTAATCCGCTGATCCTCGGCATTCTGGCCGGCGCGTCTGTGGCCTTGTTGCGGATTCCTGTCCCGCAGTTGCTGCTCGACAGCGGTCGCTATCTGGCCCAGATGACCCTGCCTCTGGCTTTGTTATGCATCGGTGGCACGCTCAGCTGGCGTAGTTTCCGCGGTAATCAACGTGACGTGATGCGGGCCTCGGCAATCAAATTAGTCGTGCAACCGTTGTTGATCACCACGGCGGCCTGGGCGGTCGGCTATCGTGATGAAGTGCTGGTGATTGTATTTCTGCTGATGGCCACACCGACTGCGGCAGCCAGTTATGTGATGGCCCGGCAAATGACCGATCAGGGGCCGATGGCCGCGGAAATTGTGGCTGTCACCACCGCGCTGAGCCCGTTTACCATTACCTTCGGTCTGGTCGTGCTGGCCGCGCTGGGTCTGTATTAAGCGTCGCGCAGCGCCACACTCAGCCGGTAGGCAAAATAGCCGGCCAGCGCACAAACACCCAGCAATACACAGATAAACAACTGCCAGCCGAAGCGTGAATAGACCAGTGTCGGCAGCCAGGAGCCGATGGCGCCGCCGCTGTAGTAGAAGGAGATATACAAGCCGTTGACGACGCCCTTGTGTTCGGCGGCGATATGGTTGAGAAAACCCGACAGTGTCGAGTGCACCATAAACATCCCGGTCACAAAGACAAACATCACGGTAATCGCGGTCACCGTGCCGGGCAGGGCGAATAAGGCGGTGCCGGCAGCAAACAGGACAAGACCGGTCTGAATGACGCGCAGATCACCGCCGAGCAGGCGGCTGATCCGCGCAACCTGCAAGGCCACCACAACCCCGACGATATAACCGGCATAAACCAGTGAGATCACAAAATCACTGATACCGGCATCGTTCTCGCGCAGATTAAACGGCAGCGCGTTGAGCAGCGAGGCGAAGGTGAAAAACACGCAGAAAATCACCAGCAGCCCGTAGCGCGCGGGCGCATGGCCAAGTACACGGGAAATAGCACGCCGGTCGAGGCGGGCAAAGTCGATACGCTTGCCGCCCGGCAAACGCAGAATCAGCACAAACGACAGCGACAGCATCAGTGCCAGAAGCAGGAAGGTCTCGCGCCAGCTGAAGGCGCTGGCGATCACACCGCTGAGCAGGCGTCCGCCGAAGCCGCCGAGGATGGTTGCGGCCACATAGTAGCCGATCACCCGGCGCACCGATTCGCGCGTGGCACTGGTCGAGCAATAGGTCATGATAGCGGTGAAGGTGGCCGGGAAGGCCAGCCCCTGCAGCAGGCGCGCTGCAAGCAGCACGCCGTAGTGGTCGGTCAGGGCAAACAGCAGTTGCCCGGCGATCAGCAGAGCGATTGCCCAGAGCAACACCAGGCGTGCCGGTACCGCTTCGATAAGGTAGCCGTAAATGACCGGTGCCAGACCCAGCGGGATCATGGTGGCGCTGATCAGCAGCGAAGCGTCAGACGGGCTGACGCCGAAGTCTGCGGCCAGCCGCGGCAGGATCGGCTGCGGGGCATACAAAGCAGCGAATGCTGCGACGGTGGTGTACAACAGCAAGCGAAGTTCGTATCGGTTCATCCGCAGGGCCTTGCGTAAATCCGCTAAACTTAGCGCTTAGCCGGATTCAAAGGGGCCCGAAGATAGTCCCGATAACGGCTATCGTCAAGTTTCCGGGGCTCAGCCGCATTGGGGCGGCATTGTTTTCAAAGGCAGTTTTAGCAAATGCGAAAGTGGATTCCCGACCGGCAATCGCCTGTCATGTTGTTGTTTGTGCTGGCCGCGGCCATGCCCTTGTCGTTCAAAGTCTGGCAGAGCCTGCTGAACAATTTTGCCATTGAACAGGCCGGTTTTACCGGTGTGGAGATCGGTATCCTGCAGAGTCTTCGCGAGGTGCCGGGCTTTTTGTCGTTTACGGTGATCTTCCTGCTCTGGCTGTTGCGCGAGCAACAACTGATTGTGCTGTCGCTGATCGTGATGGGGCTGGGCACCCTGCTGACGGGCTATTTCCCTTCGGTTACGGGGTTGTATTTCACCACGGTGATCATGTCGATCGGCTTTCATTATTTCGAGGCGGTCAATCAGTCGCTGAGTCTGCAGTGGTTTGATAAGCAGAATGCGCCCTGGCAGATGGGACGCATGATGGCGATCGGTTCGGTGACGTCGCTGCTTGCATTCGGTTTGGTTTACGCCGGTATCAGCTGGTTGGGGCTGTCCATGACGGCGCTCTACACCATCGGCGGCGGGCTGACGATGGCCGTCGGGGTTTTTGCTTTTCTGTGGTTCCCGCGTTTTGCTCAGAAAACCCCGCAGAACCGCCATATCGTGCTGCGTAAGCGCTATTGGTTGTATTACGCACTGACGTTTATGGCCGGCGCACGGCGGCAGATATTCGTGGTCTTTGCCGGCTTTCTGATGGTCGAGAAATTTGCCTTTGATGCCTCAGCCATGGCGATCCTGTTTCTGGTCAACGGCATACTGACCTTGTATTTCGCGCCGCGTATCGGGCGCTTTATCGGCCGTTTCGGTGAGCGCCGTGCGCTGACCCTGGAGTACACAGGGCTGGTCCTGGTGTTTATCGGTTATGCCTTTGTCAGCCATGCCGGTGTGGCGGTGGTGCTCTATCTGATCGACCACGTGTTGTTTGCCATGGCGATTGCCATGCGCACCTATTTCCAGAAAATCGCTGATCCGGCGGATATGGCACCGACCGCCGGGGTGGCTTTCACCATCAATCATATTGCGGCGGTTATCCTGCCGGCGGTCTATGGCGTGCTCTGGCTGTACTCTCCGGCGGCCGTGTTCCTGACCGGTGCGCTGCTGTCTTCGGTATCGCTGCTCTTGTCACGCCTGATTCCCGATCAGCCACAAGCCGGCGCGGAAATACGTCTGCCGCGCCGGTCCGTGGCTGACGCCGGTCTATAAGCCCTCGACACTGCCTTCAAAGTCGAGAATCCGCGCGCGGATATCGTCCGGCACACGTTCCGGACGTTGTTCGGCCATATTGAACCAGACCAGCGTGGCGGCGGAAGTAAACGCCGGCTCGGTATTGTCGGCGCAGAAGATGTTGCCCTGCATCAAGGCGCTGCTGTTGCCGACGCGGACAATGCGGCTGCCGATGCTCAGGCTTTCCGGGAAATGCACCTGTGCCCGAAAACGGCAATGCAGGTCCGCCAGAATCCAGCACGATTGCACATTGCCTGACAATGACGCATCCAGCACGTCATGGGTGTAGGCCACGCGCGCCGACTCAATATAGCGGACGTAGAGTGTGTTGTTGACATGACCGAGCATGTCGCAATCGCCCCAGCGGACGTTCTCTGAAAAAAAGTGACGGAAATCGTCGCGGTTATGCGCAGTCATAATCCTCAATTGCTTTTGTTGAAATGCTTTGATATTTTTCCCTTGCTTGACGTTAACGTCAAGCTAAAGCGTATCTGTCTGTGTTTTTTGCGCTATTTAGTCCCAAAATAGATAAATCTGCCTGACCTTAACGTCACAGGGCAGGCAAGAGGTAGACCATGCAAAAACGTTATTCCATCTCCGAACTGGCCGCCGAGTTTGATGTTACCCCGCGTACGCTGCGCTTCTACGAGGCGCAGGGCATTCTCAGCCCCGAACGTGAAGGTACGAAACGGTTCTTCTCGCAGCGCGACCGTGTCCGTCTGCGGCTGGTGGTGCGTGGCAAGCGGTTGGGTTTTTCCCTCAGTGAGCTGAAGAACATCATCGACATGTACGACAGCGAGTTGGGCGAAGCCGGGCAGCTGCAGTATCTGCTCAAACGCATCCACGACCAGTGTGCCGAGTTGGAACAAAAACGTCAGGACATCAACGACACCCTGCGTGAACTGCATATGACCGCGGCCCGCTGTATCGAAGGCCTGGCGGACAAATATGTGTACCGCAAAGACGGTGAGACAGACGGGCGCGAGCCCCACGATGCGGTCGACAATGTGCTGCACGGTCGGGCGCATAACTATAAGAACGACGTTGAGGATAATGAGGAGAACAGACTATGAGTGAGGAAGCCATTCTGCTCCGGCAGGATAAGGGGCAACGCGTCGATCTGACGCTGAACCGCCCGGGGCAATTTAATTCCCTGTCCGAAGATATGCTGGCCGCGTTGCAGAAAGAACTCGATGCGATCGCTGCTGATCCGCGGATTATGGTGGTGGTGCTGCACGGTAACGGCAAGGCATTTTGTGCCGGGCACGACCTTAAAGAAATGCGCGCCAATCCGCAGGAAGCCTATTACCGCGATCTGTTCGAGCGTTGCAGCGGTGTGATGCAGACCATCAACCGCATGCCGCAGATCGTTATCGCCAGTGTCCACGGTATTGCCACCGCCGCCGGCTGTCAGCTGGTGGCGCAGGCCGATCTGGCGGTCTGCAGCGAGGCGGCACGCTTTGCCGTGTCGGGGATTACCGTGGGCTTGTTCTGCAGTACCCCGGCGGTGCCCTTGTCGCGCGTTGTGCCGCGTAAAAAAGCCATGGAAATGCTCGTGACAGGGGATTTTATCGACGCTGAAGATGCCCGGCAAAACGGCCTGGTGAACCGCGTGGTACCGGCGGAGCAGCTCGACAGCGAGGTCGATGCATTGTGCGATAAGGTGATGTCGCGTTCGACCAGTGCAATCCGGCGCGGTAAAGCCTTGTTCTATGCCCAGCTGGACAAGCCGCTGGATGAAGCCTATCAGCTGGCCGGTAGCGTGATGGCCTGCAATATGATGGACGAGGACGCCGCCGAAGGGATTGATGCCTTTATGCAAAAACGCCAGCCGCAGTACCGGGGGAAGGAATGAACCTGACCGATAAGACCTTTCTGATCAGCGGTGGTGCCTCGGGTCTGGGCGGGGCGACCGCCGATGAACTTATTGCCAATGGTGCGCGTGTGGTGCTGATCGACCTGAACCGCGAGGCCGGTGAGAAAAAGGCGGCCGGGCTGGGCGATGCGGCACGCTTTGTCGCCGCCGATGTGTGCGATGAGCAGCAGGTGGGGCAGGCTGTGAGCACTGCGCTGGATGCCTTTGGTGCGCTGCATGGTGTGATCAACTGCGCCGGTATTGTGCCGGTGGCCAAGTTACTCGACCGCGAGGGCCGGCCGCATGATCTGGGGCTGTTTGAAAAAGGCATTCGGGTCAATCTGGTCGGCACCTTCAATGTCACCCGTTTAGCGGCGGCGGAGATCGTCAAAAATTTGCCGGATGCTAACGGTGAGCGCGGGGTGGTGATCAATACCGCATCCGTCGCCGCCTATGACGGGCAGATCGGTCAGCTGAGCTACGCCGCGTCCAAAGGCGGTGTGGTCGGCATGACCCTGCCCATGGCGCGGGAGCTGGCCCGCTACGGCGTGCGTGTAATGACCATCGCGCCGGGCATTTTCGACACCCCGATGATGGCCGGATTGCCCGACGCGGCACGCGAGTCGCTCGGCGCTCAGGTGCCTTTCCCGTCGCGCCTTGGTAAACCTGCCGAATACGCGCTGATGGCGCGGCAGATTATCGAAAATCCCATGCTTAACGGTGAGGTGATCCGCCTCGACGGCGCGATCCGCATGGCGCCGCGCTAAGCGCCTTGTTGCAGAGCCGCGTCACCGGCGGCTCTGCGGCGAGCCTGCGCTGGCCTGCGATGTGCATTGTCTGTGCGCATCATGCAGGCAAACCCCAGTATTCTTCCGGTCGTTTACGACTATAAGGTGATTCAATGGCGGCCCGGCGTATTGCGCCTGGACGACAGGGATGGGCGTGCCCGTTACGAATTCAGCAGCCGTGCGCTCTTGCCCGGCTGGTATATGATCGAGATGGCGGTCAGTCACGACCGGGATGTGGCCACCTCGGTTATCCATGCCGAAAGCCGCCGCGCCGATTGTCCCGCGTCCTCTTACTTCATCCCCTGCAAACAGGGTCGTGTTTCTAAACGTCTCTGTTATATCCCCTTTGCGACCGCGCGGCTGATATGTGAGCCGCTCGATGGCCCCGGGCATTTCCGGGTCAGTCAGCTACGCCTGATCTGGCTGCATCCGGGCTTTGCCCATGACCGCCTGCTGCGTCGTCTGAGCGCGATCGCACCGCAATGGCAGAACCGCAGCCCGGCCGATATCCGCAGTGCCTTGCGCAGTCAGGCACGCCAGAGTCGCCGTCGTTGGCCGCTGCTGGCCCGCGAAAGCTACGAGCACTGGTGCAGTCATCTGGACCCGCGCAACGGCTATCAGCGCCGCAACCGTTTGCGCGAACCGGCCTTGCCGCCGGTGCCGTGTGAGCCGCTGCCGCTGACGTTTATTGTGCCGCTGCAGGAAGCGGCGACGGCGCTGTTGCAAGACACGCTGGACAGCCTGCCGGATGCAACACCGGTCCTGGTTGCGGGCGCCTTTGCGCAGCCCGTGCCCCTGCCGGACGGCGTGCGCTGGATCCGCGTCAGCCATGCCCGCAGCGATGCGGCGCTGGTCAATGCGGCCGTGGCACAGCTCAACGATGGTTTTGTTCATATTCTTTTCCCCGGCGAGCGCTGGTCTGCACAGGGGGCGGCGCTGGTCGCGCCGCTGCTGGAGCGCGCGCAAACCCAGTGGCTTTACGGTGATGATGATGATCTGAACGAGCAGGGCGAACGTGAATCGCCGCGCTTTAAGCCGGCCTGGAATCCGGATCTGCTGCGCGGCTACGACTATATCGGTGCCGGCGCTGTTTATCGCGTACAGGCCTTGCAAAAAGTCGGTGGCTGGCAAGGCGATAGCTGGAGCGATGCGCGTCATGCTATGCATCTGCGTCTGGCCGAACGCTTCAGCGACCAGGCACCCTTGCATTGTGCCGGTATTATCCGCCACAGCCGCCAAGCGCAGCCGCATATCGGCAGCGCCGTCCTGGCACAGCTTCGGCACAGTCTGCCTGCCGCCGGTTTATTCCCCGGTGAGGTGCCCGGCAGCGTACGCATCCGCCACGCTTTGCCGGCCACGGCACCGAAAGTCAGTTTGCTGATACCCACCCGTGACGGAATTGATATTCTCAGGCCCTGCGTGGATGCCATACTGGCTCTGACCGCTTACGCGGACTTTGAGCTGCTGATACTGGACAATCAGAGCCGTTGCAAAGAAACCCTGGCCTATTTCGACGAGTTGACCCGACGTGACAGCCGTGTACGGGTTTTGCGCTATGACAAGCCCTTTAACTACTCGGCGATCAATAATTTCGGTGCCCGTCACGCGCAGGGTGAAGTGCTCGGCCTGATCAACAATGATATTGAGCCGCTTGACGGCGACTGGTTGCGCGAAATGGTCTCGCATGTCATGCGTCCGCAGGTCGGCTGCGTCGGTGCCAAGTTGTATTACCCTGACGACACCGTGCAACATGCCGGTGTTGTACTCGGTATAGGCGGGGTCGCAGGGCATGCGCAAAAATACTACAAGCGCGATGCTGATGGCTATCACAAGCGGCTTAAACTGGTACAGAACTACTCTGCAGTCACGGCCGCCTGTCTGCTGGTCAGACGCGAGGTGTTTGAGGAAGTCGGCGGCCTGGACGAAGAGCATCTGGCTGTGGCATTTAACGATGTGGACTTCTGCCTGCGGGTGGGAGAGGCCGGTTATCGACATGTCTGGACGCCTTATGCCGAGCTCTACCATCATGAGTCCGTCTCCCGCGGCGCTGATGATAACCGGGCCAAACGCGCACGGGCGCTGGCGGAAGCGCGTTATATGCGCGAACGATGGGGGCAGGCTTTGTTTAATGACACGGCTTACAATCCGCATCTGACGCTGGCCTACGAGGACTTTTCACTGCGATGAGTACCCCACCGCGCGCGCTGATAGTCGAAGAAAAACCCAATCCATCGAGCGATTTCTTTGTGGTGCCGGAGCTGCGTGCGCAGGGCTATTGCATTGAGCATGTCAGTCATTCGGCCGATTTTCGTCAACTCGATACGCAAGACGCCGTACTGGTGTTTGTCCGTTACATCCCGTCTGCCTGGCAGGCAGCGCTGGCGTCGGGCAGCTTAGCGCACAGCGGCCTGATTTATTTCAGCGATGATGATCTGTTCAGTCAGGCAGCCTTGAAAGGCATGCCGCTGCGTTACCGCTGGAAGATTCACAAACTGGCCGGGCGCCGCGTCTACCGCTGGCTGCGTAGCGGCGTCCGGGTAGAGTGCTGGTGGAGTTCGCCGCAGCTGCAGGCGCGTTATCCGGCCTTGCAAGGGCGGGTGATTAAGCCAAGACCGGCTGTGCCTGAGCAGAGCCGGCCGGTGACCGTGTTCTACCACGCCTCGGCATCGCATATCGCGGAAATGCGCTGGTTATTGCCGGTGATGCGTGAGGTGCTGGCGCGTGACCCGGCCATCCGTTTCGAAGTGATAGGGAATCCGGAAGTCTATGCAGAGTTTCGTCGCTTACCGCGCACGGCGGTGCTGATGCCGATGGACTGGGCGGCGTACCGGGCCATGCTTGCCGGCGGCGGCCGTCATATCGGTCTGGCGCCGCTGCTTAACAGCGCTTTTAATGCCAGCCGCTCACCGACTAAGTTTTTTGATATTACTGCGGCCGGGGCTTGCGGAATCTATGCCGACCACGTGGTCTACCGTGATCTTGTCTGTGACGGTGAGGATGGTCTGCGTCTGCCTATGGAGCCGCAGCGTTGGGTTGAAACCATACTCGGGCTGGCCGCTGAAGAAGATCGCCGTCAGCGTCTGGCTGAAGCGGCCCGGCAAAAATGCCGGACGCTGGCCGGCGTGCAATAAACGCCGCTGTTCCCGCCAATCGGGCGTATCCGCGCCCGTGCCTTCACCGCATAGTGTGAGCCGCTTCACAGAACTCTGGCACGAATATCGCTCGTTTGAGCCTGATATTCACAGACACACAGAATCGTGATGGTGATCCAATGAAAGGCATTATTCTCGCCGGTGGCTCCGGTACGCGGCTTTACCCTCTGACCCACGCTGTTTCCAAGCAGCTGTTGCCGGTCTTCGATAAGCCGATGATCTACTACCCCCTGTGCACGCTGATGCACGCCGGTATCCGTGAAATTCTTATTATCTCAACACCGCAGGACCTGCCGCGTTTCGAGTCGATGCTCGGTGACGGTTCCCAGTGGGGCATAGACTTGTCTTACAAGGTTCAGCCAAGTCCGGATGGCCTCGCGCAGGCATTCCTCCTCGGTGAAGAGTTTATCGGTAAGGATCCGGTGGCACTGGTGCTGGGTGACAATATTTTCTACGGCAGCAATATGTCCGGCCTGCTGCGCGAAGCGGCAGAGCAGGGTAAGGGCGCGAGCGTATTTGCCTATCGTGTTGCCGATCCCGAGCGCTATGGCGTGGTGGATTTCGATGCCGACGGGCGCGCGCTGTCTATTGAAGAGAAACCGGCCAAGCCGCGTTCTAACTATGCGGTAACGGGCCTGTATTTCTATGACAACACCGTGGTGGAAAAAGCCAAGCAGGTTAAGCCTTCTGCACGCGGTGAGTATGAAATTACCGATATCAACAACGCCTATCTTGAAGACGGTGAGTTGAGTGTCAAGCTGATGGGCCGCGGTTATGCCTGGCTTGATACCGGCACGCACGAGTCTTTGCTCGAAGCGTCCTTGTATATTGAAACCATCGAGCGACGTCAGGGGCTGAAGGTGGCTTGCCCTGAAGAGGTGTCCTGGCGTCAGGGTTGGATTAATGAACATCAATTGCAGAAAACTGCTGAGAAACTGAAGAAAAATCAGTACGGCCGTTATCTGCAGTCGCTGCTGGACGAGGTCCGGGCACAGCGGGCCGCGCGTCTGCGCGCCGTCAGTTGAACTGCGCGGTGAGTCGCGGTGAGTATGGTTTTTGTCAATTTTCCGGCGTCGGTCTGAAGGGAGCCTGCTGAGTGAGCTACGCAAGTTACTCGCGGGCTTTGGTGCGCGACCCGCTTTTGCCGGAAGTCCTGGGCGCGCCGGTGGTCAAAGCCGGCGTTGCCTCGGCGGCGGATGCGCGGGTTAGCGGCTTTGTCGGCTGGGGACGTAAGCGCTCGGGTCTGCGTGCGCAGGATGCTGCCCGGCGCAGCGCCAAAGAGCTGGTTTGTCTGGAAGACGGTTTCTTCGGTTACTGGGGCCATCCTGCCAGCGGCGATTGTGTCAGACTTGCCTACAACGTCGACCGTCAGGGTATTTACTACGACGCACATGCGCCCAGTGACCTTGAATCCTATCTGGCCGACGGTGTGGAGCCGGACGGGCCGGCGCGTGTGCGGGTGGCGGCGTTTTGCGATCAGGTACGCGAGCAGCGGCTTTCAAAATACAACCACCACCGTTCCACGGCGATGCCTGCATCACTGCGCGACAAGCTGGCCGGTGCGGATAAAATCTGCCTGGTGGTCGATCAGACCGCCGGAGATCAGTCGATTTATTTCGGTCTGGCAGACGATAGCGTGTTCCGCAGTATGCTCAGGGCGGCACTTTGCGAGAATCCCGGTGCGCTGATTGTGGTGAAAACCCATCCCGATGTGATTGCCGGCAAAAAGGCATCGGCGATCGGCAATCTGGACGAGTTTCCCGAAATTGTGCTGGTTGGCGAGGATGTCCATCCTCATGCGCTGATCGAAGTGGTCGACCGGGTTTATGTCGTGACCTCGCAAATCGGTTTTGAAGCACTGATTTACGACAAGCCTGTCACCTGCTTCGGGATGCCGTTCTATGCTGGCTGGGGCCTGACCGACGACCGGGTCGAAGTGCCTGCGCGCCGTGGCAGACTTATCTCCAAAGACAAGCTGATCTTCGACGCCTGTTTCCGCTATGCCGTTTATATTGATCCGGACAGCGGCCGCCGTTGTGAGCCTGAAGTGGTATTGCAATGGCTGGCTTTGCAGCGGGCTTATCGCAGTGAACGCATAAGCCGTCTGCTGGCGGTGGACTTTTCCCTCTGGAAGCGTAGCTGGATCGGTGAATTTGCGCGTGTACTGGCCGATCAGGTCAGTCACGTTAACAGCGCGGAGCTTTCCCGCGAAGACCCGCAGCTGCCGGTATTGGTCTGGGGCGCGGCGCGGGCCTATGAACTGCGCAAGCAGTATCCGGGGCGGCGTGTTCTGACGATGGAAGACGGCTTTTTGCGCAGCGCCGGGCTTGGCACGGATCTGAAACGCCCGTCATCGGTGATTATTGATGATTCCGGTATTTACTACGATGCAACCCGTCCGAGTGATCTGGAAAAACGTATTGCCAGGGTTTCGGTCACAGAGGAACAGCGGCGTCAGGCGCGTGCGCTGATCGGTAGGCTGGTCACCAGCGGGGCGACCAAGTACAACCTCAGCAGTGTTGACGACGACGGTATTCACGCCTGGGTGGAGGCACGCAAAGCATCGGGGCGGCAGGTCATTCTGGTTCCCGGGCAGGTCGAAAGCGATGCATCGCTGGCCTACGGTTCCCCCGCGATCCGCACCAATGCGGCCTTGATCAGGGCAGTCAGAGCCGATTTCCCGCAGGCACAGATTATCTATAAACCGCATCCGGATGTAATCAGCCGTAACCGCAAGGGTGACACAGCCAGTGAAGCCGGTGCGGATATTACTGTCGAAAATGTGTCCATCGCGTCGCTTTACAATCTGGTCGACCGCGTGTGTGTGATGACCTCGCTGTCCGGTTTTGAGGCCTTGTTGCGCGGTGTGAAAGTCAGCTGTTACGGACTGCCTTTCTATAGCGGCTGGGGCCTGACCGATGACCGCTGTGCGTCTTCACGGCGTAGCGTTCAGGTCGATCTCGAAAGTCTGGTCTATCACAGCATGATGGCCTATCCCTTGTATTATGACTGGCATAAAAAGCACTTTTCATCGGTGTTTTCCGTGCTCGATGCAGTCGAGGCGCAAGCGGCTGGCAGTGCGCGTAGCGTACGAGCGGGCGGCTATCTGACCAAGGCCGGTAACTTTGTAGAAGCCTTGTTACGCCGCGCCTGAGGCGCACCGGCTGCCATTCCTTTCACCTTTCACCCGCTATTGTATTAAGTGGCCCGATCTGTGCTTTTTCGCAAGCGGAGGTAATGCATGAGTATTGCAAATCTGAGTGAGTCTGAGCGTCGTGATCTGGATCGCTATATCGAAGATATGGTCACCCATGCGGTCGATCTGCGGGAAGCGACCGAACAGGCGCAGGCTTTGGGCGTGCCGCCGGTGGCCTTCGACCGGCACGCCGGTATGCGGGTACGTGAGGACCGTCCGATCGCCCAGGCACTGAACGAATTCCGCCCGGTTGCCGAAGCGCGCCTGGGCAAAGGTACCTTCCGCGAACAGGAGGTGGGTGAGTTGCTTGAGAAAGCCGTGCTCAGCCGCCGCGAATACGAACACCTCAAACGCGTGGTGCGCGGCTTTAAAGCCGATCAGTTCGCGATTGAAAAATATGTCGAGATCCGCGCACACAATCCGCTCGATAAGGGCTTGTCCCATCTGCGTGAGATGAATGCGTTGGCCGGCTATCAGGCCGAAGCCGCACCGCAGGCCTCCGGCTCCGGCGAGCCTGTGCAAAAGGCCACAGCGGAGCAGGTAAGCGCCCGGCGCAGTGCCCGGCGCAGCTGGCTGAAAGGACTGGTTGTGGATGTGGCCCTGGGCCTGGGCATAGGCGTGTCGGCGCTGATGTTGCTCACCTGAGCTGATCTGACGGTTTTGTAAGATTCTGTGAATTCTTTGTCAGCGGGAAAAATGTCGGTAACTCAATCAGTTGTGTCCGGTGCTGCTCGAATCCCGCGAACCCGGCGTAAATAACGCCTTAATTTGTACGTTTGTCTGTCGACACCTGATTAACGGGTACGAGTCCTTTTCGTCTGATCGCAAAGGCTATACAAGGGGTAGGAATGATTTATTGCAGTAACACGGTAGTGGGTCTGGTTTTGGCCGGTGGTACCGGCTATCGGCATCGCGGGAGAGTCCGCTGATGCGCCGGAATGTACTGTTACTGCAAGGCCCGGTAGGACCGTTCTTTCGACGCTTTGCCGGCGATCTCGAAAAAAGCGGATTCCGTGTTTTCAAAATCAATTTTAACGGTGGTGACCGGGCTTTTTTCGGCGGTCGCAATGCCCATGATTTTACCGGTACCGAAAAAGAATGGCCCGACTACCTCAGTGCTTTTATCCGTCGCCATGATATAGGGCGGATCTACCTGTTCGGTGATTGCCGCTACTACCACCGGGTTGCGCGGGAGATGGCAGACGAGCTTGATGTACGGACCTTTGTCTTTGAAGAAGGCTATATCAGGCCTAACTTTGTCACGCTTGAAGAGCGGGGCGTAAACGGTAATTCCTCGCTGATCGGCCGGGAGATTGACTACTCCTCGGTACAGCATGTCACCGGCTCAGCCCTGAAATACCCGGACCGGGTGTTCCGCAATATGGTCTTGTTCGCCATGACCTACTATCTGGCCTGTGCAGTGATGTGGCGGCGATACCCGCATTACACGCATCACCGGCCACTTAACCCGCTTTCCGAAGGCGGTAAATGGATTCTCTCGTTTGTGCGCAAGATCCGTTACCGGTTGGCCGAGAGGCATCTGACGCGCTTTTTTACCGAGCGCCACAACAAACACTATTTTCTGTGCCCTTTGCAGGTTCACTGCGATATGCAGATCAGTGCCCATTCACCCTATACGTCGGTGGAGCACTTTATCGGCGAGGTGGTGGATTCTTTTGCCCGCCATGCGGACAAGCGCGATCTGCTTATCTTCAAGCACCATCCCATGGACCGCGGATACACAGACTATACGACGCTGATGAACAAGCTTATCCACGAGTACAATTTGGAGGGGCGCTTGTATTATGTTCACGATCTTGAATTGCCGGCTCTGCTGGACGGTGCGCGGGGCAGTGTCTTGATCAACAGCACGGTCGGCATGTCGTCCCTGTTGCACGGTGCGCCGGTCAAAACCATGGGTACGGCGATCTATGACCGCGAAGGCCTGAGTGCGCGGGTTCCGCTTGATGCATTCTGGAAGAACCCGGGTAAAGCCGATAAAGCAGCCTATGCGGCCTTCCGTGATTATCTGATTTATAAAAATCAGATCAACGGCAGTTTTTACCGCAAGCTCAAAGGCAGCCCCTACGCCTCAGGTCTGGAATGGCAACGGGATATGCTGCTTGATCATAGTTTTCTTGCCGATCGCGTGGATTCAACCCGTCCGCCGGCATTGCAGGTCGTCGGCGGCAGAGACGTGGCCGCGCCGCTGGCGCAGCAAGCAGAAGAGCGCGGCAAGCTCGCCTCCTGATAAATCAAGCCCGGTACGATTTGCCGAGCTTAATCAAGACTGGCGGTGCAGGGGATTACCGCGTCGTAGGCCGCTGCCAGTGAGCGCGTAGCCGCATAGGTGGTCAGCATATTGGCCAGCTGTTCGAAAACCGCACGTGAGTTGTTCTCACCGATCCAAAGAATAAAAGGGCCGGGGTTGCAGTCAAGGTAAGCAAAGCGGCCGTCTTTTGCCGCCAGAATATCCCATGCCGCATAGTGCAGCCCAAGAAAGTGCGTGGCTTCGACCAGTTTCCTCTCTTCCTCATCCGGCATCCGGAAATAGACAAAACCCTGCGGGTCGGTACGTGAATCGACCTGACCTTCGCCTGAGATAATCCGCAGCGCTAATACAACCTTGTCGCCGACGATATGGACACGGATGGTGTCGCCTTCAATCAATTCCTGAAACAACACCGGTGATTTGTCTAATTCGTCGAGACGTTGTTTGTCGTAATCACTGACCCGGCGTGTGGAGCCTATGCCGATAGAGGGTTTGGCAACGGCCTCGCCGACCCGCGCGAAAAACGCCGCCGCCTGACGGGCATCGTTTGTCATCAGCGTATCGGGCACACAAAAGCCGGCATCGTGCAGCTTCTGATAAAGCTGGGCTTTGGTGTCGTGATCCACATAGGCGCGGGTCAGGGTATTGGCCACCAGTTTGCCGCGCGCCTGCAGCTGAGCAAAGAAGCTGCGTGTGACGGACTGAAATTCCTGCTCCCTGAGAAAGCGCTCACGTAAGGCGGCGTGGTTGGTTTCGTTCATGACCGGCGGCACGGCGACCGGCGTGTTGACGGCCATGCAGCGCACGTGCACCGCTTCGATGGCGCTGAAATCCACGCCGTTCCAGACCAGTTTGTCGGGGCTGATCAACACCTGCGGGCGGGTGTTGCCGCCGAGTTGGATATCAAACACATGCACAGGCACACCGCGGTCATCGAATACGGCGCGGATCGCGTCGACTTGCGGACTACCGTGGTCGCCGAACAGCGCGATTTTAGGCTGGCTCATGGGGGCCTCTTGATTACGGCGTGGTTTGGAAGATTGCTGACTGCCGACCATACAAGTTGGTGTGTGTTCAGGGTAGTACCAATGTGTACTATCCGTCCGGCAGCACTGCTTACAGACTGATGTACACAATACAGGGCGTAGGGAAAGTCGCGCGGCTGGCCGGGCCGGGGGGATGGACTCGCGGGCCGCTGCCGGCTCAGCGACGGGAAAAGGGCTTGTGTAAAATATAATTGCGCTGCAGCATTGTTTACATTCAAATCATACGCGGGTTCTGTACAATGCCATTGTCACGCGTCAAAATAGTGTCGATTACTTACGCTTGTTCAGTCAATCGGGGCCGGTCAGCACAGGTTCCCGCCGTTTATGTGAATATTTCACAGTTCTCTGGGGCACCGGACACAGAATTCAACGTCAGTGACTTGGCATTATAACTACACACACTCTCACTGTTACCGGAATCAAAATGTCTGACGACACAACTTTGACAGAACTGGCGATCGCAGCTCCCGCAGGCGATGCAAGCGGGGCCGTCGAGACGGTTGCCATGGTATACCGGAACGAATACAACGAGGTTTCGCATATTGTCGGCTCGGAACTGAGCGCCGGCGCGGATGCGGATTTCTCCCGGGTCGTATTGGTGTTGGTCTTATCGCTGGTGGCGATGGTGGTCATTTCCCGCCGCCCGGCCGAGAAAACCCGCTGAAGCGGTTTGTGACCGCGTCCGGTTTACACCACAGTCATTGCCTGCGCGAGTGAGACCTCGCCTTTGCAGGCGAGCTTGAATGCTTTTTCACGCAGCGACTGAAATCCCGGATGCAGTGCCAACGCGGTATTAAACGCCTGCATATCGTCGCAGGCAATGGCGGCACGCATTTCCTGATCAATCTCCACCACATCGTACAGGCTTCTGGCCGGTCCCAGTCCGGTCCAGGCACAGGCGTCGCAGCCTTCTCCTTCTGCAAAGACCAGTTTCTCAGTGCGTGCACCGGGAAAGTTTTCCCTGATCCAGTGACTTTCTTTTTCCAGCGGGTGATGGACATGTTTGCAGTGCGGACAAATAGTCCGCAGTTGCTGGCTGGAAACGATCCCGCCGAGCAAGGGTGCCAGATCGGCCAGGCGTAGCTGCAGGCTGCGCAGGCGGTGCAGCGCGCGGGTAGCGGTGCGCGCTTCGACCCCGGCCAGCATGCGGCGGTTGCCGGCGGCCGTTTCCAGCAAACCGGCAAAAAAGCGCCGTTCATTGATCAACTGCAGCGAGACGATATCCGGGTCCTGCAAATGCAGGCTGCTGAGCAGGTCTTCGCGCGCCGCGCGGCTTGACGGCAGCGTCAGCTGGGCGACCCGCGGCAGCGGCAGACGGACGCGCTCTTCGATGGAAATAATCCGCAGATCCGGACAATTGAGATCCTGCAGCATGGCGTAGTTCAGCAGCTGCAGACTGTGCCGGCAGTCACCGGCCAGCAGTATCAGGCCGTTCTGCTCGCGGCTGATTTCGCGCAGGCGCCGCAGGGTGGGTGGCGACATGCCGAGCTCGTCGAGCGTTGGGGCGTAACGAAGCCGCTTTTGAATATGCAGCGTCAGCGCCTCGCCCTGGCGGGTCTGTAAAGGGGCGAGCTGGATGTCATGAATATCGCTGTCGATCAGAATGGACACCTGTTCGGGCCCGGCGCTGTCCGCTGTACGGCTGTTGCCGCTCAGGGTGCGCAGCACGGTTCCTGCTTCAAACAGCGCCTCGTCTGCGTAGACGATTTCTTCGCGCAGCTGGCGGCCGATACGAAAGCGCAGCCGCGTCAGACCGTCTTCGGGTTCGATAAAGACACTGCCGGCGCCGCACTTGACCGCGGTCATCAGGGCGCGGTGAGTCAGTTTCAGGGAGTTCGCTTCCACGCCGGCAGCCAGTGGCGCTGCCAGAGAGGTCAGGTCAAGAGCGGCAGAGCTGGTCTGCCCGGGCCGGGCTATTGCAGAGGCGTGATCTGTTTGCGCGTTCAAAATAGGCTTCCCTGGAAATATTCGCCATGACGGAGAGTCGACCTGACTTATATCGGCTCAGGGTGAGCCGGATTTGATACGCAATAGGGTGTTTTGATGAACAGTCGAGATTGTCCCGGCATGCTGCGCCGGTCCGGCCTCAGAGCGACAGAATCCACGCCACAATCGCGCGGATATCTTCATCTTTGACATGCGCATTGGGCGGCATGGGCATGTTGCCCCAGGTGCCGGAACCACCGGATTTGACCTTTTCAGCCAGCAGTTCTGCGGCACCGGCTTCATCGCGGTATTTGGCCGCAACGTCTTTATACGCCGGGCCGATCAGCTGTGTGTCGATGCTGTGGCAGGCCAGGCAGCCGCTGTTGTTGGCCAGTTCTTCACCGGCGGCGTTGGCAGTCGTATGGGCAAGCAGCAGCGTGCCTGCAAAAACAAGTGAAGAAAGTTTCATGCTGTGTCTCCGTGATGGTCGGCGTCGTAAGGCTGGCATGGCAGCGTAACAGCAGGCTTGCCGGCGGCGGAATAGGCCTCTCAGACGTGCTTGCTCATCAATAGGATTGATAGCCCAAAGAACCTGTTTGCCACTGCCTGTGGCTGCCGTTTCGTTCTCAGGCGCTGCGGGCCGTATAATGGCGCTCCGTCCGATTTAACTTCAGGAGTGCCGGCATGGCCGACATGTTAATTGCCCCGTCTATTCTTTCCGCCGATTTTGCCCGTCTGGGTGAGGAAGTCGATCAGGTGTTGGCCGCCGGTGCGGATATTGTCCACTTTGATGTGATGGACAATCATTATGTGCCGAATCTGACCATCGGTCCGCTGGTTTGCGAAGCGCTGCGCAAGCACGGCGTGACCGCACCGATCGATGTGCATCTGATGGTCGAGCCGGTCGACCGGATTATTCCCGATTTTGCCGCCGCCGGTGCCAGCTATATCACCTTTCATCCCGAAGCGAGTAAACATGTCGACCGCAGCCTGCAGCTGATCCGCGAACACGGCTGCAAAGCCGGGCTGGTGTTTAATCCTGCCACACCGCTCGATTGCCTGCGCTATGTGCTGGATAAGGTGGATATGGTTTTGCTGATGTCGGTTAACCCCGGCTTTGGCGGACAGAGCTTTATTCCGGCTGCGCTGGATAAACTGCGTGAGGCCCGCGCGCTGATCGATGCCAGTGGCCGCGATATCCGGCTGGAGATCGACGGTGGTGTGAAGGTCAACAATATCCGTGAGATCGCACAGGCCGGGGCGGACACCTTTGTCGCCGGTTCGGCGATCTTCGGTGCCGCCAATGATGCCGATCCCAATCGTTATGACAGCGTGATAGCCGCCATGCGTGGTGAGCTGGAAGGGCTCTGATGCGGTTGTCCCGGCCGCAGGCGATTCTGTTCGATCTGGACGGCACACTGGTCGATTCCTTGCCCGATCTTGCATTCGCACTGGACAGCACCCTGCTTGAGCTGGGCTTGCCTGCGGCCGGTTTGGATAAGGTCAGCAACTGGGTCGGCAACGGTATTGAGCGGCTGGTCAAACGCGGCCTGACCGGCGATATGCAAGCCGAGCCCGATGCCGCTTTGCTAGCCGCTGCGCTGGCGCATTTCCGGCGCATCTATGCACAGCAGAACGGCCGGCGCAGCGTGTTGTTCGATGGCGCGCGCGAAGGGCTGCAGGATCTGCACAAGCGCGGTATTGCGCTGGGCATCGTGACCAACAAGGCAACGCAGTTTACCGGGCCCTTGTTGGCGGCTATGGATATAGACCGCTTTTTCAGTGTGGTGGTGTGCGGCGATACTCTGGATAAATGCAAGCCTGAGCCGGAGCCCCTGTGGCACGCGCTGAGCTGTCTGGATGTGCCGGCGGCGCAAAGCTGGATGGTGGGCGATTCACGCCATGATATGGCCGCAGCGCGCGCTGCCGGGATGACTGCGGTGGCCGTGCCCTACGGCTATAACCACGGTGAGGCGATCGAATCGGCCGCGCCGGATTTGCTTGTATCATCGATCCGTGAGCTGGCTGAGCGCGTGCCGGATGACAGGATCAGCGGCTAGCTCAGTCTCGTTGCCAGACTTGCAGAACAAAGTCCGCGCTCACTGAAAACGGCGGCTGGTTTTCCAGCTGCTGTTTTTTTTCTGCACGGGCTTTCCAGTAGTGCGGCGTCATCGCCAGCAAGGCCATCATTGCCTGTCGGTCTTCGGGTAAGAAATCAAAACGCACATTCTCATCGGCGATCAGCCTGAAGGGTTCAGGCGCGGCAGCCGTGCCGGTGTCGGTCTTGATTTGTTCGTAGAGTTGCCGGCGGATTTGCAGGAGATGTCCGGCTCCCGGGGAAACCCGGATAAAGACCCCGCCCGGCTTGAGGATGCGCGCCAGCTCGGCAAATTTCACCGGCGCGAAAACCGTCAGCACGGCCTCCAGTGAGGCAGGCTTGACCGGCAGGTCGAAGGACGAGGCCACCGCGCTGTGAGCGGCGTCCAGCCCGCGTGCGCAGAGGCGGACAGCATCTTTGCTGATATCACAGGCGAAGATCGCCGGCGGGTCTGCCTGCCGGCGGATCTGCCGGCTGTAATAGCCCTCGCCGCAACCGAGATCCAGCAGTCGCCCCGTTGCGGGTATATGCCGGTTCAGCGCATCGGTCAGCGGGCGATAATAACCGCCTTCGAGAAAGCGGCGGCGGGCCTGCATCATCGCTTTGCTGTCGCCCGGGGTGCGCGACTTGCGTTTTTGTACCGGCAGCAGATGAAGATAGCCTTCACGTGCCGTATCAAAGCTGTGCCCGCTGCTGCAGGACCAGCTGCCCTGCGAGGCAGACGGGCGCAGGTCCGAGCGGCAGAGCGGGCACTGCCAGATGCTGCCGGTCGTGTCCTGCATCAGTGTGTTACAGGTCGATGACGCAATGCAGTGAAGCGGAGGGCTTGAAGCATTTGGCACCGCTGGGGCAGCTTTGGCCGGATTTCAGTTCACGGGTGCCGTTGGGGCAGGTTTCGCCGCGTGGTCCGGTGCACCAGCTGCCGTCGGTCAGTGGGTAACAGGCCGCCTCATCCTGCAGGCATTGTGAGGAGTCGGCGATATGGGTGTCGCCACTCTTGCATTGGCTGACTTTGCCGACCGGGCGGGTATCGGATACAGCGGTGGAACTGCCGCCGCCGGCGCAGGCTGTCAGCACCAGGCTCATGATACAAAAGGAAAAAACTGCTAAACCGTGACGTCGCGGGTTCATAGTGCGCTCTCTGGGTCAGAAGTTGATCAGAAGGCGGCAAAGAGTAGCGGCAGGGCGCGGACTTGGCAACCGCAGGCGCTTGCAGTGAGGCAAGGTGATTGTGCCGGCGGCGCGCTCGGCCGCCGGCATCGCGGGGATTACTTAAAGTAGACCGGAGAGACTTCGCCGGAGGCGATTTTCGCTTTCCAGGTCTGCGGGCCGGTGGTGTGCACGGCTTCACCGTTGCTGTCCACGGCCACGGTCACGGGCATGTCTTTGACTTCGAACTCGTGGATCGCTTCCATACCGAGGTCCTCAAAAGCGACCACGCGTGCGGAAGTAATGGCACGGGACACGAGGTAAGCGGCGCCGCCTACGGCCATCAGGTATACCGACTTGTGTTTTTTGATGGAATCGACCGCTGCCGGTCCGCGTTCGGCTTTACCGATCATGCCGAGCAGGCCGGTTTTTTCCAGCATCATGTCAGTGAACTTGTCCATGCGCGTGGAGGTGGTCGGGCCGGCCGGGCCGACCGCTTCGTCACGTACCGCGTCGACCGGGCCGACGTAGTAGATAAAGCGGCCGTTCAGATCCACGCCTTCGGGCAGGGATTCGCCGTTTTCAAAGAGCGTCTGGATGCGTTTGTGCGCGGCATCGCGGCCGGTCAGCATCTTGCCTGAGAGCAGCAGGGTCTCGCCCGGTTTCCAGCTCTGGACCTCTTCGGGGGTGACCGTGTCGAGATTGACGTGGCGTGCGTTGGGGCCGGCGTTCCAGGTGATTTCCGGCCAGTCGGACAGTTTTGGCGGTGTCTGCAGGGCAGGGCCGTCGCCAGTCAGGGTGAAGTGCGCATGGCGGGTTGCCGCGCAGTTCGGGATCATGGCCACCGGCAGGGACGCGGCGTGCGTCGGGTAATCGAGGATTTTAACATCCAGCACGGTGGTCAGACCACCGAGGCCCTGGGCGCCTATGCCCAGCTGATTGACCTTTTCGAACAGCTCCAGACGCAGCTCTTCGGCGCGGTTTTGCGGGCCGCGGGCTTTGAGTTCCTGAATGTCGATCGGCGCCATCAGGGATTGCTTGGCCATGACCATGGCTTTCTCGGCGGTGCCGCCGATGCCGATGCCGAGCATACCGGGCGGGCACCAGCCGGCGCCCATGGTCGGTACGGTTTTCAGTACCCAGTCAACGATGCTGTCGCTGGGGTTGAGCATGGCCATTTTGGACTTGTTTTCCGAGCCGCCGCCCTTGGCTGCCACTTCGACTTCGACGGTATTGCCGGGCACGACTTCGTAGTGAATGACCGCCGGTGTGTTATCGCCGGTGTTTTTGCGTGCGCCGGCCGGATCGTTGAGGATGGAGGCGCGCAGCTTGTTGTCCGGGCAGGTGTAGGCGCGGCGAACACCTTCGTTGATCATGTCGGCGACGCTCATATCGCCTTCCCACTGAACGTCCATGCCGATTTTGACGAAGGCGGTGACGATGCCGGTGTCCTGACAGATCGGGCGTTTGCCCTCTGCGCACATGCGCGAGTTGATCAGAATCTGCGCCATCGCGTCACGCGCGGCCGGGGACTCTTCCATCTCGTAGGCGCGGTGTACGGCGTCGATAAAGTCCTTCGGGTGATAGTAGGAGATGAACTGCAGCGCGTCGGTAACGCTGTCGATCAGGTCGTCTTGTTTAATGATTGTCATAAGTCGTCCCAACTGGTTGATGCGTGTGTGCGGGCAATAACTCGTCCGGCCCGGTGGGTGCGCACAAGGCGGGCGTTATTCTATCAGGAATGCGCGCTCTTGCGGCAGTTTGCACGGCTTGCGCCCTGTGCTGCGGCCGCGTTTGCAGCCACTGTCGCGGATAACTGATAAACTGGCCTACTTCGGTAGCGTCGGCGGGTCGGCTCTGGTCGCGGTCCGCAGCCGTGCATTGCGATGCCGCTTTAGCGGGCATCGGCCGCGTGCCGGCGCACTTTACTCAGCGACATTTCTGCAAAAAGTAAGGAGCAGGACAGCATGATGACTATTCAGCAGGCGCTGGCTGCCGTCGTGGACGGCAAGGATCTCAGCACTGAGCAAATGCAGGCTGTGATGCGTCAGATTATGACAGGCGAGGCCAGTGACGCGCAGATCGGCGGGTTTCTTGTCGCGCTGCGTATGAAGGGCGAGACGGTCGGCGAAATCGCCGCTGCAGCGGGCGTCATGCGTGAGCTGGCTACGCCGGTCACCGTCAAGGGCGATCATGTGGTCGATATCGTCGGCACCGGTGGCGATGTCTCACATACCTTCAATATCTCCACCGCCTGCACCTTTGTGGTGGCCGCCGCCGGCGGCAAGGTCGCCAAGCACGGCAACCGCGCGGTGTCGAGCGCCTCGGGCAGCGCGGATTTGCTTGAAGCGGCCGGCGTCAATCTGCAGCTGAGCCCGGAGCAGGTCGCTGAGTGTATTGATGAAGTCGGCGTCGGTTTTATGTTCGCGCCCTTGCACCACAGTGCCATGCGTCATGCCATTGGCCCGCGTAAGGAAATGGCCATACGTACGGTCTTCAATGTGCTCGGCCCGCTGACCAATCCGGCCGGTGCGCCGAATATGCTGCTCGGGGTGTTTTCCGATGCCCTGCTGGAGACCATGGCCGAAGTGATGAAACGCCTCGGTGCAAGGCAGGTGATGGTGGTGCACGCCGATGACGGGCTGGATGAAATCACCGTGTCCGGCAAAACCCGTTGTGCGGAGCTGAAGAACGGGGAAATCACCCGTTTCGAGATCGATCCGGCGCAATTCGGTCTGCATCTGCACCCGCTGGAGTCGATTCAGGTCAACAGCCCGCAGGAAAGCCTCGGTATGATCCGTGAGGCCCTGCAGAATCAGCCCGGTGCGGCGCTGGATGCGGTTCTGCTTAACTCCGGCGCAGCGCTTTATACCGCCGGTCTGGCCGAAACGCTGGACGAAGGGATAGGCCGGGCCCGTGAGGTCATCGCCGACGGTCAGGCTCTGGGCCGGCTTGAGGCGCTGGTCAAAAAATCCAACGCATTCTGAACCCATGACTGACACACCTGACGTATTAAAAAAAATCATCGCCCGCAAACAGGCGGAGATCGCCGATGCGGCCGCCGCCGTGCCTTTGCAGGCGCTGCGCGAAAAATTGCCAGAGGCCCCGGCTTTGCGGGGCTTCCGGGGTGCTTTGCAGGCGCGGATTGAGGCCGGTGAGGCGGCGGTGATCGCCGAGATCAAAAAAGCCTCGCCGAGCAAGGGCGTAATCCGTGAGCACTTTGTGCCCGATGAGATCGCCTGCAGCTATGAGGCGGGTGGCGCGGCCTGTTTGTCGGTACTGACCGACCGTGATTTTTTTCAGGGCCATGACCGCTATCTGCAAGAGGCGCGCGCGGCCTGTGCTTTGCCGGTGATCCGCAAGGATTTCATGATCGATCCCTATCAGATCGTTGAGTCGCGGGTGCTGGGCGCCGATTGCATCCTGCTGATCGTAGCCGCCTTGGACGATCAGCAGCTGCGTACGCTTTATGACTGCAGCCGCGAGTTGGGCATGGATGTGCTGGTCGAAACCCATGACGAACAGGAGCTGGCGCGGGCATTGGCGCTGGAGCCGGATCTGCTGGGTATAAACAACCGCAATCTGCGTACCTTTGATGTGTCGCTGGACACCACCTACCGCATGCTGGAACAGGTGCCGTCGGGCACGCTGCTGGTCACCGAAAGCGGGATTCTCGCGCGTGAGGATGTGCAGGCCATGCGTGAGCACGATGTGAATGCGTTTCTGGTCGGCGAGGCCTTTATGCGCGAAGCCGATCCCGGCGCGCATTTACGTTCATTGTTCTTCTGACATAAAAAAGGCAGCCCTTGAGGCTGCCTTTTTTGTGGGCTTTCGGCGCCGTTTAACGGGTTCCGTAGATCACCATGGTTTTGCCGCGGGCGTGGATCAGGCCGCGTTCTTCCAGTTCTTTGAGTACCCGGCCGACCATCTCACGGGAGCAGCCGACGATACGGGCGATTTCCTGGCGGGTAATGCGGATCTGCATGCCGTCCGGATGGGTAATGGCATCAGGTTGTTTGGCCAGATCCAGCAGGGTGGAAGCAACCCGGCCGGTGACATCAAGAAATGCCAGATCGCGTACTTTGGTGCTGGTTCTGCGCAGACGTGAAGACATCTGGGAGGAGAGGGCAAAGAGGATATCCGGCGACTGGTTGGCCAGACGTTTGAACTGTTCGTAATTCATCTCGGCCAGCTCACACTTGCTGCGTGCGACGACCCAGGCACTGCGTTGACTCTCTTCGTCAAAGAGGCCGACTTCACCGAAGAAGTCACCCTTGTTCAAGTAAGCCAGCACGATCTCACGGCCATCGTCGTCTTCGATAACAACGCTCACCGAACCGCTGACGATGTAATACAGTGTATCCGGCTCGTCTCCGTGGTGGATGATGGTGGTCTTGGCCGCGTGCTGTCTGCGGTGGCTGTGACGCAGGAAAGTCTCGAGCCACTCAGCCTGTTTAGTAATTGCGCGTAACGGTAGCATTATCCTTTGAATCTCCGACTTCAAAATTGTTATTCGCGAAACAGGTCATGCCCGCTTCGTGATTTATTCGTTGTATGTCGGTAATTTCTTCGGCAGAATTTTCGGTTTCTTCACTGTTTCTCCGGATTTGAGACCGGCGTCACAGTGAGCAATCTGAAACGGGGAAGCATCATGCGCGCACGGGTTAAATGGCTGGATCACATGAGTTTCGTAGGCGAAACCGAGAGTGGTCACTCTATAGTGATGGATGGCGCGCCGGAGTTCGGCGGACGTAACCTGGGCGCACGGCCGATGGAGATGCTGTTACTCGGTCTGGGCGGCTGCACGTCCTTTGATGTGGTGATGATGCTCAAGAAGGCCCGGCAGGATATAGATGACTGTGAGGTGACTATTACAGCCGAGCGTGCAGAGGAGATCCCCAAGATCTTCACCAAGATCCATGTCCACTTCGTAGTCAAAGGCCGGGATCTGGCCGAGAATCATGTCAAACGCGCGGTCAGTCTGTCAGCGGACAAATACTGTTCGGCCAGCAAGATGCTCGAAAAGTCGGCCGAGATCACCCACAGCTATGAGATTGTCAGCCTTTGATGGCGTGGTTGATGCTTGGTCTGATGCGCTTGCGCGCCGAAAAGCAATAGAAATGTGAAATATTGCAGAAAAGTTATCTTGCAGGGCTTTACTGCCCTGCAGCAAGGCGCTATATTGAATTCAACGCTTCAGGAAGGGCGTTAGACGAAAGGCGAATATTTGAGTTGTTGACGAGCACGGAGTAACATTGTCAGCAACACAGTGTCACTGACACAAAAGGTTTCCTCCTCCATCCTCCTACGGTGGATTTGATGCGGCCTCCTCGGCCGCATCTTTTTATTACCGGCGAACCGCTCATTTGTGGCGGTTCTGCCAATCAGCTGGTTCAGCTCCTGGGCTGCCAGTCTTATTGTTTCCTCCTCCATCCTCCTTTGGTGGTTTCAGCGCGGCGATCCAGCCGCGCTGTGTTCTGTCTGTCACTTTGTATCATTATCTATGAATGTGGCGGACTGTGAACCTATTACAAAGGGATAGAGATATTCGCAGATTGTGAGTCATAACTATTTCTTTTGGGATAGATGTGTATTTGCGCTTGAAAGGGCGCGAGGAAGAACTTATACTGCCGCGCTTTTCCGTGTGAAGCCATCTTAAGCGGTGGTTTCGACTTTTGACATTTTGGAGCCTGGGATGAAAACCTTCAGTGCCAAACCTGCTGAGGTAACCCGTCAGTGGTACGTAATTGATGCAGAAGGCAAGACACTTGGTCGTCTGTCGACCGAAGTAGCTCGCCGTCTGCGTGGTAAGCACAAACCGACTTATACGCCGCACGTTGATACCGGCGATCACATCGTGATCATCAATGCCGAGAAAGTACGTGTGACCGGTAACAAAGCAAAAGACAAGATGTATCACCGTCATACCGGCTACATCGGCGGTCTGAAATCTGTCAGTTTCGAGAAAATGCAGCAGCAAGCCCCGGAACGCATCATCGAGATCGCGGTTAAAGGCATGTTGCCGAAAACCCCGCTGGGTCGTGCGATGTTCCGCAAACTGCGTGTTTACGCAGGCGCTGAGCACCAACATGCAGCCCAACAGCCGCAGCCCCTCGAAATCTGAGACAGCAGAGAGATAGATCATGGCAGAACAACAGTATTACGGAACCGGTCGCCGCAAAACTTCCAGCGCCCGTGTTTTCATGCGTGCCGGTTCAGGCAACATCACTATCAACAAGCAACCGCTTGAGCAGTATTTCGGTCGTAAGACTGCGCACATGATCGTGCGTCAGCCGCTCGAAACAGCGGAAGCCGTAGAACAATTCGACTTCAACATCTCTGTTGAAGGCGGCGGTGACAGCGGCCAGGCCGGTGCCATCCGTCTCGGTATCGCCCGCGCACTGCTGGCTTATAACGAAGAACTGCGTTCTCCGCTGCGTCGCGCCGGTCTGTTGACCCGCGATTCACGTAAGGTTGAACGTAAGAAAGTGGGTCTGCGCAAAGCACGCCGCGCCACTCAGTTCTCGAAACGTTAATACCGCGGTACTTATCAACGCGGGGTTTGGCCGTGTTGAGCCCTACCGAAACAGAAAGGCCCGGAATCGGGCCTTTCTGCTTTTTGCCCGCGATAGCAAAAGTCCCCATTGCTGTCATGTGATTGCAGCTCGTTCAGGTAGAGTCTTGCAATTTTGCAAGCTGTTGCGCCGACCGATACAATGGTCAGCTTGCAGTTCCTAATCCCTCTTATATTTTCCGATTTACTACGGCAACTGAGTCTACGATGAGCGAAAACGCATCGGCCCGCCTGCGCGAGATCCCCTACAACTACACGTCCTTTTCCGATCGAGAGATCGTGCTTCGCTTTCTCGGCGAAGAAGCCTGGGCGTTGATCGAAACCCTGCGTTCGCAGCGCAAAACGGGGCGCTCGGCAAAGATGGTGTACGAAGTCCTCGGCGATATGTGGGTGGTTACCCGCAATCCCTATATCCAGGACGACCTGCTGGAAAACCCCTCGCGTCTGCAGACCCTGATTAAAGGTATGCATGACCGTCTGGCGGCCGTTGAAATGCGTCTGCAGGGCAATATGGACGCCGCCGAGCTGGTCACGCGAACGCGTCAGGCGGTCACCACGTTTGAAGAAAACTTCCGTCATGCCGGCGTTTTGCGGAAAAAAGTGCGTGCGCGGTTGGAAAAAGTCACACACAAGGACAATATCCACTTCGACGGACTGGCGCGGGTATCACACGTCACAGACGCGACCGACTGGCGCGTTGAGTACCCGTTTGTGGTGCTGACCCCGGATACCGAGCAGGAAATGGCGGCGATCGTCAACGCTTGCATCGAGCTCGGGCTGACCATTATTCCGCGTGGTGGCGGTACCGGCTATACCGGTGGCGCCATTCCGCTGCACCCCGATTCGGCGGTAATCAATCTCGAAAAGCTCATCCATATCGGTCCGGTGACGAAAACCCGGCTCGAAGGCGTGGAAGGCGAGGTCTCCACGATTGCTGTGGAATCAGGCGTGGTGACGCGCCGCGTGGCCGAGGCCGCCTCCGCGCAGGGGCTGGTGTTCGCGGTCGATCCCACCTCGCAGGATGCATCGACTATCGGCGGCAATATCGCCATGAATGCCGGTGGCAAGAAAGCCGTGTTGTGGGGCACGACGCTGGATAATCTGGTGTCATGGAAGATGGTCACGGCCGAAGGCGTTTGGTCGGAAGTGACCCGCATCGGCCACAATCTGGGCAAGATCCACGATCAGGAAACCGTGCAATTCCGCGTGCAGCGTCTGGCTGCAGACGGGCAGACTGCGGTCGGTGAGCCGGAACTGCTGACCTTCCCGGGCGCGGCCTTGCGTAAGGAAGGACTCGGTAAGGACGTCACGGATAAATTTCTCGGCGGGCTGCCGGGCGTACAAAAAGAAGGTTGCGATGGCCTGATCACGTCGGCGGTCTTCATCCTGCACCGCATGCCGGACAACATCCGCACCATCTGCCTGGAATTTTACGGCAAGGACCTGCGCCAGGCCGTGCCGGCAATTGTTGAGATCAAGGATTACATCGACAGCGTTGACAGCATCAAGCTGTCCGGTCTGGAGCATCTGGATGACCGCTATATCAAAGCGGTGAAATACAGTCCCAAGGCCTCACGCGGCGAATTGCCGAAAATGCTGCTGTTGGCCGATATCGTCAGCGACGACGCCGATGCGTTGGCCGCGGCTTCCTCACATGTGGTGCAACTGGCCAATATGCGCGGTGCCGAGGGCTTTATTGCGGTCAGCGAAGAAGCACGCAAGTCATTCTGGGCCGACCGTTCGCGCACGGCAGCGATTGCCGCCCATACCAACGCGTTCAAGATTAACGAAGACGTGGTGATTCCGCTCGACCGCCTGGCCGAGTACAGCGAAGGTATCGAACGGATCAATATCGTTCAGTCGCTGAAGAACAAAATCACCATGATCAGCGCGATCAGTGATTATCTGTCCGAAGCGACCCGCAGCGACGCGGCCGTACCGAATCAGGATCCCAATACCGAAGACCGTGAGATTCTGGCCAACAAGCGTCTCGTCGCCCTGGAAAAACTCGGTGCGATCCGTGATGAATGGACCGGCATGCTCGCGACCATGCAGAAATCCAACAAACGGTTTCTGCAGATTCTGGCCGGTGAGACGGTTGAGCCCGACGCCGATGCCCTGGCGCAATCACTGCTGACCAAGGAGCGTCGCGTTTCCTACCGGGATCAGGTCGCGAAGACGCTGGAAGATATTTTCAGCGGCGCGCAGTTCGAACCGGTACGTAAAAAATTCGATGCTATTCACGCGGATTTACGCCCGGCGCGGTTGTTTGTCGCGCTGCATATGCACGCCGGCGACGGCAATGTACACACCAATATTCCGGTCAACTCATATAACTACGAGATGCTTCATGAAGCCGAGCGGATTGTTGATGAGGTGATGGACCTGGCGCGTGTACTCGACGGCGTAATTTCCGGCGAACACGGTATCGGCCTGACCAAAATGCAATACCTGGATCAGGACGTGGTCGATGCGTTTGCACAATACAAGCAGAAGGTCGATCCGGAAGGGCGTTTTAACCGCGGCAAGCTGCTGGCTGGCTCAGGCCTGGAAAAAGCCTATACGCCTTCATTGCAGCTGCTGAAACAGGAAGCGTTGATTCTCGAACAAAGTGCCTTGGATGCGCTGAATGACAGCATCAAAGACTGCCTGCGTTGCGGTAAATGCAAGCCTGTCTGTACTACGCACGTGCCGCGTGCCAACCTGCTTTATTCGCCGCGAAACAAGATTCTCGGCACCGGTCTGATTATCGAAGCCTTTCTTTACGAAGAGCAGACCCGGCGTGGTCTGTCCATTCGTCATTTCGATGAAATGAACGACGTGGCCGATCACTGCACGGTTTGTCACCGCTGCCTGAATCCCTGCCCGGTGAATATCGACTTCGGCGATGTGACCGTGGAAATGCGCAAGATCCTGCTCGAACGCGGACGGCGCAAGTCCAGTATCGCCACCAAGGCGTCCATGGCTTTCCTCAATGTTAAAGACCCGACCACCATCAAGGTCATGCGCAAGTCGATGATCGACTGGGGTTTCAAGGGACAGCGTCTGGCTGCGGATGCCTTCAAACTGTTGCCGGTCATGGGCAAACAGAAAGCCGCGCCGCCGGACACCACCGGCGGGCGTCCGGTCGTGGAGCAGGTGGTGCATTTTGTGAACCGCAAGCTGCCCAAGGCGTCCATGTTGCCGGCCAAAACCACGCGTGCCTTATTAGGCGTGGAAGATGCCCGCTACATCCCGATTCTGCGCGACCCGAAAGTGGTTAACGATGATTCGGATTCGGTGTTCTACTTCCCCGGCTGCGGTTCCGAGCGCCTGTTCAGTCAGGTCGGTCTGGCCACCCTGGCGATGCTTTACAAGTCCGGTGCAAGAACCGTATTGCCGCCGGGTTATCTGTGCTGCGGTTATCCGCAAACTGCGTCGGGCGATATTGCCAAAGGGCAGCAGATCAGTACCGAGAACCGGGTGTTGTTCCATCGTCTGGCCAATACCCTTAACTATCTCGATATTAAAACCGTGATCGTCTCCTGCGGTACCTGTATGGATCAGTTGCTCAAATACGAGTTCGAGCAGATCTTCAAAGGTTGCCGTTTGCTGGATATCCACGAATACCTGATGGAAAAAGGCTTCGCGGTCGAAGATGTGCCGGGGCGTCAGTATCTGTATCACGACCCCTGTCACTCTCCGATGAAAACCTATGACCCGATGAAGGTCAGCCGTGCACTGCTTAATGACAAGGTTGCATTATCTGACCGCTGTTGCGGTGAAGCGGGGACTTTTGCCGTTTCGCGTCCGGATGTGGCCACACAGGTCAAGTTCCGCAAGGCCGAGGAAATCCACAAAGGCATCAAGTCACTGACCGGTCAGGAAACGGTTAAACAGGGCGAAGTGAAAATGCTCACATCGTGCCCGGCTTGTATGCAGGGGCTGGCCCGCTATGAGGAAGAAAGCGGTCTGGAAACAGACTATATTGTGGTGGAAATCGCCAAGTCCGAGCTTGGCGAGGACTGGGCAAACAGCTTCCTCGACGAGGCCAACCGTGGCGGCCTGGAGCAGATCCTGCTCTGAGTATCGGTCTGGCAGGCAAAAAAAACGGGGCATTCAATGC
>JAUOPI010000085.1 GCA_030546905.1 Granulosicoccaceae sp. 1_MG-2023 | reverse complement strand
GAAAAGACAAAGGCGGACCTTGCGGGTCCGCCGATATCTTCTTCTGGAGACATGATGTGTAAATCTGTTGCCTGCGCCGGCTGGCGGCGCGGGCGGAATCTTGTTCAGAGAACGTCGTAGTCGATGGTCAGTTCGGCGTATTTACGACCTTCGCTTTGCGGCGCGAAAGACACTTCCAGGGCAACCGATTCACCGGCGGCCAGCTCAAATCCACCTTCCAGACTGGTGCCGAATTCGTCGGCATTCTCTCCACCGAGTGCGATGGCATTGATTTGCAGTGCCGCGGCAGAGGTGTTGGTCAGCGTCACTTCGTGCGTGGTGGTCTGACCGACGTCGCGTGTACCCCAGTACAGATCAGAAACCGACACATTCAGTTCAGTGCCTTCGGCTTGTCCGAGAGACGCGTCAGAACCACTGGTGGAGCAACCTGAAGCGAAAACAACAGCGGCGATAACGGCGATAGTAGAGAAGACGTTTTTGAAGTTTTTCATGGCTCTGCGCTCTTATTGTTTTTCTGATTCGGGGTGACCGGTTCTCTGTGGAAGCCGTG
>JAUOPI010000084.1 GCA_030546905.1 Granulosicoccaceae sp. 1_MG-2023 | reverse complement strand
GCAGGCAACAGATTTACACATCATGTCTCCAGAAGAAGATATCGGCGGACCCGCAAGGTCCGCCTTTGTCTTTTCCGGCCCCGCAAAATCCCTTGTTCCGCTTAGCGACGCGCTTCCAAGGACCGCTTTATCGCTTGCAGCACGCGCCTGGCGGGGCTCTATACCGGCACTTTTACCCCATAATCAACAAATCAATCACTTAGCTACAGCATCCGTGTAAAAACGCCAAAAGAGCGGTTTCCGGCGGTTTTCTGTCAGCGCCGCTGCGACAAAAGCGTGTGCGGTTTCACATTGCCGACAAGTGTTTGTCGGGTCAGCCCACCGGCGCTTTTCGGCGTCTCTCACCGACACCATCTTAAAGCTATTGTTTTATAAGGCGTTTTCCTGATTTTCTGCGATTTTCCGGTAACGCTTGCCGTGCCCGCCCCGGTGCGTCCCGTCCAGTGGGCGTCAAAATGTGAACGCCTCATCAGACCGCCTCCGTCAAATTCGCGACACTATACCCACGTTGAACGACACGGCTTCCACAGAGAACCGGTCACCCCGAATCAGAAAA
>JAUOPI010000083.1 GCA_030546905.1 Granulosicoccaceae sp. 1_MG-2023 | reverse complement strand
GATGGCAGCTACTTCTGGAACGGCGGTATGTTTGTCTTCAGGCCGTCCACGCTGCTGGGCGAGCTGCAAATCCACGCGCCCGAAATACTGCAAGCCTGCGAAGCGGCCTACAACGCCGCCGCCAGCGATCTGGACTTTATCCGCCTCAATGCCGAAGCCTTTGCCGTCGCGCCCAAGCTGTCGATCGACTACGCGCTGATGGAAAAAACCGACAATGCAGCCGTGGTACCGCTTGATGCCGGCTGGAATGATGTCGGTGCGTACAATGCGCTGTGGGATGTGCTGGACAAAGACGAGGGCAACAATGCAAGCCGTGGTGATGTCCTGTTCAACAACTGCAGCGGCACGCTGGGTATCGCCGAGAGCCGGCTGGTCTGCGTTAACGGTGTTGATGATCTGGTGGTGATCGAAACCCACGACGCCGTACTGGTCAGCAGCAAAGACAAAGCCCAGGACGTCAAAGCGCTGGTCGATACGCTCAAATCCCGCAAACGCGACGAAGCGCTGGAGCACCGTCAGGGCTTCCGTCCCTGGGGCGTGTACGACTGCATCGACAAAGGCGAGCGTTT
>JAUOPI010000081.1 GCA_030546905.1 Granulosicoccaceae sp. 1_MG-2023 | reverse complement strand
AAAACTGCATCTATCTAGACTTTTAAAACTCACCAAATTTTTAAAGAACAAGTCAGTTAACGTGAACTGACTGACCCGGAACAATGTCCAGAAGCAAGCATGATAATTGCTTGGTTCTGATCACTATTGAAGGTTATGGTGGAGCCAGGCGGGATCGAACCGCCGACCTCCTGCGTGCAAGGCAGGCGCTCTCCCAGCTGAGCTATGGCCCCATAAACTTCACGGCCTTAACACCAGCAGCTCACCCGCAACCCTGACACCAGAGACTGGTGGGTCTGGGTGGATTTGAACCACCGACCTCACCCTTATCAGGGGTGCGCTCTAACCAACTGAGCTACAGACCCGAGGTCTTTCTTGGACTAAGTAACTTGTGAGGATGCTCGCGCGACCGATCGCACGGCTTTCTCTTAAAGGAGGTGATCCAGCCGCAGGTTCCCCTACGGCTACCTTGTTACGACTTCACCCCAGTCATTAACCACACCGTGGTAAACGTCCTCCCGAAGGTTAGACTATCTACTTCTGGTGCAGCCAACTCCCATGGTGTGACGGGCGGTGTGTACAAGGCCCGGGAACGTATTCACCGCGACATTCTGATTCGCGATTACTAGCGATTCCGACTTCATGGAGTCGAGTTGCAGACTCCAATCCGGACTACGAACGGTTTT
>JAUOPI010000080.1 GCA_030546905.1 Granulosicoccaceae sp. 1_MG-2023 | reverse complement strand
GGCGTGGCCGATGCCGATGGCGACGGCCGTGTTGATACCCCGGTTGACGCTGATAACGACGGTCTGGCCGACGCGGTAATCGAGAACGGTATCAGCGATGCTGACAGCGACAACGATGGCATTGTTAACCGTCTTGATCTCGACAGCGACGAGGATGGTATTACTGACCTTGTTGAAGCCGGGGGGACTGATAGCGATGACGATGGCGTGGTCGATGATTTCGCTGATGCCGATGGTGACGGGCTTGATGATGCGCTGAGCACGTCTCCGCTGCCGCTGCCGAATACTGACGGTGACGAGGCTGCGGATTACCTGGATACCGACTCTGATGACGACGGTATTGCCGACAGCGTCGAAGGCACTGTTGATACAGATGGTGACGGTGCGCCGGATTACCTGGATACCGATTCCGACGACGATGGTATAGCCGACAGCGTCGAAGGCACTGTTGATACAGATGGTGACGATACGCCGGACTACCTGGATACCGACTCCGACGACGATGGTATTGCTGACAGCGTCGAAGGCACTGTTGATACAGATGGTGACGATACGCCGGATTTCCGTGACACCGACTCTGACGACGATGGTATTGCCGACAGCGTCGAAGGCACTGTTGATACAGATGGTGACGATACGCCGGATTTCCGTGATACCGATTCCGACGACGA
>JAUOPI010000008.1 GCA_030546905.1 Granulosicoccaceae sp. 1_MG-2023 | reverse complement strand
GCCGAGAATCGGCAGGTGGCTTTTTTGTGCCCGCAGAAAATTGCGGGCGACACTCGGGGAGTGTCGGTGGGTTCGGCAGTCGCGGCTATAGCCGCTCCTACAGGGTTGGAGGGGCTGTGTGCTGTGGCGTAGTTGACTTGTGGGTGTATCGCGGTAAACGGTGCGTCCTGTAGGAGCCTGTATACAGGCGACCTGCGGTGCTGATTCGTGCTTCGGCGGTCGCGGCTATAGCCGCTCCTACAGGGTGGGGGGGGCTGCGTGCTGTGGCGCAGTTGGCTTGTGGGTGGATCGCGGTTATCGGTGCGCCCTGTAGGAGCCTGTATACAGGCGACTTGCGGTGCTGATCTGTGCTCCGGCGGTCGCCGCTATAGCCGCTCCTACAGGGGGGGGGGGAGGCTGCGTGCTGTGACGTAGTTGCCTTGTGGGTGGATCGCGGTTACCGGCGCGTCCTGTAGGAGCCTGTATACAGGCGACCTGCGGTGTCGATCCGTGCTGCGGCGCTCGCGGCTATAGCCGCTCCTACAGGGTGGAGGGGCTGCGTGCTGTACTGCGGTTGGACTGGGCAGGTCGCGGTTACCGGTGCGTCCTGTAGGAGCCTGTATACAGGCGACTTGCGGTGCTGATCCGTGCTCCGTCGGTCGCGGCTGTAGCCGCTCCTACAGGGTGGGCTGCGTGCTGTGGCGCAGTTGGCCTGGGTATCGCGGTTATCGGTGCGTCCTGTAGGAGCCTGTATACAGGCGACCTGCGGTGCTGATCCGAGCTTCGGCGGTCGCGGCTATAGCCGCTCCTACAGGGTGGAGGGCTGTGTGCTGTGGTGCAGTTGGCCTGGGCAGACCGCGGTTACCGGTGCGTCCTGTAGGAGCCTGTATACAGGCGGCTTGCGGTGCTGATCTGTGCTCCGTCGGTCGCGGCTATAGCCGCTCCTACAAGGTTGGGAGCTGCGTGCTGTGCAGCGGTTGGCTTGGGCAGGTCGCGGTTATCGGTGCGTCTTGTAGGAGCCTGTATACAGGCGACCTGCGGTGCTGATCCGTGTGCTCCGGCGGTCGCGGCTATAGCCGCTCCTACAGGTGAATTGCGGGCATAAAAAAGGCGCCTGCAAGAGGCGCCTTTTGGGATTGGCTGATGCAGCGCGTTTACGCGCTTTTCAGCAGCCCGGCCAGATCGGTGATGCGTTTGCCGGCTTGTTGCATATATTCGCGCGGCTCAAGGATATTGATGCCGGCGTTTTGCAGGCGCCGCGTGATCAGCAGGTTGGTTGCGGCCGGAATTGAGCTGCTTTCGTTGTCCGGAAATTCGGCCTGAATCATCAGCAGGGCCGCGGTGACCAGATCGGCGTATTCGATATCGCCGGTTTTATTGCGGTACCAGTCGCGCGCGGTGTGGGTTGTTTCGACAAATTCCGGGGCAAAACCCCAGGTGCCGAGCAGCCAGCTGCCGCAGATGGTACGCAGATTTTCGACGGTTTCGGTCAGCGTGCGCGTGTTGTTGAAGGTCTCCGGATGGCGATCTGCGTAGCACAGGACCAGCAGTTCGCCGATGTCGGCGGTGAGACCGGCAAGCAGTGCCATATCCGGTTTGAGGCCCGGCACCTTGGTCGCCAGCACCGAGGTGATGGAGGAGGCCAGGGTCGAGCGTCGCGAGTATTTCAGCAAGTGTGCATTGATAACCGGGTTGTCGCTGTTAAGCGCATGTTTGGCCGGCAGGGCCATGGCCATACGCACGGTCGCTTCCACGCCGAGGCGGGTGATCGCGCCGCGGATGGTCTGAACCGGATCGCTGTTGGCGCCGTCCGCGCGTGAGGCGGCCAGTATCACGTGCGCTGCGAGACCGGGGTCGGACTGGATAATCGTTGCCAGCTCCGGAATCTCCATGCTGCGCGCCTTGATCGCGGCCATGATCATTTTCGCCGTCTCGCGGAAGCTGCCAAGCATCACGGAGTTGTTGCGCATATCGTTGACGATATCGTCGAAAACCAGATTGTCAGCTTCACTGACCTGGCGCTCGATAACGCGGGTCGCGGCGCGTTCCTGTTCTTTCAGCAGAATGTCCATCTGTTCGCGGGAAAAGCGAATCAGTTTGGCGAATGCTTTGGTGCGGATGCTCTGATTGGCTGCCTGATCGACCACCAGAGGTTGAGCTGACTCCTTGCTCCCGCCTTCGATGGTGGTGATTTCGTGTTTGCCGTTATACAGCGTGACACTGCCATCAACCACATACACCAGACCGCGCATGACCGTGTCCAGTTTAAGTTGATCGTTGCGCTGCAGATGCATCACTGTCGCCGAGCGGCTGAGTGCCTGGCGGTTCGCCGGGTTCAGGTCGCCGATCGGAGACAAGGTCTGAGCGACCTTGACGATGTCGTCATGGTCAGCCGGTTCCTGCTTCACAGCAGTGTTGGAGTCGGAGTTGTAAGCCATAGGAGCCCTGATAGATCAATATTTGACGCTAATATTCCGCAAAAAACGTGCAAAATTTGTTGTCGCTATCAGGGGGTGTCGGCAATTGCGGCAAAAGGTTTACCGCAGAATGTGTGTCAGACCGGTTTATCCATACGCCGCAGCTCCCGCGGGATGGCAAAAGAGATGGTTTCGCGGGTACCGGAAGCCTCTTCTATTTCAGCGTCACCGCCGCTGAGTTCCTTGAGGTGTTCGATTACTTCGTTGACCAGCACTTCCGGCGCGGATGCACCGGCGGTCAGGCCGACGCGCTTGACGCCTTCTAACCAGGCCGGATCAATATCACCGGCACGGGCGATCAGATGTGACTGCACGCCGCCGCGAATGCCCAGTTCCTGCAGGCGGTTGGAATTGGAGCTGTTGGGCGCGCCGACGACCAGCAGCAGGTCCACATTGCGACACAGCTGTTTGACGGCGTCCTGACGGTTCTGGGTGGCGTAGCAGATATCGTCCTTGCGCGGCGCGCTGATGGCCGGGAAACGCTGGCGCAGGGCGGCGATGACCTCGGCGGTGTCGTCCACCGACAGCGTGGTCTGTGAGACGAAGGCCAGTTTGGACGGGTCGCGGACCTCGATGCCGGCCACGTCCTGGGGTTTTTCCACCAGAATAATCCGACCGCCGTGGCTGGTGTCATAACGGCCCATGGTGCCGACCACCTCGGGATGGCCGGCGTGGCCGATCAGAATGACTTCCTGGCCGCGCTGGGAGTAGCGCACCACTTCCAGATGGACTTTGGTCACCAGCGGGCAGGTGGCATCAAAAATCCGCAGGCCGCGGCGCTGGGCTTCTTCTTCAACCTCGCGGGATACGCCGTGCGCGCTGAAGATCAGTGTGCTGTCGTCCGGCGCCTCGTGGACTTCTTCGATAAAGATCGCGCCTTTGTCGCGCAGGCCGTCGACCACGTATTTGTTGTGGACAACCTCGTGGCGGACGTAAATCGGTGCGCCGAACAGGTCGAGTGCGCGGTCGACGATTTCGATAGCGCGGTCAACACCGGCGCAGAAACCGCGCGGATTAGCGAGAGCGATTTGCAAAGTCATAAAGCAGTATCCCGTGACTCAGGCAGGGGCGTCGACGGCCACGATGGTGACGTCGATCTGAACGTGCTGCCCCGCCAGTGGCGGATTGAAATCAACGCGTACCCGTTCGCGGCTGATGTCGAGCACCGTGCCCGGCAGGGCGTCGTCGTTGGGTAAGCGGAATTCGATGGTCTGACCCGGGCGCAGGCTGGCGTGATCGTCAAATGCGCTGCGGTCCAGATACTGGATATTGTTCGGGTCCGGCTGGCCCCAGCCCTGGGCCGGGCTGACCGTGGTGTTGGCGCTTTGCCCGGCACGCAGGCCCAGAAACAGGGGCTCCACGCCTTCGGGGAAGGTGCCGTCGCCGAGGGTGAATGCCAGTGGTGCGTCGGCTTCTGTGGCATCGACCACGGTACCGTCGGTCAGTGACAGGCGGTAGTGCGTGGTGATGCGGCTGCCGGCGGCGATCGCTTCGCTGCGGCTGTGCGCAGTCGGGCCAGCGCTCATGAGTGTTCCCCGCGGGTCTCGTCCTGTTCCTTGTGCAGAAACGACAGCAGCAAAAGCAGCACAGCGCCCACGCAGATGGCCGAATCGGCAATATTAAACGCCGGCCAGTAGAAGCGGTCGTAATACCACTCGATAAAGTCGATCACGTGGCCGTAGATCAGGCGGTCAATCAGATTGCCGACCGCGCCGCCGAGGACCAGTGACAGCGCCAGCGTGGACCATTTCTCCGAGGCCGGCTGACGACGGATCCAGATCACCAGAAACACACTGACCAGCAGCGCCAGACCGGTAAAAAACCAGCGCTGCCAGCCGCCGGCGTCGCTGAGGAAGCTGAAGGCGGCGCCTTCGTTATAACGCAGCGTCAGATTAAACGAGGGCATCACGGCCACACGCTCGTGCAGCTCAATATTGGCCAGGGCCAGTTGCTTGGTGAGCTGATCGAGTGCCAGCGCCAGCAGGGCCGGCAGAAAGCGCATCCACATGAGCTGAACTCCCTCAGGCAATCGCCCGTGGCTCGCCCTGTCCGGCAACGTTTTCCACGCAGCGGCCGCACAGTTCGGGGTGGGCCGGATCGGCGCCGACGTCGGCACGGTGGTGCCAGCAGCGGCTGCATTTGGCGTAGCCGGATTTGTGCGCGGCAATCCACAGCTCAAAGCCTTCCAGATCGCCGGCGACCGCATCGGCGGGCTTGTCGCTGAGCGGCGCGACTTCGGCGGCCGAGGTGATCATGACAAAGCGCAGCTCGTCACCGATACGGCTGAGGATGTCGTGCAGTTTTTCGTCGGCATAGATCACCACTTCGGCATCCAGCGAGGAGCCGATATCGCCGGCTTTACGCAGCGCTTCGAGCTGCTTGCTGACGCTGATGCGGGTATCGACCACGGTTTGCCACTCGGCATCGCTGAGCAGGGCGTCGTCGGCCAGCGGGCTGAGGTTTTCGTACCAGGTTTCAAAGAACACAGACTCGCCGCGCTCGCCCGGCATGTGCTGCCAGATCTCTTCGGCCGTGAAGGACAGAATCGGCGTGATCCAGCGCACCATGGCTTCGCAAATGTGGAACATGGCGGTCTGCGCGGAGCGTCGGGCCAGACTGTCGGTTTGCGTGGTGTACTGACGGTCTTTGACTATATCCAGATAGTAGCCGCCCAGATCGACTGCGCAGAAGTTGTGTACGCGCTGGTAGATCAGGTGGAAGTTGTAGTCCAGATAGGCCTGACGGATCTCGGCCTGCAGGGCATGCGCGCGCGCCACGGCCCATTGGTCGAGGGCCAGCATATCGGCATTGGCCACCAGATCGCGGGCCGGGTCGAAGCCGTGCATATTGGCCAGCAGAAAACGCGCGGTGTTGCGGATGCGCCGGTAGCTGTCGGACATGCGCTTGAGGATCTCGTCGGAGACCGTCATCTCGCCGCGGTAATCGGTCGCCGCCACCCACAGGCGGATGATGTCGGCACCGAGTGTTTTCATCACTTTTTGCGGGGCGATCACATTGCCCAGCGATTTGGACATCTTGCGGCCCTGCTGGTCGACGGTGAAGCCGTGCGTGAGCACCTGGCGGTAGGGCGCGCAGCCGTTAACCGCAGTGCTGGTCAGCAGTGAGGAGTGGAACCAGCCGCGATGCTGATCCGAGCCTTCCAGATACAGATCGGCAGGGTAGGTCAGGCCTTCGCGCTGCTCGAGCACATGCGCCCAGGTGGAGCCGGAGTCAAACCACACATCCAGCACGTCGGTGGTTTTCTGATACTCGGCGGCGTCCTCGCCGATCAGTTCTTCGGCCTGCAGATCAAACCAGGCCTGAATACCGGCTTTTTCCACCCGTTGCGCAACCTGCTCGATCAGCTCGGCGTTGCGCGGATGCAGCTCACCGGTTTCTTTGTGGATAAAGAAGGTGATCGGCACGCCCCAGTAGCGCTGGCGTGAGATACACCAGTCAGGCCGGTTGGCGATCATGCCTTCGATGCGTGCCTGTCCCCAGGCCGGTGTCCAGCGGACCTTGCCGATTTCTTCCAGAGCCTGCTTGCGCAGCCCTTTGTCATCCATGCTGATAAACCACTGCGGCGTGGTGCGGTAGATGACCGGGGTTTTGGTGCGCCAGCAATAGGGATAGCTGTGCTGGTATTTCTCGTGTTTGAGCAGCGCCTGTTTTTCTTTCAGCAGGTCGATGATGCCGTCTTCGGCTTTCATGACGTGCTGTCCGGCGAACAGCTCCACGTTGTCGCGGTAGACGCCGTTGTCGTCCACGGCGTTAAGCAGGCCAAGGTCGTATTTGGCGCCGGTGTAGAAGTCATCAACACCGTGGTCAGGGGCGGTGTGAACCAGCCCGGTACCGGATTCGGTGGTGACGTAATCGGCGTTGACCAGCAGGGAGTCGCGTTCGTACAGCGGGTGACGGGCCTGCTGTTTTTCGAAGGCGCTGCCGGTGGCGGTGGCCAGCACGCTGTAGTCCGTGATGCCGTAGCGGGCCATCACGCTGTCGACCATATCGGCGGCCAGCACCAGACGTTCGGGGCCGTAGCCGGCGTCGCAGGCGACCAGCGCATAGTCCAGTTCGGGGTGCAGGGCGACACCGAGGTTGGCCGGAATGGTCCAGGGTGTGGTGGTCCAGATCACGAAGGAAACAGGGCCTTCACCGGCGTCAGTATTGAAGATGGCCAGAATTGCCGCTTCGTCGGCGGCGCGGAATTTCACGTCGACGGCGTTGGAGGTTTTGTCCTGATACTCAACTTCCGCCTCGGCCAGGGCCGAGTGCGCGCCCCAGCTCCAGAAAACCGGTTTGACGCCCTGATACACATGGCCGCGTTCCACAATGCGCCCCAGCGTGCGGATGATGTTGGCTTCATTGCTGAAGTTCATCGTCAGGTAGGGGTTATCCCAGTCGCCGAACACACCGAGGCGTTTGAAGTCTTCGCGCTGACCGTTGATCTGCGTGGTCGCGTACTCACGGCATTTCGCGCGGAAGCTTGCTTCGTCGATTTTGATGCCCGGCTTGCCGGTTTTGGACTCGACTTTGTTTTCGATCGGCAGACCGTGGCAGTCCCAGCCCGGAATATAGGGCGCGTCATAGCCTTCAAGCTGACGGGCTTTGACGATCACGTCCTTGATGACTTTGTTGACGGCATGGCCGATGTGGATATCGCCGTTTGCGTAGGGCGGGCCATCGTGCAGGATGAATTTCGGCCGGCCGGCGGAGTGTTCGCGAATTGCCTGATAAATGCCTTTTTCTTCCCATGCTTTGAGCATCTGCGGCTCGCGTTGGGCGAGATTCCCGCGCATCGGGAAATCTGTCTTCGGAAGATTCAGCGTATCTTTGTATTGGCTCACGGGGCGCTTCCTGAGATGGAGAAAGACTCAGCCGGACTCGTACCGGCAGCCATTCTCGGACAAATTGATCGTAAACCCGCTACTTTAGCGTAAACGGGCGCAACTTGGCGAACTCTGTTACTTAACTGCGGGCCATCAGTGTGACGCCGGTCGGGCGGCCAGCCACTGGCGGGCGTTCTGTTCGTCGCGGGCAATCGCGGCTTTCAGCTCGGCCAGCGAGGCAAAGGCCTGTTCGCCGCGCAGCTTGTGCAGAAACACCGTTTTCAGGTGCTGGCCGTACAGATTGCCGCGGAAATCAAACAGGTGCACTTCCAGCAGGGTGCGGCCGTCGCTGTCGACCGAAGGGCGTTCGCCCAGATTGGCCATGCCGTAATGATGCTGGCCGTCGGCGGTTTCCACTTCCACAACAAAAATCCCGTGGACCGGGGTTTTGTGCCGTTTCATTTGGATATTGGCGGTCGGATAGCCAAGCTCGCGGCCGAGCTGCTTGCCGTAGATCACCCGTCCTTCGATGGCAAAAGGGCGGCCCAGCAAGCGCGCCGCGCCGGCAAAATCACCGGCATGCAGGTGTTCACGCACGCGCGTGCTGGAGACGCGGATATTGTCCACGCAGACCGTGTCGGTGGGGGCTACGGAAAAGCCGTAATGTTCACCGGCGTCGCTGAGAGTGGCGTAATCGCCGGCGCGTTTTTTACCGAAGCGGAAATCGTCGCCGACGATCAGGTGGCGCACGCCCAGCCCCTCGACCAGGATGGTGCGGATAAAGTCCGCCGGACTCATACTGGCCAGCTGTTGATCGAAGCGCAGCAACAGAAAGCGCTCCGGGCCGAGGGCAGCGATGGCGTGGTATTTCTCGCGGAAATAGGTCAGGCGGGCCTGAAAATCCTGCCCGCGGGCGAAATATTCGTGCGGCAGCGGATCAAAGCTGATCACGCAGGCCGGCAGCTCACGGGCGGCGGCTTCTTCACGCAGCCGTCGTATCAGCGTCTGGTGGCCCAGATGCACGCCGTCGAAATTGCCGATGGTGGCGACGCAGCCACGGTGTTCGGGGCGCAGGTTATGCAGAGCGCGGATGAGTTCCATGTAAAAGCCTGAGGTTAATGCGTTGCGCGCAGATCAGCCGGCCGGGCACCGCTGAGAAACAGGCCGCCGGCATAGACAAATAAAGCGCTGAGAATGATACCGCACAAGCTGGTGGCGCGGGTGAGTGCGCCCATGGCCGACCAGCCGGCGCCGGCCGGGGTCAGCCAGACGATCACCGCTCCCATGGCCAGCAGCGGTAGCAGGCAGCGGCGCAGCCAGCGCAGGTTTGCGGCGCTGATTCTGTAGACGTCATCACGCTGCAGGCCGCGGTAGAGCATAAACACCTGCTGCCAGCCGGACATTACGGTGGCGATGGCCAGGCCCAGATGCGGCGTGGCAAAGCCGAGCATGACCATGGGGATCACCAGAATCAGGTTGTAAACCATATTGCTGACCATGGCGATCACGCCGATGCGGACCGGGGTTTTGGTGTCCTGGCGGGCGAAATAGCCCGGCGCCAGTATCTTGATCAGGATAAAGGCCGGTAAGCCCAGCGCGTAGGCGGCCAGCGCCACGGTGCTCATCTGTGCGTCATGTGCGGTAAAAGCGCCGTACTCAAACAGAGTGCTGATAATCGGCCGTGCCAGCAGCATCAGGCCCAGCGCCGCCGGCAGTGCGATGGTGATGGCCAGACGGATGGCCCAATCGAGTGTTTGGCGGAAGTGTTCGGTACTTTGCCGGGCGTGTTCGGCTGACAGGCGCGGCAGTATGACGGTGGCAATGGCGATACCGAACAGGCCCAGCGGAAACTCCAGCAGGCGGTCTGCGAAATACAACCAACCTAAGGTGCCGGTGGCCAGAAACGAGGCGATCACGGTGTCCAGCAACAGGTTTATCTGTGCCACGGAGGAGCCGAAGATGCCCGGCAGCATCAGTTTGAAGACCTTTTTCACGCCCGGATGACGCCAGCCCCAGCGCGGCCGGCGCAGTAGACCGAGCCGTTTCAGGTACGGCAGTTGGAACAGCAGCTGCGCCAGGCCGGCGAAAAACACACCCCAGGCCATGGCTTCGATGGGAATGTCCATATGCGGGGCCAGCAACAGGGCGGCGGCGATCATGCAGATATTGAGAATGGCCGGCGTGGCGGCCGGAATCGCAAACAGGCCGAAGCTGTTCAGGACGCTGCCGGCAAAAGCGACCAGCGACACGAAAAACAAATAGGGGAAGGTGATCTGCAGCATCCCGCTGGCCAGATCAAAACGCAGATTGTCGGTAAAACCCGGTGCAAACAGCAGAATCAGCAAGGGCGCGGCCAGCATGCCGATGCAGGTTACCAGTAACAGCACGCCGCCGAGTGTGCCCGACACATGCGCGGTCAGATCTTCAAGCTCGGCTTTGCTGCGCGTCTCCTTGTATTCGGTAAAGACTGGCACAAAGGCCTGGGCGAAGGCGCCCTCGGCAAACAGACGACGCATGAAATTGGGAATCTTGAAGGCGGCCAGAAAGGCATCGGTATAGATGCCCGAGCCGAAGACAATGCCGAAGACCTGATCGCGGACAAAACCCAGAATGCGCGACAGCAGCGTGAAGGCGCTGACGATGGCACCCGAGCGCAGGAGTCCGGGCGGCGTTTCCGGCGGCATGGCCCGGGAGTCGGAAGAGGGGGATTGGCTCATGATTCTCGCTTTCCTGACACGGTTTGCGATGCTGCAGTTTGGCAAAGCGCGCAAGTCTAGCATTGTTTCGCCGCTCATTGGCCTATTGATGATTGACATCAGGGGGGCGAGTGACGATAATCGCCTGCTTTTTACGAATTCTCTACACGAATTTTTCAGGGGAAACACTGTGGCTAACTCTGCACAAGCCAAAAAGCGCGCTCGCCAGGCTGAGAAAAACCGCAAGCAAAACGCGGCTCAGCGCTCCATGATGCGTACCAGCGTTAAGAAAGTTGTATACGCCGTTCGTGACGGCAACAAAGAAGCGGCTGAGACAGCCTTCAAAGCGGCAGTGCCGGTTCTGGATGCGATGTCCCGTAAAGGCATCATCCACAAGAACAAAGCTGCCCGTTATAAGAGTCGTCTGAATGCCCAGATCCGCGCGCTCTGAGCGGGTCTTTCGGTCTTTAGGGTGCAGGACCGGCTTGCTTAGCCGGCCTGCACGACCATATTGTCTCTGTTGATAAGTTCCGGCTGGTCCACGTAGCCGAGAATTTCAGCGATACGGCTGCTGGGTTGTCCCATCAGCTTTCTCACCTCACTGCCGTGGTAGTTTGTCAGGCCACGCGCTACTTCCTTTCCTTCGCTGTCCACGCAGCGCACCAGTTCGCCCCGCATAAACTCACCCGTGACGTCGGTTACGCCGACTGCCAGCAGGCTTGAGCCGCGTTCGCGCAGCACCCGGCATGCGCCTTCGTCCAGGGTCAGTGTGCCGCGGGCTTTGAGCTGGTTGGCCAGCCACTGCTTGCGGGCCAGCATGGGAGCGTGTCCGGCGGTCAGCATGGTGCCGATAGCTTCGCCGCGTTTCAGTCTGGGCAGAACATTCTGTTCCCGTCCTGAGGCAATGATGGTGGTGGTGCCGGAGCGCGCGGCGCGTTCGGCGGCGGTCAGTTTGGTGCTCATGCCGCCGCTGCCGATATGGCTGCCGCTGGGGCCGGCCATGGCCAGCAGGGCGGGGTCGCCGGCAGTGGCGCGTTCGATCAGTCGGGCGTGCGGGTTTTTGCGCGGATCGCAGTCGAACAGGCCTTGCTGGTCGGTAAGGATCACCAGTGTGTCGGCGTCGATCAGATTGGCAACCAGAGCGCTCAGGGTGTCGTTATCGCCGAAGCGGATCTCATCGGTGGTGACGGTGTCATTCTCGTTGATAATGGGAGTGACGCCGAGTGAAATCAGGGTGGTCAGGGTCGAGCGGGCATTGAGATAGCGTTGCCGGTTGGCCAGATCAGCGTGGGTCAGCAGGATTTGCGCGGTCTGTATGCTGTGCTCGCGGAAATGTGATTCATAAGCCTGTACCAGGCCCATTTGTCCGACCGCGGCGGCGGCCTGCAGCTCGTGGACCGCGTCCGGTCGTTTGTGCCAGCCAAGGCGGCTCATGCCTTCGGCAATGGAGCCGGAGGAAACCAGCACGACTTCGCAGTCGGCGGCGTTGAGTTCGGCGATTTGCCGCGCCCAGGCGGCGGTGGCGTCGAGGTCGAGGCCGGCGCCGTCGGCAGTGACCAGTGAGCTGCCGACTTTAATTACCCAGCGTCGGGCGTTGATGAGTCTGTTGCGCACGTCTCTTCTTGCTCCTTGAGCGATTCCAGATACGTCATGATGTTTTCGGCAAGCTGGCGGGTGCCGTCGCGCGAGATGGCGGCAATTTTATAAGCCGGGCCTGTCCAGTTAAGTGCTTCGATGATTTGCTGACAGCGCTCTTCGGCTTCGTCAGGCAGCATCAGATCGGTTTTATTCAGTACCAGCCAGCGGTCCTGAGCGGCCAGTTCGTCGCTGTATTTTTCCAGTTCCAGCACCAGTTTGCGGGCTTCTTCGGCCGGGTCGCTGCCGTCAATCGGGTCGATGTCGATGATGTGGAGCAGCAGCCGCGTGCGCGACAGGTGTTTGAGGAACTGGATGCCCAGGCCAAGCCCTTCGGCAGCGCCTTCGATCAGTCCCGGAATGTCCGCCACTACAAAGCTGCGGTGTTGTTCAATACTGACTACGCCGAGGTTGGGGTGCAGGGTGGTGAAAGGATAGTCGGCGACCTTGGGGCGGGCTGATGAGACCGCGCGGATAAAGGTGCTTTTGCCGGCGTTGGGAAAGCCCAGCAGGCCGACGTCGGCGAGCAGGCGCAGTTCCAGTTGCAGCTCGCGGCGTTCGCCTTCGGTGCCGTGGGTGGTCTGGCGCGGCGTGCGGTTGACCGAACTTTTAAAGCGCGTGTTGCCCAGGCCGTGCCAGCCGCCTTTGGCGACCAGCGCGATTTCGCCGTCTTCCTTGAGGTCGGCGATGATTTCGTCCGTGTCCAGGTCGCGTGCGATTGTGCCGATAGGAACGGGCACGTAGAGGTCTTCGCCTTTGGCGCCGGTGCAGTTGCGGCCCATGCCGTTTTCGCCGCGCTGTGCGGTGTAGGTGCGCACGTGGCGGAAGTCGGCGAGCGTGTTGAGGTCTTTGGAGGCTTGCAGAAAAACGCTGCCGCCGTCACCGCCGTCACCGCCGTCAGGACCGCCTTTGGGGATGTATTTTTCGCGGCGGAAACTGAGGCAGCCATTGCCGCCGTCTCCGGCAATAACCTTGATTCTGGCTTCGTCGACAAATTTCATCGGGTAGTTCCGGCAGGGGAGAATAGATAAGTTGGGGATTTTACCGCCAGGAAGGAAGAATGTCGGGAAAATCAGAAACTATTTTATCGAGCACAAAAAACCCCGTCGGAACGGGGTTTTTGCGAGTTCTTGTGCGGGCTCTTGATCAGGCCGGTACAACACTCACGAATTTGCGGTTTTTCGGGCCTTTGACCTCGAACTTGATCACGCCGTCCGCTTTGGCGAACAGGGTGTGGTCTTTGCCGCAACCGACGTTAGTGCCGGCGTGGATGCGGGTGCCGCGCTGACGCACGATGATGTTGCCCGGAACCACTGCCTGGCCGCCGAATTTCTTCACGCCAAGACGTTTACTTTCGGAATCGCGACCGTTACGTGTGGAGCCGCCTGCCTTTTTATGTGCCATTGAAAAATCCTCTCGCTAGTACGTTGGTCGGGATCAGCCGGCGTTGATGCCGGTGATTTCGAGCAGCGTGTAATTTTGACGATGGCCCATCTGTTTGCGATGGTGCTTACGACGGCGGAATTTAACGATATCCACCTTGTCGCCGCGGCCATGAGTCACGACTTTGGCTGAAACTGTGGCGTTTTCAACCACCGGGGTGCCGATCTTTACTTCTTCGCCTTGGCCAACCAGCAGAACTGAATCCAGTTCAATGCTGTCGCCTTCCGCTGCGTTGAGTGTCTCGACCCGCAATTTGTCGCCGGCTGCGACGCGATACTGTTTTCCACCGGTTTTAATGACCGCGTACATGGGGTTAACTCCGTTGATCCTGCTCGTGCCCCGGCCGCTGAAATTTTGGCCAAGGCAAAACTTGAATTCGTAAAAAGCGCGGCAGTTTAACCGCCAAATCCGTTCCGGTCAAGCCTTGTTCGGCTCTTTTGCTGTGCGACAAGTCCTTGCTTGACAGCTATGGGGGCGGTTTTTAGCATTCGCGCTTCCACGCATAAGGTTTCTTCATGAATATAGCCCGGATTCAGGCGCTGGTTGCCCCCGACATGGAACGTGTCGATAAGGTGATTCAGACTAATCTCGCGTCAGACGTTGTCCTCATCAACCAGCTTTCGCACTACATTATTTCTGCCGGCGGCAAACGCTTGCGCCCGCAGCTGGTGATGCTGGCGTCACGGGCCTGCGGCTATGACGGCGAGGCCGCGCCGACGCTGGCAGCGGTGGTGGAGTTTATACACACCGCGACGCTTTTGCACGACGATGTGGTCGATGCTTCTGCGCTGCGCCGCGGCCGGGAAACGGCCAATGCGGTGTGGGGGAATGAGGCGGCGGTGCTGGTCGGCGATTTTCTCTACTCGCGGGCCTTTGAGATGATGGTCTCGGTCGGCAGCATGGAAGTCATGGAGGTCTTGTCGGTGGCGACCAACCGCATTGCCCAGGGTGAGGTGATGCAGTTGATGAACGTCAATGACCCGGATGTGACGCAGGAGGCCTATCTTGAGGTGATCCGCGCTAAAACCGCCCGTCTGTTTCAGGCCGCTACCCATCTGGGCGCAATTCTGGCCGGTAGCGAAGCGCCGGTACGTCAGGGTGTGTGTGATTACGGCATTCATCTGGGGACGGCGTTTCAGATTGTCGACGATGTGCTCGATTACACTCAGTCGGCCGAGGAGATGGGTAAAAACCTTGGTGACGACCTGGCCGAGGGTAAGCCGACTTTGCCGCTGATTCTGACGATGCAGCGCGGTACGCAGGCGCAGGCTGCGCTGGTGCGCCGTGCGATCGAAAACGGCGGGCTGGATGAGCTTGATGAGGTGTTGGCAGCCGTGCGTGGCTGTGGGGCGCTGGAAGCGTCGCAGCAGGTTGCCGAAGCCGAAGCGCAGCGGGCGGTCGATGCCTTGTCTGTGTTGCCTGCGTCGGAATACCGCGAAGCGCTGGAAGGTCTGGCGCGCTTGTCGGTCGCGCGTACCAAGTAAGTCCGGCGTCAGGCCAGGGCTTGTTCACACAGGGCGTCGGCCTGTTGCTGATAGTGGCCGCCGAACAGATTAAAGTGATTCAGCACGTGATAGAGCTGATACACCGGTCGGCGTCGTGCGTAGCCGGGGTCGGGTGGCCAGCTGGCCTCGTAGGCGTGGTAGAAGTCTGCGCTGAAGCCGCCGAATAACTCGCTCATGGCCAGATCCGTTTCCCTGTCGCCGTAATAGCTGGCCGGGTCGAACAGGGTGGCGCGCCCGTCGCGCAATGTGGCGGCGTTGCCGGCCCACAGGTCGCCGTGCAGCAGTGAAGCGGCGGGGCGGTAGTCGCCGAAGAAATCCCCCAGTTTTTCAATCACCTTATCGACTTTTCTCAGTGTGCCCGGGCGTGCGCCGCGGTGCGCTGCCAGATCCCGTTGAAAGCCCAGCCGGTGCGCGGCAAAGAAGCGGACCCAGTCCTGTTCCGGCGTGTTCTTTTGCACGTTGCCTCCGATGAAATTGTCTTGCGTAAAGCCGAAATAAGCGGCCGTGTTGCGGTGCAGGAGCGCCAGTGCGCGGCCGGCTTCGCTGCCGTGCGGGCCGTGGCTGCTGATATCGAGCTGTTCCATCAGTAAGCCGGCCAGAGCGCCGCAGCGGCCGCAGGCCAGTGGTCGGGGGATGTGCAGCGGGCTGTCGGCCTGATGCAGGGTTTGCAGGGCGTGGGCTTCGGCGCGAAGCAGCGGGAGTTTGTCGTGCTGATTGACCTTCAGAAAAAAAGCCTCACCGCGCAGGGTGAGGCGCCAGGCCTGGTGTGTATCGCCACCGCCGACAGGGCTGAGCTCTGCCGGCGGTGTGGGGGCGTCGCTGAGTGTGCTGATCAGCGCGTGGAGGTCTTTAGTGGTGGCGTTTCTCACGGCGGCGAAGGGCGCTCAGTGCCAGCAGCGGAACCAGCCACAGTGTTGCGCCGGCACCACCGCCGGTGCTGCCGGATTCGGCGCCGGCTGTTTCGGTTTGTTGGCTTGCATCATCGTCTGCCACCACGTTTGCTTCACTCAGGTCGATGCTAGCGTAATTGTTCAGGGTGTAAAGGTCCGCATCGCTGCTTGGTGTGGCGCTGGCGGTGATCAGGCCGCCGGCGAGGCTGCCGTCCAGTTCGACGATCACGCTGCTGCTTTGTCCGGCCTCGATGCTGCCGTGTTCGCAGGCCAGGGTGTCGCCGAGAAAGCTGCAGTTGTCCGGAATGGCGGCCGGCAGCAGGGAGTCGGGCAGTACGGTCTGGCTGACGATGCCGTTCAGTGTGCGGCTGGTGTCGTTGTTTTCGACCGAGATCATCAGGGCAGCGTCGCTGTCGTCGCTGGCGACGCGCTGCAGTGACAGGCCGGCGTCCACGTTGGCGACATGGCAGCTGTTGCTGAGCTTGCTGATGACCGCTTCTTTGGTGCAGTCGGAAAAGCTGCTGAGGGTCGAGGAGGAGATGTTCGGCCACATGATCTTGTCGTTTTCGACCTCGCAGCTGGCGTCGTCATCGTGGCGGGCGCCGAGGTTGTGGGCGATTTCGTGTGCCGCCAGCAACATCTGCCGTGAGAAGGGGGTGGAGACGCTGACATTGTAGAAGTCGTCGCGGCAGGCCACGTCAATCCAGCTCAGGCCGATGATGTTGCTGTCATCGTAACTACCGGAAAACAGATGCACCACGCCCAGGCCGCCGTAAACGCTTTCGCGCCCGGAGGTGTAGCTGCGCAGGCTGCGCAGCAGGGTTTCGAGGTTGCCGCTGATATCGATAAACGGGTCATTGCTGCTGTCGAGCAGGTCCAGTGTGTCGATGCGCACGGCAAGGCCGAATTCGGCCTGGTAGAGGCCGTCAACGGCATTGATGACGTCCAGTGCCTGTTCGCGGCCGAGTCCGTTGTAGGCGCTGTCAAAGCGGCTGTCGACGATAATGCCGATGCGCAGCACGTCGGTCACGCCGGACTGGGTGGCGCGGGTTTGCAGCGGCAGAGTTGAGCGCGTGGCCGGTGTCGGCAGTGTCAGTGTGTTACCGCCGTGCAGGTCTTGCGGTTTGATCTGTTTCAGTGCGAAGCGGCTCTTTGTGTCTGTGTCCGTATCCGCGGTGCTGATCTCAAGCAGTTGTCCGAACGCCATCATATGGCCGCTCAGTGTGCCTTCGTGCCATGACAGGCGTGCCCATGAAGTCTCATCACCGTCGACAGTGCCCTGGAAGTACTGGCGCGGCAGATCGCTCAGCGCGGCGGTGACGGCGCTGGGAGTCAGGCTCAGCGGATAGTCGGTGCCTTGGGCTGAGAGGGTGATGTGGATGGTTTCGTTGCCGGGGGCGGACAGGCTCTCAGTGTCGCCGCTGAGTGTTGCGCTTACGCTGTCGTCGGCGTGCACGGCCGGAATGCTCAGGCTCAGCAGGAGCAGGGTGAGGGTCAGGATCAGCTGGAGTGGCTTGGTCATGGGCTTATTATTGGTGTTATCCGGTCGAGGCGCCATGATATTGGCATTTGCAGGATAACAGGTGTGATCCGGTCGGTGTTTTACGTGCGCCGCGGCGGATGTTTGACGGTGAGTCGGCGGAATGTGCGCCGTGCACGGCGCGACTGACAGGGAAGCGTCGCTACGGGAATGGCGGGCATAAAAAAACCGGCCCGCAAGGGGCCGGTTTTTTGGCGCTCAGTCTGAGCCGGGCTTAGTTAGGAGATACGCCCAGTGACTTGACTGTCTCGATGTTGAGGTACTTGTCGACAGGCAGGCCTTTGTCACGCTGGTAAGCGTTAACAGCGCGCATGGTTTCTGCGCCGATGTCACCGTCGATCGGGCCCGGGTTGTAACCGGCTTTCAGCAGTGCTTGCTGGATCTTGGTGATGCGTTCCGGTGTGGTGTTGGTTTCACACAGGATTGAACGCCATTCCATGCGGCCTTCAGAGACCAGTTCGCGACGGGTTACGTTTTTGAACTCTTCAGGAATCGCGATGCGTTTTTCCTGAGCCGGTTGAACTTCTTCTTCAACTTCGATGGTGGTGTATTTCGCCGGAATGACAACTTCGCGGGTTGTAGCCGGTTGGTCAACAACGCGTTTGGTCACAGTCTTGTAGACAGCCGGGATTTCCACTTCACGGGTAGTTGCCGGTGACTTCAGTACGCGGCGGGTCACAGTTTTGTAGCTGGCCGGTACTTCAACCAGACACATGATTTCGCCGGTGGTGTCGTCGATGCGCTGGATCGGGCCTGTGCCTTTTTTCCAGGTGGTGTGAGCCGGTTTGTCCAGAACACGCTCGGTCACAGTTTCGTATGTGGCCGGGATTTGTTCGATGCGGGTGCCGGCCGGTTTAACCAGAACGCGCTGAGTCACGGTTTTGTAAGTGGCCGGAACGGTCACCAGCTTGGTGGACTCTTCTTCAACCAGAACGCGTTTTTTGACTTTGGCGTATTTGGCCGGAACTACTTCGATGCGCTCGCTGGCATCGCTGACGCGTACGCGCTCAGTGACTGTGCGGTATTGCGGCTCAACCCAAACGCGGGTGTAGCATTCGCCGGGCTTGGCATTCGGCGGCAGCATTTCGTTGCCGGCGGCCATCGGGGCCGGAGCGTGGTTGTGTGCAGCGCTTTGTTGTGCACGCAGCTCGTTTTCACGCGCTTCGAGTTCTTGTTGACGACGCTGCAGCTCAGCTTCCTGCTGAGTCAGTGCGGCTTGACGGCTTTCGAGTTCGCTGTCAACGCTGACCTCTTGCGTGCCCATGCTGCAGGCTGTCATCAGTGCTGTGGTCAGGGCCAACGCAAGCGCGCCCGGCCGGAAGGTTTTTTTCATGTTGCTATCCTCTGAGCTCTTGGGTTTTAAAGTTTTGCCGCGTACTGGCCGCGCGTTAAGGCGCAGCCGGCGAGCAGGTCGTGACAGGGGCTTCCTGCCTCGATGACATCAAGGATAGTTCAATATTTTTTGTATGCATGTAAAAAAGCGTGGCACGGCAAGGCGTTAGTTGAGCTATTTCACGTTATTGCTGATCGGAAGCCGACGGAACTGTCCGGGCTGCAGGCCGTCGAGCTGCCAGGGGCCGACGCGGCGGCGGATCAGGCGCAGGGTCGGGAAGCCCACTGCGGCGGTCATGCGTCTGACCTGACGGTTGCGCCCTTCGCTGATGGTCAGTTCAAGCCAGCTGGTCGGGATGGCGCGGCGTTCGCGGATCGGTGGCACGCGCGGCCATAAATCCTCCGGTGTGCTGATGCGTGCGGCCTGCGCAGGGCGGGTTGGTCCGTCTTTCAGTCTGACGCCGTCGCGCAGGGCTTGCAGTGCGGCGTCGCTGATTTCGCCCTCGACCTGGGCCAGATAGGTTTTGCTCATCTTGGCGGTCGGGTGTGCGATGCGGTGCTGCAGGGCGCCGTCGTTCGTCAGTACCAGCAATCCTTCGCTGTCTTTGTCGAGGCGGCCGGCCGGGTAGAAGCCGGGCAGGTTTTGCAGATAGTCGGCCAGTACGCTGGCATCGCCATCGCGGGAAAACTGGCACAGCACGTTAAACGGCTTGTTAAAAAGAATAACCTCGGTGGCGGCGTTTGCCTTGTGCGGGCGCGCCGCCCGCTGCGGTGTTCTGCGTCGTGGCGCCGGTCTTGTGCGGGCCGGGCCTTGGGGTCTTCCTGAGTTTTTTTTGCGCATGCGGATCAAAGATGGGCAAAGGCCCGCTGCCAGCGTTGCAGATGAGCGGCGGGCAGGCCGGTCTGTTCCCAGAAGCGGCCGAGTGCGTCGAAGTCCGGTTGCTGCAGACGGAAGTCTTCGGTCTGTTGTGGCAGACCGGCGGCGGGCATCAGTCCGGTCAGGCGGCGTGCCAGATAGACCGCTTCGCGGCTTTCCGCGACCAGCCGTGCGACGCGCTGGGCGCCGCGGAACTTCATATCGGCGACTTCACCGAGGTGGGCGTAGAGGTTGTCGATGTCGCCCCATTTGACCAGCAGCCGTGCGGCGGTGTGCACGCCTATGCCGGGCACGCCCGGGATGTTGTCGGATTTGTCGCCGGCCAGGGCCAGCATATCGGCGATCTGCGATGGGTGCAGGTTCCAGCGCTTGCGGATGTCGCGGTAGCTGAATTGGCGCTTGCGTGAAAAATCCCAGTAGATGTCGTCCGGACCGATAAACTGCGTCAGGTCTTTATCGGCGGTCAGAATGACGCTGCGGTCGTGTTGTTCGCGGGTTTGTCCGGCCAGGGTGCCGATAATGTCATCGGCCTCGTGGGTCGGACTGCCCAGGCAGTGGAAGCCGAGCAGGCCGGCCAGTTCGCGACACCAGGCAAACTGGTGGCGGAGGTTCTCCGGCGCTGGCGGGCGGTTGGCTTTGTACAGCGGGTAGATTTGCTTACGCAGCGAGCCTTCGTAGCATTCGTCGAAGGCGCAGACCAGGTGGGTGGGTTTGGCCTGTTCGGTGACCTGCAGCAGAAAGGCGGCGAAGCCGTGCAGGGCGTTGGCGGCCTGATTCTGCGGTGTGAGGATGGTTTCGGGTAAGAGATGCCATGACCGGAACATGTAGATGCTGGAGTCAATCAGATACAGCGTTTTCATGGTGTCAGTGTTCCGGTGATCAGGTTTGTCAGCTGCGTCGGGCCGGTGTCGGGCTTGCTCGCGGGCCCGCTCGGGTGTGTTGCTGACGGATGTTGTGTTGGTCCGGCCATGCCCTTGCTTGCGCTACTCAGTTCGTGTTGTTTGCCGGCTGCCGGAGATTCACCGCAAGACAGAGAGCGGAGGCTGCTGTGCCGGGTGCGGCGCACCGGCTTTGTTGCCCGGTCGGCGCAGAAGTTCCCGGCTGATGGAGTTTAGCACTGCTGCGGCGCTTCTGTTGCCTGAGCGGCGGGGCGGGCGGAAATGAAAAAAATCCCGGGCACACAAAAACGGCAGGCAATGCGATGATTGCCTGCCGTTTTGCAGAGCCGGCAGCGCACAGGGCGTGCAGGCCCGGACGGGTCTTACTTGCTGCCGTAGCGGCGGCGGAACTTGTCGACCTGGCCGGCTGTGTCCATAACCTTTTGCTTGCCGGTGTAGAACGGGTGGCAGGCTGCGCAGACTTCAACGCTGAGGTCCTTGCCGATTGTGGAACCCGTCTGGAAGGTGTTACCACAACTGCAAGTGACCGTGATTTCACTGTAGTTCGGGTGGATGTCAGGTTTCATAACGGTCTCTCGGATTCCGTATCGGTGAAAAGGGGCTGGATTCTAACGGCAGTGCCCGCCTATTGCAAGTGCTTCTGACAGGTCGGGCCGTGGGCCGGCACAATGAATTTACAATGTTTGTTCAGCTTCTTGTCAAGGTAAGGACTTTTCTCGCCGATTAAACCCCATGCGGCTTGAAGTTTAGCCATTTTTCTTTGGTTTAACCGGCATCAGTTCATGGCAGGCATTTTTTTCAAACTTCTTTTCAAGGCACTGACACCGGTGCTGATTCTGGTCGGCGTGATGTCTTATATGATGTCGCTGCAGGGGCAGGATCCGGCGGCGGTATTCGGCTCTCTGTCACGGGAGGCCGGGCAAAGCCTGGAAGGGAGTGCCGGTGCGGTGGCCCGTGCCGCCGGTGAGGCAGCGGGTTATTTCTCGCCGGAACAGACCGCCCAGCGGATTTACCGTTGGGTCGATGCTGACGGGGTGACGCAGTTCGGCACCGAGAAGCCGCCGGGACCGGTGGCGTTCAGCGAGCTTAACGTCGATCCCGATGTGAATGTGATGCAACCTTACCGTGCGCCGCGCAATGCACAAACCGCCGCGCCGCGTGCCGGCGGCACGGTGGCGCAGCCGTCCGCGGCGCCCGTAACGCCGGGGCTGACTGCCAATCCGCTGCAGATGCAGCAGATGCTCGAGCAGGTCAACAGCAGCGCTGAGCAGCGTCTTGAGATGATCGACCGTATCCGTTGAGGCGGCCGCTTCAGACCAGCCGTGCCAGCAAGCTGTTGAGGTGATCAAAGCCCAGCGCCGTGGTGCACAGGCGTGTGCTGTCGTCTTCGAGCAGACCCAATCCCCCGACCTGCGCCAGCACCGGCGCCAGGGCGCTGTCCGGCAGGCCGGTGTGCTGTGAAAACAGGGCGCGGCTGACTCCCTCGCGAAGCCGCAGCGCGTTCATCAGAAATTCCAGCGGCAAGTCCGCGTCTTCCAGACTGACCGATCCCGACAAGGCCTGCGTGCCGCGATGCCGCAGGTAATCCTGCGGGTGACGTCGTTTGGTGCGCCGTTCAATCCGCCCGTTTGCCGCGAAGCTGATCTTGCCGTGGGCGCCGGCGCCTATGCCCAGATAATCACCGAAACGCCAGTAATTGAGGTTATGCCGGCTTTGCTGGCCGGGCTTGGCATAGGCGGAGATTTCGTAGCGCCCGTAGCCTTCGGCATGCAGGCGCTCCAGTCCTTCGCTTTGCATGGCCCAGACCGCGTCATCGTCAGGCAGCGGTGGCGGTTGATGATGGAAGGCGGTGTTGGGCTCCAGGGTCAGCTGATACCAGGAGATATGATCCGGTGCCAGATCAAAGGCGGTTTGCAGATCCTGCATCGCTTCGGCGTTTGTTTGCTGTGGCAGGGCAAACATCAGATCCAGATTCAGCCGTTCAAAACCGGCGCGCCGGGCGATGCCGACCGCGCGCAGCGCTTCATCGCTGTTATGCACTCGCCCAAGGCGTTGCAGGGCGCGGTTGTTAAAGCTCTGGATGCCGATCGAGAGCCGGTTAATCCCGGCCCGGCGGAATCCGGTAAAACGGGCTTGCTCGAAGGTGCCGGGGTTGGCTTCCAGCGTAATCTCGGTTTCCGCATCCAGCGGGACAAGCCGGTCGATGCCTTCGAGCAGGCGGGCGATCGCCGCCTCGCTGAACAGGCTGGGCGTGCCGCCGCCGAGAAACAGACTGTGGAAGCGGCGGCCCTGAACCGCGTCCAGCTCGGCGGCCAGATCAGCGAGCAGGGCGTCGACATAGGCCTCTTCCGGTATGCCTTCACTGCGCACGGCGTGCGAGTTGAAATCGCAGTAAGGGCACTTGCGGATGCACCAGGGCACGTGGATATAGAGACTCAGCGGCGGTAGTGCCGGGAAATGCCGGCCGCCCGCCGGGGCTGCAGTGCGGGGATCAGTCATGCTGCTCAAATGGGTCATCCGGAAGCGCGAAAAGAGAACGCGCATTGTGATTGAATGCGGCGGCCAGTTGCACCGGGGATTCGCGGCGCAGGGTGCAGAAATGCGCGAAAATATCGCGTAAAAACGCCGGTTCGTTGCGCTCGCCATGGTGTGACGCGGGGGGCTGGTCCGGCGCGTCGGTTTCGATCATCAGCGCCGACAGCGGCAGTTCGCTGAGCAGGTGGCGCAGGCGGCGCGCGCGCGTATAGGTGGCAGCGCCGCCGAAGCCGAGCTTAAAGCCCCGCGCGATGGCCCGTTCGGCCTGTTGTTCACTGCCGTTGAATGCGTGCATCAGGCCGCCGCGGACATCGCTGTCGGCAAGCATCAGCAATATATCTTCCACCGCCTTATTGACGTGTAACACCACCGGCAGCTGATGTTTGGCGGCCAGCTCCAGTTGCGCGGCAAATAGTTTTCGCTGGGCCAGGCGGTCCGTATCTTTGCGCAGATAATCCAGACCGCACTCGCCGAGCGCCACGCAGGGGGTGTCGCTGAGCCAGTGATCCAGCGCGGCGATGTCCGCTTCGCGGTGGTGCGCGAGAAAATACGGATGCAAGCCGTAGCAGGGGTGTAGCTGCGGGTGTTGCCGGCAGAGGTCTTTCAGGTGTTGCCAGCCGTCACGGCGCACCGCCGGCACGACCTGCATGCTGATGCCCTGACGACGGGCGCGCTCAAGCACCTCGCTGAGATCAGCTGAAAAACGTGCGTCATCGATGTGGCAGTGGCTGTCGATCAGCCGCGGGGTAGGGCCGCTCATCGGCGCATTGTCGTCGGCTGCGCGGGGCGCTGCAAGCGGCTTGTTCGCGCCGCGCCGCCGGAATGCTAAACTAGCGCGCTATCAGGGCCGGGGCCCGCTCTCACAGAAAAGGTAAATATCATGCGTTGGAGACGTGTGCGTCAAAGCAAGAACGTAGAGGACCGGCGTGGCTCGCGGGTCGGCCGCGGAGCCAAAATGGGCGGCGGTATCGGTACTCTGATTCTGCTGGTACTGGGCTTGTTTCTGGGCACGGATCTGACGCAGTTCTTCTCGACCGGCGATCTTGCCTATGAGAACGGCAGTGCCGTGAGCGGTGCGCAGGATGATGAAAACGTGCAGTTCGTGTCGGCGATTCTGGCCTCGACCGAGGATGTCTGGGCGCAACAGTTTGCCGCGCGTAGCGGTCGCTATCAGGAGCCGAAGCTGGTGCTTTTTTCCGGTCAGGTGAACTCGGCTTGCGGTTTTGCTTCTGCCGCATCGGGGCCGTTTTATTGCCCGGGTGACAATCAGGTTTACATCGATCTGTCCTTTTTTAATCAGCTGGAAAGCATGGGCGGCGTCGGTGACTTTGCCCGCGCTTATGTGATTGGGCACGAGATCGGCCACCATGTGCAGAACCTGCTTGGCATATCGATGGCGGTCCAGCGCGAACGGATGCAGATGAGTGAGGCGGACGGGAATGCGCTGTCGGTCAGAGCCGAACTGCAGGCCGATTGCTATGCGGGCGTGTGGGCGCATCACGCGCACAAGCAAAGCTATCTGCTCGAAGAAGGCGATATCGAAGAAGGGCTGCGCACCGCTGCGGCCATCGGCGACGACGAAATCATGCGTCGTGCCGGACAGTATGTGCGGCCCGATGCTTTTACCCACGGCACTTCCGAGCAACGTGCAACATGGTTTCTGACCGGGCTTAAATCCGGTCAGATGGAATCCTGCACGACCTTACCCATGACAGTGAACTAAACCGGGCGAAATTGCGTGAAACTCAGAGTCGATGAATTCCGTCAGTGGAAACAAAAATCCATTACCTTGCTGGGTATGTCCGGTGTCGGGAAAACCCATTTGGCGACCATGCTGCGCGAGGCGCACTGGTTTCATTATTCCGGCGACTACCGTATCGGCACCCGCTATTTAGGTGAGGCGATTCTCGATGAAGTGAAAAAGCAGGCTATGCAGCTGCCTTTTTTACGCGATCTGCTGCGCTCGGATTCGATTTATCTCGGCAATAATATTACCGTCGATCACCTCAAACCCCTGTCGGCGTTTCTGGGTAAACTGGGTAATCCGGAACTGGGCGGGCTTGCATTAAGTGAGTTCAAACGGCGCCAGCGTCTGCACCATCAGGCCGAAGTGGCGGCAATGCTCGACGTGCCGGATTTTATCGCCAAGGCGCGTTCGATTTATGGCTATGATCATTTTATCAACGATGTCGGCGGCAGCCTCTGTGAGCTCGATGATCCGCGGGTGCTGGAGGTGCTCGCGCAGAACAGCATGATCGTTTACATCAAGGCCGGTCATGTTGATGAAGAGAAGCTGATCGCCCGCGCGGTCAAAAATCCCAAACCCCTTTACTACCGTGAGGCCTTTCTTGATGAGCAGTTAGCGGTTTACTGCGAGGAGAAAGGGCTTGAGTACATCGCTTTGATTGACCCGGATGACTTTGTCCGCTGGGTTTTCCCGAAATTGTTCCGTTCGCGTTTGCCCCGTTACGAAAGTATCGCCGCGCAATACGGTTATACCGTCGATGCGGCCGATGTGTTCAATGTCAGCAGTGAAGCCGAATTTCTTGCCCTGCTGGAAGACGCTATCGTCCGCCGCGATTCCTAAACTACAGGCCAGACCCTATGCCTATCGTCGCCCATAATTCTTTACCCACTTTCGAGCGTCTCAATCAGGAAGGCGTGACGGTGATGTCGCCTGAGCGTGCCAGTCAGCAAGACATCCGCGAGTTGCATTTTGGCCTGTTGAACATGATGCCCGACGCGGCGCTGGAAGCGACGGAAAGGCAGTTCTTCCGTCTGGTCGGTGAGAGCAACCCGATCGCGCAGTTTCATGTGCATCCTTTTTCCCTGCCGGAATTGCCGCGCGGCAAGCAGGCCCGTGAACACATCGCGCGTTACTACGAAGACTTCGAATCGATCCGTCGTGAGGGCCTTGATGGTCTGATTATCACGGGCGCCAATGTGTCGCAGCCGGACCTGGAAAAAGAGCCTTTCTGGGAACCGCTGATGAATGTCTACAGCTGGGCGCGCGAGAATGTGACCTCCGTGCTCTGTTCCTGTCTGGCCAGTCACGCGGTTTTGCAGTACGAGCACGATATTCATCGCCGGCCCTTGCCGGACAAGTGCTGGGGTGTGTATCCGCATACGGTGGTGGAGCGCACGCATCCGCTGGTGCACGATGTCAACACGCTGTTTGATGTGCCGCATTCGCGCTACAACGAAGTCACACGTGAGCAGATCGAGTCGGTCGGGCTGCATGTGCTGGTCGAAAGCGACGCCGGTGTGCATCTGGCGGTCAGCCGGGATGGTTTCCGCACGGTTTACTTTCAGGGGCATCCGGAATTTGATGTCATCTCGCTGTTGAAAGAGTACAAGCGTGAGGTGATGCGTTTTGCCCGCGGTGAACGCAGTGACTATCCGCCGTTTCCTGAAAACTACTTTTCCGCGCAGTCCCGCGCGATCTTTAACGAGTACCGCGAAAGGCTTGAGCAGGCGCTGGCAGAAGGCGGAGCGCAGCCGGTTTTCCCCGAGCAGATGCTCATCCCGCTTTTGCACAATACCTGGCACGACACCGGTGACGCCGTGGTCGGCAACTGGATCGGTCTGGTCTATCAGCTGACCAGCCGTGAACGGGCTGTGCCTTTTATGGATGGTGTGAACCCGGGCGATCCGGTGGGCTGGCTGGCCAAAAAGAACGCCCGCTGAGGCCGCGCGTTTTACTGCGATCCGGCACCGGGCACTTTTCTGCAGGCAAAAAAAAGCGCGGGTCCTTCCGCGCTACGATGTTGTGATTTCAGCTTTACGACATCTTCCACAAGGCGAAAGATAAGCGGTTTTTGTGACAGCTTGATGGCAGTGCAGCGCCGCTGGACCGATCAATAAAACAGATTCAGCATCAGCAGGCTGACGAACAAATAGAGCAGGGTCATGATGCCGCCGGCGCGGATGAAATCACGCACGTTGTAGCCGCCCGGGCCCATCAGCAGGGCGTTGACCTGATGGGTGGGGATCAGAAACGAATTATTCGCCGAGATTGCCACGGTCAGGGCAAACAGGGCCGGATCGGCGCCGGCGCCGAGGGCGATATTCACAGCCAGCGGCACCAGCAGTACGGTTGCGCCCACATTGGACATCACCAGACTGAAAAACGTACCGAGTACCGCGACCACGGTTTGCAGTACCCAAACCGGCATGCCTTCGAGCAGAAAGAGGGTGTGCGAGGCGATCCAGGCCGCTGTGCCGCTGGCTTCCACGGCGGTGCCGAGCGGAATCAGACTGGCCAGCAGAAAAACCGACGACCAGCTGACCGACTCATAGGCTTCATCCATGCTCAGCACGCCGCTCAGTACCATGCCGATAGCGCCCACCAGCAAGGCCAGTGACAGCAGCATATTGGTAAACAGGGCCAGCACCAGCGCCAGACAAAAGAAGATCAGCGCGTAGCGCATTTTGTCCTGACGCAGTTCTTCGGGACGGTGGTCGTTGACCACTGCGAAATCATTATTGGAGGCGAGTTTGTGTACGTCCTTCCAGGCCGCGTGCACGACCAAGGTGTCGCCGGCCCGCAGCACGGTGTCGCTGAAGTTCTTCTCGATCACCGTGTCATAGCGGTAAATCTGCAGAATATTGGTGCCGTAGTTGCGCCGCGGTTTGATATCGCTGACGGCCTTGCCGATCAGGGATGAGCCGGGCGGGATAACCAGCTCGGCGATGCCGCTGTACTGGGCGTTGAGCACATCGGCAAAGCGGTCCGGCTCGCCGCGTACATCCCAATGGTGTTCGAGGCAGAATTTCTCGATCTGCTCGCGTTCACCCATCAGGCCGACCACGGTGTTGACCCAGAAGGTTTCGTCCAGCGCCGGCGGTACCTTGTTGACCTCGCCGTTATACAGCGCCACCACAAACGGCAGGTCCGGGTAGTGTTGTGCGACCTGCTCGATGGTCATACCGAGCATGGGGCTTTCGTCCGTGACGCGGGCTTCGACCAGCTCACCGCTGATTTTGTAAACGCGTTTGAAGTAGTCCGAGGTACGCGAGGTGCGCTGGCCGTCGGACGGGCTGCCGGGCAGAACAAAACGGGCGCCGACAATGAAATAGACGATGCCGGCCAGGGTTAATGCAATGCCGATCGGGGCCACGCTGAACAGGCCGTATTCACTCATCTGCTGAGCGGCCGGCAGGGTGCGGTTGGAGCTGGCGATCAGATCGTTAAGCAGGATCAGCGGACTGGAACCGATCATGGTGACAGTACCGCCGAGGATGGCGCAAAAGCCCATCGGCATCACCAGCCGTGACATGGGCAGGCCGGTGCGGCGCGAGACGCGGCTGACGACCGGCAGGAACAGGGCGGCGGCGCCGACGTTCTGCATAAAGCTCGAGACAAAACCAACCCCGGCACCGATCATCGACATCAGGCGCGATTCTTTGCCGTCGCCGTGTTTGAGGATCTCGGCGGCGACGCGCGACATAATGCCGGTTTTGTCCAGGCCGGCACCGATAATCATCACAGCAATGATGGAAATGACCGCATTACTGGAAAAGCCGCTGAAAAGCTGGCCCGGTTCGATCAACGCAGGCAGGCCCGGCAGATAGGCGGAGATGCCGAGCAGGGTGAGAATAAATATGCCGGCCACATCGACGCGCACAACCTCTGAGACAAACAGGTAGATGGTCAGTCCGAGGATGCCCAGAATCAGAATTATTTCTGTCGTCAGGCCAGTCATTTCAGTCATGGTGGTATCGGCAACTGTCGTGCGGCCGTTTCAGGCATCAGCAATATGGTTGCGCATGTCAAAATGCATGCGTAACCCCGGCGCCGGCGCAAAGCTCTTGCAGCGGTCTGAAAAGTATAGGTAAAGCTGCGGTGCGGCGCTATCAGCACTGCTAGCCGCCGGCTTTATACAGCAAGTCCCAGACCCCGTGTCCGTGTTTGAGGCCGCGATTTTCGAACTTGGTGAGGATGCGGTAATCGGGTGCTTTGACAAACGCGCCGTCGACGGCCGTATTGCGCAAGCCCGGTTCGGCGTCCAGTACCTCGACCATCCACTCGGCATAGGGTTCCCAGTCTGTGGCCAGATGGAACATGCCGCCGGCATGCAGGCGCGAGGTCACCAGCGAGACGAAGTCCGCTTGCACGATGCGCCGTTTGTGGTGGCGTTTTTTGTGCCAGGGATCGGGAAAGAACAGCAGAATCCGTTCGGCTTGAGCGGGCAGCACGCAGTTCTGCAGCACTTCGACTGCATCATGGCGCATGATGCGCAGATTGCTGAGTGCGTTTTTTTCCGCCAGATTGAGCAGATGGCCCACGCCCGGCAGGTGCACCTCGATACCGAGCACGTTGATTTCCGGGTGTTTTTCGGCGATGGCGGCGGTCTGAATGCCGTTACCGAAACCGATTTCGATCCAGAGCGGCGCCTCACGACCGAATTCTGCCGCCCAGTCGATGGGCGCCTCGCGGTAGTCGATACCATAGCGTGGCCAGCATTCGGCCATCGCGCGCTGCTGTGCTTCGGTGATGCGGCCGCTGCGCACGACAAAACTGCGTACGGAGCGGCTGGTCAGTTTTTGTTTTTCGACCATGAATCCGGTGCCTGTTAGAATGCCGCGCGTATGGTACACCAGTGTGTCCTTCGTGAGCTAACGCGCTCGCGTCCTTCTTTGTAGCGGATTTCAACATGCACATTATCATCGTCAGGCACGGCGTCACTGATCATAATCTTTCGCGCCGGATTCAGGGGCAGGTCGATACCCCGCTCAATGCACAGGGCTTGCAACAAGCCGCCGAATTGGGCCGGGCGCTGTCGGATGAAGCGATCGATCACGTCTATTCCAGCGATCTGCGCCGCGCCAGACAAACCACCGAGGCGGTGTTACGGGCCAACCGGGCGGGGCTGCCGGTGGATTTCACCCCTGCCTTGCGTGAACGGCACTACGGCGAATATCAGGATCAGCCGCTGCCGCATATCTATCTCGAGTACGAAGAGTTCGGTGACGGACGTGAGGACCGCGCACCGGCCGGCGGCGAAAGCCTGAGCGCGTTTCATGCCCGTATCGGTGCGTTCTGGGCGGGGCTGCTGAGCCGGCACAGCGCCGGTACGATTCTGCTCTCTGCCCACGGCGGCGTGACCCGCAGTCTGATGACCCATGCGCTCGGTGAAGATCTGGCCTTCCGCCACAGCCTCAAACAGGGCAATTGCTGTCTGAACCGCCTTGAGCGACGCGACGGACAGCGTTTTGAGCTGACGCTGGTGAATTCGCTGGATCACCTTTCCGCTCCCACTGTTCTGCCGGCGATGTGACCATGGACCCGCGCTTCTCTGCTTTAGGCCGTGTCTACGGTGAATCCGCGTTGGGCTGTCTGGGCTCGGTCAAGGTGGGTGTGATCGGGATCGGCGGGGTCGGTTCCTGGGCCGCCGAGGCGCTGGCGCGTTCGGGTATAGGCCAGCTGGTGCTGATCGACAACGACGATGTCGCCACCAGCAATATCAACCGTCAGGTGCACGCGCTGGAAAGCACCCTGGATGAGCCGAAGGTCGAGGTGATGGCCGCGCGTATCCGCGATATCAACCCCGCCTGCGAGGTGCTGGCGGTGGATGATTTTGTCGTCAGCAACAATTTATCGACGCATCTGGCGCAGAATTTTGACTATGTCATCGATGCGATCGACAACGTGCGCTTCAAAGCCGACATTATTTACTGGTGCAAACGCAATAAGGTGCCGGTCATAACCACCGGCGGGGCGGGCGGGGCCACCGATCCGACGCAGATCGCGGTCGCCGATCTGACCCGCACCTGGAATGATCCGCTGGCCGCCAAGGTGCGTTCACGTCTGCGTTCGCGTTACGGCTGGACGAAAAATCCCAAGCGGCGTTTCGGTGTGGAGTGTGTTTATTCCACCGAGCAGCCCCTGTATCCGCAGGCCGATGGCGAGATTGGCCATCGCAAGCCCGGGGTGGCGGGGGTGAGCCTCGATTGCAACCGTGGTTACGGCTCGGCGGTGTTCGTCACGGCCAGCTTCGGTATGATCGCCGCCTCGCGGGTAATTAACCAGATTCTGAAAAAACAGCGCGACAGCTAAGCGGCTGATTTTTTTCAAGGAAGAAATTTAAAAAACCGTGTTGTAGTGCCCCGTTCTGGCTTTTTAATTGCTTACTCCGCAGTAACTTTGGAAACGTACAAGTGGATTGTCCGTCAGGCGCGTCTGCTGTTTTGACTACGGGGAAAGTCAGTGAAATACAAGTCGAACTACAGAATGGCTGGGTTGTTCGGGGCGATGGTTTTCGCGCTGGCAGCTTGCAGTAACTCCGGTTCTTCAGAGTCGGAAAGCGCCGGTCTCAGCGAAGACGGCGCCGTCAGCGACGCCGGCGAGAGTACGCCGACCGGAACCTTGGAAGACGAAACTGCCTATGTGGTGGTGCCGGAAGGCACTGATATGCGTATCAACTACGCCAGCGAGGCCTATGAAGACATGGCTGAGCCGGACTATATTCTGTCGCAGTGGGACGGCATGAAAACCTGTTTGCAGGTCGAGGCGCCGGATCCCTATATTCTGGTCGAAGGTACGGTGATTCCGGTCAGCGGTGCCAATGATACGATTCAGATGCCTGATCAGTCTTATGCAGCGTCGGCGCTGGACCGTGAATACGATGCGTTTATTCAGATTATTGTCGATGACTTTGATCCGGAAACGGCTGACCGCGGTTATTTTTTCCGGCAGATTATCGGCCCCTATATGTGGCGTTATAACGGCTACTCGGAACGCAGCTATGACCCGCGTTGCGCGGCCTTTGTTGTACGCTGAGCGGCTTGCCCGCACAGTTATCCTGTCTTTGATTTCAGCCCCTGCGTGTACCGGGGGGCGTTAATTCCCATTCTTCAACACCTCCGTTAAATACTCTGCGCTGCAGCGCTTTTGTGCGCGCGTTGTCAATCCTGCGCAGCGGCAGTTAAACTCAAGGCCTTAACAGGCCTGAGAGCGGACCGATGCCATCGGCTCAGAACAACGCGCATATCATTGTTTTCGGCAACGAAAAAGGCGGTACCGGGAAATCGACCACGGCCATGCACGTGGTGGTGGCATTGTTGTATCAGGGCCGGCGGGTTGCGGTGATGGACCTGGATTCGCGTCAGCAAACCCTGAAACGCTACTGTGATAACCGCCGGCGGTACTGCGAGCGTCACGCGGTTGTATTACCCGAGCCGACTGCCGAGACTCTGGCCGCCTCCGATGCGGCTGATCTGAATGCGCGCGACAGTGATGAGAAGGCGCGTCTCGGCGAACGCCTCAAAGCGCTTGCCGCCGGGCATGATTTTCTGATTGTCGATTGCCCGGGCAATGACACCAATATGGCCCGTCTGGCTCACAGCATCGCCGATACTCTGGTTACGCCGCTTAACGACAGTTTTGTTGATCTGGACCTGATCGGCGAGGTCGATGAGCAGGATTTCCGTGTGCAACGGCTCAGCCATTACAGCGAGACGGTCTGGGAAAGCCGCAAACAACGTACGCTGTACGGCAAGCGGGCGCTGGACTGGGTGGTGATGCGCAACCGCATAGGGCAGCTCAATTCACGCAATATGCAGCGTGTTCACGCCGCTATCACGGAGTTGCAGAAACGCGTTGCCTTCCGTTATGTGGCGGGCTTGTCCGAACGGGTGATTTACCGCGAGCTGTTTCCCAAGGGGCTGACGCTGCTGGACACCGAAGCGCTGCAGAAAGTCGAGGCCACAGCAGTTTCGCATGTCGCTGCGCGTTTTGAAGTGCGGCAGATTATCGAAGCCCTGAACCTGCCGGGCGGGGCCGGACAGGCTGCCGGCTGAGCGGCCCGGTTCAGATACGTTCGCCTTCTTCTGCCGGGCTGACTTCATAGGCCGGCGCTTCCAGCTCGCCGTCTACATTAAACGGTATTTTGCCTGGCCAGTTCGCCAGCTTCACTGTGCCGGTGATGCCGTAGCTCAAATCAATGCCGTCGGATTTCATCATGGCGCTGAAGCGGTCCATCATATCGTTCAGCGAGGTCTCAACAATCACTTCCATCTGCGCCGTGCCTTTGGCCGGCAGGGTGACTTCCTGATCACTGCTGCCACTGGCGATCTCGTTGCCGGCAAAAGACGCTATAAAATCCAGCCCTTCGACCGGCAGGTCGTAGCTGTTGGGATTTTCCACATCCAGCGTAAAGGCCAGCTTCTGATTGACGAGGCTGAGATTCAACGGCCGCACGGCGGCAATGCTGACATTGGGCGCGACGGGTTTGTGGGTGGGCAGCGAGCTGCAGGCTGTCATCAGCAGGCTTGCAGTAATCAGCGCGCTTAGTAGCATTTTTTTTATCATCTCAGACTCCCGGAGACTCAGAAGTCGCCGAATCGGGCTTGTAATATTGAAAGTGCGGCGATGCCGGCGGTTTCTGTTCTCAGAATGCGCGGGCCCATGGAGACGCCGGTAAATCCCGCCGCTTGTGCGGCATCGGTTTCAGCCTCGCTCAGACCGCCTTCCGGGCCGATAAGCAGGGTAAAGCGGTTGTTGGGATTGTCGATGCCGGCAAAGGTTCCGGCTGCACCGGGCAGAAGGACACAGGCCTTGCCCGCCGGGGCGTTCGTCGCGAGGTAGTCGCGCAAGGATACGGCCTCGCCCAGCGTCGGCAGACGGCTGCGACCGGATTGCTCACAGGCACTGCTGATGACTGCCCGCCAGTGGCGGATTTTCTTTTCCAGCCGTGCACCGTTGAGATTCAGCACCGAACGTTCGGTAAATACGGGCACGATCCCGGTCACGCCCAGTTCGACGGCTTTTTGCAGGGTGAAGTCCATGCGCTCGCTGCGCGAAACGCCTTGCACGAGCGTCACCTCCAGCGGTGATTCCAGCGGATTTTCCTGTTTGCCGGTAATCAACACCTCGGCCTGTTTGGCCGTGTTTTGTAAGGTTGCGGTGTAATTCCAGCCATCGCCGTTGAACAGCGTCAGCGGGTGCCCGGCTTGTAGTCTCAGTACCTGCACAGCGTGGCGCGTGGCCTCCTTATCGAGGCACAGCCGGGCGCCTGCTTGCAGTGTCTGGTCAGTGTATAGGCGGATTTCTCTCAACGTTCCTCCGGTGGTCGCAGGCGTCTGCCGCCGATGCCCAGCAGGCCGCGTCTGTGGCTTTCCGGTACAGGGCCGGTGCGGTTGCGTTCGGCCAGCAGCCGCAGCTTGCGCAGAATATTTATAAACTCTTCGGCGGCGGCATCTGCGTCCATTTCGTGATTATCCGGTAGCAGCGGCGCAGAGGCGAGTTTGCTCAGGCCTTTGAAAACCGGGCTTTCACGAAAGTGTTCCAGCAGTGCCGCGGTGGAGATTTGCGGATTGCCCCGGACTTGTTTTATCAGGTCGAGCAGCAGCGCGGCGCCATCTGTGTCAGCGACCGGTGCGTGGCGGGACTCATCGTAGTTGGCAATCACGGCCGGGATCTGCAGCACCAGCGTGGCGGCGCGCCGCAATAGCAGGGATTCGCTTTTCTCGGCCCGGCGCCGCTGCGTGCCGGTGCCGGGCTTGGCTGGTGTTGCCGGTCCGGTCGGCGCGTGCGGGGCGGGCGCCGGCGGCGGAGTTTCTTCGCGTGCGGCGGCGACATCCAGGCGAGCGCCGATCAGGGTTTCGATCTGGCGGATGGTCAGCTGTCGGTAGATCCCTTCGGGCATGGTTTCAATCAGCGGTTTGGCCTCTTTGGCCAGACGCGCCTTGCCGCCGACGCCGGACAGATCCAGGCCTTCGCTGAGCCGTTCGATCATAAAGTCGGTGACCGGCAAGGCGCTGCGGATAAAGGCATCAAACGCGGCCTTGCCCTGGCCGGAGATCAGGCTGTCCGGGTCTTCGCCGTCGCTGAGGAAGGCAAAGTGCGCATCGCGTCCGTCGCGCAGGGCGGGCAGGGTCGCACGCAGCGCCCGCCAGGCGGCATCGCGTCCGGCGCGGTCGCCGTCGAAACAGAACACCAGCTCCGGCACGGTTCGGAAGAGAGTCTCGATATGCGAGGGCGTGGTGGCAGTGCCCAGGGTGGCAACGGCATTACGCACGCCGTGCTGCCAGAGTGCGATCACATCCATATAGCCTTCGACAATCAGGATGCGTTGTTCGCTGACCGCCGCTTTGCGTGCCTCGTAAAGCGCGTAGAGCTCCTCGCCTTTGTGAAACAGGGTGGTTTCCGGCGAGTTGAGGTATTTGGGTTCGCCGTTGTCGAGGATGCGTCCGCCGAAGCCGATAATGCGCCCGCGCCGGTCGCGGATCGGGAACATGATCCGTTCGCGGAAGCGGTCGTAGATCCGGCCTTCTTCGTGGCGGATCTGCATGCCGAGACTGAGCAGCTGGTCATTGCTGGCGCCGGTGGCGCTTTGCAGATGGGTCCAGCCCGGCGGGGCGTAGCCGAGGCCGAAGGTTTTGGCGGTCTCGCCGGACAGCCCGCGGCGTTTGAGATAGGCGATAGCCTCGGGGGACTTTCTCAGTGTATCGCTGTAGTAGCGGGCGCAGCGCTCCATCACTTCGTAAAGCGGTTTGCGCTTGTCCTGAGCGGCGTCATGTCCGCCTTCGCGGGGCACTTCCAGGCCGACGGATTCGGCCAGCTGCTCGACGGCGTCGATAAAATGCAGCTGGTCGTAGTTCATCAGAAAGCTGATGGCGGTGCCATTGGCCTGACAGCCGAAGCAGTGATAGAACTGTTTGGTCTGGCTGACCGTAAAAGAAGGCGTTTTCTCGTTATGAAAAGGGCAGCAGGCGGTGTAATTGCTGCCGGATTTTTTTAACGGCACACGTTCGCCGATCACGTCGACGATATCGATGCGACTGAGAAGGTTGTCGATGAAATCTCGGGGAATACGACCGGCCATAGAAGCATCAATATAGCACGATGGCGGGCCGCGGTGACTTGTTGGCTTACCGGTAAGGAATAAAAAAAGGGCGCCGTAGAAGGCGCCCTTTTTTTGGTGCTGATACTGATCAGGCCGCTTTGTGCAGCGTGCTGAGCAGATCCGCCAGTGAGGCGGCTTTGGGTTTGACCAGCCAGAACTTCGAGGAGACGACGTAGAAGTCATCCAGGATGTCCTGCGCCCATTCAGAGCCGGTTTCCTGCACATACTCGTCGATCACGTCACGCAGGAAGTGACGGTAGCTGTGCATGGACTCGCCGTTGAGACGGTGAATATCGATCAGCTCGTTGTTGTAGCGGTCGACAAACACGTTGTTGCGGTCGAGTACGAAAGCGAAGCCGCCGGTCATACCTGCGCCGAAGTTGACGCCGGTTTCACCGAGTACGGTTACGCAGCCGCCGGTCATGTATTCGCAGCCGTGGTCGCCGATACCTTCGACTACCGCGTGGCAACCGGAGTTGCGCACGGCGAAGCGTTCGCCGGCCTTACCTGCAGCGTAGAGCCGGCCGCCGGTGGCGCCGTACAGACAGGTGTTGCCGATGATGGTGCTTTCGTTGGTGCGGTAGTGAGCACTTGCCGGCGGACGGATTACCAGTTTACCGCCGCTCATGCCTTTACCGACATAGTCGTTGGCGTCGCCTTCCAGATAGATATGCAGACCGCCGGCGTTCCAAACGCCCAGGCTCTGACCGCTGGTGCCGCGCAGGTTAATGCGGATCGGCGCGTCTTCCATCCCGAGGTTGCCGTAACGTTTGGCGATTTCACCTGACAGACGGGCACCGATGGAGCGGTTGATGTTTTTCACGTCGAAGGTGAATTCCCCGCCGCTGCGGTTTTCGATTGCCGGCAGGCATTCGGCGACCATCTGTTCGGCCAGTTCGCCTTTGTCGTAGGGCAGGTTGCGCTCAAAGGTACAGAAACGCGGTGCCTGACGCAGGGCGGCATCATCCTGGCCGTTGTACAGCACACGGGAGAAGTCGAGACCTTTTTGCTTGTCGGTCTGGCCTTCAACCGGTTCGAGCAGTTCGGTATGACCGATCAGCTCTTCGAAAGTGCGTACACCCAGAGCCGCCATATGCAGGCGCACGTCTTCGGCGATGAACTTCATGTAGTTCATGACTTTCTCGACGTTGCCGTTGAAGTGGCGCATGCGCAGGATTTTGTGCTGGGTAGCAACACCGGTTGCGCAGTTGTTGAGGTGGCAGATACGCAGGAACTTACAACCCATGGCGATCATCGGGCCGGTACCGAAACCGAAACTTTCGGCCCCGAGAGCGGCGGCTTTGATCACGTCCAGACCGGTTTTCAGACCGCCGTCAGCCTGCAGGCGAACCTTGTCACGCAGGTTGTTGGCACGCAGTACCTGATGGGTCTCGGAAACGCCCAGTTCCCACGGCGAGCCGGCGTACTTCACGCTGGTCAGCGGGGATGCACCGGTACCGCCGTCGTAGCCGGAAACGGTAATCAGGTCGGCATAGGCCTTGGCCACACCGGCGGCGACCGTACCGACACCGGCTTCGGCGACCAGTTTGACTGAGACCAGTGCGTCCGGATTGACCTGTTTGAGGTCAAAGATCAGCTGCGCCAGATCCTCGATTGAGTAGATATCGTGGTGCGGCGGCGGTGAGATCAGGGAGACGCCGGGCGTTGAGTGACGCAGGCGCGCGATCATCTCGTTGACCTTATGGCCGGGCAGCTGACCACCTTCGCCGGGCTTGGCGCCCTGAGCGACTTTGATCTGCAGCACTTCGGCATTAACCAGGTAATGCGGTGTGACACCGAAACGGCCCGAGGCGATCTGTTTGATCTTGGACATTTTCAGTGTGCCGTAGCGGGAGATGTCTTCGCCGCCTTCACCGGAGTTGGAACGGCCGCCCAGGCGGTTCATGGCTTCGGCGAGGGTCTCGTGCGCTTCCGGAGACAGGGCGCCGAGCGACATGCCGGCCGAGTCAAAGCGGCTGAGGATGGCTTCGGCTGATTCGACTTCTTCCAGCGGTACGGGGCCGCTGGCAACCGGCTTGAGTTTGAGCAGGTCGCGCAGCATGGACGGCGGACGCTGATCGACCAGATCGGCGTATTTTTTGTAGTCCGCGAAATCGCCGCTGGTCACCGCTGCCTGCAGTGTGCCGACCACATCCGGGTTGTAGGCGTGGTATTCACCGCCGTGGATGTATTTCAGCAGGCCGCCTTGCTGCGTAGTTGCACGCGGGTTGAAGGCACGTTCGGCGAGGACTTTGATGTCGTCCTGAATGGCTTTGAAATCAGCGCCTTCGACACGGCTGGTGGTGCCGGAGAAGCACAGATCCACCACTTCCTGAGCGAGACCGACGATCTCGAAAAGCTGCGCACCACGGTAGCTGGTGATGGTCGAGATACCCATTTTCGAGAGTATCTTGAGCAGACCTTTGTTGATCCCGGCGCGGTAGTTCATGCCCGCTTGCTTGAGGTCGAGGCCGCCGATTTCGCCGGTGCTGATCAGGCCGCCGATGCACTGGTAAGCCAGATACGGGTAGACACAGGTCGCGCCGTAGCCGAGCAGCACAGCCATATGGTGTGAATCGCGGGCTGTGGCGGTTTCGACAATCAGGTTGGCGTCGCAACGCAGACCGGCGCGGATCAGGGCGTGGTGCACAGCGCCTGTGGCCAGCAGGGCGTGGACCGGCAGGCGGCCTTTTTGCAGCTGGCGGTCGGACAGAACGATAACGACCTTGCCGTCACGCGCGGCCTTGACCGATTCGCTGCAGATATGGTTGATCGCTTCTTTGAGCGTCATCTGCGCCGGATCGTAGTACAGGTCGATGATCGCGTGCTGGTACTCATCTTCGTCGTTCATGGCCAGCAGGGCTTCGTATTTCTCCTGCGACAGAATCGGCGAGCGCACCAGCAGGCGCTTGGCGTGGTCAATGGTTTCGCGGAAAGGGTTTTTCTCGCGGCCCAGACAGGTTTCCAGCGACATGACGATCGCTTCGCGCAGGGGGTCAATCGGCGGATTGGTGACCTGAGCGAAATGCTGACGGAAGTTGTCGTACAGCGAGCGGACCTGACGCGACATGACCGGGAACGGGGTGTCGTCGCCCATGGAGCCGATTGCTTCGGCGCCGTTTTCGGCCAGTACGCGGATGATTTCGTCACGTTCTTCGAAGGAGACGTTGAACATCTTCTCGAAGGTGGTCAGCGTGCTTTCGTCGAAAGCCGGTGCCGGGTTTTCGATCTTGCGCATACCCGAACGCAGATGGCGTGAGTATTTCCACAGCCACTTGGCGTAGGGGTGACGGGACTTGAGCATGTCGTTGACGTCGCGCGGCTTCATCAGTGTGCCGGTCTGGGTGTCAACAGCGAGCATGTCGCCCGGTTTCAGGCGGCCTTTCTCGACCACATCGTCCGTGTCGTAGTCCCACACGCCGATTTCCGAGGCGAGGGTGATGTGGCCGTCTTTGGTGATGACGTAACGGGCCGGACGCAGGCCGTTGCGGTCCAGTGCGCAGGCGGCGTAGCGGCCGTCGCTCATGACCACGCCGGCAGGGCCGTCCCAGGGTTCCATATGCATGGAGCTGAATTCGAGAAAGCCGCGCAGTTCCGGATCCAGCTCGTCACTGTTTTGCCAGGCCGGGGGCAGCAGCATACGCATGGCCTGGAAAATATCCATACCGCCTGCCAGCAGCACTTCCAGCATGTTATCCAGTGAGGCCGAGTCGGAGTCGCGGCCGCTGACCAGCGGTTGCAGCTCCTGCAGTTCGGGCAGCAGGTCGGATTTGAACTTGCTGGCGCGGGCATTGGCCCAGTTGCGGTTGCCCTGAATCGTGTTGATTTCACCGTTGTGTGCGAGGTAGCGGAACGGTTGGGCACGACGCCATTGCGGCAGGGTGTTGGTTGAGAAGCGCTGGTGGAAGACGGCGATTGATGATTCGAGCGACTCGTCCTGCAGGTCCAGATAAAAATCCGCCAGATACTGCGGCATCATCAGGCCTTTGTAGATGATCGAGTCGGCGGAAATCGAGGAGATGTAGAAGGCCTCGTCTTCGCGCAGATTCAGCGCCGAACGGCGGCGGGCAACGTACAGATTACGGTTGAGCGTAATGTTGTCCATATCGACCGGTGCGGTGATAAAGACCTGTTCGATGCGCGGCATGGAAGCGCGGGCTTCTTCGCCGAGGGCATCCGGATTGACGGGAACTTCACGCCAGCCGCTGACTTCCAGTCCGCGTGCTTCGATCTGCTTGTTTACTTCCTGGCGGGCCTTGTCGGCGAGGGTCTGGTCCTGATTCAGGAAAACCATGCCAACGCCGAATTCAGCGCCGAGGCTGATACCGGCTTTGCGGGCGGTTTCGCGCAGGAAACGCTCGGGCATTCGCAACAACAGGCCACATCCGTCCCCGGATTTTCCGTCGGCGGCGATAGCACCACGGTGCGTCATCCTTGCCAGCGACTTAATGGCGTTAAGTACCAGCCAGTGGCTGGGTTGTCCGTCCATGTGAGCAATCAGGCCGAAGCCGCAATTGTCTTTTTCAAATTCAGGGCGATACAGCCCGTATTTGGCTGTTTTGTCCAACAAATTCATAGAATTATACACCTGGTGTTCGATGACGTACGGGTGTCTGCTTGGCAGCGCGACCGGCCATTATAGCGACCTGCGGCAGTGAACGGAAATTGGAGCGCGCCGTATCGCACCGGTCCCTGTCACCGGAGATGCCGGAACCGACTGGCTTCAGGGAGGTTTTGGAATCGGGTTGAACCGAAGGTCAGTTCGAGAATAGCCCACTCCCGAACTGTCATGCAAGTGTACTCAGGAACGGTTTTTCAGCGACTCCTGAATCCGTCCGATCTGGCGTATCCAGGGATGACGGGTCCGTACCGCTTCGGGCAATTGGCGGATGGCGGCCTGTGCATCCTCGATGGAAGGGTAGAGGCCGTGGATCAGCGCGAACCAGGTTTCGTTGCCGCGGGCGAAGCTGAAAATGGAATTCGGTGTGTTCAGTTCGTGGGCTTTGAGAAAGCGCTCCACCTCATCGCGACTGCTGGAGGCAATCATCTGGATGGTGAACTGGTCAGCGCCCTGCATAAGGACCCAGTTAGGCGATTCCAGGGCTGTTGAGGCCGCGTTTGAAGCGGGTTTGTCGTCTGTTTTCGCGGCGGTTTCAGTAGCGCTTTCACGCGCAGCCGGGGTGCTTTCGGCCGGTTTGGGAGCGGGCGCCGGTTTGGTTTCCACCGGCGGTGCCGGGCGTACCGTGACGACCGGTTCGGGGAGTCCGGCCGGTTCCGGCTTGACGGGTTCGGCTTTGGGCGGCGCAGGCGGCGTCGGTGCCTTGTTCGGTGCGCTCTCAGCGCGCGGTGTCAGCGCCTTTTTCTCCGACAGCAGAACCAGCCGCGGCGGGGCATCCGGGTCGGCCGGCGTGCTGCTCGCGGGCGCTTCTCCCGGCGCGGGCAGTTGCAGTGGCTCGCTGATAATGCGGGTGTTGCCGGCGTTTTCCGCGACGCTGTCCTCAGGGGCTTTGTCGCGGCCCAGAAAAAGGCTGCTGCCGATGGCCAGACAGGCCACGGCGGCCAGTGCCAGGGCGCGTTTGTCGCGGACAAAGTCCGGCAGCCGTTCGCTCAGGCCTGACAGCCCGCCCAGCCCGGCCGGACGCACCGGAATACGCGTCGACGGGGCCGGCGCGTCATTGAAGGTTTCGTTCAGTACGCGTGTTGTTTCGCTCAGGGTCAGGCCGGGCAAGCCATTGGCGGCATGTCGGATGTTGGCGATGGCGGTGCCGTCCAGCGGCAGGGCTTCGAAGTAGCCGGCGCCTTGCAGATGGTGTGTGATAAAGCTTTCGGTGCCCTGCAGGTCCAGTTGCGGCAAGGGCAGCAGGACTTCGTGCAGATCCGTGTCTTCGGGGATTGCGCGGGCTGCGGAATCCTCAAACGATGGCGCGGCGGTCAGGGCGATCCGGAATGAGGGCAGGGCGCTGCCGTTGCGCATATAAAGCATGCCGGAGACGAGTTTGTAGAGCTCGCTGGCGGGCACCTGTTCGGCGTCATCGAGCAGAATTACGGCACGCAGTTTTTGTTCTTCAAGCTGTCGGAGGCGTACGGCCAATGCGTCGAGACAGGCCTGCAGGTCGTCCGGGGCGGGCTCCTGAAAGGCTTCCAGCATGCCCGCGAAGACGTTGTTGGCGTTGAACTGTTCGTTGCCTTCGACAAGAAAGTACTGCACCCCACCGTGGGTTTGTTCGATCAGCAGTTCCAGCAGCGCGGTTTTGCCGGCGCCGCGCGGGGCGATGACGACCGGCAGGGTGTTTTCCGGTTCCAGCGATTCCTGCAGCGCCGCCAGAACGCCATTGACCTTGCTGTCAACAAAGAAGCGGAAGTGGGCGGCCTTGTTGTCGAAGGGTTGACGTTGAATTTCAAGGGCGGAAAGCGTCTGTTCTGTCAGGTGGTACAGTTCAGCGTTGTCACTTTTGCTCATGAATAAAAAAGCCCGGCTCAGGTTGCAGCGCGTGATCGGCGGCGTGGGTGAAGTTATCGCTCAACCTGTAGATATAGTCGAAAAATGCCGCGGTGGCGGACAATTTTCGCTCCGCTTGCATTACAGTGCGGCGACCGGCCCGCAGGCCGGCCGTGCAGGAAGGTGCGGGATTCAGGCTGCCGTGAAGGCGCGGATCGTCGCGCGCAAAGCCGCGTCGTCAAAGTCGCTGGTCAACACGGTGTGGCCGAGTTGTTCAAAGAGCACCAGATTGAGGGTTTTGTCGGTGACTTTTTTGTCCTGCGACATCAGCGCCAGAAAACGCTCTTCAGTGAGGGAGGACGGGGCCTTGACCGGCAGGCCGGCAGCGTCGATCAGGGCGATGGCACGATCGCGGTCTGCCTCGCTGATCCGGCCCAGGCGGCAGGACAGATCAGCAGCCATGCACATGCCGGTGCCGACCGCTTCGCCGTGCAGCCAGGCGCCGTAGCCCATACCGGTTTCGATGGCGTGGCCGAAGGTGTGGCCGAGGTTGAGCAGGGCGCGCTGGCCTTTTTCACGTTCGTCATTGGCAACGACCTGCGCCTTGATCCGGCAGCAGTGGGCGATGGCATGGCTGAGGGTGGCGGTGTCGCGTTGCAGCAGGCCGCTCAGGTTGTCTTCCAGCCATTCAAAGAACGCAAAATCGATCAACAGTCCGTATTTGATGACCTCGGCCAGGCCGGCGCGCAACTCGCGGTCCGGCAGGGTGTTGAGGGAATCGGTGTCGGCAATTACCGCGACCGGCTGGTGAAACGCGCCGATCATGTTTTTGCCCAGCGGGTGATTCACGCCGGTTTTGCCGCCTACGGAGGAGTCCACCTGCGCCAGCAGGGTGGTCGGGATCTGGATGAAGTTGACGCCGCGCTGATAGCTGGCTGCGGCGAAGCCGGTCATATCGCCGATCACGCCGCCGCCCAGGGCGATCAGTGTGCAGCGCCGGTCAAAGCGCAGTTCCAGCAGCTTGTCGTAGATCTTTGTCAGCTCGTCGAGGGTTTTGTACTGCTCGCCGTCGCGCAGCACCAGTGTCTGCGTGTTGTAGTCACCGAGTGCGGCTTTGACGCGCTCAAGATACAAGGGTGCGACTGTTTCGTTGCTCACGATCAACACATTCTGACCGCCGATGGCGCCGGTCAGCAGGTCGGGGCGGGCCAGCAGTCCCGGGCCGATGTGGATGGGGTAGCTGCGTTCGCCGAGGTCAATGTTGAGGGTTGTCATGACGGGACCTTTTGCCGGATGAAGTAGGGTGGTTTTTTTTCTGTTCACGCTGACGCAGAAAGCGCAGGATGCGTTCGATCACGTAGCGCATATTGCGTCCGGTGGAGTTGATTTTGATGCTGGCCAGCGTCTCGTATACCGGTGCGCGTTCTTTCATCAGCCGGCGCAGCGTGCCGCGTGGGTCGTCGGTTTTCAGGAGCGGGCGGTTTTTGTCGTGGGAGATGCGGTTGAACTGCTCCTGCAGCGTCACGGAAAGATAAATGACGATGCCGCGCTCGGCGAGCTTTTTACGGTTCTCCTCACGCATGGGCGCACCGCCGCCGGTGGCCAGCACAATGCCGTCGCGGGCGCTGAGCTCGTCGATCATTTTCGCTTCGCGCAGGCGGAAACCTTCTTCACCTTCGATATCAAAGATGGTCGGGATGTTCACCCCGCATTGACGTTCGATTTCTTTATCGCTGTCGAAAAATTCGCGCTTAAGGCGTTTGGCCAGTGCCCGGCCGACGGTGGTTTTGCCGGCGCCCATGGGGCCGATCAGAAAGATATTTTCTTTGGGATTCACGCGATTCTCCGCGCCAATCCGCTCACAGCAGGGCATGACAAAGCGGTGAAAGACAAACTGTGCACAGTGTTTGATTGCCGGACTAAATCACCAAAGCGTAAACCATATCGGCAGAGCGCTCCAGCGATATAAAAAAGCCGGGCGGGGCCCGGCTTTTTTATTCTTGTGTCAGTCCGTGCGGACTTAGTAACCGATGCTACTGTTTTCGCGGATGATCTTCGGTGTGACGAAGACCAGCAGTTCGGATTTCTCATTTTTATGCATGGTCCGCTTGAACAGCCGTCCGATCAGCGGCAGATCGCCGAAGAACGGTACCTTATCCACATCGTCGCTTTGCTCCTGCTCATAGATACCGCCGAGCACCACGGTTTCGCCGTTGTCGACCAGCACCTGTGTGCTGACCTCGCGGGTGTCGATACTCGGAACACCGTCGTAGTAGTCGCCGACGCTGTCTTTGCTGACGGTCAGATCCATGATGATGCGGTCATCCGGCGTGATCTGCGGCGTTACGTCCAGACTCAGCACCGCCTTCTTGAAGGAGGTTGATGTCGCACCGCTCGAGGATGCCTCCTGGTAAGCGATCTCAACACCTTGCTCGATACGGGCCTGGTTCTGATTGGCCGTGATAATGCGCGGGCTGGAGACCACTTCGCCGTTGCCTTCTGCCTGCATGGCGGACAGTTCCAGCTCCAGCAGCGTGCCGAAGGGCAGTTTGGCCAGGGCCAGACCGATGGTGCCTGTCGAGTCGCTGGCGGCCAGATCGACATTGTAGCGGCCGTCGCCCAGATCATCGTCGTTGATCAGGTCCTCGATACCGTCGGCGTCGCCTGACAGGACAAAGCCGTCACCGTCGCCGGTGGTGTCGCGGTTGACGCCCATGCGCATGCCGAGCTCGTTGGCGAAGTTGTCGTATGCGACGACGATGCGTGACTCGATCAGAACCTGACGGACCGGAATATCCAGTTTGTTGATCAGGGCACGAACCGCGTCAAGCCGTTCGGCGGTATCGCTGATCAGCAGGGCGTTGGTCCGGTTATCGACCGTGACGCTGCCGCGTTCGGACAAGACGCCGCCGGCGTCTGTTTTCAGCAGTGCGCTGAAATCCGCAGCATCGGCGTAGTTGATCTGGAAGAACTCAGAGCGCAGCGGTGCCAGCTCGGTTTTTTGCTGCTGGGCTTCGAGCTCAACGCGTTCGCGGGCGGCGATTTCTTCAGCCGGCGCGACCATAATGACGTTGCCTGACTGACGTTTGCCGAGGTTTTTAGACTTCAGAATAATGTCCAGAGCCTGGTCCCAGGGCACGTTTTTCAGACGCAGCGTCAGTTTGCCGTCGACATTGTCGCTGACGACGATATTGAGTTCGGTAAAGTCAGCCAGCAGCTGCAGAACCGAGCGGACCTCGATGTCCTGGAAGTTCAGCGACAGGCGCTCGCCGGTATAACCGAATTTCTTTTTACGTTCGGCTTCAATATCTTCTTTCGGCATGGGCTTGAGTTCGAGCGTGAAGACATTGTCTGACTGATAAGCGAGTTGCTCGAAATCCTCGCCGGCCGGTTGTACTACAACCCGGGTACCACTGTTGGTGGCGCGGGTGTCGATAAACTGTACCGGGGTGCCGAAGTCGGTTACGTCCAGGCGTTTAAGCAGTTCCGGTGCGGTGCGGCTGCCGGGGAAGTTGATCACAATGCGGCCGCCTTCTTCGACCACATCCATCGGCACGCCCGGCTTGGAAAGACCGAAGACAATGCGTCCTTCGCCGTTCGGGCCGCGACGGAAATCAATATCATTGACCGCGCGGTCGTCGACTTGTTTGGACACCGTGCCCTTGGCCATGGATTCAATACCCGGACCCGAAGTCTGGCTGGATGCGCTCTCGCGACCCGATTGCAGCGTGACGAGAAGTCCGTCTTCAGTCATCCGGGTGCTGTAGGGCACCATTGAGGCCAGGTTGATCACAACCCGTGTGCGACCGTTTGCCTCGACGGATGTGACGCTGCGTACCAGACCGCTGCCGATCGGAATCATGCGCTGATCAAGCCCGAGCGAGGTGCCGGGGAAGTCCAGGGCAATCCGTGCAGGGTTGTCGATGGTGAAGGTCCGCGGCTCGACTACGTCGCCATCGAACTTCAAAGACAATTGTTGCTGGTTGCCCGGAAGCGCTACATGACTGATGTCCTGCAGTACCGTGGAGTCCGCCAGCGCCGGTGTGGCCAGCGCGACATTCAAAGCCATAGCCACTGCCGCCAGTGTGCCGAGAGCCGGTTTGCGGCTGCTGTGGACTGTCGCCGGGCTTTGCTTGTGCGCAATGCCGCCAAATGTTTTCACTTGCGTCTCCATAGATCTATTCTTCTCTCATAGCCAGTTTGGCTTTACGGTTAACCCAACCACTCAATCCGTCCGGTATCAGCTCCTGAATGTCGATGCTGGCCTCGCCGACAGTCTGGATTTTGCCGTTGTTCTGCCCGGCGTAATTGCCCGGCTGAACCCGGTGAATGGTGCCGTTGGGGTCTTTAACCAAGCCCCAGGTTTGGTTTTGCTGTTGCAATAAGCCGACCATTTTCAGCGAATCCAGAGGGAATGATTCCAATGGTTCTTTGCGTCGACCGGCTTCCGGGCGCGGGCCTGTATATTCCGCTGCGACGACAGATGAGGACATCTGATCGGTTTGCGGCTTGAACGGGTCGCGCAATTGCTCGGGTGCGTAGACAAAGTTCTCGTAAGGAGGGAACTCCGGTAAGGGGTCAACCTTGCCTTGATGTTTGTTCTTTGTTTGTTGCACAAAGGCCTGCAGATCGCTCATGTCCTGCGCGCAGCCGGCAAGCCCTACAGTGCAGCCCGCAAGTAGTGCCAGATATTTAATTTTTGGATTCATCTTCAAATCATCCGCTTACTGTCACCGGGGTACCGGTCTTATTCTTCATCCAGATAGCGATAGGTTGTCGCTACCAGATTCATTGTGAGTTCTGCATCCGCGTCCGCCGCCGCTTTGCTCTTGTTCTTGCTCCCGTTGCTGATCTCGATATTGCTGAGAGTAACGATACGGGGCAGGGCCGACAGACCGCTGACGAAACTTCCGAACTCGTGATAGTTACCGGTGACGCTGATATCGATCGGATACTCGGCGTAGAACTCTTTTTTGACCTCGTTCCGGGGTTCGAAGCGTTCAACGTCCAGGCCGCTGGCGACACTGGTTTGCGAAAGATCGACGAGCAGGCTTTCGATATCGGTTTTATTCGGCAACTGACGCAGCATGACGTTGAAGGTCTTGCGCATTTGTGCGAGTTGCTCAGAGTAAGCCTCCAGGTTGGCAGCCTTGGCTTGTTCGGAGTCGAACTTGCGGCGCAGATCGCTTTCTTTGCGGGCGACGCTTTCAAGGTCGGCCTTCATCGGCAGGACAAACTGATAGATGCCGAAGGCGGTTGCCAGAATCACAAACAGACTGACGGCTACCACCTTGACCGAAGTCGGGGCCACACCGATGCGTTTCAGGTCTTCCTGATCAGTGCTTTTAAGCTCGTCCAGAATTTTCTTAAGATCCATTGAAGGCGTCCTCGTCATCGCTGTTGCGGCTTTCAATAGCCAGAGAAAGCTTGAATGAGCTGATACCTTGTTGATCATCAGCTTCGATGATGTCGAGCTCGGGATTCTCAAACCAATCCGACTGGTCAAGGCGGCGCATCAGCGCGGAAACCCGTGCATTGGATTCGGCGCGGCCGGTCAGTACAACCTGGCGGCCTTTCTGATCCATTGAGGTCAGATAAATGCCGTCCGGCAGGCGGTTGGCCAGCTCGTGAAAGATATGCACAAGTTCGGGCCGCTGGGTTTGCAGCGTCTGGATAATGTCCATGCGTGCCAGCAGCTTGTTTTTAGTGCTTTCAAGCTCTTTGATTTCTTTCAGTTCAGACTGCAGGGCGTCGATCTGCTGCTGTATGTAAGCATTGCGGCGTTCCTGGAAATCAATTTTTGACTGCATGAACTGCATGCCGCCGTAAACAATGCCGCCGGCGACCAGTGCGCCCGCCAGCATAATGGCGAAAAATTCCTGTTGCTTCTGTGCGCGGTACGCTTCACGCCACGGAAGCAGGTTGATTTTTGTCATTGATCGAAGCCTCTCAAAGCCAGGCCACAGGCAATCATGAGTGCAGGGCCGTCATCGACGATCCGTTGCTGATTGATGTGCGAAGCGAATTTTACGTTGGCAAACGGGTCGGCAATGACGGTCGGTGTACCGATCCGCTCGCCGATCAATTCTGCAAGCCCGGGGATTACCGCACTACCACCGGCCAGAATGATCTGGTCGACATAGTCGTTTTTGTCGCCGGAAAAGAAGAACTGCAGAAACCGGTTTGTCTGCTGCACGACGAGCTGTTTGAAGGGCTCAAGTACTTCCGGCTCGTAGTTCTCGGGCAGACCACCTGTGCGTTTTACCCGGCCTGCGTCTTCATAAGACAAGCCGTAGCGGCGCATGATTTCTTCTGTCAGCTGCTTACCGCCGAAGGGTTGCTCGCGTGTGTAGATGAGCTGTTGGTCGCGCAGCACGGAAAGGCTGGTCATGGTCGCGCCGATATCGAGAATCGCCACAGTCTTGTCGCGCCCTTCATCGTCGATCTGATGTTTGATCAACTCCATGGCGGTTTCCATGGTGTAGGGTTCCACGTCGACAATCTTGACGTTCAGCCCGCCGATCTCCGCTGCCGCGGTGCGATCCTCGACGTTCTCACTGCGCGAAGCGGCGAGCAGCACGTCGACGACGTCTTCCTGTTCATCGTTTGGGCCGAGCACCTGGAAGTCCAGATTGATCTCTTCCAGGGGATAGGGAATGTACTGATCGGCTTCGAGCTGAATTTGCGCTTCCATCTCGTGGTCGCGCAGATTGGCCGGCATGGTGATGATCTTGGTGATCACCATCGCGCTGGGCACTGCCAGGGCCGCGGTTTTGGTTCGGGTCTCCGCACGCTTGATCGCGCGCCGGATCGCCTCGCCAACGACCTCAACGTCCTGCAGGTTCTTTTCATTTACGGCGTTGGCCGGCAATGGCTCAACGACGTAACTGACGACCTTATAGCCTTGCTTAAGCGGTTTGAGTTCCACCAGCTTGACTGAGGTCGAGCTGATGTCCAGACCGATAAGCCCTGTATTTTTTGAGCTGAATTTGAATGTCATGTCACGTTTAACGCCCGTGTAAGTGTGAAACTTTAGACAGAACCGAAAATTTTCCGACGGCCCGGCAGGTTTCACTGTCACTGATCCCGGCAGGGGACAGGTTTCGTGATTGAGCACAATCAAAAAACAGGCCAGAAAAGCATTTTTGTGAGCGTTACGTGTTTGCAGGTGATTGGTCAGAGCATCCCGCGTGCCGCTATAATGGCCGACTTTCCTGCGGATCTGATCAGGCTATGGCAAGCGCAAAACCGCTCTGGCGGCGACTTCTTAAATGGTTTTTTGTACTGGGTGTGGCCGGGGTGTTGGTGGCCGCGGTGGCTGTGGTGGCGGTTTATTACAAGTTTGCGCCGAACCTGCCGTCCATCGAATCGCTCAACCATGTGCAGTTTCAGGTGCCGCTGCGTGTCTATACCCGCGATGCCAAGCTGATCGCCGAATTCGGTGAAAAGCGCCGCGAGCCGGTCCATATTGACGGTGTGCCGCCGGTGCTCAAGCAGGCTTTTCTGGCTGCCGAAGACGACCGCTTCTACGAGCATCCGGGCGTTGACTACCACGGCATTTTGCGTGCCGCGATTAATCTGATCCGCACCGGCGAGCGCGGTCAGGGCGGTAGTACCATCACCATGCAGGTGGCGCGGAACTTCTTTCTGAGCAACCGCAAAACCTATGAGCGCAAGCTCAATGAGATTCTGCTCTCGTTTCAGATTGAGTCCGAACTGAGCAAGGACAAGATCCTCGAGCTGTACCTGAACAAGATTTATCTCGGTAACCGGGCTTACGGTGTCGGGGCGGCATCCCGGGTGTATTACGGCAAGGATGTCATGGATTTGACACTCGCTGAGGCGGCCATGATCGCCGGTTTGCCGAAAGCGCCGTCGCGCTACAACCCGATTGTTAACCCTGAGCGGGCGCTGATTCGCCGTGACTATGTGCTGCGGCGTATGCATGAGCTTGGTTACATCAGTGATCAGGCGTTTCAGGAGGCCTTGGCCATGCCGGTGACGGCGCGCCTGCATGTGGCGCGGCCGGACGTTGAGGCCGGCTATGTGGCGGAGATGGTGCGCTCGCGTTTGCTCAGTCTGTACGGCGAACGGATCTACACGTCCGGTCTGAAGGTCTATACGACGCTCGACTCGGCGCAGCAGATGGCCGCGACCGCGGCCTTGCGCAAAGGGCTGGTCGATTACGAAAAACGTCACGGCTTTACCGGTCCGGTGGGGAATATCGATATTCAGGCAACGCTGGCCGAAGCGCGTCTGGCGCAGCAGGAGCAGAGCGGCATGGTGATCCGTGATGCGGAGGACGCGGACACGGACACGGACACGGGCGAGGACACTGAGGTGACGGAGCCGGCCCTGATCGAGGCGCTGGACGGTTTCGCCGAATACGGCCACCTCAAAGCCGCGCTGGTGCTGGCGGTGTCAGCGCAGGAAGCGCAGTTGCTGGTCTCCGACGGCGTACGCCGGACTCTGGCCCTGGCCGATGCGCAGTGGGCCCGTGAGCGGCTTGGCAAAGACCGTCTCGGGCCGGAAGTGACGGCGCTGGATCAGGTGCTCAGCAGCGGCGATGTCGTCTATGTTGAAGTGACCGGTGAGCAGAGCGCGAGTCTGGCGCAGCTGCCACAGGTCGAAGGCGCGTTGGTAGCGATTCAGCCGCAGTCCGGTGCGCTGCTTTCGCTGGTCGGCGGGTTTGACTTCTACAAGAGTAAATTCAACCGCGTGATTCAGGCGCATCGCCAGCCGGGCTCGAACTTCAAGCCGTTTATCTATTCGGCCGCGCTGGAGCGCGGCGACAGCGTTGCGACGATCTACAACGACGCGCCGGTGGTATTCCATGACTCTGCGCTGGAAGGCGAATGGCGTCCGGAAAACTACAGCGGCCGCTTCTTCGGTCCGACGCGCTTGCGCGAGGCGCTGGTCAAATCGCGCAATCTGGTGTCGATCCGGGTTTTGCGCAGCCTCGGTTTGCGCCGCGCGCTGGACTACGTCAGCCGCTTCGGCTTTAACCGTGACGAATTACCTTATGATTTGTCTCTGGCGCTGGGCAGTGGCGCGGTAACGCCCTTGCAACTGGTGTCGGGCTACGCGGTGTTTGCAAACGGCGGTTATCTGGTTTCGCCTTTCTTTATTGATGAGATTCAGGACACCTATGGCGAGACGCTGTTCCGCGCACCGCAGGTGGAGCTCTGTGATGAGGAGTGTGATGACAGTGCGCCGGATATGCAGGTGGCGCTGTCGCTGGGGGCGGCTGACGAAAGCAAGGAAGCGGGCCTGATCGAAGCGGCAGCCGGTGACGCGCCGGCCGATGCCGAGTCCGCGGAAGAAGCCGGCGTCGACGACGGTTTTGCGGCGATTGAGCCGGCGGTCTACAAGGCGCCGCGGGTAATCGGGCGGCGCAATGCCTACCTGATGGGTGATGTCTTGCGCGAGGTGGTGCGGCGTGGCACCGCGACCCGCGCCAAGGTGCTCAAACGCAGCGATCTGGCCGGTAAAACCGGTACCACCAACGATCAGAACGATGCCTGGTTCTCCGGCTTTAACAGTCAGGTTGCCGCCTCGGTGTGGGTCGGTTTTGACGAGCTGCAGCCGCTCGGTGCGCGGGAGACCGGTGGTCGCGCGGCTCTGCCGATCTGGGTCGATTACATGCGCGAAGCCTTGCGTGATGTGCCGGAAGATCAGTTTGTGCATCCGGACGGGATTGTGTCCGTGCGTATTGACCGGCTGACCGGTCAGCGCACCAGTGCGGGCAATCCCAATAGCATGTTTGAGCTGTTCCGCGATGATAATGCGCCACAGGAAAACCAGCAGGTGGCGCCGGTTGAGGTCTACGAGTCCGGTAGTGCGCCGTTGAACGCGGGGAGTCCGGCGCCGTCAGCACCGGTTGAGCAGCTCTTCTGAAGTTGTTCGCAGCGACGCAAAAAAAAAGGAGCCATCGTGGCTCCTTTTTTTTATCCGGCAAGCGTGCTGCTCAGTCGTGATAGGCGGGGCTGAGTTCCCTGACAGCCTCGACCATGGCGCCGAGATGATCCGGATTCACATGCTGATGAATGCCGTGGCCGAGGTTGAACACATGGCCCGGCCCTTTGCCGTAGCTGGCCAGCACCTTGGCCACTTCGTCACGGATTTTCTCCGGTGAGGCATAGAGTGCGCTGGGGTCCAGATTGCCTTGCAGGGCCACACGGTCGCCGGTCAGCTTGCGTGCGGTGCTGAGATCGGTTGTCCAGTCCACGCCCACAGCATCGCAGCCGGTGTCGGCAATCGCTTCCAGCCACTGGCCGCCGTTTTTGGTAAACAACACAATCGGTACGCGCCGGCCTTCGGCCTCACGGGTCACGCCATCGACGATTTTTTTCATGTAGGCCAGCGAAAATTCCAGATAGTTGGCCGGCGAGAGGCTGCCGCCCCAGGTGTCGAACACCATCAGCGCCTGAGCGCCGGCGGCGACCTGAGCGTTGAGGTAGTTAATGACCGTGCGGGTGGTTTTCTCCAGCAATTCGTGCAGTACGGCCGGTTCACCGAACAGCATGCCTTTGATGTGCGCGTAGTCCTTGCTGCCGCCGCCTTCGACCATATAGGTGGCCAGTGTCCAGGGGCTGCCGGTAAAACCGATCAGCGGGACTTTGCCGTTAAGTTCACGGCGGATGGTGCGCACCGCGTCCATCACATAACGCAGCTCGGTTTCCGGGTCCGGATCGGGCAGGTTTCTGACCTGCGCGGCGCTGCGCACCGGGGTTTTAAAGCGCGGGCCTTCGCCGGTTTCGAAGTACAGGCCCAAACCCATGGCATCGGGCACGGTCAGAATGTCCGAAAACAGGATCGCCGCATCCAGCGGGAAGCGGCGCAGCGGCTGCAGGGTGACTTCGCAGGCCAGTTCGGGGTTGCTGCACAGGGACAGGAAATCGCCGGCCTGAGCGCGTGTAGCTCGGTATTCCGGCAGATAACGCCCGGCCTGGCGCATTACCCAGACGGGAGTGCGTTCTACGGGTTGGCGCAGCAGGGCGCGAAGCAGCAAGTCGTTTTTGAGTTCGGTCATGGGGGAGGGCCTCTGGCAAAGAGGGCCGGTCAATGACCGGCCCTCAGGCGTGATGATGTTGCTAAGCCGTGGTGGGCGGCGCGTTCAGACTTCCAGGTATTGGAGGATGCCTTCGGCTGCGTTACGGCCTTCGAAGACGGCGGTGACGACCAGGTCGGAACCACGCACCATATCGCCGCCGGCAAAGATTTTCTCGTTGCTGGTCTGGAAGGCGATGCCGGTGTTATTGGCAACAACACGGCCGCGATCGTCAGTCTCGATACCGAAATCACCGAACCAGGCCGGCGGATTGGGGCGGAAACCGAAAGCGATCAGTACCGCGTCGGCCGGAATGACCTGTTCTGTACCGGGGACCGGGACCGGGCTGCGACGGCCGCGCTCATCGGGCTCGCCGAGTTCGGTGGTGACAACGCGTACGCCTTCGACCTTGCCGTCACCGATAATTTCGATCGGCTGGCGGTTCCAGAGAAAGCGCACACCTTCTTCTTTGGCGTTGACCACTTCGCGTTTGGAGCCGGGCATATTGGCTTCGTCACGGCGGTAAGCGCAGGTTACGCGCGCCGCGCCCTGGCGGATGGAGGTGCGGTTGCAGTCCATGGCGGTGTCGCCGCCGCCCAGTACCACGACCTGCTTGTCCTTCATGTCGATAAAGGTGTCGCCGTCATCAGCCCAGCCATGCAGGTTGTTGACGTTGGAGATCAGGAAGGGCAGGGCGTCGTAGACGCCGGGCAGGTCTTCGCCGGGGAAGCCGCCTTTCATGTAGTTGTAGGTACCCATGCCGAGGAACACGGCATCGTACTCGTCGACCAGCTGCTGGAAGGAAATGTCCTTGCCGACTTCGGTGTTGAGGACAAACTCGATGCCCATGCCTTCGAAGATCTCGCGGCGTTTGAAGACGACTTCTTTTTCCAGCTTGAACGGCGGGATGCCGAAGGTCAGCAGGCCGCCGATTTCTTTCTGGCGGTCGTAGACCACGGCCTGTACGCCGTTGCGGGCGAGGATATCAGCACAACCGAGTCCGGCCGGGCCGGCACCGACAATGGCGACTTTCTTGCCGGTGGCTTTGACCTGGGACATGTCCGGGCGCCAGCCTTGTTTGAAGGCTTCGTCGGTAATGTATTTTTCGACCGAGCCGATGGTGACGGCGCCGAAGCCGTCGTTCAGTGTACAGGCGCCTTCGCAGAGGCGGTCCTGCGGGCAGACGCGGCCGCACATCTCCGGCAGCGAGTTGGTCTTGTGCGAAAGCTCAGCGGCTTCAAGCAGGTTGCCTTCGCGGACCAGCTTGAGCCAGTTGGGGATGTAGTTGTGTACCGGGCACTTCCATTCGCAGTAGGGGTTGCCGCACGCCAGACAGCGGTCAGACTGCTGAGAGGCTGCCTCCGGCGAGAATTGGCTGTAGATTTCCTTGAATTCAGTAATCCGGTATTCGGCAGATTTTTTGTGCGGGTCCTGGCGCGGTGTGTCCAGGAACTGAAAGACATTTCCCATGCGTAGATCTCTGTCGGTCGGAAATAAACGGGCAAGATAAAGATTATACGTCGGCAACGCAGCATAATGTAAGCGTGCTGAGACTAAATTTACCTGAAACGCGCACACAAAAACATCACCCGCGCCGAACGCGGGTGATGTGAGGTCTGGCACAGACGTTTTGGCAGTGTGTCTTAGCCGGCGCCGAGCTGCGCGCGGATGCGTGCGCTGATTTGCGACATATCGGCACGGCCCTGCGCTTTCGGTTTGACGAAGCCCATGACTTTGCCCATGTCTTTGATGTCGGCGGCACCGGTGGCGGCAAGTGCGTCCTTGATCAGGGCGTCAATTTCCTCATCCGTAAGCTGCGCGGGTAGGAATTCCTGAATGATGGCCAGTTCGTTCTTTTCGACGGCACTCAGGTCGTCGCGGCCGGCCGCGTCGTATTGCGCAATCGATTCGCGGCGCTGCTTGGACATTTTGTCCAGCACGGTCAGGATTTGCTCATCGCTGAGCTCAATGCGCTCGTCGACTTCGCGTTGCTTGATCGCGGCGCTGATCATACGGAGCGTGCCAAGACGGGTTTTATCACTGCCTTTCATGGCGGCTTTAATATCGTCTGTGATGCGCTTTTTCAGTTCGCTCATAGTTGTCTGCTTCAGGATGCCCGTTGAGCCGGGCTCCTGTTACGTCCTCTGTCGAAATTAGTAGAGGCGTACGCGACGAGCGGCTTCTTTAGCGACTTTCTTCTGGTGACGCTTCACTGCAGCAGCAGCTTTACGTTTACGCTCAGTTGTCGGCTTTTCGTAGAATTCACGGCGACGGGTTTCAGTCAAAACGCCGGCTTTCTCGCAAGAGCGCTTGAAGCGACGAAGGGCCATTTCGAAAGGTTCGTTCTCTTTAACTCGTACTGAAGGCATTACAGTTCCAAAGACCTCGGGTCAAATATTTGCTGGAAAAACCCGACAATTATAACGCGTGTATAATCTGATGCAAAACTATTTCGTCAGGACAGAATGAATATGAAGGTATTGGGCATCGAGTCTTCCTGTGATGAGACCGGGCTGGCCATCGTCGACACCGATAAGGGCTTGAAAGCACACGTATTACACAGTCAGGTTGATCTGCATGCGGCCTATGGCGGGGTGGTGCCGGAGCTGGCTTCACGGGACCACGTGGCGCGTCTGCCGCAGCTCTTAGAGCAGCTTTTTGCCCGTGCCGGGCACGGTCCGGAGCAAATCGATGCCGTGGCCTATACGGCCGGACCGGGGTTGATGGGGGCCTTGCTGGCCGGAGCCTCGGCGGCGCGGGCTTTCGCCTGGGCACGCGGGATTCCGTCATTGGGCGTGCATCATATGGAAGGGCATATGCTGGCACCGATGCTCGAAGAACAGGCGCCGGCGTTTCCGTTTCTGTCTATGTTGGTGTCCGGCGGTCATACCATGCTGATCCGTGTCGATGGCGTGGGCCGCTACCGCCTGCTCGGGGAGACGCTGGATGATGCGGCCGGCGAAGCCTTTGACAAGACGGCCAAAATGATGGGCCTGGGCTATCCGGGCGGGCCTTTGCTGGCCTCGCTGGCCGAGTCCGGTGATCCTGCTGCGTTCGGCTTTGCGCGGCCCATGACAAACCGTCCGGGACTGGATTTCAGTTTCAGTGGGCTGAAAACGGCGGCGATTACCGCCTGGCGCCAGGCCGGTGCCAGCGAGGCGGTGCGTGCCGATGTGGCGGCGTCGTTTCAGGCCGCAGTGATCGATACCCTGCGTATCAAATGCGAGCGGGCCTTGCGTCAGGAAGGCCTGCAGCGTCTGGTGATTGCCGGCGGGGTGGGCGCAAACCGGCAGTTGCGTGCGCAGTTTGAGGCGCATTTCGGCGCTGCCGGTGTGGCGGTGTTTTATCCGCGGATCGAGTTCTGTACCGACAACGGGGCCATGATTGCGCTGGCCGGCAGCCTGCGTCTGGCTGCCGGTCAGTGTGATGCCCGCGACGGTTTCCGGGTGCGGGCGCGCTGGCCGATGGAAGAGCTGACGCCTTTGTCCTAGGCGCCCCAGTGATTATTTCTTACGCCCGATCTTCGGCTCTGTGCCGTCGATAATGCGGGCAATATTCGCGCGGTGACGCCAGAACAGCAGGGCGCTCATGACGGCCATGATCAGCATGGGCTGCCACTGGCCGGGACTCAGCCACAGATACAGCGGCGCCAGCGCAAAAGCGCTCAGTGCGGCCAGGGAGGAGATGCGGAACAGCAGGCTGACGATCAGCCAGCTGGCGGCAAGCATCAGGCCGGCAACCCAGGACAGGCCGAACATGGCACCGATGGCGGTGGCGACGCCTTTGCCGCCCTGCAGGCCGAAAAACACCGGGTAGAGATGGCCGAGAAAGGCGCCCAGTGCGGTCAGGCTGATAATCAGCGGGTCGTCGCTGATTGCTTTGGCAATCAGCACCGGCAGCAGGCCTTTGAGCATGTCGCCGATCAGTGTGATGGCAGCGGCTTTTTTGCCGCCGAGGCGCAGCACATTGGTGGCGCCGGGGTTGTTAGAGCCGCTCTCGCGCGGGTCGGGCAGGCCCATCAGGCGGCAGGTAATGATCGCCGCGGACACAGAGCCGAGCAGATAGGCGAGAACAGGCAGTAAATAAAACAGCATGGTCGGGGTCACAGTATTTTCGGTGGCGTAAGTGTAGCGAAATTGCCTGCGCTTGGGGGACGGGATTGGCGGCCGGCGCGGGCAAGCGGCGGGCACAAAAAAACGCCGCATAGAGCGGCGTTTTTTAATGGCGACGGGCCGGCGGCCGGTTTCAGGCTGCGAAGCGCTTTTTGATCTTGTTCATCGCATTTTTTTCGATCTGGCGGATCCGTTCCGGCGATACGCCGTATTCGGTGGCCAGTTCCTGCAGCGTGGCTTTGTTTTCGTCGTCGAGCCAGCGGCGCATCAGGATGTCGCGGCTGCGGTCGTCGAGATCGTCCAGACCTTCGCCGAGGATTTCCAGATTGTTGTCGCGCTGGTCATCGCCGATCAGCAGCTGCTCCGGCGACTTGCCCTCGGTAAACAGATAGTCCGACGGGGCACTGCTGAGCTCGTCGTTATCGCTGCCGGCAGGGCGGTCAAACGAAGCGTCGTGGCCGCTCATGCGCGATTCCATTTCCATCACCACTTCGGGCTTGACGCCCAGATCTTCAGCGACGCGGTTGACCTCGTCCTGGGAAAACCAGTTCAGGGCTTTCTTGGAGCTACGCAGCTTGAAGAACAGCTTGCGTTGCGCCTTGGTGGTGGCGACTTTGACGATGCGCCAGTTGCGGATCACGTACTCGTGGATCTCAGCGCGTATCCAGTGCACTGCAAATGAGATCAGGCGTACGTTTTTGTCCGGATCAAAGCGTTTGACGGCTTTCATCAGGCCCAGATTGCCTTCCTGAATCAGATCCGCCAGGGGCAGGCCGTAGCCGGTGTAACTGCGTGCGATATGTACCACAAAGCGCAGTTGCGACATGATGAGTTGTCGTGCGGCGTCCAGATCCTGTTTGTCGATCAGGCGTCTGGCCAGCGCTTTTTCCTCATCAGCGGTCAGAACCGGCGTATTGCTGATGCGGGCCATGTAGCTGGTGAGATCGTCCGCCACGGCCGGCACAGACATGCCGGGTTGATACTGATTCACTGTAAGCGCGTTGCTCATAACACCTCCCGCGAAAAACTATAGCTTGATATTAGCACTCTGGTTATATGAGTGCTAACAAGGCGTAAAGTTCCGCCCGGTATGTAAATTTTCAGCTTGTTCAAGTGATTGAATTATCTATGAAAATATCAATTGTGTCAGACTGTTAAGACGATTCGCCGGGGTTACACAGGCGGGTTATCTGCCAACGTACGGCAAACCACGCGCCGGTCAGCCCGACCAGTGTTGAAATCGCCAGTATGAGCCCGCTTTGAGCGCCATTCAGGCCGCTGAGTTCAAAGCCGCTGCCATACAAACCGGCAAGCTCGGCGGTCGGGCCGCGCAACAGGCCCACGCTGAGCCAGACCAGACATAAGGCCAGCAGGCCGCCGGCGAAGCCGTAAATCAATCCGCTGTAGAGAAACGGACGGCGGATTTGCCGGCGGCTGGCGCCGACCAGATGCGAGACGGCGATCTCGTCCGAGCGGCGCAGCATCTCCAGGCGGATGGTGTTGCCTATGACCAGCAAGGCCGTCATTACCAGCAGTCCGCCGATCAGCCAGACCGCCCGCGAGACCAGTTCCAGCAGCGCGTGCAGGCGCTTCAGCCAGCGCAGATCGTATTTGACGAATTCCACTTCCGGCAGCGCGCTCAGTTCCTGACTCAGGGCCGCAATACGGGCCTCGTCGTCATCTTCGGTGGCCATTACCGCAATAATCGCGCCGGGTAAGGGGTTTTCGCCCAGGGTGTCGACCGCATCGGCCAGCGAGAAGTGGCGGCTGAAGGTTTCCAATGCCTCATCGCGGGACACGTAGCGCGTCATGCGGATATCGTCGCGCTGCTGGATGCGGCTGGCCAGTTCCACACCGCCCAGATCATCGACCCGCATATGCAGATAGAGGGTCAGGCTGTTGGCGTCTTCATTGCCCACATCAAGGCTGCGCAGATTGGTCACCAGCACGGAAAAGATGGCCGGCAGGGCCAGTGAAATACCTATGACCAGCAGGGTAAGCAGGGTCGCCACACGGGCGCGGCTGAGATAGGCCAGACTGTGGCGCAGGGCGTGACCGCGCGGGGTGTAGGCAAAGCGTTGTTTAAGGCTGAGGGCGGCCATGCTCTAGTGTTCCATCCGTGGGTTCTGGAAATCATTGTGCACCAGCCGGCCGCCGCGCAGGGACAGCACCGGAAAGCCCAGCTCGCGCAACAGGGCCAGATCGTGGGTGGCGATCAGCACGGTGACGCCGGCCTGATTGAACTGGCGGAACAGATTCATGATTTCCATGCTCATCTCGGGGTCGAGATTACCGGTGGGTTCGTCCGCCAGCAGCAGACTGGGGCGGTTAATCACCGCACGGGCGATACCGACGCGTTGCTGTTCGCCGCCGGACAGTTCCCGCGGGCTGGCGGTTTCGTATTTGAGCAGGCCGACCTTGTCGAGCGCGGCGCGCACGCGGCGCTGGATGTCGGTGAAGCTGTAGCCGGCCATCACCAGTGGCAGGGCCACGTTGTCAAAGACATTGCGGTCGAGCAGCAGGTGGTGCTCCTGAAACACGATGCCCATATGCCGGCGCAGTGCCGTGCGGCGCGCTTCGCGCAGTGAATCGAGCGCGGTGCCGGCGATCAGGATGCGTCCGGCCGAGGGCATATCGAGCCCGGCGGCCAGTCGCAGCAGGGTGCTTTTGCCCGCGCCGGAGTGGCCGGTGAGAAAGCCGATGCCGCCTTGCGGGACATGGAAGCTGACATCTTCCAGAGCGGCGCCGCCGCTTTTGCCGAAGCGTTTTCCGACGCGTTGAAACTCAATCATTCTGAGTCGCTGTCCCGGTCGTCGGCGAGCAGCGCATCGACGAATTCTTCGGCCTGAAAGACGCGCAGATCGGTGACTTTTTCGCCGACCCCGATAAAGCGCAGAGCGATGCCGAGCTTCTCGGCAATGGCGAACACGATCCCGCCTTTTGCGGTGCCGTCGAGTTTGGTGACCACGATACCGCTGAGATCCATGGCCGCATGGAATTGCTCGGCCTGATTGAGCGCATTCTGGCCGGTGCTCCCATCGAGTACGATCAGGGTTTCGTGCGGTGCGGTCGGGTCAATTTTGCCGATCACCCGTTTGACCTTGCGCAGCTCATCCATCAGGCCGGCCTGGGTGTGCAAGCGGCCGGCGGTGTCGGCGATCAGCACATCGATGCCGCGTGCTTTGGCCGCGCTCAGGGCGTCGAAGATCACCGAGGCTGAGTCTGCGCCCTGACCTTGTGAAATGACGGTGACCTCGTTACGTTCGCCCCAGGTCTGCAGCTGCTCAACGGCGGCGGCGCGGAAGGTATCACCGGCGGCCAGCATGACGGACTTACCGCCGTCCTGCAGCTGGCGTGCGAGCTTGCCGATGGTGGTGGTTTTGCCTGAGCCGTTAACCCCGACCACTAAAATCACAAAGGGGCTGTCCGAATCGGGAATCTCCAGCGGCTTTTCCACCGGCGCGAGAATGCCGGCCAGCTCCTCGCGAAGTGCGTCGTAGAGCGCTTCGGCGTCATTGAGCTGCGCGCGCGAGACCTTGTCGGTCAGTGACTTCATGATGCGGTCGGTTGCCTGCACGCCGACGTCGGCGGTGATCAGGCGTGTTTCCAGCTCTTCCAGCAGCTCGTCATCGATCGTTTTATTGAGCCGGAACAGGTTGCGCAGACCGTCGCTCAGCCGTGAGCGGGTCTTACCCAGTTTGTTGCCGAGGTTGTCGTCTTTGGCCGACGTCTCAGCAGGCTGGTCTTTTTTGCTTTTGAGAAAACTGAAGAAACCCATCTTTACCCGTGTGCCCGTGAGCGGGGAAAAAAAACAGCGGCTATCCTATCATTGACCGGTGCGCAGGCAAGTGGCGATTGCCTCAGACGCGGCGGCCCCTTTTACCTACGGGGCGGCTTCAGAGACCTCAGACAGGACAACTTATGTACGTAAAACAGCTATTGGCGGCAGGGCTGCTGGCACTGTTGAGTCCGATGGCCGGCGCCTCGCTCGCGCAGCTCACCCTGGACAACGGCCTGCGGGTGATCGTCGAACCGGATCACCGTGCGCCGGTGGTGGTGCAGCAGATCTGGTATGACGTAGGCAGTCTTTCCGAACATGACGGTATTACCGGTATCTCCCATGTGCTCGAACACATGATGTTCAAAGGCACGCCGGCGCATCCGCAGGGCGAGTTCCAGGCTCTGGTGGCGCGGCTCGGCGGCGAGGAAAACGCGTTTACCAGCAAGGCGTATACAAGTTATTACCAGCAGATCGCCGCTGCGCATCTGGACAGGGTGATGGCACTGGAAGCCGATCGGATGCGTAACACCGTGCTGAGCGAGGCGGAATTTGGCAAGGAGCTGAAGGTGGTGCAGGAGGAACGCCGTTCGCGGGTCGATGACCGGCCGCAGTCATTATTGTACGAGCGTTTTCTGGCCACCGCCTTCAGTGCTTCACCGGAGCGTCTGCCGGTGATTGGTTGGCCGGCTGATTTGCAGGCCTTGACTCTGGCCGAATTACAGGACTGGTATGAACGCTGGTATGTGCCCAACAACGCCGTGCTGGTGGTGGTCGGGGATGTGCTGCCGGAGACCGTGTTCGCGCTGGCGAAAAAACACTACGGCCCGATTCCCGCCGGGCAGTTGCGGCCGGCCAAGGCACGGCCGGAGCCGGAACAAAAAGGCCCGCGGCGACTGAGCATGACGCTGCCGGCGCAGCTGCCGTACCTGCTTATCGGTTTCAAAGTGCCTTCGCTGGCGACGGCGCAGACGCCGCAAGACGCCTATGCCTTGTCGGTGCTGGCGGGTATTCTCGACGGCGGCAGCAGTGCGCGGCTGACCCGCGATCTGGTGCGCACGCGGCGGTTGGCGGCCTCGGCCGGCGCGTCCTATTCCATGCTCAAGCGGGATACGACCCTGTTTCTGCTCGATGCCACGCCGGCCGGCGAGGTGACGGTCGCGCAGCTGGAAGAGGCGCTGCTGGCCGAACTGAGCGACATCGCCAGCCACGGTGTGACGGCCGACGAGCTCGACAGGGTCAAGGCGCAGGTCATTGCCGCAGATGTGTTTGACCGCGACAGCATGTTCCGCAAGGCGGTGAGCATCGGCAGTCTCGCGGTGCAGGGTTTTGATGTGCAGCTGCGTGACGACTATGTGGCCGGGATTCAGGCGGTCACTGCCGCGCAGGTGCAATCCGTGGTGCAACGCTATCTGGTGCCGGCCGGTATGACCGTCGGCGTATTGCAGCCGCAGGGTGATCAGCAGACGGAGGCCGGACAATGAGAAAGCTGTTCTGGTTTTTGTGCTTGCTGAGCACGCCGTTGTTCGCCGCGCCGCCGGTGCAGCACTGGCAGACGGAGGCCGGTGCACCGGTCTATTTTGTCGCCACGCCGGGCTTGCCGATGCTGGATGTCCGTTTGGTCTGGGCCGCAGGCAGTGCCCGCGACGGCGCGCAGCCGGGCGTGGCGGCGATGACTTCAGCCTTGCTGGGCAGTGGCACCGCGGAGAAGGATGCGACTGCGATTGCGGCCGGTTTTGAGGGCCTGGGGGCGCGCTTTGCCAGCGGTGCAGAACGGGATTCGGCCTGGTTGCATCTGCGTACCCTGACCTTGCCTGAGCAGCAGAAGGGCGCTGTTGATTTGCTGCTCGAGGTGCTGCGTGAGCCGGTGTTCCGTGATGAAGAAGTCGCGCTGGCGCGTTCTCAGATGCTGACCGGTTTGCGTGCCCGCAAACAGAATATCGATGCGGTGGCGCGCGATGCCTTTACCCGGGCGGTATTCGCCGGACACCCTTACGGCCGGCTGGCCGGTGCAGAGGATATAGAAGCCTTGACGCGCAGTGCTGCCGAGGCGTTTTATCGGCAGTATTACGCTGCCGCCAATGCGGTGATTGTGCTGGTCGGTGATATCAGTGCGGCGCAGGCACGGGCGCTGGCCGGGCAGTTGTCAGCGGTTTTGCCGCAGGGGCGCAAGGCTGCGCCCCTGCCTCCGGTGGCTCCTTTGCAGGAGGCGCGCACGGTGCGGATTGATTTTCCGTCGGCTCAGACTGCGGTGCTGCTCGGACAGCCGTCGCTCAGCCGCTCGGATCCGCGACGCCTGCCGCTGATGCTGGCCAATCATGGTTTCGGCGGCAACGGCTTTGCCTCGGTGCTGATGGATGAGGTGCGCGAGCAGCGTGGTCTGGTCTACAGCATTTACAGCTATGTTGCGCCCATGTCCGAAGCCGGCCCCTTTGTCATCGGTTTTAAAACCCGCAATGACCAGGCGCAGGAGGCGCTTGCGCTGGTGCGGGAAAAACTCAGCGATTACATCCGTACAGGCCCGTCCGAGGCGGCTTTTCAGGACAGTATCGACAATATTACCGGCGGCGCGCCGATGCGCACCGACACCAATATCGAGTTGGCGCAGGCGCTGGCTGCGATCGGTTTTTATCATCTGCCGGCCGATTCGCTCGATACCTACCCGGCGCGTGTACGCGCGGTCACGCGGGCGCAGGCCTTGGCTGCATTTGCTGAGGTGCTGGCGCCGGAGAAAATGGTCACAGTCATTGTGGGGAAGGATGCGCAAAACTAAATCATCAACAGCGCAGCGCAAAGCGGCCGCGAGCGGTCGTCAACGCCTGCGCATCATCGGCGGGCAGTGGCGCGGCAGGCGTTTTGAATTTCCTGAGGCCGAGGGGCTGCGCCCGACCGGCGACCGTATCCGCGAGACGCTGTTTAACTGGCTGCAGGTTCAGGTACCCGGTGCGACCGTGCTGGATTTGTATGCCGGTAGCGGCGCGCTGGGCCTGGAAGCGGCCTCGCGCGGTGCGGCCAGGGTCATACTTAACGACGCGTCAGCCAAAGTGACACGCCATTTGAGCGACATCAGCCGCACGCTGGACGCGCAGGACCGGATTGAAGTGTGTACCGGTTCTGCACTGGCCTTGCTGAATAACGACGCCATCCGGGCTGATGTGGTGTTTGTCGATCCGCCGTTTGCGGCCGGCCTGTTTGATGAAACCCTGCAGTTGCTGGGGCAGGGGGCGTGTCTGGCCGAGGGAGCGCGGATCTATCTGGAATGCCCCAAAGGCATGGCTTTGCCGGCGGCGTTCGGGACCTGGTTTGAGGTGTTGCGGGAGAAAAGCACCGGACAGGTCGATTATCGCCTGTTGAGCAGGCGGTGACTCGGCGGGTGTGCGTGTTGGCGGTTAAACTGTGTCACAATAAGGACAGAGGTGAACACAATGGCAAGCACGGTTTCCCTGCAGGCGCTTGAAGCGGCGCTGGCCGGCCAGAAACGTCCGCCGGTGCATCTGTGGCATCCGGACAAGGTCGGCAGTATTGATATCCGTATCGACCGCGAAGGGCGCTGGTTTCATGAGGGCGGCGAGATCCGCCGTGAGGCACTGGTGCGTTTGTTCAGCTCGATTCTGCGTCGCGAAGGTGACCGGCATTATCTGGTTACGCCCGCCGAGAAGCTTGCAATCGACGTCGCTGTGGCGCCGTTTCTGGCTATCTCCGTGAAGCGTGCAAAGGATGAGCAGGGGCGCGACGTGTTTGTCTTTATGACCAATATCGGCGATGAGATTGCGGCCGGGCCGGAACACCGGCTGCAGGTGCAGGAGAACCCCGGCAACGGCGAGCCGCTGCCGTTGCTGCACGTGCGTGACGGCTTGCAGGCTTTGCTGAGCCGGCCGGTGTTTTACGAGTTAGCCGGGTATGGTGATATTGACGGGAACACTCTGACTCTGCAAAGTGCAGGTGAGCGCTTTGTGTTGGGAGTGATTGAATAACTGTCCTTATGGACAGATTGCAATGTTTGCGGCACCCTTGCCGCCGGCATGACCAACCGGAACCACACACTATGAAGTTGACCGCCGTCTATCCGGGCACGTTCGATCCTATTACAAACGGGCATATCGATATTGCCCGCCGTGCTGCGGACATGTTTAGTCACCTGATTGTCGGTATTGCGGGCAGTGAGCGTAAAGGGCCGCTGTTTTCGCTGGAACAACGGGTTGAAATGGCAAAAGAAGTGCTAGCAGATGTCCCCAATATCGAAGTGCGGCCGTTTAAAGGCTTGCTCGCGACGAATATGAAAGAGTGGGGCTCGGACGTGATTGTGCGTGGCTTGCGTGCGATCTCGGATTTTGAGTACGAGGTGCAGTTGGCCGAGGTCAACAAACAGATTGACCACAATCTCGAAACGGTTTTTATTGCTGCCTCGAACAAATATACTTTCCTCTCTTCAAGCATCGTGCGCGATATCGCCACTAACGACGGCGATGTGAGCGATTTCGTTCATCCTGTTGTGGCGAGTGCATTCGCCCGCCAGTTGCGCTAAGCTTCGAATATTAGCATTATTTAATATAGCGAATCAGGAAGGTAAAGCATGGCACTGTATATCACTGATGAATGCATCAATTGTGATGTGTGTGAGCCTGAGTGCCCTAACGAGGCAATTTCTCAGGGCGACGAAATCTACGAAATCAATCCCGATCTGTGCACTGAGTGCGTCGGCCACTTCGAAACATCGCAGTGCGTTGAGGTTTGTCCGGTCGATTGTATTCTGGTCGATCCGAACCACACGGAAAGCGCAGAGCAATTGCAGGAAAAGTTCGAGCGTCTGACCGCCTGAGCCTGACTGCAAACGAGAAAAACGGGTCCTTTACGGGCCCGTTTTTTTTTGTCTTTTTTTCCTTCTTACTTCTGGCAGGCGGGGCAGTAAAAGCTGGCGCGCTGGCCGATGACCTTCATTTTGACCGGGCTTTGGCAGCGTCTGCAGGGCTCGTTCTGTCGGCCATAGACCTGCAGTGACTGGGCAAAATAGCCCGGATTACCGTCGCTGTTGACGAAATCGCGCAGGGTAGTGCCGCCTTGTTCTATGGCTTTGCCCAGTACCTCGTGAATACACTGCGTCAGGCGTGCCGCTTCCGCGCGGCTCAGGCCCTGCGCGGCGCGGCCGGGGCGGATGCCGGCCATAAACAGCGATTCGCTGGCGTAGATATTCCCCACGCCGACCACCACATGACTGTCCATAATCAGATTTTTGATGGCGATACGGCGCTTGCGCGTGGCGGCGAATAAATAGTCCGCGTTGAATGCCTCGCTCAGTGGCTCGGGCCCCAGGGCTGCGATCAGCGGATGGCGGTGCGGGTCTTCGGCGGTCCATAACAGGCAGCCGAAGCGGCGCGGGTCGTGAAAGCGCAGGCGATGGCCGTTCTCGAGCACAAACTCCACATGATCGTGTTTCCGGCGCGGGCTGTTGTCCTGACAGATACGCAGGCTGCCGGACATGCCCAGATGCACAATTGCCGAGCCGCGTGCATTGGACAGCAGCAGATATTTGCCGCGTCGGGCGATGCTGAGCAGTGGCAGGCCGGCCAGTCCGGACACCGAATCCGGTACAGGCCAGCGCAGGGCTGCGTTGTGTACCAGTACGTCGCTGATGATGCGGTCACTGAGCCAGGGTTCGATACCGCGGCGGGTGGTTTCGACTTCGGGTAATTCAGGCATCGCCGGGTACCTCCAGCAGGGCGGTGGCAGCGTCCGCTTCAATGGCCAGGGCGTGGTCGGCGTCGTCGCGGTGAATCAGGGTCAGATCAGGCAGGCGGTAGATGCTGTAGCCGCTTGTATTGCTGCCGTTGCTGACCTCGACTCTGATTGCCTCAGTGCTGTCGGGCAGGCGTCCGGCAGGCAGCGGCCAGGCGACGATGGCGGCGGCACGGATCGCCAGCCAGCGTCCCACCAGGGTTTCGGCCCGGGCGGTGCTGAGGGTGGCTGAGCGCCACAGTCCGTCGGTTTTTTCCAGCTGCCAGGCGGGCGTGCTGATGGCGCTCATGCCCGGCGGAAAGATCTGTTTATCTGCCAGGTAGTCCGCGCCCTGTTGCATAACCGGAAAGGCCAGATCGCTGAGCAGGGCGATGCGATCGCCGCTGCGGACATAGCGACGGCGTTGTGTGGCATCCGCGCGGCCGAACTCAAAGCGGGTGCCGTTGATGTTCAGCACGCCGGCCGGCTTGTCCAAGCCGGCCTCGGCCGGGGCCAGCTCATCGGGCGAGTAGACGACCGGTGCGGGCAGGGTCAGTACCGTCAGCAGGACCTGAACCCGTGAGGCGTCAGCGCGGCGTTGCCAGGGCGCGGTCAGATACCAGCCGTCGTCGCGTTTTTGCAAAGCGGCGGCGCGCCCGTCGGCGAGTTCGAAATGCAGCTCGCTGGCATCCGCGCTGTTCAGTGTGCTCAGATGCGGCGTGCTTTCACTGCGGAAAAACACGCTGCCGAGTCCCAGCAAGACCAGCAGCAGTAGCGTTAGTCCAAGCAGCAGGCGGCTGCGTTTTTGCGCGAGTGATAGCATGTTTATCCCTTTCTGGCGCGGCGCCAGACGACAACAGCGCCGCCGAACAGCAGCAGTGGCAGGCCAAGCAGAAACACACCGGCGAGTGTCAATACGGCGGTGTTGCTCAGGTTCAGTTGGCGGTCCGGGGCGGCGATCCGTTCGAACTGCAGCAGGCTGTCGTCGGCGGTCAGCCAGTTAAAGAGGCGTTCGCCGAGGGCCTGGTTTCCGCCGTTGCCGATCCAGGTGTTGGCCATAAAATCCGCGTCGCCCAGCACCGCAATACGTTGCGTGGTGTGGCTGCGTTCGCGCTCAATGGTCACGCCCAGCGTCAGCGGGCCGCGCACTTCGTTCTGGTCTTCATTCAGCGTCACTTCGCCCATGACCGGGCCGGTTTCGGTCCAGCTGTTAACGCTGGTCTGCAGCATCAGCGAGACACTGCCGGCCTGCATGGCCTGTACGTCCAGTGCGGCCGCCTCGGGGAACAGCGTGACCGAGCCCAGCTCGGTGGTGACCGGATTCGTGGGGTATTGATCGACCACGGCAAAGGTCGGCGTGTCTATATCAAACAGTTGTGTGTTGGCCTCGATAATCACCCCGGGCAGGGTGCTGACGCCGAGCTCGATTTCCAGGGCTTTGAGGCCGTCATCAATGCGGCCGGGCTCTCTGAGCCAGAGCAGATTACCGCCGCTGCTGAGGTAGTTGAGCAGGCTCGCCACTTCGCCCGGGAAGTAGCGCTCGCGCGGCGCGGCGATGACCAGCAGGTCGGTGTCCTCCGGTACCACCGGCTGTGTCACCAGGGACAGGCTTGAGATATCAAAGCCGATATCGGCCAGCCGGCCGGTCAGGGTGGCGTAGTCCGTGTTGATCGTGCCGTCGGGGCTGCGTTCACGGTGGCCACTGACGAAGCGTACGCGGCGCCGTTGCGGCCGGGCCAGCCGTTGCAGGGCATCGGTCAGGGCTTGTTCGCTGAGGACATTGAGTTTTTGTTCACGTCCGGCGTAGCGCAGCAGTAACTCGCCGGCCGGGTTGGCGCCGAGCTTTTCGACCCGTGAGGGCTCGGTTTCAGGGTTGATAAAGCTGAGGCTGAAGTCGGCTTTGTGTTGCTGATAGCGGGCGATCAGCGCGCTGATGGCGTCGCGTTGGCGCGGCACCGGCGGGGCAACAGCAATCGCTTCGACCGGGCCGTCCAGCAGCGCCAGCACGGCTTTGCTGGTCTGGCTCAGCGAGTGCCGTCCCGAGGCGGTCAGGTCCCATTGTTTGTAGATTTGCTGGCTGTAGCTGCCGAGCAGCAGGCAAATAGCGGCCAGCAGCAGGGCGAAAAGCAGGTTCTGCCAGCGCGCGAGCAGGCGTGTGTTCATCAGTGCGCCTCCGTGTAGCGCAGGCTGTCGAGCTTGATCACCGCCAGTGACAAAAACAGCGTAATAAACAGCGCGAAATACAGCAGATCACGGGTGTCGAGCAGGCCGCGGAAAAAACTGTTCAGATGCCGCGGCATCGACAGGCCGTGAAGAATGGCCGAGGCGGTTTCGCTGGAGAAGCTGCCGGTGCCCAGCAGCCAGAGAAACAACAAGGCGGCAAATGCGGCAAACGCGGCGATCAGCGGTTGTCGCGTGATGGCGGAGAAATACAACGACAGCGCCGTACAGGCGGCGGCGAACAGGCTGATGCCGAGCCAGGCGGTAAACAGGCTGCCCGCGTCCGGGCTGGTAAAAAAGGCCAGGCTCAGCGGCATGGCAAAGGCCAGGCTCAGCATGGCCCATTGCAGCAGAAAAATGCCGAGGAACTTGCCCAGCACGATATGCGTCATGCTGACCGGCGCGGCGCGCAGCAGGACGAGGGTGCCGCTGCGTTGTTCTTCGGCCAGTGTGCGCATGCACAGCAGCGGGCTGATCAGCAGCATGATAATCGCCGCCGGTGCGACATAGCGGGCGATCACAAAGGCGGTCACGCCGGGCGCGTCCGGCAGGCTGGCCAGTTTGGCCTGTGAGGTGACGAACTGCTCGAGGGCGCTGAGAAACAGCCAGGCAAACACCAGTTGCATGACAGCTGCGATGACCCAGGCCAGAGGGGAGCGGAACATCAGGCGCAGTTCCTGTGCGGCGATGGTGCCGATCATGCGGATTCTCCGTGCGGGCCGTGGCGGCCGGTGGTCAGGGCGGCGAAGCGTGCTTCCAGATCATCGTGCTGTTCCGAGAAGGCGCTGACGCTGACGCCGCGCTTGACCAGCGAGGCAATCACCGCCGCGGCCTGTTCGCCGGGCAGAGACAGCTGCCAGCGCAGTTCGCCGAGCATCTGTGCGTCACTGACCTGGGGTGTGGCCAGCAGGTCTTCGCGTGCGGCCGGGCTGGCGGTGTCGAGGACAAAGTGTCGGATGCCGGTGTTGTTGTTCGGCTGCAGGGTTTCTTCGTGAACCAGCCGGCCGTGGTGAATGACCGCGACCCGCTGACAGACGTCGACCACCTCGGGCAGGATGTGGCTGGAGAAAATCACTCCGCAATGGCTGCTCAGGGAGCGGATCAGCTCGCGCATTTCCATCATTTGTACGGGATCGAGTCCGCTGCCCGGTTCGTCCAGTACCAGCAGTTCCGGCGCGTGGATAATCGCCTGGGCCAGGCCGACGCGCTGGCGGAATCCTTTGGACAGATTGCCGATCAGGCGTGAGCTGACTTCGCCGAGCTGACAAAGATTCAGGGCGCGCTCAAGCGCGGTTTCCAGATCAGCGCCTTGCAGGCGGTGCAGGCGCGCGCAGTAACGCAGGTACTCGCTCACCCGCAGTTCCGGGTAAAGCGGCGGTGTGTCCGGCAGATAGCCGATGCTGCAGCGGGCCTGATCCGGATACTGGCTGATGTCGTGGCCGTTAATGCGTATCCAGCCGTCGGTCGGGGCCAGTACGCCGCAGATCATGCTCAGTGTGGTGGATTTGCCGGCGCCGTTCAGGCCCAGCAGGCCGAGCACCTCGCCGTGACGCAGGCGCAGGGAAATGTCGCGCACGACATCGCGGCCGGCAAAGCTGCGGCAGAGTCTTTCGGTTTGTAACAAGGGCGCGCGGGCGGGATCGGACGGATTATTTGCGGACACGGTTTATGGGTCTGGTTATCAAGCCAATGCAACCTGATGATTATAGAAGAGCTGTGCGCGATTGGCAGGGGCGGGGAATGAGCGGGCAGAAAGGCGGCAGCGGGACGCGCAGAACCGGCAAATCACAGGCAAAAGAAAACCCGGCGCAGGGCCGGGTTTTCGGGTGTCTTGCCGGAAGGCGGAAAATCTTATTTGATTTTGCCTTCTTTGTAGAGCACGTGCTTGCGGACAACCGGATCAAATTTTTTGATTTCCATTTTGCCCTGCATGGTGCGCTTGTTTTTGGTCGTGGTGTAGAAGTGACCAGTACCGGCGGAAGAAACGAGTTTGATTTTATCGCGCATGGGTCAGACTCCCTTAAACCTTTTCGCCACGCTTGCGCAGATCTTCAAGAACAGACTCAATGCCTTTCTTGTCGATGATGCGCATGCCTTTGGATGAAACACGCAGTGATACCCAGCGGTTCTCGCTTTCTACCCAGAAACGGTGCGAATGCAGATTCGGCAGAAAACGGCGACGGGTCTTGTTGTGTGCGTGTGAAACGTTGTTACCGCTCATGGGACGCTTACCGGTAACCTGACATACTCTGGACATTTGAAGCTCCGAAACCCTATCAGGCTCCCGCCTGACGGATCAGTTAAATTCTGTATAAAAAAGCAAGACGTAGAATCGACGAAGTATATCGCAATATTTTTTGCAGCACAAGTGTATGCCCTGTTGAAGCGGCGACGGCCGTCGTGATGAAAAAATCGCGCCTGAACGGGCGAATTTTTCTATTATAGGGCCGCTCCGGCTGTACGGGGCAAGAGTAGCTGTGAGCCCACCGGAGACCGCATGGACAAAATTTTCATTACAGCGTTGCGCGCCGAGACCGTCATCGGCATCTACGACTGGGAGAAGGCAACGCGTCAGCGCGTAACTGTCGATCTCGAGCTCGACACGGATACCCGCCGCGCAGCGCAGACCGACGATATTGCCGACACAATCAACTACAAGTCGATTTCCAAGCGTCTGGTGCGCTTTATAGAAGAGAGTCGTTACGAGTTGTTGGAAACCCTGGCCGAGCAACTGGCGCGCTTGCTGGTCGAGGAGTTCGGCGTGAGCCGGGTGGCCTTAACACTGCACAAGCCCGGCGCGCTCAGTGATGCTGATGATGTGGGGATGAAGATCGTGCGCACCGCAGCGGATTTTTCGGGGGCGGCAGCATGACACGGGTCTGTATCGGTATGCGCAGCAATCACGCGCCGGAGGCTTCGCTGCGTAAAGCCATTGCCCTGGTCGGGCAGTTGTTCCGTGAGATTGAAGTTTCACCGGTGTATCGCGCGCCGCTGTCGTCGGCCGAGGACGAAAGCGACTTTGCCCTGAGTATGGCGATCGCCGGCGAGACGGATAAAAGCGCCGATGAGGTGGTGGCCTTTCTGAACGAGACGCACGCGCGTTTTGATCAGCCCGCGGCGCAGGACGCCGGTGAGCTGGTCATGGAGCTGACCCTGTTGCTTTACGGCGGGGCGGTCTTGTCGGTCGGGGATGTGGAAGTGCCCAGTCCGCGCATTGAGGATCTGGCCGGTTTGCTGATCCCGCTGACGGACGTGGCGGCCGGGCAGACACACCCGCTCAGTGACCGGCCGTTTCTGGCCATGCGCGATGAGCTGCTGGCGCGCGATCCGGGCCAGGCCGGTAAGGTCGATGAGGTGCCGTTCGCGTTCTGAAGGCTCAGAGCGAGCGGCCGCCGTCCACGGCCAGTACCTGCCCGGTGACAAAACTCGCCGTGGGCAGGCAAAAGAACATCAGTGCATCGGCCAGATTCTCCGGATTGCCCATCTTCTGTAACACCACTTCCTCGCGCAGAATGCGCGCCTTTTCCTCGTCGCTGATGGCCGCTTCGCCTTCGGGCCACAGAATCGGGCCGGGTGCGATGGCATTGACGCGGATCTGCGGGCCGAGTTCCTTGGCCAGCGAGCGTGTCAGCATGCTCAGACCGGCTTTGGCGGCACAATAAACCGGATAGCCTGCAAGCGGACGTTCTCCGTTGATATCGACCATATTGACGACGCAGCCGTGCGCGTCACGCAGCCAGGGCAGGGCGGCCTGAATCAGAAAATAGGGTGCGCGCAGATTGGTGGCCATCAGATCGTCCCACTGTTGCGCGGTGGTGGCGGCCACATCGGTGGGGAAGTAGCTGGAACCGTTGTTGACGAGGATGTCGAGGCGGCCCTTGAAGGCGGCTGCGGCCCCGATCAGTGACGCCGGTGCGCCGCTTTCGCGCAGATCGGCCTGCACGCAACAGGCCGAACCGGGGCGCAGCCGGTTGAGTTCATCGGCGAGCCGGGCGGCGGCATCGGCCGAACGGTTGTAGTGGATTACCACATCGGCACCGGCTGCATGCAGGCGGCGGTTAAAACAGGCGCCGACACGCAAGGCAGAGCCTGTTACCAGAGCTGTCTTACCACTCAGAGATTGCTGGTCTGTCTGCATATTTTATCTTCTGTTTATGCTAACTTAGCGCGCCTTGTGCCGCCGCAGGCGGGCCGGCGCGCTGTGGCTTGCGGCGATCGTCGCGGTCTCTCGCGCGGGCTGATGATTTCACTTTCCGGACGACTCGACAACATGGATCTATTACACGTTATTTGGTTGGCGCTGCTGCAGGGGCTGACCGAGTTTTTGCCTATTTCCAGCTCCGCGCATCTGATTCTGACACCGGCTTTGCTCGGCTGGGAAGATCAGGGTATCGCGTTTGATGTCGCTGTGCATCTGGGCACGCTGATCGCCGTGGTGGCTTATTTCCGTCACCATATCGCAGCCATGTTTGTTGCCTGGGTGCGGTCGCTGACCGGCGGCGGTATCACGCAGCCGGCCCTGATCGCCTGGGGGATTATAGTCGCGACTATTCCGGCGGCGATGTTCGGGTTGCTTTTCAAAGGCTTTATCGAGACCAATCTGCGTTCGCCGGTGGTGATCGGGATTGCCTCGATTGTGTTTGGTCTGTTGCTGCTTTGGGTTGATAAAACCGCGCCGCAGGTGCGCGGGGATAAGGACCTGGGGTGGCGGGATTTTATTCTGATCGGTCTGGCCCAGGCGCTGGCGCTGATTCCGGGTACCTCACGTTCGGGTATTACCATGACGGCCGGGCTGATGCTCGGTCTCAAGCGCGACGCGACGGCGCGCTTTTCCTTTCTGATGTCGATTCCGATCATCGTGGCTTCCGGATTGGGTGTGACCAAGGATATGCTCGAATCGACCGTGCCGGTCGATGTCACCGCCTTGTTACTGGGTACTGTTATCGCAGCGGTCAGCGCCTTTATCTGTATCCACTTCTTCCTGCGCTACATCGAGCGCATGGGCATGTTGCCCTTTGTGATCTACCGTGTGTTGCTGGGTATTTTGCTGCTGGTGGTGTTTCTCTGATCACTCGCCCAGGCTGACCGGGTAGTCTTCCTCAGACGCGCCGTGAACCGAGTCGAAGGCCCGCACCAGCACATGGCGGGTCCCGGCCGGCAGGGTGGCGGTCAGGCTGCGGGTAAAGGGCTGCTCGTTGACGTGCGGGTGGGCCAGCTCACGGGTGGCGAGCACCTCGCCCTGTGCGGAGAGGATTTGCCAGCGGTTGGCGAAATGATCCCAGCCGCTGTCGGCGTGTTCGAGGGTGACGGAAAAGCGGTACTGATTGTTGCCGAGCGCCGTCACCTGCACGTCACGGATCTGCGGTTTTCCGGCCCACAGCGTCAAGGGCACAGCGGCCAGCAGCGCCAGCGTGGCGTAAAAGCGTTTTCTCATCGATTCTCTCCTCTCTGTTGCGATCGTAAGGCAATTTTGCCTTGTGGCCCGTTAAAATAGCCTATTCGGTGCGGCGTAAAGACGTTTTATAGTTGTGTGAAGGGGTTCACGCAGTGTCACGCTGTAATGAAGTCCTCTCCCTGAGATGACGATCAATATTGAATAGTTCCCGCTGTCGGCCGTTTATCGGGGCGCCAGCGGAAAACAGGCATCGGCGGGCATTATTTGTGCGTCGGGCACAGTGACTGCAGGTTCGGGAAGAATGTATGGCACACGCAAAAATCTGGTTTTCTGTTGCGCATCTGAAATGGGCCCGTTTGTGGCTGCTGCTCGGCGCGCTGCTGGTTTGCTTGATTTTCTATCTCTCCCTGACGTCTTCGGGGCTGCCGGTACCGCGTTTTTCCAACGCCGATAAGGTGTTTCATCTGCTTGCCTACGGTGCGCTGATGGGCTGGTTTGTGCAGATTTTCCATCACCACAAAGGGCGTTTACTGATCGCGTCGATGTTTGTGCTGATGGGCGTGGCGATTGAGTTTTTGCAGGCGATGCATCCGATGCGGCACTTCGATGTGCTGGATATGCTGGCCAATTTTACCGGTGTGATGCTGGCGTTGTTGGCCGGCATGACCTGGCTGGATTCGATTCTGGTACGACTGGAACGCCTGTGGCTGGCCCTGTTTGGTAATGCCGGCGAATATGCCGGTTGAGGCCAAGAGCGAATCAGCACTGACGAAACGGCGCCGCGGGCGCCGTTTTGCGTTGCAGAGGGTCAGTTTTTCCCGGGATGTTGCGCTTTGTAGTCGGCGATAGCCTGTTCGCGGGCTTTGTCGAGTCGCTCGCGGATGGCGGCGCCGTCACCGCCGGCGGCGGCGATATCACGGGCATTGACCGTCGCTGCGGCTGCACAAGCCCCGCGCAGAAAATCCCGCTGCGGGTAGGGGCTCTCTTCAAAGCCGCTGCGACCGCGGGCGTCGGCTTCGCAGCTGAGCAGAAACTCCTCCAACCGCTGCGGGCGGCGGAAGGCATCCAGTTTGTACAGCGTTTTGAGGATGGTCGCCGGGCGCAGCTCGAAGGCGCGGTGGCAGTGTGTGTGGTATTCGGCCACCAGCACGGCCAGTTCCCGGCAATCGTTGGGCACGCGCAGGCGTTTGCAGAGCGCCTGGGTGAGTCGGGCAGAAACGGCTTCGTGGCCGTGGTGCGAGGGCAGGATCTCCGCCGGCGTCAGACCCTTGCCGAGGTCGTGACAAAGCGCCGCAAAACGCACACTGCGTGAGTCAGACAAACGACAGGCCTGAGCGAGCACCATCATGGTGTGCACGCCGGTGTCGATCTCCGGATGCCATTGCGGCTTCTGCGGTACGCCGAACAGCCGGTCAATCTCCGGGAACAGCACTGCCAGTGCGCCGCACTCGCGTAATACTTCAAAAAAACGCTGTGGCGCGGGGGCCTTGCTGAGGGTTTTGTCCAGCTCCTGCCAGATCCGCTCCGGTACCAGTGCGTCGAGCTCACCGGCCTGTACTATATCGCGCATCAGAGCCAGGGTTTCGTCGGCGACGGTAAAGCCCAAGGGCATCAGGCGGGCGGCAAAACGCGCCAGACGCAGCACCCGCACCGGGTCCTCGGCAAACGCCGGCGACACATGGCGCAGCTTGCGCGCACGCAGATCGGCCAGACCGCCGTAGGGATCGATCAGGCTCCCGTCATGGTCGCGGGCCATGGCGTTAATGGTCAGATCGCGGCGCTGCAGATCCTGTTCAAGGGTCACGTCCGGCGCGGCATGGAACTCAAAGCCGTGATAACCGGGTGCGGTATTACGCTCGGTGCGCGCCAGTGCATATTCTTCGTGGCTTGTGGGGTGCAGAAAAACCGGAAAGTCCTTGCCCACTTGTGTGTAGCCTGCGTCCAGCATGGCCTGTGGCTCCGCGCCGACCACCACCCAGTCGCGTTCCACGACCGGCAGACCGAGTAATTCATCGCGGACCGCGCCGCCAACCAGATACGTTTTCATACTGCCCAGTTTAGACTAAATCGCTTAGCGTGAAACTTGCAGCTGTAGCGGCATGCTTAAAGCGGAGGAGAGATGATGCGCAGAGGCGGTTTGGCCGGCCTTGCGGCGGTGTTTGTCATGCTGACATTGGCCGGCTGCAGTCATATTGCCTACTACAGTCAGGCCGTCAGCGGACATTTGCGCCTGATGGCCGCGCGCGAACCGGTCGCAGACGTACTGAACGATCCGCAAACCGAAGAGCCCCTGCGCCGGGGTTTGCGTGAGGCACAGGCGATCCGGCGTTTTGCCACTGAACGTCTGGGCTTGCCGGATAACGACAGTTACCGCAGCTTTGTGCGCACCGGCAAACCCTATGTGACCTGGAATGTGGTGGCGGCACCGGCTTATTCACTGCAGCCGCGGCAATGGTGTTTTCCGGTTGCCGGTTGCGTCAGCTACAAGGGCTATTTTGCCGAGGCCGACGCGCAGAAGGAGGCCGCCGCGCTCAGTGAGCAGGGCTTTGATGTCACGGTCAACGGCGCCACGGCCTATTCGACCGTCGGTTGGTTTGACGACCCCTTGCTTGACACCATGTTGCGCGGCTCGCAGACGCGACTGGCCGGTCTGATTTTCCATGAACTGGCTCACCAACAGCTCTATGTTGCCGGCGACAGCCGCTTCAACGAGGCCTTTGCCACGCTGGTCGAACAGGAAGGCGTGCGCGTCTGGTTGCGCTCGCAGGGCGAGAGTGAACGCCTGGCGGAGTATGAAGCCGCGTTGCGCCGGCGTGAGCAGTTCACTGAGTTGTTGATGCAAGCCCGTGAGCGCCTGATCAAGCTCTATGCGTCGGATCTTCAGACTGCTGAGCTTGCCGGAGAAAAGGCTGCTGTGTTTGCGCAGTTGCGTGAAGATTATCAACGCCTGCGTCATAGCTGGGGCGGCTATGCAGGTTATGATCGCTGGTTTGCGCGCCCGCTCAATAATGCAAGATTGGTCTCGGTTGCCACCTACCGGCGTTTACTGCCGTCATTTGCCCGCCTGTTCCGCCAGCAGGGAGAGGACTTCAGTGCCTTTTACGCGGCCGCCGCAGCGCTGGGCAAGCTCGATAAAGCGGCGCGTGAACAAGCGTTGATGAGCCTGCCTGAGGCGCAATAGTGTCCGCTGTCCGGGCGGGCAGCCTGCCTGCGCTGCTGAGCCACGGCCATGCCTGTATTTCTAACCGGTCTGCCACTAATTGAGTGTAGGGTTTTGCGCGGAATTGAATTAATCTTGCTCTTTCGCGCCGGATTAACGCAAGACCGGTCGCCAAGGGGCTTGTTTTACCACCTACGGAGAGAGTCATGACAGAGCATCTGCCTTATCAGGGGGAATGTTTATGCGGGAAGGTACGGATCAGTGCGCCCGGTATCGGCAATCAGGTCGGTGTTTGTCATTGCGCGATGTGCCGGCGTTGGAGCAGCGGCCCCTATCTGGCTTTGCATGCGGGCACGGATGTCAGCATCAGCGGCCGCGAGTTTCTCAAGGTCTATGATTCGTCGGAGTGGGCTGAGCGCGGCTTTTGTTCCGAATGCGGTTCGAATTTGTATTATCGCTACAAGGATTCAGGAGAATATATGGTTGCCGCCGGCTTGTTTCTGCCGCAGCCGGACTGGCAGCTGACGCAGGAAGTCTTTATCGACCACAAGCCCGCCTATTACAACTTTGCTGAAAAAACCGAAGCCCTGACCGGTGCCGAGGCCTTTGCCCGCTATGCCGAAGGCAAAGGCTGAGCGGACTTGCCCCGGGCGCGGTTTGTTGGTCTTTACCGTCCGTTTTGCTTAGCTTGTCCTGATGTCCCGCCGCCTTCCGGCGGATTCCGCTGCTTTCTCTTTGTGTTGCCGGCGTTTGCCGCGCCGCCTCAGGCCCGGTTGTGCCTGAAATCAAACCGGCCGGGGCCGGCCTGAGGCTTTATAACCGGAACGTCAGGCTGACGGCGCGGTCACGGGCGCGGCAAATGTGTATGATTGTCGGCCGGACTCACCGGCCGCCGGCGGGCGGCGCAATTACCGATCAAGAACATGCTGATTGAAAAAATACAAAACAGACAATCGGGCATCGTGCTGTATGGCATGGTCCCGCCGAAAAAGGGCAATGACGCCGACAAGGTGGCCGCTATTGCGGCACGTCAGGTCGAGCGCCTCAGGGATCTGCCGCTCGACGGCCTGGTGTTGTATGACCTGCAGGACGAAAAGGCCAGGATTGCCGAGGAGCGGCCGTTCCCGTTTATGGAAACCCTGGACCCCTATGAGTACAGCCGTGATTATCTGGCCGAAATAGCCGTACCCAAGGTGATCTACCGTGCCGTCGGCAAATACAGCAAGCCGCAACTGACGTCTTTCCTGACGCAGCTGCAGCCGCAGCGCGATCTGACCGTCTTCGTCGGTGCCGCATCGCAGGATCAGCAGGTACAGATGACGGTTAACGAGGCCTATGAGCTTAGGGCCGGGCTTGCAAATCCGCCGCTGCTGGGCGGGGTGACCATCCCCGAACGGCATCTGAGCAAAGGCGATGAGCACCAGCGCGTGTTTGCCAAAATGGCCAAGGGGTGCTCGTTCTTTATTTCCCAGGGCGTTTATGACGTCAATGCGTCGAAGAATTTTCTTTCCGATTATTACTACAGCGGACGCCAGCAGGGCATAGAGCCGGTGCCGGTGATTTTTACCCTGACCCCTTGCGGTTCGGTCAAAACCCTGCAGTTTATGAAATGGCTGGGCATCAGTATTCCGCGCTGGCTGGAAAATGAGCTGATCCATTCGCGCGATATCCTGCAGCAATCGCTGGATGTGTCAGAGCAGAACTGGCGTGAACTGAAAGCCTTCGCGGATGAGAAAAACATCCCCATCGGCTGCAATATTGAGAGTGTTGCAGTGCGCAAGGTCGAGGTTGAGGCCTCGATTGAACTGCTCAGACGGGTCGCAGGTCAGAGCTGATGGACGTCCGGGGCCGGCTGAGTAAGGCTTGGCTGCCCCTGCTGATCGGGCTTGTATTGTCAGCCGGCGTGCTGACCGAAATTTCCTTGTTTGCACGACTGGCCGACGGGCTGGCGTATTTTGTCCGCGAGCGCCGTGTATCGCCGCAGGGCGTTTATGAGGTCACCCGCTTTGTTGCGGCGCCGGACACCGGCCATGCGCCGGGCGGGCAGTATCTGGTGCTGGCCGCCCGGCGCGGGATCACGCATCCGCGCGACGGGCATATCATGCTGGCCGGATATTGCGACCGGCCGCTGCGCTACGGCTGGCAGGACGAGCTCACGCTCTGGTGGTATTGCCCTTTTGCTGAGGCGCGGCTGGTCACTTACAGCCCGCTTGCCCGTGGTTTGCAGCTGCGCGAACGCCGGCCGGCAGAGCGGGGGCTGTTCCGTTTTCCCTAGGCCTGCTGACAACAGGAGTGTAACAGGTGGCTGAAAAACGCCTTGCTTCTGCCTCGCGGCGATCGCGCCTGGCGCGACGGTTGTTCGGTCTTGCCGCTGCGCTGATGGCCCTGAGCCCGTTTGCCAAAGCCAACAGCGATGATGAGGTGGTGCTGCTTTATCCGGCCTACGGCGTTAAGCGCGGTGATGTCTGGGAAGTGGCACTGCGTGTCGGTGTCAGCGAGGAGCCGGGCACGGCACGTCGTGCAGTGTCCTCGGTGGCGCGCCGCTTACTGGCCCGCCGTGCCGGACTGAGCACACTGAGCGAGGAAGAGAAAACCCGCTTTGCCGGGCGCGCCCGCGGTTTTGTGGCCGACAATGAATCAGGCGAACGGGTCAGTGTCCGGTTTGATGAGGACCCCGCCTCACGGCGCTGGCCTTTGTCCTCAGCGCAGGGCGACGGCGGCACCGGGCTCAATGGCTATGCCGAAAGCCTTTTGCGCGTGCCGGAAACCTTTATTGATTCCCTGCCGGCAGGCGGCGCCCAGCCCTGGTATTCATTGTCTGCGGTATCGCCGGAGCATCGCGGTGGCGGGCAGATCCAACTGGTCAGTGAGACCGGTTTGTCGGTGATTTCCGATATTGATGACACCCTGAAAATCACCGGTCTGACCGAAGGCGAACAGACTATTCTGCGGCGGACTTTTTTCGAGCCGTTCCGTGCGGTGCCCTGTATGGCGGCGTTTTACCGCAGCTTCCCGGAAGGGACAGTCTTTCATTATGTCTCTGGCACGCCCTGGCAGCTGTATCCGCCGGTCGCGGATTTTCTGTTTACCGAAGCCGGCTTTCCGCGCGGTTCGGTCCATATGAAAACCGTGCGTACCCATCCTTTTTCGCCCAGCACTTACCGCGACCTGGCGGCGTTGGTGCTCGGCGAAGCCCGGGATGTGACCTTTGCGCAGAAGTTGGCGCAGATCCGTTCGATTGTGGCGGACTTTCCCCGGCGTGAGTTCATTCTGGTCGGTGACAGCGGCGAAATGGACCCCGAAATCTTCAGCCGTATCCGCGAGGCGTTTCCGCGTCAGGTGCGGGCGATTTATATCCGTGATGTGAATGGCGTGGCGCAGCGTGAGCCGGCGCGTTTGGCCGGTATGCAGGTGATCGTAGCCGGTGCTGAACACAAGGCCGGCTTGCCGGGCCGGTGTCCGTAGCAGGCCCGCTCTTACCAGCCGATAAAGCGCAGGCTGTGCTGACCGAGCAGGCGCTTACAGAGCAGGGCAAGCGCCATGCTGAGCGCGGTCACCCAGAGCACCGCCAGCGGCAGCAGCCAGCCCTGGCTGAAGTAGATCTGCTGTGAGCGCAGTGCCATACCGGTAAAATCCAGCACCCAGGGATGCAGGAAAAAGATCGCAAAGCTCATACCGGCGACCTGATTAAGCGCGGCATTGGGCACATCGTCGAAACGCCGCAGCCAGACGAAGAAAAACAGGCACAGGGCGATTTTCTGCGGCACCATCAGATCCGGCGCGGCCGGCATCCACGGCAGCTTATGCGTGTTGCCATAGCGTTGAAAAAGCACCGCTTCGAGCAGGGCGAAAAATACCGCAGCGGCCAGCAAGGTCCATTCGCGGCCGTAAAAATACCGTCGCAGCGGTTCAGCGTAGAGAGACGCGCAGATGCCGAGCAGGTAGAAGGGCGTGAAATACAGCGCAGCCTGCAGATTCGAGAGATTGTACAGCGGGCGGTGTATCAGCATCGCCAACAATGCAAGTCCTGCGACAATCGCCACCTGATAAGGCAAACTGCTTTCAATAAAGCGTTTGTGCAGCGGCGCCATCAGGAAGGTCAGCATAATAAAAGGGATGTACCAATACGGGAAAGCCGCTGCGCCGTACCAGTAATACAACCAGATGGGCCTGAGGTGTTCGTTCCACAGTCCCGGCTTGTCAGTATAAAACTGATCTTCATAAGGCGGCTGGCCGAGCAGGTACACGTAAAAAACGATGCCCAGTGTCGATAATGCAAGATAGGGAAGTAACACGGCATTGAATTTCTTGCGCATAAACGCCCGGTATTCAAAGCGCTTGTAAAAAACAAAATGAAAGAAAAAGCCGGAGATGAAAACAAATAAACCGGTGGCGCCGGTAATCAGGGAGGCCAGCACCTGTTCGGGCAGGGAATCGACTTTCCAGCCGGCCAGGCCGTAGCTATGGCCTGCCACGACCAGCACGATGGCCAGCGCGCGGAAGTGGCTGAAGGAGTGTAGATACATGGGACGGCGCGGTTTGCGGTGACAGAAGCTCAGGCTAACACCGTCGCGGCCGGGCAGGGATTGCGCGGCGGTTAGGCTGTTTCAAGGTCGCCGCGGGTGCGGTTTTTGTCTGCTGTTTGAGGCAGGGCACAGACGTGCAGCGGACGCAGCATCAGACGGCGTTTGTGATAGTGGCCGTGCATGCGCTGCAGAATACCGTCGAGAAAACGCACGGTCGCGACGATATTCGGGCCCTTGTTGAGCATGGCGCATTCGGCGCGGATACTCATGGCCGCGTCGGTCACTTCGGCCCGCGACGGCGCGCCTTTTTTGGCCAGATTCTCCAGTATCTGCGTCGCCCAGATCACCGGCACATGGGCGGCTTCGGCCAGCCAGAGGATTTCTTCCTGCACTTCGGAGAGGCGTTCGAATCCGACTTCCACGGCCAGATCGCCGCGCGCGATCATCACGCCGACGCGTTCGGAGCGCATGGCCGCGAGCAGAATGGCCGGCAGGTTTTCAAAGGCTTCGCGGTTTTCGATTTTCAGCACAATGCCGGTATCGGTCTGCCCCAGCGTCTGCAGTGTCTCTTGCAGCCGCGCCACATCCTGCGCGCTGCGCACAAAGGACATGGCCACCATATCCACCTGTGCGGCCATGCGCTTAAGGTCGCTGAGGTCTTTGTCGGTCAGGGCCGCCAGCGGCAGACGGGTGTCGGGGAAGTTAATGCCTTTGCCGGCGCGTAGTTTGGCCCCGCCCGGCGGTGTGTGGGTGATACGCAGGGTGATTTCCTCATCATTGGCCTCGGTGATACGGCCGCCGAGGCGCCCGTCGTCCAGCCACACCTGCTGACCGGGCCGGGCTACGCCGAACGCCGCGTCCAATGTGCAGTGCACGCGAGAGGGCGTGAGTTGGGCGCCGCAATCATCGCGGGTGCCGTTGCGGCCGGGTTCATCGGCGCGGGTCAGCACGAGACGGTCATCATTGTGTAAAAGCAGCGGCTTTATGACCTGATTGACCTGGCTGAGATTGGCGTGGCCGAGGCGTTGGTCGTTGCGGTAAAACACCATGACCGCGTTCTCGTGCAGATAAGCGGTGCGCGGGCATTCGACCAGGCGCGCGTGCTGCTCGGCGCCGATAATACGCATCCGCCGCCGCGCATCGCGGGCGTCCATCAGTTCGATCGTGTCGCCCGGCTGGGTATCGGCCAGCACGTTACCACTGACGCAAAGCGTGCTGTCGTCGGAGGCCGGCACGGACACGCCCTCGGGCACCAGCCAGAAGCGCGCCGGCTGCAGCACCTTGCCGAACAGATTGCGGGTCGGTTTGATTTTGTGCACACGGCCACTGCAGGCCAGCTCTCCGGTACGCAGCTTCGGGCCGGCCAGGTCAAGCTGGCTGCGGCAGGAGCGGCCGGTTTCGCGACAGGCCTGACGCAGATGTGCCAGCATGGCTTCCCATTGTTCAGGCCCGTCGTGCGCGCAGTTAATCCGCATCACATCCATACCGGCACGCAGCAGGTCGCTGATGATGGCCGGTTGCGTAGCCGCTTCCGATGGCATGGTGACCATAATCCGCACCTCGCGGTGAGGCGGCGTCGGGCCGAACAGGGCTTCGGTGCGTTGGCGCAGAATCAGGCCGCTCTGGCGTGCGCTGACCGGCCGCGGGCCGCAGGCCTGGTCCGGCAGGCCGAGTTTTTGTGACATCAGGCTGATCACGCAATTGAGCGTGTCCAGGGTATGGGCTTCGAGCATGCTCAGGGACGTCAGGCCGCGCTCGATCAGGGCGGTTTGCAGATCGCGCAGTTCGTGGCGGCGCAGACTGGTGTAGTGCAGCAGATTGGCGGCCGAGCGCTGTTGTTGCGGTTCCAGATCGGATAGCGCCGTATAGCCGGCGGCATAGGCCAGCGCATCGTCGCGCAGCGTGATAAGGCGGTCGAGCACATCCCGGTCATTCATGCGTGGCAGTCCCTGTGTAAACGGAGGCATTCTGTGACTGCGCTGTTGCAGGAGTATGACAGCGCTCATCCGGCTGTCACCTACATGTCTTGTTTGCTTACAAGGGCCAGCTCAGACCGGTCTGTTTTTCCGAGAGATCCCAGAGTCTGGTGGCGACGCCGCGGTCCAGCATGTGAGGGTCAAGATTGCAGTTTCCTACCGGGCCACGAAAGTTCATCCAGCCGGTCGGGCCGTAATAGGCTGCCTGATCCAGCTCTGTTTCCGTTGCGCACATGACCTCCGGATAGGCGCCTTGTTCTGCGCTTTGCACCAGCGGGGTCATGGCGGTCAAACGCCAGACGATCCGCGAGAGGGTGGCGGCTTATCCGGGCAATCATCGAGCGGCGGATCTGGTGGAGGCTGCCCATCGGTGCGGGCCTGTATCTGCTGCTGTTCCCGGCGCTGCAACCATGGCAGCCCATGGTCGCGTCCTTTCCGGCCTGTCTGATGGCCGGGCTGTTGCTGGCCAGACTGATCGGCATCACGCTGGACGGATCAGTGCTGAAACAGTGGCTTAACGTCGGTATCGAGCTTGTGCTTTTGCTGCCGCTTGTGTGGTGGTATCTGAAGACCCGGAGCTGAGCGGTTTGGCTGCGACGTTCAGCACCTTGGTTGCGGGCAGGGCAGTGGGGTAAGCTTGGTGTTGTTTTCTCCCGCCGGATAGCTGATGTCGCTGTTATTCCCTGATGTGCCGCGTGATTTCCCGTTTCGCCGCTGGGTGCGGATTGCGCTGCGCACGGCCCATCTGGTGGCGATCGCCGGTTTGTTCGGCGGCCATGTGTTTGCCCAGCCGGTGGCGGCGCTGGAGCCGTGGCTGTGGGCCGCGGTGCTGTCCGGTTTCCTGCTGTTTGCGACGGATCTGCATATGAGTTTCGATGCCCTGCGGCAGGTGCATGGTTTGGTGGTTATCGGCAAGGTGGGCTTGCTGGCCTTAGTGCCGCTGCTGTGGGATTGGCGTGTGCCGCTGCTGGTGGCGGTGATTGTGATCGCCGCTGTCAGCAGCCATATGCCCGGGCGCTGGCGGCATTATCACGTCTTCTGAAACCCGCTTTTATCGCCTATTAAAAGGATTTGGTTCCCATCTGTGCGCGCGGGTCGCTAGACTCTCGTGATGTTTTTTTCAACGGAGGTAGCGCATGGCCACCGAGTCGCGCTTGCAACATTTTCCGAACGCTTTTTTTGCCATGATTATGGGGTTTTCAGGACTGACTCTCGCTTTCGAGAAAGCCCAAACTGTGCTGCCGATCGGCATGCCGGTTAATGCGCCTCTGGCGGTGTTTGCGTTGGCCCTTTTTGCCTTGCTGTTATTGGTGTATCTGCTCAAGTGGATCCGCTTCCCGGCGGCGGTCAAAAAGGAAATGCAACATCCGGTGCGGATGAATTTTTTCCCGGCTATTTCCATCAGTCTGATTCTGCTGGGCACCTGTTTTCTGCATCTCTCGCCGCAGCTGGCCAAAGCGCTCTGGATGACGGGGGCAGGTCTGCATTTGATGATGACGCTGATTATTATGGGCGTCTGGATGCATCACGAGCACTTTGAAATCAACCATATCAATCCGTCCTGGTTTATTCCGGTGGTGGGCAACATCATTGTGCCGATTGCCGGAGTGCAGTTCGGTTACACCGAGTTGTCCTGGTTTTTCTTCAGTATCGGGCTGGTGTTCTGGCTGGTGCTGATGACGATCTTTTTCTACCGGGTGTTTTTTCATAACCCGATGCCGGTCAAGCTGATGCCGACCTTTTTCATCCTGATTGCGCCGCCGGCTGTGGGCTGCTTGTCCTACACCCGTCTGGCCGGCGAAGTGGACGGCGCCTCGCGCATTCTGTTCTACACCGGCCTGTATCTGACCTTGCTGCTGGCCACGCAGGTGCGGCGCTTTGCCAGCTTGCCATTCTTCCTTTCCTGGTGGGCTTATTCCTTCCCGCTGGCGGCCATGACCGTGGCCACATTGATGATGGCGCAAACGCTGCAAAGTGCTTTCCTGACCGGATTGGGTGCTGTGCTGCTGGTGGTGTTGTGTGTTGTTATCACCGGACTGCTGTTGCTGACCCTGCGTGCGCTGGTGGCCGGTAAGATCTGCGTGCCGGAAGATTAAGTGCCTGTTTGCCCGGCCAGGCGCCGGGCATCGCTCAAGCCGGAGCAGGGAACTCCGGCAAGGCGATTTCCTCAGTGCCATGCCGGATTGACCAGAGCCCGGGAAGCGGCACGATGGGCAGAATCAATCAGCACGCGCGCCGTGTTCAGGCGCGCAGCTGTTCTATGACCTCAACAATCGCCTGACACTTCTGATCATTAAGTGCGTCCGGATGGGGCTGCGCGAACCGGCCCTCGTCGTTGTCAAAATACCGGCCTGACGCGCGGGCAAATTCGTCTGACAGCGCGGCCCGGGTGAGTACATCGGCACCGATGGACAGGCTTTTACCGGGAATGCCAAAGCCTTCCTTCACCAACTTGGAGGCCAGCAGGGAACCCGGATTTACCGCAATAAAGGCCGGTCCCTGAGTGCCGATTGACGCAGCCAGCGCGTTATTCCACATGGTCAGCGCCAGTTTGCTTTGGGCGTAGGCCGACATATCGTCCTGCAGCTGCTTGTCTCCGCGTAGCGCGTCGGGGTCCACCGGTGCCTGAGCGGCAGACGACAGGTTGATCACCCGTGAACCCGCTCCCATAAGGGGCAACAGACGTCGGGTCAGCCGGTAGGGGGCGATGGTATTGACCGCAAAGCGCACATCCAGCCCGTCCTGTGTGACGGTTTCAGGAACACGCATGACACCGGCATTGTTGATGAGGACGTCGAGCCGCTCATGGTCCTTGGTAATGGCATCCGCCAGGGTATCCACTTCCGCCAGGCGGGACAGGTCCGCTTTGTAGGTGTAGACCAGCCCGGCGCCTTCGCTGCCCGCCAGGGTGTCTGCGGTGGCTGCCAGCTTTTCGGCATTTCGTCCGTGCAGCAGCAGGGTGTGGCCTTCTGCATAGAGACGTTTTGCGGTTTCCAGGCCGATGCCGTCAGTGGCGCCGGTGATCAGAATGGTTTTGCTCATGGTTTGTGTCCTTATGCCGGGAATTCAGGTAACAGCTCTTCTGCCAGGTGGAGGATGGTTTCTTCAATATCCGCCTGATTGAAGCGCAGATTCAGGGCGACGTGGTTTACACCGATTTTTTCCAGTGATTTCAGGTAAGTCGTCAGACTCTTTATGCCTGCTCTGAAGCCCAGATGAATGGGCCGGGCGGGCGCATCGGGATCGGCCAGCAAGTCGATATAGAGCGATTGCATCACCGGTTTTGACGCGGCCGGCTCATTGGCAATGCCGGCACGCCAGGCGCTGACGACGTTGGCCTGATCGTCGATATTGCGCGGGTAGGTAATCAGCCCGTCAGTGTGGCGGGCGCCCCATTTCGGCGTCTGCTGGCTGCCGCCGGTGATCAGCATGGGAATTCTGCCGGCTGCGGGTTTGGGCAGCAGATCCATCTGACCGTCGGTTTGACCATAGCGGTTTTCGAACTCCGGCGCGCTTTGCGCCATTGCGCGGATATAGTCGACGCTGTCACGGAAGCGTTCGCCGCGGTTTTCGTAGGTCTCGTTCAGGGCGGGGTATTCATCCGGCCGGTCGCCGGATGCAATGCCCAGAATCAAACGGCCACCGGAGAGCTGATCGACGCTGGCAGCCGCTTTGGCCACGTGAGCCGGATGGCGCAGGGGCAGGATCATGCTCGCCACACCCAGAGCGATACGCTCTGTCTGTCCCGCCAGAAAACCCAGATAAACGAAGGGGTCGAATACCTGGCCGGCATCACCGAAGGAGGGCACGTTGAAGGGTACATCCCGCAACCACAGGGCGGAAAAACCGGATTTCTCCGCCAGCCGCGCCCGCTCAAGGTGGCGCGTCATGGACGGAACCGGTCCGCTGGTATAGTTCTCCAGAGGCACAATCAGGCCGATACTCAAGCGGTTCGGCCGGAAAATCCGGTTATAACCCGGGTTAATCCCGGGAAATGTGGCTGTGCGCCCGTTCAGTGCCGGCATTGTTTAAACCTCCACGACAACCTTGCCGATGGCCTGGCCGCTGGTCAGGCGGTCATAAGCCTTGCCTGCTTCGGACAGGCTGAATTGCTGCTCATCCAGAAGCGGTTTGACGCCACCCTGGTCCACAATCTGCGCCAGCTCCGCCAGAATCTTGCCGTGCGCATCCCGCTGATGGTTGTGTAGCATGGGAATCAGCATGAAGACCACGTGAATGGACAAGCCTTTGAAGTGGGCCGGTGTCAGGTCCAGTTCAAGCAGGGCGACAGTGGTGCTGACATGGCCATTGAGGGCAGCCGCATCAAAGCTGTTGCTCAAATTGGCGCCGCCAACCGTATCGAACACCACATCAAAGCCGGCCCCATCGGTGTGGGCTGCCACATAGTCGGCCACGGTTTCTGTCCTGTAGTCGATGGGTGTTGCACCGTAGCCTTCAACGATGCTGATCGCCTTTTCCCCGCTGGCGGTGGAATAAACATCGGCGCCATAGTGTTTGGCCAGCTGAACAGCCAGATGGCCCACGCCGCCGGTGCCGCCGTGCACCAGCACCTTCTGTCCGGGCTTCACACCGGCCCGCTGCAGGCCTTCAACAGCGGTGATACCGACCAGGGGCAGTGCTGCGGCTTCACGCATGCTGAGGCTTTTGGGTTTGTGGGCAATCAGCCGTGCATCGGCGGGCATCAGCTCGGCCAGCGCGCCCTGCAGATCGGCCAGACCACCGGCGCAGCCGTAGACTTCGTCGCCGGGCGCGAAACCGCTGACGCCTTCACCCACGGATTCAATGGTACCGGCGAAGTCCATGCCGAGAACAGCCGGCAGGTCCGGCGACAGGGGCAGGTCCTTGCCCATCTGGCGGATCATGGTGTCGATGGTGTTGATGCTGGTGGCCGCAATGCGGACGATCACCTGCCCTGGCTGGGCCGAAGGTGCTGCCATCTCGGTCTGCTCAAATGCGGCCTCAGGGCCGTACTGTTTAAGAACCATTGCTTTCATTGTGTGACTCCCGTTCGTTGCTGGATTGTCCAAACCTGTGAACGCAGACTAGCTTGTCGTAAAAGCCGAAGAAATGGCTGATAATAGGTTTCAGAATTCGTAAAATGGATATAATCAAAGTGGAAACTGAAGCCATAAAGCTGTTTGTTCTGGCTGCAGAGAAGCTCAACATCAGTGCCGCCGGGCGGGAACTGGGGATGCCGCCCTCGGTTGCCAGTGCCAGACTGGCCAAGCTTGAGAAAGCCGTTGGTGCAGATCTGTTGCGCCGTTCAACCCGCCAAGTGGCCCTGTCCACCGAGGGCGCGGAGTTTCTGCCTTTCGCCCGCGAGATCCTGGCGCAGGAAAGTGCGGCCATGGCGGCTATGGGCTTCGGCAATGAGCAGGTGTCCGGCACGCTGCGCTTCACCGCATCCAGTACCTTTGCCCAGCAATACATCGTGCCCCTGCTGCCTGAATTTCTGGAGAGCTATCCGGGGATTAATCTGGACCTGCGCTTGTCGGATAAGGAGTTCGACCTGATTCAGGGCAGTTTCGATCTGGCGCTGAGGAATGCCGTGCTGCCGGACAGCAACCTGAAAGCCCGGAAGCTGGCCGATGACCGGCGGATCTTCTGCGCATCGCCTGAGTACCTGGAGAAATGGGGAAGGCCCCTGCACCCGGACGAGTTGCAGGCCCATCAGTTAATTGCCTTCAAATCCCGGACCCCGGTGGCGTGGGCCGGCCCCAATGGGGAAAAAGGGCAGGTGGAACATCGCAGTGCCCGCAACCGGCTGATTATTGACGACGGCCTGAGCTACAAGATTGCCACCATGGCGGGGGCAGGTATTGCATTGCATGCCCTGTGGAGCGTCCACCGGGAACTGGCCGCAGGCACGCTGGTGCAGGTGCTTGCGGACTATCGCATGGAGGAAGAACCCGCGCTCTGGCTGGTCTACCCCAAGTCCAACGTTCTGACCGCAAAAGTCCGGGTGTTTATTGATTTTCTGGTGCAGAGAATAGGTGAGAAACCACCCTGGATGAGCTGAGCGGGATGGGAGGGCTGCAGGTCAAATCGCCACGATGTCAGGCTGACAGAGGAAATGCGGCAAGTCCGGTGTATACCGCACCGGCCGGCGTCAGCTGAGACGCGATCAGAAGCAGCTCACTTGCTTCAAACTGCCAGTCGACCGGTAGCGGATTGAACGGTGAGGGATGCGGGGTGCGCCGGTAGCGGCCCAGTGTGATATGCGGACTGTAGCGGCGTTCCGCTTGCTCGCCCGGCAGATAAGACTGTGCCCGGACCGCTGCCAGCGAGGGGGACAGGTCGGCCAGTGCAGCGATGACTTTCGGCTTGCCGGGATTGGGGAATTGCGCGACGCGGCGGATCCGGCTGCTGACCGGTCCGCAGTGACGCAGTCGGCCGGGCATCGCGGCACAGAGTGAACGGATCTGCTCGTCGCTGAGGTTGCCCAGAAAAGCCGTGGTCAGATGCCATTGCGCGGCATCTGACCAACGTATTTCGCGTGCCGGCAGTCGCGCGCGCAATTGATCGGCGCAGTCGAATAGCTGCCGTTGCAATTGCGCTTCCGGTAACAGGGCAAGAAAACAGCGGGTCTTTTTCATGTGTTGCTACGGGTCCGGCGCACGCAGTCCAGCCAGCCGCGGTAACGCGCGTCACGGGTGGCTTTATCAATCTGCGGCTCGAAGCGGCGTTCACAACGCCATTGTTGCGCAAAACTGTCGGGATCGGGATAAAGGCCGCTTTGCAGGCCCGCCAGATAGGCTGCACCGAGGGCGGTGGTTTCAATCGTTTCCGGGCGGTCGACCGGTGCGCCGAGAATATCGGCTATGCCCTGCAAGGTCTGGTTACTTTGTACCATGCCGCCGTCGACCCGCAGGGTCATTTCTTCGCCCACGCCGCCGGCGGTTTTCCAGTCCTGACGCATGGCTTCGATCAGATCGCGGGTCTGGTAGGCCACCGCGTCGAGTGTGGCTTTGGCGATCTCGGCCGGACCGGTGTTGCGGGTCATGCCGTAGAGCGCACCGCGTGCGTCGGCGTCCCAGTAGGGCGCGCCCAGACCGGTAAAGGCGGGGACCAGATACACGTTTTGATTCGGGTCGGCCTGACGGGCGAGAGCGCCGGTCTCCGATGCCTGATTGATAATGCCAAGCCCGTCCCTGAGCCACTGTACTGCTGCGCCGGCGATAAATATCGAGCCTTCCAGCGCGTAGACCGGCTGGCCGTTTAGCTGATAGGCGATGGTGCTGAGCAGGCGATTGCCCGAGGTCACGATCTCCTTGCCGGTGTTGAGTACGGCAAAGGTGCCGGTGCCGTAGGTGGATTTCAGCATGCCCGGCTGAAAACAGGCCTGACCGACGGTGGCGGCCTGCTGATCGCCGGCCACACCGCAGATCGGGATGGCCTTGCCGAACAGGCTTTCTTTGCAGTGGCCGAAGTCGTCTGCCGAATCGAGCACTTCCGGCAGCATGCTGGCGGGGATGCCGAACAGGTCCAAAAGTGCCTCATCCCAGTGTCCGTCGCGGATATTGTAGAGCAGGGTACGGGCCGCATTGGTCGCATCAGTAACGTGACGGCCGCCGGTCAGATGCCAGATCAGCCAGCTGTCGACGGTGCCGAAGAGCAGGTCACCGGCTTCGGCGCGGGCCCGTGCGCCGTCGACATTATCCAGAATCCAGGCGATTTTACTGGCCGAAAAATACGGATCGAGCAACAGGCCGGTTTTGCCGCGGATGCGTGATTCGTCGCTGTTCGCGCGCAGCTTATCGCACCAGCGCGCGGTGCGCCGGTCCTGCCAGACGATGGCGGGGTAGACCGCCTCGCCGCTGTGCTTATCCCAGACCAGAGTGGTTTCACGCTGGTTGGTGATGCCGATGGCGCGGATATCGCGGCCGCTGAGACCGGCCTCGCGCAGTGCCGCGTGGCAACTGCGCAGGGCAGTATCGAGCAGATCTGTCGCCTTGTGTTCGACCCAGCCCGATTGCGGGAAGTGTTGTTCAAACTCTTCCTGACCGCTGGCTACGGCGCGGATAGCTTGATCAAAAACAATCGCGCGCGAGGAAGTCGTGCCCTGATCGATCGCCAGAATATAGTCGCTCATCTCCATCTCCTGCCTGCGTTATTGTTGTCATGCTTATCACTGTAACGCGGGATTCAGAGGCGCTCCACCGCTGCGTCCGCTGTGATCGCAAACCGGCCACAGAGCCGTGCTTATTTCAGGCAGTAGAAAAAGCACATGACAATCAATGCAAGCGGTGTATGCCCTGTTTCTGAAACTTTGTCTGTTGCAGGGAATGCCTTCCTGCAGCGGGCCGCAGAATTCCGGATGGAGACGGTAATATGGTTTTTTGCGGGCAATAGTATCTTGTATGTCAGGCGCTGACTCAGTATTATCGAAACGCGGGTTCATCCTTATCAAAACAAAGGTGCGGCAGTATCGAAACAAGGGTGCGCCATCCTGAGCCTGACCCGTGTCCGCAAGTTGCGTGACATCACCCCGGTGTATCCGGCTGTTGTCCTGCCGCGGATAGCCAGTCCTTCGGACAGTCGGATTGAATAGCCTGCGGCATGACGTCGGCAACGGCCTGTTAACGGGAGTCTGACCGGGTCGGACGTGTATCTGAATATTCACAGCGGTCTGTAAGACGCATTCCGGCAGGGCGTATTCGGGTGGCGATGTTTGCGATTGATTTAAGACAAGGATCTGCTTTCTACCGGGCCGTCCCTGTCTTGATCCGGATGCAGCGCCGGCACGGATCGTTGCATAGCTATGCCGGAGGGCCATAAAAACACGATGATTAATCCGCGTTCTGCATGGCTTGCCTGCACGGGTCTCTCTTGTGCCCGGATTGCTGTGTTTGTTTGATAAGTAATAAAAAAATAATTATTAATAAATTCAGAGGAGAGAAAAAATGAAGAAACGATATTTGTCGGTTTTTGCCACCGCCATGATCTTGAGTGTCAGTACGGCAGTCCATGCCAAGCAGCTGACTCTCGGGCATGCCATGTCCTTGGATAATGCCGCACACAAGGGGATGGTGATATTTGCCGAGAAGGTCAAGGAGAAGTCCGGTGGCGATCTTACAATAAAAATATTTCCGAACGCGCAGTTGGGATCAGAGCGTGATCAGGCTGAGCAAGTTGTGACCGGTGCTATTAACATGGCTAAGATCAATGGTTCTCTTGCAGAATCATTCGAACCCACCTTCACAGTCATCGCAATTCCTTATCTGTTCAATGATCCTGAGCACATGCGCAAATTCATCAGAAGTGATGTCGCCGAAGAGCTTTTGCAGTCCAGCAAAGGCAAGGGCTTTCTGGGTTTGACCTTCTATGATTCAGGTTCGAGAAGCTTTTATGCTGCGAAACCCATCAAGACACCGGCGGACCTGAACGGAATGAAAGTCAGGGTTCCGGAATCCCCCACCATGATGGAGATGATCAATCTGTTGGGGGCTAAGGCGACGCCGATGCCCTTCACCGAGATTTACACCGGCTTGCAACAAGGTGTTATTGACGCGGCAGAGAATAATGTGTCAAGTCTGGTGGAAATGCGGCATACAGAAGTGGCCAAGTTCTATTCCATGGATCAGCACACAATCAGTCCTGATCTGATTATTATCTCGGAGGCAACATGGAACGATCTTTCTGACGAAGAGAGGGCGATTCTGAAAGAAGCTGCCTTTGAGTCTATGGAAGAAGAAATCAAAATCTGGGATGAAATCGAAAGCGCCAATGTCGGGAAAGCCAAAGAACTTGGCGTTACATTTGTCGAGGTGGATAAAGCCAAGTTCAAGGAAAAGGTAAAGCCCATGCTTGATGAGGCTGCTTCTGATCCGAAACTGGGTTACTACGTCGAAAAAATACAAGCCATGGAATAATTGCCCCGGGATTGGAGATCATCCGGCACCTGTCTTTCATTACGGCTAGATGTAAAGGCAGGTGCCTTGTGTTAGGTGGTGAGGTGCATCGATGAGTAAATTCCCGGCTAAGCTGAAAAAAGTGTTGGACGTGTCTGTTCTTACGTTCTGTGGTTTGGCGTTGGTCTTGATGGTTGTGACTGTCACGTGGCAGGTGTTCAGTCGCTACTTCCTCAACGACCCCAGTTCTTTTACCGATGAACTTTCCAGATACACCATGATCTGGCTGGGTATGTTGGGGGCGAGCTATCTGTTCGGTCAGAGCGGGCATTTGGGGATCTCATTGATCCATAACAGCCTTCCGGAAAGAGGCAGCCGCGCATTGCGATTATTCGTCAATGTATTGATACTGTCATTCGTGTCTCTGGCTATGCTGAAGGGCGGGATCGCCTTAATGTCCAAGACAATGCAGCAGTACTCACCTGCACTTAATATCCCCATGGCATATGTTTATTTGATATTGCCGGTTTCTGCCGTTCTCATCATCGTTTATCTGCTTATCAGTATGCTCGATACTGCTTCATCAGAGTCGCATCAGTAGGTGTTGCTGCGCACGGGTTCAGCGGCTTGAGGCTGACAGCTGTGTCGTGTTGTCAGGCGGGTCAGTGCCGGGGATGTTGCCACCATGATGAGATGGTGGGGCGGTCAGGGTGCGGCAGGCACGCAGGACCGGGCTTGCGTCGGCATGGTGCTTTCTTGCAGATGTCTTCTGTGCGATAAAGAATAACTCCCGTGCGGGAATGAAGGACGCTGTATGGATATTTCTATTGGTTTTTGGCTGTTGTGCCTGTTCCTGGTTCTCATCGCGTTGTCTGTTCCGATAGCAATCGCCATCGCACTGTCATCACTTGTGATCATGGCTTTTATCATGCCATTTGACGCTGCTGTTATAACGGCGGGTCAGAAATTGATAACCGGCATCGATAGTTTCAGCTTGTTGGCCATTCCGTTTTTTATCCTGGCCGGGAACATCATGAACAGAGGGGGAATTGCGACCCGTCTGATCAACCTTGCAAAGCTGCTCGCCGGCGGCCTGCCCGGTTCCCTTGCCCAGGTTAATATATTGTCGAATATGATGTTCGGCGCGGTATCGGGATCGGCTGTTGCTGCTGCGGCAGCGGTCGGAAAAACCCTTGGTCCGCAAATGAAGGATGAGGGCTACGACGAGAACTACTCTACCGCGGTCAATGTCGCGTCCTGTCCCGCCGGCTTGTTAATTCCCCCGAGCAACTCCCTGATTGTCTTTTCCGTGGTAAGTGGCGGGACTTCGGTAGCAGCTTTGTTTATTGCAGGGTATTTGCCCGGCATTCTCATGGGGCTTTCCTGCATGGTGGTCGCCTATATCATCGCCAGGCGACGGGGCTACACCAATACCTCGTCGACAAGGTTGACGATGCGGCAGAAATTGACCGTTGTCTGGCAGGCAGTTCCCAGTCTGGGGCTGATCGTCGTTGTGATCGGCGGCATTATCGGAGGTGTGTTCACGGCCACCGAAGGCGCTTGTATTGCGGTCTTGTACGCACTGATTCTGGCGCTGGCCTATCGCGCGATATCGATCCGCGATCTCAAGGACATCAGCATTGAAACCACGGTGATTACGGGAATCATGTTGTTCCTGATCGGCGCATCTACCATTATGTCATGGGCCATGGCTTTTACCGGTTTGCCGGACCTGATCAGCACCTGGATGTTGTCGATATCAGAAAACCCGGTGGTGATACTGATCCTGATGAATATCATATTGATGATTGTCGGCATGTTTATGGACCTGACCCCGGCGCTGCTGATATTCACTCCGATCTTTATGCCGATCGCAACTGAGTTGGGTATGCACCCGATTCATTTTGCGATGATGATTATATTCAACCTTTGTATCGGAATCGCGACGCCGCCTGTGGGGACCGCTTTGTTCGTCGGTTGCAGTGTAAGTGGGGCCCGAATTGAAGAAGTGGTCAAAGCGATTCTTCCGTTCTGTGCCGTTTTGATTGTGGCCCTGATGCTGGTGACGTTTATTCCGGCTATCAGCTTGTTTCTGCCCGGGTTGTTTGGACTCATAAACTGAGTCCGGCGGCAAGGGGCATTCTCTTTGGCTTATAGTGCCCCGCAAGGCACAGGCATATTGCGTTTAGTTTCCCGCCGGGCGCGTTCGGCTTCTTCCGGAGATGATCTTCCCCCGGTCTCCCTGCCGGCTGGGGGCGTGACAGCAGATGAGCGCGTGATGCTACTGTGCCCTGACCGATCGCCGGTATAGCGTCGTTCATCTCCATATCCATCTCCATCCTGCGTGATCGATTTGTGTTCCATATAAGCTCTTGCCTGTGTTGTGGGCAATTGCAGCGGTCATTTATGTTTCATTGCATAGGTTCAGGTTGTTCAAAGTGAAAGTTTGAGTACCACTTTCAGCGCCTATTTCTCTCTCTTATGTTCGTATTCATATCTCGAAATATTCAATTGAACATTTTATTGTGTTCATTCTAAAGTGATTCTGATAGCATGAGTTTTGCGGTTGTTCTGTAACACATTTGCTGTGGATGTATAAAAATGATCCGGAGGAGAACATGAAGACCAGAGTCGCGATTGCGGTAGCCGCCGCGCTGACCTGTTTCTCGCAGGGCAGCTTTGCCGGCATCGCCGAAGCTGAAAAGTGGATTACGGAGGAATTTCAGCCTTCAACTTTGAGCAAGCAGGAACAGTTGGCCGAGATGGAGTGGTTCATCAAAGCTGCTGAGCCGTTCGAAGGGATGGAAATCAACGTGATATCCGAGACCATCCCGACACATGAATACGAGTCGAAAATACTGACCCGTGCATTTGAGGAGATTACCGGCATAAAGGTTAACCACCAGCTCCTGGGGGAGGGGGACGTGGTGCAGGCGGTACAGACGCAGATGCAGACTAAGCGAAATCTCTACGATGCTTATGTGAATGATTCCGATCTCATCGGGACACACTCGCGGCTGCAACTGGCAACAAACTTGACTGATTGGATGGCCGGAGAAGCGAAGGATGTGACGAACCCGGGATTGGATCTTGACGATTTTATGGGATTGTCGTTTACCACAGGGCCTGATGGTGATCTCTACCAGCTGCCGGATCAACAATTCGCCAATCTTTACTGGTTTCGGTATGACTGGTTCCAGCGGGAAGACTTCAAAGCTGCATTTAAAGAAAAGTACGGCTACGAACTCGGGGTGCCGGTGAACTGGTCTGCTTATGAAGACATAGCTGATTTCTTCTCCAATGAAGTGAAAGAAATTGACGGTGTAAGGGTCTACGGGCATATGGACTATGGCAAGCGCGCCCCCGATCTGGGGTGGCGTATGACCGATGCCTGGTTGTCGATGGCCGGGGCCGGCAGCAAAGGTCTACCCAATGGTCGTCCGGTTGATGAGTGGGGTATCCGCATGGAAGAAGGCTCATGCAATCCGGTCGGAGCGTCGGTGACGCGTGGCGGTGCGGCCAATGCGCCGGCGGCCGTGTATGCGATCCGGAAATGGGATGAGTGGCTGCGAAACTACGCTCCCCCGGGTGCTGCAAACTATGACTTTTACCAATCATTACCGGCGCTGGCGCAGGGTAATGTTGCCCAGCAAATCTTTTGGTACACCGCCTTTACGGCATCCATGGTCGCGCCCCGTAGCGAAGGCAACAACACAGTTGATGAGGATGGTATGCCTCTATGGCGTATGGCGCCGTCCCCACACGGGCCGTACTGGGAAGAAGGGCAGAAGTTGGGCTATCAGGACACTGGCGCGTGGACGCTGTTCAATTCCACCCCTGTGGACCGGCGCAAGGCGGCGTGGCTTTATGCCCAGTTCACTGTTTCCAAAACCGTGTCGCTGAAGAAAGCACATGTCGGACTGAACCCCATCCGCGACAGTGATATCCGTCATGAATCGTTCACGGAGCGTGCGCCGAAGCTTGGTGGTCTGGTTGAGTTCTACCGCTCGCCGGATCGCGTGCGCTGGACGCCCACCGGTGTCAATGTGCCGGACTATCCGAAGCTGGCGCAAATCTGGTGGCAGCAAATCGGTGATGTGAACTCCGGCGTCTTTACTGCGCAGGAAGCGATGGACCGGCTGGCCGCGGAGATGGATACCACCATGGCGCGTATGCAGGCCGCAGACGAAAAAGCCAATGTGTATGGTGGTTGTGGTCCCCGTCTGAATGAGGAGAAAGACCCGGCGTACTGGCTCAGTCAGCCCGGTTCTCCTAAGGCGAAGCTGGAAAACGAGAAGCCACAGGGCGAAACCATCGACTACGACGAGCTGGTCAAGCAATGGGCGTCTGATTAAGAGAAAGCCCGCTATTACGGGCGGCCTCCGGTCGCCCGTTTCCTGAGCCGGGTAGTAGCAACAATACAACTGTGCATTAATGCACAGGCAGTCCGAATATTGCCATATCTATGAGTAAGAACCTGACAGATGCACCTGAGCTGCTGGGCGAACGCCAGCGGGAGATTCTGCGCATGGCACGCGAGCAGGGACAGGTATTGGTCGAACCGCTTGCGGAGTCGTTTGATGTCACACCGCAGACGATTCGCCGCGATCTTAAGCAGCTGTGTGAGATGCGTTTTTTACAACGCGTCCACGGCGGTGCGAAACTGCCCGACGGTGTCGCCAATATGGGTTATGAGGCCCGGCGCCGCCTGATGGTCAATGAAAAAAACAGTATTGCCGCAGCCACTGCCGGCCTGATTCCTGACGATTCGTCGTTGTTCATCAATATCGGCACCACCACCGAAGCGGTGGCACGGGCCCTGGCCCGGCACCGGGGATTACTGGTGATTACGAACAACCTCAACGTCATCAACGCCTTCCGACAGAGTGAGTCGATCCGTCTTATGACAGCCGGCGGCACGGTGCGCCAGGAAGACGGGGGGATTGTCGGCGATAGTACGCGGGACTTCATCAACCGGTTTAAGGTCGATTATGCGGTCATTGGCGTGTCAGCCATTGAAGAAGACGGTGCTTTGCTGGATTTCGATGCGCGCGAAGTGCGTGTTGCGCAAGCCATGATCAGCAATGCGCGCAAGGTGATACTGGTGGCCGATTCGCTAAAGTTCGAACGGATCGCACCGGTTCGCATTGGCAATATCCGCGATATCGATTACCTGGTCACCGACCAGATCCCGTCCGCTGCTTTCTGCGAATACTGCCGCACGTACAACGTGAATTTGCTTGTCAGCGGTGTCGATTGTGATATGCAGGACAGCGGAGAAATCAATGACGCTTGAGCTTACACACGTACAACTTCGGGTTGGTGCCGGGACTCATATCTACCAAACCGACCTGAAGCTCGAGGAAGGTCGTTTCAATATTCTCCTGGGGACCACGCTGGCCGGTAAAACCAGTTTGATGCGTCTGATGGCCGGGCTCGAAAAGCCCACCGCCGGAAGGCTGTATTTCAATGGCCGCGATGTAACTGGCGTGCCGGTTCAGAAGCGCTCCGTAGCGTTTGTCTATCAGCAGTTTATCAACTACCCCAACTTTACGGTTTACGACAATATCGCGTCACCACTGCGGGTGCAGGGGAAAAGTCGTGCACAGATCGATACAGCGGTGAAGGAGGTTGCGGAGATGCTCAAGCTCACGCCCATGCTCCGGCGCCGGCCGGCAGAGCTGTCCGGTGGGCAGCAACAGCGCATTGCCCTGGCCCGGGCGCTGGTCAAGCGCGCCGAACTTGTGCTTTTAGACGAGCCATTGGCAAATCTGGATTACAAATTGCGCGAAGAATTGCGGGAGGAGCTGCCGCGCTTGTTTGCCAATCAGGGAGCCACCGTCGTTTATGCGACCAGCGAGCCCACTGAAGCGCTGTTGCTTGGCGGGTATACCGCAGCCATGCACGAGGGGCGGGTTGTAGAGTACGGTGAGACTGCAAGGCTTTACCGCAACCCCGGTTCTATGCTGGCTGCCAGCGTGTTTTCCGATCCACCGATCAATTTCATCGCGGTACGGCGTGAGACAGACAGCATTGTCATTGACGGTCATGGATTTCCGGCAGTGGGTGTCTTTGCCTGTCTCGGTTGTGGCGACTATATTGCAGGCCTGCGACCACATCACCTGACCTTAACACCTCCGTCGGGTGATGCGTTGGAGCTGTCCGGCGAGGTAAGGGTGGCTGAGATTACCGGCTCAGAAAGCGTTATTCACGCTCGTGTACATGGGGTTGATTGGGTTTCGCAGAATCACGGTATCCACGTGGTGAAGCCCGGCGATAAGGTTGTCCTGTTTATGCAAGCGGAGAAGGCGATGGTATTTGATCCGGACGGGAAGAGGATAAGCTGATGGCTCAGATCACCCTGGATGGAATTCGCCACAGCTATTTGGCAGCACCGTCAGGTGAGCAGGACTGGGCCCTGAAGAATATGGATATGGTCTGGGAGGACGGCGGAGCCTATGCCTTATTGGGGTCCTCCGGCTGCGGCAAGACAACGTTGTTGAATATCATTTCCGGCTTGCTGATGCCGACTGCCGGGCGAGTGTTGTTCGGTGAAAAGGAGGTTACCGCGTTACCGCCTGATCAGCGCAATATCGCGCAGGTTTTTCAGTTTCCGGTGGTCTACGACACGATGACAGTCTATGACAACCTGGCTTTCCCTTTGCGAAATCGCGGGCTTGATGAAAAGACTGTTGATGCGCGCGTACAGGAGATCGCCGCGATGATAGACCTGACTTCCTCGCTACACAACCGGGCCGCCGGTTTGACTGCAGACGGTAAGCAGAAGATCTCGTTAGGGCGCGGCTTGGTACGCTCGGATGTCAATGCGATTCTCTTTGATGAGCCGCTGACGGTGATAGATCCTCACCTGAAATGGCAATTACGTTCCAAGCTCAAGGAGCTGCATCATCGCGTCGGCGCGACCATGATCTATGTGACCCATGACCAGACCGAGGCGATGACCTTCGCTGACCAGGTGGTGGTGATGCATGGCGGGCGTGTCGTACAAGCGGGGACGCCGGTGGAGTTGTTCGAAACGCCGGCACACACATTTGTCGGCCATTTTATCGGCTCTCCGGGCATGAACATTCTGCCGGCGCACATCTGCGACGGTCAGGTTGTCACGCAGGGGACGGTCGTGCTCACAACGGCCGGGCAGCGTGTGGCAGCGCAGTCGGGTGCCAGGCTTGAGGTGGGTGTGCGTCCGGAGCATGTCTATTTTGCCCGCGAGGGTATAGAAGTCGAAGTGCTGAAGGTCGCCGATAGCGGTCGTTTCCGCATAGTTGATACCCGCCACGAACAGCAGCTGATACGGGTCTTGCTCAGCGAAGCCGAGCCTGTACCGCAAGGCAGCGCGAGAGTGGCGTTCAGAGCGGAGAAAACCCATCTGTACGTGGATCAATGGCGCCTTACCAAAGGGGGGGATCTGAGATGATCACGAAGACACGTAATCAGAAAGCCTGGTTTCTGGTGTTGCCGGTTATTCTGTTGGTGGCATTCAATGCGATTATTCCCCTGATGACCGTGGTGAACTACTCGGTGCAGGAAACCTTCGGAGATAATCTGTTTTTCTGGGAGGGGGTGCGCTGGTTCGAAGAGGTGCTGCATTCTCCGCGATTTCACGAAGCCCTGGTCCGGCAGCTGACGTTTACCGGAATTATTCTGCTGATAGAAATTCCACTCGGTGTCATGATTGCGTTACAGATGCCCCGCTCAGGACCGTGGGTATCCGTGTGTCTCGTTCTGATGGCCTTGCCGCTGCTGATCCCGTGGAATGTGGTCGGGGCGATGTGGAATATCTTTGCTCTGCCGGATATCGGACTGCTCGGGCGTGTGCTCAATGCGACCGGCCTGGATTATAACTTTACCCGTGATCCACTGGCAGCCTGGGTGACCGTCATTTTGATGGATGTCTGGCACTGGACCTCGCTGGTGGTGTTGTTGGCGTATGCCGGTCTCAGTTCGATCCCGGACGCCTACTATCAGGCTGCCAGAATCGATGGTGCCAGTCGCTGGGCAATCTTCCGATATATCCAGCTCCCAAAGATGAAACGGGTTCTGACCATTGCGGTGTTATTGCGCTTTATGGACAGTTTTATGATTTATACAGAGCCGTTTGTGTTGACAGGAGGCGGGCCGGGAAATGCTACGACCTTCCTTTCGATCGACCTGGTAAAAACCGCGCTGGGTCAGTTTGATCTCGGGCCGGCAGCAGCGATGTCACTGATTTATTTCTTGATTATCCTGCTTTTGAGCTGGCTTTTCTACACTCTTACTATGCGTAATGAGGGGCATTGATCATGTCGATACGAAAGTGGCTAGTGCCCGGCTTGTATATTCTTTTTCTGATGCTGCCAATCTATTGGCTGCTCAATATGTCGTTCAAAACCACCAACGAAATTCTCGGTGGCTTCTCGCTATGGCCTCAGGAGTTCACGACCGAGAACTATGTGGCGATTTTCACCGATCCTACCTGGTACAATGGTTACATCAATTCTTTGATCTATGTATTAATCAATACGGTGATCTCTGTTTCGGTGGCTTTGCCGGCGGCATACGCATTTTCCCGCTATCGCTTTCTCGGCGATAAACACCTGTTCTTCTGGTTGCTTACCAATCGCATGGCACCGCCGGCCGTGTTTGCATTGCCGTTCTTTCAGCTTTACTCGGCCGTCGGCTTATTTGATACCTATTGGGCTGTGGCGTTGGCGCACTGCCTTTTCAACATCCCCTTGGCGGTTTGGATACTCGAAGGTTTTATGTCCGGAGTACCCAAGGAGCTTGATGAGACGGCCTACGTTGACGGCTACAGCTTCTGGCACTTCTTCGGGCGTATTTTCATCCCGACCATTACCGCCGGCATCGGCGTGGCCGCGTTTTTTTGTTTTATGTTCTCCTGGGTTGAGCTGTTGTTGGCGAAAACGCTGACCTCAGTGGCGGCCAAGCCGATCGCAGCGACTATGACCCGTACCGCCAGTTCGTCCGGGTATGAACTGGGTTTGTTGGCTGCGGCCGGTGCTTTAACGATTATTCCCGGTGCGATTGTAATCTGGTTTGTCCGTAACTATATCGCTAAGGGCTTTGCCCTTGGGCGTGTCTAGGAGATGCTTTTATGAGTGCACTATCCTGGATGGCCTGGACCTGGCCGACAGCTGCATTTTTCCTGTTTATCGTTCTGTCATTGATTTCGATGAGTGTGTGGGAATACTACTCGCCCGGTGGCGGTGAAAGGCAGGGTATATTAGGGCTGGTAACCACGCGTGGTGACAGGCTTTTCATCAGTATTATCGGCAGCGCCTTTATTCACCTGGCGTGGCTGGGCTTCTATGGCGTGCCTTTGTGGGGGGGGCTGTTGATTTCGGTGACGTTTTTCATTGCTGTCTTCCGCTGGGTTTGAGTGAAAAACCTTATGGCCGCAGTCAAGGATTCAATATGACTTCAGAGACCGATACCGACATTCTGATTGTCGGCGGTGGGATCAATGGTTGCGGTATTGCCCGCGATGCAGCCGGGCGCGGATTGCGGGTGACGCTGGTCGAGAAGGATGATATCGCCTCACATACGTCCTCCTGGAGCACCAAGCTGATTCACGGTGGTCTGCGTTATCTGGAGAACTATGAGTTCGCTATGGTGCGCGAGGCCTTGTCCGAACGTGAAGTGCTGATGCGAATCGCACCGCATATTGTCTGGCCGCTGCGTTTTGTGTTGCCGCATGAGAAGCACCTGCGTCCGGCGTGGATGATCCGGCTGGGTTTGTTTTTGTACGATCATCTTGGCCGGCGCGAGAAACTGCCCGGTTCGGGCACGATTGACCTGCAGACGCATCCGGCCGGCAAAGCACTTAAACCCGGTCGCAGGCTTGCGTTTACCTATTCCGATTGCGCGACCCTGGACAGTCGCTTGACCTTGCTTAACGCAATGGCGGCACGTGAGCTCGGCGCGACGGTCTTGACCCGCACGGCTTGCATTAAGGCGCAGCGACGGGACAAACACTGGCAGGTACAGCTGCAGGATGCACAGGGCAGGGAGCAAAGCCTGACGGCCCGCGCTCTGGTCAACTCCACGGGGCCTTGGGTGAGGCAGTTTATGGACGAGGCGCTGGGCGGGGGCGGCTCATACGGGATCCGGCTGGTGCAGGGTAGTCATATTATCGTGCCGAAGATGTTCGATCACGGGGATGCCTATATCTTTCAGAACAGCGATCAGCGGATTGTGTTTGCGATCCCGTATGAGACGGACTTTACCCTGATAGGCACAACCGATGTGGATTATCACGGCGATCCGCAGCAGCCGCGGATTACAGAGCAGGAGACAGACTATCTCTGCAATCTGGTGAATGATTATTTTGCCAGACCCATCAGTGCGGCGGATGTGGTGGCGAGTTTTTCCGGTGTGCGTCCGTTGTTCGATGATGCCTCGGCCAGTGCATCGAAGGTCACGCGTGAATATGTGCTTGATCTGCAACGTGGGCCGTCCGGTGATGCGGCACCGGTGCTGAATATTTTCGGCGGCAAGCTCACCGCCTACCGCCAGCTGGCGGAGAAAAGCCTGAAAAAACTCCTGCCGGCGATGGGGGAAGAGCGCCCGCCCTGGACCGCCGGGGTCTGTCTGCCGGGTGGGGATTTCGCCGACGGGGATTTCGCCGCATTTGTCAGCGAGTGTGAGCGGCGCTGGCCGCAGTTGCCGGCGCGCTTGCTGCGCCGTTATGCGCGCCAGTTCGGCAGCCGCATCAGTCTGGTACTCGACGGTGTCAGCGTGCCGGCGGATCTGGGTGAGGACTTCGGTGGTGATGTGTACGCGGCCGAAGTGCGCTATATGCAGCAATACGAATGGGCGCAAACGGCCGGGGACATTCTCTGGCGGCGCACCCGGCAGGGCCTGCATGTGCCGCCCGGCGCGGCCGCGAAAATCGATGCCTTTCTGAAGACCTCCGCCGGGGCCTGAGCCGGGCGGCGCAAACGCCCGTCGCGGCGCGGATTTGCGTTGACAGGGGGCAAAATGCCTCAGTATGGTGCCTGCACGCGTCCGCGCGCCACACTTTCACCAACCGCACTACTGCAAACCCGAACCAACACGGAGATAACGATGGCAGCAAGCTCCATCGCGGAGAATATTTACGAGAAACTGGTCAACGAAGAAGACGCGCGTGCGTGCCGTGATATAGACGCAAACGCTTGTCGCGAAGTGCCGGGGAACTTTGTTCTGATGGTGCTCAGCCATTTCTTTACCAAGCTCGGCGATGCAGTGGCCAATCCCAAGATCGTGTTGCCGTGGATACTCGAGGCGATCAGCGCGCCTTTGTATCTGATCGGGTTTCTGGTGCCGGTGCGTGAGTCCGGTTCGCTGATTCCGCAGTTGTTTATTGCCGGCTATGTGCGGCGTATGCCGGTGCGCAAATGGGTCTGGGTGGCCGGCAGCCTGATACAGGCACTGGCCATGGCCGCCATCGGACTGGTGGCTCTGACCATGGAAGGCGCGGCCGGCGGCTGGGCGGTGATGGGCTTGCTGGTGGTGTTCAGCCTGGCCCGCGGTATGAGCTCGGTGGCAGCCAAGGATGTGCTGGGCAAGACCGTGCCCAAATCCAAGCGTGGCCGGGTTAACGGCTGGTCGGCCAGCAGTGCGGGGTTGGTTACCGTCGCGTTGGCGCTGGCTTTGTGGCTGTTCGGCACGGAACAGTTACCGGCGCTTGCCTACGGCGCCTTTTTACTCGGCGCGGCCGGTTTGTGGGTGGTGGCTGCCGCTGTGTATGCGCGTATCAAGGAGTTTCCCGGTGAAACCGATGGTGGCAAAAATGCCATCGCCGAGGCCTGGAAACGGCTCTCGATTCTGCGCGAGGACAAGTACTTCCGTCGTTTTGTGATTACCCGTTCGTTGTTGCTGTGCTCGGCGCTGACGGCGCCCTATTACGTGGTGTTGGCGCAGCGGCAGCTGGGTGCGCAGACCTCGGTGCTGGCGCTGTTTATGCTCGCCAGCGGCGCGGCCAGTCTGCTTTCGGCGCCGTTCTGGGGCCGTTTTGCCGATGTCTCCAGCCGAAAAGTGATGATTCTCGCCGCGCTGATGACCGGTGCGCTGGGCATTTTGCTGTTTCTGCTGAGCTGGTTGTTGCCCGGGACCTTGTCGCTGATCTGGGTGATCCCGGTATTTTATTTTCTGCTCAGTATTGCCCATCAGGGCGTGCGCGTCGGGCGTAAAACCTATGTGGTCGATCTGGCTGAAGGTAACCGCCGGACCGATTATGTGTCGGTCAGCAATACGGTGATCGGCGTGGTGTTGCTGATCACCGGTTTCGGCGGGGCCTTGAGCACGGTGCTGCCGGTCAGCGGGATTATCCTGCTGTTGTCGCTGATGGGCCTGGCCGGCGCGGCACTGGGCAGTGCACTGCCGGAAGTGGAGTGAGTGCGCCGTTTATGGCTGTGCTGCGTTTTGTGCCTGACGGGCTGCGGGGTGATTAAATCCACAGACGTTCTGAACTTTGTCCTGCCGGCTTCGCATTACACCCTGAGCCGCGGCACTTACGGGCCGGACCCGCGTCAGGGCTGGGACCTGTATCTGCCGCACGAGGTGACCGGGGTGCCGCTGGTGTTTGTTTACGGCGGCGCCTGGCGCGAGGGCGAGCGGGCGGATTACGAGTTTGTCGGTCACGCCCTGAGTGGTCTGGGGCATCCTGTTTTTATTCCCGATTACCGCCTCTATCCGGCGGTGCGTTATCCCGATTTTGTCGACGATGTGGCCGCCTCGATTGCCTGGTTTGAGGCCAATGCGGTGGCGCTGACCGGCGCGCCTTTATCACGCTACGTGCTGATGGGCCATTCCTCCGGTGCGCATACGGCAGCGCTGCTGGCGACGGATACAGCGTTTCTGGCCGCGCACGGGGTGAGCGCGGAGCTGTCCGGGCTGATCGGTCTGGCCGGACCCTACGAGCTGCCGCTGGACGATCCGGAAGTGAGCGATGTGTTTGCACAGGCGCCGGCGCAGGCCGTGCAGCCGCCGCTTCGGGTCAGCGGCGCGGAGCCGCCGGTGTTGCTCTTGCACGGGCTGAACGATGAGCGCGTGGTACCGCGTCACAGCCGTCGTTTTGCCGATGCGCTGGCTGAGGCCGGCGTACCTGTGACCCTGCATCTGTATCCGCGTGTGAATCACGTGCGCATTATCGCCGGCCTGGCAGCACCCTTGCGTTTTCTCAATGACAGCTATGCCGATACAGCGGAATTTTTACGACAGCACGCCGGCCGGGATCTTTAAACCGCTGTAATCCGCCGTGCGGGCCGGCGGCGTTATAGTCAAAGCGGATCTGACCTACAGGAGTGTCCGACATGTTTATCGAAGGCAGCTACACCATGGAAGCGTTGTTTGAACAGCTCGGTCTGAAATCTGACGCCGACGCGATTGATGCGTTTATTAAAACGCATCAGCTTCCCGAAGGTTGCGCACTGTCTGAAGCGAGCTTCTGGAATGATGCGCAACGGCATTTTATCTGCGAAGAAATGGTTGAGGATGCTGACTGGACGCCGGTCGTTGATGAACTCAATATGCTTCTGCATGCCGATGCGCATACCACTTGAGTGAGTCCGCTGCGACGCCGTCGTCCGCTTTGATTGTGAAACGGCAAGCCCGGCTGCCGGGCTGCCGGTTCAGCGTATGATCGACTGCTATTCCACTTTCGCGGGAGGTCGGCATGCTGCGGGAAAAACTCTCTGCTTATTCGCTGGACCAGAATAGAAAGTCGCATCTGGTTTTTTCCATCGCCAGTGTTGCCATACTGCTGTTTTTTGTCGTGGCATTTCTGCACGCCGGCAAGGCTGCACAGGTGCTGCAGGAAACCCGGCGGGTCGTGCAGTTTCAGGAAAAAACCGGCCAGTTGCTGGTGAGTCTGCTGAATGTGGAAACCGGCGTGCGGGGCTTTATGCTGACCGGTGAGGGCGAGTTTCCTGAGCCGTATTCAGCGGCGATTGCGGCTTTGCAGAATGATCTTGATGCGGTCAAAAGCCTGATTCCCGAAGACGATGCCGACGGTCGGCAGTTAACCGCGCAGCTGCAGGAGTTCACGCGCTACGCGGGTAGTGTCAGTGAGCGCATGTCGGCTGACGCCGGTGCCGGGCAGACGCCGCCGGTGGCGGTTCTGCAAGAGGCCAAAGCCGACTATGACCGCGCCCGCGGCCTGATCGGCAAGCTGCGCCGTTCTATTGCCGGCGACCTGCAAGTGCTTAATGCCCGCTCCCTGAGTTACCAGTCACGGGTGCGTTGGAGCATTTTCGGTATTTGTCTGTTGTCTTATTTGCTGCTGCTGTGGTTGTTTGCCGCGCAACAGCGTGAGGTCAGACTGCGTGACCAGATTGCCCTGATGCAGGCGCGTAAGCAGGAGCGGCTGGAAGCGGAAGTGGAGAAGCGCACCCGGGAACTGACCGGGCTGGCGGCGCAGTTGACCAATGTCAGCGAGAATGAAAAGCAACGTCTGGCCCGTGAGCTGCACGATGATCTGGGCGCGTCGCTGACTGCGGCAAAAATGGATGCCAGCTGGATCATGGGCAAGTACGGCCGCGCGGGGCAGAGTGATGATCCGAAATTGCCGCAGAAACTCACGCGCCTGCTCAAATCCCTGGATCACGCGATTACCCTGAAACGCCGCCTGACCAGCGATCTGTTGCCGCCCTTGCTGGCCGAGCTGGGTTTGTATGAAGCGCTGGATAATCTGGCCGGGGATCTGGGCCGCGACGAGGCGGTCAAACTCTATATCGAGATCGAGCCGGACCTGCCCGTGCTCAGCCATGCCGCCGCGCTGGCCTTGTTCAGAATCGCTCAGGAAGCTTTTACCAATATCCGCAAATATGCCTCGGCCACAGAGGTGAACCTGATTGTATTACGCGATAAGGACAGCCTGATGATGGAGATCACCGACAACGGCTGCGGGTTTGCGATGGATGAGGTCAGTAGTGAGAGCTTCGGATTGAAAAGCATGAGTCACCGGGCACGCATGATCGGCGCGACCTTGCAGCTTCACAGCAGCAAAGGCAAGGGGACGCGGGTGACGCTGAATCTGCCGCTCGGCAAGGGCTGAGTATCAGGCTTGCGTTTATACCGGCTTGGCCGGCTGCAGGCCCGACAAGGTTGCGCGCACATAGTCGAGCATTTCGTGCAGTTGGAAGGATTTGTCGTAGATCCGGTCCACGCCCATCTGCGCGCAGCGCCGACTCATCGGGGATACGGCGTAATTGGAAAACACCACGGTTTTCGGTGTGCCGAAGGTTTCCGGCTCGGCTTTCATGCGCCGGATTACGCCAAGCCCGTTACCTTCCCGGAGTTCCAGATCCACAATCGCCAGGTCCACCTGTTCTGCCTGCAGCCGGGTCAGGGCTTCTTCCTCGCAATCGACGGTAAAACACACTGACACGTCGTCGATTTCGTGGAGCATCTCGCATAGCAATTCGCGCAAAATCGCCGAATCTTCAATAAGGGCAACCTTCAATGACACTTTTTTCCCCTGCACAGAGGCCGTCCGCACGGCGGCTCAGGCTTCGATAAGTCCGTTGCGGATGGCGTAGCCGGCCAGTTCGGCATTGCTGGCGACGCCCATTTTTTCGAGTAAACGCGAGCGGTAGGTGCTGATCGTTTTTACGCTCAGGTTCAGATCGTCGGCGATATCCGATACCGAGCTGCCCTGCGCGAGTTTGAGAAAAACCTGAAACTCCCGTTCCGACAGGCTCTGGTGCGGTTCGGACACGGCCTCGCCGGTGACCGTTTCGGCCAGCAGTTCGGCGGTGCGTGACGAGAGGTAGCTTTTGCCACGGGCGACCTGACGGATGGCGCTGAGCAGCTCGACGGACTCGCAGTCTTTGCAGAGGTAGCCGTTGGCGCCGTTGCGCATCATGGACAGGGCGTAGCGGTCTTCCGGATAACCGCTGAGAATCAGTACACGGGTCTCGCTGTAGCGCTGCCGCACTTTGCGCAGCACGTCCACGCCGGACTGACCGGGCAGTGAAATATCCAGCAGCAGGACATTGCAGCCTTGGGTGCGGATCTGTTCGAGTGCATCTTCGCCGCTGGCGGCTTCAAACGCGATGGCCATGTCAGGCTGGCCGGACAGCATTTCGCGGAATCCTGCGCGTACGATCTGGTGATCGTCGACGATGCCGATATTGAGTCTCATGGTGCTTTATCCCTCTGCAGCCCGCTGATTGTCAGGGCCGGTTGCGCCGGTGTGCTTCCCTTGTGTGCAGTACAAAGCCGGCAAAAGCGATGATCATAAACAAGCCGCTGATGCCGACCGCCAGATCCGAATAGGCGCTGGATGGTGCGAGAAAGCCGTAACAACCGCTGGCCAGTGCCGTGATAAAAAAGATCAACGTGTAGTAGATCATGAATTCCCCCCGGGGCCTAACCGGCCGGTCAGCAAGCCCGGCGGCAGGCAAAGATCAGGCGCCCGGTGAACTCGTTTCAGTGTAGGGCGCAGGCCGTGCGGCGCAGGTCGGCAGGGGCCTATTAGCGTGTAGGAAAAGGCTGACGTGGTTCAGCGCAGCAGACGGCTCAGCAGACGCAGACCGAGGCCGCTTTTGCTCAGTGCCGGCAAACGTCGCAGGCCCAGTAGCAGCACGGTCACGACAGCGGCAGTGGCCAGGGGATGGTCGCGTACGGTGTTTTCCAGCGAGAGCTCGCGGCTTTGCAGGCGCCAGCGCAAACGCGCTTCGCGCACCTTCAGCGCTTCAGGTGTTTGACGAGCCACAGGCAGGCTCCCGAGAGGGCGAAACAGAGCAGGGCGAGACACAGCCCAGCGACGGCACTGCCGAAATGCGTCCGCAGTTGTGTGTACAGCAGCATCAGCAAAAGCACGATACCCGCGCCGGCGGCCACTGCTGCGCCGGTCATCGCCAGCATCACGCTGAAGCCGTCGAGCATCATGCGCCGCAGCAGGGCCGCTTCGGCTTCGATCAGATCCATCAGTGACAGTACGGTATCGGAAAGCCTGCCCATGGCGATTCTCGTCAGCGCCGGCCGGGTTTAATCCCGGCCGAGCAGTTTTGCCGCGACGAGGCCCACGGCGAAGGCAATGGCGAGACTGGCCGCCGGCTGTGCACGGACCTTGTCGCCGACGTCGGCGAGACGTTCTTCACCGGCGCTTTTGGCGTCTTCAAAGCGGCGTCTGGCCTGCTCCAGATACTCATGCAGCTCGTCGCTGACAGTGTCTTTGGGATTACGCGCCTGATTGCGTTCGTAATCGCGCAGGGTTTTCATAAATGCCGTGACGTCATCGCGCAGTGCGTTGAATTCCTCACGCAGCTCATCGTTTCCGGTACTTCGTTTGGTGGTCGGCATAACAATTCTCCCGGTGGATTCACAGCCTTGCTGTGGCTTTGTTCTTGGGGCCGAACAAAAACCACAGCACCAGTCCGAGCAGGGGGAGGAACAAAATAACCACAATCCAGAGCACTTTGCGTAGTGTGCCTGCACCGCTGCCCAGGGTTTTTACGATGGCATACACGTCGCCGATCAGAATCAGCAAGCTCAGTATGCCGGTGACTTCAATGCCCATAATCTGCTCGAGCGACGTGCCGCGCTTATTGCGCGGCTTCGACGTTCAGGTTGTTTTCCACTGACATCACGCCTTCGACTTCTGCGGCGATTTCCTCAGCGCGGGTTTTGGCCGGTTCACTGGTCACGGTGCCGTCCAGTGTCACGGTGCCGTCCTGAGTCCCGACTTCGATCTCGAAGGCGGCCAGATCGGTTTCGGCAATGTATTTGGCTTTGATCTCGCTGCTGATCGCGGTGTCGGCAGTCATGTCCTGAGCCTTTTCCATCATATCCTGCCCGGCTTCAGCCATGTTGTCGGTGGCCTGTCCGGCCTTATCCATGGCGTCGTCCGCTGCAGAGCTCATGCTGTCGCCGGCGTCCTGCATGGTGTCGGCGGCCGATTCGCTGAGGGTCTCTTCATCGTTGCCGCCGCAGGCGGAGATCAGCAGCAGGGCGGAGAAACTCAGGGCAATGACGGGTAGCGTCTTTTTCATCGTGTTTATCCTTTGGTTGGGTTCAGATCAGATGTAGGACAAGCTTAGGGCGCGCACTGCCGGCGCATCGTAGGAGGCGGCTCAAAGCCATGTAGGACAAAGCGCCGTCACAGGCGGGAGGGGCGCTGCGGAAAAAGGCCTGCCGTGTTGCGATTGCGGTGGCTGTCTGATGCTCAGGCGGTGCCGATCGCGCTTTGTGCCGCTTGCAGTGCGGTGCGCAGTTTGCGCTCGTCCTGCGGGCAGTCGGCGTCCTTCAGTGCGGTGTGGGCGAGGCTGTCGAGCAGTGTTTGCAAGCTGGCAAGCCGGGCCGGACGACGGGTGTAGCCGGCCAGCGTTGCGCAGGCCCGGATCAGGCACAGCAGCACCTGGCGGTTGCCGCGTGCATGTTCGCGCAGGGTGTCGAAGGTGATGTCGAAGAAATCATCAAAATCCGGGCGTTTGCGTTTGATGCGGACGTCGTTTTCGTCGCTGCAATAGAGTTCGCCGGGCAGCTCGCGGTCGATAATGCCGGCAATGGCGGCGACCAGCCAGTCGATGCAGGTAATGGCGGTGCCCGGATCATTCACCCCCGGTGAGAGTGCGCGTTCGGCGATCTGGGTAATCTGGGTGATGGCGAATTCCGGGTCCTGTACCGGTGTGCGCAGCGGTGCGAGGAGAAACTGATCGGTGATCGCTGAGGCACAGTCATGGTTGTCGTCATAGTACAGGGTTCCCAGAATCTGTCCCTCGATCAGAAACTCACCGGGCCGGCAACAGATCTCCAGCAGTGCCTTGTGTTCCTGCAAAATGGCCTCGGCTGCGGCATAGTCCACCGATTCGAGGTAACCGCTGCGGCGGGCCCGCAGCAGACACTGCGGACGGCGTGCCGCTTGTTCCTGCCAGCGCCCGAGCAGGGCCGGCTTATCGCTGGTGTGCCGGTGGTCGCAGTAAAGCGCCAGCGCCGCCTCCAGCTGCACGGCGATGCTGCGCACAATCCGGTCGGCCTGCAGCGACAGGGTGGTGTGATGAATAAAAACCACAAACAGCATAAACGACAGCAGCGCCAGACTCAGGGCGGTCAGCACGGTAAGACCCGGCACGGTCACCGCAGGCAGAGTGGTGAGGGTGACGATGCAGAACACGAAAGTGCCGATAAACAGTCCGAGGGTCAGCTTGGCCAGGGTGTTGTTGAGGTATTCGCGCAGCACTTTGGGACCGAACTGGCCCGAAGCGAGGGTGATGGAGACCATGGTCATGGACAGCACGACACCGCCGAAGCTGACCACGCTGCCGGCGATGGCGGTGAGAATATTCTGCAGGGCGTTGTCGGATACCGGCAGATACTGCTCGCTGAACTGACGCAGTGCGCCGACCCGGTTGAGGCGAAGGCTGAGCTGACTCAGGCACAGACAGCCCAGCGCGATCAGCGCCGGCAGGGGCCACAGGCTGGTGCGCAGTTTCTCAAGCAGGGAATCGAAGATCTGTTTCATATCGGGCCGCTCCGTAAAGTGCAAGCCTGCAACCGGCTCGGGAGCTGCGCGCTGAGCCGGCGGGGCTGCACCTGACTATCACGGGCACAGCCGCTCCCGTCAATCTTTATACCGGCACGGTGCTGCCATATACGCTGTGCATGGAGCTGTCTATACTGACGGCGCGGACCGTCGCTGTGAACGGTCGCAGACGGATGCCGCCATGGACCACCTGCAACAATTTATTTACACCAGTGTGATCGCCGATGAGCTGCCACCGGGTACGGTCGGGCAGATTGTGCGCCGGGCCCGCCGTAAAAACCGCCAGCTCGGGCTGTCCGGTTTGCTGATCTTTGACGGCGAACGCTTCTGTCAGTATCTCGAAGGGCCGCCGGCCGGGATGACGCTGATGCGCGATCTGATTTGTCAGGATCCGCGGCACAGCGCGGTGAGGGAGATTTATGCCGGTCCGGCCGCGCAGCCGGGGCGTTGTTTTAAAGACTGGAGTATCGCTTATGCGGATGTGGCGCAGGATCAGCTGAGTCCGCTTTTGCGTGCGGCCACGGCCGGGCAGTTTCTCGACGGGCTGATGGCGCTGCTGCCGTCACTGGATATTGCACCGGGCTGAAGTGCTCCCCGGCAGCGCGCGCGGGGAGCTGATGCGGGGCGGGCTTTAGTCCGCTGCTGAGTGGGCTTCGGGCAGCGGGTGCAGCTCATTGAGCGGGCGTGAGACGCCGTCGGCCCCGACGATGCGGGCGTGTTGGCGGGTGAATTCCCGTGGTTCACGCAAACCGGCCGAGTGTGCGATCACGCAGACATCGTGGGTCAGATTGCTCAGGTAACGGGCCACGCGTTCGGCCTTGTCCCCGACCACCAGGCCTTTTTGCAAGTCCGGATCGTGAGTGGTGATTCCGGTCGGGCAGGTGTTTTTATTGCACTGCATGGCTTGTATGCAGCCAAGTGCAAACATGGCACCTCGGGCGGTGTTGACGAAGTTGGCGCCGGCGCACAGTGCCCAGGCCACTTCCGACGGGGTGATCAGCTTGCCGCTGGCGATGACGCGGACCCGTTCACGCAGGCCGCTGCGGCTGAGTTCATCGACCAGCATGGGCAGGGATTCGCGCAAGGGCAGGCCGACATTATCCATCAGCGGCATGGGCGCCGCGCCGGTGCCGCCGTCACCGCCGTCGAGGGTGATAAAGTCCGGCGCGCTTTCGGGGCCACGCTTGAGGATCTCCATGCAGAGCTCGTTGATCCAGCCGATATCGCTGAGCACGGTTTTAAAGCCGGTTGGCTTGCCGGTGATATCGCGCACCCGCGCAATCATGTCGAGCAGTTCGCCGATGCTGGCAATATCGGTATGCCGGTTGGGGCTGATCGAATCCTTGCCTTCGGGGATGCCGCGGATTTCGGCGATCTCCTTGCCGACTTTGATGCCGGGCAGAATCCCGCCTTTACCGGGCTTGGCCCCCTGACTGAGTTTGATCTCAAACATCCGCACTTGCGGTTTTTCGGCGATGGCGCGGAGTTTTTCCGGATCCAGATTGCCCTCGGCATCGCGCACGCCGTATTTGGCTGTGCCGATCTGAAAGACGATGTCGCAATCGCCCTCAAGATGAAAGGGACTCAGCCCGCCTTCACCGGTATTGAGCCAGGAACCGGCTTTTTTCGCGCCGCGCGACAGGGCCCGGATGGCCGGTGCCGAGAGCGCGCCGTAGCTCATGGCCGAGACATTGATCAGTGCGCTGGTGGTGTAGGGCATGCGGCTGCCGGCGCCGATTTCGATGGCGCGCGGGTGGGTGCTGTTTTCGTCCAGAACCGGAAACGGCGTGTTGGCAAACATGACGGTGCCGGTGCGGGACAGGTCCCGTGTAGAGCCGAAGGCCACGGTGTTGTTTTCACCTTTGGCGGCGCGGTAAACCCAGGAGCGTTCGGCGCGGTTAAACGGCATTTCCTCGCGATCCATGGCGAAAAAATACTGGCGGAAGAATTCACCGAGTTTTTCGAAAAAATAGCGGAACCGCCCGATGACCGGGTAGTTGCGGCGGATGGTGTGCTGTGTCTGACGCACATCGATGATGTACATCACGATAACAGCCAGAATCAGGGCGGCGATAAAAAAAACGAAAAGCGTCGCCGCCAGTGCGAGAAAGTCGGCGGTTAAACCGTCAAAGGCGATCATGGTGTGTGTGTCCTTTTTCCTGCGCGGATGAGTTCGGAGCGCAGAGTGTACTCAAGACACCGGGGCTTTTCGACGGATCAGGCCGATTCGTGGCGTTGTTCGATGGCCGGCAGGGACTCGCTCAGTGCGCTGAGTGCGGCGCCGTGCAGGGCGGCGTGGTGGCCCATGACCGGCGAGGTGACGCTGACCGGATGCGCCATATCCTGCAGCAGTACGTCGAGCCGCGGGCGGATGCGGCGGAACAGGGCATCGCCGGGGAAGTCCAGCAGCACTTCGTCCAGATCCAGCACGCTGTGCAGCACGCGGATCGCGTCGCTGAGATGTTCGCAGTACTGGTCGATGACCGGCAGCACGCGTTCGTCGCGCTGATCGATATAGCGGCTCAGGGCGTCCAGATCGGCCGGCGCTTCGCCCAGCGAGCTGAGCAGTGCGGCCAGACTGCCGTCGGTACTGAGCAATTCTTCAAAACTGGGGCGCTGTGTGCCGCGGGTAATGCGCAGCTGACCGAGTTCACCGGCCCAGCCGGCGCTGCCACCGAGCACCTGACCGCGCAGCACAATCCCCGAACCGATACCGGCGTAGACGTGCAGGTAGGCAAAATTGCATTGCCGCAGGCGCGGTTGCTGATGTAGTTCGGAGGTGGCCGCGAGATTGACGTCGTTGTGGAAGGACACCGGCCAGCGGCAGTGGGCCTGCAGGGCGCGGATAAAGCCTTCGCCGCAGGCGGCCTGTAGCTTCGGTGCAATCGGGATGCTGTCCGCGCTGACCACGCCGGGGATGCCGACACAGAGGCGGCGGATGCGGGCGGTGTGCGGGACTTCGCCGCTGAGTGCGTCGATGGCGTCGGCGGCCAGCCGCTGCAGTTCGTCGGCCGAGCCGGGCAGCGGCGCCCGGGTTTGGCCGGTGACGCGGATCCGGCCGGCGTAGTCGACCCAGGCGGTTTCCAGACAAAGATGATCAAGCGCCGGGCGCAGCAGCAGGCCCAGCGCAAAAGCCGCCTCCGGATTCAGGCTCAGCGGCGAGACCGGCCGACCCTGACGCCGTGCGGCCGGTGGCGTGGCCGGTTCCAGCAAGAGGCCGTCGTCGAGCAGCTCGTTGGTGACCGAGGACACGGCCGCGGCCGACAGGCCAAGCGCGGCGCCCAGCGCCGAACGCGGGGCATCGCCGTGATAACGCAAATGCTCAAGCACGGCGCGGCGGTTTTGCTGGCGTATGCGGCCGGGGCCGCTGGCGGTAATGTGGGTTTGAGTCACTGTGTCGGAATACCGGAGTAAAGTGATAGTTATGCCGTAATACTAAACAAAGTGCCACAGTGTGGGCTGAATAGATATTTCGCAATATGAATAAATTGATTTACATTACGAAGTATACCAAAAGGGGTGTTTCCGTTTCTGTTCGCGCGGCGCAGAATGAAAATGCCGGTAACAGAATCGTTTATAAAAACGGCCCCGACTTATTGCGCAAAAGCAAAACTCTCATTCTCCGGAGGAATGTCACATGAAAATCATCAAGACTGCTGTTTCAGCGGCCCTGGCTGCTGCTGTCTCTTTCTCTGCTCAGGCAGCCGAAGTTGAAGTACTTCACTGGTGGACCTCCGGTGGCGAGGCGGCCTCTGCGGCAGAGCTGAAACGGATGCTCGAAGAACGCGGGCATACCTGGAAAGATTTCGCCGTGGCCGGCGGTGGTGGTGAAAGCGCCATGACCGTACTGAAGACCCGCGTGGTCTCCGGCAACGCGCCGACCGCCGCGCAGATCAAAGGCCCGAGTATTCAGGAATGGGGCGACGAGGGCGTGTTGGCTGACATCGATGAGCTGGCCGAGGCCGAAGGCTGGGATGACTTATTGCCAGAGGTTGTGGCGGAGGCCATGAAATACGACGGCCACTATGTGGCGGTGCCGGTCAATGTACACCGGGTGAACTGGCTGTGGTCGAATCCGGAGGTGTTTGAAAAAGCCGGCGCCGAACTGCCCACCACCTGGGATGAGTTTTTTGTTGCCGCCGATAAGATCAAAGCCGCCGGCTTTACCGCGCTGGCGCACGGTGGTCAGCCCTGGCAGGACGCGACCACGTTCGAAGCCGTGGCGCTCGGTGTCGGCGGAACGGATTTCTACACCAAAGCCTTTGTTGACCTGGATGCCGATGCCCTCAGCGGCGAGACCATGGTCAAGGTGCTCGAGACCTACCGTAAAACCCGTCAGTACACGGATGCCGGTGCGCCGGGCCGTGATTGGAACCTGGCCACGGCCATGGTGATCAATGGTGAGGCCGCCATGCAGATCATGGGCGACTGGGCCAAGGGTGAGTTCACCGCCGCCGGCAAGGTGCCGGGCAAGGATTATGTCTGCAGCGCCGCGCCCGGTACGCTTGACGCCTTTACCTTCAATATCGACAGCTTTGTGATGTTTGCCCTGGACGGCGAAGACGCCAGTGAAGGGCAGGCCGATCTGGCTTCCACCATTCTCAGCCCGGCATTCCAGGAAGTCTTTAACCTCAACAAAGGTTCGATTCCGGCCCGTCTGAATCTGCCGATGGATAAGTTTGACGATTGCGCCAAGCTGTCCGGCGCGGACTTTGTTGCGACCGCCGAAACCGGCAAGCTGGTGCCGAGTATGGCGCACGGCATGTCCACCTTCTCTTCCGTGCAGGGTGCGATCTTTGACGTCGTTACCGAGTTCTATAACGACGAGAGCATCAGCGCCGAAGCGGCTGCCCGGAAAATGCTCTCTGCGGTGCAGTCCGCGCAGTAACTCCTGATACCCGCCCGGTCGCGCAGCTGTGACCGGGCGGCGTTTCTGACTTTCTCTCTCTTCAGCTTTTACGGCGGTACTGCTATGTCTCGCTCAAAATTTGATCCGCAAGTGTGGCTACCCAAGCTGGTGTTGGCCCCGACAATGCTGATAACGCTGGTGTTTATTTACGGCTTTGTCGCATGGAATGCCTATCTGTCCTTCAGTAAATCGCGCATGTTGCCCCGCTATGACTGGGCCGGTCTGCAGCAATACGAGCGCCTGTTCAGCAATGACCGCTGGTGGGTAGCGGCGCAGAATCTGTTTATCTTCGGCGCCCTGTTTATTGTGTTTTGTCTGATCGTCGGGCTGTTGCTGGCGATCTTTCTCGATCAGCGCATTCGCATCGAAGGCGCGATCCGCACGGTCTATCTCTATCCCATGGCCTTGTCGTTTGTGGTCACAGGTACGGCCTGGAAATGGATGCTCAACCCGGAGCTGGGCTTGCAAAAGCTCTTGCGTGACTGGGGCTTTGAGAATTTCACCTTTGACTGGCTGGTCAATCCCGATATGGCGATTTACACCGTGGTTATAGCCGGTGTCTGGCAATCCTCGGGTTTTGTAATGGCCTTGTTTCTGGCCGGGATGCGCGGGATTGATGATTCCATTGTCAAAGCCGCCCAGGTCGACGGTGCTACGCTGCCGACGATTTACCGGCGCATTATCCTGCCCAATCTGGGGCCGGTGTTGTTTTCTGCGCTGATTGTCCTGACCCATATTGCGATCAAAAGCTTTGACCTGATCGTTGCCCTGACCGGCGGCGGACCGGGGTTTTCAACCGATGTGCCGGCGACCTTTGTCTATGCCTATGCTTTTACCCGCGGGCAGATCGGTGTCGGTTCGGCCGCCAGTATGATGATGTTAATGGCGGTGGTCGCGATCATTATTCCGTACTTGTATTCTGAACTCAGGGAGAAACGCGCATGAGTAGCCGTACAGCCGGTGCCGGCATGCACCCGGGTTGGCGTGTGCTGACCTATGCCATTCTTCTTGTCGCGGCCTTGTATTATTTGCTGCCGCTTTTCGTGATGCTCAATACCTCGCTTAAAAGTCTGGCCGAGATCCGCAGCGGAAACCTGCTCTCATTACCGCAGGACCCGTCGCTTGCCGCCTGGAGCAAAGCCTGGGGCAGTGCCTGTACCGGCATCAGCTGCGACGGTGTCAAAGGCTATTTCTGGAACTCGGTGAAGATCACCGTCCCGGCGGTGTTGATCTCGACCATGGTCGGTGCCATTAACGGCTATGTTTTGTCCAAATGGCGTTTCCGCGGCAGCAATCTGTTCTTCGGTATGCTGCTGGTCGGTACCATGCTGCCGTTTCAGGTTGTGCTGTTGCCCATGGCGCGCACGCTCGGCGAACTGGGGCTGGCCGGTACCGTCAGCGGTCTGATTATGGTCCATGTGATATACGGTATCGCGTTTACAACCCTGTTCTTCCGCAATTTCTACATTGGTGTCCCCGATGACCTGGTGCGCGCCGCGCGTATTGACGGCGCCGGTTTCTGGCGGATTTTCTTTCGCATCATGCTGCCCATGTCACTGCCGATCATCATGGTGTCGCTGATCTGGCAAATGACCCAGATCTGGAACGATTTCCTGTTCGGCGTGGTGTATTCCTCCGGTGATGCGCAACCGATTACGGTGGCGCTGAACAATCTGGTCAACTCCACCACCGGCGTGAAGGAATACAACGTTGATATGGCGGCAGCCATTATTGCAGCTCTGCCCACGTTGCTGGTTTATGTACTGGCGGGCAGTTATTTCGTACGCGGCATGACGGCCGGTGCGGTGAAAGGGTAGAGGAGTCCATAATGCAAGCATTGACTATCAACAATGTCCGCAAACGCTACGGCGATGTGGAAGTGCTCAAGGGCATAGATCTGGATATCGCCGCCGGACAGTTTCTGATTCTGGTCGGCCCGTCCGGCTGCGGTAAATCCACCTTGCTGAATATGATCGCCGGACTGGAAACCGTCAGCGACGGCACGATCAGCATCGGCGATCGTGATGTCACCGACCTCAGCCCCAAAGACCGCGATATTGCCATGGTGTTTCAGTCCTATGCGCTCTATCCGAATATGACCGTGCGCGGCAATATCGCCTTCGGCATGGAAATCCGCAAAGTGCCCAAAGCCGAGCAGGACGAGATCGTCACGCGGGTCTCGACCATGCTGCAGATCGATCACCTGCTGGACCGCAAGCCGGGTCAGTTGTCCGGCGGACAGCGCCAGCGTGTGGCCATGGGCCGGGCCCTGGCGCGGGACCCGTCGGTGTTTTTGTTTGACGAGCCGCTGTCCAATCTGGACGCCAAACTGCGTGTGGAAATGCGCAGTGAAATCAAACAACTGCATCAGCGCACCGGCACAACAGTGGTGTATGTCACGCACGATCAGATCGAGGCCATGACGCTCGGTGACGCGATCGCGGTGATGAAAGACGGCGAAGTGCAGCAGTTCGGCACGCCGCAGGAAATCTACGACAGCCCGGCCAATCTGTTTGTGGCCGGTTTTATGGGCAGCACGCCGATTAATTTTATTCCCTGTACCGTGCATTCGCAGGACGGGGTGCCGGCGGTCACACTGGTCAGCGATCACGGCGAGGTCACGGTCAGGCTGCCGCACTATGCGGCATTGCAGTCTTACGAGGGGCAGGAGATTATAATCGGACTGCGGCCCGAGCAGGTGACTCAGGTCGACAGTGCCGGCGCGCCGCCGGGGACGATTACCTTCAGTGCGCCTGTGACCATGCTTGAGCCGACCGGGCCGGATACGCTGGTGTCGGTCGCGCTTAACGGTCAGCGGGTAATAGGCCGTGCGCATCCGGATGCCGTACCGCCGGTCGGACAGAGCATGACATTGCAGGCGAATTTCTCGCGTGCGGTGGCCTTTGACCCGAAAACCGAATTACTGATCCAAGCCTGAGTCCCGAGACTGGAGTACAAGCATGACACAGCCCGCTGCGCCGAAATTGATTGCCGACATCGGCGGTACCAATGCGCGCTTTGCGCTGCTCGATGCCGACGGCCGGATACATGCACACAAGACCTTGCCCTGTGCTGAGCAGGCGGACTTCGTCAGCGCGGTGCAGGCCTATCTGCTGGCCGTCGGTTCGCCGCCGGTCAGCGAGGCGGCGGTGGCGATCGCCAATCCGGTCGACGGCGACCTGATCCGCATGACCAACCACAACTGGACGTTTTCCATCGAGGCCTCGCGCCGTGCACTGGGTTTGAAACGCCTGTTGTTCCGCAATGATTTCACCGCGTTGGCGTTGTCGCTGCCGCATCTGCCGGCGGCCGATTGCCGGCAGATCGGCGGCCGCCCGGCGGATACGCCTCAGCCGCTGGCGGTGCTCGGACCGGGTACCGGACTTGGCGTATCCGGCTTGTTGCCCTGTGCCGGCGGGCAGTGGGTGGCGGTATCCGGTGAGGGCGGGCATGTCAGCGTCAGTCCCGGCAATGCGCGCGAGTGCGATATTCTGCAACTGTGCTGGTCGCGCTTCGGCCATGTCTCGGCCGAGCGCCTGATCTCGGGGATGGGCTTGCAAAACCTGTATGCAGCGATTTGCCAACTCGAGGGTGTGACGGCCGAAGGGCTTTCGCCGGCGGATATTTCCGCCCGTGCCATGGCCGGCGGTGACGGGATTTGCGAAGAGGCGCTGGCGGTGTTCTGCGCGCAGCTGGGCTCGGTGTCGGGCAATCTGGCGTTGACGCTCGGCGCCACCGGCGGGGTGTATATCGGTGGTGGCATCGTGCCGCGGCTGGGTGATTTCTTTGTTAACTCGGCGTTTCGCGAACGCTTCCAGGCCAAGGGGCGTTTCCATGACTATCTCGCCGCCATCCCGGTTTATGTGATCCACAATCCCCACCCGGCACTGATCGGTATTTCACAGTGTTTTAAGGACGGCAGCAGCGCCTGAGCGGCCGGGCGCGGCGGTTTTGCCGTGGCCGTGACTGAAACCGGATCGCGGGTGCGGGTGAGCGGATTTCGGGGTAGACTCGGGGAAGTTTTTTTCCGGGGCAAGCTCTGATGACGCTGGATCTGTTTATCCGTTATATCCACTTTCTCGGCATTATTTCGCTGTCGTCGGCGTTGGTGCTCGAACACGCGCTGATCGACCGCGAAATGTCGCCGACGCAGCTGCGGCGACTGGTCCGCATTGATGCCATCTACGGCCTGAGTGCCTTGATTCTGCTGGTCGGTGGTCTGGGGTTGTGGTTTTGGGTCGGCAAACCGGCCGCCTTTTACTCGGCCAATCCGCTGTTCCATATCAAGGTCACCTTATTCCTGATTATGGCTGCGATTTCGGTTTATCCGACCTTGTTTTTTATCCGCAACCGTAACGCGCAGGGCGCGGTCGTGAGTATTCCGAAAGCGGTGGTGATGGCCATACGTGTGGAATTGCTCCTGCTGATCTTCCTGCCGCTGCTGGCGGTATTGATGGCCGCCGGCGTCGGCGCACGGGGCTGACTGCGGTGTCGCTGAAGCTGAAAACGGTCTGCGGCGGGGCGATCTCGCCCTATATTGACGATATTGCCCGTCTGCGCACCGATGTCTTCCGCGAGTTTCCCTATCTCTACGACGGTTCTCCGGCCTACGAAGAACGCTATCTGGCGCACTATGCACGCACCGCTCGCAGTGTGGTGGTGCTGGCGCTGGACGACGGCCATGTGGTCGGTGCCAGCAGCGGCTTGCCGCTGGAAGATGACAGCGGCCCGTTTGTGCAGCCGCTGACCGTTGCCGGCTATGATCCGGCCGAGGTGTTTTACTGCGCTGAGTCGGTGTTATTGGCGGCCTATCGTGGCAGCGGTCTGTACCGGTCGTTTTTCGACGGGCGCGAATCCCATGCCCGCGAGCTGGGTTTTGATATCTGCGCCTTCTGCGCGGTCGAGCGCCCCGATGATCACCCCTTGCGCCCGGCCGCATACACGCCGCTGGATGAAGTCTGGCGCTATTTCGGCTACCGCAAAATGCCCGCACTGCAGGCCGTGCTGAGCTGGCAGGATGTGGACCGGCCGCATGAAACCGAAAAATCCCTGACATTCTGGTTAAAAGACTTATGAGCCGTGCTGATGTTGTCCGTATTGCCGCCGCGCAGTATCCGGTGACGCGTTTTGATGACTGGGATGGCTGGGCGCAGTGGCAGCGTGACTGGGTCAGTGATGCGGCCGCCGAAGGCGCGCGTTTGCTGCTGTTTCCGGAATATTGCGCCATGGAGCTGGCGTCGTTGTTCGGCGATGAGGTGGCGCTGGATCTGCATGGCCAGCTCGATGTATTGCAGAGCCTGTTGCCGCAATACCGGCAGCAGTTTGCCGCGTTGGCAGGGGAGTTCTCCGTCACCATACAGGCCGGTACGTTTCCGGTGCGCCTGGACGATGGCCGCATGGTCAACCGGGCCATGTTGTTCCGCCCCGACGGCAGCGAAGACTTTCAGGACAAGCTGATTATGACGCGCTTTGAGCGCGAGCAGTGGGGGATGAGCGGCGGTGACGGGCTGCGCGTGCTGGACAGCGAGTTCGGGCCGCTTGGCATCAGTATCTGCTACGACAGCGAGTTCCCGGCCATCGCCCGTCGTCAGGCCGAGCTGGGGGCGGTGTTGATTCTGGTGCCCAGTTGCACCGATACCGCAGCCGGTTACCACCGCGTACGCATTGGCAGTCAGGCCCGCGCACTGGAGAACCAGTGCTATGTCGTGCAATCGCCGCTGGTCGGCGACGCGCCCTGGTCGGCGGCGGTGGATGTCAACGAGGGGGCCGCCGGCGTCTACACACCGGCCGACAGCGGTTTCCCCGACAACGGCGTGCTGGCGATGGGTGAGTACAACCGGCCGCAATGGCTGTATGCGGATCTGCAGTTGGCCAAGGTGGCGCAGGTGCGCCGCGACGGTCAGGTGTTTAATTTCCGTGACAGCCCGGCGCAGGATCGTTTTCTGAGTCGTTGAGCCGTTAGCGGACCTTAGTGATTCAGGCCTTTCTTGATGCGCCGGATCATGCCCATCACCGCCAGTACCACCGGAATAATCAAACCGGCCGTCAGCCACTTTTTGTCCAGCGCCAGCAATGCCGCGAGCGGGGTCAGCAAATAGGTCAGCAGATTGACCGCGTAATAGCTGATAGCCACCACCGACAAGCCTTCCACGGTTTCCTGTAGCCGCAGTTGTAGTTCCGAGCGCTGGTTCATGCTGGCCAGCACCTGATGATTCTGCGAGGCATTGGCCACATCCACCCGTGTGCGCAGCAGGTTGGAGGCGCGTGCGGCGCGGCCCGACAGATCGGTCAGGCGCTGTTGGGCTGAGCGGCAGGTGCGCATCGCCGGGTCAAAGCGGCGGTGCATAAACTCCGAAAACAGCTGCCGGCCGGTCATGCGTTCTTCGCGCAGCACTTCGATCCGTTGGTTAACTATGGCCTCATAGGCACCGGCCGCGCTGAAACGGAACGCCGACCGGGCGACCAGCAATTCAATTTCCGCGGCCATGCGCAGCAAGCGGTCGAGGGTTTCACTTTCCGGGCCTTTATTCTCGGCCATGGCGCTGACCAGTCTGGCCAGCTCGTCGTCCAGCTCACCGACACGGGCGGCGATACGACGTGCTTCGGGCAGGGTCAGCATGGCCATGGACTTGTAGGTCTCGATTTCCAGCAGGCGTTGCGCGATGCGTCCCAGGCGACGTTCGGAAACCCCGTCGCAGGCCAGAATCGCAAAACGCACGTGACCGGCCGGATCAATGCGGAAGTCGCCGCAGACGATGGCGTTGTCATCGACCACCCGTGAGGTGGCCAGGCTTTCCTCCACAAACCAGCCTTTGATGTGTTCGTCGAGAGTTTGTTCGGCTTCCTGTACAGTGGTGATCGGCTCGACGCGGATAATGCAGGAGGTCAGCACCTTGCCGGGCGCATCGGCGATCCACTCGGCGGGGAAATGCGCGAACAGGTCGTCGGTGAAGGGTTTTTCGTGTACCCCGTCGGCGTAAATGGTGTAGGTCACAAACTCCGTGTGCCGTTCCCACTTAAGCCGTACCCGGCCCAGCGAGGCGTAGTAGTGATTGCTCTCTTCGGCCGGCATGGCGGCGCCGTAGTGGTTGAGCAAGGCGAGCAGGTGACGACGGTCTTCCTGCGGGTCGCGGTGGGCTGCATCGTGGGGTTGCTTGATGGCCAGATAGGCGCAGGAGCAGGGCGCGCGCATCTTCGGAAAAGGGCGGGCGTGCAGCTCGTTGGCCAGCTCAAAACGCTGCGGGTGATTGTCGCCGGAAGACAAGGGCATGAAAAACGTCCGGAAAATTGGCAAAGATGCGCCCAATCATACCGTTACGGCACGGCTGAAACATCCTGCGATAGTACCGGCGGGCATTTTGCGTGCACGGACAGCTGTGCGATAATTAAATCAAAGTGATTTATTATTGACAGTTTCTGGCTTAAACGCCATTCTCTGCTCTAATGACCGTCAGAGTGCGCAGGCTGCGCCGCTCGTCGGAATCGGATCTTCAAAACACAGCACAGACGGGCGGAAGCTATGGCGCAGCCGGGCGCAAAACAGACTAAACCGACATCAGGCCGGGGCCATCGCGGCACCAACCAAAGCGGGATGCGCGCCCATAACGAGCGTTTGATTCTGTCGCTGATCCGCGCCAACGGCAGTCTGGCCAAGGCCGATATCGCCAAGCAGACAGGCCTGTCTGCGCAAACCATCTCGGTGATTATCCGCGAGCTTGAGGCCGAAGGGCTGCTGCTGCGCGGTGAACCGGTGCGTGGCAAGGTCGGGCAGCCGCTGGTGCCGATGACCCTGAATCCGGACGGTGCTTACTACTTCGGGCTCAAGGTTGGGCGGCGTACAGCGCAGCTGGTACTGATTGATCTGCTCGGCGGCATCCGCGATATGCGTGAGCTCGATTACCGCTATCCGACCCCGGCGCTGATCCGTGATTTTACCCGTCAGGCCACGGCTGACATCAGCGCCGCTCTGGGTGAGGAGCCGCGCGGGCGTATCGCCGGACTGGGTATAGCTCTGCCGTTCCAGCTTTGGAACTGGGCTGACAGTGTCGGCGCTTCCGATGCCGATCTCGAAGCCTGGCGTGAGGCCGACCTGCGCGCCGTGATTGCGCAGGTGGTGGATTTTCCGGTCTATCTGCAAAACGATGCCACGGCCGCTTGCGGTGCCGAGCTGGCCTTCGGTAAACAGCGTGCCGAAGGTGATTTTGTGTACTTTTACGTGGGCTCGTTTATCGGCGGCGGGGTGGTGCTGAACGGGCGGCTTTACAGCGGCCGTAGCGGCAACGCCGGGGCCCTGGGTTCCATGCCGGTGGCGCGTGCAGGTGAAGCGGTCAGCCAGTTGATTGATCTGGCTTCGCTGAGTTCGCTTGAGCAGGCGCTGCTGGCCGCAGAGCAGCCCTGCGACTGGATCCGCGAATCGCCGCAGGACTGGGGCGAGCTGAGCCCGCTGGTGCTCGATTGGGTGGATAAAGCGGGGCAGGCGATTGCCTATGCTATTGTTTCCTCAACGGCGGTCATTGATTTTGAAGCGGCGGTCGTTGACGGCTGGATTCCGGCCGATGTGCGTCGTCTGCTGGTCGAGAGCACCCGGCGGCACATCCGCGAATTCGACCTCGATGGTCTGAATGTGCCGGTGGTCCGCGAAGGATCAATCGGAATTCATGCGCGAGCGATCGGCGGCGCCAGTCTGCCCCTGTCGGAGCGCTTTCTTATCGGACGTATAGAACGCCAAGGCGGCAACTGACTATGATTATCTGTTGTGGAGAAGCCCTGATTGATATGTTGCCACGCCAGAGCGCGGCAGGGGAGAAAGTCTTTCTGCCCTGCGCCGGCGGGGCCGTGTTCAACACCGCGATCGCGCTGGGCCGGCTCGGGAACAAAGTGGAATTCTTTTCGGGGATTTCCTCGGATTTTTTCGGTGAACAACTGCTCAGCACACTCGAAAGCAGCAACGTCGGACAGCGCTATGTGGTGCGTTCAGGACAACCGACCACGCTGGCTTTTGTCACCCTCAATAACGGTCAGGCGCAGTATGCGTTCTATGACGAGAACACCGCCGGGCGCTTGTTGAGCGAGCAGGATTTGCCGGTGTTTGACCGCGCAACGCCGCCGTCGGCCCTGTATTTCGGGGCGATCAGTTTGATTCCCGAACCCTGTGGTTCGGCTTATGAAGCGCTGATGCGGCGTGAGCACCGGCACTGTGTGACGATGCTCGACCCGAATATCCGGCCCGGTTTTATCCCCGATCCGGAGGCGCACAAGGCCAGGTTGCTGCGCATGATTGCCATGGCCGATATCGTTAAGTTCTCCGACGAAGATCTGGCCTGGTTCGGGCGCGGGGATGATGCGGATGCGGCCGCGTCCTTTCTTGCCGAAGGGCCGTCGGTGGTCTTGCTGACACGGGGCGGTGAGGGCGCGACGGCGCTGACCCGCCGCGGTCAGGTCGAGGTGGCTGTGCCATCGGTGACGGTCGCCGACACGGTCGGTGCCGGTGATACCTTCAATGCCGGATTTCTGGCCGCGCTCGATGATGCCGGCCTGCTGACTAAAGAGCAGGTCGCGGCGCTTGACGAGGCGGCACTGCGCGAGGCCCTGGATATGGGCGTACGGGTTGCGGCGGTAACCGTGTCACGGCCCGGTGCCAATCCGCCGTACCGGCGTGAGCTGGCTTGAGCCGCGCCCGCCATCAGTATAAAAAGCCGGATTTGTTCCGGCTTTTTTATGTGCGTCTGTAAACCAAGCGCGACTGCCTGGCATAGGAGCTGCCGATGACTGATTTTGATTCCCTGCTTGCCGGTGTGCGGGCCTGTCGTCTGTGTGAGGCCACGCTGCCGCAGCCGCCCAGGCCGGTTCTGCAGGCCTCGGCGACGGCGCGGATTCTGATCGTCGGTCAGGCGCCGGGCCGGCTCGCCCATGAGGCCGGACGGCCTTTCAGCGACCCCAGCGGCGAGCGCTTGCGGCGCTGGCTGGGCGTGGATGAGACGGTGTTTTACGATGCCTCGCGGATTGCCCTGCTGCCGATGGGCTTTTGCTTTCCGGGCAGCGGCAAGGGTGGGGATCTGCCGCCACCGCCGGCCTGTGCGCAAGCCTGGCGTGCGGACTTGCTGGCCGCTATGCCGGAGGTGGCCCTGACGGTGATTCTGGGCCGCTATGCCATCGACTGGCATCTGCCGCAGGCGCGGCGTCAGTCGCTCAGCGCAGTCACCGCCGCCTGGCGTGACTACTGGCCGCAGTTACTGCCTATGCCGCATCCGAGTCCGCGTAATCACCGCTGGTTGAAGCAGAATCCGCATGTGGAAGCGGACATCGTGCCGGCCTTGCAGGCGCGGGTTGCCGGCTTGCTCTGAGACCGGGCGCCGACCTGAGTCACACATTCACCACGTCACTATCAGGCTGAGGTCATCGCCTGCCGCTAGCTTCGGGATATTCCAAACTCTTTGCGGAGCGCGCATGAAGCGACATCACTATGCCCGGCTGACCCTGGCCTTGCTGACTCTGAGTGTCGGCGGTATGGGCTATGCTGCGACCTGGCAGTTTCACCAATCCAACGATGGTTCCGAGCCGACCAAGCGTCACGAGACCGCCGGTGTGGTGGTCGACGGCAGCTTTCACCTGATCGGCGGACGCGGCAAGCTGAAACCGCATGAGTGTCTCGATGACGCCAGTGGTAACTGGCAGACCAAAACCCAACCGCCGGTCGAGCTGAACCATTTCCAGCCGGTTCTGTGGGACGGCAAGATCTGGGTGATCGGCGCGTTTAACGGCACCTATCCGGATGAGGATATTGTCGCTGAGATCTACAGCTACACCGTCGCCACCGATACCTGGCAGGTGGAAGGGACCATGCCGGAGGCGCGGCAGCGCGGTTCCACCGGGGCGGTGCTCTACAACGACAAGATCTACCTTGTCGGCGGCAACACCAACGGCCACCGCAATGACGAGAACGGCGGTTCGGTTGCCTGGCTGGACGAATACGATCCGGCCACCGGTGAGTGGACCGTACTGGATGATGCGCCCCATGCGCGGGACCACTTCGCCGCCGCGGTCGCGGGTAACAAGCTGGTGGTGGCCGGTGGCCGCCGCTCTGACTATCCGCAGACCAACCACGATATGGAAGTGGCGGTGGATGTGTATAACCTGAGCACCGGCGAGTGGGAAACTGACTACGACGATATTCCCACCCAACGTGCCGGTACCGCGGCGGTCAGCTATGACAGCGAGGTGATCGTACTCGGCGGCGAAACCACCAGTACCGCGGCCGAGGCAACCGTTGAAGCGCTGAATGTGTACACCAAAAGCTGGCGTGCTCTGCCGGATATGAATATTCCGCGTCACGGCCTGGCCGCCGGCATTATCGGCGACACGCTTTATGCGGTGGCCGGCGCGAAAACCTCCGGTGGCGCCAACGAGGTCGATGCCAATATAACCGAAACGCTGTTGTTGTCGGATGACAGTCTGACCGACAGCGATGGTGATGGTCTGAGCAATAATGCCGAAACCACACAATACAACACCGACCCTGATAAGGCCGACAGCGACGGCGATGGTCTGGATGACGGCGAGGAGGTCAATGAGTACGGTACCGATCCGCTTACAGCGGACAGTGACGATGACGGTCTGAATGATCAGGACGAAATCGATGACGGTACGGACCCGTTAAAGGCCGACAGCGACGGTGACGGCCTTGATGATGGGGAAGAGGTCAATGACTACGGCACAGACCCGTTAAAGGCCGACAGTGATAATGACGGGCTGAATGATCAGGACGAAATCGACGCCGGGACAGATCCGTTGCAATCGGATACGGACGACGACGGCTTGTCCGATAGCGATGAAGTGCAGGACTACGATACCGACCCGCTCAATGCCGACAGCGACGAGGATGGTTTATCCGATGCCGATGAACTGGCGCTTGGCACCGATCCGTTAAATTCCGACAGCGATAATGACGGCGTTGCCGACGGGGCGGAAGTGGATGCGTCCACCGATCCGCAGGATGCGGCTGATTATCCCGGTTCTGATGACGGTGACGGTGATTCCGGTACAGGTGATTCCGGTACAGGCGATTCCGGTACAGGTGACTCCGGTACAGGTGACTCCGGTACAGATGATTCCGGTACAGATGATTCCGGTACAGATGATTCCGGTACAGATGATTCCGGTACAGATGATTCCGGCGTCGCAGATGGTGACGGGAACGATAGTGTCGCTGACGGGAGTGACGACACTGAGCAGAACAGCAGCGGCGGCGGTGCCGCATGGGGACTGAGCCTGCTGGCCTTGCCGTTTATCCGGCGTCGTCGGCGGTATCACAACTTTTAATACCCCTTCAGAAATCGTAGTTTTACAGGTGCTGACGGCGCTTGCGAGAATACAGGCTCGGGTGGTTTGCCCGGGCCTGTTTTGTTTTCGTCCAACCGGAGTTGCCATGCCTGTACTGCTAAATGACGTTGTGCCGGATTTCTCCGCTGATACCACGCAGGGGCCGATCCTGTTTCATGAATGGATTGCCGATCAGTGGGTTTTGCTGGTTTCGCATCCGCGTGATTTCACGCCGGTTTGCACCACTGAGCTGGCGGCGATGGTGCAGCTGAGCGAGGAATTTGCGCGCCGTGATTGCAAGCTGATCGGACTCAGCATCGACCCGCTGACCGACCATGATCTGTGGCTTGAGGATGTGGCGGCCAGAGCAGGGCGGGCGGTGGATTTCCCGGTGATCGCCGATGAAAACGGTGATATTGCCCGTCTTTACGGCATGTTGCCGTCGCGGCGCGCCGGTGAAGGACAGCCCGGCAGCACCGCGCGTGCCGGCTATCTGATCGGTCCGGATAAACGCCTGCGTTTGCAGCAGTCCTATCCGGCCTGTGTCGGGCGCAATTTCGCTGAGTTGCTGCGTGCGCTGGATGCCATTCAGCTGGCCGAGGCCTGGCAGGTGGAAACCCCGGCCGGCTGGCAGCCGGGCGATGAGGTGCTGATCGCCGGTGAACTCTCCGATGCCCAGGCGCGCAGCGCCTTTCCGGCCGGCTGGCGCGCTGAACAGCCTTACCTGCGCGTCGTGCCTCAGCCGGGAGACTGACACAAGGCGTTACAGTGCTTCCTTGGTCGGTTCTGGCACGGACCGCTATACTTGCCGCAGTCGACACACCGCCATCCACGGCGGTGTTTCTTTTAGTCAGCAGGAGAAAGACCCGATGGCCGGAGCCAGTCTGCTCGCCCTCTTGGACGATATCACCACTGTACTCGACGACGTTGCCATTCTGAGCAAGGTCGCAGCCAAAAAAACCGCCGGCGTGCTCGGCGATGATCTGGCCCTTAACGCACAACAACTGACCGGCATCCGCGCGGAACGGGAAATTCCCGTGGTCTGGGCCGTGGCCAAAGGTTCCTTTAAGAACAAGCTAATTCTGGTGCCGCTGGCGCTGATTATCAGTGCGATTGCGCCCTGGCTGATTACCCCGGCGCTGATGCTCGGCGGGGCGTTCCTCTGTTATGAGGGCTTTGAGAAAATCTGGCATCTGATCGCCCACCGCAAGGAACAGGCGCAGCCGGAAAAAGAAGAACTGACCCGTGCGCTGATGGACCCGGCAACCGATATGGTGGCCTTCGAAAAGCAGAAAATCGGCGGTGCCATCCGCACCGATTTTATTCTCTCGGCGGAAGTGATTGTGATCGCTTTGGGCACGGTCGCTGAGGCGGAATTCGTGACCCGTCTGGCGGTGGTGGCGGCCGTGGCGGCGCTGATTACGGTCGGTGTCTATGGCCTGGTGGCGGGTATTGTGAAGATGGATGATGCCGGTCTGTATCTCAGTCAGCGCGAAGGTGAAGGCGGACTGGCGGCGCTGTGGCGCAGTTTCGGGCGCTTTTTGCTGCGTGCCGCGCCGGTCTTGATGAAAACCCTCTCGATCGTCGGCACAGCGGCGATGTTTATGGTCGGTGGCGGGATACTCCTGCACGGCATCCCGGGCGCGGCAGACTGGGAGCACCATATCAGCGACGCGGCGGCACAACTGGCCGCGGTCGGTCCGCTGCTGGGCGCGCTCATGCCGACGCTGATCGGCGCGCTGGTCGGGGTTGTCGCCGGGGCGATTCTGATGCCGCTGGTCAATGGCGTGCTGAAATTGTTCGGTAAATCGCACTGAAGCGGTGCGGTAATTTTTGCGGGCCGCCCTAAAGCGGTGCGCGATCGGCTCGAATGTTTAGCTAACCTTCTGAAATAAATAGAGAAAAAAGCTGGCATGGAAGCTGAGTATAAAGACATGTGCTTACAGTGTGTTCGCTTTATGAGGGTACTGCGCCGGCTGTAAGCATGAAGTATGTGATTGACTTCTCCTCCTCCTTCTCCCCGGGCACCACGCCCGGGGCGTTTTATTGCCCGCCGTTCAAGCCTGCCTCCGTCCGACCCGCTAAACCTTAGTGACATCCAGTGAAAAGGAACTTCATGTCCGATCCCGATTTCTACGCCTTGCTGCATGTGGCGCCGGACGCGCCTGAGGCGGTGATCAAAGCCAGTTACCGTGCGGTGATGCAAAAACTCCGTGCCCACCCCGATCTGGGCGGCGATCCGGCCCGGGCTGCCATGCTGAACGAGGCCTTACAGGTGTTGCTCGATCCCGGCCGGCGCCGTCGTTACGACGCTGCCCGGGCTGCCGGCGCGCAGGTCAGTGCCGGAGCTGCCGGGCAGGCGGCAGATGAGCCGGCGCCGTCTGCCGGCGCGTCCCGTCGCGATACTGAGGTGGTGCCGGTGGTCAGTGTCAGCGGCGTGCGGCAGTGCTGTTTCTGCGGGCATGGCAACCGTGCTGCGGCACCGGCGGCCGCTTATGCCGGCGAACACGCCCGTTGCGTACGTTGCCGGGCGCCGTTGACGCCGGTTGCCGGCGTGGTGGCGGCGACCCGTGAAGGGGAGTTGCGCCGAATCGCCCGGGTTGCCCATCAGGCCCGCGCCGAGGTGCGCAGCCGGCATGCCCAGACACAGTGGCAGGCCGCGCAGATACGCGATTTTTCCTTGCGCGGGATGTCGCTGTTGGTGAGCCGCCCTGAACCGGAGGGCGCTTGTGTACAGCTGCGTTCAGCGGGGATTGAGGCGGTGGCGGAAGTGGTTAACAGCCGTCTTTTGCAAGACGGGCGTCATTGTCTGGGACTGGCTTGCGTGACCCTGTTGGTGGATCTGTCACCGGGCACGTTTGTTTCATCGTTGTGCTAAGGGCCGCCCCTTGCGGGGCGGATGCCGTCGCCGGCCGTTTCAGGCAGCTCAGTAAAAACCGGTGACTTCTGAGCGCTGGTAGCCGTTGCTGCCGGTGTAGAACTCGTGCTTGATAACGATGCCGTCGGCGTTCAGAACCGCGTCGCCGGAGCTGAATTCGGTCAGGCCGTTAGCTTCATAGCGCTGCAGGTCGTAGCTGTAGCGGTTGCCTTTGCGTTCACCGATGCGCAGATAGCGGTTGGTAAAACCGTAGGCGTCGGTGTAGGAAAATTCGCATTCGCCTTCGACCAGGAAACAGTCATGCGGTGACCAGCTTTCCTGATTGCCGTTCTGATCGATCTGCACCAGCGCACCTTCGCGGTTATACCAGCGGGTTTGCCAGACGGTGTTGCCGTCACCGCGTGCCAGATACAGATCCCAGCGGTGCAGGGCGTTGCTCAGGCCGCGGTAGACATGGCGGATGCTGCGGGTCACACCCGGACCGCTGATGATTTCCTGGTAGGAAAAGTCCACCGGTAAATTGCTGAAAGGGGCCTCCAGAGCCTCTGCGCCCACGCGGCTTTTGCCGGTGCCGGCACAGCCGCTCAGTAGCAGCAGGGTGGTCAGGCCGCTGAGAAGGAAATAAAGCTTGCGGCGGGAAAGTAAATCCATGAAGACTCCGGTTGGCAGGGACTGCGCGTCATTGATGGTCAGTTATAACAAGTCAGGGCTTCACTTACTGCGTGATTTTCCGCAGAAAAGCGTCATCGGCCTGCGCGGAGTGAGTGCATCCGGCACCTGCGTCACAACATGACAGTAAAGCAAAAAAGTGCTGCGCTGTCGCGGCCAGCGTATTTTTGGCACGCTGGGGCGGCAGATGCACTGACAGGGCGCGGGCTGCGCGGGTCACGGCGCTGTCACAGGGGCGGGCTAGACTCGCCGGTTAACCCGCATCCGTGGCCGTACTATGAAGATTCTGTTTGTCTCGCGGCGCAATAATCAGGCGCGCTACTTCCGTCGCCTCAGTGCTGCACTGCCGTTTGCCTCGGCGGTACACATTCTCGGCAGCTCTGTCGGGCCTGTGCCGCCCGCCTCGCTGCGCTGCGGCTGGCGCTATCAGACGGGGGAGGTGGTCGCCACGCAGCTGCGCCGCCGCGCCAACAAATACCCGCGTCTGGCCGGGCAGCGCTGGCTGACGGCGCTGTACGGCGCGCTGGTGGCGTTTAAGGAAAAACGCCGTTACGCCCGCTATCACGCACTGCTGACCCGCCTGCGCCCGGCGTCGCTCGGGCTTTGGAACGGCAAAAAGCTGCCGACCGTGACCATCGTGGCGGTAGCGCGGGATCTGGGCGTGCCGGTCTGGTTCTTCGAAAACGGCTTGTTGCCGGCGACTTGTTCGCTCGATCATCGTGGTGTGAACGCGGACTCGTCACTGCCGCGCGAGGCCGCGTTCTATCTTGATTACCGCTTTGCCGGTGGCGTGCCTGAACCGATCGCACCGCTGAACCCGCGTGCGCCGGTGCGCCAGCGCCGCGCCGCGCCGCCGGTGGATCTGCCGGCGCGTTTTCTGTTCGTGCCGTTTCAGGTGCCGGACGACACACAGATTGTGTGTCATTCGCCGTGGATCGGGTCGATGGAGGCGCTGTTTGAGGAGGTGATGCGGGCCCGTGATGCGCTTGGCGAGCCGGATCTCAAGGTGGTTTTCAAGGAGCATCCGTCCTGGCCCGGGCATTTTGACCACCTCTACCAACGCCATCCCGATGCCGTGTTTGCCAACGGCAACGCCACCCCGCAGCTGATTGAGCGCTGTGAGGCACTGCTGACGATTAATTCCACGGTGGGGCTTGAAGGGCTGCAGTTGGGCAAAAAGGTCCTGGTGCTCGGGCAGGCCTGCTACCGGATTGACGGGCTTGTATTGTCAGCGGACTCTGCACGGCAGTTGGCCGATGCGCTGAAGGCGCTGCCGCAGTGGCAAGCCGATCAGGCGCTGCGCCATGCCTATCTGCGTTTTCTTAACGAGGTCTATTGTATTCCGCAAAAATGGTCGGAAGCATCGGACTTGCATTTTCAAGCCGTGGCCCGGCGTCTGGCGGGTGAAGATGCATTCCGGCGAGCGCTGGGTGATAAGGGGCGGCAGGGAGCCGCACTGCAGCGCGAAGCGGAAAACGACAAGCCTGTGGCTGTGTTGCCGTCCTAACCTGTCACCAGTGAACCGTCGCTGAGCGGGGTCAGAGGACGAATACCGTAAGGCGTTTGCACGATGCCTTCGCGACGGGTTTTTTCGCGGATTTTGCGGTTCTTTTCCCGCGAGGCATCGCTTGCGTAGCCGCGCGGATGATCCAGATGAACACAGATTGCACTGTAGCGGATCTGTCTGGCGCGCAGGCCGGCGTTACGCAGGCGTTCGCCGAATTCACAATCCTGTCCTCCGTACTGCATGCGTTCATCAAAACCATTGACGGCCAGCGCATCGCTGAGAAAACACGATGCATTATGGCCGTTCCATGTGCGTTTGGTGGGGGTCAGATTGTTGAGCAACACAGCCTGCCAACCGCGGGCCTGTAATTTCAGTCTGTGCTTTTTCCTGTCCATCCCCTGAGCGCAAAGCCAGCGCGGATCAAAGGCCCGGCCGCTTTTTATATCGTCGGGGCTGATGGCGCGGCTGACCGGCAGTGGCAGTTTGCAATACCCGCCGGACAGATAGTGACCGGGTCTGGCATAGCGGCGGTGGGTGGCAACAAAGTCGTGACGGGGGATGCAGTCGCCGTCGGTCATCAGCACATAGTCGCCGCTGGCTTTGAGCAGGGCTTTGTTCAGGATGCGGCATTTCTGAAAGCCCTCGTCGGCTTGCCAGACGTGCCGGATAGGGATGTCGCTCAAAGCCTGCATGCGGGTGATCACTTCGCGCGTTGCCGGCCCGGAGCCGTCGTCGGCGACAATGATCTCGAAGTTGCGGTCGCTTTGATACAGCAAGCCCCACAGTACGTTTTCAAGCCACGCAGGGCTGTTGTAGGTGGTAAAGATCAGGCTGATTTTCATGCCGCGCTCCGGCTTGGTCTGAGGCGCTGTTACCTTAGCGGGGCTGTGTTAAGCCTTGATGAACCGGCAGTGACGATTGATAAGCTATAAAGAATATAAATTAGTATATTAGAATTTAGTTATATACTATCTTCTGACTGTATTTTCTGCATGGGGCTTTCTGCGCTTGTGCGGATTTGATGACGTCTTACTGAGCCGGAATCCGGCAGAGGAGGAGCAGGATGAAGATAAACCGACGCGAGTTTATGGGGTTTGTCGCCGGCAGCGCGGCCTTGGCCGGACTGGGACTGCGCGGCGCGGCTGCGGCACCGTTAAAAAGTTCTGCGAGGATTGTGATTCTCGGCGCCGGGGCCGCCGGTACGGCCATGGCCAACCGCCTTGCCAAGTCACTCGACGGGGCGCAGATCACCATTGTTGATGCGCGCAAGCAACACCTTTATCAGCCGGGCTTTACCCTGATCGCCGCCGGGCTGGCCGCGCCTGAGTATTCCGTGACCGATACCCGTGACTGGTTGCCTTCATCGGTGCGGCTGGTGCAGGAAGCGGCCGCGGAAATCGATCCGGAAGGCAAGTCGGTGACCACTGTCTCGGGAACACGCTTGCCTTATGACTTTCTGGTGTTGGCGACCGGCCTGTCGCTGGACTGGTCAGGTATCGAAGGCTTCGATCTGGATCAGGTCGGACAGAACGGCATAGGCGCGGTTTACGCCGGGCCTGATTATGCGCTGAAAACCTGGCAGGCCATGGACCGCTTTACCGACAAAGGCGGCGTAGGGCTGTTCACCAGGCCGGCAACGGAAATGAAATGTGCCGGTGCGCCGCTGAAATACACCTTTCTGACCGATGATTACGCGCGCAAAAAAGGCACGCGCGACAAGGTCGAGATCCGCTATGCGGCGCATTCGTCGTCTTTGTTCTCGGTGCCGATTGTGCACGAGAAAGTGCGCATGTTATTCGACGAGCGCGGCTTTGATACCGTGTATCACCATGTGATGAAAGCCATCGACCCGGACCGTGGTGTGGCCACGTTCAGCACGCCTGACGGTGATACGGAGATGGATTTCGACTTTATCAATGTGATTCCGCCGATGCGGGCGCCCGCGGTGATCCGCAATTCACCTTTGCCCTGGCAGGACAAGTGGACCGATCAGGGCTGGGCCGAGGTGGACCAGTACACATTGCAACACCGGCGCTATCCGGAGGTGTTTGCCGTCGGTGATGTGGCCGGCGTGCCCAAGGGCAAGACGGCGGCCTCGGTCAAATGGCAGGTGCCGGTGGCCGAAGCGCATCTGCTGGCGGCGATTGCCGGCAAAGACAGCGATGCGGTGTATAACGGCTATACCTCCTGTCCGCTGATCACCCGGGTCGGGCGGGCCATGCTTGTGGAATTTGATTATAAGAACAATCTGACGCCGTCTTTTCCCGGCGTGATCGCGCCGCTGGAAGAACTCTGGATTTCCTGGTTGATGAAAGAGATCGGACTGAAACCCACGTATTACGCCATGTTGCGTGGCAAAGCCTGAGGAGACGCAGACAATGAAAGAACTGACGTTTGAGACATTGCTGGCGGTGTTTGAGGAGATGTTCGGCGCCGGCCTGTTCTGGTCGCTGGTGGTGGCCTGTGTGGCCATAGGCGTGTTGTTTATTTATATCGTGGTACGCGAACGCGGGCTGGAATCGCGGCGTCTGGTGCGTGCCGAGCTGTGGGCGCCGGTCGGTGCCGTGGCGGCGATCGCATTTATCTTTTTTATTACCAACTCCGGCCCTTCGGATATAGGCGGGCCGGTGGATGTGATCGTCCTGTTGCTGGTCGGCGTGGCCGGTGCGGTGGGGCTGACAATTCTGGCTTATCTGCTGCAGTCACTGGTCGGCTCGCGGCGTATGAAGCCGCGCGACGGTCAGCAAGGCTAGGCTTTTTTGGCCAGCAGCCGGTCCAGGTTGTTGGCAAAATCGCGCCGCTCGCTCTGCGACATCTTCGGTGCGCCGCCGGTATCAATGCCGCTGGCGCGCAGGGTGTCCATAAAATCGCGCATATTCAGGCGCTGACCGATGGATTCTTTGGTGTAGAGCTCGCCGCGCGGATTGAGCGCCAGCGCGCCCTTGGCAATCACTTCGCTGGCCAGCGGGATATCGGCGGTAATCACCAGATCACCCGGTTCGCAACGTGCCACGATGGCGTCATCGGCCACGTCGAAGCCTTGCGATACCTGCACGGATTTCAGCCAGGGTGAGCGGGGCAGGCGCACCGGCTGGTTGGCGACAAAGGTCGCCGTTGTCGAGGTGCGTTCGGCGGCCCGGCAGACGATTTCGCGTACCACCACGGGGCAGGCGTCAGCATCAACCCAGATTTGCATAGTTGTCTCCGTGCTGTGTGTGGGTCAGAGCGGCCGCTGTGTGCCGTCTGACCCGCTCAGTATGGCAGAGATTGCCCGGCAGATCTCCTGCCGGGCCTTGCGCGTCAGGGTTTGACGGCTTCTTCGATCGGCGGCAGCGGGCGCTCTTCGATAGCCAGTTCAAAGGCCTTCAGACGTTTGTAGATCGACATCAGTTCGACGATGGTCGTCCAGGAGTTGACCAGATACTGGAAGGAGTCCTCAACGCGGCCGAAGGCGCGGATAATCTGCTGCATCACGCCGAGGGTAATCGTGCCGGCGATGATGGTCGGCGCCAGCGCGATATAAGGCACCAGTACACCGACCTGCAGATAGGCGTAACGCACGATATTGAAGTACAGGTAGTTTTTGTACAGGCGGAAATAGTTGATCCGCACGTCGTTGTAGAGGTCTTTCACCGTCGGCGGTTGCGCGCGGTCGGCGTAGTCCTCGCCGTAGACCAGCTCCTTGCGGTAGGCCGCTTCGACGCGCTGGTTTTTGAACTCCAGGCCCGGCAGACGGATGCCGGCCATGGCCAGCAGGGCGGTGCCGAAGACGGACCAGAGGATGGCCACAAACACCAGTGCCTGGGAGACTTCACCGATCAGCGGCAGTTCTTTGACATGGCTTGACAGGCCCCAGAGGATCGGTAGGAAGGCAATCAGCGTCATCACCGAGTCGATCAGGCTGACGCCGAGTCCTTCCATAATCCCGGCAAAACGCATGGTGTCTTCCTGCACCCGCTGCGAGGCGCCTTCGATATGGCGAACATGCTGCCAGCGCTGCATATAGTAGTTATTGATTGCGGTGCGCCAGCGGAACACCCAGTGACTGACGAAAAAACGCGTAAAAACCGCCACCGTAATGGCCACCAGTGCGATTTTGCCGAAGGTCAGCAGCTGTCCGTAATAGTCGCCGGCGGAGATGCTGGCGGGGGCGCCGAGCGCCTCCTGAATCAGGTTGTAGAAGGAACCGAACCACTCGTTGATCATCACATCGAGCTGGACCTGAAACCAGGTGACAAAGATGATGACCGCCGAGCCCAGCACCGACCATCGGCCCCAGGGGTGCGGTGCAAAGCGCATCCAGAACAGCACGAAAGCGCCGTAGCAGAACAACAGATACTGCGCGAGCCAGAAGGTCTCGCCGGGATTGGCCGGCGGTGTGGCGCCCTCAGCAAGCGCATCGGCCGCCGCCGGCAGCCAGTCATAACCGAACAGGCCGCCGAGGCTGAGAAAGCCCGCCAGCGTATCGCCGAGTGTGTAGTACACGACGACGCACAGCAGGGCCCAGACAATAAAACTGAGGATAAAGGCCTTGGGCCTTGGAAAAAAACTTTCAAACACGGTGATTTAACTCAATTGAATTCAGGCAGGGGCGCGCCAGCCCCCGGTCGTGGGATTCCTGTAGCAGAATGGATGCCGCTGTCTGGGACAGTGCCGCAAAAGCGGTGTTCCCCCGGCGTTTCAGCGGCAAGATTGCAGGCTGATCATCAGGCTTCGAAGCGTGTCGTGGCGGCGTCATCCTCACCGGCGCTGTCATCATAGTCGCGGACCAGTTGCAGGGCCTCTTCGGTATCTTCCTCCGCGACCATCACCGGCACGCCTTCGGTGGGCGGCAGATCGCCGAGTGCGCCCTGCAGGTAAAACCCGCCAACGTGCGCCGGGATGCCGGCGGCACCGAGCATGCCGGCGACGATATGCGCTTCCATGATATTGCCTGCTTTGTAGATGATTTTCATCGTGTTATGCCCGGTTGGAGGATCGGCGCCCGGCCGCCGTACAGCGGGCGGCGTGCCGCTTCTGCTAGACTCCGTGTCTGATTGACGGCTGTCAATCATCGTCGTGCCGGTCTGTGAAAGACTGGATTTTATTGAATGCTATTGTGCAAGCGGCCAGCCCATGATCAGTAAGCTTTTCTCTGCCATTTTGGGCAGTCTGCGTGATCTTGCACCGATTCTTCTGGTCGTGCTGTTTTTCCAGATCGTGGTCTTGCATCAGCCATTTCCCGAGGTTGGACGGCTGCTGGCCGGATTGGTTCTGGTGGTGCTCGGCCTGACGTTTTTTGTCTACGGTCTGGAGCAGGGCCTGTTTCCGATCGGCGAATCCATGGCGCACGCTTTTGCCTGCAAGGGCAGTGTGCCCTGGTTGCTGAGTTTTGCCTTTGCGCTGGGCTTCGGCACCACGGTGGCCGAGCCGGCGTTGATCGCCGTGGCCGGTGAAGCGGCACGGGTGGCTGCTGCGGCCGGTGCGCTGGAAGACTCGCCGGCTGCGATCGGCCGTTACGCGACCGGCTTGCGCCTGACGGTGGCATTTTCCGTCGGTCTGGCGATTGTGATCGGCGTGCTGCGGATCATCCGGGGCTGGCCGATCCAGTGGCTGATTATGGGCGGCTATGTGGCGGTGGTGGTGATGACCTCCGTTGCCCCGCGCGAAATTGTCGGCATCGCCTACGACTCCGGTGGTGTCACCACCTCGACCATTACCGTGCCGCTGGTCACCGCGCTGGGCGTGGGCCTGGCTTCCTCAATCCGCGGCCGCAATCCGATGGTCGACGGTTTCGGTCTGATCGCGTTTGCTTCACTGACGCCGATTATCTTTGTGATGGCCTACGGCATGGTGATGCAATGAGTGACTTTATCGCGGATTTCCTCAGTGTGTTGCGCAGCACCGTGCGCGACGTCCTGCCGATTGCAGCGGTCATTTTCAGCTTTCAGCTACTGGTTATCCGCAAGCTGCCGGCCTCCCCGGGGCGTCTTCTGATCGGATTTTTCTGGGTCATTATCGGTCTTGCCCTGTTTCTGCTCGGGCTGGAATGGGCCTTGTTCCCGATCGGCCGCCTGATGGCCGCGCAACTGACCGATCCGGGCTTTCTGTCCGGCGCGGGGGCTGCGCAGACGGCGGTGCTGTGGAGCGATTACTACTGGGTCTATATCTTTGCCTTTTGCGTCGGTTTCAGCACCACGATTGCTGAGCCTTCGCTGTTGGCGGTGGCGATGAAAGCCCATCAGGTTTCCGGCGGCAGCATCGGTGTGCTGGGCCTGCGCGTGTCGGTGGCGTTCGGCGTGGCGATCGGCATTGCGCTCGGCACTTACCGCATTGTCGTGGGCGATCCGATTCATTGGTACATTATCAGCGGCTATCTTGTGGTGGTCATACAGACCCTGTTCGCGCCGCCCATGATTGTGCCGCTGGCCTACGATTCGGGCGGGGTGACGACCTCCACCGTGACCGTGCCGCTGGTGGCCGCGCTGGGCCTCGGGCTGGCTGAGACCGTGCCCGGGCGCAATCCGCTGATCGACGGCTTCGGTCTGATTGCCTTTGCCAGTTTGTTTCCGATTATGTCGGTATTGGGTTATGCGCAGCTGGTGCGCTTTATCCAATACCGCAAGGCCGCCGCGGCGGCTGATTGATTCCGTCCACCTGCGCCTGCAAGGCGGGGAGAGTTGCCATGCGTTTTAAAATGATTATCGCTTTGGTCTGCGACGACAAGACAGATCCGTTACTCGAGGCCGCACGGGAGGCCGGGGCCACCGGTGCGACGATTATCAACAATGCACGCGGGCAGGGCATGCATATCACCAAAACGTTCTTCGGCCTGTCGCTGGATATGCAACGCGATCTGCTGATTTTTCTGGTCGAGGAACATCTGGCGCGGAGCATTCTCGAGACGCTCTGCCGGGTCGGCGGGTTTGACGACAAGCCCGGCACCGGCATCGCTTTTCAGCTGGATGTGGAAGACGCTGTCGGTGTCACCCATCAGGTGCTGAAGCTGACCGAAGACGTGGAGGAACTGCTATGAGCGCGACGCAGGCGGTGTGCGTGCGGGATGTGATGTCGAGCGGTTTTCTGGAGATCGACGGGCTGGCCACGGTGGCCGAGGTGCTGACACGGATGCGCCAGCACAACACCACGGTGGTGATCGTCAAACGCCGCGATCCGGGCGATGCCTACGGCATTGTGGTGCTGGCCGATATTGCCCGTAAGGTGCTGGCGCGCGACCGTGCGCCGGAGCGGGTCAATATCTACGAAATCATGACCAAGCCGGTGATCGATGCCGATGCCGGGATGAATGTGAAATACTGCGCCCGTTTATTTGACCGCTTCGGTCTGTCGGTCGCGCCGGTTATCGAGAACGACCGCGTTGTCGGGATTGTCAGCTACCGGGAGCTGGTGCTTAAGGGCCTGGTCTGAGGCCGGCGCAGCTGCCTGCCACGCGGGTCACTGTGGTAAGCTCTGGCGTTTTATACGGGTCACGGAGGACCGGCCGGCGGCAGGAGGCCGTTCTGTTATTCGCAACGCAGGTCTTTTATGTTCATGCTTTTAATGCGGTTTAAGGGAGTAGACCGTTATGTCTGATATTTCGCCGGCAATTGCCGCTCAGGCGCTTGATGTATTGCGCGTTACCTTCGGTTATGACGATTTCCGTGGCAACCAGGCCGACATCATCCATACCCTGATCAGCGGAGATGATGCGCTGGTGCTGATGCCGACCGGCGGCGGCAAATCGCTCTGCTATCAGATTCCCGCGATGATACGCGAGGGTGTCGGGGTTGTGGTCTCGCCGCTGATCGCCTTGATGCAGGACCAGGTCGATGCGCTGCGACAGGCCGGCGTGCAGTCGGCTTATCTCAATTCCACCCTGTCGGTGGAAGAGCAGCGCGATGTGGCCAATGCCATGCAGAACGGCGAGATCGATCTGGTGTATATCTCACCTGAACGTTTGCTCAATGAGCGCACCCTGAACCTGCTCAGCCGCTGCCGGATTTCCCTGTTTGCCATAGACGAGGCGCATTGTGTCTCCCAGTGGGGGCATGACTTCCGCCGTGAGTATCAACAGCTCTCGGTGCTGCATGAGCGTTTCCCGGATGTGCCCCGGGTTGCATTAACAGCGACGGCTGATCCGCGCACACGCGAGGAAATTGCCGGCACATTACAACTGCAGAACGCCAGGCGTTACGTCAGCAGCTTTGACCGGCCGAATATCTACTACGAGCTCAGCGAAGGGGCAAACGCGCGGGATCAGCTCTGGCGTTTTATCCGTGATCGTCATCCCACCGATGCCGGAATTGTCTATTGCCTGTCGCGGAAAAAAGTCGATGCCACCGCCGAGTGGCTCAGCGGTAAGGGCCGTACGGCCTTGCCTTATCACGCCGGTATGAGTGATGCGGACCGCGCCGCCAATCAGGCGCGCTTCCTGCGCGAAGAGGGCATTATTATCGTTGCCACCATCGCTTTCGGCATGGGAATAGACAAACCCGATGTGCGTTTTGTTGCGCATCTGAGTCTGCCGAAAAGCATCGAAGCCTATTATCAGGAAACCGGCCGCGCCGGTCGTGACGGACAGCCCTCAAGTGCCTGGATGGCCTACGGCCTGCAGGATGTCATCACGCTGCGGCAGATGATGGAAGACTCCGATGCCGATGAACAGTTCAAGCGGATTCAACATCACAAGCTCGAATCCATGCTTGGCTTATGTGAAACCAGTGATTGCCGGCGTCAGCTCCTGCTGGGCTATTTCGGCGAGGAAATGGCCGAACCCTGCGGCAATTGCGATAACTGCACAACCCCGCCGGTTACCTGGGATGCCACCGAAGCCTGCCGCAAAGCGCTGTCGGCAGTCTACCGCACAGGGCAGCGTTTCGGCGTTAACTATGTGATCGATGTGCTCAATGGCAAGGATGATGAGCGCATAAAAAAACTCGGCCACGACAAGCTCAGTGTGTTCGGTATCGGTAGTGATATCAGCGGACCGGAATGGCGGTTGATTTTCCGCCAGCTGATCGCGCTCGGGTATCTCAATTCCGATCTCGAGTCTTACGGCGCGCTGCGCCTGACTGAAAAATGCAGGCCTGTGCTCAAAGGTGAAACCACCCTGCGCCTGCGGCGTCAGAGCGAGTCGGAAAAACCGACCAAAAAATCCGCCAAACGCAGTGTGGAAGTGCGCAGCGTCGATGAGCCCTTGTTCGAGGCTTTGCGTCAGCTGCGTTTGCGTCTGGCGCAGGAGCAGGGCGTACCGCCTTATGTGATTTTCGGCGATGCCACCCTGGCCGATATTGCCCTGAAACGTCCGCAATCGGACGACGCGTTTCGTTTTATTTCCGGTGTTGGTGAGAAAAAACTCGAACGCTATGGCGAGGCCTTTATGGAAGTGGTGGCCGAGTACGCCTTGCCCGAGTTTATGGACAATGAACTGAGCAATACGGTCAATGACACGCTGCTGCTCTACGCCGAAGGTCTGGAGCCGGAAGACATTGCCGAAAAGCGGGATCTGGCTGTGGGTACGATCTACGGCCATTTTGCCGATGCCATCGCTGCCGGTGTGCTTGATGTGGAGGATGTGGTGACGCTGGATGAAGGTGATTACGACCGCATCACGGCGGCACTGGATATGTTTGACGATGAGCCGGGACGGATCAAACAGGCTTTCGAAGCGCTGGGCGGGGATGTTCCCTACGGCGTGATTCGCTGCGTCGAAGCGGCACTGGGCTAGCAGTGATGTTCAGCGCGGGCGGGCGCTTGCGCTAGCGTTTATGCCGGGGTGGCGGCACCGCCAGTACGGTCGCGTCATCTTCCGGCTTGTCCGGCGTTTTGACCTGCAGTGCGGCGGTATCGGCCAGTACCGTGGCTGCTTCCGCCGGCGCCGGCTCTGCTGTTGCAGGCGGTGCTGCGTCGGGCGTGTCTGTTACCGCAGCGGCGGTGCGCAGTGCGGCGGTATCGGCTAATACCGTGGCTTCTTCGGCCGGCGTTGCGACCGGTTCCGGCGCCGGCTCTGCTGTTGCAGGCGCTGCTGCGTCGGGCGTGTCTGTTACTGCCGCTGCGGTGCGCAGTGCGGTGGTATCGGCTAATACGGTGGGTTCTTCGGCCGGCGTTGCGACCGGTTCCGGCGCCGGCTCTGGCGTAGCAGGCGGTGCCGCGTCGGGCGTGTCTGTTACCGCCGCTGCGGTGCTCAGTGCGGCGGTATCGGCTAATACGGTGGGCTCTTCGGCCGGCGTTGCGACCGGTTCCGGCGCGGGTGCTGGCTCAGAAGTCGGCGCTGTTAAGCCACCCTCTGCGCGCGCGGCTTCACTATCCCGGGCCGGCAGCTGTTGTTCGTCAGAGCCCGGGGACGCTGTTTGCGGGGCCTGCGGGTGTGGCAGCGGTTCCGGCAATGGTTCTGACTGCGGCCCGAAAAACTTCTCTTCAATACTCCGTTCTTCTGCCACGCCTGCAGCGGCCGTACTGACCGCGAAGCGTCCGGTTGGCACGATTTCCTGTGTTTGATCCGCCTCGTCGGTTTCAGCGTCATGGCTGTCGCCGGCCTCAGGCATTGTTGCAGGCGCGAGGGCAGCCGCCCCTGTGCCGGCTATGCCGGAGGGTTTCGCCGGTGCGACCGGCGCTGCGCTTGCCCTGCGTTTTGTTCTGCGGCGCAGAGCATACAAGCCGCCACCGAGCACTAGTACAACCGCGGCCAGCAGCGCCGGCAGGACCGGTACGCCGGTGGAGAGGCCTGTTGTTGCGCTCTCATCGGTGCCCGCGGCCGGGTTGTCCGTTGTTGGCAGTAGTGCAGTACTTGTATTTTTTTCGCTGATATCACTTGGTGGGTTTGTGGTATCCGGGCTTGCGGTTTCTGTGTCGGAGCTGACCACGCTTGGCTTGTCTTGCGGAACACTGACCGGATCGCTTTGTGCGGGGCCGGCCGTCGCCGGGATTGCTTCGGCGCTTGCCGTGCGGTCCGCGTCAGTCGCTGCTGCCGGCCTTGCCGTGGCGCTTACGGCAGTTGTTGCAAGCGGTGCGCCGGCGGATTCGAGAAAGCGTTCAATCAGGGCACTATCGGCGCTGTCCGACAGGGTTTGCCAGAGCACCTGCGTGCCGTCGGCATTGATGTCTTCGGCGAGGATCAGGGTCAGCCATTGTGCAAAGCGCTGATCGTCCTGTGCGTCGCCGGTGTTGAAGCGGCCGTCCGACAGAATCAGCAGACGTGACGGGCCGCTATCGTCTGTCACTTCGCCGAGCACGCCGAAGGCCCGTTCGACACCGGAGGCCGGATTGCGTCCCGGGTCTGCGCTGGTCAGCTGCGCGGTGAGATTTTCTATCAGCGACGGATCCGGTACCTGCCAATCGCTGAGCAGGCGCGTGGTGCGGCCGCTGAGAATCACACTGACCGACTCGCCGCCGGCGGCGGCCTCCTGCAGTGCAGAGCTGAGCGGGGCGACGGCGGCCGGTTCGGGCTCGACCACAATTGCCAGACGCGCGATAAGCTTGCCCGGCATCAGACAAACACACAGTGCCAGTATCTGTAGCAGTACAAGGCTGCGACGCATCCGGCTTGGGCCAATGCTGCTATCGGAAACCACGCAATCCCCGGCGCTTCTTTCAGAGCTTTCTTTTTAAACGCAGCGGCGCAACACAGGCCATTAGACATTCGTATGAGCGTCTTGGCCGGCCAATACGTGTAGAGTTTCCAAAGAAGCGCGAACAGGCGCGCATTGCGGCACCATGGGATCTGAAGCGAGGTAGCGGAAAATGCAACACGGGGAAAGTGGTTTAGTTCTTCAACCCACAGGTTCTGCGCCGGGAGGCCGGAACCGGCACCTGCTGCTGGCCTTGGCCGGCTCGATTGTCAGTGGTGCCGGCCTTGCAGCTGTGGAACCGGTGAATAATCTCGGCAGTATCGGTGCGAGTGATCTGCAGATCCGCACCGGGAACGCGGTGCAGGCGGTCTGCGTGCAGTTTAACAAAAACGGTGCGGACGGGGATTTGCAGGCCGATTTGTTTGATAAGTGCGGTGAGATGGTCCATACCGCCAATTCCCTCAATGGCATCGACGGGCCGGTGGCCAAGGATCTGGGCATCAGCCGTGAACAGTTGCAGGCTGCTTTGCAGAATGTCGCCGGTGAGGAAACGGTCGCCACAGGTTCGCTGGCCACGGAAGCCTCGGGCAGCCAGACCGCCAATGTCAGCAAGCGTTTGTCGGCCTTGCTCTCGCGCAATGGCAGTTTTCGTCTCAGTGCGGTCAATCTGTTCGGCAGTTATGCGCTCTACCGGCCTGATACGGCGGAGGCACGCGGCGGCGCCGGTGGTGATGAAGACACGCTGATGGCCAGTCGCTGGGGTGTGTTTGTCCACGGTGATATCGGAACCGGGGAAAAGGACGCAAGCGCAGCTGAGGACGGCTTCAGCTACGATACCCGTGGTATGACGCTCGGTGCCGATTACCGTTTCGGGAACGGCATGGTCGCCGGTCTTGCTGCCGGGTTGAGCAGTACCAGTTCGGACTTCGATGAGACCGACACTGTCAGCGGTGGCGATATGGACGCTGATGTTGCCTCTTTTTCGCTTTACGCACTGGCCTATGCCGGACCTGTGTTCTTCGACGGCATCGTCACGCTGGGACAGGGCCGGTTCGATCTGACGCGCAGCATCGTGATCGCCAGTGAATCGGACCAGGCGGAGAATGACGGCGCCGACCGCGAGGCCCGCAGCGACACTGACAGCACACAGACGGCGGTCAGCCTGGGTGTGGGGTCGGAATACAACTTCGGTGCGGTCAGTCTGGCCCCGTATCTGCGTGCGCAGTATCTTGATGTGGAGGTGGACGGTTTTACCGAAACCGGCGCCCAGGGGCTGAACCTGCGGGTCAGCGATCAGAGCATCGAGTCGGTCACCAGCTCGCTGGGCGTGCGCCTCAGTCGGGTGAGTAACACCGGTTTCGGTGTGCTGGTGCCGCAGGCACGGTTGGAGTGGGTCCATGAGTACAGCGACGACGTCCGCGAAGTGGAAACCGTTTATGCCAATGACCCGCGCGAGAATGTACTGCTGACCGTCACTGACGAGCCGGATCGTGACTACTTCAGTCTCGGCCTCGGGGCCTCGGCGGTGCTGCGCAACGGGATTCAGATGTTTGCCGATGTCCGCACGCTGATGGGGTTGCGTGATTTCAGCGAAACCCAAATGACTCTCGGTGCCCGGTTCGAGCTCTAAACGGCAACGGCCCGGCGGCGCGTGCAAACCATGCAGATACCCGGTTACACCCTGAAGTCCAAATTGGGGCAGGGCGGTATGGCCAGTGTTTTTCTGGCGGTGCAGAATTCCCTCGACCGTGAAGTGGCGATCAAGGTGATGGACCCGCGCATGGCCGACGATCCGGCGTTTTGCGAACGCTTCCTGAAGGAAGGGCGGATTGCCGCCAGGGTCAGCCATCATCCGGATATCGTGACTATTTTCGATATCGGTCAGGCGGCCGGCTTTTATTACATGGCGATGGAGTATCTGCCGGGGCCGAATCTCAAAGACCTGCTGAAAGACGGGCCTTACCGGGGCGATACCCTGGCGGTGATCCGGCAGATTGCCGGGGCCCTGGGCATGGCCCATGCCGAAGGCTTTGTACATCGCGATGTGAAGCCGGCCAATATCCTCTTCAAGTCCGACGGCAGCGCGGCGCTCAGCGATTTCGGTATTGCCAAGTCGGTCTCCAACGAAACCCAGCTCACCGCCGTCGGCTTTGCCGTTGGCACGCCGGAATACATGAGTCCGGAACAGGCCATGGGCCAGAGTCTCGATCACCGCTCGGATATTTACAGTCTGGGCGTGATGTTCTACGAGATGCTGACCGGCGAAAAGCCCTATCTGGGCCAGGACCCCTTCAGCACGGCCTTAAAACACATTAATGATCCGCTGCCGGTTTTGCCTGTTGAACAGGGCGATTATCAGCCCTTGCTCGACGGCATGCTGGCCAAGGACCCGGCGGCACGCTTTCCGGACGCGGCGGCGCTGATTGCGGCGGTGGATCAGCTGCGCGAGACGCAGACACGCACGCAGGAGCTCATTGCCAATCCGCCGCGGCGCAACAAAAGCGGGCTTTTTGTGATGCTTGCCGGGCTTGTAATGCTGGCCGTCGGCGCTGCGGCAGCCTGGTGGTGGCAACCGGCTGCCGCGCCCACGGCCGCACCGGCGCCGGTGGTGCATAAAAACCTGACTGAGGAAGAGCGCGCCCGGGTGACGCGGCTGCTGATGGTGGCCGATGCGCATCGTGGCATGGGCCGTTTAACGGAACCGCCCGGATCCAATGCGCTGGAGACCTATGAAATGGTGCTTTCCATTGATCCCGCCAATAATCAGGCGCGGCAGGCACTGGAGGAAATACGCCAAGAAACTGACTGATATTCCCGGCCGAACGCATGTAAACATATCCCTACAAAAAATGGGGCATTGCATTTGACCTGCGACGGTTATAAGCGGCTTTTGCGTGCTATATTAAATCTGTGGCCGGCAAATGAGTATCAGGGACTTCAAATCGGGCACGCCATCTGCTTGTACGATGAAGCCTGAGAGGCGCAGGACGCGCCGGCCGGCTGTAAAAGGAGTTGCCGTTTGGCCAGATTAGATCAAATTACGATTGACGTATTAAGCGAGAATCAGGTTTTTCTCGAAGAAAATGCGGACGATATTACCTACCGGATGTACGATATTTTGTTCCGCCGTTATCCCCACTTGCGTGGATTTTTCGGTCAATCGCGTCAAAGCCATCCGAATTTACTGCGTTTGTTGCTGGAATGCTTCGGTGTTGAAGAAGGGCAGCCGGCGCGTTGTATCGACCATGTGGTCGAACAGGCTGCGGTGTGCATCAAACCCGAACATCTGAAAGTGTTCCGCCGGGCCTCGGTTCAGGCCATGCAGGATGTGCTCTTTCATGAAGCCACGCCGGAACTGGTCAAAGCCTGGAAAGCCGCGTTTGATGCTTTCGCCACAGCGTTGGAAGAGGCGGATTCGCTGACCGAGTCGGCTTGATTCAGTGCGGTGGAATTGAGTAGGTGCCGGTCGCATGGGCAACCAGCGCGGAGCTGGCATCGCTGTAGATATCCACATTCAGCACGCAAAGACGCTTACCCAATTTGAGAATGCGGCAAACCCCGCGCATATTGCCGGGTGAGGGTTTGCGCATGAAATTAATATTCAGATTGGTCGTGACGGCCAGCGCCACGGGGCCGAGTCTGGCGAGAATCGCGGCATAGGCGGCCAGATCGGCAAGAGTGAACATACTCGGACCGGAAACCGTACCACCCGGACGCAGATGTGCCTCGCCCGGTGTGAAATGAATCGTTACCGATTCGGGCTTGACCTCAGTGACCTCAAACACCTTTCCGTTGATATGAATCTGCGGAAATTCCTTTTCCAGAAACGCGTTAATTTCCCCGGCGTTCATTGCGCAAGTCATCGTATTTCCTCCTGTTTTTTTTGTGACCCACTATAACCTGACGGGTTGTATTTGCCCATCTGATGTGCTGTTTGCGTGCCGGATAATCCACCTCGGTGCCGTCGTCACCGTTCTGGTGTGAATCCTTCACAGCCATCGCCGGCGCGGCAAGGTTTACTGCTAATGGAGCAGGGCCGGCGCTCTAGTACTTATATCCACTACTGTACAGCGAAGCGCTTAGGCCATGATCAGAGCGGATAAGCTGATGTGATTTGGTCGGGGTGAGGTGAACGGTTATGAAGGGTGCTATGCGGATAAACACACGACTCGACAGAATGTTTGCTTTCTTTAAGACAAGCCTGGTGAGTGCCTGTCTGGCGGCCTGGGTGGCCGGCTGTGCGACTGCGCCGGCAAACGAGGACAGCGGATTGCCCGCCGGGGCCGAAGGCTTGCGGGCCGAACAGTTGATGGTGGTCGATTGTCTGCTGCCCGGTCAGTTACGCCAGCTCGGCTCGCGCATGACCTATCTGACGCCGCGGCGGCCGATTAAGACCACCGCCTCTGATTGCGAAATACGCGGCGGAGAGTATGTCGCCTTTGACCGCTCCAACTACGCAACTGCGCTGAAAATCTGGCTGCCGCAGGCCAAAGAGGGCGATGCCGCAGCGCAGACCTATGTGGGCGAGATCTACGAAAAAGGGCTGGGTATTCAGGCCGATTATCAGATCGCTGCCGAATGGTATCGCCGTGCGGCAGAGCAGGGATATTCACGGGCGCAGATCAATCTGGGCTTTCTGTATGAAAGCGGGCTGGGCGTGGAGCGGGATCTGACGACGGCGATGAACTGGTACCGTCAGGCCTCCGGGCTGAGTGACGGCAATCTGGAGTTTGTTTCCTCGGTCGAGGCCGGAAACCGCAAAGCCAAAGCGCGTGAATTCGACCGCCTGCAGGAAGAAAACAGTCAGCTCAAGGCGCAGGTCGTGGCGCTTAAAAGCGAGCGCGATTCGCGTCAGGCATCGCTGCAGAGCAGCCAGGCGCGCCTGGCGCAGCTGGCCCGTGAGCTTGAAGAGCAAAAATCGGCGTTGGCTGCGGCGCAGTCGGCGGCCGGCGAGGAGCCGGCTGCGTCCGATCCGCAACTGCTGGCGCGGCTCGAGGAAGCCGAGCGCGAAAAAGCCCGGCTGGCCGGTCGCTTGGCCGCCGAACAGCTTTCCGCGCGGGAACTGCAACAGAGCCGTCAGCAGACACTGGCCGAGTTGGAGCAGGTCCGGCAAAAACTGGCGGAACAACGTGGCGCTTTGGCGCTGGCCGCTCAGCAGGGCGGTGAACAGGCTGAGATGCAGGCGCAGCTCAGGGCCTTGCAGCAGCAGGTCAGGGAAGGGGAGTCGCAAATCGCAAGGCTGGAGGCTGAGGTCGGTGAGCAGGAGATCGCGCTGGCCCGGGCCGAGGCCGGTCAGCGTGATGACGGGACCAGGGAGGCGCTGAGTGCTGAGTTGCAAGCCCGCGATCAGGAGGTGGCAGCCTTGCGGAATGCGTTGGCCGCCAGTCAGGCCGAAGCCGGGCGTCTGGCCGCTGTGGAAGACGAGCTGGCAGATGCGCGTGCCGAACAGCAGCGTTTGACCGGGCGTATCGCCGACCAGCAACTGACTGCGCGTCAGCGCGAGAGCGCTAGGGTTGCGGAACTGGAACAGCAGCTGGCCGCGCAGCAGGCGCAGGTGCAGCAACAGCAGGCCGAACTGGCGGCGCTGGAAAGTCAGCTGACACAGGCGCAGGTGCGGCTCGACAGCGCGCCGGCAGCGGCGGTGGTGGCGACGGTCGCCGACGGGCCGGTCATCGAGATTATCGACCCGCCGCTGTTAGCCACACGCGGTGCCCCGGAGATTACTTTGCGTAGTGCGGTTGCGGAAATCGAGATTATCGGGCGTGTCGACTCGCAGCTCGATTTACTGTCTTTCCGCGTCAATGACCGCAGTGCCGAACTGGAAGACAATGGGCTGTTCCGGGTCAAGCAAAGCGTCGGCACGGCGGCAACGCCGGTGAATCTGGTGGCCATAGACCGTGACGGACACCGAACAGCACTGGAATTTGTGCTGAATCCGAAAAACAACGCCACCGCCCGCCCGCAGATCAGCACGGCAGGTGCGGCCAAACCCCCGGTCAATGTGGACGGTGTTGAGTTCGGTAACTACTACGCGTTGGTGATCGGCAACAACCATTATCCGTATATGACCAGTCTGAATACGGCCGCTAATGACGCCCGTGTGGTGGCGGATATACTGGAGAACAAATACGGATTTAATACAACCTTGCTGCTGGATGCCGATCGCTACGCGATGTTGTCGGCGCTGAACAAGCTGCGTGAAACCCTGACCGAAAAAGACAATCTGCTGATTTACTATGCCGGTCACGGAGAGCTTGATGAAGTGAATCTGCGCGGCTACTGGCTGCCGGTCGATTCCGAGCCGGACAGTAGTGCTAACTGGATCTCCAACGTGGCCATCACCGATATTCTTAATGTTATGGCGGCCAAGCATATTCTGGTGGTGGCCGACTCCTGTTACTCGGGCTCTATGACGCGTTCGTCCGTGGCGCGGCTCGATACCGGCCTGACCGCCGATGCCCGAAAAAACTGGTATAAGGCCATGAACAGCACGCGTGCCAGGGCGGTGCTGACGTCCGGCGGGGTCAAGCCTGTACTCGACAGCGGGGGCGGGGAACACTCGGTATTTGCCAAGGCCTTTATCGACGTGCTTAACGAGAATAACAGTGTTCTGGAAGGCTATAAGCTGTTTCGCGAAGTGCAGCGCCGGGTCAAATCGGCCGCCGCTGCACTGAATGTGGATCAGGAACCGCAATACGCGCCGATAAAATATGCCGGGCATGAAGCCGGGGAGTTTTTTCTCTTACCCGATCGCAGCGCAATGCTGGGAACGGGGACGGCTCTTTACTGAGGTCCGCCAATCGGTAGACCGCTTGTAATACCACGCAAGCGTCTGATCCGTGGTCTGTTCATCAGCCGTGCTGACGCCCTGTCAGCGCGGTCACTTGCTGTGGCTGCAGGGCAGCGAGCGGCAGATTAAAACCCACCGTATCCGGCCTTTGTCCGCCTGTCGTAATGCAAGGCCACCGTACTGTATATCAGCTCATCTCGCGGGCCGGAAGGACGCCTGTCACACAGTCATCCCGCATGTTTTAAGACATTGAAAACTATGCGTATTTGGCATTTATTTTTTGTGAGCTGTTTAGTGTTACATGGGCGCAATAATTCTCTTTACAGGCCGCTAAGACACAAGAATTAGTTTTCTCGCTGATCCGGGTACGGATGTCCGGAGCCAAGATCAGGATGATTTACATGGCACAAGTTGCCATAGCGATGAGTAAAGTATCTATGTTGTATTCAGATGCGGATAAGGCAGTGTTCCATCGCCGTCCCCTGGCACAGGCTATTCTTCTGGCTTTGTCCATGGCCCCGGTACAAAGTGTTTTGGCGGAAGGTAGCGCGCAGTTCGGCCTCAACCAGCAGTTTTTCGATTCAGCCAGTGCCGCCGAAGATACAAGCCGTGGCACAGAAGGCAGCTCCTACTATGTTGACATCCTGAGCGCCGGTGAAGTCATCAATATTTCTGCATGCGGGGCCTCGTCAGGCGATAGTCTGACCTTCCGCATTTACGACAGCAGCGATACACAAGTCGATACTGCAACTCTTGCAGAAGAAAACGTCAGCTGTAGCAGCGACTTATCTGCAGCTTTGACGAACCCTTATCGCTATATCACTGCCAAGGCTGACACCTTCCGTATCGAAGTCGAAAATAACGACGGCACGGAATTGAGCCGTCTCGATATTACGGTGACAGGCGATAGCGCCAGCTTGCCGGATCCGACCGAAGCGCAAGGGCGGCTTTGGGCTTATTCCTGGAACCTCAACGGTGGCACCTTCGGCGAGGCCGGCGTGACCAATGCCGATGTCTATGCGCTGGTTCCGGGCGGCAGGGCAGACACCAACTATGTCTGGAAGCTCGATCTGAATAACTTCTCCGGCTATATCTATCAGCTGGTAGCCAATAACAAAGGCGTTGGCGCACCCTATTCGGGCTACAGCACAGGCGATGCCGACTCCACCGGCAGCGCGCTTGAATACCTCTATCCGCAATATCTGGCGCGGCCGCAGATTGCCAAGGCTGAGCCGGAAAACCCGCCGACTGTGCTCAATGCTGAGTTCCTCGATGATGAGGGGCAGGATTTAGCGATTTCTCCGGCGACCACCGACGGCGTGCAGGATACCGGCAGTTTCCGCTTTGATTCGGATGTGGACGGTAACTACGCCATTTTTCTGGATCTGAATCAGGACGGCGTATTCGGCGATGTCGGCGACCGCGTGCTGTTAGGCGATGCTGTCGCCGGCAGCAATGAAGTGATCTGGGACGGACTTGATGTTGAGGGCAATCCGGTAGCCGATGGACGCTATGGGGTGGTCCTTGCCGTGCGTATGGGGGAATACCACTTTATCGCAAACGATGTGGAGACCAGCGGCGGCCACGATGATGCGTTGATTGATCTGGGTCTCGGTCTGGATCTGCTGGGCGCTTTCGGTACTGAGGAAGAGGTCGGGGCTGATGTGGGCCTTGGTCTCGGTGGTATTGATCTTGGCGTTGATCTGGGGCTCGGTGGCGATGGCCTGGATGTGGACGTCGATCTCGGCGCGGAAGACGATGATAACAACGACGGACTGACTATCTGGTCGGTGGCTGAGGATGGCAGTGATTCGCCGACCCTGGTCTACTGGGATGATGTGTCGGTGCTGGGTGCTGATCTTGGCGGCACGTCCAATTTGCCGCTGGGCGCGAGCTCCGATACCGATGAGGGACGACATACCTGGGGCAACTACTCCAGCGGCAGTCTCGGTGATCAGGCGTATATCGATACCTATGTTTATGGTCTGACCAGCGCTGTATCACTGCAGTTCGAGGTGCGCAGTGACGACGCACTGAGCAGTGGTGCGGACGGTGTGCTGAGCAGCGCCACGGATCTGCTCGAAGGCGAGTCGCCGGCCATATCTGTAACGGACAGTGATCTCAATCTGCTGAGTGATACGGCAGAGAGCGTTTACGTGCTTGTTGAAAATACAACAAGCGGTGAAGTCGAGACCGTCAAGCTGACTGAAACCGGGGTGGATAGCGGGGTTTTTACCGGCAGTTACCAGAGCGGTTCGCCTGACGGGCAGGTTAACAATGACGGCGTGCTTGATGTCAGCTATGGCGACATGGTCAGCGTGGCTTATGCCGATCAGCTCGGTGCTGACGGTAGTGTTTCGACCTTGACGGTAACGGCTGTGGTGACGCGCGACACCGACGGTGACGGTCTGCGCGATACGCTCGATTCCGATGACGATGGTGACGGGATTGACGACGTAACTGAAGGTCAGGTCGATACCGACGGGGACGGTCTTGTCGATTCTCTGGATACCGACTCTGACGGTGACGGTTTCCCGGATAGCGAGGAAGGCGCATCTGATACCGACGGTGACGGGCTTGAAGATTTTCGCGATACCGATGCCAATGGCAACGGTATCGATGACAGCGTGGAAGGTGGTGCGGACAGCGACGGTGACGGTGTTGCTGATTACCTGGACGGGGATAATGACAATGACGGGATCTCTGACGCTGTTGAAGGCTCTGTTGACAGTGATGGCGACGGTATTGTCGATGCCTATGATCTGGATTCGGACAACGATGGTATAAGCGACGCGACTGAAACCGCGCTTGATAGCGACGATGATGGCGTCGCTGACTATCTCGACACGGATAGCGACAATGACGGTGTCACTGATCTTGTAGAAGCCGGCGCAGACAGCGCCCTGGACAGCGACAACGACGGTCGTATCGATGGTCCGGTAGGCGATAACGGCCTGGCTGATGCGCTGGAGAATCCGGTCGATTCCGGTGAGACCGATTACGACGGCGATGGCAGCGCCGATGCGCCTCTGGATTCCGATGGGGACGAGCTTGCAGATTACATTGACAGTGATTCTGATAACGACGGTATCAGTGATGCTGATGAAGGTACGGTTGACAGCGATGGCGACGACGTAGCGGATTATCTGGATACGGATTCAGATAACGACGGTATCGACGACAGCGACGAAAGCACTGGCGACAGTGATGGTGACGGGCTTGAGGATTTCCGCGATACGGATTCCGATGGTGACGGCAATCCGGACAGCGCCGATGACCTCGGTGATAGCGATGCCGACGGCACGCCCGATTATGCTGACACGGACGACGATAATGACGGTATCCCCGATAGCGTCGAAGGTGGTGTGGATTCTGACGGCGACGGTGTGGATGACGCCAGGGATATTGACTCGGATGGCGACGGTATCAGCGACGCCGATGAAGGCGCAGGCGATAGCGACGGCGACGGCGTGCCGGACTATCTGGACAGTGATTCTGATAACGATGGCATCCCTGACTCGGCGGCCGCCGACGGCGACACCGATGATGATGGTATCGCTGACGACCTGGAGACCGGCGATACAGACGGGGACGGGATTCCTGATGCTCAGGATCTGGATTCCGATAATGACGGCATTGCAGATGCGGTAGAAGGCGCGGGCGACTCGGATGGTGATGGCATTGCCGATTTCCGTGACGAGGATTCCGATAACGATGGCATCGATGACGCTGACGAAGGCGCGGTTGACAGCGATGGCGACGGCAATGCGGATTATCTGGATACGGATTCGGACAACGACGGTATCGACGACAGCGATGAAAGCACAGGTGACAGCGACGGTGACGGGCTTGAGGATTTCCGCGACACGGATTCCGATGGTGACGGTACGCCTGACAGCCCTGATGATCTCGGTGATGCCGATGCTGACGGCACGCCCGATTATGCTGATACGGACGACGATAACGACGGTATCCCCGATAGCGTCGAAGGTGGTGTGGATTCTGACGGCGACGGTTTGGATGACGCCAACGATACCGACTCGGATAACGATGGCATCAGCGACGCCGACGAAGGTTCGGGCGACAGTGACGGCGATGAAATGGCCGATTATCTGGACACGGATTCGGATAACGACGGTATTGATGATGTCGATGAAGGCGCGGGCGACAGCGATGGTGATGATGTAGCCGATTACCTGGATACGGATTCGGATAACGACGGTATTGACGATGCCGATGAAGGCGCGGTTGACAGCGATGGTGATGATGTAGCCGACTACCTGGATACGGATTCGGATAACGATGGTATTGATGATGCCGATGAAGGCACGGTCGACAGCGATGGCGATGATGTAGCCGATTATCTGGATACGGATTCGGATAACGACGGTATTGATGATGCCGATGAAGGCGCGGTTGACAGCGATGGTGATGATGTAGCCGATTATCTGGATACGGATTCGGATAACGACGGTATTGATGATGTCGATGAAGGCGCGGGCGACAGCGATGGTGATGATGTAGCGGATTACCTGGACACGGATTCGGATAACGATGGCATCAGCGACGCCGACGAAGGTACCGCCGATAGCGATGGTGATGATGTAGCCGACTACCTGGATACGGATTCGGATAACGATGGTATTGACGATGCCGATGAAGGTGCAGGCGACAGCGATGGTGATGATGTAGCCGACTACCTGGATACGGATTCGGATAACGACGGTATTGATGATGCCGATGAAGGTGCCGCCGACAGCGATGGCGATGATGTAGCGGATTACCTGGATACGGATTCGGATAACGACGGTATTGATGATGCCGATGAAGGTGCCGCCGACAGCGATGGCGATGATGT
>JAUOPI010000079.1 GCA_030546905.1 Granulosicoccaceae sp. 1_MG-2023 | reverse complement strand
CCCGGCGAAAAGCTCTCCCTGCAGATGCATCATCACCGCGCCGAGCACTGGATTGTCGTCACCGGCACGGCCAGGGTACGCCGCGGCGAAGAAACCATGCTGCTTACGGAAAACCAATCCACCTATATCCCGCTGGGCGAGGTCCATCAGCTCAGCAACCCCGGCAAAGTCGATCTGGAACTGATCGAAGTACAAAGCGGCAGCTATCTCGGAGAGGACGACATCGAGCGCTTTGAGGACGCCTACGGGCGTACCGGGGGCGACACCACCGCCACCAACAGTAACTAGAGAGTATTATGGCTAGCACAGTGGACGGATTCGACCAGCCGGACCTCGCGCAAGAGGAACGGCGTCCAAAGGTCTCAGAACGTCAGTACGCGGTAGAAAAGCTGCTCGAGTCGCTTAAGTCCGATGAAGGCGAAGCGGCCGAAACAGTCAGCAACTCGCGTTTCTTTAAACACGCTGCCGCCGAGAAGATGGCCTATCACATCGCCTCCGATCTGGTGATGTTCGCGCTTAGCGTTTGCATGGCGTATCTCGCCTCGCGTGCGATCAAGGCGACTTTGTTCCCCAGTGTGCCGCCGATTACGCTGGATAACGCGTGGGAGTTTATTCCCATCCTGTTCGGCGCGCCGATGGTGCTGATGATGATCGCCAGCCGCATGAAGGGCCACTACAGCCGCTTTAAAGGCTTTTGGGAAGAGCTCGGCGAGTTCCTGCAGATCGGCTTCACCATGGCCGGGCTGAG
>JAUOPI010000077.1 GCA_030546905.1 Granulosicoccaceae sp. 1_MG-2023 | reverse complement strand
GAGGTTGCAGATTATCTGGACAGCGACTCCGATGGTGACGGCATTGACGACAGCGTCGAAGGTACTGTTGATACTGACGGTGACGGTACGCCGGATTACCTGGATACCGACTCTGATGACGACGGTATTGCCGACAGCGTTGAAGGCACTGTTGATACAGATGGTGACGGTACGCCAGATTTCCGTGATCTCGATTCCGACGACGATGGTATTGCCGACAGCGTCGAAGGCACAGTGGATACTGACGGAGACGGTACCCCGGATTATCTGGATACCGATTCCGACGGCGACGGTATTGCCGACAGCGTCGAAGGCACTGTGGATACAGATGGTGACGGTACGCCGGATTTCCGTGATCTCGATTCCGACGGCGACGGCATTGCCGACAGTGTTGAAGGTACTGTTGATACTGACGGTGACGGGGTAGCGGATTTCCGTGATCTCGATTCCGACGGCGATGGTATTGCAGACAGCGTCGAAGGCACTGTTGATACTGATGGTGACGGTGCCCCGGATTATCGGGATACCGATTCTGACGGCGATGGCATTGCCGACAGCGTCGAAGGCACTGTTGATACTGATGGTGACGGTACACCGGATTTCCGTGATACCGATTCCGACAACGACGGTATTGCCGATAGCGTTGAAGGCGCCGTAGACAGTGACGGTGATGGTGTTGCGGATTTCCGTGATACCGACTCCGACAACGACGGTATTGCCGACAGTGTTGAAGGCACAGTTGACAGCGATGGCGACGGGGCGGCGGACTATATTGACCGCGACTCTGATAACGATGGCGTAAACGATGCGGCCGAAGGCACGGTCGATACCGACGGCA
>JAUOPI010000076.1 GCA_030546905.1 Granulosicoccaceae sp. 1_MG-2023 | reverse complement strand
GAGGTTGCAGATTATCTGGACAGCGACTCCGATGGTGACGGCATTGACGACAGCGTCGAAGGTACTGTTGATACTGATGGTGACGATACGCCGGATTACCTGGATACCGACTCTGATGACGACGGTATTGCCGACAGTGTCGAAGGTACTGTTGATACAGATGGTGATGATACGCCGGATTTCCGTGATACCGATTCCGACGACGATGGTATTGCCGACAGCGTCGAAGGTGCTGTTGATACTGATGGTGACGATACGCCGGATTTCCGTGACACCGACTCTGACGACGATGGTATTGACGACAGCGTCGAAGGCACTGTTGATACTGATGGTGACGATACGCCGGATTACCGTGATACCGACTCCGATGACGATGGTATTGCCGATAGCGTCGAAGGTGCTGTTGACACTGATGGTGACGATACGCCGGATTTCCGTGATACCGATTCCGACGACGATGGTATTGCCGACAGCGTCGAAGGCACTGTTGATACTGATGGTGACGATACGCCGGATTACCGTGATACCGATTCCGACGACGATGGTATAGCCGACAGCGTCGAAGGCACTGTTGATACAGATGGTGACGATACGCCGGATTACCGTGATACCGATTCCGATGACGATGGCATTGCTGACTCGCTGGAAGGTGGCGTTGATACAGATGGTGACGATACGCCGGATTACCGTGATACCGATTCCGACGACGATGGTATAGCCGACAGCGTCGAAGGCACTGTTGATACTGATGGTGACGATACGCCGGATTTCCGTGATACCGACTCCGACGACGATGGTATAGCCGACAGCGTCGAAGGTGCTGTTGATACAGATGGTGACGATACGCCGGATTACCGTGATACCGACTCCGATGACGACGGCATTGCTGACTCGCTGGAAGGTGGTATTGATACAGACAGCGATGGCGATACTGTCCCGGATTATCTGGACAAAGATTCCGACAATGACGGCATCGAGGATAGTGTCGAAGGCGATGTAGACAGTGACGGCGATACTGCCCCGGACTA
>JAUOPI010000075.1 GCA_030546905.1 Granulosicoccaceae sp. 1_MG-2023 | reverse complement strand
CTCCCGGCCGCCGGCAGACAATCACCGCTGGCAAATCCGCGCGGCTGAACTACACTTTCTGCCTTTTCGTCCTCCGGGAAACAGCTAGGCATGTGGTTCAAGAATCTGATGATTTATACCTTCACCGACGAGCTGAAGTTTGACAGCGAGTCGTTGGAGAAACACCTCGAAAACGGCGCTTTCACCCCCTGTAACAGCCAGGAGTTGTCGAGCTACGGCTGGACCTCACCGCTGGGCAAACACGGCGAAACCCTGCATCACGCCAGCAACGGCTTTATTATGCTGTGCGCGAAAAAGGAAGAACGCATCCTCCCGGCCAGCGTTGTCAAAGACTTTGTCAGCGAACGCGTCCAGACCATCGAGGATGAACAAGGCCGTAAGGTCCGCAAAAAAGAGCGCGAAGAAATCAAAGAAGATGTGCTGATGGAGCTCACGCCCAAGGCCTTCACCCGCGCCTCCACCACCTACGGCATGATCATGCCCGAACAGGGCTTTCTGATTGTCGATTGCGGCAGCGCGAAAAAAGCCGACGACTTCACCGGCTATCTGCGCAAGACCATCGGCTCACTGCCGGTCAAACCAGTGACCGTCAAAGATGCACCGGTGGCGCTGTTTACCGCCTGGCTCGACGGCAAGATGGAGCCGCCGGCCGATATCACCATCGGCGAGGAATGTGAGCTCAATGCCTCCGAAGACAGCGGTGGTGTGGTCCGTTGCAGCAAGGAACCGCTGCTCGATTCCGAAGAGATCCGCACCCACCTGAAAGCCGGTAAATTCGTGGTGAAGCTGGCCCTGGAATGGCAGGACTCACTGAGTTTCGTGCTCGACAACGAACTGACCGTGAAAAAACTGCGTTTCGGCGACACGATTATGGAAAAGGCTGCCGAGGACGGCTCGGACAGTGCCGCGGCGGAATTTGATGCGCAATTCACCCTGCAGGCACTGGAATTTGCCCAGTTCCTGCCGCGTTTGATTGAAATTTTCGGCGGGCTGCAGGGCGACGACAACTAAGCGCCCGGCCCGAACAGCGGCGCCTTGCTGATTGTCTCGCACGACCGCCATCTGTTGCGCTGCAGTGCCGACACCCTGAAGC
>JAUOPI010000074.1 GCA_030546905.1 Granulosicoccaceae sp. 1_MG-2023 | reverse complement strand
GCTCCTTGTATCTCTCCAGATATCCGGTAAAGCTAACCGGGTGTCATTGTGGGTCGGTGAGCCTGTCCCGCTCCTTGTGGTCAATTGAACCTGTTTTGTAGATCAGGCCCCGAACCGCTTATTTCTCTATGCTCTGAAGGGTATCCCGGCCCGTCCGCATTGAGGACATGAGGCCGTATGAACAAGGTGAGAGAGGAGAGCCATGATTATTATCGGGATCGATGTGAGTAAGAACACGCTCGACTGTGCGCTGATGCGTGACGACTTTACGCCCAAGAAAGTGCCGGTGGCTACGTTTGCCAACAACGCGACCGGCGTGAAACGCCTGCTGGCATGGGCGAAGAAACGCACCGGCGAGGCGCCTGAGTCCATGACGGCCGTGCTGGAAGCCACTGGCATTTATCACGAAACCGCCGCCTATGCGCTCGACGACGCCGGCGTAACAGTCGTGGTACTGAACCCGGCCAGAGCCCGTGACTACGCGCGAAGCCGGGGCCGTGTGAACAAGACCGATCGCGTCGACAGTCAGGTGCTGGCGCAATTCGGCCTCACTCAGCCCTTGCCCGTTTGGCAACCCGAGAGCGCCGAAATACGCCGTCTGAGAGCGCTGGCCGCGCGCCTGGAAGCACTGAAGAAGGACCTTCAACGGGAGCTGAACCGGCTTGAGAAAGCGGAGGTTGCGGGAGACTCCACGGAGGTGGTCGAGTCGATTGGTCTGATGCGCGCGCAGCTGGAATCCGAGATCCGGCGGGTGGAAAAACTCATCGACGATCACTTTGACCAACATCCCGGGCTACGCACCGACCGCGCACTGCTGGAGACGATCCCCGGTATCGGGCCGGTCGTCGCCCGGATGTTGTGCCTGCTCATGCACCGGCGCCGGTTCGCCAACGCCCGTGCTCTGGCAGCCTTCCTCGGTCTCGTGCCATCACAGCGCGAATCGGGCACCAGCCTGCGTGGACGAAGCCGCCTCAGCAAGAACGGCCAAGGTTGTGCCAGAGCCACGCTCTATATGGCTGCCGTGGTTGCCAAGCAATACAACCCTGATGCAAAAGCGTTCTACGAGCGACTCATCAGAAAAGGCAAAGCCAGGAAGTCCGCGCTTTGCGCAGTCATGCGAAAGCTGGTGCAAATTTGCTTTGGTGTGATCAAA
>JAUOPI010000073.1 GCA_030546905.1 Granulosicoccaceae sp. 1_MG-2023 | reverse complement strand
CGCAAGCGGGATGCCGTATCGCCGGCTCTTACATGCCGTACTCCCCCCCAGATAACTCAACGCTGTGCTATCCCACAAGCACAACAGAAAGCTGCCATGCTTGCATTCATGACCATTGTACCCGGGGAACAGCCCACGCCCGTCCGGTATGATGCGAACAAGGCAGCCCCCCGGATAGAACGAAATCTCTGCCGCCGCGTTGGCCATTGACCGGAGTCCTTGAGTCGTTCCGGTGTGCTCCGGAAGACCTGCCTGTCCCGGGAACATATGCGACCGCCCAGCGCTGCCGACCGACTGCTTATACCGGCTTTTTTTAAAGAAAAACCTCAGGCCCTGAAACGCAAACGGGGAACCCACAAGCGTTGTGGATTCCCCGTTTTCCTTTGCCGTTCAGGCTAGGGCCTTAGCGCTCACGGCGTGCGGTGCCGGCTTTGCGGCTGAACCAGCGTCGCCAGCTCAACCAACCCGCCGCCAGTACCGCGGTCAGCGGCAGGGTCGGATCCGGTGCGCCCGGCACGCTGCTCAGGGTGCAGCCACCGCCTTCCAGACCGGTCCGGATCAGCTCGCTTTCAGCCTGCTGATAATCCGGAACACCGTTGCCGTCGCTATCGGGCAAGGAAGCGCCGAGGTCCGGTGCATCATCGAGCTCCGCAAAGCCGTCGCCGTCCGCATCCGGGTCCATGGCATCCACGATACCGTCGCCGTCGCTGTCCTCTGCTTCTACAAAGTCCGCATCGGCCGTGTCATCGATACCGTCACCGTCGCTGTCAGCACCGCCGGTCTGGTCAACATCGACCGTATCCGGGATACCGTCGCCGTCAGCATCGGCCATACCGTCGACCTGTCCGTCACCATCGACGTCCAGACCTCCGGCCTCTGCCAGATCGGTAACGCCGTCGTTGTCGGCATCCAGGTCCAGATGATCGGCCTGACCATCGGCATCGGTGTCGAGAAACTCCAGCGGAGCCACTGCGTAAGCATCGTCACGACCATCGCCATCGCTGTCGACAAAACCGTCGATCATGCCGTCACCGTCACTGTCGGCCGCTTCACCGGCCGACTCGATCAGATCCGGAATACCGTCGTTGTCGGCATCCGCGTCGCGGAAGTCGGCAACCAGGTCGCCGTCGCTGTCCGGCACGGCCAGCGGCAATACCGCAAGTCCGTC
>JAUOPI010000072.1 GCA_030546905.1 Granulosicoccaceae sp. 1_MG-2023 | reverse complement strand
CTTAAGCTTTTGGGGGTTGCAATAAACTGGTGGCTGCGACTGTTTACTAAAAACATAGCACTCTGCAAACTCGTAAGAGGACGTATAGGGTGTGACGCCTGCCCGGTGCCGGAAGGTTAATTGATGGGGTTATCTTCGGAGAAGCTCTTGATCGAAGCCCCGGTAAACGGCGGCCGTAACTATAACGGTCCTAAGGTAGCGAAATTCCTTGTCGGGTAAGTTCCGACCTGCACGAATGGCGTAACGATGGCCACACTGTCTCCACCCGAGACTCAGTGAAATTGAAATCGCTGTGAAGATGCAGCGTACCCGCGGCTAGACGGAAAGACCCCGTGAACCTTTACTACAGCTTTGCGCTGAACATTGGGCCTACTTGTGTAGGATAGGTGGGAGGCTTTGAAACGGTGACGCCAGTTGCCGTGGAGCCATCCTTGAAATACCACCCTGGTAGTTCTGATGTTCTAACCCAGGTCCCTTACCGGGATCGGGGACAGCGTATGGTGGGTAGTTTGACTGGGGCGGTCTCCTCCCAAAGAGTAACGGAGGAGCGCGAAGGTACCCTAAGCACGGTCGGAAATCGTGCGCTTAGTGCAAAGGCATAAGGGTGCTTGACTGCGAGACAGACACGTCGAGCAGGTGCGAAAGCAGGTCTTAGTGATCCGGTGGTTCTGTATGGAAGGGCCATCGCTCAACGGATAAAAGGTACTCCGGGGATAACAGGCTGATTCCTCCCAAGAGTCCATATCGACGGAGGAGTTTGGCACCTCGATGTCGGCTCATCACATCCTGGGGCTGTAGCAGGTCCCAAGGGTATGGCTGTTCGCCATTTAAAGTGGTACGCGAGCTGGGTTTAGAACGTCGTGAGACAGTTCGGTCCCTATCTGCCGTGGGCGTTTGAGATTTGAGGGAAGCTGCTCCTAGTACGAGAGGACCGGAGTGGACGTTCCTCTGGTGTTCCGGTTGTCACGCCAGTGGCATTGCCGGGTAGCTACGAACGGACAGGATAACCGCTGAAAGCATCTAAGCGGGAAGCCCCTCCCAAGATGAGATCTCACCGAGGCCTTGAGCCTCCTGAAGGGCCCTTGAAGACTACAAGGTTGATAGGCAGGGTGTGGAAGCGCAGTAATGTGTGAAGCTAACCTGTACTAATTGCCCGTGAGGCTTGACCATATAACACCCAAGTGGTTGTTATCGGACAACCTGA
>JAUOPI010000071.1 GCA_030546905.1 Granulosicoccaceae sp. 1_MG-2023 | reverse complement strand
AGCGCGCTTTCGCGGGCGTTTTGCCCGGAGCCGATCACGATCGTCGGCGTAAACCAGCGGCCTTTGCGCATCAGATAATGCTTTGTCAGACAGCGTCCCAGCGGCACCAGCGCAAAGACAAACGCCCAACTTGTAGTGATCCACAACCGCGAGAAGTCGGATTTGGCAAAAAACAGATAGGCGATACTCAGCCCGGCCATGGTGAAGCCGATCTGCAGGAACTCGCCGAGCTCTTCCCAAAAGCCTTTAAAGCGGCTGTAGTGCCCCTTCATGCGGCTGGCGACCATCATCAGCACCATCGGCGCGCCGAACAGGATGGGAATAAACTCCCACGCGTTATCAAGCGTAATCGGCGGCACACTGGGGAACAAGGTCGCCTTGATCGCACGCGAGACGAGATACGCCATACAAACGCTAAGCGCGAACATCACCAGATCCGAGGCAATGTGATAGGCCATCTTCTCGGCGGCAGCGTGTTTAAAGAAACGCGAGTTGCTGACTGTTTCGGCCGCTTCGCCCTCATCGGACTTAAGCGACTCGAGCAGCTTTTCTACCGCGTACTGACGTTCTGAAACCTTTGGCCGCCGTTCCTCTTGCGTGAGGTCCGGCTGATCGAATCCGTCCACTGTGCTAGCCATAATACTCTCTAGTTACTGATACTGCCGGTTGTGTCGCCCCCGGTGCCCGTAGGCGTCCTCAAAGCGCTCGATGTCGTCCTCGCCGAGATAGCTGCCGCTTTGTACTTCGATCAGTTCCAGATCGACTTTGCCGGGGTTGCTGAGCTGATGAACCTCGCCCAGCGGGATATAGGTGGATTGGTTTTCCGTAAGCAGCATGGTTTCGTCGCCGCGGCGCACCCTGGCCGTGCCGGTGACGACAATCCAGTGCTCGGCGCGGTGATGATGCATCTGCAGGGAGAGCTTTTCGCCGGGCTTGACGGTAATGCGCTTGACCTGAAAACGCTCGCCTTTGTCGATGCAGTCGTACACGCCCCAGGGACGGAAGCCCTGACGGTGCTCCAGCGCTTCGTCGCGCTTGCGGGATTTGAGCGTATCGACCAGCGCTTTGACGTCCTGGGCTTTGTCTTTGCTGCTGACCAGGACGGCGTCGTGGGTTTCGATCACCACCAGATCATCAACACCGTTAACGCAGACCAGCCGGCTTTCGGCGATACCCAGCGTGCCGCTGCAGTTGTTGAACAGGACATCGCCACGGCTTGCATTGTTGCCCTCGTCTTTGTCCAGCGCATCCCACAGCGCATTGTACGCGCCAACATCATTCCAGCCGGCATCAAGCGGTACCACGGCTGCATTATCGGTTTTTTCCATCAGCGCGTAGTCGATTGACAGCTTGGGCGCGACGGCAAAGGCTTCGGCATTGAGGCGGATAAAGTCCAGATCGCTGGCGGCGGCGTTGCAGGCCGCTTCGCAGGCTTGCAGTATTTCGGGTGCGTGGATTTGCAGCTCGCCCAGCAGCGTGGACGGCCTGAAGACAAACATACCGCCGTTCCAGAAGTAGCTGCCATC
>JAUOPI010000070.1 GCA_030546905.1 Granulosicoccaceae sp. 1_MG-2023 | reverse complement strand
CCACCGGGGACCGGTGGCGGCTTTTCCTGTCTCTGCGTGCTTGCTGTTTTACAGCGCTTGCCGGCCTCGCTCAGCGCGGCGTTCGCGCCCGCGGCGCAGACCGAACAGCAGCAACAGCGGCATCAGCAGGGCTGCCGACGTGGCGCCGAGTTCTTCGTCCTCATCGTCGCCATCAAAATTAACGACAACCGCTTCGAGATTCCCGTCGCTGTCGATATCGGCCAGTGCGATCGAGGTGGTATAGCTGCCACCCTTGGCGTGGTCACCCTCGCTGAAATTAGCACTGCCATCGTTGGTCCAGATGTAGTTACTCTTGTTGTAGTTACCGACCACCGCATCGTCGTCCCCGTCGCCGTCAATATCACCCAGCGCCAGCGAGTAACTGCGACGGTCTTCAAGCTCCTGCCCGGAATCAGAGAAATAGCCGCTGCCGTCGTTCAGCCAGACTTTGTTATCGTCGTAGTAGTTGGCCGCAAAAAGATCGAGATCGCCGTCATCGTCCAGATCCGCCAGCGCCACCGCATGGGTCGCTTCGGCGCCGAGCGTCTGCCCGCTATCGACAAAATAACCGGTGCCATCATTGAACAGGACCGTATTGGGCTGTTCATCATTGCCGATCACCAGATCCACATCGCCGTCGTCATCCAGATCCGCCGCCGCCACTGAGGTGCTGCTGTCCGTGGTCTCGAAATCCTGCCAGCTGTTGTAGAAGGTCCCGGAGCCGTTATTGAACCAGACCACATCCTCATCACCGCTGATCACTTCAACGATATCGAGTGCATCATCGCCGTTCACATCCACCAGCGCGATCGCCTTGCTTGCACTATCGCCCAGGGTCTGACCACTGTCGGTAAAGTTAGCACTGCCGTCATTAAGCCAGATCCGGTTCGGCTGGTAGGAATTGGCCGCTACCGCATCCAGATCACCGTCACCATCCACATCACCGAGCGCCACAAAGACGGTCGTGCTCTCACCCAGCTCGTCATCGGTTTTATCGAAATCACCGCTGCCATCGTTCAGATACACCCGGTTTTCCTCATCATCAGCAAAACCGACAAACGCATCCAGATCCCCGTCACTGTCAAGGTCGCCGACCGCCACAGCAAACGCATCGCCCGAGGCGATCGTCTTGTAATCCAGCGCGTTAGCCATCGCCGGCAGACACATCAGAATGCCCAGCGTGACACTTTTACCAAGGATGTGACGTTTGAATTGAGAGACGCTGTTACCGCGGAGCGCCGTGCCGCCGAACCCGGATTGCTTCATGAGGTTTTCCATACTGAGTCAAGTTGAGTAATCGCTATCTGAAACTGTGTCGCCGTTTCAGTTGTGCTGCAGTTAACACTCAAACTATGCAGAAAATATGGAGAGGATCAGGAGAAGTGCATTAATCGAACGCCGTTTGTACTGTAGGAGCCTGTATACAGGGCGACCCGGCGCTTCGGCAAACTCCGCTGTCGCGGCCATGGCCGCTCCTACAACACCAGCCAACTCTGTAGGAGGCTGTACACAGGCGACCACGACGCTTCGGCTGACTCCGCGGTCGCGGCCATGGCCGCTCCTACAACACCAGCCAACTCTGTAGGAGCCTGTACACAGGCGACCCGGAGC
>JAUOPI010000007.1 GCA_030546905.1 Granulosicoccaceae sp. 1_MG-2023 | reverse complement strand
TGCGGCCCGGTAATCACTGGAATATGCCGCACGAAGCTGCGGTCAAGGTGATCACGCAAGGGCTGGTCAAGCTCGGCAGGTGGCTTTTGTCTCACCGTAGCAGGGGTAACTACTCAGCGTCGTCCTCGTCAACGTAGTTACACTTGCTGTCTATGTCTCCGTACGGGCTGTTGTAATGAGTCGGATAAACACCTTCCTCACTTACGTCTTCCCTTGGAGCCCCCAGTTGATAAGTCAAGGTATCAATAGCCTCCCGGCCATTCGATGTCGCAATCGCGTAAACCTTCAACGTGACCCATTCCGCATTACTGCGCGGATAAACCAGATCGAAGTACCCGAAGCCATACTCATCCGTGGTGATAGTCTCGCCCGACAAAATTGACTGCTCGCTTTCGCTTTCGCTTTCGCTTTCGCTTTCGCTTTCGCTTTCGCTTTCGCTTTCGCTTTCTACGATAGTGGCCGGGTTCTGCGGATCAAGCTCGCCATTTTCATTAAAATCTTCATCGCCGTCGAGCTTACCATTCTCATTACTATCCTCAGCTTTACACTGATACGATGTCGCCTCCGGCTCTTCCGATTCCGTTCCCTGCTCCGACTCTTCTGATTCTGGGTCCGAATCCTTCCGCATGTAGTAATCGAATTCTTCGTCATCGGTCATCTCGATACCCAACTCACCGACACCATAGGAAACAGGGTTATAGCCCAACCACACCTTGGCACCGTCCACAGGCTGACCGGATGCATCTGATACCTGCACAACAAAGGTAGTCCGGTACTGCATATTGTTGCCGGTAGTCTCTACAGTCGACGACGTACCCAGGACCACGTCCAGCGTCGCTTTATCGACTGTCAGTTCCACCTCACCGTTCACATTGCTGTCGTCAGCCAATTCCGCAGTAATCTTAATTGGGCTCCCTTCAGCGGTAGGCACGGAGCCGGCAGTGAAAATAACACTCGCTTCACCGTCGGAATCGGTTTCGGCACTCGGGGCCATGGAACCACCGTAAGATTCTACCGCTGTAAAGTTAACGGTTTTGCCCTTAACCGGGTTTTTATTCGCATCCAAAACCTTTGCCGTAATAAGCGTGTCACTGTTGATACCGACCTCACTTGGCGCCGCGGTCAGGATCAGCGTCTCCGCCTCAGTCGCGATATACTCAATATCCACCGAAGTGGCGGGCGCGCCATCCGCCGCGCCTTCGACAAGAATGGTTGCCGGACCGGCACTAGCCGATTTGATCGTCACACTGGCCTTACCATCGTCCGCCGTCGTAACCACGTTTTCAGCACCGACAATCTGCCCCGCTGTCACACGAAAACGCAACTCCTCACCTTCAACCGGCACACCGAAGCGCTCCCAACTGACTGTGACAACATGCTCTTTGTTAACCTCAAGCGTGCTGTCCGGAGACGGATTAGTAAAAACCAGTGTGTCAAGATCCACATTCAATGAATAGGTGCCGGTCACATTACCGTTCAGGGCAGAAGCCGTGATCGTGTCAGGACCGGCAGAGCTGCCGACGGTGAACTCAATCTGACCGTATTCATCTGTATAGGCGACTTCAGGATCAATTGAATTGGACTGAGCCGAGGACAAGGTGATCATTTCGTTGCCTATCCCCTCACCGTTTCCAGCTTCCAACGTGGCAATGATGTCGACCTCATCACCGATAACCAGGGCAGACGGACCGTCCATCTTAATCTTGGTGCCTGATGCCTTGACACTGACCGTCGAGGAAACGCCTTCAGCCGTCGCCGTTACATCGATCGTCTGATTCATGGGATCGCCGTGAACACCGAGCTCGGCGGTAGCCGTACCGTCTTCACCGGTTGTGGCACTGGTAACCTTCAGAGAGCCGCCGCTGGCAGAAAACGCCACATCCACACCTTCGAGCAGCAAATTGTCGCTGTCTTTCACCAACGCGGTAATCTGCGCAGTTTCATCACCGCCTGTTTGGATCTCCGTCTCGTCGGTAATCACCAGCACCTTAGCGGGAGTTCTTGTGGCTGAACTGTCACTATTGTCAGTCAAATCCGAACCTTCGGCAGATCCACTTGAGTCCGTGCTGTCGCTGCTGCCGGTCGAATCCGAACCATCTGCAGATCCGCTTGAGTCCGTGCTATCGCTGCTGTCAGTCGAATCCGAACCATCTGTAGATCCGCTTGAGTCCGTGCTATCGCTGCTATCAGTCGAATCCGAACCATCTGTGGATCCACTTGAGTCCGTGCTGTCGCTGCTATCGGTCGAATCCGAACCATCCGTGGATCCGCTTGAGTCTGTGCTGTCGGTCGTGGTCTCGGTTCCGTACGCCTCTCCAACCTGAACCTCATCTACTTCAGGAGACCGCTCGGAACAAGCGGTCGTAAACGCTAGGATCAGCGCCAACAATAAACTGAGTTTTCTCATGAGACTTCCTATCTATCTGTTATTGCGTAGTCGTGGTGCGGTATTGGTAGCCATCGTTCTGGCCGCCAAAATAATGAATAATTCCGAGATTGATCGTCTTAAAATCTTTATCACGATCCTGATTCAGAATACTGAAGCTCAATGCTGTTGACGGCGTACCAAACAGATTCAGCTCAAGCCCCGTGGCAAGACCATCCTGATTATCCTCAACGTTCTCAATGGCATGCAGCGTATTGGTGTAGCCGATCAGGCCGTACAACGAGACCTGCTCCCAGGCCCAGCCGAGGCGGCCAAGCAGACCGTATTGCTTGACCAGCGGATCACGCACCAGGCTGTCGAATTCATCCGAGTAAACGCCGAGCCAGCCTTCCACACCGAGCCATTTGTTGTATTGGTGGCCGACCTGCAGCGCAAAGCCCGAAGCTGTAGTATCCACACCCAGTTTTTCCGAGGTCACATCGGCTTCACCGATATTGATCCCCCAAAACAGACCTTCATTGCCGGCATGTGCCGTACCAGCGGCCAAAGCCAGACCGGCTACCACAGCCTTTAGATTGATTTTCATGCAGTTCTTCTCCCAAGAAATCTCGTCTTTCCGCGCCCTCGAACGGCTGCACTGCTTTCTGTCCGCATGTGCGCAGATCCCGCAAAAACGGGTCAACACACGTAAAGACGGCCAACCAGGTCACAAACTTTAAGAATTTGTGCTTTTCCACAAATTCGCTGCGCTTTGTGAGGTATCGCGCTTAGAGCCGAAGTAAGCAATTGCAATACCAAGCAGAAAGATCGGGCAGGCAAACAGACGCTATCGGCTCTTTCGCCGCGGCGCACACACGGGGATAATGGGCGGCATCTGAAGATACGATTGCGAAGGAGTCAGCGACGATGCTGTGGGTGAAAGCGTTCCATATTATTTTTATGGTGACCTGGTTTGCCGGCTTGTTTTACCTGCCGCGGCTGTTTGTCTATCACGCTATGACAGACAGCGCCGAACAATCCGCCCAGTTCAAGATCATGGAACGCAAGTTGATGATCATGACCCATATCGGCGGCGCCATGACGGCCCTGTTCGGCTTCTGGCTGGTGAGTTTTTATCCCTGGGAGGCGTTTAAAAGCATGGGCTGGTTGCATGCCAAGCTGACGCTGGTGGTGCTGCTGTGGCTCTACCACTACTGGTGCCGCAAGCTGGTCATCGCCTTCAGCGAAGACCGCAATACGCACACACACCGCTGGTACCGCTGGTTTAATGAAGCGCCCTCGGTCCTGCTGATTGTGGTGGTGATTCTGGTGGTGTTGAAACCCTTCTGACGAAAAAAGCCGCCAGTGCGGCGGCTTTTGCTTCAAAGCATCTGAGAACGCAGAAACGGCTTAAGCTGTTTCAGCGCTTCGCGGTAGACCTCGCGCTTGAAGAAGATGACCTGCTTACTGGGTAACCAGTAGTCCACCCAACGCCAGTGATCAAACTCCGGTTTGGAAGTCGCCTTCAGATTTACCGCCGATTCATCACACATCATTCTCAACATAAACCAGATCTGTTTCTGGCCTATGCACAAGGGGCGCTGGTTCTTTCGGATGTATCGTTTGGGTAGTTTGTATCTCAGCCAATCTTGCGTGGCACCCATAATCTCAACATGTTCCGGCAACAACCCCGTCTCTTCATGCAACTCGCGATACATGGCTTGTTCGGGCGACTCACTGGCGTTGATCCCGCCCTGCGGAAACTGCCAGGCATTCTGCCCGACGCGCCGCGCCCAAAAAACCTGTCCCTGCTGGTTGCTGAGAATGATGCCGACATTCGGCCTGTATCCATCACAGTCGATCATGTCAGCACCTGATTTTCAGTTAGATATCGTATCGGATTCTTCCAAAAAACATCCGATCCCGCAATTGCTGGCCGCTAAGCCAGGGCTTTTTCATCATAGTCCAATCTCTATAATCGGTACTTTTCACGGAAACACCAGTCATGGCACTTGCTCTGTTTGACCTCGATCACACCCTTGTCAGCACCGACACCCCGACGCTCTGGTTTGACTTCCTTATTGAACGGGAATTGCTGGACCCGGCGCAGATCCGTCCGCAGATCGCGCGCTTTACCGCTGACTATAACGCCGGCACGCTCGACTATGCTGACTACATCCGCTTTGAGCTGCAAAACCTGGCGGGCTTTGAGATGAACGAACTGCTGGCGCTGCGCGAAACCTTCCGCTGCGAACGACTACGCGGTTATATTTCGCAAAAAGCGCGGGATCTGCTGCAAAAACACCGGGAACAGGGCGACACACTGGTCATCATTACCGCCACCAATGCATTTATTGCCGAAGCCGCGGCGCACGAACTCGGCGTCCCTCACCTGCTCGCCACCGAAGGGCAGATCACCGGGCAGAGTTTCACCGGTGAGCCGCTGGGGATTTTGTGTTTCAGAGAGGGCAAGATCGCCAAACTACAGGAATGGCTGGACGGGCGCGAAGAAAACCTCGACGGGAGCTATTTCTACAGCGATTCGCGCAACGACATTCCGCTGCTTGAAGCGGCCACCCACCCCGTCGCGGTGAATCCGGACGAGACCCTGGCCGCGCTGGCAGCACAACGCGGCTGGCCGGTGCTGGATCTGGCGGTCAGGTCTGCGGCAGAGTAACGCCGGTCTGGCCCTGATACTTACCGCCACGATCGGCGTAGGACACGTCGCAGATTTCGTCTGACTCAAAAAACAACATCTGCGCGACGCCTTCATTGGCGTAGATTTTCGCCGGCAGCGGCGTGGTATTGGAAAACTCCAGCGTCACATGCCCTTCCCATTCGGGTTCCAGCGGTGTGACGTTGACGATAATCCCGCAGCGCGCGTAGGTGGATTTGCCGAGACAGACCGTCAGCACCGAGCGCGGGATACGGAAATATTCCACGGTGCGCGCCAGGGCAAAGGAATTGGGCGGGATAATGCAGACATCGCCTTTGAAATCGACAAAGCTGTCCGGATCAAAGGCTTTCGGGTCCACCACGGCGTGGTTGATATTGGTGAAGATCTTGAATTCATCCGCGCAGCGAACGTCGTAGCCGTAGCTGGACGTGCCATAGGAGACGATCTTCTCGTTATCCTCGCGATAACGTACCTGATCCGCAGCAAACGGGCTGATCATGCCCTGCTCTTGTGCCATGCGGCGGATCCATTTGTCTGACTTGATACTCATAAGGGTTTTCTGCGCGGGAAATTAAAAAAATGCCGGCAATCGGCGAACTGCCGGCATTCTACTTAAGAACGGTGCAAAAATCCCGCGAAGCTAAGCCGACGGCCCGCTCAGGTGTTCTGGATCACAATTTTCGGGAACGCACCGCTGTAGTCCTTGGCCTGTTTTGACAAACGCGCCGCCGCCTTGCGGGCGATCTCGCGGTACGTCTGCGCAGCCGGGCTGTCCGGCTCGGCAACCACTGTCGGACGTCCGTCATCGGCCTGCAGGCGGATTGCCAGCTGCAGCGGCAGACGCCCCAGCATATCGACATGGTTTTCAGCGGCCATGCGCTCCCCACCGCCGGTGCCGAATATGGCCTCTTCATGACCGCATTGGCTGCACACGTGGGTGCTCATGTTTTCCACCACGCCGAGAATCGGTATCTTGACCTTCTCGAACATTTTCAAACCCTTACGGGCATCAAGCAGGGCAATATCCTGCGGTGTGGTGACAATCAGGGCGCCGCTGACCGGGACTTTCTGCGACAGCGTCAACTGCGTATCACCGGTGCCCGGCGGCAAATCGATAATCAGGTAATCCAGATCCCGCCAGTTGGTGTCGTTCAAGAGCTGTTCCAGCGCCTGGGTGACCATCGGGCCGCGCCAGATCATGGGCGCTTCCTCGTCGATCATAAAACCGATCGACATACACTGAACGCCGTAGTTTTCCATCGGCTCGATGGTTTTGCCGTCGCGGCTTTCCGGCTGCCCGGACAAACCCATCATGCGCGGCTGACTGGGACCGTAGATATCCGCATCCAGCAAACCCACGGAAGCGCCCTCGGCAGCCAGCGCCAGCGCCAGATTCACCGAAGTGGTGGATTTGCCGACACCGCCCTTGCCGGATGCCACGGCGATAATGTTCTTGATGTTCTCCATGCGCTTGACGCCGTGCTGCACCGAACGCGCGAGAATCTCGTGGCCGATCGAAAACGTCACACTGCCGAGCCCTTCGATATCCCGGAGTAACTCGCCGAGCTGCGCGGCCAGTGTCTCGCGGTACTGCGCGCACGGATAGCCCAGCACAATCGACACCGCCACCTTGTCACCGTCGATGCTGACCTCGCGCAGCGCTTTGGCCGCCGCGAGTGTGTCACCCGTATTCGGGTCCGTGAATTGACCAAGGCGCGCTTCGATCGTGGCCTTATCCAATGTTGCCATGTGTTACCCCTGAAACTGCTGTGCCCAAACGGACAAGATAAAATAGAGCGGAATAATCGGCCATTCTGCGTCGTGCAGCGGTGGCCCGCAAGTAATGCGGCCTCCTCACTTCGCAGGAGTTGGTCGCGTACGCGAAAGACTGGTATTCTTGAGCGTTTACTTTTGCCTTCCAATTGTCAGCCGTCGAGCCGCTATGACCACCGATTCTGCACAGCGTAAAATTCTCGTCACCAGTGCCCTGCCGTATGCCAACGGTTCCATCCACCTCGGCCATCTGGTCGAATACATCCAGACCGATATCTGGGTGCGTTTTCAGCGCCAGCGCGGCCATCGCTGCACCTGGGTCTGGGCCGACGACGCGCACGGCACACCGATCATGCTCAAAGCGCAGGAGCTGGGCATCTCCGCCGAACAGCTTATTGCCGACGTCAAAGCCGAGCACGAGGCGGACTTTAACGACTTCCTGCTCTCTTACGATAATTTCTACAGCACCCACTCGCCGGAAAACCGCTATTTCGCCGAGCTGATCTACACCCGGCTGCGCGACGGTGGCCATATCGAGCGGCGCACCATCAAGCAGCTCTATGATCCGCAGGAAAACATGTTTCTGCCGGACCGCTTCGTAAAAGGCACCTGCCCGCAATGCGGTGCCGAAGATCAGTACGGCGACAACTGCGAGAAATGCAGCGCCACCTACGACGCCACCGAGCTGAAAAACCCGCGTTCGGTCGTGTCCGGCGCCACCCCGGAGCTGCGCGATTCGGAACAGTTCTTCGTCAAACTCAAAGACTTCGAGCCGATGCTGCGCAAGTGGGTGGACTCAGGCAAGCTGCAGCCGGAGATCCGCAACAAGCTGGAAGAATGGTTTGAAAACGGCCTGCAGGACTGGGACATCTCGCGTAACGCGCCCTACTGGGGGTTTGAGATCCCGGATGCGCCGGGCAAGTACTTTTACGTCTGGCTGGACGCGCCGATCGGCTATATGGCCAGTCACAAAAACCTCTGCGAGCGCACCGGCGACGACTTCGACAGCTACTGGAAGGCCGACTCAGACGCCGAGATGTACCACTTTATCGGCAAGGATATCGCCTACTTCCATACCCTGTTCTGGCCGGCGATTCTTAACGGCGCGGGTTTTCGCGAGCCCAGCGCGGTGTTCTGCCACGGCTTTCTGACCGTCGACGGCGCCAAGATGTCCAAATCGCGCGGCACCTTCATCAAGGCCCGCACCTATCTTGATCACCTTGATCCGGAATATCTGCGTTATTATTTTGCCGCCAAGCTGAACAACCGCGTCGAAGACATCGACCTCAACCTCGAAGACTTCGTCACCCGCGTCAACAGCGATCTGGTCGGCAAGGTCGTGAACATCGCCAGCCGCACCGCGGGCTTTATCAGCAAGACCTTCGACGGCAAACTGGCCGAAGCCCTGCCGGAACCGGCCCTGTACGCGGAATTTGTCGACGCCGGCGAAGAGATCGCCGCCGACTACGAGAGCCGCCAGTTCGGGCAGGCCATGCGTAAAATCATGGCTCTGGCGGACAAAGCTAACCAATATATCGCCGACGCCGAACCCTGGGTGCTGATCAAAAACGACGAGACCCGCGCCTCGGTACAGGGCATCAGCACGCAAGGGCTGAACCTCTACCGCGTATTGGTCAACTACCTCAAACCGGTGTTGCCGGACCTGGCGGCTAAAACCGAAGCGCTGTTCGGCGCCGGCGAACTGAACTGGGACAGCACACGCGAGCCGCTGCTCGGCACGTCTATCCTGCGCTTTAAACCGATGCTCAAACGCCTCGAAACCGATACGATCAACAAGATGACTGACGCTTCCAAAGAAGACCTCGCCGCAGCGGCCAAGCCCGCGACCGGCCCGCTGGCTGACGACCCGATCAAAGACACCATCGACTACGGCGATTTCGATAAGGTTGACCTGCGCGTGGCGAAAATCGTCAATGCCGCCCATGTGGAAGGCGCTGACAAGCTGCTGCAACTGACACTCGACCTCGGCGGCGAGACGCGCAACGTTTTTGCCGGCATCAAGTCCGCCTATCAGCCCGAAGACCTGATCGGCAAGCTGACCGTCATGGTGGCCAACCTGGCGCCGCGCAAAATGCGTTTCGGCCTCTCCGAAGGCATGGTACTGGCGGCAGGTCCCGGCGGTAAGGATCTGTTTATTCTTAACCCCGATCAAGGTGCCGAACCCGGCATGCGGGTCAAATAAGCGCCGTGAAAGAGTACCTCCTCATCCTGGTCAGCACATTGCTGGTAAACAACTTCGTGCTGGTGAAGTTCCTTGGCCTGTGCCCGTTTATGGGTGTCTCGCGCAAGCTTGAAACAGCCACCGGGATGGGGCTGGCCACGACCTTCGTGCTGACCATCGCCTCGGTCTGCAGCTATCTGGCCAACACCTACCTGCTGGCGCCCTTCGGGCTGGAATACCTGCGCACCATCACCTTTATCGTGATCATCGCCGCTGTGGTGCAGTTCACCGAGATGGTGGTGCGCAAAAGCAGTCCCCTGTTGTACAACGTACTGGGCATCTTCCTGCCGCTGATCACCACCAACTGCGCGGTACTCGGGGTCGCTCTGCTGAATGTCCAGCAGGATCACGGTCTGGTCGAATCCGCGCTGTACGGCTTCGGCGCCGCACTGGGCTTTACCCTGGTGCTGGTGCTGTTCGCCGCCATCCGCGAACGCGTCAACGCGGCCGATGTGCCCGAACCTTTTCAGGGCAATGCCGTGGCACTGATCACCGCCGGCCTGATGTCACTGGCTTTTATGGGCTTTTCCGGCCTGATCCGGGTCTGATATGACAGCTGTACTGATCATCACGCTCCTGTGTGTGGCCTTCGGCGTAGCGCTGGGCTTCGCCGCCGTGCGCTTTCGCGTGGAAGGCGACCCTGTCGTCGACCAGATCGACGCCGTGCTGCCACAAACCCAGTGCGGTCAGTGCGGCTATCCCGGCTGCCGGCCTTACGCGGAAGCCATCGCCAACGACGAAGCCGAGATCAACCAATGCCCGCCGGGCGGCATGGACGGCGTGCGTGCGCTGGCCGACCTTCTCGACCGCGAAGTGATTCCGATTAACCCGGAAAACGGCGTCGAAAAACCCAAGTCCGTCGCCGTGATCGACGAACAAACCTGCATCGGCTGCACCCTGTGCATACAGGCCTGCCCGGTGGATGCCATCCTCGGCTCGGCTAAAAAAATGCACACCGTGATCGCCGATGAATGCACCGGTTGCGAACTGTGCCTGCCGCCCTGCCCGGTCGACTGCATCGACATGAAACCGGTCGGCGAAAACATCGCCCAATGGCGCTGGCCCGCTCCCGAATCCGAAGACGAGGACGCCGCGTGATCAGCCGACTGTTCAACACCCGCGATACGCATTTCAGATTTAACGGCGGGATTCATCTCGACGACCATAAAGCCGAGTCCACCGGCCAACCGAGCGCCGAACTGTCTCTGAGCGGCCAATACACCCTGCCCCTGCGCCAACACATCGGTGCACCGGCGCAAGCGCTGGTCAGCGTCGGCGACAACGTCCTCAAAGGCCAGCTCATCGCCCGCCCGGGGGCCGCGCCGAGCGCCGCCCTGCACGCCCCGACCTCGGGACGGATTGTCGCGATCGATGCCCGCCCGGTGCCCCACCCGTCCGGCCTGAGCGATCAATGCATTGTGCTGGAGGCCGACGGCGAAGACCGTGCGACCGACTACAGCCCGGTCGGCGAAGACTGGCCGTCCCGCTCCCGTGAAGAGCTGCTCGCAGCCCTGCAGGACAGCGGCATTGTCGGTCTCGGCGGCGCGGTCTTCCCGACCGCCACAAAACTCGGCAGTGCACGCGAATGGGAAGTGACCACGCTGATTATCAACGGCGCGGAATGCGAACCCTGGATTACCTGCGACCAGACCCTGATGCAGGAAAACGCCGCCGAGATCGTCCGCGGCATCGGTATCGCCCTGCATCTGAGCGGCGCTACCGAATGTCTGGTCGGCATCGAGGACAACAAACCGGCCGCCATCAGCGCCATGAGCAAGGCGGCCAAAGCCTCGTCCTACCCGATCACCGTGGTCAGCGTACCTACCCTGTACCCGACCGGCGGCGAGCGCCAACTGATCAAAGTCCTCACCGACAAAGAAGTACCGGCCGGCAAGCTGCCCTCCAATATCGGCATGCTGGTGATGAATGTGGGCACAGTCTACGCGCTGGAACGCTTTATCAGCACCGGCGAACCGCTGATCACGCGCATGGTGACCGTAACCGGCGACGGTGTTCGCGCACCGCAGAACTTCCGCGCACGGATCGGCACCCCGCTGGCTGATCTGATCCAGGCCGCAGGCGGTTATACCGCCAGCGCGAACCGCCTGACCTTAGGCGGCCCCATGATGGGCTACGCCCTGCCCGATGACACCCTGCCGTTGGTCAAGGCCGGCAACTGCCTGCTGGTCACCAGCCCGGCCGTCTTGCCGGAAAAACCCGCCGCGCTGCCCTGCATCCGCTGCGGCGCCTGTGCACAGGCCTGCCCGGCCGGCCTGCTGCCACAGCAGCTTTATTGGTACAGCCGCGCGCGCAATCACGAAGCACTGGAAAAATTCGCCATCAACAGCTGCATTGAATGCGGTTGCTGCGATTACGTCTGCCCCAGCCACATCCCGCTGGTGCACTACTTCCGCTTCAGCAAAACCGATATCCGCAGCGCCGCTGAAGAATCCCGCAAAGCCGATATTGCCCGCCAGCGCCACGACGCACGGCAAGCCCGGCTGGACCGTATCGCCGCGGAAAAAGCCGCCAAACTGGCCGCCAAAAAGGCCGCCCTGGCCAAGAAAAACGCCGCGGCCGGTGACGACAAAAAAGACGCCATCGCCCAGGCTCTGGAACGCGCCAAGGCCCGCAAAGCCGAACTCAACAAAGACGATAAACAAGCCGGCTCCTCAGCAGAAACCGGCGGGAACTGATCTATGCAATTCGCCACCCGCGTCTCCCCTCATACCGTCGGCCCCGCCTCGGTCAATGCCGTGATGCGCCATGTGCTGGTCGCGCTGCTGCCCGGCACCCTGCTTTACGGCCTGTTGTTCAATGCCGGCGTGTGGCTGAATATTCTGCTGGCCGTGGTCTCAGCCGTGGCATTTGAAGCCCTGATTCTGCGCCTGCGCGGCCGCCCCGTCGGCCCGGCCATCGGCGATCTCAGCGCAGTACTGACAGCCTGGCTGTTCGCGCTTGCGCTGCCGCCGCTGGTGCCCTGGTGGGTGATCGTCACCGGCGTGTTTTTCTCCATTGTGATCGCCAAGCAGCTGTACGGCGGACTGGGCTTTAACCCCTTTAATCCGGCCATGGTCGGCTATGTGGTGGTGCTGATCTCCTTCCCGCGCCAGTTGACCGCATGGAGTGTTCCGCGCAGCCTTGAAAGCCCGCAGGCGCCGTCGCTGAGCCAGCTCTGGCAGACCCTGTGGGGACAGCTGCCTGTCGACGCTTTCACCCACGCCACACCGCTGGGCGCCGTCAAAACCGCCTTAACCCGCAACGCCACCCTGAGCGAGATTTTCTCCGGCGCCGACGGCATCGGCGGCTGGCTGGGCGGCCACAGCTGGGAACTGCTGGCGCTGACCTGGCTGGCCGGCGGCATCTGGCTGATCCGCAAAGGCCTGATCGCCTGGCATATTCCGGCGGCCTTTCTCGGCACCCTGTTCAGTTTTGCGCTGTTTTTCTACCTGATCGACAGCGACCACTTTCTTAACCCGCTGTTTCATCTGTTCAGCGGCGCCGCCATGCTCGGCGCATTTTTTATTCTGACCGACCCGGTTACCGCGCCGGCCAGCCCGCGCGGCAAGCTGCTGTTCGGTGCCGGCGCCGGCGTGCTGGTCTACGTGATCCGCACCTGGGGCGGCTATCCTGACGCGGTGGCTTTTGCCGTATTGCTGATGAATCTGTGCGCACCGGCCATCGATTACTTTTACCGCCCGCCGGTATTCGGGGAACGCCACGGATGAAAGACGACGCTTCACCTTCACTGCGCGAGAGCATCCGCAGTTCGGCACTGATGCTCGGCCTGTTTGCCGCCGCCAGCACCTCCCTGCTGGCGCTGACGCACTGCTCAACCAAGAGCGCGATTGCGCGTAGTGAACAGCAGATGCTGCTCAACGAGCTGCAACACATCCTGCCCCCGAACAGCTTCGACAACGCGCTGACTGAGGACCTTAGCTTTGTCAGCGACCCGCGTCTCGGCAGCCACGAACCGGTCAAGGTCTGGCGCGCGCGCCGCGACGGGCAGATCAATGCCGTCATCGTCGCCGCAGAGGCTCCTGACGGTTACAACGGCCGCATCGGCCTGCTGGTCGGTATCCAACGCGACGGCAGCCTGGCCGGCGTCCGCGTCACCACGCACCGCGAAACCCCCGGCCTGGGGGATGATGTGGATATCAGCCGTTCTGACTGGATTCTCGGCTTTACCGGCAAGTCCCTCGGCAACCCCGACAAGGCCGGCTGGGCGGTCAAAAAAGACGGTGGGATTTTCGACCAGTTCACCGGCGCGACCATCACGCCGCGCGCTGTAGTCAAAGCGGTACACAACACCTTGCAGGTCTACGCCGACAACCCACAGGCGTTTCTCGCCGACCATGCCGCTGCGGCCGAGTAATCTCCCGACCGACAGCGGCACCTACCTGCTGATTCTCTGCGCACGTCGCGCGCAAACCGTACGGGTCGGCAAACTCGGCGGGTTTTCAGTCGCGCCGGGGTTTTATTATTACGTGGGCAGCGCCTTTGGCGGCGGCGGGCTCAGATCGCGCCTGTCACGCCACTTCAAACGCGACAAAACCCGGCGCTGGCATATTGATTATCTGCGCCACAAAACCGCGCTGGCCGGCGCCTACTGGCAATGCTCAGCAGACAAAGCCGAAGACGACTGGGTCATCCGGCTCAGCCAATGCAATGCGCTGAGCCGCCCGTTCAGCGGCTTTGGCGCCAGCGACAGCAAGCAAGACTCACATCTGTTCTTCTGCCCTTACCTGCTCAGTCAGACGCGTCTTGAACAACTGACCGGCGTCTCGCTTGACGGTGGCCTGCGGGCCGCAGCACTAACGTATCTCAAGCCCCACAATTCCGGCCAGACCTAAACGCCGGCCCACAACAAACCTCGTTCAGCAACGCAGCAGGACACCTATACAAGCCTGCGACAAAGCCGGGCGCAGCACACAATAAGACAAGCATGCGCAAAGCCGTTGAAAAGAAATGAAAACCACAGGCCGGAACAAGCCCTGCAGCAATGCCGGCGGCTGACTGATTTTTTGCCAGTTTGATTAGTGCAAGCCCTGAACGGGCCGGAGAGACGATGTGCTTTGATGCGTGGCCGGGAAACGGGAAGCCCCCGCTTATTACCTGCGCCCGCCGGATGAAGGCCGACGCGACTTGCTGAAAATTGGCGTCCCCTAGGGGATTCGAACCCCTGTTACCGCCGTGAAAGGGCGGTGTCCTAGGCCTCTAGACGAAGGGGACGCTGTTTCAGCAAGGCCGTTGAGACATCATCCCGTCAACCTTGAGGGCGCGTATAATACCTAAGTCATCTGCAGGACACAATACGTACATGCCGCATGCCGGCCCTTTCGCTGAATTTATTCACCGACAAAAACCACCCCGCCCCGCCGGATTCCGCGGCCAAGCCTGCCGCACAGCAAAACCGCGGATCAACGGCCCAGGCAAAACAAGCAAAACGAAACCAGGGGCGGACGGGCTGAATCACAGGCGCAACAAAGCTGCGGACTGATTCGGTTATTTAAGTGTATTGGATTATTGCAAGCCCGGAACGGACTGGAGAAGATATGCTTTGATGCGTGGCGGGTAATGCCCAGGAAACGGGAAGAACCCGCTTATTACCCGACTCGCCGGATTAAGGCCGACACGACTTGCTGAAATATTGGCGTCCCCTAGGGGATTCGAACCCCTGTTACCGCCGTGAAAGGGCGGTGTCCTAGGCCTCTAGACGAAGGGGACGCTGTTTCAGCAAGGCCGTTGAGAAGATCTCTCGTCAACCTTGAAGGCGCGTATTCTACACAAGCGAGTTAGTGTGTCAACACTTTCTTAAAAAAGAATCCGGCTTTTTTATCGCCGACGCGCCGGCGGGCGACGCGGCGTATTATTACAGGTATGCGACGCAATTGCGACCCCTGCGTTTTGCCTCAAGCAAAGCACTGTCGGAGCGCAGGAATAAGCTTTCTGCAGTGTCGTTATCGCGCAGCTCGGTGACACCGATACTGGTGCTGAGCATCATCTGCACATTGCTGTACTGGTGACAGCGCTCAATGCTCGCCCTGACCCGCTCGGCCAGCTCCAGCGCCCCTTCGAGGCCGGTGTTGCTGAGCGAGATCACGAACTCATCACCGCCGTAGCGGAAGATCAGATCCGTATCGCGTACACAATCGCGCAGTACAGAGGCAAACGACTGCAGCACATCATCGCCGACCTGGTGGCCGTGCAGATCATTAATCGATTTGAATTTGTCCACATCCAGCACCAGCAGTGACAGCGGCGTACGGAAGCGGCGCGCCAGCGCGATCTCACGCGGCAGGATTTTATCCATTGCCCCGCGGTTGTTAACGTTGGTCAAGGGGTCGCGGTAAGCCGATTGCATGGCCGTGAAGTACATGGACGCATTGCGCAGCGGATAGGCCAGCGTGGAGATCAGCTTTTCCAACTCGCGCACTTCGCGGCCCAGAAAAGCATGTGAACGGTAGATTTTCAGCTCGCCCAGATCCACATCGGCAATACTGATTTCGTAGGCCAGTGAATGGGCCCCTTCTTCACCGAAGGAAACCGCAAAATCGAACTGATCATTGATGTATTCGATGCCGCTGTAGGCCACGAAGCACTGCGATTCGAGAAAGAAGGATTCGATCAGCAGCTTCGGATCCAGAGCTTTAAACAAGGTTTCCGAGAGCTCCAAATAGCGCATCTGGATGTCTACCCGCTGCCGATTGAGCGCCTGATTCGTCACCACATCTTTATTGGCGTAGTCACTCATCGATGTAATTGTGCGGTCTTTGTACATTACCCTGAATACCTGGAATATCAATTAGTCAGACTAGGAGCAGCAATTCGTGTTCCACAAGAAGGAGAATAGTCGGAATTTGCGCTCTTGCCTGACAGAAAGCGGCGCGCACGCACAATTTGCCGGCCCGGAGGCCAGGCTTACGGGGCTAAGCTGTTGATTCGGGACTGACAGCCACAATCTATCCCGACGCAGGGTTAGCTTGTGGACATGACGGGCAGCCGTGCGGACCGCCGCGGTGGTGCCGGTTTTACGGCCGATGACGCCGGTATACCGCCACCGGCCAAAAGTTTGACCTGAACGGCACTCAGGGGGCGCTGAGGTTAAGCAGGATAATGACGATGCCGGCAATCACGGTGACGCCGAACAGGGACACCGGCAACACACTGTGCGGGCGGTTGGGTTGCAGGTTCAGCGAACGGTTCCACTCATCGCGCAGACGCGTCAGCATCACTTCCTCTTCGACGCGGTCTTGTTGGTGTTGGTCTTCTTCGGCACGGGCCTGACGACGCTCGTCAACCAGATCGCGGGCACGCAGGAATTTCTTCCAGCCCATATCCGAATCGAGATCGAGCAACTCCTCAGGGATCAGTTCCGGTACCTGGGTAATCGGCTCCCAGAGCTTGCCGTCTTTGCTCACTCTGTCGCTGTTTTTAATACGACCGAGCAGCAGATAACGATGAATCGTCAGACGTGAATACGGGCCGGCCAGGCGCGAGCCACGCTGCGTGTACCATTTATCATCATCTAGAACCATCGACATGAATCCATTGACCCGGGCAACTCTCTGCAGAGTTCAGCCTGCTGTAATACATTGGGTTAGAAGAACGGCTTGCGGTCTCAACACCGCCCTACTCGTCCGGCTGAGTCCATTCCGACAAACGCGCGCGCAGGCGAACCAGCGCCTGGCCGTGAATCTGGCATACGCGCGATTCACTGACACCGAGGATTTCACCGATTTCGCGCAGATTCAGATCCTCGTCGTAATACAAGGACATCACCAGACTTTCGCGCTCCGGCAGATTCTTGATGCACTTGGCCAGCGCTTCCTGGAAACTGTCATTCTCCATATTCTCAACCGGCGTCACCTCGTCACTCTTGGGCAAGGCAATCGGCTCACCGGTCTGTTCATCCGGCTGGTCGAAACTGAAGATATGCGCACTGGTGCTTTCGGTCAGGATCTGATGATAGGCCTGCAACGAGATACCCAGTTCAGCGGCCACCTCGGCATCATTGGCATCTCGGCCAACGCGTTGTTCAAAACGGCGGATAACCTCAGCGGCCTCGCGCGATTTGCGGTGAACGGAACGCGGCGTCCAGTCAGAACGGCGAATTTCATCAAGCATGGCACCACGGACACGAATGCCGGCGTAGGTCTCAAAACTTGCCCCCTGCGAGGGGTCATAGTTGCGCGCCGCATCGATCAGACCAATCATACCGGCCTGAATAAGATCTTCGGCCTGAACACTCGGCGGAAGACGGTTCATCAGGTGAAAGGCGATCCGTTTAACCAGTTTGGCGTTGTTGACCACCAGATCGTCATGATCCTGGTTCTCAACGGCGTTATACATCGCGTGTGCATTCATACTTTAATCACCCGATTTACTTCGAAATTTTGATCAATCGTTCTACAAAAAATTCCAGATGGCCGTCCGGATTCTCCGGTGCAGGCCAGCGGTCGACCCGGTTGGCGAGCTTCTGGAATGCCTGTGCCGAGCGACTGCGCGGATATGCCTCAACAACAGCCCGTTGTTCGCGAACCGACTTTTGCAAGTGTGCATCCAGCGGAATACTGCCGCTGAAATCAAGCAGCACATCCAGCTCGCTGTCAGCACGTCGTGCCAGCTTGTTGTAGACATCCAGCCCCTGTTGGGCCGATTCAGTTTTATTCGCCACAATCCGGAACCTATGCACACCGTGTTCCCGATTCAGTACGCGGATGGTGGAAAAGGCGTCAGAGATAGAGGTCGGCTCGTCACAAGCGACGATCATGACCTCGCGGGCGGCTTCACAAAACGTCAGCATACTGCCGGTGATGCCGGCGGCAGTGTCAACAATCAGCGTATCCACGTCATACGGCAAGGTGCTGAATGCGTTCACCAGGGCTGCATTTTCGGCAGTGCTAAGCCGACCCATCCGGCTCATGCCGCTGGAGGCCGGAACCACCTTGATGCCGGCAGGTCCGTCCATCACTATCTCGGCCAGCTCTTTATTGCCTTCGAGCACATCGGCCAGATTGTGTTCGCTTTGCAGGTCGAGCAGTACATCGATATTGGCCATGCCGAGATTGGCATCCATCAGCATGACGCGGTGCTCTTCGTGAGCCAATGCGATCGCCAGATTGACAGCAACCGAAGACTTCCCGACACCTCCCTTTCCGCCTGCAACGGCAATGACCTGAACCGGAGTTCCCTGAAAGGGCTCGTGACTATAATCCGGCGACCCGATCGCCGCTGCTTCTGCCGCCATCACAAGGCTTCTCCGTAAAATTGAACACCTAACACTGCAATCATCGTTGTTAAATCCCGATTCACTACTTTACCCGGCGCTTCTCTGGCGACATCGCTGCAGAAAAGAACCGCTGTTTTCTGTTTATCGACAAATGTGACGAAGTCTTCAAATGTCATCATCATTTTTTTATGAAAGCCAATCAGTGCGTGCTTTCAGATCCTGTTCCGTCAAGTACCCCGGCTCACCCTGAGCAGAGCATTTTGCTGAGTCAGTGCAATTCTCGAACCAGCCCGGCGCAGCGCCGCCGGTGGCGGGGTAATTTCGTGCGCCGGATCACATAAAGCGGCCGCTTCCGTGAACCCGGTCACAGCACAAACCCTTGATGTAAAAGCACTTGCAGCGGCCGCCCGTCCGATACACCCGGCACCGGGTGCCACTGCCTTGTCACCTCAGGCCGCCTTGTTGACGGCCTGATCACGCACCGGCCCGGCCACATCGGCCGCGTCTTCAGCCTGCGACTCCAGCGCATCAATACCCAGGGCCACCGGTGCATCGACACCGATATACAACTGCCCGTCTTCCGCGTGCAGGACACGCACCTTTATCTGGTCGCCGATAGCAATGCCTTCGCCCGGACGGCGTTTCATAATCAACATCTGCGGGCTCTCCTTTGCCAATTGCATTACTGATGCCTATCGGACAGCCGCCGCACTATCGCCAGCGTTATCCGCCCCATCACACGGTATCACCGGGTTAGACGCACCTGCGGCGGCAACACCGTGGAACCCGTCATAATGCATGTTTCTTCGGGTATGCGAATTGCATCACAGTTTTCAATCCCGGACAGATAACTCAGGACGAGTTACCCGGGCACGAAACGGAGATAACAATGCAATTCACGGAAGAAGCCAAGCGGGGTGTTAACGCCGCATTGACGCAAATACTCGATGATGAGCGTTTCCGCTCGTCACCACAGATGTCGGCATTTCTGCGCTATGTTGTGCAGGAAACACTCAGCGGCAATCAGGAACGCATCAAGGCCTATACCATCGCGGTCGATGCGCTGGGCAAGCCTGAGGACTTTGACCCGCAAAGCAACCCTTCGGTGCGCGTGCTTGCAAAACGCCTGCGCGGAAATCTTGACGATTTCTACGCCGCCGGTATTTCCCTTGCCGGCCCGCGCATTGTGCTCAAGCCCGGCTCCTATATCCCGCGTTTTGAGCTCGACGGCGTGACTGATGAAATGACGCAGGACCTTTCTTCCGCGCCGGAATCAACGCCAGCAACGGAGATGCCCGCACAAGCCCGGGCCGAAACCGCAGAAAGCGACGGCGTATCCGGCCTGACCCGCAAGGTCAGCCGCTGGGTGCGCGCCAACCACCGTCAGGCAACCATCGGCGGGATTATGGCGCTGGCCCTTGCGGTAAGCTCAATGCAGCGTACAGAAAGCCCGGCGGTACAAACCGCCGCCGCTGAAGCCCCCGCTCACGCGGTGATCGAAAAACTCACGGTTATCGATATCGCCAGTCTGGAACACTTCGATGCCTCGGCGGAACGTCCGCCGGTGCCGGTCTTGCATCTGAGTACCGATGCGCAGCATGCCCCGCTGCGCAACTCCCTGGAACAGAGCCTCAACGGCTTTACCCACGTGATTGTCGACGAGGCAGTCAGTGACGGACACGCCGCCTGGCCGGAGGAATACACTGTACGGCTGTCCTCCGGGGCGCAATCGCCTGCAGAACTGACGGTTACCCACGCCCTCACACACAACCTGGTGGCCCAACTGCCGCTTGAGGACACCAGCGAAGGCGCCATCGCCGAGCTGTCCCGCGAGCTGCTGCAGAACGAAGGCCCGCTGATCCGCCACTATCGCGCCCAGGGTGATATCACACCGACCATGCGTTGCAGCTTTCTGTTCGACGCCTTCTACAAGGAAAAAACCCGCAGCAACCGTGAAGCGGCCGAGAGCTGTCTGCGCGATCTGCAACAAGCCAGCGCCGGCAGTCTGCCGCCGCCGGTCCTGCTCTGAGCCGGCAGTCACCCGGCACGATCAACAAAAAAGGCGCTGATCAGATCAGCGCCTTTTTGCGTTATGCCGGTCATTCCCGGGCTTGTCTTATCAGGCAATCCCGATATTGCGCTTGGCAACACCGCGTTCACGACGACCTTCCGCATCATAGGTGCGCACGCGACCGATCTGCATCAGCGATTCCAGCATCGCAATCGATTTTTCCATCACGTTCAGTCCTGAGGCCACCAACTGTCCGTTGAGTTGGTTTTTGCTGCGGCATTCGGCCAACAGATCCCGCAAGCCTGTCACCGCGCTATCGGCCTGTGATGTCGTCGCGGCCTCCTCAAGCACTTGAGTGAGCTGCGGCTCAAGCTGCGCGATTTCGTCGAGCAAAGACTGCTTGCGCCTGGCAATAGCCGACATCGCCGCCTCGTCACGGGCAGCCAATGCCGCCTGCTCATCATCGAGCACAGACGACAATGCGCTAAACCGGCTGACTGCATTTTCCAGCAATTCGCTTCTATCCATGGATCACATCCTGTGTGTTGTACTTGCTTGTTAATAAGCGCCCCGCTCCGCAGGGCCGTTTAATGAAAAATCCTGACCACACCTTTTCTGACGATTTCACCGTTGACGGTGCGCCCGGAACTGAGGTTTTTCACCGGAATCAGATCACCGAGTTCACCGTCGGCCAGCGCCTCTCCGCGCATGCTGACCTGCAATAAGGGGTTGCTGCTGGTGATGGTGACATTCTGCCCCTTATTGACCATCAACGGCGCTTCGAGCATGCGGCTATCGACGATCCGCCCGGCCGGTGCCGAACGCAGGAATCTGTGCCCGACCAGAGGCGTGGCGTCGCTGATAAAATTACTGCGTAAACGCGATACATCCCGTACCTCGTACTCGATCGCATCGGCCTGCAATACCTCACCCCGTGCCACCGCCCGTGACAAGACAGCCACGCGCTCACTGAGCTTAATGGAGGCCTGCACAAAGAGTTTCCAGGGTTTCACCGCCGACTCGCAGCGGACCCCGATACTGGTATTACCCTGATGCCGGGCGCCGGGCGGCCACCAGGCCGACAAAGGCGCTTCACAGGCAGGCAGACGCAGACGCCTATCCAGATCGGCGACATCGACCGTCAGACCGGCGGCGTCAGGCAACTGCGCTTCAACAAAAGCGGCAACGGTCTGACGGATATCTTCGTGCGGGTGGGAAGCCGGCGCGGCAGCCAGCGGCTGCAATACGGCGCTGAACACCGCCAGCACGGTCAGAATCAGAATTCGGCCAGGCATGAGACACTCCTTGTCTTATTGGCCGGCATGACACTGCCGGCTATTGCTGGTGTATTTATCAAGGTTTATGCCACAGATACGCCCCGCCCTGCCGAAAACTTCCCTGACGGGGGCTTCCCATCAGCGCCGCGCATCCCGCGCAGCCGCAGGCTTATTTACAAGTCCGCACAACCCGGCCAATCCAACACAAGCGTGCTTACAGCCCGCTGCCAAAGCCTGTCAGGGCCATGTAACCGGGGGTTAGTCAGCGGCTAACCCCGGCAACACCGTTAGTCCCGCAGTCTAACCTCTATTCGTTCACAGAACCGCCGAAAAGTCCTTCACATGCCGGCGCAAGGCAAACGCCTCGCGCATGTCAAAGGCATGCATACGAACACCAAGGACCGGTATCGATGAGCAACAGCATAGACAGCTATCTGAGCACCAACGCCAGCGCCCTGCAATTGCGCGCGCAACGTGCTTCACTGCTGGCCTCCAATCTGGCCAACGCAGACACACCTAATTACAAGGCGCGGGATTTCGACTTTTCCGAAGCCCTGCGTACACAGTTAAGCAACGCCGGCAGCACGCTGGAGGTGACCAACCCCGGGCATATCGCTGCCCCTGCCGGTCAGATCGCCGCCAGCGACCTGCTCTATCGCGTGCCTCAGGAGCCTTCTCTGGACGGCAACACCGTGGACACTGACGTCGAGCAGGCTGAATTCGCTGAGAACGCCGTGCGCTATCAAGCCAGCCTCGAGTTTCTCGGCAAACGTATTTCCGGCCTTATCCGAACCCTGCGGAGTGAATAAGCATGTCTTTATTTAATGTATTCGATATTTCCGGCAGCGGCATGGCGTCGCAGGCCTTACGCATGAACCTGACGGCCAGCAATATGGCAAACGCCAACTCCGTAGCCGGCAGCGAAGACGAGGCTTATAAGTCACGTCACCCGGTTTTCAGTGCACTGATGCAGGACGTCAACAGCGACGGCAGCACCGGCGTGCAATCACTGGGTGTGGTGGAAAGCCAGGCCGCACATGAAAAACGCTATGAGCCCGAACATCCCCTCGCCGACGAGGAAGGCTATGTCTATGCCTCCAACGTCAACGCTGTCGAAGAGATGGCCAATATGATTTCTGCCTCGCGCAGTTACCGCAACAACATCGAGGTGCTCAACACCTCGAAAACCTTGCTGCTTGAAACACTCAAGCTCGGTGAGTAAACAAGGACGACCAATATGACAAGTGCAATAGATAGCACCAGCTTGCTGAGCGATTACAGCATCACCGCTCAGACCAGTACGGTCACTGAAAGCGAACTTGGCCAGGATGAGTTTATGACTCTGATGCTGGAACAGTTGCGCAATCAGGACCCGCTGGATCCGGCGGAGAACGGCGAGTTTATCGCCCAGATCGCACAATTCAGCACCGTCACGGGCATCGATGAGATGAACGATAACATTACAGCCCTGGCCGACAATCTGACCGGCTCGCAGGCATTACAAGCCGCGAACCTGGTTGGCCGCGATGTGATGATACCGACCGACACATTCACGCTTGATGAAGAAGGCAGCATTGAGGGTGTCTACGAACTCTACAGCTCGGCCGGCAGCACCAATGCGAGCATTTTCAACGCCGCCGGTGAGTTGGTACATCAGATCGATCTGGGCGTGCAATCGGCCGGACAAAACCGTTTCAGCTGGGATGGCCTGCTGGCCGACGGCAGCCGCGCAGCCCCGGGCAGCTATAGCATCACCATCAACGACCTCAGCAGTGTCGACGCCGAAGCGGCCGAAGTCAGCATGCTCGAGCAAGTTGAAAGCGTCAATTTTTCGGCCGGCAGTGGCGGGATCACAATCAATACCGCCGGCGGCCAAAGCCTGAGTTTCGCGGACGTCACTCAGATTTTTTAAAGTAAACCAAGGAAGATATTATGCCTTTAGAAATCGCTTTATCAGGGATCAACGCCGCGAGTTCGCAGCTTGAGGTGATCTCTAACAACATTGCCAACAACGCCACCAATGGCTTTAAACGCTCCAGCACCGAATTTGCTGACGTTTACGCCGTCACCAACGGCGGTGCTTCAGACACCCAAACCGGCGCCGGTGTGCGTGTTACTCAGGTCACCCAGGAATTCACCCAGGGCGACATGACCTACACCGAAAACGATATGGATCTGGCCATCTCCGGGGAAGGTTTCTTCCGTATGGAGAGCAGCGGTGAAGTCGTTTACACCCGTGCCGGTACCTTCGGTCTGGACGAAGAAGGCTATATTGTTAACTCATCCGGTGATTACCTGACCGGTTATCAGGTTAACGACGACGATGAACTGACCTCGACAATCGGCCCGATTCTGGTCGATTCAGGCAGCCTGGCCCCCAATGCCACCAGCGAGATCGATCTGGGTCTGAACCTGGATGCCACCGCTGAAACACCGGATGATGTATTCGATGTGAATTCAGCCTCCAGCTATAACTTCTCGACCTCAACCTCGATCTACGATTCGCTCGGTTATCCGCATGAAGCGACTGTCTATTTCCGCAAGGAAGGCGCCAAGGACTGGACCAGCTACACCTATGTTGACGACCAGCAAGTGAGCACCGACACGCTGACCTTCAACGAAGACGGTACGCTGGAATCGCTCAATGGCGTGGCCGGCGAAGCGGTAATCTCCACGGCCGCTTACACGCCCGATACCGGTGCGGCAGCACAATCCTTCACCCTGGATCTGGCCGACACCACGCAGTTTGAAAACCCCTTCGGCGTGAACGAGGTTTATCAGGACGGTTATGAAGCCGGCCGTCTGTCAAGCGTCGAAATCGACAGCACAGGTGTTGTCTACGGTATTTACACCAACCGTGAAGCCAAGCCGATGGGCCAGATCACCCTGACCAACTTCTCAAACCCGCAAGGTCTGAGCCCGGTCGGTGACACCAGCTGGGCGGAAACCTTTGATTCCGGTGCCGGCGCCACCGGTGCGCCCGGTAGTGCAAGCCTGGGTCTGTTGCAGTCCGGTGCGCTTGAGGCGTCAAACGTGGATATCACCGAAGAACTGGTGGCCATGATCGGTGCACAGCGCAGCTTCCAGGCCAATGCCCAGGTCATAGGCACAGCTGACACGCTGAGCCAGACTGTCATCAATATCCGTCGTTAATAGGGATTAAGTCGTCATGGACAAGATGATCTACCTCGCCATGAGTGGCGCAAAGGAAACCATGCTGCGGCAGGCTTCCAACAACCATAATCTGGCCAACCTGAATACCACCGGCTTTAAGGCTGATCTGGATTCACTCAGCGCTGCCCCGGTCTACGGACCGGGTCATCCGGGCCGCGTGTATGTTCAGGATGAATCCGTTGGCGCGGATCTGGCAGGTGGGGAGATCATCACGACCGGGCGCGCCCTGGATGTTGCGGTCAACGGCGATGGTTTTATTGCCGTACAGGACCGTGACGGCAGCGAAGGCTACACCCGCGCAGGCGAGCTGCGGGTCAATGCCTTCGGTCTGCTGGAAAACGGCGCCGGCTATCCGGTGATGGGTAACGGCGGCCCGATTGCGGTGCCGCCTTTTGAAAGTATCGAGATCGGTGCCGACGGCACCATCTCGATTAAACCGGCCGGCGCTGATGCCGGCACACTGGCAGTGGTGGACAGGATCAAACTTGTCAACCCTGACCCCGCCGATATCAGCAAGGGCGAAACCGGATTGTTTCACCTTGCCGACGGCGCTGAAGCAGAAAACGATGCTTCGGTACAACTCGTCAGCGGCGCACTCGAGGGCAGCAACGTCAACGCCGTGGAGGCCATGGTCAAGATGATTGAACTGGCCCGCCAATACGAGATGCAAATAAAAACAATGAGTACCGCTGAAGAAAACGATCAGGCAGCGAGCAAGCTTTTACAACTGAGTTAAGCTCAGCCACAACCGAATTTATCAAGGAGAGATAAACGATGAACGGCGCACTTTGGGCAGCAAAGACAGGACTCGACGCTCAGCAGACACGCATGAATGTGGTGTCGAACAACCTGGCCAACATCAATACCACCGGCTTCAAACGTGACCGCGCGGTCTTTGAAGATCTGATTTATCAAAACGTCCGTCAGGCCGGATCGCAAAGCGCTCAGGACACGCAACTTCCGTCAGGCCTGAACATCGGTACCGGTGTACGGGTCGTGGCCACTGAAAAACTCTTTACCCAGGGCAATTTCACCACCACCGAAAATCAAACCGACATGGCCATCGAAGGGCTGGGTTTTTTCGAAGTGCTGATGCCCGACGGCGAAACCGCCTACACCCGCGACGGTTCTTTTCAGGTCAATGCTGACGGCGAACTGGTCAACTCCAGCGGCTACCCGCTGCAGCCGGCGATCACCGTCCCGGAAAATACAACCAGTCTGTCGATCGGCGATGACGGCACCGTCACCGCACAGGTCGCCGGCGATACCGAACCGACCGAACTGGGTAATATCCTGCTGACCGATTTCATCAACCCCTCCGGGCTGAAAGCCATCGGCGGCAACCTGTTCCGCGAGACCGCCTCCAGCGGTGCGCCGCTGCAAGGCACACCCGGACTGGACGGCCTCGGCACACTGCAACAGGGTTCCATCGAAACCTCTAACGTCAATGTGGTCGAAGAAATGGTCTCGATGATCGAAACCCAGCGTGCTTATGAGATTAACTCCAAAGCGATTTCTACCGCAGACGGCATGTTGCAGTATCTGAACAACAACCTGTGAGGCCGGAGATGATCATCCACGCCATTAAGTCACTGCGGCCGGCGATGCTTTGTGCATTCGCCGTGCTGCTCAGTGCCTGCGCCGCCGGTCCGCAAGCGCACGACGATGCCTTCGCCCCGTCCATGCCCGAGCCTGTGGCCGGGCCGCAGGCGCAAAACGGTTCGATCTATCATTCAAGCAATAACCGCTTCTTGTTTGAGGATCTTAAAGCGCGCCGGGTCGGTGATCTGATCACGGTAATACTGGACGAAAGCACCAACGCGAAAAAGAACGCCAGCACAAATACAAGCAAGGACAGCTCGGTTGACCTGCCCGGCCCTACCATTGCCGGCTTACCGGTCACCATGGGCGGGCGCGAAGTGCTCAACGCTTCGCTGGATTCTGAATCGAGCTTCTCCGGCAGCGGCGACAGCAGTCAGAGCAACAGCCTGAGCGGCAATATCACCGTCACCGTGGCGCAGGTTCTGAGCAACGGCAACCTGGTGGTACGCGGTGAAAAACTGCTCACACTCAATAACGGCAGCGAGATCATCCGCATCTCCGGCATCGTACGCTCTCACGATGTCACCCCGGAGAATACGGTCGAGTCCACGCAGATCGCCAATGCCAACATCACCTACAGCGGCCGCGGCGCAATCGCCGACAGTAACCGCCAGGGTTGGCTTGCGCGCTTTTTCTCCGGCCCTCTCTGGCCGTTCTGAGGTTATCTGACATGATACGTAAACTGATTATTGCAAGCCTGCTGTGCCTCGGCACACTGAGCAGCAACCTCGCCCAAGCCGAACGCATCAAGGATATGGCGGCCATTGCCGGCGTACGGGACAACCAGTTACTCGGTTACGGCCTGGTGGTCGGCCTCGACGGCACCGGTGACAGCTCAACGGCCTTTACCGAACAAAGCATGCGCAGCATGCTGTCCCAATACGGCGTGACCGTACCGCCGGACACCAAGATCGACCCGAAGAACGTGGCAGCCGTGTCGATCCACGCCAATCTGCCGCCTTTTGCCAAGCCCGGCCAGGCGATCGATATCACGGTCTCCTCACTGGGGAATGCCAAATCCCTGCGCGGCGGCAGTCTGTTGATGACGCCTCTGCGCGGCGCTGACGGTCAGGTCTATGCCATTGCCCAGGGCAATCTGGTGGTTGGCGGACTTGGCATATCCGGTAACGACGGCTCACGCATTGCCATCAATGTGCCCAGCGTGGGACGGATTCCCAACGGCGCCACGGTTGAACGCATGGTACAGAACCCCTTTGGTGAAACAGACCATATCGTATTCAATCTGCACTCACCCGACTTCACCACCGCCAAACGTCTGGAACAGGCTATTAACAAAGCACTCGGCGGCCCGGAAGCCAGTGCCATGGATGCGGTATCCGTAGCGGTCAAAGCGCCGAAGGCAGCCGATCAGCGGGTGGCCTTTGTGTCGTTTCTCGAAACACTGGAAGTCGACCCGGGTGAAGCGGCGGCCAAGGTCATCGTCAACTCCCGTACCGGCACCATTGTCATCGGCAACCACGTACAGGTCGAGCCGGCAGCAGTGACCCACGGCAGTCTGACCGTCACCATCACCGAAGACGTGGCAATCAGCCAGCCCAATGCTCTGGGTGAAGGCGAAACCGTAACCGCGCCGGTCAGCACACTGAATGTGCAGCAGGATACAAACCGCATGTTCAAACTCGAAAAAGGCGTGACACTGAACGACATAGTACAAGCCGTGAACATGGTCGGCGCTGCACCGGGCGATCTGGTTGCGATTCTCGAAGCCCTCAAACAAGCCGGCGCCCTGCGCGCTCAATTGATTGTAATCTGAGGTCAGCGACATGGAGTCACTGGTTCAAAACGGCAGTATCTACACCGACTTCAGCGGTCTGGCGGAGCTCAAAGCCTCCGCCGCGCGTGATGCCGACGCCTCGCGTCGCGAAGTCGCCGAGCAGTTCGAAGCCCTGTTTATCCAGAGTATGCTCAAAAGCATGCGTGACACCCTGCCTGGCGATGAGCTCGGCGGCAGCGATCAGGTCGAGCTCTATCAGGATATGTTCGATAAACAACTGTCGCTGGATATGGCCAAACACGGCGGAATCGGTATCGCCGACGTGCTCGAACGCCAGCTCGATCCGCAAGCCAACGCCGGCGGCAGCATCGCGGTACCGCTGGAGTCACGGCGTCTGGAGTTTGCCAACCAGCTCTGGGGCAGCAGCGCCGGCGAGGTCATCCAGGCCTATCAAAGCAACACGGATGCAGCACAGCTGGATCAGCAATGGCAGACACGGCAAGACTTTGTCGACAGTCTGATGCCGGCCGCCGAACTGGCTGCCAAACGTATCGGCACGGAACCCGAGGCGGTGCTGGCCATCGCCGCACTGGAGACCGGCTGGGGTAAACACGTGCTCAAATCCTCCGACGGCAGCAGTTCCAACAACCTGTTCGGCATCAAAGCCACTGACGAGGACATGCCCAGCGCCAGCGGACTGACGCAAGAATTCCGGGACGGTCAGATGAACAAGGAAATGGCCAGCTTCCGTGCCTACAGCACGCCCTCTGCCTCGGTCTCGGATTTTGCGGAATTTATCCGCAACAACCCGCGTTACACCGACGCCCTGGGGGCGGCCTCCGATGGTGAGCAGTTTATTCAGCAAATTCACAAGGCCGGTTACGCGACCGACCCGGAATACGCCCAGAAGGTGACTCGCGTCATGTCACAGATCAAAGACATGACTCAAGAGGCAATCACAATAGCCGATGGTTCCCGGTAGAGAACCCTTTTTTCAATGGATTGAAAGATGGCAAACATACTTAATACAGGCGTGAGTGGTCTGCTTGCGTCGCAAAGTGCAATCGCGACCACTTCGCACAATATTGCCAATGCCAATACTGACGGCTACTCACGCCAGCGCGTGGAGTTCGAATCGCGCACGCCCCACGACGAAGGCTTCGGCTATGTCGGTACCGGTGTGGATATAGGTTCTGTACAACGGATCCAGAACCAGTTTGTGCAGGACCGGGTAGAAGAAACCAGCACCGAACAAAGCCGTGTGGACACCTACTACACGATGGTCTCGCGTATTGACACCATGCTCGCTGAAGATAACTCCGGACTGCAGACCGTGCAGAACGAGTTCTTTAACGCGATACAGGATCTCAATACCAATCCGACATCCACCGCTGCCCGTCAGGCGGTAATCGATTCTGCGACCAATCTGACCGACCGCTTCAACTCGATGCAAAGTCAGTTTGAAGACCTGCAGACCGAAACCAACGACCGGATCAGTGCGGCAGTTGAAGACGTCAACACGATTGCCGCCAATATCGCGCAGCTGAACCAGGAGATCATGGAAGCGGGAACCGAAACGCCCAACGATCTGCTCGATCAGCGCGATAACCAGTTATCCCAACTCTCAGAGCTGATTGAATTCAGCAAGGTAACCCAATCAAACGGTGCCGTAACCGTCATGGTCGCCAATGGCATGAGTCTGGTCTCAGGCAACTCGGCCACGCCGGTGAACATCAGCCGCGATCCGGATGAGCCGGAAAACTATCAGATTCTGATCGGCCACGATGAGCCGGGACAGGATATCACCAGCCGTCTGACCGGCGGCACCATCGGTGGCCTGCTGGAGTTCCGTGACGGCACACTCGATGATGCGATGAACCAGCTCGGCCGTATGGCAGTCGCGCTGACCGACAGCATGAACGAGCAACACAGCCAGGGCATTACCGTCGGCGGTGTCAGCGGTGGCGACTTCTTTACGATCGGCGAACCGGACTACACACCGAATAAAAGCAACACAGGCGATGCCACGCTTGATATTGCAATCGATGACGCCAGCGAACTGGCCGCATCCGATTACCAATTGAGCTATGACGGCAGTGAGTACACCCTCACCCGCGCCAGCGACGGAACCAGCATCAGCGGCAGCGGTCCGCTGATGTCCATGGACGGTATCAGTGTTGAGGTGTCCGGTACGGCCAATGCCGGCGACACCTTTCTGATTCAACCGACGCAGAACGCGGCCCGCCAATTCGGTGTCGCGATATCGAATGTCAATGACATCGCACTGGCCTCTCCGGTTCGCAGTGCCGCCAGCCTGGATAACGCCGGCAGCGGCGAGATCACCTCGCCGGTGGTAAGCGACTCCGCCAACACGGCCCTCAACGACACGGTTGAAATCCGCTTTAACACACCGGCCGACACCTTCGACGTGGTCAATACCGCGACCGGTGCCACGCTTGATAGTGCGGTCAGCTACAGCAAGGGCGAAGCGATCAGCTATAACGGCTGGGAAGTCAGCATCAGCGGTGATCCGGCCGCCGGTGATGTCTTTACTGTGGAATACAATGCCAATGGCACCGGTAATAACCGCAACGGCCAGGCCATGGCCGACCTGCAGAACGCGGCGCTGATCGACGGCACCTCAACCCTGCAGGATGCCTATGGCTCATTTGTCAGCCAGATCGGCTCCAGTACCCGCCAGGCGCAGGTCAATTCAGAAGCCATGGACGCCCTGATGTCTGACGCCATACAACAGCGCGACAGCGTATCGGGTGTCAACCTTGATGAAGAGGCGATCAACCTGACCCGTTTTCAACAATCCTATCAAGCCTCAGCGCAAGTGATCGCTGCCGCCGACGAAATGTTCCAGACACTGCTGGCCGCAACAGGAGGATACTAATGCGAATCTCAAGCACCTATTTCGCTGAGAAGATGTCTGTCGACTATATGAGCCGCCAGAGCGAACTTGCACAGATTCAGGAGCAGCTCGGCAGCGGCAAGCAGATCAACCGTCCGTCAGATGACCCGGCCTCCGTGATGGTGATCGGCAATCTGCAGCAGACCAGCACCCAGTTTGAACAATACAACCGCAACGGCGATTTCGCCGAAGCACGCCTGGAGATGGAAGAGACAGCGCTGACGAGTGTCGCCAACGTCCTCCTGCGCTCCAAGGAACTGGCGCTGCAAGCCAACAATGACACCTACTCGGAAAGCGACACCAGCGCATTTGTCGTGGAGCTGAAACAGCAACTGGCCGAGCTTGTCGATTATGCCAACACCACCGACGCTAACGGGGATTACCTGTTCGGCGGCAATGTGGTCGACGCCAAGCCTTTCGTCGGTTCGGAAAGCATCGCCTATAAAGGCGACTCGGAAGCCAAACTCATACAGATCGGCAGTACGCGTTCCGTGTATTCCAGCGATTCGGGCGACGACATCTTCATGCGTATCCCCAATGGCAACGGCGACCTGGCTGTTTCTGCGCAAACCTCCAACACCGGTACCGGCGTGATGGCTCAGGCAGAGATCGTTGACCGCGATGCGTTTACCGGTGGCGACTTAACGGTAAGCTTTACTTCCGCCGACAGTTTTGACGTGATCGACAATACAAGCGGTAGCACCGTCATCAGCAACAGCGCCTACACCTCCGGCATGGATATCAGCGTCGCCGGTGTGCAGTTCTCGATTACCGGTACACCTCAAGCCGGTGATGAGTTTTCTGTCGAGCCCAGCTCCAACACCGATGTTTTCACGACTATCCAGAACTTCATCAACGTACTGGAAAACAGCCCGGCAAACGAAGCTGAATCAGCCCTGCGTCAGCAACAGATGGCCGGCGTGCTCAGCGATATAGACCAGGCCTATGAGCACATCAATGTGAAGCGAAGTGAAGTCGGTGCACGGCTGAACTATGTGTCCAATGCACGCGAAGAGAATGAATCCATTCAATACCAGGTCGACAGCACGATCGCCGGTATGGAAGACCTGGACTACGCCGAAGCCGTAACGCGGATGGAAACGGAACTGACCGCCCTGGAAGCCCTGCAGAAGAGCTACGCCAGACTCGAAGGCATGTCCCTTTTCAGCTATCTCTGATACCTTTTTACTCTCCTTCCGGGCGTACTGTTCCGCCAGCAGTGCGCCCGGATTTTTTTTGCCCGCCAGACTTTCCTTTCCCTGCCTGAATTGCGACGCAGCTCTCGTAAATTCAATCAACGCAGCCCACTCAGCGCCGATACATTTACCGTGAGCAATGCAATTTGTACGCGGTCAAAACTGCACTGATTGCCTCGCGATTTACTAAAAAGGATCCCCCAGGGAAATTAAAGGATTAATACCATGGCACAAACAATCAATACCAACATCATGTCTCTGACTGCACAGCGCAACCTGAACACTTCGCAGTCTACAATGGCAACTTCCATCGAGCGTCTGTCTTCCGGTTTACGCGTAAACTCTGCTAAAGATGACGCCGCCGGTCTTGCCATCGCCGAGCGCATGAATGCTCAGGTGACAGGCATGACACAGGCCGCACGTAATGCCAACGACGGTATCTCTCTGGCACAAACTGCTGAAGGTGGTCTGAACGAAGTTGGTAACATGCTGCAACGTATGCGTGAGCTGGCTGTCCAGTCTGCCAACGGTACTAACAGCACCAGTGACCGCGCCAATCTCGAAGCCGAATTCACTGCGCTTAACGACGAAATTGCACGTATCGCTGAGGTCACTCAGTTCAACGGTATCAAAGTACTCGGTTCCGACGCTGGTTCTTTCACCTTCCAGGTCGGCGCCAACGCCGGCGAAACCATGTCGATCACAACAACTGCCATGCCGACACTGACCGCGACAATCGCAACTTCTGCCGGCGCAAGTGCAGCAATCGACAGCATCGATACCATGATCGATCAGGTCACTACTCAGCGCGCCACTTACGGTGCTGCACAAAGCCGCTTCACCAGTGCCATCAACAACCTGGAAATCGGTATTGAAAACACAGCTGCAGCGCAAAGCCGTATCGTTGACGCAGACTTCGCGGTAGAAACTGCCAACCTGACCCGCTCACAGATCCTGCAACAAGCAGGTACTGCGATGGTGGCACAAGCCAACTCTGCACCGCAGTCAGTTCTGAGCTTGCTTGGCTAAGCAAAAACAAGGCGTTAATGATGGTTCCCGGGCTCGCCGGGGACCATCATCTCATTGAGAAACCAACGCCGCCCTGGCGCATTTTGAAATGCTGCTTAAATTGAGACGCCAAATAACATAAAGAATAAATCGGCGCTTAATTTTGTTAATAGATCCTCAATAATTGCCGATACGTTGTTTGTGAGCAACGCCGGTCACACTACCCGGCTCCAAGGCAAATACAGCTCGCATAGTTGATATATGGATCTAACAACGAACTAAGCAAGGATTCTCAAGATGGCACAAACCATTAATACAAACATTATGTCAATGACTGCTCAGCGCAACCTGAACAGCTCTCAGTCAGTCATGCAGACATCTATCGAGCGCCTTTCCTCAGGTCTTCGCGTCAATTCCGCCAAGGATGACGCCGCCGGTCTGGCTATCGCCGAACGCATGAACGCGCAGGTCAAAGGCATGACGCAGGCCGCACGCAACGCAAGCGACGGCATCTCTCTCGCCCAAACTGCTGAAGGCGGCCTCAACGAAGTTGGCAGCATGCTGCAACGCATGCGTGAACTGGCTGTCCAGTCTGCCAACGGCACTAACAGCACCAGTGACCGCGCCAATCTCGAAGCCGAATTCACTGCGCTTAATGAAGAAATTGCACGCATCGCCGAGGTCACCCAGTTCAACGGTATTAAAGTACTCGGTTCCGACGCTGGCACTTTCACCTTCCAGGTCGGCGCCAACGCCGGCGAAACCATGTCTGTCACAACAACTGCCATGCCGACGCTGACCGCGTCAATCACGACCTCTGCAGGCGCCAGCGCAGCAATCGACAGCATCGATACCATGATCGATCAGGTAACCACTCAACGCGCCGCCTACGGTGCAACACAAAGCCGCTTTACCAGTGCGATCAACAATCTGGAAATCGGTATTGAAAACACAGCTGCATCGCGTGCACGAATTGTAGATGCAGACTTCGCGGTCGAAACCGCAAACCTGACCCGTGCACAAATTCTGCAGCAGGCAGGTACTGCGATGGTGAGCCAGGCCAATCAGGTTCCCAGCAACGTACTCAGTCTGCTTGGTTAATCAGTATTGAGCAAATCCCCCGGGCAGATCCAGCCCGGGGTATTTCGCCCAAGGGAATGGGAGAAATAAAATGTCGAACCTGGACTCTGTCGTCAGTGTGGCTCCGGCCACCCACGTCGTCTCAGCTGAGTACAAACAAACTGAACAACAAGGTCAGCTGAGCTACAACCCTGTCACCGCGGTCAAAAAATCCGATAATGACGCCGTACAGGAAGAGCCAAACCGGGAAGAACTCGCCGCTTACGTTAAAGCACTCAATGAGATGGGCGAGGCACAACCCCCATCAATGCAGTTTGAGATTGACGAGACCACCGGCAAAACCGTTGTGCGCATGACCCACAGCGACACTGGCGAGCTGGTTCGGCAAATACCCTCTGAGGAATTCCTGCAGATCGCCAGAACACTCAAGGAAAACAACGAATCCCTGAGTTCCCGGCCCGGGCAATGGATCGAACTGGATGTTTAACCGCGCCGCGATCCGCGACACTCTCAGCAAGGAAGCAATATGGCCAGCATAACCTCAGCCGGCGTAGGTTCCGGCATCGATGTCGAATCGATCATCACCGGTCTGATGGAGGCTGAAAGCGCCCCTCTGACCACCTACGAAGAAAAAAAAGACGACTATAACGTCCAGATCAGTGCTTACGGGACCGTGAAAAGCGACTTGTCCACGCTTTCTGACCTCGCCGCCGACCTGGGCGATAGCACCGAATTCGGCCGCTTTATCGCCAGCTCATCAGATGAGGATGTGTTTACGGCGACCGCGGAAACCGGTGCGATCAACGAAGAGCACGAAATCGAAGTCCAATCGCTGGCTGTGGCGCACCGTATGACCAGTACCGCCTACGCGGATTCCTCCGCGGCTGTCGGCACAGGCTCTTATACGTTCAGCTATGGCAGCACCAGCTTCGATGTCACCATCGACGGCACCAATAACAGCCTCGAAGGGCTGCGCAACGCAATTAACGACTCAGCGGAAAACGACGGCATCAGTGCCAGCATCATCAATGTCGACGGCGGCAGCCGTCTGGTACTGACCGCCAAGGAAGCCGGGACCGAAAATGCCATTACCGCGCCGGCCATGTTCTCCGAACTGACCGCGGCCGAAGATGCGGTAATTGTGGTCGACGGCTTCACCTCCACGAGTTCCAGTAATTCGATCAGCGATGTTATCCCGGGCGTGACCATCGAGCTGAACAGTATCGGCACGGCACAGCTGTCCACAGAACGCGATACCGAGTCGCTCAAAGAACAGATGCAGAGCTTTGTCGAGCAATACAACTCCGTCATCAGCAGCATGGACAGTCTCGACAGCGACACCCTGATGAGCAACTTCGAAACCCAGCTGCGCAGCGTGTTCTTTCAGGACATCACCCTGCCCAACGGGGAAACACGCAATGCGTTTGATCTGGGATTCACCTTCGACAAAGACGGTGTGCTGTCGATCGATGACGACGTCATCTCCGAACTGAGCAGCTCAGACCTGGAGTCCTTTGTCAGCGCCTTCACCGACACTGACAATGGTTTTGGCACCCGCATTGAAGACGTCATTGACGTCTACACCGTAACCGGCGGGCTGATAGACAACCGCACCAGCAGTCTTAACAGTTCGATCAGCTATATCGAGGATCAGATCGAACGCTTCGAATGGCGTATGGAGCAGGTCGAAGAACGTTACCGCCGGCAGTTCACAGCGATGGATACGCTGGTCTCCGAACTGCAGACAGCCAGTGACTATATGACCAGCCAGTTGTCTTCGCTCAGCTAAGAAAGGAATCTTATGAACGCATTTTCAGGCGCTAATGCCTACCAGCAGGTGAACAGATTCAGCGCGCTGGAGGGAGCCTCTCCGCACCGCCTTGTGTGTATGTTGATGCAGGGCGCAATCGACCGTCTCGCCATCGCCAAGGGGATGATGGAACGCAAAGACTACAGCGGCAAAGGCGAAGTCCTGGCAAAGGTGATCGCCATTATCTCCGAGCTTAAAGGCTCACTGGACCTGGAGAACGGCGGCGATGTTGCGCGCAATATGGACCAGCTCTACGATTACATGATGCGCACCATCCTGTCGGCGACCAGCGATAACGACCCGCTGCAACTGGATCATGTTGCCGAACTGCTCAATGGCTTACTACAGGCATGGAACAGCATCCCTGAGGACCAGAAAATCAAGCCATGAACGGCACAAGCGACAACAACCACACAATCGCCTTGCTGCACACAGCCATGCAAAACATGGCTGCAGCAGCCCGCGAGCAGGCCTGGGACAGGCTTGAAGAACTCGATCACGAACGCCGGCGCCTGACCGCAATGCTCAATGCCGGACAGAAGGTCAGCCCGGAAGCACGCCGCATGATCGGGGAGATCAGCCGCCTCGACAAAACCGTATTGCAACTCTGCGCCGAACAACGCGACACACAAGCCGCTGAACTTCGCTCGCTCAGTTCCGGGCGTAAAGTCTGCGCCGCCTACCAAGCCAATACATGAGTCCGGCCGGCGCCACAGCCGGCCCGCTCTGCCCGCCTGATACGCTTCACAGTATCGGCTTGTACTTCATCACAGAACCCGTTTCAAGCAGCTCACCAGACATCCGCACGGCCGATAACTCTTTGCAAGACAGGCTATTCAGACACGCTTTTACGCATCTGAAAATAATAAGAAAAGGATGTTCTGACTATGTATTTAAGCACCCCGAGCAGCTCAGATCAGCCCCGCACTGAGGCGCAGGACGGCGCATCCGGCGGCGATCTGTATCAGGGCTTCTGCCCGGTCTTTCGCGACCTTCTGAACGGAGAAACACATTTCTCGCTGAATCAGGACGGCAGCCTGGCCGAACAGCATCTGTTCGATAATCTGCCACTGGAGTGGGTTGAAGAGTGGGATGAGGACGGCTTGCCACGCAGCCTGAAGCCGACGATTATCGCCGGCTTCTGGCGTTACGGGCAGTTTTATACCTTTGCCGAATTAGCCCATCTGCAGGGCCGTGACGCCTGAGAAGGCATCGGCAGGCTGAGCATCAGAATCCGTACACGGGGATTCAAAACTCCTCGTTATGGGCACGCTGCAGTTGCTTCATCTGCATGCGATAAAGCGACTTGATCAGCGCTTCCTTGTCCTCTTCGACGATGGTGGTGAACTCAAGTGCGGTGCTTTCAGGCCGCTCTTCAGCGGCCGCCTCAAAGCGCACCACCCTGGCCAGCGCCATAATCTGAATACCGGGCTCGGGTTGCAGTATGAGCTCGTAGTGGTCACCGGGCTGTCCCGGCAGTCTGCTGTGGAGCTGCACCCCGGTGGCGGACAAGTCCATCGTCTGCAGGCCGCGGTCGGCACTGTCTTCGGCGCCGCCCGCCGGGATCGCGTAGACCGAGACATACTCAATCTGCTGCTCCAGGAACTTCAGATAGGCGGCAATCTCGGGATGTTTGCGCTCTATCATGCGCATCTCCGGCAGATACTTCTCCGCACCGTAGCGCATATGACTTAGCAGACTGATCCTCGCACGCTTTTCCTCAAACGCATCCACCGTCCGCTGTAACTCAGCCTCGGCTACCGGGCGGACCTGAACGACCAGCGTGGCCCTGACTCTGAATGCCTCACGGCGATCGTTATCGGGGGCACTCATTGCACTTCTCCTTGTTCCTGCGGATCGGCCTGTTCGCCGTCATCGGGTATAAACTGCTGCAACTCATAAGGGTCATCCGGTAAATCATTGTAATTGACCAGAATCTCCACACGCCGGTTACGGGCACGGTTCACGGCTGTATCGTTCGGTGCAGCCGGGCGCGTATCAGCATAAGCGCGGATCTCCATGCGCTCGGGCTCAAGCCCGTTGCTCAAAGCCAGATGGTGTACCACATTGGCCGCCCGTGCACTGGAGAGCACCCAGTTCGACGGGAAGATGCGCGTCGAAATCGGCACATTGTCAGTATGGCCCGAGACGATGATGCGTCCGTCCACCTCTTTCAGCACTTCCGCGATCTTTTCCAGCACCGGATAAAACGGCTTGCGCAATACAGCACTGCCACTGGGGAAGGAATCATTCTCACGGATACGCACCCGTACCGAATCACGCTCCATCACCAGATCCAGCACGCCTGATTCGATTTCTTCACGCAGCGAGCTGACCATCACTTTTGCCAACTCCTGCACTTCTTTGCGGATCACGGCATTCACCGTCACCAGCGTGTTGCTGAAATCGTCAATGGTGTGCTGATTGATCACCTTCAGCGGGGTCGGTTCCGGTCGTCCCGGCGAGTAGTTGCGCGCGATAATGCTGGTGCCTTTCGGCACTTCCACCGCTTCGATATCACGCTGCACGCCGAAAGCGATCTTCATGGACCCGGCCACCTGCTTGTATTTCAGGACATCCATCTCGGAGAAGGACAGAATCAATACGAAAAAGCACATCAGCAGCGACATCAGATCGGCAAACGTGGCCATCCAGGCCGGTGCGCCCGATTCGCATTCTTCGCATTCGCAATCTTGTGAGTCAGACATAGTGTTCAGGCTCCCTGCCTCAGGTCAGTCTTTCTTCAGCATCGCTTCGCGTTGCTTTTCCGGCAGATAGGTAGTGAGCAACTGCTGCAGCACACGCGGGTTGGTGCCTTCCTGAATACCCGCGATTGATTCCAGAATCAGCAGTTTATTCAGCCGGTCGGTGTTGGCCACGGCTTTGAGCTTGGCCGCAATCGGCAAGGCAATCGCATTGGCGATAATCGCACCATAGAGCGTGGTCAACAGCGCAATCGCCATGGCCGGGCCGATGGATTTGGGATCATCCATATTCGACAACATCTGCACCAGGCCGATCAGGGTACCGATCATACCCATGGCCGGGGCGGCTTCGGCCACCGACTTGAACATGGTGATACCGGTATTCTGACGCTCGAGCTCCAGGTTGATATCTTTGGAGAGCATTTTGGTCACCACCTCGGCGGAGTGTCCGTCAATGCAGAGTTTGATACCGGAATCGAGAAAAGGGTCTTTGATTTCACGCGATTCGAGGGCGAGGATACCCTCTTTGCGTGCGGTGTCGGCCAGCTCGATGGCCTCTTCGATCAGGTCCTCGGGCTTGGTGGATTTGTGCATAAAAGCACGCAGGGCGACTTTGAAAGAGCCCAGAAACTGGGCCAGTGAGATCTGGCACAGCGTCACCATCATGGTACCGCCCACCACTACAACAATACTGGGTATATTGAAAAACATACCCACGCTGCCGCCGATAAAAATCGCTGCGACGATTACGCCGAGACCACCAAACAAACCAATAATTGTGGCTATATCCACGCCGGAAATCCTCTGTTCCTTGTATGCCATCTATCCATGATGAAGCGCGCTATGTTGCGCTTGAGGAGATCGGAAGCGAGAACTGCGCCAGAAATGGCGATTGCTGTGAAATTTATCGACCAGGCCGCCAGGGGCGCACTGACAGCGGGAGTATAAAGAAAGGGAACCGGGCGGGAGGAATCAGGCTCAGGCCGGTCACCCGGCCCGCCATACAGGATTTAGTCTGCGCGGCTTTGCTGGGGACCGTGCACAGACACCAGCAGCTCGGCTTCGCTGGCGCTCATACCGAAACGGCTTTCCAGCTCCAGCGCATCGGCACCGGCGCGGGCGGCATTGATGGCCTGCAAATAGGCGTCAGACTCGCCTTCATAAACCGGCTTGTCAAGAATTTGACCTTTGATGTCACTAATTTCCTGACTGACCGAATCCATTTTTTCGCCCAGCTGATCGACGGCTTCTCTATCGACACCGGGCTGAACCTCAGTACGTGACGATTTAAGCACATCGCGCATCAGGCGATTACCACGCCACAGCGAAACGATGATCAACAGCAGCGCTAAAACAATCGCGATGCTAACAAGTACAATCACGTCGTTATTATCGAATGACGGCATGGTGTATTAACTAAGTCCTGAGCCCTTGGCTGCGAAAACACTTTTATCTGACCGCATCCCTGCACGACCAGCGAAGCACGGCAGCGTATCCGATTGAAGAAACCTGAATAAACGCAGATATGGCCCACAGCACAACAATTCCGTACCACCGAGTATACAACGGCTTCTGTGCGGATGACGCCATGCAATAAATCCGGGCCACACTATCGGGTGTGATCATAGCAGATTATTGCGATTTGACATCCCCGGATCATGCACAGGATAAGTGCAAAGGCGGGTTTCAGAAGCGGGCCATCAGCAGGACGGCCCGCGATCAGTCGGGATTCAGCGCGTTCAGCAATGTGCGCTGACCGGCGTGTAGCCGGGCATGGGAGCCGCTGTGGCAGGCGTACCCTGCCCTGCATTGGCCAGCGCCAGCTTGCCACCCAGAGCGACCAGGTCAGCCGCATCGGCGCGTTTGAAGTTATTCGGAATACTCTGACCATCGCTGACAAAGGCCAGCGGCACGGCCTGACGAAGCAGACAGGAAATCGCCCCGCCCAGCTGCATCACATCATCGGTTTTGGTCAGGATAACGCCGCCGAGCACGACCTCACGCAGGGCGCTGACGACCCGGTCCATGGTGGCCCGTTGCAGCGTCGCCGGCAAAACCAGAAAATGCCGCAGCTCTTCCACATCCGCGTCCATACCTGTCAAGCGGCCCGGATCGCGCAGATCGGCCTGTGTCAGGCCTGCACAATCGATCAACACCAGTTTCTTTTTACCGAGAAACCGCAGGGTGTTTTTCAGCTCGCCCGGACGACGCAGGCGGGTCACCTTGACGCCCAGCAGCTTACCAAAGGTCTGCAACTGCTCATGCGCACCGATGCGCGCGTTGTCAGCGCAGATAATCGCCAGATCCCGTGCATCATGCTGACGGAGAAAACGTGTCGCAAGCTTGGCAATCGCGGTGGTCTTACCGGCGCCGGTCGGCCCGTGCAACAGCACCACCCCGCCATTTTCCGTCACATCATCGGGTGTAACCGGAATGGCCAGCTTCAGCCGCTCCAGCACGGTCTGCAATGTCGAGTCAGAATCGGCGCTGATATCAATGCCGGCCATCAACTCCTGACACAGATCTTCATCCAGGCCCATCCGCCGCAGCTTCCCGGCCACCTGGCCGCGCCCTGCCCGGTTGCGGACCGGTTTGGCAGCCGTCTCACGTGCCGGAGCCGGTGCCGCTGATACCGGCGGCAGCGCCTCACTGACCTGCGCCAGAGTCCGGTCGAAACCGCCGGCGAGGTCTTTTTCGGCGCCTCCGGCCTGTGCTTCGATCTCAGCCTGATCGAGTCCGGCCGAGGCAATAATCTCAACTCCGTCTTCGGTCTTGCGGTTGCTGATGATGACCGCATCGGGACCGAGCGCCTCGCGCACCTTCTTCAGAGCGCTGTGGTTGTCGCGTGCTTTAAAGCGTTTTAATTGCATGGTGATATCCTTATCCGGTCAATCACGCCGGCGTTGCCGCGGCGGACTCATTGCCGATATTGGCAATGACTTTCAGTTGTTTATTGTCTGAAATTTCGTTGTAAGCCAGCACTTTGAGTGCCGGCACTGTATTTTTCATCAGGCGTGCCAGCCAGGGCCGCAGTTGCGGATTAACCAGCAGCACGGCCGCCTCGCCACTCATCTCCTGACGCTGCGTGCTCTCGGCCAAAGAGCGGTAAAAGCGCTCGGCCAGCCCCGGTTCCATACCCAATCCGGCTTCGCCGTTGGTGTTCAGGGATTTAAGCCATATCTGTTCCAACTCCGGATCGAGCGTAATCACACTCAGCTCATCACCCGAGCCGTTGACCTGTCTTGTAATCAGCCGCCGTAATGCAACCCGGACTTTGGATGTCAGCTGATCGGCATCGGCGTTGTCAGTGGCGTTCTCGGCCAGGGTTTCAGCAATCGTGCGCATATCGCGGATGGGAATGCCCTCGGACAGCAGGTTTTGCAGGACCTTGACCACGGTCGGCATGGGCAACAGCTTGGGCACCAGACCTTCGACCAGCTTCGGTGCCGTACGGCCGAGGCTGTCGAGCAGTTGCTGCACTTCTTCGTGACCGAGCAGATCGCCGGCGTTCTCCTGCAGAATCTTGCTCAGGTGGGTGGCGATCACCGTGCTGGCATCGACCACCGTATAACCGAGTGTCTGGGCATGATCACGCTGCGCCGGATCAATCCAGACCGCTTCCATACCATAGGCCGGGTCCTTGACGCGTTTGCCCTGTAATGTACCGAACACGGTACCCGGGTTAATCGCCAGCTCCTTGTCCGGAAACACCTGCGCCTCACCCTCGGGCACACCCAGCAGGGTAATCCGGTAGCTCTCAGGCGGCAGATCCAGGTTGTCGCGGATATGTACGGCATGCACCAGAAAGCCGAGTTCCTCAGTCAGCTTACGGCGCACGCCCTTGATACGGTCGGGCAGTTTGCCGCCCTGTTTGACATCGACCAGCGTGATCAGACGGTAGCCGACTTCCAGCCCCAGCACATCGGCCGGTTGCACATCATCCCAGCTCAGCTCTTTCTCTTCGGCCGTCAGGCTCTTGGCAGGCACAACCTCTTTGGGCTTGTCGTCCTGCTGCGCACGCTGATGCATCGCATAGGCAATACCGAACAGACAGGCCGCCAGCAACAGAAACACCACATTCGGCATCCCCGGAATCAGCCCCAGCAAACCGATCACACTGGCACTGATCAAGAGTGCGCGGCTGTCACCGAAAATCTGCATGGCGATCTGCTCACCCATATCCTCTTCTTTAGAGACACGGGTGACGATCACAGCGGTGGCCATGGACAGCAGCAAAGACGGAATCTGTGCCACCAGACCGTCACCGATGGTCAGCAGCGTGTAATTGGTTGCCGCCTGTCCGGCGCTCAGGCCGTGCTGACCGACACCGATGGCGAAACCACCGATCACATTGATAAACAGGATCAGCAGGCCGGCGATGGCGTCGCCGCGGACGAACTTGCTGGCACCGTCCATAGAACCGTAGAAATCGGCTTCCTGAGCCACTTCCTGACGGCGTTTACTGGCCTGCTCCTGGTCGAGTATGCCGGCATTCAGATCGGCGTCTATGGCCATCTGTTTGCCCGGCATGGCATCCAGGATAAAGCGCGCGCTGACCTCGGAGACGCGCCCTGCGCCCTTGGTCACCACCACAAAATTGATAATCACGAGGATGGCAAACACCACCAGACCGACCGCATAGTTACCGCCGATCACAAACTCGCCGAAGGATTCAATCACCTCACCGGCAGCCGCAGCACCGGTATGCCCTTCCAACAATACAACCCGTGTAGAGGCAATATTGAGCGACAGGCGCATCATGGTTGCGACCAGCAATACCGTCGGGAATGAGGAGAATTCCAGCGGTCTGGCGGCATAGATCGTCACCAACAGAACGATAAGTGACAGCACTATATTGAAGGTAAAAAGCAGATCCAGACCAAAGGTCGGTATGGGCAGGATCATCATGCACAACATGAGGATCACAAGCACCGGCGCACCGAGCCCGTTGAGCGTCATATCCTTGAACAATCCGCCGGAATTTAAACGTTCCATGTTTTTATGTTTTTACTACTCATGCGTTAATCGTCGCGCCGCAGGTCCTCAGGAACCGGCAAATCAACCGGTTTGTCCATTGGCGGCGCAGTCCCTCTCGCCTCGTCGCGCATCCGGAAGATATAAGCCAATACCCGGGCCACTGCCAGATACAGACCTTCAGGAATCTCCTGGTCGACGTCAGTGTGGTAATACAAAGCACGTGCCAGCGGCGGTGCTTCAAACACCGGCACCTTATGTTCAGCGGCGATTTCACGGATTTTCAGGGCCATATGGTCAACCCCTTTGGCCAGCACCCGGGGCGCACTGCCGCCATCGGGTCCATAGGCCAACGCCACCGAGTAGTGGGTCGGGTTAACAATCACCACGTCCGCATCAGGCACGCTGCTGAGCATGCGGCGGTTGGCCATTTGCATCTGCACCTGCCGGATACGTGATTTGAGCTGCGGGTTACCGTTGGCCTCTTTGTGCTCTTCCTTGACCTCCTGACGGGTCATGCGGAGTTTTTTCGTGTGCGTCCACTTCTGATAGGGCACATCAAAGATCACGATCAGTAGCAGGCTTGAACAAAGCACCACAAACACCAGCGTCATCAGCCACATGCCTTCGGCCAGAGCCGATTCCAGATCGCCCTGCCCCAGCCGGACAAAGCGCTCGGTCATGGAGCTGAGCAACAGCACCGCGACACCGCCGATCAGGCTGAATTTGAACAGCGCCTTGATCAGCTCGACCAGCCCCTGCAAACCGAACATGCGCTTGAAGCCCGCGCCCGGATTGAGTTTGCTCATCTTCGGTGCCAGGGCTTTCATACTGAAACTCAGCCCGCCCATCACAAGCGGGCCGATAAACACGGCGATAAACATCAGCAGGAAGAACGGCGCCAGCATCTCCAGCACAGCCATCGTATTGACGGCAAGCGCTTCGGTGACGGCTGACTTGTCGAAGACCTGACGCCGGTCAAGCGTGAGGTTTTGCGAGATAATCGCGCTGATATCGTGACTCATCACCCCACCGAAGGCGGCAAAACCCGCCACCGAGGCAAACAGCATCACGACCGTATTGAGTTCCCTGGAACGCGGAATCTGGCCTTTTTCACGGGCGTCGCGAAGACGCTTCTCCGAGGGGTCTTCTGTTTTATCCTGACCACTGTCGTTCTCTGCCATCACGGACCTCCGGCAAACAGCATACGGGCGAGCGCAACCGCATCGGCCAGCATTTGTTCAAAATTAGGCCCGAAAACCGGCAGTGCAGCGGCAATCGCCAGAAAACCGATGGTCATGGTGACCGGGAAACCGACGGAAAACACATTCAGCTGCGGGGACGCACGGGTCATCACCCCCATCACCAGATTGACCGTCAGCAAGGTGATAATCGCCGGCAACGCAATCTTCAGCGCACCGGCAAACAGAATCGAAGCAAAGCGCAACAGTTCCCACAACAGGCCCGGATCAAAGGTCTGGTTAAGCGGCAGGAACACAAAGCTGTCGGCCATCACCTGCAACATGGCGTGGTGACCGTTCAGGGCCAGAAACAACAAGGTTGCGAGAATCTGATAGAACTGCCCGACGACCGGGATCTGCACCCCGTTCTGCGGGTCACTCATTAATGCAAAGCCCAGCCCCATGGTAATGGCGATGGCCTCAGCTCCGAGCAGCAATGCATTAAAGACCAGCAGCACGATAAAACCCATTACCACGCCGATCAGAATCTGCGTGACAGTCACCAGCAAGCCGGCTGCACTGAGCGGCTCTACTGCAGGCACGTCACCGACCAGCGGCGCCATCGCCAGAGAGATAACAAACGCGGCCACCACGCGGATACGCATGGGAATCTGGGTGCCGCCCAGCACCGGCAGGACGCTGAACAAGGCCGCTACACGGATAAAAGGCCACCAGAAGCTACCCACAAATGCGGTCATCTCGGCCACGGTGAACATGCTTCAGGCTCCGATTGCCATGGGTATCAGTTCGGTGATCAGGGTGCGCGTATAGTTGAGCATGGTGGTCAGTATCCACGGCCCGGTAGCGAACAGCACAAAGACCAGCGCCAGCAATTTGGGAATAAAACTCAGGGTCATTTCATTGACCTGTGTGGCGGCCTGAAACATACCGACCAGCAGGCCCACCGCCAGTGCCGACAGCAACAAGGGCGCGGCGACCATGACCGTCACAGTCAGTGCATCATGGCCGATGGTAATTACGGTATCCGGGGTCATGCCTGCATCCTCAGTTGAGATAGAAACTACCGGCCAAAGTGCCGAGCACCAATGTCCAGCCGTCGACCAGAACAAACAGCATCAGCTTGAACGGCAGCGAGATAATCAGGGGTGATAACATCATCATACCCATCGACATCAGCACACTGGCCACCACCAGATCGATAATCAGAAACGGAATAAACAGCATAAAACCGATCTGAAATGCGGTTTTCAGCTCGCTGGTCACAAACGCCGGAATCAGGACGAAAAAGCCGACGTCATCCTGTGAGGGCAGCTCATCGGTGCCGGAGAGGTTCAGAAACAGGGCCAGATCATCCTCGCGGGTCTGACGCAGCATAAAATCACTGAGCGGTTCCGAAGCCGTTTGCAGCGCTTCCTGAATGCTTATCTGATCATCCAGGTAAGGGGTAATGGCTTCGTCATAGATGCGCGTGAAGACCGGCTGCATCACGAAGATGGTCAGAAACAGCGACAGGCCGATAATGATCTGATTCGACGGGGTCTGCTGCGTGCCCATGGCCGTACGCAATATGCCAAGCACGATAGCGATACGGGTGAAGGAGGTCATCATCAGCAGAAAAGCCGGCAACAGCGTCAGCGCTGTCATCAACACCAGCGCCTGCAGACTCAGGCTCCAGCTTTCCGTACCATCCGGGTTCGGGGTTACGGTCAGCGCGTCGATACCGGCGGCCGAGACCGTGCCCGGCAGAACAATCCACAGCAGCAGCAAAATCCGCATCACGACGACTCTCCGGATTTATTTTTCGCTGCACGCTCAAGAACCCGTGCAAAACTGCCGTTAGTATTATCAGCTTGTTCGGGAAGCGGTTTTTGCAGCTGATGCAAGCACGTCACTGAGCCGGGAGCCACGCCGATCAGCAATTGTTCGTCGCCGACCTGCACCACCAAAAGCTTTTCGCGCGAACCGAGCGACAAACCGGAAACGACTTTCAGCGACTGAACGCCACCCGGTAGCCGGTTGATCTTTTTCATCACCCAGGCGAAAGCAAAAAAAATCGCCACGACGAAAACCAGCGCAGCCAGCAGCTTGATAAAGTATCCGGGTGAAACCCCGGCAGAAGAAGCGGCCAACGCGGACGTCTCCGCCGCGCCGGCACAGACGGGAAGCAGCAGTACCAGTGTACCGAGTGACCCGTCCCTGATCACATTTGCCATTATGGCCCTGTCCTTAGTTTAACGAATCCTCTTGACCCGTTCTCGTGTACTGACCACGTCGGTCAGCCTGACACCAAACTTGTCGCCAATCACGACTGCTTCTCCGTGTGCAACGAGTGTGCCGTTTACCAGAACATCCATCGGTTCGTCTGCCATGCGCTGCAGTTCCACAACCGAACCGCTGTTTAGCTCAAGCAGTTCCTGAATACTGATGCGCGTGCGACCCAACTCCATGGACAGGGTTACGGGGATGTCCATCACCATATCCAGATTCTGATTGCTGAACTCCTTGACCAGCGCTTCGGCGCGTTCTTCCGGGCCGGGTTCGGCTTGTAATGCTTCAGGACCCTGCTCGAGGGCGGTATTTGACTCACTCATGATGTCTTCCTTGTAAAAGCTATCCGTTTTGCTTCTTGATCTTGTGTCGTTCGTGCCACTGCGTCACGCTGGCCGAGACCATGCCGTTGGACACACCTACGGCGGCGTCGAACAAAGGCACACCTTCTGACGAAAATTCGACGGACTGAACCTGGCCGAGGGGAATGAAATCGCCGACTTTCAGGTTCATCAGCTGACGCATGGTTATGCGCGTCTCAGCAAAGGTACCGTTGACGTCCACCTCGCAACCGAGCACCTGCCGCATAAACGCGCGTCGCCAGACCTGGTCGTTGGCCGCGTCCGCTTCAACCTCATTGGACAGTTTGTGCCGCAGCGGCTCCAGCGATGCATAGGGGATCATCAGGTGAATATCACCCTCTGCGCCCTGCAAGCGCACCCGGAAGCGCGAACACACCACCACCGCCGAGGGATTTGCCGGACTGGTCACCTCCGAACGGATCAGCGGCATCACCCGCCGCGGGTTCAGCGCCTGAATACTGCTCCAGCTATCGACCAGCGCCGAGAATACATTCTCTGTCACCCGGTCGATAATGCGCTGTTCGGTCGGCGTAAAGCGGCGCGGCGGCGGTTCCGGCGCCGGCTCAGCATCCACTGCCTCCGCTTGTATTTCCTCATCCGCCTCATCGGCCGGCTCTTCTTCGGCCTGCTCCGCCTGCGCATCCTCAGCCAGTGCTTCCGGCTCAACAGCAAGCGGCGCCGGCGCACCGCCGAAAAACGCATCAACCAGGGTAAAAATCAGATCTCCGCCGATAATCAGCAGGGAATTGCCCTGCACCGGATCAAGACGGATGCGCTGAATCGACACATCCTGCGAAAGCGAGACCGTGAAATCCTGATACTTCTCAAACCGGGTGCCCTCGCAGTCGACCTGCAAGGGCAAACGGAATTGCCTGACCAGTCCTGCAGTCAGGGCTTTGGCCAGCTTCTCGTTGATAACATCGAGAACCGGCAAATGTGAGTTAAGCCTGTGGGTCGGATGAACGAAATCATACGCCAGCACATTGCTTTGCAAGCCTGCTTCACCCTGATCATGCGGCACCGCACCGGGTTCAGCGTCTGGCATGTCATCGGCCTGTATTTCGCCGCTCATCTCATCGAGCGGGCGCTCTTCGGTGTCACTCATGGTGTATTACTGCACGACAAACTTGGTAAAAAACGCACCCTCAACGGCGGGCGAACCATAGTGTTTTTCAACCACAGTCTGAGCCGTTTCCAGCACCTCTTCCTGCAATGCGCGCTTGCCCCGCTCGGTCGTTACCAGCACATGATCCTGATTGCCCAACAGCATCAACAGCGAGTTGCGCAGTTCCGCATCATGCGTTTCCAGAACTTCGAGTGTTTTTTCGTCTTTGGTCGAGAGCGACAGCTCGACCATAAAGAAGTGCGAGCTTGCATTACCGGCAAAATTCACGATGAATTCCGGTTTCATGTCGTAGTAGTAGGTGATGTCCGGTTTGGCCTCAGCAGCAGCCGCAGCCATCTCGGGCGGAGGTGCATTGCCACCCGTGAAAAATAAGGTGGCGCCGACTGATGCGCCGACCAGCAGCACAGCGCCACCGGCAAGCATGATAATTTTTTTCATGAACTTCTTCCCTGTTCAAAAAGTCGCTACGAATCCATTGTCGACTATGATGCGCCGCTGCTACGTCAGCTGGCCTGGCTGAATGTATTATTCAGTATCTGTGCCACAGGCCCGGCAGGAAAACACCCGCTGCCGGGCCTGATGCAAGCGCGGATCCAGCCCGACAAACTGACAAAAAAACGACGTCAGCATATTATTGATGCCAAGCCTCAGGCATAGGTATCGAGCAGGCTGTCGGCCCGCGTCATACGCACGCTCACCTCACCCTGGTCAGCACTGTAGGCATTCTGCTTGCCGTTCGCTGCGGGGCTGTCGCCGCCACCTTCCTGATCGCCGGCCAGCAGGCTGCCGCTGTTGTCATTCTGGTTTTGCTCCTGCACGCTGACCTCAACGCGCTCAAAGCCCAGCGACGCAAACTGTTCACGCAGACGCGGCAACGCCGCCTCAAGTGTGTCACGGGTGACGGCATGCGCGGCGCTGATGGAAACCTGCAGACGGTCCTGGTCTGCTTCGAGTTGTATATCCAGCGCACCCAGTTCTTCAGGATTGACGCGGATACTGGCCGATTTGATGTCTTCGCGCAGCATAAATGCAACGTTGGCCCCGAGACCTTTATCCCAGCCACTGTCACGCAACGAGAGTGTGGCCGCCGGCATGGACGCGCCGCTTTCACGCGCCGCACTGCCTGACTGGCTCTCACCCGGCATCAGCAGCGACGGGTCCACGCTAGTGACTGCGGCCTCGCTGCGCGGTGCGCTGAAGTGCGCGGCATTGACCAGACCGGCGGTTTCAGCTGCGACGCTCTGGAATGCTTGTGCAGGCACCGCTGTACTGCGTGCCAAGCGGCTATCGGCAGCCGCTTGCTGTGCTTGTCTGGTCTGATTTTCCTGCTCATCGCCGGATTGTGCCTGCGCTTGTGCCTCAGCCTCTTCAGGCGCCTGGGCACTCAACAGCGCCTCAGCATCCGGTGCCGCATCTGACACGCCCTCCTGCGTTGCCCGGGCTGTCACTGTCGCGGCCGGCAGCGACTGCGTGGCGGCCGCTTCGGCACTACGCTGCGTCAGGCTGAACAGCGCGGAGTTGTCGTCACCGCCGTCAGTGCTGTTGCCGCTTTGCAGTCCCGTCTCAACAGACAGCACCTGTGCGGCGGGGTCGGTGATAGCGGGTGTTTCTGATAAGCGAACGGCCGACAAACGCGATGCCGTCAGCGGTGCCATCGCTGATGGCAGCGGGCTTTGCGATGGCAATACCGATGAGCTCACTGTCTCGCTTGCACCGGCCACAGACGCCGGCGTCACCGAGGCTGCCGCCGTTGTCTCCATGGCCGCGCTTAGTACAGCGGCGGACGACTGCATCACCGGCGTGGTGGAGGCCGCCACGCTTGTATCAGCTGTGTCAGCGGCGATGTTCAAGTCATTTCCACGCCAGGCCATTTCGCTTGCTTGTACCGGCACGGCAGACTCGCCGTCCACGCCGGGCTTCGCCTCTGTAGTACTGACCGCGCCAGTCATGCCGGACTCTGCGCTGTCACTGACACGCGGGCGCAGCACAACGCGTCCGCCATCGACTTCCTGGCGGATTTCAGACAAGCGCCGCAAAGGCACCGGCGTAGGTTGAGTGTTCTGAACTGAAAGCGGCTGTTCGCTGATTTGCGTGGGGATTTGCGCCAGCGCTGCGGTCTGCGCGTCAGCCATGTCATCCGGCTGCGCCGCGGAAGCGGTCTGCGCGTCAGCCATGGCATCCGCCTGCGCCGCGGGAGCAGTCTGCGCGGTCAGGGTCACGGTCGGCACAGCGGTCGTTTCGGCCGGCGTGTGCAAAGGCACAAGCACGGCACCCGGCGAAGCGGCCGGCAAGGTCTCAGCCATGGCCCCGCTCAGCGTCGCATCGGCGTCCTCAGGCTCTGCGGCCAGGGGCACGATCTCCATGAGTTTCTGGTCAGAAACCTCAAGCGAAGATCCGCCACTCTCGTCCGTCAGTTGTGCAATCCCGCCAAACAGAACGCTAAAACCGCCCGCGCCTTCAGCATCAGCCGGGTTTGTCCCGCCGGACAAAGCTGTCAGTAGCGGATTGCCCGCTGTTTTCTCTGTACTTGGTGAAATCATGTGATCCGTCACTCGTTGATTCACTACTCCCAGTGGGAAAGATCGACCGCTTCTCAGAATTCTTGAATATTTGAACCACGACACAAATTTTGCCGCTCAACCGGGCGCAGACAAGCGCCTGTGTGCCGGCGTCAGAAGCTATGCCGGTCGCGGCCGGCGTAGAGTCCGGCCAGTTCATCGAGTTGCTTTTGTTCGAGGGATTGGCGGGTTTTCCGGTAGTCAGCGACCTGGCGGTCGACCACATTTTCCAGCGATTTCAGCCAGGCACGGCTGTTGCGCCAGGCCTGTAAACTGGCCTGATAGCGTTTTTCTGCCTGCTTATGCTGCCCTTCCAGAGCGGCGATGGTCTGATTAAGCCGGGCCAGAAATAGCTGTGTATCGCGCATGGTGGCCATGGAATGCGTCTTGCCCAACAGGGAACCGGAGCGGTAGTCCTCGCGATAGCGGTGCATCTGTTCGACCTGCATCCCGATGCGCCCGACCAGCTCGCGCACGCGGGCCAGCTCACGGGCGGCCTTTTCTTCGCGCTGCCGGGCCATATCCACAACCGGCGCCAGGCGGTGAGTCTCTTTGTTCACAACACTACCTCAGTGGCTCAGGCCGCCTGTCGCGGAGCCGGTACCTGGTTGAGCAGATGCCCCAGTTCCGCAAGTGAATTGTCAAAATTCACGCAATCGTGCGGGTTTTGCTGCAAAAATGCAGTGATCTTCGGCCACAGAGCGATAGCCGTATCGATCTCCGGATCGGCGCCGCGCTGGTAAACACCCACATTGATCAGATCCTGATTCTGTCTGTAGACACTGTACAGGCGGCGGAAACGACGCGCTGTCGCCGCATGGGCCGGACTGGCCAGCACCGTCATCAGACGGCTCACCGAGGCCTCGATATCAATCGCCGGGTAATGGCCCGACTCCGCCAACGAACGGGACAGGACAATATGCCCGTCGAGAATCGCGCGGGCCGAATCGACCACCGGATCATTGTTGTCATCACCTTCGGCCAGCACCGTATAGAATGCGGTAATCGAGCCGCCGTTGGGGCCGTGGCCGTTTCCGGCGCGCTCCACCAGACGGGGCAGTCTTGCAAAAACCGAAGGCGGATAACCTTTGGTTGCCGGCGGTTCGCCAATGGCCAGCCCGATCTCGCGTTGCGCCTGGGCAAAACGCGTCAGCGAATCCATCAGCAGCAGGACATCTTTGCCCTGATCGCGGAAATATTCAGCAATACTGGTGGCCAGTAAACACCCTTGCATTCGCATCAATGGTGAATGATCGGCCGGCACCGCCACCACCACAGCGCGTCGCAACCCCTCGGGTCCGAGCGTTTCCTGGACAAATTCTTTGACCTCGCGGCCACGTTCGCCGATCAGCCCGACCACGGTCACTTCCGCCTCGGTGTGGCGGGTCATCATGCCCAGCAGATTACTCTTGCCCACACCACTGCCGGCAAACAGACCGATACGCTGACCACGGCCGACGGTAAGCAGACTGTTGATCGCACGCACACCAACATCCAGCGGCTTGTCGATCACATTACGTTCCAGCGGATTAAGCGGACGGGGATTGAGCGGACGGGCCGTATCGGCACGCAGCGGTCCGAGCCCGTCCAGCGGCATGCCGGCACCGTCGATGACCCGCCCCAGCCAGCCATCACCGACCGGCACCTGAGAGCTGTGCCCGGTGGGCAGAACCCGTGCACCCGGCACCAGACCACGGGTATCCGCAGTTGGCATAAGCAGGGTTTTATCACCGGAGAAACCGACAACCTCCGCTTCTATGTCCCCTTCATTGAGGGTCGCAATACGGCAACGTGAACCGACTGCCGCCTGACAGCCGACCGCCTCCAGCGTCAGTCCGACCATACGCGTCAGTCGTCCGGCGACCACCGGTTCAGGCAGCCGTAAGCGGCTGCGCTGCCGGTGAAGATGCTGTTGCCAGCGTGCGGCGGTATCAGACTGCTTCATCCCAGATGTTCTCATTCTGATCCGTTGCACGGCGACCGCCACTCATTTCTGCGGCCAGTCGGTTTATCAGGGCATCAATGCCCGCATCAACAAAAGAGCTTTCGGTGTGCACATGACACTGGCCGCGCTGCAGGCTTGCATCCTCGCGGATTTGCCAGGCTTGCGCTGATGTGTCGCCGCTCAGGGCCTCACGCACCAGAACCGCGTCAGCCGGATTCAGCTGCACATGGATTACGCTACCTGACGCGGGCAGGCTGTTGATTGCATCACGGATCAGGCCTGTAATATGGGCCGGTTGGGCACTCAGCTCGCGACGCAGAATCATCTTGGCTGCCGCCAGTGCCAGCGCTGTCAGTTCGTTCTCGACTGCCTGATTGACCTGTTCAAGCGGCCGCGCCAGGGCGTGCAGCAGGGCTTGCAGTTCGGCCCGTTCCTGCTCACAGCTGACCGCGGCACGGCGCTGCCCTTCGGCAAGCCCGTCCGCATAGCCGTCTTCATAACCCTTGACCGGCTCGGCCTGCGGCTCAGGCTCAGGTTCCGGCCCGGCGCTGTTCGCGTAGTCGGTGACCGTAAAACCGCTGATGTTGTCTGCCGGCGCAGCACTGCGCACCTGCTCCAGCGGCGGCACCTGCCAGGGGGTGACGGTCGCCGATGCGTCGGGCCTCATCACCTTAGACAAATTCATCTCCTTTACCGCCCAGCGCCAGGGTGCCGTCTTCCGCCATACGCAGCGCCACAGAAAGAATCTCTTTCTGCGCTTCTTCTACTTCGGCCAGACGCACCGGCCCTTTGGCTTCAAGATCATCACGCAGCATTTCTGCCGCCCGCTTGGACATATTGCGGAAGATTTTTTCCTTCAGATCATCAGAACAACCTTTCAGGGCCAGAATCAGCTTGTCGGTCTGCACCTCGCGCAGCAAGGACTGCATACCGCGGTCATCCACACCCATCAGGTTGTCGAAGATAAACATCTTCTCCTGAATCTGCTGACTGAGCTCGGCATCGCGCTGATCAAGCGCTTCGAGCACAGCGGTTTCGGATTCTTTGCTGACCCCGTTGAGAATCTCCGCCGCAGCGGACACCCCGCCCAAGCCGGTCAGCTCGGTATCGGCATTTTCTTCAAACAGACGCTGGATCACCTCATTGAGCTCTTTCAGCGCACTCGGGTGAATAGTGTCAAGCTTGGTAATCCGCACCAGAACATCGGTGTGGATTTCCTTGGGCAACAGATCCAGCACCCGTCCTGCCTGATCGCGTTCAAGGTGGGTCAGCACAATGGCGATGATTTGCGGATGCTCATTGTAGATAATGTTTGCCACTGCACGCGGCGACATCCACTTAAGTGAATCCAGGCCGACGCCGTCGCCCTCGACCTTGATCTGGCCCAGAATGCTGCCGGCACGTTCATGGCCCAGCGCGCGGGTCAGGGTTTTGCGCAGATAGTCGCGGCTGCCCACGCCCAGCGAGGATTCCTGCTTGACCTTGTCCAGGAAGCGGTCGAGTATGCCGCCGATCTGCGCCTGCGACACGCCGTTGATTCCGGACATGGCCTCACCGAGCACCTGAACCTCTTTCGGGTCCATATGCCGCAGCACGCTTGCGGCTTTGTCTTCACCCAAAGCCATTAACAGGATTGCCGCATGGGCCGGCCCGTTGAGCCCGGCCAGCACGTCAGATTCGGCCACTTCAGCCATTGTTAGCTTCTCCTACCCAATCTTTTACAACTCTGGCAACCCGCTTGGGATCTTCGTCAGCCATTGCTCTGGCCAGATTGAGAATATCACCGTAAACCTGAGCCGGTGGCTCAAGCGCGTTTTCACTGTTTGATCCGTTCGCCCCGGCACTTTGCCCTGAGGCTGCGGCGCTGCCGTCTTCCAAAGCCAACTCTGCTGCGCCGGAGGTTTTTTCATCCAAACGCGCCACCACAGTGCCTGACTTGAGGTTTTTCATCGCAGGACGCACCACCATCAGGATCAGCAGCAGCACGGACAGCCCGATCAGCACCTGACGACCGGCGTTCCAGACCCAGGGCTGTTCCCAGATCGGCGCCTCTTCGATCGCTTCGATTTCCACCGGCGGCTGGAAGGACTGGTTCATAACCACAACACTGTCCCCGCGTGCCTCGTTGTAACCTATGGCCTCGTGAACCAGCTGCGTCAGACGATCAATTTCTTCCGCCGTCAGCGGGGTACGCACAACCTCACCCTCTTCATTGACGGTTTTCTTGTCATCGACCAGCACCGCCACCGAGACCTGGCGTATCTGCCCCGGTACGCGCCGTGTATGCGAGATGGTTTTATCCAGCTCGAAATTACGCGTGACCTGAGAGGAGGTGTTAAGCGGCGTGTCGGCTGCGCCCTCAGCGCCCTCTTCCTCGCCGTCGAGATTGCCGGCCGCCGGGGGCTGATTGGTCAGCGCGCCGGGAACCCCGGCAGCCAGACCGCCGTTGCGGATCTGCTGTTCCTGACTTTGCTCGCTGCGGACCTGCGCCTCATCAGGTTCGAAGATTTCCTGAGTTTGTTCGTTGTAGGTGAAGTCGACATCCGCAGTCACCGTCGCGCGCACATTGCCCTCACCCAGTATCGGCGCGAGCAGCGTTTCGATACGTTTGGCATACAGCGATTCGAGCTGTCGTGAATAGGCAAACTGCTTACGTGTCTCGGCGCTGGTGCTGTTGTCATCCGGCGATGAAAGCAGCTTGCCGTACTGGTCAACCACCGTCACCTGAGACGGTTCCAGATAGGCAATACCGGCGGCCACCAGATTGGTGATAGCCGCGACCTGTCCGTCTTCGAGCAAACGGCCCGGCAGCAGCTTCAGCATCACTGATGCGGTGGCTTTAGCGCGGTCACGGATAAACACCGACTGTTTCGGCAGGGCCAGATGGACGCGCGCAGAATCGATGTTACGCATACTGGAAATCGTGCGGCTCAGCTCGGTCTCCAGCGCATGATGATAGCGGGCGGTCTCGATAAACTGACTGGTGCCCAGCGACTGCTCCTGTTGCAGTTGCTCAAGCCCGAGACTGCCGCCGGAGCCGATGCCGCTGGCCGACAGCTTGATGCGCAGCATATTGACCTTGTCCTGCGGCACCAGAACCAGACCGGTACCGGCCTGCACTTCAAAAGGAATATTCTCCGCCCGGGCCATATCCAGCACGTCAGCAATATCCTGCTGCTGCAGACGGTCGTAGACCGGCACCATCGACGGTTTCATGGTCCAGAGGATCAGACCTGCTCCCAGCGTCAGTGCAGCAGATAATGCAACCAAGGCCCCGAATTGCGGAGAGCCCAGACCACGGGCAATCTGCCCGGCAATGCCCTGCGGCAGGTCAGGTTTGGCTGTGGCGAGTTCACCGGCGACACTTGTATTCATAAATCAAACTTCATCCTGGAGTTTAAGAAACAGGCCGGCTCAGACCGACATATTCATGATTTCCTGATATGCCGCGATGACCTTGTTGCGCACTTGCGAGAGTGCTTCAAAGGCGATGCGGGCTTTCTGCATTTCGATGCTGACCTGCGCCAGATCCACCGAAGGATCACCGAGCTCAAAGGCTTCGGTCAGACGTGCGGCACTTTGCTGGCGTACATTGACCGCCTGCAGGGAGTTTTCCAGCAATGAGGTAAAAGGTGATTCACCGACCCGGGTGGCCGGTTGTTCTGAAACCGGCGGGATCCCGGCCTGATCAGCCATGACCCGCAGTTGGGACAGCAATGCTGTCGAATCGATGCGATTGTCCATGTGGTACCCGTTTCAATCCTTGAAAACGATTTACGGCGTAAAAAAACACGCCGGGTTCACAGGGGCTTGAGCAAATTGCGTGCCCTGCACTTAAAGTTTGGCCGGCTTTGTCCGCGTCCCCGGCGCAGCGCGTTGCAACAGCCCGCCACAGTACCGCGCAAACTTCGTACCCGACATTACTTTAACGCAGAAAAACAAGGACATAGCGCGCCTCCCCATCAGAAGCGCCAGAGCAGGACCGGCGTCTGCACAGTGCCGGAACACCCGCCGGTGGCGGGTTTACAGCGGGATTTACGCGCCGCAGCCGACACAGGGTGACGTTTTTCCGTCGCCGCACGGTGCACGAAAGGCGGACACAAAAAAGCCCGGCAAACCGCAAGGTCTGCCGGGCCTGTATTTCGGCGCTGAGGCCGTCTCAGACCATTTCTTCGGGCCGTGAGATATTGTATTTACGCATTTTTTCAACCAGCGTGGTGCGGCGGATTGAAAGACGGTTGGCCGCATGGGCCACCACGCCGTTGCAATCATCCAGCGCCTGCTGAATCAGCGCGACTTCGATGTCCGTCAGGTATTGCTTGAGGTTCATCCCTTCACGCGGCAAACGCGGCTGGTTGTTCAGCCCGGTGATCGGCATACCGGCCAGCATTTCCGTCACCGCAGCACTGGAACCACCCGCTTCACCGTCAGCGCCTTCTGCCACAGTGCCACTTTGCATTTTCTCCGGCAGATCGTGCGCATCGACCACACCGTGCGGGTGCAGGATGGTCAGCCGCTCCATCAGATTGGCCAGCTCACGCACATTGCCCGGCCAGTTGTATTCGCACAAGGCCATGACCGCAGCCGGTGTCAGGCGCACGGAGGATTGTTTCTCGTGCTCAAGCCGGGTGATCAGCTCCTTGACCAGCAGGGGCAGATCTTCGGTACGCTGATTCAGCGGCGGCATATCGATCGGGAAGACATTCAGGCGGTAGTACAAATCCTCACGGAATTTGCCGTCCTTGATGTAGTCCTCGAGATTGCGGTGAGTCGCGGCGATAATCCGCACATCGGCGGTGATGCTTTTGTTGCTGCCGACCCGCTCAAAGGAACGCTCCTGCAGCACGCGCAGCAGCTTGACCTGCATGGTCAGCGGCATATCACCGATTTCGTCGAGAAAGATGGTGCCGCCTTCGGCCAGCTCAAAACGTCCCTGACGCGGCGCGATCGCGCCGGTAAACGCGCCTTTTTCGTGCCCGAACAGCTCACTCTCGAGCAGCTCTGCGGGAATCGCGCCGCAGTTAATCGGCACAAACGGCTTGTTGCGACGGTTGGAGTAATAATGAATGTTCCGCGCCACCACTTCCTTACCGGTGCCGGACTCGCCGAGGATCAGCACAGTCGCTTCGGTCGGTGCGACCTGATCGATCATTTTCCGCACACGCTGAATGGCGCGGCTGTTACCGACCAGACTACGGAACAGCTCGGGGTTCTGAGTACCGCCGGGCTTGACCTCGCGGACACGGCCTTTCATTTCCGCGCGATGCAACACGTCAGACAGATCCGGATACTTCACATCACCCTTGAGGCTGCCGACAAACAGCTCGCTGATCTCGCTGGTGGTCAGATCCGCACTGTGATCTTCCAGCAGCAGCACCAATGACGGGACTTTTTCGTGCGAGCTGTTCAGCGTGCCGACCCACTCACGGATGCCGTGGAAGGAGGCCACGAAAATCGCCACATAATCGGAAAGATCACCCAAACTGGTCACCAGCTCCGGTGAACTGAGTGTCTTCACTTCGTATTCGATAAACTCAAGCTGGTGCGCCAGACGCGTGGCTTTCTCGGAGTCCGGATTGACCAGCAAGATTTTGTTCGACTCTGTCTTTTTACTCATGACCCGCCTTGTAGCCTGTGAACCGGGTAAATCCTCTCGACGGGATGCCCACGCCGGAACACGATTGGTTTATTGAATTCCCGTAACGACGGGAGCAGTTGACTTTGATTGTAGACACAAAATTCAACATCGCCACAAAATCGACACTTGTCTTTCAGGCGCTCTGTGCTTGGCCTGCACGACAAGACACATGCACGACGCCGGAAAAAAGCCGGCCAAATTTGCAGATTATTGAAATTAAACTGCTTTTCTGAACAAAACCGTGCACAGTCGGGATTCCGGCCAGGCCGGACAAGACGGGAAATTGACATCCGGTAATATCAAAAGCGATTCAGGAAAAATCCGGCTGCGCTTTTCACATGACACAGAAAACGCCTGCAACAAGCACACTCAGGAGGATGACACAGGCAGGATTCCGGGCCATCGGCCGGCGCGAACCGGGGAGTTAGTTCGCACTTTGCAAAGTCGGCGTAACAATCACTATCAAGACAGTCCTGTGCATCGACGCTAAGGGAACTACAATAACAACTATAAGAGAATCGGGAACATCATCATGGCAGATCCAGTGACCAGTTTGTCGGAGCTTCGCAAGGTACACGCAGTCCGGGCCACAACTTCCCCCGCCGCCGCGACGACTCAGACCGGGCACGCCAGTGCACCGGAAGACACCCTTGATCCGACAAATACACTCTTATCCATTGAATCGTTGAGTTCAGCGCTTGCCAAAGGCGAGCAGGTGGATCAGCAGCGTATCGATGAAATCCGCACACGTATCGAATCAGGCAACTATCAGCTCAACGCCGACCGTGTTGCACGCAAGTTTCTCGAACTTGAACAACTTCTGAGCAACACATAAGTCCGCTGTTGAGCAAAAAAAAAAGCGCGTAACTAACGCGCTTTTTTTGTTCCCCGCCAAGCGGCCGCTGCCAGCGTTTTACTAGCGTTTTAAATACTCGTGAAAATCGATATCGCCGGCTGACAGAATCGCCTGTATGCGGTTATAAACACCGAGCTTGCGCAGAATCGCCGAGACGTGGGTTTTGACCGTGGTTTCAGCAATATTCAGGTTATAGGCGATCTGCTTGTTGGATTCGCCTTTGGCCATGCGCTCGAGCACCAGCAATTGCCGGCGGGTCAGAGACGACAGCAGCTCCGGCGAAATCGGCCGCACGCTTTCATCACCGCCCTGTGAGGTCTGAGCCTGTCCGTCGGCGCGGATAATATCCGGCGGCAAATAGACATTGCCGTCGAGAATCGTCTGTAAGGCCTTGCCCATTTGCTCCCGCGGCGATGACTTGGCAATAAAACCGACCGCACCGTAGGTAATCGCCTGCAGCACGACCTGCTTGTTTTTCTCAGCCGATACAATCACCACCGGAATCGTCGGCGCGGCGTTGCGCAGACCGATCAGTCCGTTCAGGCCATTCATTCCCGGCATGTCCAGGTCCAACAAAATCAGGTCGAGCTCGTCGTTCTGCGCCGTAATGCCCATGGCACCGTCGAGGTCTTCACATTCGTTGATCGTACAGCCGGGAAATTCCTGGCGGATAACGTTGATGATTGCTTCCCGGAACAGCGGATGATCGTCGGCAATTAGGATGTTGTACACGTATGTCCCCCGGTCTCTCTCATTGGTTGATACGGAAAGTCGCCCACGTACCGGTGCCGCAGAGAGTGTTTTTGTTGTTCTGGTAACCGCAACCGGGTCGTGTCGCAGGCGACGACCGAAGGCCAATCATAGCCTAAGCGCAGAGACATTGCGTCATCTCCACCCTGCCCGGTCGCCGCTGCAACAAATCTGTGCATAGCAGATCGCTTAGCGGACGCGGATTCCCCAGGGGAAACGTCCGACCTTTATGGACTTCTCAACGCGCAGTTCCGGCACATTGATCACCGACACATCGCCGCTGATGCCGTTGGTGGTCAGAAGCATTTTTTCGTCTTCAGTAAAAGCCATATGCCAGACCCGGCGACCGACCAGCAGATAGTCCTTCACTTCCATGCTGGCGGTGTCCACCACTGCCACATGGTTTGACGGGCCAAGCGCCACAAATGCGGTCTTGCCATCGCCGGTGATCTGAATCCCGACCGGCTGAATCCGGTCCGGCTGCATGCCGCGGATATGGAAATCCAACTCGTGTTCGACCTGACGGGTGGCCACATCGATCACTGACACCGTGCCGCCGATCTCCGCCGAGACCCAGAGCTTTGTGCCGTCAGCGGTAAACTCGGCATGACGCGGGCGCTGCCCGACCAGCGTGTTGTCGATCAGCTCCTGCTTCTCCACATCAATCCAGTGCACCATATTGGTGGTTTCACTGGTGTTAACCGCCAGCTTGCCATCCGGACTGACGGCCATGCCTTCCGGCTCCACACCGACATCAATCTGCTTGACCACCTCGCCGGTCTTTACATCCACCACGGTGGCCAGCGCATCGTCCTCATTGGCGATATAGAGGAAACGATCGTTCGGATGCAGGGCAAACTGCTCGGGATCTTCACCGGAAGGCAGATCGGCGATGATTTTGCGCGTCTCCACATCCATCACCTGCACCGTGTCGGAATCGCTCGCGCAGATATACAGCAGACTCTTGTCCTTGTTAAAGATAATGCCGCGCGGGCGCTTGCCCACCTCCAGCGTGTCGGTCACTTCCATGGTTTCCAGATCAATCACCGAGATGGTGTTGTCTTTTTCATTGGATACCCAGGCGGTCTGGGCCTGGGCGGCCGGTGCCAGCAAAGCCAGCGCCAGCGACGCAGCGGAAACGGTCAAGCGGGGCGATATAGTCATGAATTCTTCTCCTGAGGTGGTACTAGCGGACGAACAGCGCGCAATCGGATTCGCGCTGCTCGAGGCCGAGCGTATCGAGTTCAGTTTCGGGGTGCAGAAAGCCGTCTAAGGGAGCCTGCGCGACCAGCGCACGCGGGTGCACCAGGGGCACCGGCTGGCGTAGCTGGCCGTTCCAGCGGCGGTAACTGAGCTTGCGTCCCTTAAAGCCGGCCAGCTCAAAGTCGTCAGACATCAGATAATCGAGAACGCCGCCGGGTTCGGCGGAATTGGTCCGCGTGACCGCTTCGGCGACACTGCGCACAGCCGCCCAGGCCGCGTAGTCCGCGCTGTTCATCCAGCGCCCGGCCTGTTCTTCAAAGCGCTTTTGCAGCTGCGCTGCCCCCCACTGCTCAACCGAGCGGTGCCAGGCCAACGGCATCAGCCCCTGCGTGCCGGCCACCGGCCGCGGCAACCAGGTGTTGTGCAATACATATTCACCGAAATCGCCGGCCACATCGGCCACCACCACCGCGTCATAGTCATCGGCACGGGTAAAGGCCGGCATTTCCTGCGCGGCGGTGCGGCGCAGATCGGTATCAAAGGTCCAGGCTTTGTCCGCTACCAGCGTAATGCCGTAGCGTTTGGCGGTGCGCCGCAGGGCGTCGGCAAAGCCGTTGTCTTGCGCACGCGAGCCGCTGATCAGAAACCAGTTTTTCTGTTTACGGCTCACATACCACTGCCCCAGTGCATCGGCCAGCATGGCATCGGATGGGCGTGTATGGAGTGTGTTGGCCGGACAATCACGGCTGCGCAAACCGGTATCGCGGCTGCCGGCGTTAAACAACAAGACCGGTTCATCGGCGAAATGCGCGGCAAACTCCCGCAATCCGGCGGCCGGCATATCCAGCACAAAGTAATGAATACCTTCCTCCAGCCAGCTTTGCGCCTGTGTGATCAGCGCGGCGACGGAGTCGGCAGCGGCCGATTCAAGGCGGTACTCGTGTTTGAGAAAACGCCCCGTGGTATTGCTGTCGCTGATGGCCAGCTGCACGCCCTGCAAGCCGGCATCCTCCGGTTCCGGCAGGATGTTGGACAAGACCGGCGCAGATTCGGTCTCCAGTTTCAGGTACGCCAGCGGAATCGACAGCGTCGCCTGACTCAGGCCCGGCAAACACAACAGACAGGTCGCCGTCACGGCCTGTAGTAAGTTCCTGAGCACGCACATTCTCCCTGCAATAGACAAGTGTCCGTAGTGTAGACGTACGGCCCGGCGCGGGTATCTGCTGATGGAAGTATCTGACTGCTACCAAAGTAGCAGTCGGCAAGGGATTGGGAGATTTTCCCGGCCGGGCGCGGGCGGAATTCACATCGCCGCCGGCGCCCGGCGCGACTCAGAACTTACTACTAAAGAATGGCGCCCTCTCATCAAAAGTACACTACTCAAAGCACAGCACGCGCAGCAAAATTTGCAGTGTCTGAAATTGACGCGACCCACTGACACCGCATTTCGAAGTGAGTAGATAATAATGATGAAGCATCCCAGAAGCCTGTTGACGGCTCTCGCCCTGATTACGATCGCACTGCCGGGCTATCTGATGGCACACGGCGACGTTACCCCGCAGGCCGTAGATACACATGAACTCCCGCAACTCGGCGACGAGTGGCTGGAAGAAAACCCTTACTCCCCGGACGACGCCAAGGTTCTCGAAATCGGCTCCTCGGCCTATACCCAGAACTGCGCCCGCTGCCACGGCCTGGAAGGTATTTCCGGCGGTATCGCGCCTGATCTGCGCATGCTCGAACCGGGCATAGACGGCGACGAGTGGTATGTCTACCGCGTCCGCGAAGGCGCTGTCCGTGACGGCAAAGTCTATATGCCGGCCATGGCCGATTACCTCAGTCAGGAAGCGCTCTGGGCGATCCGTACATGGCTGGTTTCGATCTATGTGGAAGAATAAGGCCTGCCTTATTTGCTGTGCCCTGCTGGGCCTGACCCTCAGCGGTCAGGCCTGCGCGCGCAGTTACGACGACGTGCTGGACTCCGGCTATATCAAAATCGCCGTTTATAAAGACTTCCCGCCCTACTCCTGGATGGACGACGGAACCGCCAAAGGCATCGACGTGGCCCTGGCCCGGCGTATCGCTGACGAGCTCGGCGTGCGTCTGGACATTCTCTGGCTGACACCGGACGAAAATCTCGACGCCGACCTGCGCAATGCCATCTGGCGCGGGCCGCGGATCGACAACACGGTCAGCGACGACAATGCCTCACGCCTGCAGAAGAACATCGCCGATGTGATGATGCGGGTGCCCTACGACCGCGAATACAGCGAACGGCGCGACGAACTCGGGCTGCTGAAAAACGAACTGGTCCATATGCTGGCGCCCTACCAGCGCGAACAATGGCAGATCGCCTACGACGGCCGCAAAATCGATGAAGTGGAAACCATCGCGGTGTTCCAATACCACACCATCGGCGTGGAAATCGACAGCATTCCCTCTTTTTATATGATGTCGGCCTTTAACGGCCGGATGCGTGACAAAACCCGCCACTATGCGACGCTCACCGACGCTTTCGAGGCCATGCAAACACAGCAGGTCGATGCGGTCATGGGCATGAAAACACGCATCAGCTGGCTGCTGGCCGGGGCCGGCGACGACAATCTGAAATACGCCGACAACGCTTTTCCGACCATGGGGCGACAGACCTGGGACATCGGCATCGCCATTCACGACCACTACCGCCAGCTCGGCTATGCGGTCGGTGATGTTATTGATGCCGAGATTCGTTCAGGCCGTTTACAAGCCTGGTTCGAGGAACACGAGCTGCTCTACGACCTGCCCGATTACTACCGCCGGCTCGACACAGGTACTGAATAGTCCCGGCCCGGCACGCATCCGGCGTGCCGGCTCTGATGACTTACGGAAGATTGTGAAACGTGGAAAAGGATACGGATGTGGCGCTTGCCTCACTCAGGCCCGGGCTGGCCCCGAGCTGCAAACTCTATTACGACACCCTGCATAAGCGCTGGGTTATGCGCGGTCCGAATCAGGTGGTCTTCCCGGACGCCGATTCCCTGCAGGTTCTGCTGCTCTGTGACGGCAAGCATTCGCTCGGCCAGATCAGCCACAAAGTCAACGCTCAAACACAAAACGACGCGAGCGACGACAACGCGCCGGTGTTTGATATTGTGATGCGTTTTCTCAAACGCGGCTTTCTCCAGACACCCCGCTCAGGCGCGTCCCGCACCTGACTGAACAGGCCGTACCCGCGCCTGTGCCAGGCTTGTACTATCTGACCGACACCACCCCTGCCCGTCATATTTCAACCGCTGTCCGACCGCTGTAGCGCCATTTTCAACACGGCTCATACCAAGTGATGAGAAATCTCAAGCGCCGGTGGTATACCAATAAATTCGGGAAATTTTCACAATTGCCATAGGGAGCTATCCCGAAGTCGCCGAGCAAAACAGCCTGTACCGATCCGCTGCAGGCCCCGCTCAGACGCGGCTAAGTCAATCCAAATGCCTATGGCATTCCCCTTCCGGAGGAGAAGAAATGAGAAAACACGGCCACATAAAAGGTCTGGCTCTCAGTACACTGGTATCGGCACTGTGTCTGGCCGGCACCGCCGGCGCCACCGTCACTGAAGAAGACCTGCTGAACGACCAGGACACCACCGGTGACGTCGTCACCAATGGTATGGGCCTTCAAGGTCAGCGTTACAGTCCGCTTGATGCGATCAATCCCGACACGGTTAAAAAAATGCACCCGGTGTGGGCCTTCTCTTTTGGCGGCGAGAAACAGCGCGGTCAGGAAAGCCAGCCGATGGTCAAAGACGGCGTGATGTACGTCACTGCCTCTTACTCACGTGTCTTCGCTATCGACGTTAAAACCGGTGATGAGCTGTGGCAGTACGACGCACGCCTGCCCGACGGCATCATGCCCTGCTGTGACGTCATCAACCGCGGTGTTGCGCTGTACGACGATCTGGTGATCTTCGGCACACTCGACGCCAAACTCGTCGCACTGAACAAAGACACCGGCAAAACAGTCTGGAAAAAAACCGTCGCTGACTACAAGGCCGGCTACTCCATCACAGCCGCACCGACTGTCATCAAAGGCAAGGTCATCACCGGTATTTCCGGCGGTGAGTTCGGTGTTGTCGGCAAGGTCGTCGCCTATGATGCCAAAACCGGCAAAATCGCCTGGATGCGCCCGACTGTCGAAGGTCATATGGGCTACGTCTACGAAGACGGCAAGGAAATCGAAAACGGCATTTCCGGCGGCGAAGCGGGTAAAACCTGGCCGGGCGATCTCTGGAAAACCGGCGGCGCAGCGCCCTGGCTGACCCAGACTTACGACCCCGACACCGATCTGCTGTTTGTCGGTACCGGTAACCCGGCGCCCTGGAACTCGCATATGCGTCCGGGCGACAATCTCTTCTCCTCCTCACGTCTGGCACTCGACCCGGATGACGGCAAAATCGTCTGGCACTTCCAGACCACACCGCACGACGGCTGGGATTATGACGGCGTCAACGAGCTGATCTCCTTCGATTACGAAGAAAACGGCAAAACCGTCAAAGCCGCCGGCACCGCTGACCGTAACGGTTACTTCTACGTCCTGAACCGTGAGAACGGTGAGTTCATCCGCGGTTTTCCCTTTGTCGACAAAATCACCTGGTCTACCGGCCTCGACGAAAACGGCCGCCCGATCTATAACGAGGCCTCCCGTCCGGGCGATCCCTCGGCCGGCGAAGACGGCAACAAAGGTAACACCGTAGTTGCAGCACCGGCCTTCCTCGGCGGTAAAAACTGGATGCCGATGTCCTACTCCAAAGACACCGGACTGTTCTATGTGCCGTCCAATGAGTGGCAAATGGATATCTGGAATGAGCCGATTGCCTACAAACAAGGCGCAGCCTATCTCGGTGCCGGTTTCACCATTCATCCGACCAACGAGGACTACATCGGCGTATTGCGTGCAATGGACCCGATTACCGGTAAAGAAGTCTGGCGTTACACCAACTACGCGCCGCTCTGGGGCGGCACGATGAACACCGCCGGTAATCTGGTGTTCTTCGGTACGCCGGAAGGCTATCTGAAAGCACTCGACGCCAAAACCGGCGAGCTCAAATACGAGTTCAACACCGGCTCCGGCATTGTCGGCACACCGATCACCTGGGAAATGGACGGCGAGCAGTATGTCGCGGTTGCCTCAGGCTGGGGTGGCGCGGTTCCGCTGTGGGGCGGCGAAGTGGCCAAACGCGTCAAACACCTGAACCAGGGTGGCTCGATCTGGGCGTTTAAAGTGCCGAAAGACTAAGCCTTTCAGCATAAGGATGTACCAGCAAAAAAGGCCCGGACATTCCGGGCCTTTTTTCTGCCTGTCTTAGCGCCTTGTACGGCACGACACAATACAACCCAGGCTCAGGCCTGACGGCTCAGACCATCACGGGCGGCGAATGTACGCTGCGGCAAATCCAGCATATGGTTCAAGGTGGTCTTCAGTTTCATGGGCCGCACCGGCTTGTTCTGCATAAAGTAACCGAGGCGTTTGATCTGCTGATTGAGTTCGGGCGTGTAATTGGCCGTGATCATCAGTACCTGCGGCAAGCCCGGCAGAAGCTCTTCCAGCTCACGCACCATATCCACCCCGAGCACATCATCATCGAGATGGTAATCGGCAATCAACACATCCGGCACCGACTTGCTCACATCCACTTTGCGACGCAGGTCTGCCAATGACAAGGCTGTCACCACGCGGCATCCCCAGCCGCCAAGCAGGCGCTCCATGCCCTCGCAGATGGCCTGATCATTGTCGACCACCCAGATATCGGCATCCTGAAGCAGACTCGGGCTGATCACCTCGTGTTGCAGTGTACCGCCTTGCTCGGCCTCAGCCAGCGCGGCCACCGGCACCTCAACGGAAAACACCGAGCCTTTGCCTTCGACCGAAGAGACAAACACCTGATGGCCCAGAACACCGGACATTTTGTCCGCGATTGCCAGGCCCAGCCCCAGACCTTTGTCCTTGCCCGAGACCGAGGACTGCAGGCGGTTAAACTCAAGAAAGATATCCGTAAGCTTCTCTTCCGGAATGCCCGGCCCGGTATCCCAGACCTCGATGACCAGCGAATTGCGGCGCCGCCGGCAGCCGAACAGAATCCGCCCCCGGCGGGTATAGCGCACGGCATTGGAGAGAAAGTTGCGCAGAATGCGCGCCAGCATCTGCGAGTCCGAGCGGATCGCGACGCTGCTGCGCACATAGTGAAAATCAAGCCCGGCGCTACCGGCCACCTGATTGAACTCATTGGCGATATTGTCGAGCAGATCATTAACCCGGAAAACGGTCAGGTCCGGTGTCACCACCCCGGCATCCAGCTTGGAAATATCGACCAGGGTTTCGAGCAGCTCTTCGACCACCTTCAGCGAATGGCTGATCGAGCGGGCCAGATGCGCATCATCCGGATGCAGGTCTTTCTCGATCAGGGCACCGGTAAACAAGCGCGCCGCATTCAGCGGTTGCAGCAGATCATGACTGGCCGCAGCGAGAAATTTGGTCTTGGACAGATTGGCCATTTCGGCCTCTTTCTTCGCCTCACGCAGGCGGAACTCGACACTGCGGCGTTCGATAATCTCCTGGCGCAGCTGCCCGTTCAGCGAGGTCAGCTCGGCGGTACGCTCACGCACCCGCTGCTCCATATTGTCGTAAGCCTGCTGCAGCGCTTCGGCCGTACGGCGTCGTTCGGTCACATCCTGACTCAGGATAAACAAACCCACTGCCTCGCCCGATTCGGAGATATTCGGCACATAGGAGCGCAGCATATAACAGGGCTGGCCGCGGCCATCGAGCTCATCCACCTCAAAGGTCACGCTTTCCCCGGACAGGGCTTTTTCGATAAAGGGTTCGAGCTTGCGGTACTGCTCCTCGCCGTGCACTTCAGTGATGGAGCGACCGAGCAATAACTGATTGCTCGCGCCATACCACTGGCTGTAGACCTTATTGGTAAACTGAAAGCGCAGATCGGCTCCCACATAGGCCACCAGCGCAGGAATATGGTCGGTAATCAGCCGTATCCACTGCTCACGTTTACGCAGTGTTTCGGCATAGATATGCCGCTCGGTGATGTCGGTATAGGTGTTGACATAACCGTCATTCGGGGTCGGATGCGTGCGCACTTCAATCACACGCCCGTCATCCAGCGTGACTTCTTTTTTCAGACAGGGGGCACCCTTGGCATCACGCGTTTGCGGCGTCAGAGCAAAATCGCAGCCCTTGCCGAACAGACTGTCCATCTCCGGCATGCCATTGAGCACCGATTCCTGCAATCCGCTCAGTTCGGCAAAAGGCCGGTTCCAGACTTCCAGGCGGCCCGCCGAATTGACCAGCGCAACCCCCTGCGAGAGATTATCGACCGTGTGCTGCAGAACCCGCGACTTCTGCGCCAGTTCCTGTTCGCGGCGCACCGCTTCGATATGCTTGAGCGCGGTAATATCCGTATGCAGGACGACCACGCCGCCGTCCGAGGTCGGCCTTTCGCTGATCTGAATCCAGCGCCCGTTTTGCAAGCGGCAAACCAAACGCGGCCGCTCTTCACCGCTTTGTTCGTCCTCTGCATAAGCCGGCTCGATCTGCGCATGGCTGTGAATCAGGGCACGCACTTCTTCGCGGGTCATGCCGGCGCGGATGTCCACGCCCGAGCCTTCCCAGTTCTCGCGGTAACGGCGGTTAAACAGCACCAGGCGGCTTTGACTGTCATACAAGGCAAAAGCATCGGAGGTGCTTTCAATCGCATCGATCAGACGTTGATGCGACATCTCGGCCTTGTAGTTTGCTTCGATCAGGGCGCGGTTACTGACGCGCAGTTTTTCCAGCGTTTGATTGAGTTGCTCGGTACGCTCGCGAACCTGTTCGGCCATGATCACCGAATGCTCAAAGGCCGCATAGTGGGTTGTTTTGTTTGTATTCCCGCTTTCAACACGTTCGATCAGCACCTGGTTTATTTTGTTCAGGCGTGCATTGCTGAATTCCAGTTCACTGACCCGTTGGCGCAACGCGGCAAGCTCTTCCTCAATCTGCATGCCTGTCTACTCCTATAACCACCCCGGTAAAGGTCTGGTTAATGTACATTCCGCCGATCTGCTCGCCGTAGGTATTAAAGCCGATCACATGGTGACGTCTGAGTGTTTCTGACATGGCGTCCTGGAAGCCGAGCTTTTCCGCTTCGAGACGGCGCAAAAAGCAGTCGCAACCGATAATCAGCTGGGTCCGGCCGATGCGCCGGTTAATGCGGGCAATCCGGCGCTCCAGATCGTCCTGCATATTTTGCGCTTCCATGGTGGTCAGCACGATGCCCTGCTCCACAGCACAATAGAAACGCAAGCTGTAATCGCTCATATCCACCTGCTGGATCGAGCGCACGTAATACTCATCACCGATGCGCACCGCAATCGGATTGAGCGCGAACGCGGCGCTGTCGAGGTCCTCCGTCGCAACACCGACGGCCCGCGCGTAAGCGATCGCCGCCGGCTCCGCATTCAGCTCGTAGACAATCCGCTGCTGATCATCGGCACGGGTGACGACCAGCTTGTCCTGCTTGGGCTTCATATGCACCGTGCTGAAGACTTCGAAGGGACAGCGGGTATTGATTAATACAAGGACGGCAGCATCGGTATAGAACTGCCCGCGGTAATAGACATGGGTGTTGGACAGATGCTCGTTATCGCCGGCCGAGCCGCCGAAGTTGGGGATGCTGCCCAACACGGAATTGATCGACACCAGAACCTGCTCCTCGAGCGCCGAAAGCCCGTCGAGCAGCGTCATCGCAAAGGTATTGCCCCGGATGGGCGCAACGGCCTGGCTCCGGCAATCGGTCAGCAGCCGGTCGATCAGCGACTGCGCCTGCAGCAGATCAAACTGATCCAGACGCTGGATCAAACCGGTACTGACGGCGTACTGATGGCGGTTAAAACCGATCGCGGTCACACAGCCCTGCGCATAACCGTCGGGGGTCAGCTCACCGCTGGTGGTACAACCGGCGACGGGGATATCCGGAAAGACGGTTTCGATCTCCCTTGCCAGGGCCGGCAGGTCGTAATCGGGTGAACAGAAAAACAAAACAGCGCCCACATCGGCATGATGAAGCGCATTGTGCAAATCGCTTGCGGCTTCCTGAGGATCAGTGGCGTGCGTGGCAACACTGATCACGCCGGATTGCTCGCGGCGGTTGACATCCAGCATGGCGGGTACCTTAGTCTGGCTTATAGTTATGCTCGGGAAGGAATCCCTGCCCGACCTCCTCCGCGCTTGATACTATCATCCCCGTGGTCGCCGGCGCGCGCCCTGCCCTGAATGACGACCCTCATTCATTCTAAAGTAGCATGTCAGGCAAGCTGAGACGGCTCTAGAGTGACTTACCGTGCTATCAAAGCACCGACACCGACGATGATATTGAGGAGCAAGCTTATGTGGACAAAACCGGCCTATGAAGATCTGCGCATCGGCTTCGAAGTCACCATGTACTTCGCAAACCGCTGATCCAGCGCGCTGAACAACAGGAAAACCTGCTCATCCGGGCAGGTTTTTTTGTTTCAGCCGGACAAACATGATGCTGCCTGACGTCCCCGAAAGCGCCGGCCCGCCGCTCTGGCTGCTGGCCGAACTGACCTACCGCTGCCCGCTGCAGTGCCCCTATTGTTCAAACCCGCTCGACCTGCAGAAAGACGCCACCGAGCTGAGCACCGCGGACTGGATCCGCGTTTTCGGACAGGCCCGCGAAATGGGGGCCGCGCAACTGGGCTTTTCCGGCGGCGAACCGCTGGTCCGCCGGGACCTGACCGAACTGATCCGCGCCGGTCGCGAACTGGGCTATTACAGCAACCTGATCACCTCCGGTATCGGCCTGACCGAACGCAAAATCGCCGCGTTCCGTGAAGCCGGGCTGGATCATATTCAGGTCAGCTTTCAGGCCAGCGATGAAGAGCTCAACAACTGGATTGCCGGCTCGGAAAAAGCCTTCGCGCAGAAACTGGCCATGGCGCGCGAAGTCAAAGCACAGAACTACCCGATGGTGCTGAATTTCGTCACGCACCGGCACAATATTGATCAGATCGATAAAATTATTGAGCTGTGCATTGAGCTGAAAGCGGACTTTGTGGAGCTGGCCACCTGCAAACACTACGGCTGGGCCTGGGAAAACCGCGATCAGCTGCTGCCGAGCCGTGCGCAGATGGAACGCGCCGAGGCGGTGACCAACCGCTATCGCGAACAGCTGGCCGCCGCCGGCAACCCGATGAAGCTAATTTTCGTCACACCCGATTACTACGAAAGCTACCCGGTGGCCTGCATGAGCGGACTTGGCCGCGTGTTTCTGACCATCACCCCCGACGGCACGGCGCTGCCCTGTCACAGTGCGCGCATCCTGCCGCTCAACTTCCCCAATGTGAAAGACCATTCCATTGAGTCAATCTGGCAACACGCTGAGGCCTTCAATCATTTCCGTGGCAACGACTGGATGCAGGAACCCTGCGCCTCCTGCGAGCGTAAAGACGAGGACCGCGGCGGCTGCCGCTGTCAGGCGTTTATGATGACCGGCGATATGCACGTCACTGACCCCTTGTGCGTGAAATCACCGCATCACGGGCAGATTATTGAGGCCCAACAACGCGCTGCCGAGCCCGCCGGGCCGGTCGAAAAACCGCTGCTGTTCCGCAATATGAAAAACGCCGCGCGTTTCACCGGCAAGCCCTGAAGCCCTCTTCGCCACCCGCCGCAGGCGCCGCTGACCGCGCCTGAAACCACGCCGGTGTTGCATTGCGGCACATACGGGTTTGAGTCGCTGCTATGCAGTCGGTATTATCTGCCTCACTCCGGCGGGCCTTTGCCTGCCGTTTTTGTTTCTGTCTACGTTTTTCACGGAAAAACCCATGCTGCTACTTTCCCGTAAACGCGACTGGCTCGGTAATGTCCGCGGTGACATTCTGGCCGGTCTGGTCGTCGCGCTCGCGCTGATCCCCGAAGCGATCGCCTTCTCCATTATCGCCGGCGTCGATCCGAAGGTCGGGCTCTATGCCTCTTTCTGTATCGCGGTGGTGATCTCCATCGTCGGCGGGCGCCCCGGCATGATCTCGGCGGCGACCGGAGCCATGGCCTTGCTGATGGTCACCCTGGTCAAGGAGCACGGTCTGCAATACCTGCTGGCCGCATCCATCCTCGCCGGTGCACTGCAGATCATCGCCGGCTATCTGCGCCTCGGCGAGCTGATGCGCTTTGTCTCACGTTCGGTGGTCACCGGCTTCGTCAACGCGCTGGCGATTCTGATCTTTATGGCGCAATTGCCGGAACTGACCGATGTCAGCTGGCATGTGTATGCCATGACCGCGCTGGGCCTGGCCATCATTTACATCTTCCCGCGTTTCAACAAGGTGATTCCGTCGCCGCTGGTCTGCATTGTGATCCTGACGATTATCGCCCAGCTGCTCGGCCTTGAGATCCGCACCGTCGGCGATATGGGCACCCTGCCCGACACCCTGCCGGTCTTCCTCTGGCCCGAGGTGCCGCTGAATCTCGAAACCCTGAGCATTATCCTGCCCTACTCGCTGTCACTGGCGGTGGTCGGTTTGCTCGAGACGCTGATGACGGCCACCATCGTTGACGACCTGACCGACACCAGCAGCGACAAAAACCGCGAATGCAAAGGTCAGGGTATCGCCAATATCTTCGCCGGCCTGCTCGGCGGTATGGCCGGCTGCGCCATGATCGGCCAGTCAGTGATCAACGTAAAATCCGGCGGCCGCGGCCGTTTATCGACCTTTATCGCCGGCGCCATGCTGCTGGTGCTGGTGGTCTTTCTGTCCGGTCTGGTATCGATTATCCCGATGGCCGCGCTGGTGGCGGTGATGATCATGGTCTCGATCGGCACCTTCAGCTGGGAGTCCGTCCGCGATCTGCGTCAGCATCCGCTGTCGACCAATATCGTCATGCTGGTCACCGTGGTTGTGGTGGTCTGGACGCACAACCTGGCCTTCGGCGTGTTCTCGGGCGTACTGCTGGCATCCCTGTTCTTTGCCAACAAAATCGCCCACTACATGTACGTCGAGTCCGAGCGCGACGAACAAACCAACACCCGCACCTACCACGTGGTCGGGCAGGTATTCTTCGCTTCCGCCAAGGGCTTTACCGATGCCTTTGACTTCCGTGAGGTGCTTGATAAAGTCGTGATTGACGTGAGCCGTGCACACTTCTGGGACAAAACCGCGGTCGGTGCGCTCGACAAAATCATCGTCAAATTCCGTCGTGAAGGCGCTGACGTACAGGTCGTGGGCCTGAATGAAGCCAGCGAAACCATCGTCGACCGCTTCGGCGTAGCCGACAAACCCGAAGAACTCGAAAAAGTGCTCGGAGGACATTAATGAGCGAATCCAAACAGGAGTACGTGGTCGCCTGCGTCGACGGCGCTGCCTACACCCATGCCGTCACCGATTATGCCGCCTGGGCGGCCAAACGCATCGGTCAGCCGCTCAAGCTGCTGCACAACGTCGAGAACCGCGAGGTCGCCTCAGGCGACCTGTCCGGCGCCATCGGTCTGGGTGCACAGGAAATCCTGATGAACGAGTTGGTCGAGCTGGAACAAAAACGCAGCAAGATCGTGCTCGAGCAGGGCAAAACCATCCTGCAAGGCTTGAGTGAGCGGGTCACCGGCGCCGGCTATGAGGCACCGGTTCTGCGCCAGCGTCACGGCTCACTGACCGAGACCCTGGTCGACTGCGAGAATGAGATCCGCCTGCTGGTGATGGGTATCCGCGGTGATCAAAGCGACGATGAACAACTCGGCGCCCACCTGGAAACAGTCGCCCGCGCCCTGCACAAACCGATTCTGGTGGTCAACAAGCCGTTTTCCGAACCGCGCAGCATTATGCTGGCCTACGACGGCGGCGATCACTCACGCAAGGCGCTGGACATGATCGCCAACCGGCCTCTGTTCCGCGGCATCCCCTGCCATGTGGTCTGCGTGGGCAATAAATCCCACGATGCGCAGCTGATCCTGACCAAAGCGGCCGGCACCCTCAAAGACGCCGGCATAGAAACCACCACCGCCGCACTCAGCGGCGATCCGCAGAAAGCACTGGTGGATTACCGTCGCAGCAACGATATCGACATGACTGTGATGGGTGCGTTCAGCCACACGCGTATCCGTGAGCTGTTCGTCGGCAGCTTTACCGCCAAGATGATGCTCAGCACACAAAAACCGCTGTTGTTACTGCGCTGACCCCGCCCCGCCGGCAGACTGCACACTGCGGTCTGCCGGTCTTTCAGGTTTCTTCATCCACAAACACCACATGGCGGAAGTAATGCTGCTCCTCGAACGAGGCCCCCAGCGCGCCGATCAGCAAGCCGAGTGTGGTGACCAGCAAATCCACCAACAGATATTGCGTCAACCCGGCATCGGGTGCCGCCCCCGAGGTCCAGACCGCCACCAAGGCCGGTGAATACAAACTCACCGACACCACAAAGCTGGCCAACAACATCAGCCCGGCCATGGTCGCCATCCCGCTCAGCACAATCAGACTGGCCGAGACATTGGTAATCACCGACTGCTCCGACAGCCCGTGGGAACTGCGGTGCACAAACAAACGGTGGCGATGCGTCACAAACGCCGTGGTCAGCAACAAGGTCAGCCCCAGCGTCAGCCAGAGCCGGTGTTGCGACTGCGTCACCGCCAGATGCCAGGTCTCGGCCGTCATCAAAAGAATCAGCATGGTCGACAAGGCCGCTGCGGAAAACCGCATCAGATGCATGGGAAACTCCCACGGACGCGCATGTGACAAGGCATCGAGAATCTCATGGCGGTTCAGCCAGCCCGACTCCAGATAAAACCGGGCGCGCGAAATACGACTGCTCTCGTGACGCTCTTCCAGGCGCAGATCAGCGATCTTATGCAGGTTCTCACGCATCTGCGACAACTGCGCCTGCGTCAGTGTCTGCATCGCATCCAGCGCCGCAGGCGAACTGACCCGGCACATCAGATTATCGCTGTCGGGATGCTGCTTAAGACCATTGAGATGGCCGAGCGCATGCAAACTCAGCTTATACAAGGAATCGGTTAAGCGCCCCAGACGCTCACCATCAGGCGCGGCCATATCAAACGTGTGCGGATCAATACGATTCGTCGAGATAACGGCCAGATCCAGCGCACTGGAAATCACCGCCAGAGCAAAGGGCTTGTAGCGCGAGATCAGATCCGCCGAGGTGAACATCAGAGCAAAATCCCACGCCTCCGTATCACGCAGATGACTGCCGTCCTGCAACAGCGCCGAAGGCTCCGAACGGATCGAGGCCGACACATCCTCGCGCGACACCGTCGCGATCTGCCAGACAAATTCCGGCAACACCGTATTGAGATACTCGCGCATACGCTCACGCGCCGCCACAATCGCCCGGCGGTCAATCTCATCCGGCCTGCCGACAATAATCAGACCGACCTCCAAAAGCGGCCGCCCTGCGATCTCCTTCCCTTCACTCATCGTCATTCGCTCTTGCCAGAAAGCGGCCCGGGCCGCCCCGCCGCGTAACTTACACCATTGCGCACAACACCGCTCTGGTCCGCACAATACCCGCGCGGGCAACTCAGACAGCGGCCAAAATCAACACGAAACTCACCCACAGCCACAAGAATACGCAGCACGCAGACACAATCACACAAAGGGATTTCAGGGACAAGACAAGAGACAGCAGCTCAACACAAGGCGAAAGCCCTGAGCAATAGCGCAGTTAAAACGAAGAAAGATAAAAAAGGGATCGGGAGAATTTTCTAAGAAAGAAAATTGGTGGAGCTAGGCGGGATCGAACCGCCGACCTCTTGCATGCCATGCAAGCGCTCTCCCAGCTGAGCTATAGCCCCACTCGAGGAAGTGCGTACTATACGGGCGGGCACTTCCTCTGTCAACACCTGTTGTTAATTTAATTTACTCTTTTTCCGGTACGGGCGCCGACGCTCTTTTCCATCAACGCGTTCAAGGCGTCATCTACCGCCTCCGTAGATAGGAAACGCGCGTAAAACTCCCGCGCCCAAACGGCTTTAGCACTGACGGTGGCCTTATCGTCCGCAAGCTTCTGCAACGCAGCTGCCACAGACGCCGCATCCCGGTCAGTCAAAACGAAGGGTGACCGGTCTGGCGCCAAATTCTCGAGCCGTTGAAGACAATCCGTACCTGCGGTCACAACCGGTTTACCGGATGCCAGGTAATAGTAGATTTTAAACGGCAGTACACGGGCGGTTTTGGCAGTTGAGCCGAAAATACCCAGACAGACATCCGTCTCTTCGAGCAAAGCCACCAACTTCTCTGTCGGCAAATGTCCTTCGATCCAGCACAGCCGCTCGTGACTGACATGCTCTATCGCGGATCGGAATACCCCGGCATCCTGCCCCGTACCCACGACCGTCAGTTTAATATCATCGCGGTCCTGCAATAGTGCGGCAACTTCAGCAAGCACCGGCACACCCTGTAATGGCACAAAGGTACCGATAAACAAACAATTGAGTGTCGGACCAGCCGGTTTTAACACCGGTTGCAGTGCCGGAACCGACAGCGGCACGCTGGCAAACTTGTCAGCTGACAGACAAAACAACCCGGCATAGAACTGCTTATTCTCTTCCGTATCCACGATCACGCGGGTAGAACCGGAGAAGGCACGCCTCTCAAAGCGGTACAACAAGCGGGCAAGCAAGCTGTCACGTCTTAGCAATCTGCGGTCGTTTACAACCGTGTCGTACAAGGAGATAAACGCATCCAGAACAATCGGCGCGCGCCATGACCGAGGCAGTACCAAGAGACCAAGAACGACAAAGATCCCCGGATAGACAACATAGACGCGATCAAAAGAGCGCACCCGCGGAAGCCAGTGAAGTAACAGCCCGGCATGGCCGAGCAGAAAACGGCACATACTGCCGAATCGCGCACCAAAACCACGGCCGGGCCCGGCGGAAAAACGCTCACCGCCGTTGGAACGTACATCCACACAGACATCATCACCATAAAGCCGCTGCAAGGCTTCTATTTTGTAGATGACATTGGGGTAGGAGTCCGACAGCTGTGACACCCCTAAGACAGCGACTCTCACCGGGCTTTCCGCGCAACCACGATCAGGCCGTCACCTAACTCACCTTTTCTGAACAACCATTGAATTTTCTGGAACGGCCAGTAAAACAAGCGCGCAAGCTGGGTTGATTTGGTAGAAAAGAAAGGGCGGTCAACTCCGCTTCGTTTCGTCAGTTCCACGGCATCTTCTGAGGGGCGATTCCGATAGGCGAACCAACGGACCGGCCTCATCAGGCTGGTCAACGGGAATCCGTAATCAACAATCTCGAGCAGCTCGAACCCCGCGTTACGCAGCTTCGAGTTCAGTTCCGCTCTTTCATAGCGTCGCAGATGCCCGGCATACTCATCCTGCCGCTGCCACTTCTTTTGGTATGCAGGCACAGACATGAAAAACAACCCTCCCGGAACCAGCTTCTGCGCAATCCCGGCCAGCATCTGTTCGTCATTTTCCACATGCTCAAGCACCTCAAAAGCGAGCATCACATCGAAATCAGACAACTCTTCCAGTTGCATAATATCGCCGTACTGCACACTGACACCCGCACTACCGGCGAAACGTTTTTTCAGGTGTTCCGACGACTGTTCCGAGAAATCCACCAAAACACCCGCAGTGCAGTTTTCAAATGTTTCCAGATAACGCCCCACATCACCAAGACCAGGGCCAATCTCCAGAAAACGGAAAGCCCTGTCTTTCAGGTAAGTATCAAAAAGACGATTTAACACGTCCAGCCGCAGCATATATCTGGGAGCCGGAGCGGAAACGCAGTCCCATATACTCGTACTCATGACTTTTTTCTCAGTAGCTCTTTAATCTCACCCACCTGCGAGAAGGCAATTCCCGCAAAGACAATATCGACAAGCACAGTAAGCAAGCGATGCAAAGCGGCTACGCCCATCGCTACAGGCAACCCCAACGGCGCACTTAGTATTGCCACCATCGCTCCCTCACGCACGCCCAGACCACCGGGCACAATAAACACCGCAAACCCGGCCAGATAAGCAAACGTCATGGTATAAACAACTTGCAAAAAACTGATCTGGGCAACGCCGGCAAACGACGAAATGCAATAGCTGAGCGTCAACGCAGACACAAGCCAAACGCCTGAGAACACTAAAAAAACGGGAAAATAGACCGGGAATCTCAGAAAGTTTTTCAGAGCAGACAAGGCATCATGTACCTTCTGCAGTTTGCCCGCTTGCCACCCCGCCTTCTCCATAATCACTACGATTACAGTGACAGCAATACCCGGAAAAAAAGCCAAGGTGAGCAGGAGAAAAGCACAACAGAACAGTAGATACACACCTTTAAAACAGCCCAGACAAAGCACCACCAGAAATAAGCCACTGTGGACAAGCGCCCCCTGCTCCATCAGGGTTGAGCACAACACTGCGTTGACACGTGTTCCTGAGCGGTGAACCACAACCCCTCGGGCCAACATACCAAATACTTTTCCCGGCAGGTATTTCCCCGCAGACAACAGCCCCATCTGGACCAGTGAATGTCCCCAGGTGGCCAAGGGGATACCCAGTTTGCTCTGGCTAAGCCGCCAGCCATAGGTGGAAATCAGAATCGCTACGGACTGAATCAACAGCGCAAATATCAAATCGGGAGCGGCATCGGGACGCAGAGACGAGAGTGTTTCGGCAAACTGACCGGAGTCCAGCCAAAAAAAGATCCCCACCACGACGGAAAGCACGATTACCGCGCGCACGCTCCGGGAAATCAGGCCCCGCATCTACAGAGCAATATCTGAGGAAGGCACAAGCATGGCCCTACTCCACCCGAACCCTGTCGTAGCGCAGTTGTGTGATTTGTTCTGAAATCAAACCCATCATAAAAATCAACACACTCACAGATAGCAACAAAGCCGACATATTGGTAAACCGCTGTGCCGTTATAAACGTGTAGACGTAATACGACAGGCCCAGCGAGAAAAACACGAAACTGACCGGAATAAACACTTTCAGCGGTGAGAACAGCGTAGCGATTCTAAGAATAATCAGCAAAAACCTGATTCCGTCGCGGAAAATTCTGATTTTGCTTTTACCAACCCGCTTCGCAGCCTTTATCGGGATATACTTCACGGCCAATCCGCTACGTAAATAAGACAGCGTGCTGGTTGTCGGGTAGGAGAAACGATTCGGAAAAAGAGACAAAAACTGCAGCACGGTTTCACGCCGGAATGCACGGAAGCCCGAGGTCAGATCACGGACCTTGAAGTTACTCACGTAACTGGCCAGGGAATTGTAGACCCAGTTTGCCAGTCCGCGACCGACGTTTGCCTGACTGTCCATACCACGGGCGCCCACAACCAGATCATACTCAGCGATATCCTTAACAAAGCGCGCTATATCCTCCGGCGCATGCTGTCCGTCGCCGTCCATCAGCACAACAATATCGCCGCTCGCATTCCTGATTCCGGTTTTTACCGCCGCACCATTGCCCATGTTATACGGATGTTTTACAACCCTGGCGCCGGCCTCCCTGGCAACGCCCGGCGTGCCGTCGGTGCTACCATCGTCGACCACCAACAGCTCGTAGTCTGGGTATAGCTCAAGGATCTTGCGGATTGTAGGCCCGATGACCCGGGCCTCGTTATAAGCGGGAATGATCACGCTTACGCTTGTGTTTTCAGTTTGCATCTATCTCGTCACCCGCTGGGTTTACCCGCCAGACTTTGTATAGCTCAGAATCGCTGCCCAATGAATTAAAGTACGGTGTTTTTTCACCTAACAGGAACAAGCGCGTAAACACTGACCGGCTCAGATCCTGCTGTTGGGCAAACAGCAAGTTCTCTTCAGGCAGATAGTAAATATCCAAACCAATCGGGCCAGTGTCGTGATGGGCTAGCAATCTCGGCCCATCAGCGTCGATTTGAATAAAATCATTGACCGGCATTTCAGTCTCGCCATCAAACAGGGAATCAGCCTCAAGCATCGCCGTAAAACCCTTTCCATCACTGAAACTGCCGTCATCGAGACGTTCAATATCGCGCTTTAGAAAATTGAAAACGCGGTAGCCCTGTTGCTTATCAACATCCCAGGTCGCCAGCCAATACCACCATTTAACCCCCAACAACTGCTCATAGTCGAACGCTAGGTAAATTTCCCGGCCAGACTCCGGAAAGAAAAACGCTTCCCAGTCTTCACGGCTTTTCAGCTCCAGCATCGCAGGCGTTAGGTGTTGCGAGACACCTTTTCGGCCAGCGGACATAATCTCCCGCAAAAGCGCCTGCGCCTTGCCTGTGCTCAGCCCCGTCGATTGATAGAACTTACGAACACCTTCAATCCCCTGCGCGACATAGAAGGCCATAAAGTGGGCCGCTGCGGCGAACGAGGTTTCCGCATAAGGCAGGTAGCTATACGCAGAACGCTCCGGTCCGTGAAGCTGACCATCGGTAATCGTCGCCCGGTCGGCCCAATAATGGACCGGGTACCCTTTGCCCCAATCTCCCCAAATCACGGCGTCATCTGAGGTTTGATCTGCGAGGCTGGCCATCTCCCGTACCACTGACGGCGTTACAGAAGGTTTCAGCACGGCATCGTTATGACTCCAGGCATAAAGCACAAACAAAACAGCGGTCGAGAAACCCAGCGGCACGATTACCGCCCGGTTCCGGTAAATCTGTGCGAACCGGCTTACTAACACGGCAATACCGAGTGCCAACAAGGGTGAAGCGAAAATCAGAAAGCGCATTGCGCTGAAAAAGCCTAACAGGGTGAGACCGACTACTGCGGTAAAATACAGCGCCCGGAATCTAAGCTTTATCGCTGCAAGCCCCAGCCCCAGGATACCGGCAACAACAAAAACCCAATGGCCAACGACGTAGCCGGAGGATTTGGTCAAGCTGAACGACTGCTGCTCAGCGACCGTAATACCGATATTCGGGAAATCACTGATCTCGCGTTTGGTCACATAGCCCAGAACACTAAGCGATTTACTGATAAACGATGCGAATATACCCACGCCGAATACGCTGATGATCACAGCAATAGCTGCAACACTGATCGCCAGCATGGTTTTCCAGGGGAAGTTACGCCGCCGCCGGGCTGCGACCGCAACAACCGCCAGAACAATAGGCGACAGCGTCAGAATTGTTGCCACATGCGGCGCCTGATCCCACCACCAGAGAGCGAAAAACCAATTAGCCAGCCCTAAACCGAAGTACAAAGGGACGTGTTGCTGCTTGGCATCATGCATCAGCACCGCAAACCAGACGCTCAGCATCACAAAGGTGACCAGCAAGACATCTGTATCGAACCAGCCCATCCCTGTGCGAGCAACATAGACGGGGGACAACAAGGCTATGGCCGCCGCCAAAGCGCCGCAAATATTCCCCCCCAGCAGACGCCCCAGCCCAAACACCGGAACCGCAAGCAGTACACCGAGAACCGCCGGCAGCGACAAGGCGACCCAGTTCAGCGACAAACCGGTCAGTTGACTTGCTTTGGCTGCCAATACGCTCAGCAACGGCGGCGGTGTGGTACGCCGGATCTGCTCAGGAACACCACGCAGCTCATCGAATTCACCGTAGCTGCCGTCCAGCAGATCTCTGGCCATGGACAGGTAATAATAGCCGTCGAAATTGACCAGCAGCGGCTCGCCATCAAACATCGACATACCCGGTGCGATCAGCCACTCATGCAAGGATTCAAAACGCACTGAAAGCCCGACATAGATGATGGTAAAGGCGATCAGAAAGCCGATAAAGCGCCGTTGAAACCGGCTTTGTGGTTTGCTTGCATTGGCACCTGAGACCAGGCGTCCGGGAGAAGTTACAGCCTGCGTGCTGTCAGTCATGGTTGGTAATACCCTGTGCCGCTATTGAAAAAGGAAGAACGCTGACGCAAGGATCAGCGTTGCAACCTCAAGCAATTAGCCGGCCAGTGGCACAAGGCGGAAGCCGCGCCGGCTCAGCGCGGCTTCCGTAATCAGGCAGCCAGACTTACTCTGTAGTCTTGGCGCGCTCAGCAATAAACGTCAGAGCCCGGTCAATCCGCTGCAGGGTCCGCTCGCGTCCTATGGCTTCCAGAGTCAGATCCAGCGCCGGTGAAGCGCCGGCACCGGTGACGGCGACACGCAGCGGCAGGCCGATTTTGCCGAAGCCCAGCCCCAGCGATTCGACCGTCTCGTTGAGTGCAGCCTGAATATCATCGGCGCGCCATTGCGCCAGGGCAGCGAGCTTTTCACGGCCCAGCGTGAGCGGCTCTGCGGCCACCGGACGTAACTGTTTTTTGGCGGCTTTGGGGTCGTAGTCGTCGAAATCCTGATAGAAATACGCCGAGCCACGCGCCATTTCAGCCAGTGTTTTGAAACGGTCTTTCTGCAACTGCGCCACCACGGCCGGCGACGGACCACCGGCCGGGTCTATGCCTTCGAGCTTGAGATAGGCTTCCAGATGCGCGCCGAGTTCGGCGGGATCGGCTTCCTGCATATAGTGCTGATTGAGCCACTGGAGTTTTTCGGTGTTAAAGCTCGAGCCGGCACGGTTGCAGGCTTCCAGTGAGAAGAGTTCTGTCATCTCGGCAATGGAGAAAACTTCCTGATCGCCGTGTGACCAGCCCAGACGCACCAGATAATTCAGCACCGCCTCGGGCAGGTAACCGTCTTCGGCATACTGCATCACACTGACCGCGCCGTGGCGTTTGGACAGGCGTTTGCCGTCATCGCCGAGAATCATCGGCAGGTGCGCATAGCGCGGCAGGCTCGCGCCCATAGCCTTGAGGATATTGATCTGACGCGGCGTGTTGTTGATATGGTCGTCACCGCGGATCACATGGGTGATATTCATATCGTAGTCGTCGACCACCACCGTCAGGTTATAGGTCGGCGTGCCATCCGAGCGCATGATGATCAGGTCGTCGAGCTCGCTGTTACTCACTTCGATCTTGCCGAAGACCATATCATCGATGACCACGCTGCCCTCGAGCGGGTTCTTAAACCGCACCACCGGTTTTACGCCGGCCGGCGGGGTATCGGTGCGATCGCGCCAGTAGCCGTTGTAACGCGGCTTCTGTTTGTTTGCCATCGCCTCTTCGCGCATTTTGTCGAGCTCTTCCGGCGTGCAGTAGCAGTAGTAAGCATGCCCGTTGTCGAGCAGCTGCTGCACCACCTCACGGTAGCGGTCAAAGCGTTGCGTCTGATAGAACGGTCCTTCGTCGTAATCCAGCCCCAGCCAGTCCATGCCGTCGAGAATGGCCTGCACCGACTCATCGGTGGAACGCTCGCGGTCGGTGTCCTCGATACGCAGGACAAACTTGCCACCGTGATGGCGGGCGTAAAGCCAGCTGAACAATGCGGTGCGGGCGCCGCCGATATGAAGATAGCCGGTGGGACTGGGCGCGAAGCGGGTACGGACTGTCATGAGAATAGGCTCCGGAGAAAATCTGGCAGGTACTGCAAAGCGCGCGATTGTAGCAAAACGGGCAAAATCTTGCTGGAGAATGGGACTATACTTGCTTTAACTAAGTCATATGGCGTCAGAAAGTCGTCAAACGAGTCACATGCCGCCTGAACGGCCAACACCTGAATTATGTCTTCCATCAAAATTGATCATCCGCCGATAGCGGTTCCGGAACCTGACCGTCAGCGCGACGCCGTGCCGCTGGCCTGGACGTCCAGCGCCCGCACACATGTCGGATTTGTCCGCGCCGGCAACGAAGACGCCTATCTGGACGCACGCGAAGAAGGCCTGTGGGTCGTCGCCGACGGCATGGGCGGGCACAGCCGTGGCGATCAGGCCAGTCAGGCCGTGGTCAACGCGCTGGTGACCTTTCAGCGCTCGCACGATCTGACCCAGAATATCGAAAACCTCGAAGCCCGGCTGCTTAAAGCCAACAAGCAATGCCGCGCCATGATCAAGGGCAAGGTGATCGGCAGCACGGTCGCGGCACTCTTCGCCTTCGATCCGTTTTGCTTTTTTCTGTGGGCCGGCGACAGCCGGATTTACCGCCTGCGCGACGGTGTCATGAGCCAGATGACCGAAGATCATTCCCTCGTACAGGAAATGTGCGCGCTGGGCGAAATCACCCCGGAAGAAGCCGAACACCACCCCTCTTCCAATATCATCACCCGCGCGGTCGGTGTGCACGATAAGCTGCGCCTTGAAATGCAATACACCACCGTCCACCCCGGTGACCGCTACCTGCTCTGCAGCGACGGCCTGTACAAAGACCTGATGCGTGACGAGATCAAAGCCCTGCTGGAAAAAGGCCCGGCCGATTATGCGGTTAACCGGCTGGTGGACCTGGCGCTTGAGCGTGGCGGCGGCGATAACGTCACCGCCATCGTGGTGCAGGCCGAACATATCTGACACCGGCACAGGCGGCGGATAACAGACACAAAAAAGCCCGGCCCTGAAGATCTCAGGACCGGGCTTGCCTTCTTACAGGCCGGCAGCGCCGGGCTCAGCCTTTGCTGAACAACAGGCCGCCTTCGCCGGCATCGACACGGATCGTGTCACCATCGACAAAGTCCCCGGCCAGAAGTTTCTGCGCCAGCGGGTTTTCCAGCTGCTGCTGAATCGCCCGTTTAAGCGGCCGTGCGCCATAGACCGGATCGAAGCCGGCTTCGCCAAGTTGATCCAGCGCCGCATCCGTAATATCCAGCTCCAGATTGCGATCGGCCAGACGGGCTGACAGATGCTTGAGCTGAATCGCAGCAATGGCCCGGATATCGGATTTGCCGAGCGGGTGGAACACCACCGTATCGTCCACACGGTTGATAAACTCCGGACGGAAGTGCTGTGACACAATTTCCATCACCGCCGCCTTCATCGCCTCGTAGTTGTCCTCACCGGCCATCGCCTGGATCACATCACTGCCGAGGTTGGATGTCATGATAATCACCGTATTACGGAAATCCACGGTGCGGCCCTGACCGTCGGTCAGACGTCCGTCATCGAGCACCTGCAGGAGGATGTTAAAGACATCCGGGTGGGCTTTTTCCACCTCATCGAGCAGAATCACCGAGTACGGCTTGCGGCGCACCAACTCCGTCAGATAACCGCCTTCTTCGTAACCGACATAACCCGGCGGTGCACCGATCAAACGGGCCACGGAGTGTTTCTCCATAAACTCGGACATATCGATGCGGACCATATTGTCGGTCGAATCGAAGAGAAAACCGGCCAGGGTTTTCGACAACTCGGTTTTACCGACACCGGTCGGGCCGAGGAACAGAAACGAGCCGTTCGGCCGGTTCGGGTCTGCAAGTCCGGCACGTGAGCGACGGATCGCATCGGCAACCGCTTTGACCGCTTCACGCTGACCGATGACGTTTTCCTGCAACACCGACTCCATACGCAGCAGCTTGTCACGCTCGCCTTCGAGCATCTTGCTCACCGGGATACCGGTCCAACGCGAGACCACTTCGGCGATTTCCTCTTCGGATACGCGGTTACGCAACAGCTTCATATCGGTGACGTCGGCTTTGACGGCCACCTCAAGTTGCTTTTCCAGTGCCGGGATGGTGCCGTACTGCAACTCTGACATACGCGCCAGATCACCGGCACGACGCGCGGTTTCCAGCTCAAGCCGCGCACGTTCAAGCGATTCCTTGACGCTGGTTGAGCCCTGTACCGCCGCTTTCTCGGCATTCCAGATCTCTTCCAGATCGGCATACTCTTTTTCGAGCTGCGCGATACGATCGTCAAGCGTGGCCAGACGCTGCTTGGAAGCCTCGTCATCTTCTTTGACCAGCGCTTCGCGTTCGATCTTGTATTGAATCAGGCGCCGCTCCAGCGAGTCCATTTCTTCCGGCTTGGAATCGATTTCCATCCGGATCAGGGACGCGGCTTCATCGACCAGATCAATGGCCTTATCCGGCAACTGACGGTCGGTGATATAGCGGTGCGACAGGGTCGCTGCGGCAACAATCGCCGGGTCAGTGATATCCACACCGTGGTGCACTTCGTAGCGCTCTTTCAAACCACGCAGAATCGCGATGGTGTCTTCCACCGTCGGCTCATCGACAATCACTTTCTGGAAGCGCCGCTCAAGTGCCGCATCTTTCTCAACGTATTGCCGGTACTCGTCCAGCGTGGTCGCGCCGATACAATGCAACTCGCCGCGCGCCAGGGCCGGTTTGAGCATATTGCCCGCATCCATTGCGCCCTCGCCCTTGCCTGCACCGACCATGGTGTGAATCTCGTCAATAAAGAGAATCACCTGCCCTTCCTGCTTGGCCAGATCGCTGAGCACGGATTTGAGACGTTCCTCGAACTCGCCACGAAACTTGGCCCCGGCAATCAGCGCGCCCATATCCAACGACAGCAGACGTTTGCCTTTCAGGCCTTCGGGCACTTCGCCGTTAATAATGCGCTGTGCCAAACCTTCCACAATCGCGGTTTTACCCACACCGGGCTCACCGATCAGTACCGGGTTGTTTTTGGTCCGGCGTTGCAATACCTGAATTGAACGGCGAATTTCGCTGTCGCGCCCGATAACCGGGTCAAGCTTGCCTTGTTCTGCACGTTCGGTCAGATCAATCGTGTATTTCTGCAATGCCTGACGCTGTTCTTCGGCATTCGGGTCATTAATTGCCTGACCGCCGCGAACCTCGTCGATAACTTTTTCAAGCGCTTGTTTATTCGCGCCGTTTTCAACCAGAGCCTGCGCCACGCGGTGTTTTTTATCATCCAGCAAGGCCAGCACAAACAGCTCACTGGCGATGTACTGGTCGTCGCGCTTTTGCGCCAGCTTGTCAGTCACGTTCAGCAGACGACCGAGGTCCTGCGAGATATGTACATCACCGCCGGTGCCTTCTACCTGCGGCAAGGCATCAATGGCCTTGCCCAACGCCGAGCGCAGCCCGTTAACATTGACGCCGGCCTGCGCCAGCAGCGGGCGCACGCCGCTGCCCTGTTGGTCAAGCATGGCGACCAACAAATGCTCGGGTTCGATAAACTGGTTATCACGGCCGAGCGCCAGAGATTGTGCATCCTGAATGGCCAGCTGGAACTTGCTGGTAAGTTTGTCCATTCGCATGAGATCACCCATTTAAGTAAATTCAAAGACTGTACTTAATGTGGGGATATAGGCGGGTTTTACAAGGTGTGCCGGGCAGGGAAAGCCGGCTTTTTTGCCACTGTTTCAGCGTGGCGCGATCCAGATCAGACTGGCCATACGGCCGCTTTCGCTGCCCTGTCGGCGGTAGGAAAAAAACCGCTCATCCGAATAGGTACAGACACCGCCACCGTACACCGCCGTGACGCCGGCCCGATGCAAGGCCAGACGGCCGAGTTCAAAGATATCGGCAAAGTACTTGCCCGGCTGCGCCGCCGGCACAAAGGCACGCGCGTTCTCCGCATGGACACTCACAAACGCCCTGAATACGTCCTCGCCCACCTCAAAATGCGCCGGACCGATTGCCGGGCCCAGCCAGGCAAGTAGCCGCGACGGCGATGCGCGGAACTCAGCGACGGTGTTTTCGATCACGCCGCCGGCCAGTCCGCGCCAGCCGGCATGGGCGCCAGCGATTTCCTGCCCGTCCTGCGAGGCCAGCAGCACCGGCAGGCAATCGGCCGTGGGGATAAACAAAGGCAAACCGGGCCGGTCCGTGTATACCGCATCGGCCTCGGCGTCCTGCACCGGCCCCGTGACACTTAAGACCCGCGTGCCGTGCACCAGACGGATCCAGGCCGGTTCGGCGGGCATATTCAACGCCGCGACCATGCGTGCGCGGTTGGCCGCCACATTCTCAGGCGAATCGGCCACATTGGCGCCCAGATTCAGACTGGCATAGCCTCCTTCACTGACACCACCGGCGCGGGTGGTCTGCCAGGCCTGCACATTGGCCGGCGCCGGCCAGTCCACCGGCAGATAATGCGAGTCCGCTTCAGCCATGGGTTTTAACATCCTCCGCCAGCCACGCACACATAGCCTGCATATCCTGCGGCACCGGCGCTTCCCAGCTCATGGTCTCAGCACTGGCCGGATGAACCAGACTGAGGCGGAAAGCATGCAGGGCCTGACGGCGGAAGCTGCGGATCGCCTCGCGCAGCGACTCATCACAGCCACGCGGGAAGCGCGGTTTGCCGCCATAGGTCAGATCCCCCAGCAGCGGATGGCCGCTGTGGGAAAGATGCACGCGGATCTGATGCGTGCGGCCGGTCTCGAGCCTGACCGTAATCAGCGTGTGTGCGCGGTATTTTTCCGCCAGACGATAGTGGGTAATCGCTTCCTTGCCGTTTTCCCGCACCGCCATCCGTTTGCGGTCGTTCGGGTGGCGGCCGATCGGCGCATCCACCGTCGCGCCGCTGACCAGGGTGCCATTAACAATTGCCAGATACTCACGCGAGACGCTGCGTTGCTGCAGTTGTTCGACCAGCGACTTATGCGCCTGCAGCGTTTTCGCCACCACAAACAAGCCGGTGGTGTCCTTGTCCAGCCGGTGCACAATGCCGGCACGCGGCACAGCGGCCAGCGCGGCGTCGTAATGCAGCAAACCGTTCTGCACCGTGCCCGTACGGTTGCCGGCGGCCGGATGCATGACCAGCCCGGCCGGTTTGTTAATCACAAGAATATGCTCGTCCTCATAGAGGATATCCAGCGGCACCGGCTCCGGGCCGATGGTGTCGTCGGCCGGGTCCGCCTCGGCGTTAACCCGCAGCCGCTCACCGCCGGCGAGCTTAGCCCGCGGCGCCAGAACCTCACCGTCGACCGTGACCCGCCCGCTTTTGATCCAGCTTTGCAGGCGGCTGCGCGAGTAATCGCCCGCCAAACCGGCCAGGACCTGATCCAGACGTTTGCCGGCCTGCTCAAACGGCACTTCAAATTCCAGAATTTCCTCTTCGCTCACCTAAACTTTCCTGAAAATAATCAATCTGATGCCGCGGACCCACGGGCTTTGGCCGGCAATCTGCGCGAAACACCGGCCGATATTGCTATACTTGCCGGCCAGATCAACTCTGTGTGCCGACACGTTTATGCGCCTGATTCCGATTTCCCTGATGTTGCTTCTTCTGATCACCGGCTGCGCCAGCACCGGCAATCCGGGAGACGAACACGATCCGACCCGCGACTGGAGTGCCGAAAAACTCTACCGCGAAGCCACCAAGAAGATGAATCGCGGCGAGTATGACACAGCCGTGAGCTATTTCGAGACTCTCGAATCGCGTTTCCCCTTCGGCGACTACACCCGTCAGGCGCAGCTCGACATCGCCTACGCCTACCTGAAACAGGACGAGTTCGACAACGCAATCGCCTCGGCCGATCAGTTTATAAAGCTGCATCCGCAGCACGAAGCCGTGGCCTACGCCTACTATATCAAGGGGCTGGCCAACTTCTCGCGCGGCCAGTCGATGATGGAACGTCTGTTTCCGCGGGATATCGCCAAGGTGGACCAGAACTGGCTGCAATCGGCCTACGCCAACTTCGACACACTGCTGCGCCGCTACCCGGACAGCCAGTACAGCGAAGACGCGCGCCAGCGGATGATCTATCTGCGTGAGCAAATGGCCCGTCACGAGCTGCTCACTGCGCGTTATTACTATAAGCGTGGCGCCATGGTCGCGGCGATCAACCGTTGCGACTATCTGCTCGAGCACTTCGGCCAGACCCCCTCAGCGCCCAAGGCACTGGAGATTATGGTCAAGGCCTACCGCGTCATGGGCCAGGACGATCTGGCCGATAAAACCCTGGCCATACTGGCGCTGAATGATCCGGACAATAAGCTGGTCAAAAACAGCGGCCAGACCAACACCGGCAAGCAAACCACGGCCAACAACTAAGCCTGACCCGCCCCCTGCCACACCGGCGCCGGCAGGCGCTGGTGTGTTTTTTGCTGCTGAGCCCACATCGAATTCACAAAGCCGCCTCTGCCGACGGCGGGCGATGCATGGCCAGCACAGACAGCACACAGCAACACCGTCTTACCGACACACCGGACACCACGCCGGCGGCGGATTGGTATGCCCTGCGTTTGCTGGGCAATTACCGCCTGATCCTGTTGGTCGGCATGACCGCGCTGTTCTACCTGAGCCCCGAACCGAGCGTGCTGGGACAGGCCAACCACGCCCTTTTCCATCAGGCGCTGATGGTCTATCTGGCCGCCGGGGTTGTGTTTAACCATCTGATCCGCATTCGCAAACCCGCACACGATACGCAGCTCTACCTTCAGGCCTATGCGGATATCATCTTCCTGTCCGTGCTGATGTTTGCCAGCGGCGGGATCGAAAGCGGTCTGGGCATGCTGATGATCGCCAATATCGCCATCATCGGCGCCTTCACACCGGCGCGCTACACGTTTTTATTCGCCGCCATCGCCACCACCGCCGTGCTCGCGCAGGAAACCTACCTGAGCATGCTGGCGCATGTGCAGAGCGGCAGTTTTATCAAATCCGGCATACTCGGTATCTCCCTGTTCGCCGTGGCCTATATCACCTCGGTGGTCATGCGGCGGTTTTTCCCCGCGCGCAGCGACGAGAAAGCACTGCTGGAGACCATGTTCCGCGCCGAGGAACTCAATCAGCACATTATTGAGAACATGGATTCGGGGCTGATTGTGATCGATCCCGAGTGGCAGATTCGCCTGATTAACCAGAGCGCCGCACGCCTGATCGGCTGGCAGGCCGGCAGCGAACGCGTGTATTTGTCTCAGGTCAGCCCGGCCTTGCAGAACAGTTTTCTGCAATGGAAGCGCGAGCCCTACGCGGGCATAAAACCGTTCCGCGCCGAACGTAACGAAATGGAGCTGCTGCCGCACTTCAGTGCGCTCGGCCGCCACGGCACGCTGATCAGCCTGGAAGACTACAGCCTGGTTGCACATCAGGTGCAGCAGCTGAAACTCGCCTCGCTTGGCGGGCTGACCGCCAGCATCGCCCATGAAATCCGCAATCCGCTGGCCGCCATTGCCAACGCCGTACAGTTACTCGACGAGAACGACAGTCTGCCCGCTGAAGACCACCGCCTGCTGGGCATCGCCGAACGGCACTGCCAACGCATCAACCGCATTATCGAAGACATACTGCAGCTCTCGCGGCGCGACAAAAGCCATCCCGAGAACATCGACCTGCAGGCATTCCTGACCCAGTTCAGCAACCGCTGCCATGAAGCGGTCAGCATCCGGGTGCACTGCCCTGAGGCGGTCGAAGTGCAGTTCGATGTATCCCACCTGGAACAGATTCTGGCCAATCTGTGCGGCAATACCGTGGCCCATAATCCGAACCGTGACGACCTCAGCATCGAACTGCATGTGGAGCAGATTCCCGGGGCGCCGCGCATCGCACTGAATATCCGTGATAACGGCTGCGGCATCGACGCCGACAAAGCCGACGATATCTTTGAACCCTTTTTCACCACGCGCCATGACGGCACAGGGCTTGGCTTGTTTATTATCCGTGAGCTGTGTGAGGCCAACCACGCCCGCATCAGCTGCCTGCCTTCGCCGCTGGGCGCCGACTTTCGCTTGCTCCTGTCAACATCCCGGGAAACACAACCATGACCCGTACGGCCTTAATCATCGACGACGAACCGGATATCCGCGAACTGGTGTCGATTACCGTGTCACGCCTCGGTCTCGATTGCCATGCCGCCGCCAATCTCAGCGAAGCACGCAATCTGCTGGACGCCTACCCGATCGATGTTTGTCTGACCGATATGCGTCTGCCCGACGGTAACGGCGTGGATTTTGTCAGCTATATGCAAGAGCATCACCCGGATATTCCGGTGGCAGTCATCACCGCCCACGGCAGTATGGATGCGGCTGTAACCGCAATGAAAAACGGTGCCTTTGACTTTGTCTCCAAACCGGTCAACCTGAAGCTACTGCGTAAGCTGATCGAATCGGCGGCCAATGCCGCCGCCGTACAGGAAAAACCGCTCCCGGCTTCAGAGACGGACAAGTCCGGCCGGCAAAACGCAAACCCGTCACACGTTGAAGACAATACAAGCACGGCAGAAGATACAGTCGGCGAAGAACTGGATGCGCGCTTGCTCGGCCAATCGGCCCCCATGCAGCAGCTCAAAAAAATGATCCGTAAACTCGCCCGCAGCCAGGCACCGGTATTGATCAACGGCGAGTCCGGCACCGGTAAGGAACTGGTTGCCCGGCTGATCCATGACTGCGGTCCCCGCGCCACGGGGCCGTTTATTCCGGTTAACTGCGGCGCGATTCCCGCCGAACTGATGGAAAGCGAATTCTTCGGCCATAAAAAAGGCAGCTTCACCGGCGCGACCGAAGACAAACCCGGTCTATTTCAGGCCGCTGAAGACGGCACGCTGTTTCTCGATGAAGTCGCTGAACTGCCACTGTTTATGCAGGTGAAACTGTTGCGGGTGATTCAGGAAAAAGCCGTCAAACCGGTCGGCGCCACGCACGAGATACCGATCAACGTCCGCATCATCAGCGCCAGTTACAAAAACCTGGAGCAGGAAGTGGCCGAATCGCGCTTCCGGCACGATCTTTACTACCGCCTCAACGTCATCGGCCTGCAAGTGCCGCCCTTGCGTGAACGGCGTGAGGACATTCCCGCTCTGGTGCACTTCACTCTGGCGCGTATCGCCGAGCGCTGGGGGGATGCGCCCTTCCCGGTCAGCGACGCGGCCATGCAGGCCCTCATGAGTTTTCACTACGCCGGTAATGTGCGTGAGTTGGAAAACGTGCTGGAACGCGCCGTAACTCTGGCCGAAGGCGAGGCCTTAAGTCCTGAGGACCTCAACCTGCAAACGTCAACGGCAAGCGCACCACCGCAGATCAGCAACGTTGCAACCGAAGCCGCTGAACCGGCGCCTGCCAGCGTGCGCTATCAGGCCAGCCTGAACCAGGCACAGGACGCCGAAACCCAACTGATCCTGACGACGCTGCAAAAGCATCAATGGAATCGCAAAGCCGCCGCCGAGGAACTGGGCCTGAGCTATCGTCAGCTACGTTATCGTTTACAGAAAATACAAGCTCAGACCTAAACTGCGGCACAGCAGGACTTGGACACGACTGTGTTTTACAAATGCGCGTCCACAAAGCTTACCGGGCCATGGCAATAGCAAACCGCCCGGTATTCGCGGCAATCGCTGCCGCAAACCCGCAGCTGTCAGCAGCGACGGCGAGCGATGTGACAGTTACACCCCGGGTTAGGTCAGCTTTTCGCCTGATTCTGACTAACAATGACGTCACCGGATGACACAAATTGTCACCCGGTGACAAAAAAACTGCGCAGCAGCTTGGTCAGGAAACGCATCATCTCTTTATTTTCAATGAGTTACTGATGTTGGCAGCGATTGGCATAGCTGCTGCTACCGTTAAATCAGCTTTGACCGGATCTGCCGGTTCAATCGCTGACTCATGATGTGATGTAACAAGACTTATTTTTCTGGAGAAAGAAAGACATGATGAAACAAAAAGCACAACAGGGCTTTACACTGATCGAATTGATGATCGTTATCGCGATCATCGGTATTCTGGCCGCGGTTGCAGTACCGCAGTATCAGAACTACGTTGCTAAAGCGCAAGTCACACGCGTTGTCGGAGAACTCGGTAGCGTTCGTACGGCAGCTGAGACTTGTACCCTTGAAGGTATCGCCAAAGCCGATTGTGAGTTTGGTTATGATGCGACTTCTTCCAACTTGGTAAAAGAAGTCACGCTCAACACTAACTCTCTGGTGGCCACACTTGGCAATAATGCCGCGACTACCCTGGACGGCGAAACAGTTACTTGGACGCGGGATGGCAACGGTGCCTGGACATGCGCCACTACCGCCCCTTCAAAATACACTACGCCGAACTGCCCGGGTAAATGATAGCTAAGGCTATAAGCCACATAAGATGGAAGGGGCTCTTCGCCCCTTCCATTTTTTTTACAGGCGGCAAGCTGCGCAATCCCGACCAAGCATACGGACAACAGGTAAGTTGCATGCGAAAAACACTTGGTTTCTCAATATTGGAATTGATGGTTACGATGGCTATAGTCTCAATCTTAGCCGCAACCGGATTTTCCCAGTACCAAACTTATATAATACGAAGCCAGGCAACACGGGTTTATACTGAACTTAACGCTTATCGTACGGCCGCAGAAAACTGTATTCTGGAAAATCGCCTTCTCAACACAGATTGTGGTATCGAATTCGTTGCATCCAATCTGACAAGCTCAGTCACTGCTGACCTTTCCTCAACTTCTGACACACTGAAGGCAACCTTCGGTGGAAATGCGGCATCCGCATTGAACGGTTTGTCTCTTTCCCTGCACAGAACGACATCCGGTGAATGGACATGCACCACCACGATGGAAGAAAAGTACAGACCCAAATCCTGCTAACTCCCCCTATTCGTTTATTCACCCAGCGTAAGCCTTCCCGCACCGCACCTTTCTTTTGTTAAAGACCTGCAGATAAATTGCGCGTCAGCCACAGCTTGTCCTTCAGCCATCGGCTTCTTTGCCGATACAGAGTCAGAACCCATAAACAGTTTCTGGTAACAGCAAATGCAGGCAAGTACCGCCAACTCAGAGCGTAACAATTCAGCCCCACTATCCGGCTTACCCAAGCGACTCGTCAAAGACGGTCTGATCAGTGAAAAGGACGCATTGGACGCAGTCTCTGAAGCACGCGAGAGCCATAAACCTCTCGTTAACTATCTGGTGCATAACCTCAATCTCTCCGAAAGTCTGATCGCGGTCTCTCTGGGCCGGGAATTCGGTATGCCGGTATTTGACGTTGCCGCCTTATCACCGGATTCGCTGCCTCAGAAGCACATCAACGAAGAGCTGATCAATCAGCACCGGGCGGTGCCGATTGCGGTCAAGGGGCAGAAACTCTTTATTGCCCTGTCCGACCCCACCAATACCCAGGCGATGGATGCGTATAAGTTCGCCTCCGGTCTGCGTGTTGAAGCAGTGCTGGCCGAAGAGCTCAAGCTTGAAGCGCTGATTCAACAGGCTATCGCCGGTGCCGACCAGAGTTTCGGCAGTGATCTGGACTCCAGTTTCGACGATCTCGATATAGAGTCCGAGGATGATGAGGACTACAACCCCGATGCCAATGCCGCGGACGAAACGCCGGTGGTACGCTTCGTTAACAAAGTCCTGCTCGACGCCATCAAGCGCGGTGCGTCGGATATCCATATCGAGCCTTATGAGAAGGTTTTCCGCGTCCGTTTCCGTATCGACGGCATACTGCACGAAGTGGCCAATCCGCCGCTGGCCATGTCTGAGAAAATCACTGCGCGCCTGAAGGTTATGTCGCGCATGGATATTTCCGAACGCCGCGTGCCGCAGGACGGCCGGATCAAATTGAAACTGTCCAAAACACGTGCTATCGACTTTCGTGTTAACACCTGCCCGACCCTGTTCGGCGAGAAAACCGTACTGCGTATTCTGGACCCGAGCAGCGCGCAGCTTGGCATCGATGCCCTGGGCTACGAGCCCGAGCAGAAAGAGCTTTATCTCAAAGCCCTGTCCAATCCCTACGGTATGATTCTGGTTACCGGCCCGACCGGTTCCGGTAAGACGGTGTCACTCTATACGGGCCTGAATATCCTCAACACCCCGGACACCAACATCTCCACGGCGGAAGACCCGGCCGAGATCAACCTGATGGGTATAAACCAGGTTAACGTCAATCCGAAAGCCGGACTGACCTTCGCCGAAGCCCTGAAGTCCTTCCTGCGTCAGGATCCGGACGTGATCATGGTCGGTGAGATCCGGGACCTGGAAACCGGTGGTATCGCCATCAAGGCCGCGCAAACCGGTCACCTTGTTTTGTCCACCCTGCATACCAACGATGCGCCGCAGACACTGTCGCGCCTCGTGAACATGGGTATCCCTCCGTTTAATATTGCAAGCGCGGTGACATTGATTATCGCCCAGCGCCTCGGACGCCGGCTTTGCCCGCATTGTAAAGCCGAAGCGGATATTCCCCGCGAAGCCCTGCTTCTGGAGGGCTTTACCGAGGAACAGGTCGATGCGCCGGATCTGAAAATCTACAAGGCAGTCGGCTGCAGCAAATGCACCAATGGCTACAAAGGCCGTGTTGGTATCTATCAGGTGATGCCCATCTCCGAAGCAATTGGGCGCATCGTGATGGAAGGCGGTAATGCTATCGACGTTGCCGACCAGGCCAAAGCCGAAGGCATTGATGATCTGCGCCAGTCAGCACTGAAGAAAGTACTGCAAGGCGTGATGAGTCTTGAAGAAGCCAACCGAGTCACCAAGGATTAATTACCATGGCAAAAGCAAACACCGCTCCCGAGAAAATACTTTATGAGTGGGAAGGCAAAGACAAAAAAGGCTCGGTAATCCGTGGCTCCATGGCCGGGGCAAGTGTTGATCTGGTCAAGGCCAAGCTGCGCCGTCAGGGCATAGTCCCGCTGAAAATCAAGAAACAATCGGGCCGTAAAAGCCGCGAGAAAATCGAGGCCGGTGATATCGCGATTTTCGCGCGTCAGCTGACTACCATGATGCAATCGGGCATCCCCATGGTTCAGGCCCTGGAAATCGTAGCCAGCGGGCTTGAGAAAAAGTCCATGCGCGATATGGTCTTTGCCATCAAAGCCGATGTGGAAGGCGGCAGTAACTTCGCGTCCTGTCTGGAGAAATACCCGGATCAGTTCGATGATCTGTTCTGCTCGCTGGTCGCCGCCGGTGAGGAGTCCGGTACGCTGGACACCCTGCTCAACGAGATCGCCAACTACAAAGAAAAATCCGAGGCGCTGCGTAAGAAAATCAAAAAAGCCATGAGCTACCCGATTGCCGTACTGGTCATAGCGACCATCGTCACGGGCATTCTGTTGATCTACGTGGTACCGCAATTTGAAACGCTGTTTGCCAGCGTCGGCTCTGATCTGCCCGCCTTTACCAAGATGGTCGTCAACCTCTCGGAGATGGCGCAAAAGTGGTGGTATGTATTTATTCTCGTGGTCGGGGTCGCTGTCTATACATTCAAAAAAGCGCGCAAGACTTCGCACGCATTTAACAAAGCCGTCGACCGTCTGACGCTGAAACTCCCCATATTCGGCGATATTGTGGTCAAGGCAGCCACCGCACGTTTTGCCCGCACGCTGTCGACCATGTCGCGCGCCGGTGTGCCGATCGTAGAAGCGATGGAGAAAGTCGCCGGCACCTCGGGTAACGAGATCTTTAAAGAAGCCATTCTGAAAATGCGCGATGATGCCGCCACCGGGCAGCGCCTGACCGTCTCGCTGCAGCAATCCGGCCTGTTCTCGAACATGGTGGTACAGATGGTCTCCATCGGTGAAGAAGCCGGCTCAATCGACGACATGCTGGGTAAGGTCGCCGAGTTCTACGAAGAAGAAGTGGACAACTCGGTGGATGCCTTGACGAGTTTGATGGAGCCGATGATCATGGCCTTCCTGGGTATAGTCATCGGTGGTCTCGTACTTGCAATGTACCTTCCGATCTTCAAGATGGGTGACGCTTTCTAAGCCCAAAGGACAAAGCAATTCATGAGCGATCTGATCGCAACCCTGCAAGCCAATCACAGTCTGTTCATCGCCGTTGTGGCGATGTTCAGCCTTTTCGTCGGCAGTTTTCTGAACGTGGTGATTCACCGCCTGCCAATCATGATGGAAAACGGCTGGCGCCGCGAATGCCGCGAGTTTATCGCCCAGGACAGCGGTCAGCCCCTGCCCGAAGACGAAGCGCAGCCGACGTTTAACCTGATGGTGCCGCGTTCGCGCTGCCCGTCCTGCGGGCAGCAAATCAATGCGCTGCAGAATATTCCGATCCTCAGCTACCTCCTGCTCAAGGGCAAGTGTGGTAACTGTGGCACCGGGATATCCGTGCAATACCCGATCATCGAAGCGGTCACCATGATCCTGTCAGTGATGGTTGCGCTGAAGTTCGGCGTCAGTTTGCAGACCTTGTTCGGCATCTTTCTGACGTGGGCGCTGATCAGCCTGACCATGATCGATTTCAAGCACACGCTGCTGCCCGATGACATCACCCTGCCCATGTTATGGCTTGGTCTGCTGATCAGCCTGGTACCGGTGTTTGTCAGCCCGTCCGAGGCGATTGTCGGCGCCGTCGTCGGCTACCTCGCGCTGTGGAGTGTTTACCACCTGTTCAAGCTGGTGACCGGCAAAGAAGGCATGGGCTACGGTGACTTCAAGCTGCTCGGTCTGCTCGGCGCCTGGTTCGGCTGGGCTTCGATCCCGATGATTATTCTTTTGTCATCCGTGGTCGGTGCTGTGGTCGGCATCAGCCTGATTGTGATCCGCGGCCGTGACCGCAATATCCCGATCCCCTTCGGCCCCTATCTGGCCGCGGCCGGCTGGCTGGCGATGATGTACGGCGATACGATCTCCCGCGCCCTGTTCTGATCCGCGCGGCACTCCGGGCCTGCGCGCCCGGAGCGCTCCCGCCTCTCCGCGGGCGGGATTGGTCTATAATAGCGCTCTTTATTCCGGCTACCTTGGCGCATCAACAACCCATGCTACGCATCGCACTTACCGGCGGTATCGCCAGCGGCAAGACCACAGTCTCCGATGCCTTCGCCGGGCTTGGGGTGCCGGTTATTGATGCGGATATCAACGCCCGCGCGGTGGTCGAACCCGGCACACCGGCGCTGCAGGCGCTGGTCGGGCTCTTCGGCACCGCAATTCTTGAGGACAACGGCGAGCTTGACCGCAAAGCCTTGCGGCAGATTGTTTTCCGCGACGAGCAGGCCCGTAAACAGCTCGAAGCGGTACTGCATCCGGCAATCCGCAGCCTGTCAGAGCAGCAAAGCCACGACTTTGCCGCGGCCGGCCATCCCTATCTGATCCACGCTATCCCCTTGCTGCTTGAAACCGGTCAGGCCGGCGACTTTGACCGCGTGATCGTGGTGGATGTGCCGGTTGAGCTTCAGATCGAGCGGGTCATGCAGCGCGACAACTGCGACCGCCCGCACGCCGAAGCGATTATCCGTTCCCAGGCCTCCCGCGAGCAGCGCCTGCAGGCCGCCACGGATGTGATTACAAATCACGGTTCGACGGACGATTTGCGCGCGCAAGTTATGGCCCTGCACAGTAAAATCCTCGCCCTGGCAACAGCCGCACACTAAACACAACACCTAATCAGGACTTCAGGCATGACCGTTTTTGAACACCCGCTGAACGAACGAATCCGCAGTTTTATGCGCCTGCAACAACTGTTCGAGCGGCTCGACCACCACCTCAACGGCCTGTCACGTATCGACCTGCACGCCTCCATCGGCGTTCTGCTGGAAGCCTACGAGCTGACCAGCCGCAATAATCTGAAAACCGAAGCGATCAAAGAACTTGAACGCCAGAAACAGGCATTTCAGCCTCCGCTGAGCGCACAAAGCAGCACTGATGAGGCACACGATGAAGAGGCCGCAGACGACGGGGATAAACCGGCGGCGGATAAGGATGAGGATGAGGATGAGGATGCGGCCGCAGACGCGGAAGAAGCGGCCTTACAGGCGCGACTGACTCTGGAGAATATCACCGCCCTGCGCAATGCCCTGCACGCGCAGCCGCCGCGCTCCTCGCATCACCTGCAGAACAATGACTTTCTCAACAGCGTGCGCCAGCGCTGCGGGATCAATGGCAGCGGCAGCACTTACGATCTGCCGCTCTATCACTTCTGGCTGGACCGGGATGTGATTGACTGCCGCAATACCATCATCGAATGGATGGAGCCCTACAAACAACTGCGCGAAGCGATCAACCTGATTCTCGACAATATCCGCCATCAGGCGCGCTTTGAAACCATCGTCGCGGAACGGGGTTTCTATCAGAACAGTCTTAAAAGCGACCGTACGCCACAGCTGGTTCGTGTGCACATCCCGGAAAAAGCCGATATTTACCCCGAGATCAGCGCCGGTATCCACCGCATTACGATCCGCTTTATGCAGTACAACTCAGCTAACGAAAAACCGGTTCAGAATCTGGACGACATCACCTTCGAGATCGCCACCTGCGCGATCTGAAACGGCGACGGGCGAAGGACCGCCCTTTAACCGGCTTGTAGTTTTTCCACGATTGCCAGATTCGCCTCGGGAAAGGCGTAATCCTGTAGCGCACTGACGCCGACCCAGCGCACTTCCTGCCCTTCCAGCCCGGCCGGCTCACCGCTGAAAGCACTAACCTCGTGCACATCCAGCAAAATATGCTTATCGGCATATTCCCAGGGGATTTGCATCAACGCCGAAGAAGCCATGACAAGAATGCCGACTTCTTCTTCAAGCTCGCGTCGCAAAGCGGCTGCCGGCAGCTCCCTTGCTTCGAGTTTCCCGCCGGGAAACTCCCACAGACCGCCCTGATGCTGGTTCGGTTTGCGCCGCGCCAGAAGCACCTGCTCACGGCAGGCGCTGTAGATAACGCCCGCTACGACGTGTATCCGTTTCATCGGCGCTCAGGTCCGGTATTCAGCGTTGATCGTAACGTAGTCATGGGACAGGTCGCAGGTCCAGACCGTCGCTTGCGCCTCGCCGCGTCGCAGATTCACATGCACGGTAATTTCATCCGGCGCCATCGCCGCCGAGCCGCGCTCTTCTGAATAGTCCGCGTCCGGCTCGCCGCGGGTGACGATGGCCACATCGCCCAGCGACAGATCCACTTTGCTGATATCCAGATCAGCCACAGGGCTGCGACCGATCGCGGCCAGCAAACGGCCGATATTGGCATCGCTGGCAAAAAACGCGGTTTTCACCAGCGGTGAATGCGCAATCGTATACGCCACTTCGCGACACTCGTCGATGCTTTGACCGCCACTGATATCCAGCGTAATAAACTTGGTTGCGCCCTCGCCGTCACGCACAATGGCCTGCGCCAGATCACGGAACACGCCGGTGATCAGATCACAAAAGGCCTGCCAATGCGGATGCTGCTCGTTAAAGGGCTCGCCACCGGCCTTGCCTGTCGCACACAGCATGCAAGCGTCATTGGTGGACGTGTCACCGTCAATGGAAATGCAGTTAAAGGACTGATCGGCTGCCTCGCGCACGCAAACATCAAGTGCGGCACGGTCGACCGGCGCATCTGTGGCGATAAACGCAAGCATGGTCGCCATATCCGGGCGGATCATACCGGCGCCTTTGGCCATACCGGTGACTGTAATATCCCGATCGCCGATTCTGGCTTTGACCGAGGCCAGTTTCGGCAGTGTGTCCGTGGTCATAATGCCCTTGGCCGCGGTCAGCCAGGCGGCGTCGTCAAGCTTGCCCGGCAGCGCTTCTATGCCCGCATGGATTTTGTCCATCGGCAGTTGTTGGCTGATCACCCCGGTAGAAAACGGCAACACCTGCTGCGCCTCCAAAGCAAACGCCTCAGCCACCGCCTGACAACTCTGCCGGGCATTTTCCATACCCTGCTCGCCGGTGCCGGCATTGGCATTTCCTGCGTTAATCAGCAAGACGCGGGCGGAGCCGGCGCGCAGATGCTCGCGGGCCACGATTACCGGTGCCGCGCAGAATGCATTGCGGGTAAAGACACCGGCGGTGGTACTGCCTTCACAAAGCGAAATCATCACCATATCGTCACCGCCGGCTTTACGGATACCGGCAGCGGCGGAGGCTAACTGCACCCCTTCAACGGGATGGATCAGTTCCGGGACATGCAAATTAACAGGCATGGCAGTTACACCAGTTTGCCGTGGCAATGTTTGAATTTTTTGCCCGAACCGCACCAGCAAGGCTCGTTACGGCCGACCTTTTTGCCCTCGCGGACAAACGGCTGGCTGTCAGCGCCTTCGGCGGCTGCGGCTTGTGCCGGCGGCTCGGCAGGTGCGGCATCGCCGTAGGCGCTTTCAGCTTCAGCGTGCTGATAGCTGACCTGCGCGGCCTTGGCGGCTTCTTCCTGCACTTGCTTTTCAGCTTCTTCGACCGCCTCGGGGTCACGCACTTGTACTTTGGACAGGACCCCGATGACATCTTCCTGAAAGCCATTCAGCATGGCCTGGAACATCTGGAAGGCTTCACGCTTGTATTCCTGCTTGGGGTTTTTCTGTGCGTAACCACGCAAGCCGATGCTCTGGCGCAGATAATCCATGGACGCCAGGTGTTCTTTCCAGTGGTCATCCAGCGTCTTAAGCAGTACGAATTTTTCAAAGCGGCGCAGGGTTTCTGTGCCCGCGAGCGCTTCTTTGTCGCTGTAGGATTTGGCCAAGGCCTCGACGATCTTTTCACGCAGACCGGTTTCATCCAGCGTGTTGTCCTCATCCAGCCACTGCTGCAAAGGCAATTCTTCGTTGCTGGTGGCTTTCAGTGCGGCGACTGCGCCTTCCAGATCCCAGGACTCATCCAGCGAACCGGGCTGAATAAAGGGATTGAGCAGATTGTTGATCACCTCTTCGCGCATTTCGCTGACATAGTCGCTGAGGTCTTCACTGCTCATGTAGTCATTGCGCATTTCGTAAACGACCTTGCGCTGATCATTGGCCACATCATCGTATTCGAGCAGGTGCTTACGGATATCGAAGTTATGCCCTTCGACCTTGCGCTGGGCGTTTTCGATAGCTTTGGTCACCCACGGATGCTCGATCGCTTCGCCGTCTTCCATACCCAGTTTCTGCATAATCGCCGAGACGCGCTCGGATGCGAAGATGCGCATCAGGTTGTCTTCCAGCGACAGATAGAAACGGGTTGAACCGGCATCGCCCTGACGGCCGGCACGGCCGCGCAGCTGGTTGTCGATACGACGGGATTCGTGGCGTTCGGTACCGATAATATGCAAGCCGCCGGCGGCCAGCACTGCGTCGTGCCGGGCTTGCCATTTTTCACGCAAAGCCGCCACGGCCGCTTCGTCCTGCGGATCATCCAGACGCGCCAGCATGCCTTCAAAACTACCGCCGAGCACGATATCCGTACCACGGCCGGCCATATTGGTGGCGATGGTCACAGAACCCGGCGCACCGGCTTCTTCGATAATCAGTGCCTCCCGGTCGTGCTGTTTGGCGTTCAGCACCTCGTGCTTGATGTTTTTCTTCTGCAACAAGCCCGAGAGATATTCCGAGGTATCGATGGACGCGGTACCGACCAACACCGGTTGCTTCTGCGCGATGCAGTGCTCGATGTCTTTGATAATCGCGTCAAATTTCTCACGCTGGGTCAGATACACCAAATCCGGCAGATCCTTACGCGCCAGCGGCTTGTTGGTCGGGATAACCACCACTTCCAGGCTGTAGATCTGCTGGAATTCGTAGGCTTCGGTGTCTGCCGTACCGGTCATGCCGGCGAGTTTTTCGTACAGGCGGAAGTAGTTCTGGAAGGTGATCGAGGCCAGGGTCTGATTCTCCTGCTGGATCGTCACACCTTCTTTGGCTTCAATGGCCTGATGCAGCCCTTCCGACCAGCGCCGGCCCGGCATCACACGTCCGGTAAACTCATCGACAATGATGACCTGATCGTCTTTGACGATGTAGTCGACATCTTTCTGGTAGATGGCATGCGCGCGCAGGGCCGCATTCAGATGATGCAGCAGGCTGATATTGCCCGGATCGTAGAGACTGTTGCCTTCATCGAGCAGCCCGTTTTCGACCATCAGGTTTTCAACGTGCTCATGGCCTGACTCGGTCAGATAAACCTGTTTGGACTTCTCGTCGACGGTAAAATCGCCCTCACCCTCCTCGTCTTCCTGGCGTACCAGATTCGGGATCAGCAGATTGATCTTGCCGTACAGCTCGCTGTTCTCGTCAGTCGGGCCGGAAATAATCAGCGGCGTACGCGCTTCGTCGATCAGGATGGAATCGACCTCATCGACTATGGCGAAATGCAAGCCACGCTGAACCTTGTCTTCCGGGCTCATGGCCATATTGTCGCGCAGATAATCGAAGCCGAACTCGTTATTCGTGCCGTAGGTAATATCGCAGGCATAGGCCTCGCGACGTTCGGCCGTACCCAGCCCGCCGACGATAATACCGACGCTCAGACCGAGGAAGTTGTAGAGCTTACCCATCCATTCGGCATCACGGCGTGCCAGATAGTCATTGACCGTAATGACATGCACACCCTTGCCGCCGATGGCGTTCAGATACACCGCGGTGGTTGCAACCAGCGTCTTACCTTCACCGGTACGCATCTCGGCGATTTTGCCGCTGTTGAGCACCATGCCGCCGATCAGCTGCACATCGAAGTGGCGCATATTGAGCACCCGGCGACCGGCTTCGCGGACCACGGCAAAGGCTTCGGGCAGAATGTCCTCAACGCTTGCGCCCTCTTCGAGACGGCTGCGGAAAACATCGGTTTTGGCGGCGAGTTCTTCGTCAGACAGCGCCTCCACTGTCTGCTCCAGCGCATTGATTTGCTCAACGTCTTTCTGCAATCGCTTGATGAGACGGTCATTGCGGCTGCCGACGAACTTTTTGACTATTTTTCCAAACATGTAGACGTGCCTGTGGCTTGTTTTAATCCGAGCGAACAGCGAACCGTTCCTGACAGGGACCGGATAACTGGCCAGCAGAGATTTCCAGAATAGATTCCGGCAGACCGCGCTCAAAGACGGCGGCTGCCGATCGGTGCGATTCAGATTCCGGCATGGCAACACGACGGGGTTCCGCCGCGCAATCCACGTAAAAATGCGGGCATTTTACACCACTTCAAGGTGAATCCGTGAACGCAATTACAGAAGCGTCTTCTGACGGGTAATTAGACCGCGGGACGCGTGTTTGCTAGATTACGGCAAACATTGCGCCAGAAACCTCACTCCTGTGAAAAACCTACTTAATCTCGTTCAGCAGCAAGCGAACCGCAAGGCGCAGGGCGACCAGCGGATCCGCGCGCTACTGTCACGCAAACTCGACAGCGCACTGTTCGAAAACGTCGAGTTCTTTAATATCGAGGAAGAACAACTGACCGTGCTGACCCGCAGTGCGGCCTGGACGTCGCGCCTGCGCTTTTTCAGCAATGAAATGCTGGCGATTCTGCGCGAGGCCGGCATCCGCGTACGTGACATCAAGTTCTCGGTCAGCGTCAAACCCAAGCCCGAGGAACTGGTCAGGCCCGTGCCGCCCAATGAACGGCGCATCAGCGAACGCTCTCTTGAGCTGCTCGACTCCATCGCCGGCGACATGGAAAACAACGAGCTGCGCCGCTCCTTCGAAAAGCTGATTGCCAACGCGGCAAAAAAAAACCGCTCGTCGTGAGCGGTTTTCCGGATCCTGTCTGAGGCGCCTTCAGCCTACCGCTTCGGCGGGCTGCACATAGGAGATGGGCGCTTCTTCCATATCTTCGAAGGTCACCGCCTCCCAGGCTTTCTCGTTTTCCAGCAAGGCACGCAGCAGTCGGTTGTTCAGCGCATGACCGGATTTATAGCCGGAGAAGGCACCGATCAGGCTGTGGCCGAGCAAGTACAGATCGCCGATGGCATCGAGGATCTTGTGCTTGACGAACTCGTCCTTATAGCGCAGGCCGTCTTCATTAAGGATACGGTAGTCATCGATAACGATGGCGTTATCCGAGCTGCCGCCCAGTGCCAGATTGCGCTCACGCAGGGCTTCGATATCACGCACGAAACCAAAAGTCCGCGCGCGGCTGACCTCACGCACAAACGACGTGGTCGAGAAGTCGATTTCCGCGTACTGCAGCTCGCTTTTGAAAACCGGGTGATCAAAGTCGATCTTGAAACCGACTTTGAACCCGTCAAACGGCTCAAAGCGCGCCCATTTATCCCCGTCGCGAACCTCAATCGGTTTTTTGATACGGATAAACTTCTTGGCCGCGCCCTGTTCAAGGATACCGGCAGACTGCACCAGAAAAACAAACGGTGCAGCACTGCCGTCCATGATCGGGACTTCATCTGCGCTGACATCGACATAGCAGTTGTCGATCCCCAGGCCCGCAAAAGCAGCCATCAAGTGCTCTACGGTCGAAACCCTTACGCTGCCCTCGCCCAGTGACGTAGCGAGTTCAGTTTGATGCACATTCAGCGGGTTCCCGGGAATCTCAACCGGCGTCTCCAGATCGACGCGCCGGAACACTATGCCCGTATCGACCGGTGCCGGCCGCAAAGTCAGGTAAACCTTCTTACCCGTGTGCAGCCCGACGCCGGTGGCCCGGATTGTGTTTTTAAGTGTTCGTTGTCTAATCACAGTTGAAATCCTTCGCCCGGGAAGGCGAGTGTGTCACAAAATTCTTTCATCGCGCCCACACTCACGGTGCAGACGGACTAACTACCCAATGAAGCGTAGTAGAACATCTGTGTACACACCACCTTCCTGAACTACTGGTAATACGCCGCACTGCGGCAAATCAGTCAGCCTGGCGACGCAGGAACGCCGGGATATCGAGGAAATCGAGATCCTTGGAGCTGTTTGAGTTACCCGGTGCAGCAGCAGTTTTGCGGATGACTGTCGGCTTATCCAGTGACTGATAGTCGACCTGCTGACCTTCGCCGCGCGGCGCCTGAACGACACGCATTTGCGGTTTTTCGGCCTGACCGAGACCGGTCGCCACGATAGTGACGCGCATTTCGCCTTCGAGCTCCTGATCGATCGCCGTGCCGACAACCACAGTGGCATCGTCTGCTGCGAACTGGCGAACCACATTACCGACTTCTTCGAACTCACCGATCGCCATATCCATACCGGCGGTGATGTTAACCAGAATGCCGCGTGCGCCGGCCAGGTTGATGTCTTCAAGCAGCGGGCTGGAGATCGCCATCTCGGCCGCTTCGGTTGCACGGTTGTCGCCGCGACCGATACCTGTACCCATCATGGCCAGACCCATTTCGGACATTACAGTGCGCACGTCCGCGAAGTCGACGTTGATCAGGCCCGGGTTGGTGATCAGTTCTGCAATACCCTGCACCGCGCCGCGCAGAACATCGTTTGCTGCTTTGAATGCATCCAGCAGCGTGATGCCTTTGCCCAGCACCGACAGCAATTTTTCGTTCGGGATAGTAATCAGTGAATCGACGTGCTCGCGCAGCTCAGCGATACCCTGATCGGCGACCTGCATACGTTTGCCGCCTTCGAAAGGAAAAGGTTTGGTGACCACGGCCACGGTCAGAATTCCCATCTCACGTGCAATCTGCGCAACAACCGGCAGCGCACCTGTACCGGTACCACCACCCATGCCTGCAGTAATGAACAGCATATCTGTGCCGTCGATCACGCTCTGAATGCGGTCACGGTCTTCCAACGCGGCCTGACGACCGATTTCCGGGTTAGCGCCAGCGCCCAGACCTTTTGTGATGCCCTGCCCGATATGCAGGACTGTTTTTGCGGACATTTTGCTCAACGCCTGAGCGTCCGTATTCGCGCAGATAAATTCCACGCCCTCGATGTTCGAATGCACCATGTGTTCAACAGCGTTGCTACCGCCGCCGCCGACACCGATTAATTTGATCACCGCACTGTCATTGACTGAATCGACCAGTTCAAACATTGTTTTTGCCTCTTGTCACTGTTTAGCTGCTTTGTACTCAGATGCCGGGTAGGTCCGGCCCCCCAATCAAAAATTATCCTGAAACCATCGCTTCATCCGTTCGAACATGCCTTCCTGAGAAGTCACTTCGACAGATTCGGTCCGTGGAGACAGTCTGCTTTGCTGACCGAAAATCAGCAGGCCCACGCCTGTGGCGTGGATGGGATTTTTCACCACATCAACCAATCCGGTGACATGTTGCGGTACTCCCAGTCGCACCGGCATGTGGAATATTTCTTCTGCCAGTTCGACAACACCTTCCATCTTTGAACTCCCGCCGGTCATTACAACCCCGGCAGCACAGAGTTCTTCAAATCCGCTACGCCGTAGTTCTGTCTGAACCAGGCCCAGCAATTCTTCATAACGCGGCTCGACAACTTCTGCCAATGTCTGCCGCGCCAGCCGGCGCGATGCACGGTCGCCCACACCGGGTACTTCGATGGTCTCTTCTGCATTCGCCATTTGCCGCAGAGCACAGGCATATTTGACCTTGATCTCCTCGGCGAACTGCGTCGGCGTGCGTAATGCAACTGCGATATCGTTGGTCACCTGATCGCCGGCGATCGGAATCACCGCAGTGTGACGGATGGCCCCTTCGGTAAAGACCGCGATATCGGTTGTGCCGCCGCCGATGTCAACCAGACAAACGCCGAGCTCTTTCTCATCTTCAGTCAGCACTGAGTAACTCGATGCCAACTGCTCCAGAATAACGTCTTCAACATCCAGTCCGCACTGACGCACGCACTTGACAATATTCTGCGCCGCACTGCTTGAGCCGGTAACCAGATGCACCTTAGCTTCAAGCCTGACCCCGGACATGCCGATCGGTTCGCGGATGCCGTCCTGATCATCAATCACGAATTCCTGCGGCAACACATGGATAATCCGCTGATCCGTGGGAATCGCCACGGCTTTGGCCGCATCGACCACACGGGCCACATCTTCCGGCCCGACCTCGCGGTCTTTGATCGCCACAATGCCATGGGAATTCAGGCTTTTGATATGACTGCCTGCAATCCCGGCAAATACCGATTTGATTTTGACACCGGCCATCAGCTCGGCTTCTTCGACGGCTTTCTGGATAGACGCGACCGTCGACTCGATGTCGATCACAACGCCTTTTTTCAACCCGTGCGAACGGCTGTTGCCGATGCCGATAATTTCCATGTCGCCTTCGCCTGCGGTCTCCGCAACGATCGCAACAATCTTCGACGTCCCGATATCGAGACCAACTACGAGTTGTTTGCCGCTTTTAGCCGACATGTCAGTTATACCCTGTATCTAAGTTTTCGCTTCTCAGCGCAGCCACGGCAAAACCGTTCGTATAGCGCATATCAAAACGGATATCGCTTCTGTTGCCATCCTTGACATAACCGCTGAACAACTCGCGGAACCTTGCCACCCGGTCTTCCTGATACCTGTTACCCAAACGCACAACCACATTGCCGTCCAAATACAGCGTCTGCGACTGCCGGCCGTCTTCGAACAAACCAAGTAACGCGGGCGTCGCTTCGCCCAGCATTGATTGGTAATGACGGAAAGTTTCAAGAAGACGGTCACTGCGTTCGTCTGCACCACTGAGATGGGGAAGTCCTGCGAACCGGCCCCGCCATAGTGCTGACTCTGCTGCGTCGTTCTGAAGCTGAGGCGGGTAAAACACCGTGCCGCCTTCGTCAACCAGCCCGTTATCATTCCATTGCAGGGCGGGTTTTCTTTCAACTACATCAATGTGCAACCTGTCCGGAAGCACACGCCGTACATACGACTCTCGAACCCACGGCAAGGAAACCACTTCCGTCCGAATCTGCTCGATATCGAGACCGAAGAAGCCGCGCTGAGTATGTTTACGGACAATCTGCATAAGCTGCGTCTTGTCTGTAAATACAACCTTGCCACCGACTTCAACCCGCGCCACCGGGAACCGTACAGCGTCGTTCAGGTAGAAAAATGCCCCTGTACCTATCAGGCAAATCACCGCTAAAACTGCAAGCGGAAAAAGCAACCTGTAACGTGATATTTTTAGTGTTGGTGCGACGCCTCCATTATGCCCAATTTTATTCGCTGAAGCACTCACTAATTCACCTCAAAAGCACTATCCAGAATACGCAGACACAAAGTTTTAAAATCAATCCCCTCTTGCTTTGCAGCCATCGGCACCAAACTGTGCGTCGTCATGCCCGGAATCGTGTTTAACTCTATAAAATAAGGGGTTCCGGCCTCATCGATCATAAAGTCACTGCGTCCCCAACCGGCCGCACCAAGTGCGCTGAACACGGCCAGCGCCAGCTCGCGAATCTCGTCTTCCTTAGCGCGTGGCAAACCGCACGGACACAAATAACGGGTACCTTCATCAAAGTACTTAGCGTGGTAGTCATAAAACGCCCGGTCGGTCGACATACTCACCAAGGGCAGAGCCTGATCGCCGAGTACCGCAGCAGTCACTTCGGTGCCGGCAATAAACTTTTCAGCAAGCACAGCGCCGAGCTTTGAAGCCTCAGTCCAGGCTGTCTGCAAAGCCTCGCTATCACGCACAATCGACACGCCGATACTGGAGCCTTCGTTGACCGGCTTGATCACCACCGGATAGCCATGCTCTTGTGCGAATGCCAGGCAATCATCATAGGAGCGCACGCAAACATACGGCGGGGTTGCAATAGCGCAGGCACTGATGACATCTTTTGCGCGCAATTTGTCCATGGCCAGAGCCGAAGCCAGCACGCCGCTGCCGGTATAAGGCAAGCCCATCACCTCAAGCAGCCCCTGCACCTGACCGTCTTCGCCGCCCTGCCCATGCAGAATATTAAAGACGCGGTCATAAGCGCCGGCACTGAGTACCTGAGCCAGATCGCGCCCTGCATCTACCGGGTGCGCGTCGACACCGGCCTGCTGCAAAGACTGCAATACCTGACTCCCGCTCATCAGCGAGACTTCACGCTCACTTGACCAACCGCCCATCAGTACCGCGACCTTGCCGTAATCACGCGGATCTCTCATTGTGCTTCTCCGGCAAAACGTTCGCGGAAATACGCCGGTAAAGAGGCCGCCAGTGAACCGACCGAGCCGGCCCCCAGGGTCAGCAATATGTCGCCGTCTTTTAACACCGGTGCCAGGGTGTCTCCGACTGCTTTGATATCCTCGACAAAGATCGGATCGACCTGCCCCCGGTTGCGGATTGCTCTGGCCAGCGAGCGGCTGTCCGCACCGGGCACCGGCTCTTCACCGGCGGCGTAAACCTCGGTCAACAACAACACATCCGGTTCGCCGAGCACGGCCGAAAAATCCTCGAACAAATCCCGCGTCCGCGTATAGCGGTGTGGCTGAAATACAACCACGAGACGATTCCCGGGATAGGCGCCACGCACGGCATTGAGTGTTGCCGCCACTTCGGTGGGATGATGGCCATAGTCGTCAATCAAATGCGCACTGCCGTCGGCTACCGGGATCTCGCCGTGCGATTGCACGCGACGGCCTATGCCCTGGAACTTCTCCAGTGCCGAACGAATAAAAGTGCGGTTGACTTCCAGCTCTTTGGCCACCGTGATCGCCGCCAGCGCGTTGAGCACATTGTGCCGTCCCGGCAGATTCAGCGTGACCGATTCGATTTCGCGCCCGTCGCTGAAGAGCACATCAAAATGCGTCTGGCGGCCGGTTTGCCGGACATTGACCGCGCGCACATCGGCATTCTCGGAAAAGCCGTAGGTCGCAAACGGCCTTGCAATTTGCGGCAGAATGTCACGGATATTCTCGTCATCAATGCACAACACCGCGAGGCCGTAAAACGGCAGGTGATGGAGAAACTCGACAAACGTCTGCTTGAGACGGCTGAAATCCCCTTCATAAGTCGGCAAATGATCGGCATCGATATTGGTCACCACCGAAATCATCGGCTGCAGATACAGAAACGAGGCATCGCTTTCATCCGCTTCGGCCACCAACCATTCGGATTGACCCAGATACGCATTGGTCGAAGAACTCATCAGCTGCCCACCGATGACATAAGTCGGATCAAGCCCGCCTTCGATCAGCACCGAGGCGACCAGACTGGTCGTGGTGGTTTTCCCATGTGTGCCGGCGACCGCGATGCCCTGGGAAAAACGCATCAACTCGGCAAGCATTTCGGCGCGCGGCACTACCGGGATACGCAATTCGCGGGCGCGCAGTACTTCCGGGTTGTCCTGCGGAATGGCGCTGGAGACCACGACCACATCAATGCCTTCAACCTGGCCGGCCGCATGCGAGGGAAATATCCGCGCCCCCTGCTTTTCCAGACGTTGAATCAAGGCATTGCGGGTCTGATCCGAACCGCTGACCTCGTAGCCCGAATGCAACATCACCTCAGCAATCCCACCCATACCGACACCGCCGATACCGATAAAATGCACCCGGCGAACCCGGCGCATCAGTCGTTTTGCCGCCTGTTCTCCGCTTTGCGTCATCGCGCAACTCCAATAATCTGATCCACTACTTTATCTGTCGCATCACGCACCGCTACACGGCGCGCATTCGCGCTCATTTCCTGCAAACGACCGCGCTCGGCAAGCTGTTTTATTTCGTCAGCCAAACGCTCAACCGTGGCACCGGACTCCTGTAATACCACCGCGGCACCGGCCTCAGCGAGAAAGCCTGCGTTATGGGTCTGATGATCATCGACGGCAAAAGGAAACGGCACAAACAAGGCCGGCTTGCCGGCGACGGCCAACTCCGACACGGTCATCGCACCGGCCCGGCAAATCACAAGATCGGCACCGGCATAGGCTTGCGCCATATCATCAATAAACTCTTCAACCGAGACATCACATTGACAACCGGCCTGCTGATAGGCCTGCTCTGTGGCGTCTTTGCGGTCGCGACCACACTGGTGCCGGACCTTGAGTGACGGCAAGGCTGCGGCGGCAAACGCATACGGCAGGGTTTCATTGAAAAACCGCGCCCCCAAACTGCCACCGACAACCAGAACCCGCAGCGCGGCCTCCGGCGAAGACGGCGTATCTGCCGACAAATCGAGAATTTCCTGACGCACCGGATTACCGACCACCAGCGCTCCGGGCAAGGCGCCCGGGAAAGCCGCCAGTACGCGGTTGGCAACACGCGACAGGATTTTATTCGTCATGCCCGGCAGCGCATTCTGTTCGTGTAACACCAGCGGCGTGCCGGTAAGTCTGGCCATCAGCCCGACAGGGCCGGTAACAAAGCCGCCCATCCCCAGCACCGCACGGGGCCGGTGTTTGCGTATCAGCCGAAACGCCCGCAGCAGTGCACCGCCAAGTCCGAACAGGCCTTTTATCAAGGCCAGCGGATTTTTGCCGCGCAGACCGGCCACTTTCATCCATTCGATGGGCAGACCGGCTGCCGGCACAACGCGACTTTCTATACCCCGTTGCGTACCGACCCAGATCACCGGAATCCCCTTTTCTCGCAGGGAATCGGCCACCACCAGCGCCGGAAACACATGTCCGCCGGTACCGCCCGCCGCAATCATCACCGGACGCGCACTCATAGCATCTCTCCGGCCGCCTGACTCTGACGGCGACGCAGCTGACTTGCCATCAGACGACGCGTCTCGAATTCAATCCGGCACAACAAAGCAAAAGCCACACAGGTGATGATCACACTACTGCCGCCGTAACTGACCAGCGGCAAGGTAATTCCTTTGGTTGGCAACATGCCCATATTCACGCCGATATTGATAAAGGCCTGAAGACCGATCCAGATGCCGATACCCAGTGCCACATAACCGGCAAACTGGTTGCCGACAGACTCAGCGCGTGCGGCGATGCGGAAACAACGCCAGACCACAAAAGCAAACAACGACACCAGCAAGGTAACGCCGAACAAACCGGTTTCTTCTGCGAATACCGCAAACACGAAATCCGTATGGGATTCAGGCAGGTAGAAAAGCTTCTGCACGCTATTGCCCAGGCCCGCGCCTTTCCATGAGCCGGAACCGATTGCGATCAACGATTGGGAGAGCTGAAAACCATCGTTGAAGGGGTCAGCCCAGGGATCGAGAAAACTGGTAAAACGGCGCATACGGTACGGCGACATATAGATCGCCAGCACACCGACCAGTAAAAACGAACTGATCAGCGCCAGAAACTGGGTAAAGCGCACACCACCGACAAACAGCATGCCCATCGATGTCACGACGATCACAACCGTGGCCCCGAAGTCGGGCTCCAGCATCAACAAAGCGCCGACCATACAAATCAATACCAGCGGCCGCAGAAACGCGCCGAAGTCTTTTTTGACTTTCTCGCTCCGGCGCACCAGATAGCCGGCCAGATAGACGATGATAAACAGCTTGACCGCCTCCGAGACCTGCACAGTGACAAAACCGAAGTTAAGCCAACGGCGGCTACCGTTGACCTCACGCCCGATGCCCGGAATAAGCACAAGAATCAGCAGCAATATTGCAAACACAAGCAGCAGCGGTCCCCAGCGCTCCCACTGGTCCACCGGCGTGCGCGCGATATAAAGCGCAAGATAGACCCCGGCAGTCAGCATGATCAGCTGACGCAATGTGAAGTAAAAGGGATCGTTATAGTTTTTCTCGGCAAACGGCATTGAGGCCGACAACACCATCACTATGCCCAGCAAGGCAATGGCTGCCAGCGCACACAACAAGGGCCAGTCAATCAGGCCAAGCGTGGCACTACCTGAACGGCTATCCGACTTCAGCGTGATAACAGGAATTTTCAGGCGCGAAGCGATATAGGCTTTCATGCCACTTCCCTCATCACTTCCTTGACGAAAATTTCGCCGCGCTCTTCATAACTACGGAACATGTCGAAGCTGGAGCAGGCCGGCGACAGCAGTACCACGTCCCCTTCAATGGCCAGATCCGCCGCATCACAAACCGCTTCAGCCATGGTGCTGGCGAACATCACCGGCACACCGACCTCACGCAGGACTTCGGCGATCATATTCGCGTCCCGGCCGATCAGAACCGCAGCCTTGATACACTTTGATGCGATCGCCGCCAGGGGCGAAAAATCGGCACCCTTGCCGACACCGCCGGCAATCAGGACAACCGGCGCACCAAGGCCTTCGACCGCTTTTACCGTGGCGCCGACATTAGTGCCTTTGGAATCGTTAAACCAACGAACACCACGACGTTCGACAACAAATTCCACCCGGTGCGGAAGCCCGACAAATGAACGCAAGCCCGCCGCCATCTGTTCGACTGTAAAACCCGCTTCGCGCCCCAGCGCAAAAGCCGCCAGCGCGTTAGCCACGTTCTGCGAACCCGGCACCTTCAACTCCGCCACGGCCATCAGGGGCTGTTGCCCCAGCATCAACCAGTCAGCACCGTCGTGCTGCGCGACGCCGAAGACGTCTTTCTGCAACGGCTCGCCATCGCCGAAATAGACGGTACGGACCTGGGTATCGTTGACCACCGGCCAGGTACGCTTGTCGTCCCGGTTTACCACCACACAGCTTGCATTAGTGTAAACACGCTGTTTGGCTTCAATGTATTCCTTCAGGCCGGCATAACGGTCCATGTGATCTTCGGAAATATTCAGAATGCAGGCCGCCTTCGGCCGCAAGGAATACAGCGTTTCAAGCTGAAAGCTGGACAGCTCAAGGATGTACAGATCCAGCGAACTGTCATCGGCGAAATCCAGCACCGGATCACCGAAGTTGCCGCAGACTTTGGCACTGACACCGGCGGCGGCCGCCATTGAACCGAGCATGGATACGACCGTGCTCTTCCCATTGGAGCCGGTCACCGCAATAACCGGCTTGCTCACAACCCTGGCAAACAACTCGATATCGCCGATCACTGCCGCACCGGCTTTGGCGGCCGAGACTATGGCCGGCTCGCTGACCGGCACACCGGGACTGACCACCAGCACATCATGTTTGCGGAAAAACTTCTCATCAAAGCGTGTTTGAACTTTGACACCGGGGAACTCAGAGAGAAAATCCACCAGACCGGGCGGCTTTTCGCGGCTGTCAGCCACCGCAAAAGGCAAGCCGTGCTTGCGCAAATAGCGTGCGACCGAAACGCCGGTTTTACCCAGTCCGACAATCAGTATGTTTTTTCCCTGAAGCTCCACGTGTTTTCTCAACGTATTTTTAGCGATGACAAACCGATCAGCACCAGAATCACCGTAATAATCCAGAATCGGACGATCACCCGTGGTTCAGGCCAACCTTTCAACTCGAAATGATGATGCAAGGGCGCCATGCGGAAAATCCGCCGGCCGGTTAGTTTGAATGAAGCGACCTGCAGGATGACCGAGACAGTCTCCATCACAAATACGCCGCCCATAATCACCAACACCAGGCCCTGCCCGATCAAAACCGCAACGATGCCCAGCGCCGCGCCTAAAGCCAACGCGCCCACATCGCCCATAAAGACCTGCGCCGGATAGGTGTTAAACCAGAGAAAGCCAAGCCCTGCGCCGGCCAGCGCGCCGCAGAAAACCGACAGTTCACCGACGCCATGAATAGAGGGGATGGACAAATACTCAGAAAATACAGCGTGCCCGCTGAGGTACGCAATTATCCCCAGTGCCGCACTGACCATCACAGTCGGCAGGATGGCCAGGCCGTCCAAGCCGTCGGTGAGGTTTACCGCGTTGCTGAAACCGACAATGAAGAAATAACAGACGGGAATAAAAAACAGTCCCAGATAAATCGACACATCTTTGACAAAAGGTACGACCTGACTGATCTCGCCGTCACTGCCATGTGTGGCATAGACATAAACCGCAGTCAGCAGCGCAACCACCGATTGCCAGAAGAATTTTTGCTTTGCGGGCAAGCCATCTGAATTGCGCTTCATCACCTTGCGGTAGTCGTCAATCCAGCCAATAGCGCCATGCGCCAGGGTCACAAACAAGACAACCCAGACATAGCGCACACTCAGGTCAGACCAGAGCAAGGTACTGACACCGACAGCCAGAATAATCATCGCACCGCCCATGGTCGGCGTGCCGGCCTTGGATAAATGCGTTTGCGGCCCGTCGTCACGCACACTTTGCCCGATCCGCGCTTCGCTGAGTTTGCGGATCAGTGATGGCCCGAAAACCAGACATATCAACAAAGCCGACAGCGCCGACAGAATCACCCGCAGGGTGATATAGCGAACAACAAGAACGCCGTCGTTAAGCGAGGACAGCCAGTCAGCCAGCAACAGCATCATTGTCCCTGCCCTCCGGCTGCCTGCTGTCTCTGCGCCAGCAATTCGATAAAGCCTTCCATGCGCATAAACCGCGATCCCTTCACGACTACCCGGGTACCTTGCGGGACCGCACGCATAAACTCTTCCACCAGTTGTTCCATTGATTCGGCATGTGCCGCGTTGTCGCCAAACGCCTCGGCGGCTGCTGAAGACCAGCGCCCAAGCGTCAGTAAATAATCCACGCCTTGCGTTTTTGCGTAACGCCCGACTTCTTCATGTACCGCCTTTTCATCTCCGCCCAGCTCGCCCATATCGCCCATCACAAGACAACGGGTCTCACCTTGCGCCTCGCACAAGGTATCAATCGCAGCATGAAAAGAGGCCGGGTTGGCGTTATAGCTATCGTCGATAAGCTGGTAATCGCGGATCTCTGTGCGCTCCTGCAAACGTCCCTTGACCGGCTCAACCAAGGCCAGCCCCTGCAGCACGGATTCGAAACTCACACCGCAGGCCAGAGCCGCCGCCGCGGCGGCCAGCGCATTATAGCGATTGTGCCGGCCTTGCAATTTGAAACACAGCTCACCCTGACCCTGCGCAGATTCAATGCGGTAAGTTTGCGCGGCGTTCACACCACGCACATCAGCGCCGGCCAGCTCACCGAAGGACCGCACTGTGGCAGAACCGGCGGCAGCAACAAGACGATCGCAAAACGGGTCCGCCGCCGGAACTACAGCCGTACCTTTCCCGTTGAAACAGCTGAAGATTTCGGACTTTGCCTGAGCAACGCCCTGCAGTGAGCCGAAACCTTCCAGGTGCGATGGGCCGATCATCGTGATCACTGCCACATCGGGACGGACCCCGGTAACAATGCCCGCGATCTCGCGCGGATGGTTCGCACCAATCTCGATGACCGCGTAACGATCCTCGCCACTGAGCTGCAGCAAGGTCAGTGGTACGCCGATATCGTTGTTAAGATTGCCCTGCGTTGCCAGGGTTTTCCCGCTTAAGGACAGCACCTGCCGGAGGATTTCTTTGGTCGTGGTTTTTCCGTTACTGCCGGTCACAGCCACCACCATCGGATTGACCTGATCGCGCCACCAAGCGGCAATGTCGCGCAGTGCCTGACGTGTATTACTGACCAGCACAACCGGGCAATCACACTCACAGGGCTTATCCGCCACCACGGCCGCTGCACCGGCGGCGACTGCCTGCCCGATGAAATCGTGTCCGTCAAAACGCTCGCCGCGTATCGCGACATAAAGGTTGCCGGGCGACAAGGTGCGGGTATCAATACTGACGCCGCTGAATTCGGTATCCGTCTGCGGCGAACCGGCGCCGGCCACTGCCGTCAGAAGATCGCTAAGTCTGGCCGAAATCATGAGACCACCCTGCCGCTTGACATGACCACATCCTGATCCCGGAACGGTCGCTTCTCTGCACCGACAATCTGGTATGCCTCATGACCTTTGCCGGCGATCAGCACAACATCACCGGACCTGGCATTTTGCAAGGCATGGGAAATGGCCTCAGCGCGGTCTGCAATGACCTTGGCATTCGCCGCTTCGGGCAAGCCGGCCAGCATGTCCTTAAAAATCTGCTGAGGATCTTCCCCACGCGGATTATCCGTAGTCAGTACCAGCCGGTCGGCCAATGCGGCCGCGACACCGGTCATTGCCGGGCGTTTGCTGCGGTCACGGTCGCCGCCGCAGCCGAACACCACCCAGACATCACCGGCACACGCGCCCTTCACCGCTTTCAGCGCTGATTCAAGCGCCTTGGCCGTGTGCGCAAAATCCACCACAGCGGTGACATTGTTATCCAGCGTAAACAGCTCCATGCGCCCGGTGACGGCAGGCACGGCTTGCATTGCTTTGGCAGCGTCAGCCGCGCTTAAGCCCAGCCCCATCAATGCACCGACAGCAGCCAGTACATTTTCTGCATTGAAAGCGCCGATCAACCCCGTCTTCACATGCAACTCTGCATCACCTGCAGTGAACGACAACTGCAAGCCTGCCGCCGCTTGTTCAAAGGTGTTCAGATTAAGCGTCGCACCGGTTGAGGCGCCGTAACTGATCAGGCGGTTTGCGGCGATTGAACTGACCAGTAGCTGCTGACCAAGATCGTCATCGGCATTAATCACAGCAGCATCGGGCCGGCCGAGATGAAACAGCGTCGATTTGGCGCGGGCGTAGGCTTCGGTGGTCTTGTGATAATCGAGGTGATCGCTGCTGAGATTGGTCAACACCACCACCCGGAAGTTAATCCCGCTGCAACGGTATTGCTCAAGCGCGTGACTGGACACTTCCATGCAGATATGAGTGGCACCGGCTTTGCGTAACGCAGCGATCTGCTCCTGCAACGTAATCGCATCGGGCGTGGTCAGCGCGGCTTCCTGTAAATTGCCGTACATACCCCAACCATTGGTACCAACCACCGCCGACTGATAGCCCAAAGAATGCAGGCCGTAGGCGATAAACTGACTTACCGAGGTTTTACCGTCGGTACCGGTCACGCCAATCATGGAAACGGCATCGGCATCATTGCCGTAATAGTGTGCCGCGATTTCACCCAAACGCTGACGGAGTTTTTCAAGCAATACCACCACGAGCCCGGGACGGGCTTGCTGAAGGGCTTGCACCTGCTCAGCATCGGCGGCATCCGCAACCACGGCAACTGCACCATTGTCCACAGCCGATTCCGCATACTGCAAGCCATGCACAGCATGCCCCTGCAAAGCGAAATAAACGTAACCACTACGGCAGCGACGGCTGTCCAGCGAGATTCCCTCAACAGGCAGATCCGGCAGCGTCTGAGAACCGGCGAAGCCGGCCAGTAGATCGCTGAGTGTGATGACAGGGAGTTTCCGGGCCGGCATCAGAGAGCGTCCTCCAATGTCACTTCATCACGCACCCGCGCCGCAAGCGAATCCCAGTCATCGGGCTTAACACCCAGCACCCGCAGCGCATTACCCATCACTTCTGAAAATACAGGCGCGGCAACCTGCCCACCGTAATGCTGACCGGCCGACGGGTCATGAATGACCACCACCATCGCCAGGCGCGGCGCACTGGCCGGAGCAAAGCCGGCAAATAAAGAGATATAACGCTCTTCGTTGTAGCCGCCCGAATGGGATTTGTACGATGTGCCGGTTTTACCGGCCACGCGATAACCCGGTACACGTGCGCGGTAGCCGGTACCTGATTTGCTCACCACCGACTCCATCATTGAGGCGACCTGACGCGCTACCGACTCATCCAGCACCCGTTCGCCCTGCACCGGCTCGTCACGCTTGAGAAAGGAAACCGGCTGCATCACACCACCGTTGGCAATTGCCGCGACTGCGTGCGTCAGCTGCAGCGCCGACGTTGCTAGGCCGTAGCCGTAAGCCAGGGTTGTTTGTTCGGTGCTGTGCCAAAGTGTCGGATGGTTCAGCTTGCCGGGCACCTCACCGGGAAACTCACTACCCGGCGGACGACCGAATCCGAAACGATCCAGCACACTCCACATTTGTTCCGGCTCAAGCTTCTGAGCAACCTTGATAACGCCGACATTGCTTGATTTTTTGATAATGCCGCGCAGATCCAACCAGCCGTAGTCACGGGTATCGCGGATTTCGTAACGCCCGACCTTGTAGTAACCGGGTGAGGTATAGATGATGTCCGACGGTGTAAAGCGGCCTGATTCAAGCGCGGCGGCAATAGTGAACGGCTTCATGGTCGAACCGGGTTCGAACTGGTCCGTCACCGCGCGGTTACGGCTCACGCCGCTGCGCCGTTCGGCAGTATTGTTCGGGTTATAGGACGGCGAATTGACAATCGCCAGCACTTCACCGCTCTGCACATCCAGCAACACCAGTGAGCCGCTGGAGGCCTGCTCTTCCTTCACCGCTTTATCGAGCGCACGAAAAGCCTGATATTGCAGACGCCGATCCACGCTCAGATACAAATCCTTACCAGGCTTGGCTTGTTGGACAATCTCCAGGCTCTCGATTTCACGCGCTGCCAGATCTCGCACGATACGGCGCTTACCCGCCTGACCGGCCAACCAGTTCCTGTCATAAGCCAACTCCAGCCCTTCAGTGCCTTTATCATCGATATTGGTAAAACCGACAATATGCGCACTGGCCTCGCTACTGGGATAGTAGCGGGCGTACTCACGCATCAGGGAAACACCGGGAATATGCTGGGCTGCGACCTGCTCTGCCACAGCCGGCGTTACATGGCGGCGCAGGTACTGAAACGCACGACCTTGCTGCTGATACTGACTGACCCGCTCGTGCAGTACCGACGGCGACATGGACAGAGCCTCAGCAAGCGCGTCCCAGCGTGCCTGATAGGCCTGTCTTGCCTCAGGATCGGTCGCAGCCTGCATGGCGTCGTAGGTTTTCAGCACATCACCGGGCACAGCCCAGACCGTATCGATCGGCGTACTGACTGCCAGCGGCTCGCCATTGCGGTCGAAAATAGTGCCGCGGTGAGCCGGAATCTCGATCACACGATGCTGGCGCGCCTGCGCCTGACCGAGCAGAAAACCGTGCTGCCAGATTTGCAACCACGCCGCCCGGCCGAGCACAGCCAGCCCGAGGCAGGCAAAAACAAACATCACGAAACGCCGGCGTCCGGCGGCCCGCTGCAGAATCCGGTTCGTACTCATTCGAGCACCAGCCTGATCTCGGCGTCGGGCGGACGTTTCATACCGAGCTTCTCAGTGGCAATCCGTTCGATACGGCCGTATTCCGACAACGCACCTTCTTCAAGCTGCAAACGCCCCCACTGCACATCCAGCTCATCGGCCTCTTCACGCAGCTCGCTGAGCTCGATGTGGTAGACGCGCGACTTGTGCTTGCTGTAGACCACAGCCATTGCCGTGCAGACGTTAAGCATCAGCAGCGCGGCGATCATCAGAATATGCGTTCGGGTCAGGCGCATTTCTCAGCCACCCGCAACACAGCACTGCGCGAACGGATATTGCGCGCCGTTTCTTCTTCGGAAGGAAACACAGCTTTGCCCACTGCTTTGAAGGGATGCCGGGACTCCGTCGGCGGCGGCAGATGGCGGGGGTGATCGACCACGTCAAAACCGGTACGGATAAAACGCTTTACCAAACGGTCTTCCAGAGAATGAAAGCTGATCACCGACAAGCGACCGCCAATGACAAGCATGTCACCGGCATCAGAGAGCACACGCCGTAACACACCCAGCTCGTCGTTGACGTGGATACGGATAGCCTGGAACACACGCGTGGCCGGGTGCTTGTTTTTTTCCCAGCGCGGATGCGCGTCGCGCACAATGGAAGCCAGCTGCAAGGTCGTCTCGATCGGCTGTTCTTCGCGCGCACGGATAATCGCCCGCGCAATCCGCGGTGCATAACGCTCTTCGCCGTACTCACGAAACACTCTGACCATGTCCTGCAGTTCTGCCTCTGCCAGCCATTGCCGGGCACTGACGCCCGCCTGCGGATTCATCCGCATATCCAAAGGCCCTTCTTTGGTAAAACTAAAACCACGTTCCGCCGCATCAAGCTGCGGCGAAGACACACCCAAATCCAAAAGAATGCCGTTTATACGGCCAGCAACACCGAGCTGTTCACAGACATCGGTCAGTGCCGAAAAATTCGTGTGAACAATGCTGAAGCGCGGATCGTGTCCGTGCCGGACTTGCGCTTCTGCCACGGCCTGAGGATCCTGGTCCAGGGAGATCAGGCGCCCCGCAGAACCGAGCTCCCGCAAAATGGCATCACTGTGCCCGCCGCGCCCGTATGTTGCATCGAGATAGATTCCGTCAGGGTGGATCGCCAGAGCCTCAACAGACTCCGACAAAAGAACGGGAACATGTGTTCCATCGCCTTGCATCATTCACCCCGATCGCTTTTTAGTTATGTTTTATTACGTACAAACCCGCGACAAAGACATCGCGGGAAGCAGCCATTACAGCGACAACGCTGCCAGTTCGGGACTCACCTCTTCCCAGTCGATCTCTTCGATCTGCGCCACCACTTCACTGAAGCGTGCCGTCCAGACCGGTTCATCCCAGAGCTCAAACTTCTTGCCCTGGCCGGACAACACCACACTCTTGTTAAGACCGATCTGATCACGCAACACCTGCGGCACCAGAATCCGGCCACCGGCATCAAGCTTCACTTCGTGCTGACTGTTGAAATAGAGATCGCGTACGAGGCGGGCCGTTTTGTCAAAGGAGGGCAAATTCATCAGCTTTTGCTCAACCTGCTCCCATTCGGAAAGCGGATAAATCTCCAGACACTTCTTGATACTCATGGTGACGATCATCTCGCCGGATTCTTCAGCAGACAGGCGCTCACGATACTTCGATGGCATCGCCAACCGACCTTTGCTGTCGAGATTGAGTGTCTGAAATCCACGAAACATAGTGATGTGCTACCGCGGATTCGCCGGTTTATTCTCCACTTTCCCCCACACTGACCTACTTTTCCCCACCGAGCGACACTATATTAAGTCGCCCTGCGGGAATCAAGGTAAAAACCCGCCTGCTCCACAAGTTTTTACTTACGAGACAACAGCTTAGAGAACATTATAAAGAGGACACAGAAAGGCAAAGCGCGATATTTCAGGCGCTTAGATAAGTAAGTTAGATTTGACTTTAAGAAAAGAAGGAGAACATCCGGCGACAATTTACAGTCACCGTGACGGTGTTACATCCGCTGCGGCAACAGCGCAACAAACGCCTTGGACAGGCCGCCGGCATTGCGCCGGCAGCCGCGTCGGGAATCAGAAGGAGTCGGTCATAAGCCGGGTTCTGTCGAGGACAATCATTCATCTGGGATGCCTGTCACCAGACACCTCAAGCAACCTACCCGGGAGCAGTGCGGGTCACACCAATGCTCCCCTATTTGGTCTTGCTCCGGACGGGGTTTACCATGCCACTGCGTGTTACCACCAGCGCGGTGCGCTCTTACCGCACCCTTTCACCCTTACCTGGCCTGAACGGCCGGGCGGTCTACTCTCTGCTGCACTTTCCGTAGGCTCACGCCCCCCAGGCGTTACCTGGCGCCCTACCCTGCGGAGCCCGGACTTTCCTCCACGACTTGCGTCGCAGCGATTGCCTGACCAACTCCGCCGGCAATGCTATCAAAATTGCGCCGGCAGACCTACGGCTGTTTTCAGCTTTTTTCCTGACCCATCGCCAAGGCCAGCTTATAGAGGCGGTTTTTCTTCTCACCGAGAAAGCCGGCAGCGATCTCTGCCGCGCGCTTAACCCCGACATCCGGCAACAACAGCGCCAACAGCTGCCGCGCCTGCTCGTCGCCAGACGCCTGCACCGGCGCACCGCCGACCACCAGGACGAATTCACCGCGCTGCTGGTTCGGGTCCGCGCCGACGCGCGCCAGCACCTCGTCCAGCGTGCCATGCAGAACCGTTTCAAATTGCTTGGTAATCTCACGCAACAACGTCAGCCGGCGCGCCCCGCCGAAGGCCTCGGCCATGGCCTGCAGAGAAGCGGTAATCCGGTGCCGTGACTCATAGAACACCAGGGTTTCTTCACGGGCAGCCAACTCCCCGAACCACTGCCGCCGCGCACTGTCTTTGGCGGGCGGAAAACCGGCAAACAAAAAGCGATCGGTGGGCAGCCCCGCCACCGACAGCGCCGCGGTCAGCGCACTGGGCCCGGGCACCGGACTGACCCGCAGCCCGGCCTCGTGACAGGCCGTGACAAGGCGGTAACCCGGGTCACTGATAAGCGGCGTGCCCGCATCGCTGATCAGCGCCACCGAGTTGCCGCTACGCAGCCGCTCCAGCACCAACGAGATGCGCTGCGCCTCATTGTGCTCATGCAGGGACAGCAGTTGCGTGGCAGCAATGCCACAGGCGCTCAGCAGGTGCTTGCTGTGGCGCGTATCCTCGGCACAGATAAGATCGGCCCCGGCCAGCACCTGCAACGCGCGCCCGGTGATATCGCCCAGATTACCGATCGGCGTCGCCACGATATAGAGTATTCCGTCTTCCACATTGCTCCCCGGCAGTGCCGCTCCGCTATTCGGAGCCGTTGCTGTACAATGCCGGCGATTATGGTTCAGTGACCGGAGGATTTACAGTGTCCACGCGCTTCATACCCAAAGCGGCCCTGCTAGGCGCCCTGATAGTCTCGCTCAGCGCCTGTCAAACCATGCCGGGCAGCGGCAGCTACTCCGGCGCAACCAATGTGGAATCGGCCCGCACCGCAGCCAAGGGCGGCAATTACCAACGCGCCTCCGAAACCTACGCCAAACTGGCCGAACGCTCGGATGATCCGACCGAAAAAGCCCACCTGCAACTGCTGGCCGCCGAGACCCTGATCGACAACGGACTTTATGCCGAAGGCGGACAACTGCGTCTGCAGGCCATCAGCCCGCCACTGCCTGCACCTGACTTGCAAAACCGCTACAACATACTGCTGGCCAAGGCCGACCTGATTAACGGCGAGGCGCAATCGGCACTGACACGCCTGCCCGATCCGGCAGGAATTTTCGACGCCACCACCCGCGCCCGTATTTACGAAGTCCGGGCCGGCGCCTACGCGCGCCTGGAGCAGCCCGACGAGGAACTGGCCGCCCGGGTCAATCTCGATTCCCTGCTGACGCAAAAAGGCGCCCGCGCCACCAATCATCAGATCATCTGGGAACTGCTCGACGAGCAACCCACCGAAACCCTGCAGTCTATGACCCTGAAGGTGCACGGCGATGCCTACCAGGGCTGGCTCGAACTTGCCCTGCTGCTGAGGGACAACAATTCCAGCCACCAACTGGACCGCCGTCTGGCCCTGTGGTCCTCACGCTTTCCCAACCACCCGGCCTCACAAGGCTATTCCGAAAGCGTCATCGCCGAGGCACGCAGCAGCCTGCCGCAAGCGCCGGTTCAGCACAGCATCGCGGCCTTCCTGCCGCTCAGCGGACGCACCGCCGCGGCCGGCCGCGCCTTGCGCGACGGCATGATCACCGCCTATCTGTCAGCCCCTGAAAACGCCTCCGGGCAACTGCATTTCTACGACACCGGCTCGGCCGACTTCGTCAGTCTGTACCGTCGCGCCGTCGAAAGCGGCGCAACCCTGGCGGTCGGCCCCTTGAGCAAAAACAATGTCAACATGCTGGCCATGCAGGCATCACTGCCCGTACCGACGCTGGCCCTGAACTACAGCACAGACAACGCAACCCTGCCGGCTGAACTCTATCAGTTCGGCCTGCTGCCGGAAGACGAGGCCGCCTCTGCCGCGCAACGCGCTCTGGCCGAAGGCCTGACCCGCGCCGTCGTGCTGACCGCCGACGACGCCCTGTCCCAGCGCCTCGCCGCGGCTTTTGAGCGCACACTGACCGAAGGCGGCGGCCAGGTTGTCGGCAGCGCGCTCCTGCCACCGGACAGCTACGATTACAGCCAGGCGCTGCAAGAGGTACTGAAAATCAACGAAAGCAAAGCCCGTCGCCGCACCCTGCAATCAACGCTGGGCCGACAGTTGCGCTTCGAGCCGGTAGTCCGCCAGGACGCCAATATGATTTACATCACCGCCGACGCCCGTCAGGCACGCATGATCCGGCCACAGTTGCAGTTTTTCCGCGCCGGCGATCTGCCCATCATGGCCAGCTCACGGGCCAATAATGCAAGCGACGGCACACGCCAGGACAGCGACCTGAACAACATCCTGTTCACCGACACGCCCTGGGCCGTGGAAAGCACCAATGCCGGCAGCCCTGAGCGCGAGACCATCAACACGCACTGGGGCGATAACCGCGCTTACGCCCGGCTCTACGCCATGGGCGTGGATGCGTTCAATATGCTGGGCCAGCTGGAGAAAATGCACGACGATCCGCAGTACCGCTTTGCCGGCAACACCGGTGAGCTGAGCATGAGCGCACAAAACCGCATCCACCGGCATTTGCACTGGGCAAAATACGTCGACGGCAAAGCCGTCATCGTCGACAACCCCTTCGCCGCGCCGGAGGAGAACTAAACACTACACGACGGAAAAGGAGCTTCCGTGAAAACGCAAACAACAGGAAAATGGGGCGAACTGCAGGCCCGGAACTTTCTCGAAAGCCACGGCCTGGAGTTTATCCAAAGTAACTATCTGACACGCATGGGCGAGATCGATCTGATCATGCGGGACGGTGACACACTGGTATTTACCGAAGTCAGAACCCGAAATACCGAGCGCTACGGTGGCGGCATCGCCAGCGTCACCAAGGCCAAACAACGCAAACTCTGTCGTGCCGCATTAAGCTATCTTCAGACAAACCGGCAAATGGAACACCCTTGTCGTTTTGACGTCGTCGCAATTAATACCGACAATAGCAGCACCACGTTCGAGTGGATCAAAAACGCGTTTGATTACACAGGCTGAACACTATATGAGCAACAACCCCAACGCCATCACCGCCGTCAGGCATTTTGAACAAAGCAGTGAAGTCTTTTCCCGCGCTATGCAGGTGTTGCCACCGGTGATCGCCGAAGCGGCTGCCATCTGCTGCGAAGCGCTGCTGAACGGCCGTAAGATTCTGACCTGCGGCAACGGCGGCTCAGCCGGCGATGCCATGCATTTATCCTCCGAGTTGGTCAATCGCTTCGCCATGGAACGCCCCGGCCTGCCCGCAATTGCCCTGACCACCGACACCTTTGTGCTTACCTCCATCGCCAACGATTACGACTATGAGCGTGTCTTTGCCCGACAGGTGCAGGCGCTCGGCCAGGAAGGCGATGTATTGGTGGCAATCTCCACCAGCGGCCAGTCGGCCAACGTAATCGCTGCGGTTCGCACCGCCATAGAACGGGATATGAAAGTGATTGCCCTGAGCGGCAAGGACGGCGGGAAATTTACTGAAGTGCTGCGTGCCGGCACCGACGTGGAAGTGCGCGCACCGTCAGACGTGACAGCACGCATTCAGGAAGTGCATCTGGTGACACTGCATTCGCTGTGCGATGCAATCGACCAGACATTGTTCGGACCGGCCCCGGAATAGGGCCGGCCCACGGTTTATTTAACGATTTTCAGACTGGGCTTTTTGCCGCCGCCGGACGGACCTGAAGGATCGTCATCCGGACCGCCCGGTCGTTCCGGCGAACCCTCTGCCGCCGGCGCAGGCGTTTCTGCGCCAGCCCCGATCTGAGGCTCCTCAGCCTCGCCGAACATCATCCCCTGCCCGTTCTCCTGCGCGTAGATCGCCAGCACGCTGGAGGTCGGCACAAACACATTCATCGGCTTACCGCCAAAGCGGGCACTGAAACTCACATTGTCGTTTTCCAGCGCCAGCCCCTGGGTCGCCTGCATGCTGATATTGAGGATAATCCGGTTGTTCTCGATGTAATCGCGCGGCACCACAACGGCTTCGGAATGCGTATCGACAAGGATATAAGGCGTCAGGCCGTTATCCACGATCCATTCATAAATAGCCCGGATAATGTAGGGTCTTGAAGAAGTCATAGCACCATTCTCCCGGTCAGGCCGGATTAACGCATTTCCCGTTCAGCTTCAGAGAGACTCAGTTCAAAAGCATCCCGGCGGAACAAACGGTCGGCGTAGTCGGTAACCGCTTTGGCCGAACCCGGCAGTTCGATACCGTATTTACCCAAACGCCACAGCAGCGGCGCCAGCGTGGCATCCACCAGCGAGAATTCGTCGCTGAGGAAAAACGGCTTCACGGCAAAAACATCGGCAGCAGCGATCAGCGAATCACGCAGAATCTTGGCCGCTTTCGCCTGTTTTTTTGCATCCCCGCTTTCCAGATCCGGCAGCAGTGAATACCAGTCCTGCTCGATCCGGTACAACGCCAGCCGTGATTGCGCCCGCGAGACGGGATCAACCGGCATCAGCGGCGGGTGCGGAAAGCGCTCATCCAAATATTCGGAAATCACCCGCGCATCATAGAGAACCAGGTCGCGGTCGATAAGCGTCGGAATGGAATTGTAAGGATTGAGGTGCAACAGATCTTCCGGCTTGTTGTCCGGATCAATAGTCTCAATATCTACAGTGATGTCTTTCTCGGCCAACACCAGACGAACGCGGTGGCAGTGAATGGAGTCTGCAGAAGAATAGAGCATCATGACTGAACGGCGGTTTGCAATGGTCGACACGTTTTACTCTCCGGGCTGATTGTTTGCGCCCTAAAACAAAAAAAGACGGGCCTACATTGGTCGCGGGCCCGCCATGATTCAATGACTTACCGGTGAATTACTTGGTAACGTCTTTCCAGAATTCCTTCTTCAGCATGATTGCCACGCCGAGGAAAATAAACAGGAACAACATAACCACGATACCGAGCCGGTGACGCTCAACCTTGATCGGATCAGCAAGGTAATCGAGGAAGTTCACCAGGTCAGTCACCAGCGAATCATACTCTTCTTCGCTCAGCGTACCTTCGACGACAGTCTCGAAGCGGACAAGCTCCTCATGCTCATGACCGTTCTCGTCTGTTGTCGTCTCATACACAGGCTGCTTCAGCCCCTGCAGTTTCCACAGTACGTGCGGCATACCGACGCCCGGGAAAGCCAGGTTGTTCACCCCGACCGGACGCGACGGGTCCAGATAGAACGTACGCAGATAGGTATAGAGGTAGTCGGTACCGCGTGAACGGGCGATCAGCGCCAGATTCGGCGGCGTCGTACCGAAAGCCTGCTTACCGAAGTCCTTGTTCATATTGCTGAAGATCAGAGAACCGACCTTGGTACGCTCGCCGTTGTCATCGGTGGTGAAGATCAGGTTTTCAGAGACCTGTTCTTCGCTCAGACCGATGTCTTTGGCCATGCGGTTGTAGCGCGCGTAATCAGCACTATGACAGCCGGCGCAGTAGTTCATAAAGACTTTTGCGCCACGCTGCAAAGACGCCTGATCCGTCGGATCAAGATCAACGGAATCCAGGTGTACGCCGGACGCCGCAAAGCCGAATACCGGCACCAGCGACATAATCACCGCCGTGAAAAGTGTTCTGGTTTTCATCAGTGCGTCACCCTCTCTGGTACAGGCTTGGTTTTTTCCATTTTGCTGATAAAGAACAGCGCGACAAAAAAGCCAAAATAAATGACTGAACAAAGCTGCGAAATCAGGGTACCCATCGGGGTCGGTGCCTGCATACCGAAGTAACCGAGCACAACAAAGGCAACCGCAAACAGCCACAGGTTGACTTTGTAAGCCAGCGAGCGGTAGCGGATGGATTTCACGTTGTTGCGGTCAATCCAGGGCAGGAAGAACAGCACCACAATCGCCGCACCCATGGCAATAACACCGCCGAGTTTATCGGGCACCGCACGCAGAATCGCGTAGAACGGCGTGAAGTACCAAACCGGCGCGATATGCTCAGGCGTTTTCAGCGGATCAGCCGGATCGAAGTTGGCGTGCTCAAGGAAGTAGCCGCCCATTTCCGGAGCAAAGAAGATAATCGCGAAGAACACGATCAGGAAGCCCGCAACACCGACAATATCCTTCACCGTGTAGTACGGGTGGAAAGGAATACCGTCGACCGGGATACCGTCTTCGTTTTTGTTCTTTTTGATCTCGACGCCGTCCGGGTTGTTGGAACCGACTTCGTGCAGCGCCAGAATGTGCGCCACCACCAGCATCACCAGAATCAGCGGCACGGCGATAACGTGCAGCGCAAAGAAACGGTTCAGCGTGGCATCGGAAACGATAAAGTCACCTTTGAGCCAGAGCGTGATCGCATCGCCGATGCCGAACGGAATGGCACCGAACAGGGAGATAATAACCTGCGCACCCCAGTAGGACATCTGACCCCAGGGCAGCAGATAACCCATGAAGGCCTCAGCCATCAGCGCCACGTAGATCAGCATACCGAAGATCCAGATCAGCTCACGCGGCTTTTTGTAAGAGCCGTACATGAGACCGCGGAACATATGCAGATAAACCACGATAAAGAAGGCTGACGCGCCGGTGGAGTGCATATAGCGGATCAGCCAACCCCAGTTGACGTCACGCATGATGTACTCGACCGAACGGAAAGCCAGCTCACCGTCAGGCTTGTAGTTCATGGTCAGGAAGATACCGGTGACAATCTGGATGACCAGCACCAGCAGCGCCAGAGAACCGAAGTAGTACCAGAAGTTGAAGTTCTTCGGCGCGTAGTATTCGGCGAGGTGTTTTTTCCAGGCTTCAGTGACCGGCAGACGCGCGTCTATCCAGCCCATCAGGCCTTTGCCTTGCTGTTCTGCAGCCATTATGCAGCTCCTCCGTCTTCACCGATGAGAATGCGCGAATCGGACAAATACTGATGCGGCGGGATCTCGAGGTTAGTCGGTGCCGGTACACCCTGGAAAACGCGGCCGGCGAAATCAAAGCGCGAACCGTGGCACGGGCAGAAGAAACCGCCGAGCCAGCTCTCACCCAGATCCGCAGGCGCGAGATCAGGACGGTAAGTCGGCGAGCAACCGAGGTGGGTGCAGATACCGATCACCACCAGCACTTCCGGACGGATTGAACGGGTTTCGTTCTGCGCGTATTCCGGCTGTTGCGGGACTTCTGACTGCGGATCACGCAGATGGGCGTCGTTCTTCGGCAGATTGTTCAGCGTTTCTTCCGTGCGGGAAACCACCCACACCGGCTTGCCACGCCATTCGACAGTCATCAACTGGCCCGGGGCCAGCTTACTGATATCCACCTCGACCGGTGCACCTGCCGCCAACGCACGCGCACTCGGCGACATGGAGGTGACGAAAGGTACGGCCAGGGCGGCGACGCCCGCCCCACCGACTACTGAAGCGCCGGCAATCAGAAGCCTGCGCTTCTTTTTGTCGACGTTGTCGGTCGAGAAGGAGCATTGTGTCGCTACGGTCTCTGATGCCATGAGACTAACTCCAGATTTGAAAAAAAATTCTTGAAAAAACCGCACCATGCGGGCCACCAATAAAGGCAACTCAAACAGCCGGTTTCAGGAAATTTGCCTTGGAAAGCGCACTTCCATTGCGAGTCCAAAAAAACGCTGGAATTTTAGCACACCCAGACAAAATGTCGCAGTTCTTTTGTGGGTTTACCCCTTCTCTGCTCCGCCGTGTGCGCCTGCCGCACGGGCTTTGCCCGCCACTCAGACCGGGTTATCCACATCGATGAACTGATGCTGTAACGAAAACTTCGCGGCCAACTCTTCGCCCAGCGCCTGCACGCCGTAGCGCTCGGTGGCGTGATGACCGGCGGCAAAGAAATGGATTCCCTCTTCGCGGGCGATATGCGTGGTCTGCTCGGAGGCCTCGCCGGTGATAAAGGCATCCGCCCCCAACTCCGCCGCCAGACCGATATAGCCCTGCGCACCGCCGGTACAGATAGCGACCCGGCGTACCGCTTGCTCGCCGCCGCTAACCCACAGGGGCTGACGGGCAAGCTTTTCACCGAGCAAGGCGGCCAGCGCGCCGGCCGGCATGGCCTCGCTGAACTCACCGACAAAAACGATACTGTGCGGCATACTGTCGCCGCCCGGCGTGCAGGCGGTCAGACCGAGGCGCCGCGCGAGGCTGATGTTATTGCCGATCTGCGGATGCCCGTCCAGTGGCAAGTGGTAGGCGATAAGACTGATATCGTGGCGGATCAGCGTGCTTATGCGGCGGTATTTCATACCGGTCAGCGCCGGTGCCTCGCCCTTCCAGAAGTAGCCGTGATGCACAAGCACAGCATCGGCACCGGCATCGACTGCCGCATCAAGTAAGGCCTGCGAAGCGGTCACACCGGTGACCAGGCGGCTCACCTCAGGCCGTCCGTCGACCTGCAAGCCGTTCGGACAATAGTCGCTATAGCGCGCCACTTGCAGGCGCTCGTTGCAGTACTGGACGATTTCGCTCAGGCTTGCCATGCTCGCTCCTTTGTTTTTAACGTCTTAACGCGCCCTCAGGCCCAATCATAGATGAAATCTGCCAACGCGCTTTTCTTACTTGTTATGGCAGCCGGCGGTTTACTGGCCGGCACCGCCTTTCATTTCCTGACCCGCTCCCCCGCCTCCGCCACCCCGGTGGCCGGCACCGCGACCTCTTTCCATCAGGGCGTGGTCAACGCCGCCCCGGCGGTGGTGAGCCTCTACACCGAAACCTTTGATCAGCTCGACAAGCGCACCGGCAACACGCTCTACAACAATCTGTTCGGCGAGAACGGCCAGCCGCCGCTGAGCCGCGTTATGACCAATCAGGGTTCGGGCGTGATTATCAGCGCAGACGGCTACATCCTGACCAACCGCCACCTGATCGACGGCGTGGACCGCATCAGCGTGGTGCTCACTGACGGGCGCCACTTTCCCGCGACCCTGACCGGCAGTGACGCGGATACGGATCTGGCGGTACTGAAAATCAGCAGTGAGCAAGCCCTGCCGAGCATCCGGCTGGCCGCCGACGCAACCCCGCGGGTCGGCGATATTGTGCTGGCAATCGGTAATCCCTACGGCTTCGGCCAGACCGTCACCATGGGAATAGTCAGCGCAACCGGGCGACAGAACGTCACCGATATGGATCTGCAGGACTTTATCCAGATTGATGCGGCCATCAATCCCGGCAATTCCGGCGGCGCGCTGATCAATCCGGCCGGCGAACTGGTCGGCATCAACACCGCGATCTACTCACCGGACGGCGGCGCCCAGGGCATAGGATTTGCGGTGCCGCTGCGCCTGATCAACTACGTCGTGCCGCAACTGATCGAGAACATGGCCGTGAAACGGGGCTGGCTGGGAATCCAGGTCGACGACCTGATGTACTACCCGGCACTCAGCTCACAGGCCGGGCACGGCGTGGTGGTCACCGGGGTGTTTGAGGACAGCCCGGCCGGCAAGGCCGGATTGCGCCGCGGCGACATTATCACGCGCAGCGACGACCAACCGGTTTACACCGCTCATCAACTGCTGCTGGAGACCAGCACCCACGCGCCGGGCTCCTCACTGAGCGTCAGCGGTCTGCGCAACGGCCACGCCTTCAGCGAGCAAATCACCCTGGCCGCACGGCCCACGGGCAACAGCCGCTGAGCGCAGCTGCCGCCCTCAGAGCCTGACCGGCAGACCGGTCGTCTCGTCCGCACCGGTCAGGATATTCAGGCTCTGAATGGCCATGCCGCTGGCGCCCTTGCCCAGATTATCCAGCACCGCCATCAGGGTCACATGCCCGTCCGGATGGGCCAGCACACGCAGTTCGATGCGGTTGGTATCGTTGCATACGCGCGGATCGAAGCTCATCTCGTCGTACGGCTCACCGGCGCCCGGCTCATGCAACACGACAAAAGGCTCATCGCGGTAACGCTCTTCGTAAGCGTCCTGAATCTGCGCTGCCGAGGCCCCGTTCAGCTGACCTTTGTGCAAAGGCACCTGAATGCGCATGCCGCATTTGTACGCGCCGACCGACGGAATAAACTGCGGCTCATTGACCAGCCCGCAATAACGCTGCATTTCCGGAATATGCTTGTGCTTCCAGCCATAGGCGTAGGGCGCCGGATACGGCAAAGAAGACAAACCACCGTCCGGGTCCTGCCATTTTTCGATCAGCGGCCGGCCACCGCCGGAGTAACCGGAAATGCCGTGAATACTCAGCAACGCATCCGGCGAGAGAATCCCCGCGTCAATCAAGGGCCGGACCAGCAGAATAGTCGACGAACTCCAGCAACCGGGGTTACTGATCCGCTTGGCCTCACGGATTTTGTCGCGCTGCGACGGATGCATTTCCGGCAGGCCGAAGACCCAGTCCGGCGCAACACGGTGTGCGGTGCTGGCGTCGATCAGGCGCACATCGCTGTCCTGCGCCCACAGCGCTACTTCTTTGGCCGCTTCATCGGGCAGACACAAAACCGCGATATCCGCGCCCTGCACAGCCTCGCGGCGGGCGTCGCTGTCCTTGCGCAGCTCGTCCGGCAAAATCACCAGATCAATATCATCGCGGCCGGCCAGCCAGTCGCGAATGCGCAGCCCGGTGGTGCCCGCATGACCATCAATATAAACCGTGTGACTCATGGAAAACCTCGTCAATCGTTAAGCGCGCTAGTGTAACACCGGCTGACATTGATCATAAGCGCAGCTCTGTGACACGGGTATGCTGAAGCTCTGAGGAGAAGGACCGGAAAATATGAAATACTTATGCCTGATCGGCGCCCTGCTGGCAGGGTTGTTTTTACTGCTGCGGCCCTGGCCCGCCACCCTGCCCGATAGCGCATTGCGGGTCGATATCACGCACCGCGGGACAGCCCCCATTGAGCTGCTTGAATTCCGCCACGGCAATCTCGACACCCAGGAAAGCATTATCGCCCTGAACCTGCGTCCCGGCGCGCAACGCAGTCTGGTGCTCAATCATCAGCCCGGCGCCGGATTCAATATGATCACACTCAGCGAAGGGCGCAAACGGGAAGTCTGCATCGGCAAAAACGAGACCGCGCGGCACTACGCGCTGAGCTTTTACGGGCACGGCGATTTCAGCCTGATCGCCAAAGCGCCCGACTCGGCGCTGCGCCGGCTGATTGCGTTTCTTCGCGGGTGAAACGGCCGCGCCGTAAAAAACGGACAAAAAAAAGAGAGCTTGCGCTCTCTTGCCGGTGTAATGGCGTTTTTATTCTGTTGTGGATGCTGATCACACCAAGCTCGCAGCTGAGGCCCCTGTTCTTGATTTTTATTGCGGGCCTGTCTGCGTTTTCCTCTCTCCCGCACCGCCGGACATTAACAGCCCGCTCCGGTACGCTCATCGGCCGACAGTGACAACGCTTTGTGCGTGCAGCTGTGTGATTTCTGAGACTCAGCGCCGGACGGCCATCGCCATCCGTTCCCGCAAGCTGCCGAAGCAGCAGCTACGGGGTGTTCTCCTCCACTTGCGCTAAATGTACAGCGACCGCTCTGCCATGCAGAGTTTGACTCCCCTCTTCCCATTCTTCCCGAATGGTGTCTGTTTGTTTGCTTATCCGGGCGGAGAGCCTAAAGATACGTCATTTACGGCAGGAGTAAATCGTCGCGGCGCAATTCTAGACTAAAGTCGATAAACGCCTCAGACACTCACACTGAGCCAGAGAATCAGCGGCAACGTCAGCAGTGACACCACCACCTGCAGGGAAGCCGTAGCCGCATAAAGCGCCACATCCCCGCCCATCTGCCGGGCCAGCACATAGCCGTTCATCGCGGTCGGCACTGCCGCGCACAACATGGCCACCTGAAACGCCTCCCCCTGCACACCGGCCAGCCGGCAACTGACAAACACCAGCAGCGGAAACAGCAACAGCTTACCGGCAATCCCGGCCAGCACATCCGGTCCGGCCGAACGCATGGCCTGTACACGCAAACCCGCGCCGACGGTCAACAAGCCGATACCCAGCCCGGCACGGCCGATCATGTCCAGCGAGGTCAATAAGGGCGGGTAAACCGGCACCTGCGCCAGATTAATCAGCAAACCGAGCAAAGCAGCCCAGATCAGCGGCACCTTCACCGTATTGATCAGGGTACGCCCCGGAGTGGCCGGGGTATCGCTGGCGCAGACCGTCAGCACCACCACATTGACCACATTCAGCAGCGGCACGGTCACCGCCATGATCAGCGCCACCATCGCCATGCCCTGATCACCGGCAAACTTGCCGGCCATGGCCAGGGCGACAAAACCATTCCAGCGCGTCGCGGTTTGAAACACCGAGGAAAAACTGCGGTCGCTGATACCAAAGCGCGCCAGCGGCCGGCGCCAGCTCCAGACAATCAGCAAATACAAGAGCAATGCGCCGGCATAGGCCAGCACCAGCGCGTTAATGTTCAGACGCGACAGATCCATGCTGATCAGCGACTCCAGCACCAACGCCGGAAACAACAGCCAATAGCCGAGCAGCTCAATGCCGCGCCAGTGCTCTTCGGGCACCAGCGCCGAGCGGCGCATCGCCAACCCCACGCCTATAACCAGAAATACCGGCAATAAACTCTCAAAAACCAGTGTATTCAGACAACCTCCCCGCAACAGATCAATTACGTGCGACGGCGCTGTCTGTATAGTGGGCAGCTGAACCGCACAGTCCAATTCAGCAAACAAGTATGTCGCGACATCACGAAAAACACTACGCAAACCGTATCGGCTGGCTGCGCGCGGCGGTCCTCGGCGCCAACGACGGCATCGTCTCCACCGCCAGCCTGATTCTCGGTGTGGCCGCCGCCGGCTCCGGGCAGCAGGAAATACTGCTGGCAGCCTTTGCCGCGCTGACCGCCGGCGCCATGTCCATGGCCGCGGGCGAATATGTTTCGGTCAGCTCACAGGCCGACACCGAGCGTGCGGATCTGGCCCGCGAGCAACGAGAACTGGAGCAATATCCGGAATCCGAGCTGCGTGAATTAGCCGGCATTTTCCGCCAGCGCGGCCTGCAGCCGGGGCTGGCCATGGAAGTGGCCGAAGCGCTCACCGAACATGACGCGCTGGCCGCCCACGCGCGCGAGGAACTCGGTCTGACCGAAACCCACAGCGCCAAACCGGTGTTGGCCGCGCTGGCATCGGCGGCCACATTTTCCTGCGGCGCCCTGCTGCCGACCCTGCTGACACTGATCAACAGCGGCCCCTGGCAACTGTTTCTGGTCGCCGGTGGTTCCCTGTCGGGCCTGCTGGCGCTTGGCGCGCTGGCCGCCAAAGCCGGTGGTGCACCGGTATTACGCGGCGCTTTACGGGTCGGGATGTGGGGCGCGCTGGCCATGCTGGCCACGGCTGCGGTGGGTCGCTTATTCGGTGTCGCGGTGGGCTAGAAAATCCCCATCGCCAGACCACTGGCCAGGGTTTCGCCGAGTTCACGACAGGCCGCCAGCTCGGCCTCGCTGATCTGCTTGGGCGCGAGAATTTTCGCTTCCGTGTCAGCCTTGGTGCAGACGATTCTGGACGGCAACACTTCACGCAGACGCCAACCGGTACAAATACGCTGCATCTGCGCCAGCGCCTGCTGACCGTCGCTGCCGGCACAAACCAGCAGGCACACCGGCCTGCCGTTAAGCCGGTCCAGCACGGGATAATAACTGCGGTCGAAAAAATCCTTCATAAGCCCGGCGATGGCCGCCAGGTTTTCCGGCGTCGCAAACACATAACCATCGGCCGCCATCAGATCCTCAGGCCCGGCACCGGCCGCCCGCAACAGACGCACACGCAGCGCCTCACCGGCCCCCTCGGCGCCTTCACGCACCGCCTCACACATCTGCTGCGTGCCGCCGGTCATGGAGTGATAGACAATCAGTAAGGTTTTCATCTGCAAGGTCCCGCTTTGCCAGTGGCTGCCGACACCCTAACGCAGCCGGACCCGCCTGTCAGCGCACGCTCCGCTCAGGCCGGTGACAGCGCACCGCCGGCAGCCAGCGCCCGTTGCCAGGCCGGACGGCTGACCACCCGGTCCAGCCAGGACGACAGACGCGGGTAACGCCCTTCCAGGGCATCGTGCCCGGCAGCAATGGCAACCACGTACGACATCTGCACATCAGCACCGGTCAGGCGTTGACCGACAAACCAGTCACGCCCCTTCAGGCTAGCCTCCATAAAGGCCAGATGCCGGTCCAGGGACGGCTGTACAAAACTGCCCATCACGCCCTTGCTGATCCCGCCGGCAAGCGGCCTCAGCAACCACGGCGTCGCGCCCCTGACGCGCTGGCAAACCAGCTTCATCACCAGCATCGGCATGACCGAGCCTTCGCCGTAATGCAGCCAGTAGGCATAATCGAGCCACTGCCCGTCACCGCGCTGCGGCTGCCAACCGGCATCGCCGTATTCATGCAGCAGGTATTCGATAATGACCGCTGACTCGGCCAGCACCAGATCGCCGTCCTGCAGAACCGGCGCATAACCGAGCGGATGAACAGCCCGTAAGCGCTCAGGCGCCAACAGGGTTTCAGCATCGCGCGCGTAGCGCTCAATCCGGTATTCCAGCCCGAGCTCTTCGAGCAACCAGAGAATGCGCTGCGAACGCGAACTTTCCAGATGATGCAGTGTGATCATATTGCCGCGTCCTTAACCCAAACGGTCATGGTAGCGACTGCGTCCGCCGCGCGGGCGCAACTGCACGGATGGTAATTTGCCGCCCGACACGCAATTGCCGGACAGACGCCGCAAGCGTTGCTGCAACACACAAACAACACCGACCCGCTTCAGGGGCGGTCCCGCCGGCCGCTGCCCTGAACACGGCGGGTGCGGAAATAGGAAGCCCACTCACGTTTCAGCCATTCAACAGACTGCGTGGTCGCGACAGCGGATACGCCGGTTAAGGACGACGCAAATGCAACTTGAAGATCTCTTCTCGCGGGCCAATGAACTGCCCTCCATCCCCGAAGTTGTTCAGGAACTGATCGCTGGTTTCGACGACAACAGCCTCGACGCTGACGATATCGGCCGCAAAATCGCCATGGATCAGGTGCTGACCGCCAAGGTGCTGCGCCTGGCCAATTCCGCGCGCTACGGCAGCAGCCGCGATATCAGCCAGATCAGCGAAGCGGTGGTCAGACTCGGCATTAACCAGATCCGCACGCTGGTACTGGCGAGCAGCTTTACCGCCGCTTTCAAGGCCCCGGCCGGATTCGATATCAAAAGTTTCTGGCAGGACAGCTTCAGGATCGCTGAGCTGGGACGCTGGATTGCCGGTTTCGCCGGCGATGAGGCGGAAACCGTATTCACCTGCGGCATGGTCTCCAACATCGGGCGCTTGCTGGTGCACATGAGCCTGTCGGAAAAAGCGCAGGAAATTGACCGGGTCGTGGAAAAAGGCGGCAATCGGCACGAAATGGAGCGCATTGCCTGGGGATTTACCTCTGATGATGCCAGTGCCGGGGTAGCCGCGAAATGGAAGTTCCCGGAGCGGATTGTGACCGGTGTGAAATATCAGAGCTGTCCGTGGGATGCCGGTACGGAAAAGCGCATGGCAAGCCTGATCTATCTGGCCAGATTCCTTAACGACAGCCTGAACAGGGAACTCGCTGACGAAGAGATTATTGCCACCTTCCCCAATCAGACCGCAGCCGATGCCGGGCTGGATTTGTCACGGATGCTGGACAATATCGCGGAGATTCACGGGCTTGACGCCGGGCTCGGCGGTTTACTGGAGTAAGAACCAGCGCGCCGGACAGGATGCCGGCGCGCGCAGCACAGGCGCTTAGTCGCTGATGCGCGCCTCAGCCGAATGGGCGTGGGCAGTCAGGCCTTCGCCGTGGGCCAGCTCGGCGGCGATCTTACCCAGCGCCGAGGCACCCTGCGCCGAACAACCGATCAGGCTGGTGCGCTTCTGGAAGTCATAAACCCCCAGCGGTGAGGAGAATCGGGCAGTGCCGGAGGTCGGCAGAACATGATTCGGCCCGGCACAGTAATCGCCCAGCGCTTCGGCGGTGTAGCGGCCCATAAAAATCGCCCCGGCGTGACGGATCTGAGCGGCCAGCTCCGCGGCGTTTTCGGTGGACAACTCCAGGTGCTCCGGCGCGATGATATTGGCCACCTCGACGGCTTCCTGCTCATCACGCACCAGTACCAGCGCGCCGCGCTCGCGCAGCGAGCTGCGGATAATCGGTTCACGCGGCATCTCTGCCAGCAGTTTTTCCATGGCCGCTTCCACGGCATCGATAAAGTCCGCATCCCAGCTGAGCAGGATCGCCTGTGCATCCTCGTCGTGCTCGGCCTGCGAGAACAGATCCGCCGCAATCCAGGCCGGATCGGTTTTGCCGTCGCAGACCACACAGATCTCAGACGGACCGGCGATCATGTCTATACCTACGCGGCCGAACACCTGCCGCTTGGCCGTGGCGACAAAAATGTTGCCCGGTCCGGTGATCTTATCCACCGGCGGTACGGTCTCCGTGCCATACGCCAGCGCCGCCACCGCCTGCGCGCCACCGATCGTGAGGGCTTTGTCGACGCCGGCAATCGCGGCCGCAGCCAGCACCAGATCGTTGCGCACCCCGTCAGGCGTAGGCACCACCATAATCACTTCCGGCACGCCGGCGACCTTTGCCGGAATCACATTCATCAGCACACTGGACGGATAGGCCGCCTTGCCGCCCGGCACATAGACGCCGGCACGGTCGAGCGGCGCGACCTGCTGACCGAGCACCGTACCGTCGGCCTCGCTGTACTGCCAGCTGGCCATTTTCTGCCGTTCGGCATAGGCACGGATACGTCCGGCCGCGGCTTCCAGTGCGGTCCGGCGCGCGGCCGGAATCCGCTCAAGCGAGGCGCTTAAATCATCATGGCTGAGCAGCGCGTCCTGCATGGACGCGAGCTGCAGGCGGTCGAATTTGGCGGTGTATTCGAGCACCGCCTGATCACCGCGCCGGCGCACATCGGCGATAATGTCGCGCACTGTGTTATGCACCGCATCATCCGACACGCTATCCCACGCAAGCAAGGCATCGAGCTGCTCACGGAACTGCGAATCGGTGGTCGAAAGGCGGCGAATCAGTGACATGGTAAACCTCTAAATTAACTCAGGATTGGCGACGCTTTTGCACCGCATCAGCGAGCATCTCAAGCATCTCGACAGTGTCGTCCCAGCCGATGCAGGCGTCGGTAATACTCTGACCGTAAGTCAATTCACGATCCTTGACCAGCTTCTGGTTGCCGGCCACCAGATTGCTTTCGATCATGACACCTTTGATCCGCATGTCGCCGGTTCCCAGCTGCCAGCTCACATCGCTGCAAACGTACTTCTGACGCTCGTGCTTTTTGCGGCTGTTGGCGTGGCTGAAGTCGATCATGATGCGCGGTTCAACACCACTGTCCTGCATCTTCTTGGCCGCCAGATCCACACTGGCCGCATCATAGTTCACGTGCTCAGAACCACCGCGCAGGATCAGGTGGCAATCGGTGTTACCGCTGGTGGCAAAGATGGCCGAGTGCCCTTCTTTGGTCACACTCAGGAAATGATGCGGATTGGAAGCCGAACCGATTGCATCGACGGCGATCTGGATATTGCCGCCGGTGCCGTTTTTGAAGCCGACCGGGCATGACAGGCCCGAGGCCAGCTCGCGGTGCGCCTGACTCTCGGTAGTCCGCGCACCGATGGCGCCCCAGCTGACCAGATCGGCGATGTACTGCGGGCTGATCAAATCCAGATACTCGGTACCGCAAGGCATGCCGGTCTGAGTGATATCCAGCAGCAGACTGCGGGCCATGCGCAGACCGTCATTGATGTTGTAGCTGTCGTCCAGTGTCGGGTCATTGATCAGCCCTTTCCAACCGATCGTGGTACGCGGTTTCTCGAAATAGACACGCATCACCACAAGCAAATCGGCAGCATGGCGCTCACTCTCGGCCAGCAAGCGTGCGGCGTAATCACGCGCGGCATCCGGATCATGTATCGAGCAAGGCCCGACCACCACAACCAGACGATCGTCCTGGCCGTCCAGCACGGAACGGATGCCCATGCGCGATTCGTGTACCGTGGTGGAGACCGCTTCCGTCACAGGAAACTCCGCAATCACCTCTTCCGGCGAGCGCAGCACTTTCATTTCACGAATCCTTAAATCGTCTGTTGAGTACATGGTTATTGTCCTGTTTTGGCGGCGATCTGCGCGACCAGCGAACGCACTGCCGCATGTTTCATTTTCATTGACGCCTTATTCACCACCAAACGCGAGCTGATATCAGCGATGTGCAAACGCGGCGCAAGTCCGTTGGCGCGCAAAGTATTGCCGGTATCGACCACGTCAACGATGGCATCGGCCAGCCCGACCAGCGGGGCCAGCTCCATCGAGCCGTACAACTTGATAATATCAACCTGACGCGACTGGCTGGCAAAATAACGCCGCGCGCAGTTGACGAATTTGGTCGCCACGCGCAGACGTGTGCGGGGCTCCAGATCCGTCTCCGGACGCGCCGCCACCATCAGCTTGCAGCGTGCAATCTGCAGATCCAGCAGCTCATACAGCCCCTCGCCGCCGTGCTCCATCAGCACGTCCTTGCCCGTCACGCCCAGATCCGCACCGGCATACTGCACATACGTGGGCACATCGGAGGCGCGGACGATGAGCAGCTTTACGGACGGATCGTTGGTTCCGATGATCAGCTTGCGGCTGGACTCCGGGTCGTCCTGCGGCTCAATCCCGGCTGCCGCCAGCAACGGCAGGGTTTCTTTGAAGATACGGCCCTTGGACAGGGCGATGGTCAATGACGGCTGCGACATAGGTATTTCTGCACTTCCGGGCAGCCAGCGCTGCCGTTTCAAATCAGTCTGTTGTGCGACGGATATCCGCGCCCAACTGGTGGAATTTTTCTTCGATCCGCTCATAACCGCGGTCGATATGGTAGATCCGGCGCACGACAGTTTCGCCTTCTGCGGCCAGCGCCGCCAGAATCAGGCTGGCCGAGGCGCGCAGATCGGTCGCCATCACCGGCGCGCCGGTGAGCTTTTCGACCCCTTTGATAAACACGGTGTTGCCTTCGATGCGCATATCCGCACCCATGCGCTGCAGCTCATTGACGTGCATGAAACGGTTTTCAAACACCGTTTCAGTGATCGCGCCGGCCCCTTCGGCAACCGCGTTCAGTACCGTAAACTGCGCCTGCATATCGGTCGGAAAGGCCGGATAAGGCGCGGTACGGACGTTGACCGCTTTGGGCCGGTTTCCATTGGTGATCAGCTCGATCCAGTCCTCACCGGTGTTGATATGACAACCGGCTTCCTGCAGTTTGAGCAGCACCGCGTCCAGCGTATGCGGGCAGGTGTCCTGCACCAGAATCCGCCCGCCGGTCATGGCCGCACCGACCAGGAAAGTGCCCGTCTCGATGCGGTCCGGCACGACGCTGTAGGGGCAACCCTTGAGCCGGTCGACGCCCTGCACGCGGATCGTATCCGTGCCGGCGCCTTCGATCTGCGCGCCCATGGCACTGAGATAGTTGGCCAGATCAACCACTTCCGGTTCACGCGCGGCATTCTCAAGGATTGTTTCGCCTTTGGCCAGGGTCGCGGCCATCAGCAGATTCTCCGTACCGGTCACTGTGACGGTGTCCATCACCAGCCGGGTGCCACGCAGACGCCCGCAACGGGCACGAATATACCCGCCTTCGATGACAATTTCGGCACCCATGGCGCGCAGCCCGTCGATATGAATATTGACCGGACGTGAACCGATGGCACAACCGCCGGGCAAAGACACTTCCGCGCGGCCGTAGCGCGCCAGCAGCGGCCCGAGCACCAGAATCGACGCGCGCATGGTCCGCACCAGCTCGTAGGCGGCCATATAGTCGTTGATCATGGTCGGATCGATTTCGATCTCCATCTTATCGGAGACCGTCAGCTGCACACCCATGCGACCGAGCAAGGCCATCATGGTGGTGACATCGTTCAGATGCGGGACATTGCGGATAAGTGACGCCGAGTCAGCCAATAAAGTTGCCGAAAGAATCGGCAATACCGCGTTTTTTGCGCCGGAAATCCGCACCTTGCCTTCAAGGGGGCCGCCGCCGCGAATGACTAACTCATCCATAGACACCTGCAATCGCTGAAAAATTCTGCCAGTTCAAAGCGCCGCCAATGCGTACGCTCACACGTAAAACCGCCCATCATATCGGAAAACAGCAGACTGCCATAGCGTTGCAGCGTACGGGCGCGCATGCGCCCGCTTTAAGGAAGGACCTACAGACCGATAACAGATTCGGCTTTGCACACACCGGCCAGACGGACGATATGTTCGGGGACATGTTCGATACTGAGCGTCTGGCCGTGCTTGCCGGCCTGGGCCTGCCATTCGATCAGCAAGGCCATCAGGGCGCTGTTGGCAGAATCCACCGCAGCCAGATCGACGCTGTAGTTGCCGCTACGCGGAAAAACCCGCGCGGACTCAGTCAAAATACCCGGCACGCTGTCAAAATCCAGCGTGCCGCCCAGCGCAAACCGACTCTCATCGATTTTTTTCAGGGATGCGACAGAAGCGGCCATCAGTTCTGACCGGCTTCGGCAACCGCGGCCGCTTCGGCGGCAGCGTTCTTTTCTTTCATCTCTTCGATCAGGCCGTCGATGCCCGACTGGGCAATGCGCTGATTGAAGGTCGAGCGATAAGTATTAACGAGATTGATGTTGTTCACGTCAATATCGTAGATACGCCACTCGCCGTTGGTCAGACGCAACTTGTAGTTCACCGGCACGCCTTTATTGCTGTTGGGCTGGGCGAAGCTGGCGCGCACAACAGCGCGGTTTTCACGCTCTGACGGGCGGAACGGCTTGTAGGTCATTTCCTGACCGCTGTAGAGCTCCAGCGCCGACATATAGGTATTGATCAGCAGTTGCTGGAACTGTTCGATCAGCTCTTTTTTCTGCGCATCGGTGGCCGAGCGCCAATGCTTACCAATCGACAGCGCGGTCATGGCTTCAAAATCCAGTACCGGCATGATCTGTTCGTCGATCACCTGTTGCAGGTAGTCGCGATCTGTCTGCAGACGTTCTTTGTCTTCCGACAGAATCTTCATGATCTGATTGGTGGTTCTTTCCACGACGTCCTGCGCCGGGTGTGCAAATGCAGCAAGACTGCTCAGCAGCAGCGCAGCACCGGTCACGAGACTCAAGACACGTTTAATCATTTTTTTTACTCCGTGAAGGCCCCTGGCGGGCGACCCGAATGCACAGGGTGCGATTATTTACCGGCGCTGCTGAACAGGTACTGACCGATGAGCCGCTCAAGCACGAGCGCCGACTGCGTAAATTCAATCGTGTCGCCCTCGGCCAGATAGTCGATATCAGCGCCCGGCTCCAGCCCGATGTACTGTTCACCCAGCAAGCCGGATGTATAGATATTGGCTGCAGTGTCGATCGGGAAACTGTCGTACTGACTACCGATTTTCATCGTCACACGGGCTCTGAAGGAGTCCATTTCGTAGTCAATCGCCGTTACCTTACCCACCTGCACACCACCGACAGCAACCTGCGAGCGGACCTTAAGACCGCCGATGTCTTCAAAATAGGCATGGACTTCATAGCCGTCATCGCCACCGAAGCTCGCCAGATTACTGACTTTAAGCGCTAGCATAACTAATGCCGCAATACCCAGCGCCATGAAAGCGCCCACGAGAATTTCTACCGATCGGGAATTCATTATCCAGTTGCTCCGTACTACACGTTGAACATGAGTGCAGTGAGTAAAAAGTCGATACCCAGCACTGCCAGAGACGCATTCACCACCGTGCGGGTAGTGGCACGGCTCACGCCCTCAGAAGTGGGGATACAGTCATAACCTTCGAAAATCGCAATCCAGGTGACGATAAAACCGAACACCACAGACTTGATTACGCCATTGATAATATCGTTGGAGAAGTCGACGCTGGCCTGCATCTGTGACCAGAATGCACCGCCGTCAACGCCCAGCAACTCAACACCGACGAGATAGCCGCCGTAAATACCGATGGCCGAGAACATGGCCGCCAGCAAGGGCAGCGCAATCATTCCGGCCAGAAAACGCGGCGCCAGCACCCGCTTGAACGGGTCGACCGCCATCATTTCCAGACCGGACAACTGCTCGGTGGCCTTCATCAGACCGATCTCCGCCGTCAGCGCCGAGCCGGCCCGGCCCGCAAACAACAAGCCGGTCACCACCGGACCGAGTTCACGCACCAGCGTCAGCGCCACAACCACACCGAGCGATTCCTCGGCATTAAAGCCGACCAGCGTGTTGTAGCCCTGCAATGCCAGCACCATGCCGACAAACAAGCCTGACACCAGGATGATCATCAGCGTCAGCACACCGACTGAGTAGAGCTGCTGAATCACCAGCCAGGGACGGATAATCAGCTGCCCGAGTGAGCCCAGAATGCGCAGCAGGAACATATGCCCGCGGCCGAGACGCTCGAAAAAGGCCAGCCCGCGACGTCCGAGATTCTGCAGAAAGTCGAGCATCACGCACCTCCCCTGCCGTAAAGATCCGTCGCGTAATCCGGCGCCGGATACTGAAACGGCACCGGCCCGTCGGGCAGGCCCTGAATAAACTGCCGCGTCCACTCCGATTCCGAAGCGCGGATTTCGTCGGGCGTACCACTCTCGACCACCACACCGTCGGACACAATATGTACGTAGTCAGCGATCGACAAGGTTTCCTGCACATCGTGGGAGACGATAATCGAGGTCAGTCCCAGCGAATCATTCACCGTATGCAGCAGCTCGATCAGCACGCCCATGGAAATCGGGTCCTGCCCGGTAAAGGGCTCGTCGTACATGATCATCATGGGATCGAGAATCAGCGCCCGCGCCAGCGCCGCACGCCGCGCCATACCGCCGGACAGCTCCGAGGGCATCAGATCGCGGGCGCCGCGCAGGCCGACCGCATGCAGGCGCGTCAGCACCAGATGGCGGATCAGCTTTTCCGGCAGCGAGGTATGTTCGCGCAGCGGATAAGCCACGTTGTCAAACACGCTCAGGTCGGTCAGCAAAGCACCGGACTGGAACAACATGCCCATCCGTTTGCGCTGCTCGTAAAGGCCTTTGCGCGACAGCTTGTGTATATCCTTGCCGTCGAACAGCACCTGCCCCTGCGAGGGCTTGAGCTGCGCACCGATCAGCTTCAGCAGTGTGGTTTTACCGGTACCGCTGGGCCCCATAATCGCGCAGATGCCACCGCGCGGGATATCCAGACTGATACCTTTAAAAATCTTGCGGGTACCGCGCACAAAATGCAGATCGCGGATCTGCACTAACGCATCCCCTTTGGTTGAAATGTCAGTAGCGGTCACAGTGTTCCGTCAGTTTGGCTTCGCCCGGTGAGATTTCCGGAGGCGACATAGTATCCACGCAGACAACGCCGGGCAAATACACCCGCCGGCTGCGGAGCAAGCCGAAAGTGTAGGGAGTCTCCCGCCATTCACCCGTGACAGAGTGGAAAGCCACCCGCCGGCGGCACCCCGGCGGTCGCGGGTCAACTACTATTGGACGTTGACCCGCGAAACAACGAAAGCGTGTTCGCGGCGTGAAAAATTTTTCCAAGCCGGTAAACTGCGCCGGTCTCAACACGGCGGAATTCCTGACCTATGGCCAAAGCTCGTCTTTTTCGCGGATTACTGTCCGGCGCTGCAGCGCTGATTATTTCCGGCTGCGCCACCACATCTGCACCCAACGGGGAGATCCACGACCCCTGGATGAACTACAACCGCGCGGTCTACAACTTCAATGACAAGCTCGACCGCTACGCCCTGCAACCGGTGGCCAAGGGTTACCGCGCCGTCACTCCGGACTTTATCGAAACCGGCATAGGGAATTTTTTCCGCAATATTGACGACGTTACCGTCGCCATCAACGCCCTGTTGCAAGGCAAGATCACCCAGGCCGGGCAGGACACCGCACGCCTGCTGGTCAACTCAACCCTCGGGCTGGCCGGCTTTATTGACGTGGCCGGCATGATGGGGCTGGAAAAACACGACGAAGACTTCGGCCAGACGCTCGGTGTCTGGGGCGTTGCCGAAGGGCCGTATTTCGTCATACCCTTTCTCGGCCCGGCGACCGTGCGCAGTGCCGGCGGGCGCGTCGGCGACTGGTATACCGACCCGCTGAGCTACGTCAAACCGACTTGGGCACGTTACGGTCTGGTCGGCGGTGAGTTTATCGACATCCGCGCCCAGCTGCTGGACGCCTCCGGCCTGCTGGCAACCACCTTCGATCCTTACACCTTTATGCGCGATGCCTATATCAGCAACCGCCGCAGCAAGGTGCTCGACGGCCGTTCGCCGGATGACGCAGACTACGACGACGCACCGCAGGACGATTACAGCGACGAGCTTGATGACCTGCTCGACGGCGGTGACGGCGCCGATGAACTGGACATGCTGCTCGGCGACGATGCCGCGCCGGCTGACGAACCCGACGAACTCGACCTGCTGCTGGGTGACGACCCGGCACCGGCGCAGGAGCCGGACGAACTTGACCTTTTGCTGGGCGACTGACCTGCCCGCCTGACTGTACCCGGAACTTCCAACTTATGCTGCTTAGCGCAATTGCCCTGCTTGCCGGACTGGCCCTGCTGGTCTGGAGCTCAGATAAATTCATCCTCGGCGCCTCGTCGACCGCCGCCGGCTTCGGCGTCAGCCCCCTGCTGATCGGCCTGACCATTGTCGGCTTCGGCACCTCCGCGCCGGAGATGGTGGTCTCGGCCCTGTCGGCCTTTAACGGCAACCCGGGCCTGGCCATCGGTAACGCGCTGGGCTCGAATATCGCCAATATCGCCCTGATTCTCGGCATCTCGGCACTGGTGGTACCACTGGCGGTCTCGTCCCGCGTGCTGCGCAACGAAATGCCGGTGCTGTTTGCGGTGACCTTGCTGGTGATTCTGGTGATCTGGGATCTGAACCTCTCGCGTCTGGACAGCTGGATTCTGATCATCGCCATGTTCGGCGTCATGGGCTGGCTGGTCTATGACGGCCTGAAGCACCGCGATGCGGCACTGGAAAAAGAATTCGAAGACGAGATCGACGACTCCCTGCCAGTCAGCAAAGCGCTGATGTGGGTTGTGGTCGGGCTGGTGCTGCTGGTCGGCAGCGCCCAGCTGATGGTCTGGGGCGCGGTCAATATCGCCCAGTTCTTCGGCATCAGCGATCTGGTCATAGGCCTGTCGGTAGTGGCCGTCGGCACCAGCCTGCCGGAACTCGGCGCCTCGATTGCCTCGGTGCGCAAAAAAGAATACGACATTGCCCTGGGTAACGTGCTGGGCTCGAATATTTTCAACAGTCTGGGCGTGCTTGGCATCGCCGGGGCAATCACCCCGACAGCGGTTGACCCGCTGGTGCTGAGCCGCGACATGCCGTTTCTGTTTGCCCTGATGGTGGTGCTGTTTATCGTCGCCGGTCAGTGGGCCTTCGGCCGCGGCCGCATCGGACGCGTCACCGGCGCGCTGTTTGTGCTGAGTTTTGTCGCCTACCAGTGTCTTTTGTTCTGGCAGGCCAGCGGAGCGGCCTGATGGACCGGGACAAGATCTGCCGGGCCGGGCGCGCGGTGATAGAAACCGAAGCCGAGGCCCTGAACAAGCTGGCTTCCCGACTCGACGCCAACTTCGCCGAAGCCTGTCAGCTGCTGTTTGACTGCCGCGGACGGATTGTCGTCTCCGGCATGGGCAAGTCCGGCCACATTGCCGGCAAGATCGCCGCAACCCTGGCCAGCACCGGCAGCGCGGCGTTTTTCGTTCACCCCGGCGAGGCCGGTCACGGCGACCTCGGCATGGTGCGCGAGGATGACGTATTTGTCGGCATCTCCTATTCCGGCAACAGCGAGGAATTACTGCTGATCATGCCGACGGTGGCGCGCATGGGCGTGCCGATCGTCACCCTGACCGGCAACCCCGCCTCGCCCATGGCCGAACTGGCCACGGTTAACATCAACGTCGCCGTCGACCGCGAAGCCTGCCCGCTGGGTCTGGCGCCCACGGCCAGCACCACCGCCACCCTCGCTATGGGTGACGCACTGGCCATTGCCCTGCTTGAAGCACGCGGGTTCAGCGCTGACGACTTCGCCCTCTCCCACCCCAGCGGCACGCTCGGTCGCCGCCTGCTGCTGCGCGTCAGCGACATTATGGCCACCGGCGACCGCATCCCGCAGGTCAGCCCCGACACAACACTGCGTGACGCGCTGGTCAGCATGACAGCGGCCGGCTTCGGCATGACCATCGTGGTCGGCGACGCTCAGCAAATCCTCGGTATTTTCACCGACGGCGATCTGCGCCGCGCCATCGACGCAAACGCGGACCTGCACCACACGCCGGTCGAACAGGTCATGACACGCGGCGCCAAAACCATCGCCAACACCACCCTGGCCGCCGAGGCCCTGGGCCTGATGGAAACCCACCGCATTAACGCGCTGCCGGTGGTCGACGAGCAAGGCCGCCTGTGCGGCGCGCTGAAAATGCACGATCTGCTGTCCAGCGGCGTTGTTTAATCGCCCACAAAAAAACCACATCCGGTCTACACTCAGTCAGTCCCTGATCACAGACGAGTGAAAACCACCGATGATTGCGCCAGACCTGCTGAACCGCATCCGCGCGGTTCGCGTTGCCGTCTTCGATGTTGACGGCATCATGACCGACAACGGCTTGTACCGCGCCGACGACGGCAGCGAACTCAAGCGCTTCAGCTCCCGTGACGGCCTCGGCCTGCGCCTGCTGCGCGACAACGGCGTGATCACCGCAATCATCACCGGCCGCGAGTCCCGCCTGGTTGCCCACCGCGCCCTTGAGCTCGGCGTCGACCATCTCTATCAGGGCCGGCGCAACAAACGCCCGGCGCTGGATGAACTGTGTCAGGCCCTGTCCGTGACCTATAACGAAGTGGCCTATATGGGCGATGACCTGATCGACCTGCCGGTCCTGACCCGCGTTGGCCTGGCCCTGACGGTCCGCGATGCCGATCCGGAAGTGCTGAACCGCGCCCATTGGGTCGCCCGCCGGCCCGCCGGCAACGGCGCAGTGCGCGAAGCCTGTGAACTGATCCTGCGCGGACAGGACAAATGGGAAGGCATACTCGCTGACTTTCTCGCATGAAATGGAATATCTCCGGCACACTGTTGCTGATTATCCTGCTGGTTCTGGCAATCAGTTCTTTTCTGTGGCTGGACCAGCCGGAGACGATCGGCGTGCAAACGGACGAAGTGGATATGGCCAGCCTCAAGGCTGACTATTATCTGGAGAACTTCGAAACCCTGGCCTACGACGAAAGCGGCCGCGTCCAGTACCGCCTCAAAGGCGATACGCTGCTGCACTACCCGGCCAATGCCGCCTCGGAGATCATCGCCCCGGTGCTGACCATCCACCAGCCACAACGCCCGTCCTGGACCCTGCAGGCGCGTGCCGGCTGGCTGGCTGAGAACGACCGCTCTGTCAGGCTCAACGGCGAGGTTCAGATCAGCCGCAGCGCACTGCAGGATCAACCGGCCGTGGAGATCACCACCTCGGAAGTGCTGGTACGTACCGAAGAGCGCCAGCTCGAAACTGATGCAGAAACTGAAATACGCTCGGACGGATGGGTTTTACGCTCAACCGGCCTGCGATCCGATATGACCGACGGCACGCTCTCGCTGCTGTCCAATGTCCGTGCTACTTATGACCACTACTAAATATATTCTGACCGCCCTGTTTTTACTGACCTGCAGCCTTGCCGCACTGGCCCGTCAATCGGATTTCAGCCAGATGATCGACGTACAGGCCGAACGCTCGGAGTTCGATGAGCGCACCGGCATGCAAACCCTGATCGGCAATGTCGTCATCACCCAGGGCAGTATGAAAATCTCCGCCGACCGGATCGATGTCACGGTTGCCGACGGCAAACTGGCCACCATCAGCGGCACCGGCTCGCCGATCCGTTTCCAGCAGGAAAACGAACAGGGCGAGCTGGTGACCGGCGAATGCGAGCAGATCACCTACGATGCCCGTAAAGCCAGCCTGCTGATGATCGGCAACGCACGCCTGTCGCAACCGGACCGCGAAATGACCGGCGACCGCATCGAATTTGACTCGAAAACGCAGAAAGTGCGCGCCGACGGCGGTAACAACGGCCGCGTACAGATCCGTATTCAGCCGCCGCCCGAACAGGAAGAAGGCCAATGAAGCGGCGTCTGAGCGCAGTCGATCTGCACAAAGCCTACGGTAAACGCTCGATTCTCGAAGGCGTCAGCCTGCACGTGGACAACGGCGAAGTGGTCGGCCTGCTCGGCCCCAATGGCGCCGGCAAGACCACCTGCTTTTATATGGTGGTCGGCCTGGTCTCACCTGACAGCGGCAAAATCCTGTTTGATGAAACCGAAATCACCCAACTGCCCATGCATGCGCGGGCGCGGCTGGGCGTGGGCTACCTGCCCCAGGAGGCTTCGGTATTCCGCAAACTGACGGTCGAGGAGAACATCCTCTCGATTCTGGAAGTGCGCAAGGAGCTGGATAAGAACGCGCGCAGCGATAAGCTCGAAGCCCTGCTCGAAGAGCTGCAGATCGCCCATATCCGCGACAGCGACGGCATCGCCCTGTCCGGCGGCGAGCGGCGCCGGGTGGAGATCGCCCGCGCACTGGCGGCCGATCCGGAGTTTATTCTGCTCGACGAACCCTTCGCCGGGGTCGACCCGATTTCCGTCATTGATATCCAGCGGATCATCGAACATTTACAGGGACGCGGCATCGGCGTTTTGATCACCGATCACAACGTCCGCGAGACGCTCGGCATCTGTAACCGTGCCTATATTCTCAGCCACGGCAGCGTTATCGCCGAAGGCCCGCCCGCTAAAGTGCTTGACAATCAGCAGGTCAGAGAAGTCTATCTGGGAGAGAATTTCACGCTGTAACAAGGGGTTAGATTACGCCAAAGAATTTCGCAATTTAAATTGCAAGTTTCTCAAAATCGGCCATACTTCAAAAAAGCGCATAAATTGTGCCAGAAAAGTTCCGATAGCCGCCTCAATGGTATTAGAGTGGAAAGCGGCAATCCAAAGCGTGAATTCCGCCGCCGGCTACCGGCCGGCCCCGGCATTTGATCCGGATAAAACAACCTCAGATTTATACGCATGAAACAGTCATTACAGATAAAAATGGGCCAGTCGCTGGCGATGACGCCCCAGCTTCAGCAGGCCATCAAGCTTCTTCAGCTCTCGACCCTCGAGCTGCAGACCGAGATCCAGTCAGCGCTGGAATCCAATCCCATGCTGGAGCTGCAGGAGGACGAAGGCGGCGGTCAGGAATCAGCAGAAAAAAACGCACGCGATAACAAAGAAAAGAAAGACGAAGCGGCCAGCGATGCCGGCGAGGACGTGCAAACCGGCAACGACAGCTCGGAAATCGAACTCAGCTCGGAAGCACCGGATAACATCCCCGAAGAACTGCCCGTCGACAGCGCCTGGGACGACATCTACGAGCCGAGCTACACCCAACCCTCCAGCGGCGCCGGCCCGTCTGATGACAGCGGTCGCGACTTCACCGAATTCCACAACAGCGGCAACTACAGCCTGCAGGACCACCTCGACGAACAGATCCGTCTGGTGCACTTGTCGGACAAAGACCAGTACATCGCCGCCTCCCTGATCGATGCCATCGACAATAACGGTTACCTCTCCGAATCCCTGGAGGAACTGACCGACGGCATGAACGCCAGCTTTGACGACGAAGAGCTCAATTTCGAACTCGACGAGGTCGAAGCAGTGCTGCGCATGATCCAGCAGCTCGATCCGGCCGGTTGCGGCGCGCGCGATATCGGCGAGTGCATGGCCGTACAACTCAGCCAGCTGCCGCCCTCGGACGTGGTCAGCCACGCCAAGGCCATCGTCAGCGAGCACCTGAATCTGCTGGCCGGCAATGACTTTGCCAAAATCCGCCGTCAGCTGAAAATCAACGAAGAACAGCTCAGTCAGGCCATTGCCCTGATCCGCAGCCTCAATCCGCGCCCCGGACGGCAGATCGTCAACGACCATAACGAGTACATCGTGCCGGACGTTTTCGTGAAAAAAGTCAAAGGCGTGTGGCGCGTGGAACTCAATCCCGACATCGCCCCCAAACTCGGCATCAACTCCCTCTATGCAGGAATGGTCAAACGTGCCGATAAAAGTGATGACAACAACTTCCTGCGCAACCATTTGCAGGAAGCCCGTTGGTTTATCAAGAGTTTGCAGAGCAGGAACGAAACCTTGTTACGTGTCGGTACCGCCATAGTTGAGCGCCAGCGCGGTTTCCTCGAATTCGGTGAGGAAGCCATGAAACCGCTTGTGCTGCGCGATATCGCCGAACAACTGGATCTGCACGAATCGACCATCTCGCGCGTCACCACGCAAAAGTACATACACACACCGCGCGGGATCTTCGAGTTCAAGTACTTCTTCTCCAGCCACGTCTCCACGGTCAACGGAGGCGAGTGTTCCGCCACGGCAATCCGCGCGATGATCAAACGTTACATCGCCGCAGAAAATCCGGCCAAACCCTTGAGTGACAGCAAAATTGCGAGCACACTCGTAGATGAAGGGATACAGGTAGCCAGGCGTACAGTCGCCAAGTACCGGGAATCCATGGCGATTCCACCTTCAAACGAACGCAAACGGTTAGGTTGAGAAGTCACTTATGCAAAGAGCGGTTCGGTATCAGGCATCACACTACTGCGTAGGGTCTGGTCCGATCGTCCGGTCCGGACAACACCGCTCCTTCAACCTGCATCGGGTAGCCACTGTTGCCCGGTGCAGTACCTCCCCGGATGGCCGCACCCTCAGGCCTGCCCCGCCCCCCACCAACACATCTGCCCGCGGTGACACGGCCAGTGCGCACCATACAGTCCGTCATCACCAGCAAGCGCGGCAGTTGAATCACTTAATCAGTGCCCGGCGGGCCGGCCAGCAGGCTGAGAATCGCGCGCAATCCGGAACTCTCCATCAATACGTTCAATTATCAGGAGAAAAACCTATGAATTTGACGGTTACAGGTCACCATGTGGACATCACTTCTTCCATGCGAAACTACGTGATGGAAAAAATGGATCGACTGGAGCGCCATTTCGACAAGGTTTCAAATGCGCACGTTATTCTCACCGTGGAGAAAGACCGGCAAAAAGCCGAAGCCACGATTAGCGTCAGAGGAGCGACCCTTTATGCAGACACCACGGATGGCGACATGTACGCCGCAATTGACCTGATGACAGACAAACTTGATCGGCAGATCATCAAACACAAAGAAAAATCCCAGAGCTATCACCGTAAAGAGAAGGAAAATCTGGTCAGTTAAGCCAGTGTAATTTTACTGGTGAATGAGTTTATAATTACTCAGCATATCCGCTGCGGAATTTCCGCAGCGGATTTTTTTTTTAGTGATGCGCCATCGCTGTAGCGGCGATGCGCAGAATGGATGTTCCACAACCAGACGACCGCTTTGTCATGCTAGATTTTTCTGAGCTTCTATCAGCTTCGCGGATCAGTCCGCACGAGTCCATCAGCAGCAAAAAACGGGCGCTCGAATCCCTTGCCGCGCTGCTCACCCCCTATGCCGGTGAGCACAACCACATGGACGTACTCAATGCCCTTGCCGCGCGCGAACGCCTCGGCAGTACCGGCCTTGGCCACGGCATCGCCATTCCGCACGGACGCATGGAAGGACTGGACAAACCTCTGGCCGCCGTGATGACGCTGGACACCGGCATCGATTTCGAAGCCCCTGACGGCGAACCCGTCGATATCCTCTTTGCCCTGCTGATCCCCCAGGAATGCAATGACGCGCACCTGAAGATCCTCGCCGCCCTGGCCAAACTGTTTGTTCAGGAGGATTTGCGCAAAGCACTGCGGGAGGCCACTGACGCCGAGCAGATCCTGCAGATTTTCACCGCGTACGACAGCGATATTGCGGTGTAAAAGGCTACTGTAACGACCCGCCGAAACAGGTAGGATAGTGCGTGATATTCGTAACAGGCTTGATTTACAGAGGCTGAATCCTCCCGGCTCAGCGGCACCCGTTTATGGAACTCGTACTTACAGTCAAACAGCTGGTCGAAGACATGTCACACGGGCTCGGCCTGCACTGGCTGGCCGGCGCGGCAGCCGCTGATCACCACATCAGCCGTGACGCAGAGGCCGGCAACCGGCCCAATCTGATCGGCCCGCTCAACCTCATCAGTCCGAACCGGATTCAGGTGCTCGGCGCCGAAGAGCTGCAAAGCCTGAGCAACTACAGCCTTGAGCCCGACTCCGAGGCCATGCGCCAGCTGTTCCAGAGCGACTGCAATCTGATTATCATCGCCGAGAACCTCAATCCGCCGGCGGTCTTTGTCCGGCTGGCCGGCGAATACCAGATTGCCCTGCTCGGCTCACCGGCACGCAGCCACGAAATCATCAACACCCTGCGCTACCGCCTGACGCAACTGCTGACGCGCAAGATCATCATCCACGGCGTGATGATGGACGTGCACGGCATGGGCGTGTTGATTACCGGCGAAAGCAGCGTGGGTAAGAGCGAACTGGCGCTGGAGCTGATCTCACGTGGGCACACACTGGTAGCCGATGATGCGCCGGAGTTCCGCAAGATCGCCCCCGACACCATCGAGGGGCGCTGCCCGGAAGTGCTGCAGAATTTCCTTGAGGTGCGCGGCCTCGGCATCCTCAACATCCGCCAGATGTTCGGCCATGCCAGCACCCGCAAACGCAAGATTCTCAAGTTCATCGTCAGACTGACGGCGATGGACTACGACGAGCTGGCCAATACCGTGGATCGCCTCGACGGCCGCCAGCGCACGCGCAATATCCTCGGCGTTGAGATCCTCGAACGCACAATCCCGGTCGCCCCGGGCCGCAACCTTGCGGTACTGGTCGAAGCGGCGGTCAAGAACTACATGCTGTTGGCCAACGGCTACGACCCCGTAGCCGACCTGACCCGACGACAACAATCTATGATGGAGTCCGGCTGATGCGCCTGATCATTGTCAGCGGTCTTTCCGGTGCCGGAAAGAGTGTCGCGCTGCACACCCTGGAAGATGACGGTTTCTACTGTATCGACAACCTGCCTGCGTCCCTGCTTCCGCAGCTGGTCGAAGGCCTCTCGGACACACACACGAAACTCTACCGGCAGGTCGCCGTCGGCATCGATGCGCGCAGCGCGCAATCATCGCTGAGCGATCTGCCGCAGGTACTCGATGCCCTGCGCGAACGCGATGACCTGCATCTGGAAATTCTCTTTCTGGAAACCGACACCAAGGCCCTGGTCACCCGCTACAGCGAAACGCGGCGCAAACACCCGCTGTCGCTGGACGGCTCTCCGTTGCTGCAGGCCATCGAAACCGAACGTGCCCTGCTCGACGGCCTGCGCGATCTGGCCGATCTGAAAATCGACACCACCAACACCAATGTGCACCAGCTGCGCCAGATGATTCATACGCGCTTGCTCAAGCACAACCCGGAACGCATGTCGATCCAGTTCCAGTCTTTCGGCTTCAAACACGGCGTACCCAACAACACCGACTTTATCTTCGATGTACGCTGCCTGCCGAACCCGCACTGGGACAGCACACTGCGCCCGCTGACCGGCAACGACAAGCCGGTTCAGGACTTCCTCGGTCAGCACGAGACCGTCGAGCAGATGTACGCGCAGATACAGAATTTTCTGGAAACCCTGATTCCCCTGTTTCAGGCCGAAAACCGTGCCTATCTGACGGTTTCAATCGGCTGTACCGGCGGGCGGCATCGGTCGGTTTACCTCACCAACAGGCTGGCCGCCTATTTCAGCCGGCTTCACGAAAACGTCTCCACGCGCCACCGGGAACTCTGACGCCCGGCACCGATTGTGCGTGGCATTAACAACGCTTTAACGGAGCATCCAGAACACCATGCTGGAAACTGAGATTACGATTATCAACAAGCTCGGGCTGCACGCCCGTGCTGCCGCCAAACTGGTCAAACTCGTCTCCTCTTTCGACAGTCACGTCGAAATCGGACGCCCCGATAACATGGTGAATGCCAAGAGCATTATGGGCGTGATGATGCTGGCAGCCGGCTGCGGCAGCGAACTGAAAATCACCGCCGACGGTGCGGATGAACAAGAGGCCATGACGGCTGTTGTCGACCTGATAAACGACCGCTTCGAGGAGGAAGAGTAACCGTGAGCCTGATGTTTTGCGGTATCGGTGTATCCCGCGGTGTCGCCATCGCGCCCGCGTATGTACTCAACCGCCATCGGGCCGATGTCAAACCCGTCACCCTCGACAAAAAAGGCGTTACCAAAGAAATCCGCCGCTTCCGCAGCGCGATCAACACCGCCCGCAAACAGCTCGAACAGATCCGCGGGACGATTCCCGAGGACGCACCGGAAGACATCAGCTCGTTTATCGAAACCCACCTACTGATGCTCGACGATGCAACGCTGTCCGAGCGCCCGGTGGAAATCATGCGCGCCGAAGCCTGCAATGCCGAATGGGCGCTGAAACTGCAGCGTGAAGCGGTGATCAAGGTCTTCGACTCCATGGATGACCCTTACATCGCCACGCGCAAAGACGACGTCAACCACGTCATCGACCAGGTCATGCGCATTCTTGTCGAAAAACAGGGCGACGGTGATCCCTTTATCCACGACTGGAGCGGACAGATCGTCGTTGCCGACGACCTCAGTCCCGCCGACACGGTACTGATGCAACATCAGGGCGTGGCCGGTTTTATTACCGAAACCGGCGGCCAGCTCTCGCACACCGCCATACTCGCACGCAGTCTCGGCATTCCGGCCATCGTCGGCGTCAGCGGTATCCGCCGCTATATACGCAACAGCGAAGAGCTGGTCATCGACGGCGAAGGCGGCCTGGTGTTGGGCGAAGCCGACGACAACAGCCTGAGCTATTTCCGCCGCCAGCAACGGGAGATCCGCCGTAAACAACGCGAGCTCAGCCGTCTGCTCGACACCCAGTCGGTCACCCTGTGCGGCGAAGAAGTCACGCTGCTGGCCAATATTGAAATCGAAGAAGACATCAAGCTGCTGAAGAAATCCGGTGCCGACGGGGTCGGCCTGTACCGCACCGAATTCCTCTATATGAACCGGGACAGCCTGCCCGGCGAGAGCGATCACTTCAGCGCCTACAAACGCGTACTGCGGGCCCTGAAAGGCGCGCCGCTGACGATCCGCACGGTCGATCTCGGCGGCGACAAAGAAAGCGCCGCCGCACCCAGCGCCAATACGCACAACCCGGCGCTCGGACTGCGCGGGGTACGCCGCTCGCTCAACGAACCGCGCATCTTCAACACCCAGCTCAGAGCTATTCTGCGCGCCTCCGCCTACGGCCCGGTACGGCTGATGTTCCCCATGCTGAGCAATACCGCCGAAATCGATCAGGCGCTGGGCATTGTGGAGCAGACCAAGGAAGAGCTGCGCGCCGAAGGGATTAAATTCGACGAAAACCTGCCGGTCGGCGGCATGATCGAAGTGCCGGCAGCGGCGATTATCGCCCAGGCCTTTGCCGAGAAACTCGACTTTCTCTCCATCGGCACCAACGATCTGATCCAGTACACTCTGGCCATCGACCGGGTCGACGATCAGGTCAACTACCTCTATGACCCGCTGCATCCGGCGGTACTGCAGTTGATCCGCATGACCATCGACGCCGGCCAGAAAGCCGGGATTCCGGTCTCCATGTGTGGCGAGATGGCCGGTGACACACGCTATACGCGGCTGCTTTTGTCCCTGGGCTTACGGCAGCTGAGTATGCCGCCCAAGCTGCTGCTGGAAGTGAAGAACGTCATTACCCAAACGGATATAAAAGCCATCCGCCGCAAGGCGCTGAATATCGTCAACAGCACCGACAGCGAACGTCAGGCGCGGCTGATCGAAACCCTGAACCGGCTGGCCGGGACAGAAAAAGAGAAGGAAAAAGAAAAGAGCGCCTGAAACCGGCGCTCAGGCAAGTTCGTACCAGTCACTGACCTCGGACTGGGACATAATCCGCGCCCGCTCAACAGCTTTGGGCGCGTAATGCCCAATGGTCTCCATCACCACATCCGGGCAGTTGTTCTTTTCGCTCAGATGCCCGAGCAGCACGCGGCGCAGCCGCGGCGTATCAATCTGCTCCAGAAAACGTGCCGCCTGAACATTATCCAGATGCCCCCAGGCCCCGCGGATGCGCGCCTGCAGTGATTCGCCGTAAGGGCCGTTGCGCAACATATCCGCGTCGTAGTTACACTCCAGCAGCAAGGCATCCAGATCCGTCAACAGGCTTTGCAGATAAGGCGTTGTGCAACCCAGATCGGTCAGGGTCGCAAATCGGAAAGCCCCGCAACTGAATACAAACTGGCAGGATTCGGCCGCATCGTGCGGGGTCGGAAAAGGCTCCAGTGACAGATCGCCGATCTGCATGGGCTCGTGGGCGTGGAACAGATTGAGATCGGCAATTTTCTTGTCGCGTGTAGCGCCGAAGGTACCGTGCGTCATCCACACCGGCGTGTTGTAACGCCGCGAAAACGGCCCTACGCCGCTGATGTGATCGCCGTGCTCATGGGTCACCACAATCGCACTGATATCCTCGGGCTGCAGGCCGGCCTGCGCCAGACGCCGCACGGTTTCCTTGATCGTAAAACCGTTATCAACCAGCACACAGGTATCACCGCCCTGCACCACGGTTGCATTGCCGGAGCTGCCGCTGCCCAGCGTCGCAAACCTCAACATACGCGGCCGCTCAACTCAGGCCGCGGGCTTGCAGCAATTCGTCACGCGCGTGCCGCAGCAGTTTTTGCGCAACCTCACCGGTGACAATGCGATCGTCACTGCGGATCACATCAACAGCATAAACGCCGGCTTCGACCATCTGAAAACGTAAACGCAAGGGCGTCCCTTCCTGCCCGGCCTTACCGGTCAGCTTCGCCCAGAAACCGGGTTCCTCCAGCGGTTCCTCACGCGGCATCAGGTCTTCGGAAACCCGTATCTCCACCTCGCCGCTGTCAGCATCAGCGTCTTCGGTACGCCACAGCGTCTCGCCGGGAATATCGGCCAGCGCATCGAACCAGGATTCGTAATCGCCCCACAACAGCAGGTATTCACCCTGCGCATTGCTGACCAGCTCCATGCCGGCCCGGATCGAGGCAGCCTCTTCGGCACTGAGCACACCGTCGGCACGCGCCTCACTGACACCGACCCAGATCAGAATGTCTTTCAGCAACTGGCTCGACATCATGCTGTCGTCATTGCCTTCGGTGCCGCGCTCATCACGCTTGTCCCGGTGCACGATCTGATAATCGGCAAACAAGCGCGACGCACCGTCGCCATTGCGCTCCAGGCGGATCACGTAGCGTTCCATGCGTGACTTATCGACAATCACCTTGTCGCCGACCAGCTTTTGCATCAGACCGTCACGCGGCTCACGGCTGCTCGGCCGAGCCCAGGCGGTTGTCAATAAACCGGTCAGGCTGTCGTTGCGTTCCACTTCGAGCCCGCGGTTGCCGACAAACGCCACCAGCTCCGGCCAGAGCGTTTCAACCGGCAGGTTCAGCTCCAGCCAGGTCAGACGGCCATCGCGACGCAGAACAATATCCTCCGCCGAAGGCAACACCGAGCTGCGGGACAAACGGCCCTGTGCGCGCGGGATAATGTACTGCCGCTCACGCATCCCGGACACATCCGGCGGCAAGGCCAGCATCTCGGACTCGGTAGCTGAGCGGTACAGCATATCCGGGCTGTCCGGACGGTGATTGCTGCCACAGGCACTCAGCAAAGTCGCAGTGAGTACCAGTGTTACGGGAAGGGTTGATCGCATTCTAAAGAGCTCCGGCCTGCTTAAGGGAATCACGCAGTGTCGCATGATATTGCGCATCCAGCGGCGTCAGCGGTAAACGAATCCCGCCCGGCATTTTGCCCATTTCGGTCAGGGCCCACTTAACGGGGATGGGATTGGATTCAAGAAACAAGGTCCGGTGCAGGCTGCTGATGCGCGCCTCTATCGCTTCGGCGGCAGCACGGTCGCCGCGCAGGGCTGCGGCACACATCTCGTGCATGGCCTGCGGCACCACATTGGCGGTCACGGAAATATCCGCCCGGGCACCGGCCAGCAGGCTTTCCATGGCGGTAGCGTCATCCCCGGTCATAACGGCAAAGTCGTCGGGACACAGTTCCAGCAAGGTCCGGATCCGTTCCAGAGTCCCTGTCGCTTCTTTGATACCAACGATATTTTTCACACCGGCCAGACGCGCTGTGGTCTCAGGCAGCATATCCACCGCCGTGCGACCGGGCACATTATAAAGAATCTGCGGAATATCCACCGCCTCGGCGATGGCCGAGAAGTGCCGGAACAGTCCTTCCTGGGTGGGCTTATTGTAATAAGGCGTCACCAACAAACAGCCGTCGGCACCCAACTCGCGGGCCGCGCGCGTCAGTTCGATGGCCTCGCTGGTGGAGTTGGCGCCGGTACCGGCGATCACCGGTATACGTTTGCGCACCAGCTCGATGGTCTTTTTGATCACCTGATGGTGCTCGGGCACATCCAGCGTGGCCGATTCACCGGTAGTGCCTACCGACACAATGCCGTCGGTACCGCTTTGCACGTGGAACTCGACCAGATCGGCCAGCGCCGCTTCGTCGACCGAACCGTCTTCCCGCATGGGCGTGACGATCGCGACAATACTGCCTTGAAACATAGATTTGTCCTGCTGAATTTGCGCGCCAATGTTACTTTGCGCTAGCCTGCAAAACAAGCAAGCTCCCGCCCGCAAAGCGCATGGCACCGAGCTTCAGCCCGTCAACAGAAAAGGAAGAAACAACACATGAGCGAACTTGAAGTGGGCAAGAAAGTCCCGGATTTTTCCCTGCCCGCCACCGGTGATCAGACGATTTCCCTGACCTCGCTGCAGGGCAAAAATGTGGTGATCTATTTTTACCCCAAGGACAGCACCCCCGGTTGCACCACCGAGAGCCAGAACTTCCGCGACCTCAGTGACGAGTTTGCCGCCTGCAATACGGTCATCATCGGTGTCTCGCGCGACGGCCTGAAAAGCCACGAAAACTTCAAAGCCAAGCAGTCGCTGCCTTTTGATCTGATCTCGGATAAAGAAGAAGAGCTGTGCAAACTGTTTGACGTGATCAAACTGAAAAAACTCTACGGCCGTGAATACATGGGCATAGAGCGCAGCACCTTTCTGATTGATGCCGACGGTGTACTGCGCGAAGAATGGCGCAAAGTCAAAGTCGCCGGTCACGCCGAAGCCGTCCTCGACGCTGCCAAAGCCCTCTGATCCCGTCCCTTTGCTTTTTTAAATCCTGCCCCGGACAAAACCCGCCGGCGCGGTCGTACCACCGGTCAGAAAAGGCCACCTCAATGTGGTCGCGACCGCACCGGCGGCGCCAGGCACAAGATGTCGTGCCTGCCCGATCTGTCACATTTCCGACTCATTTTATCTAAGCTGCGGAATATTCAGCGATTTGCCGACTTACCCACAGGAAAATCACACAGCTGTGCGCAACTTACTCACAGCTTAGACACACTATGTAGCGGCGTCACAGAAAGTTGGCACAATATGTTGTGCTTTGAAGGCTAACAGCCCATAATACACACCTCTTCGACGCCGCCCTCCGCCCGCCTTCTGCCGGGGCGTTGCCGCGGCGATCCGAAAGCAAACAATTTTAAGACATAACCACCACATGTAGTGATCTGCACCAGAAACACCTACATGATATGGAATAACCGGCGAATCCGCCGAGATTAACAAGACAACACCCTAAGAAACAGCCGCTGCCGCCCCGGATGCGTCGCAGCAGTGCGGCTGTTTCCGATGTAGTTTGTGATGCCAGTCCCCAGGGACAAGACCGGAGATCAACCCGAATAATGAGTAACGCCAACCTCTGCGCTGTGAACAATTCCGAAGCTAAATCGGTTCAGGAAATTCCGTTTCAAGAAGCGTCCATGGATATCTGGGACAAGAAATACCGTCTGAAAACCAAGGAAGGCGAGCCGGTCGATCAGTCTATCGAAGACACCTATGCGCGCGTCGCACGTGCGCTGGCCGACGTAGAAGAAGGCAAAAAGAAACGTGAGCACTGGTTCCACGAGTTTCTGTGGGCACTCAAGCAAGGCGCAATTCCGGCCGGGCGCATCACCTCGAATGCCGGCGCACTTGACCACAAACCGGCCACCTCGACTATTAACTGCACGGTCTCCGGCACCATCGAAGACTCCATGGACGATATCCTCGACAAGGTGCACGAAGCCGGCCTGACGCTCAAAGCCGGTTGCGGCATCGGCTATGACTTCTCCACCCTGCGTCCGCGCGGCGCCTATGTCTCGGGTGCCGGCGCCTACACCTCCGGCCCCCTGTCGTTTATGGATATCTACGACAAGATGTGTTTTACCGTCAGCTCCGCCGGCGGCCGGCGCGGCGCACAAATGGGCACCTTCGACGTGCGCCATCCCGACGTGCTGGAGTATATCCGCGCCAAACGCGAGGACGGCCGCCTGCGCCAGTTCAATCTGTCCCTGCTGATCACCGAAGACTTCATCGAAGCGGTCAAGGCCGATGCGCCCTGGCAACTGGCCTTCCCGATCCGCCGCAAGGCGCTGGCCAACAGCGATATCGATCTCAACGATCAGGAACGCATTATCTGGCGCGACTGGCCGACCCACGAACATCTGGTGGTTAACGACGAGGGCCAGGTTGCCTGCGAGGTATTCCGCACCATTCCCGCGCGGCGCCTGTGGGACGCCATCATGTCCTCCACCTATGACTTCGCCGAGCCCGGTTTCATCCTCATCGACAAGGTCAATGAGATGAACAACAACTGGTACTGCGAAAACATCCGCGCGACCAACCCCTGCGGTGAGCAGCCGCTGCCGCCCTACGGCGCCTGCCTGCTCGGCTCCATCAATCTGACGCGCTTTGTGAAAGACCCGTTCACCGAAAAAGCCGCATTCGACTGGGAGAACTTCCGCAAAACAGTGGCGATCTTCACCCGTATGCTGGACAACGTGGTTGAAATCAACGGCCTGCCGCTGCAACAGCAACGGGCTGAGATCATGCGCAAACGCCGTCACGGCATGGGCTATCTGGGCCTCGGCTCAACCATCACCATGCTGTGCATGAAATACGGCGCGGAAGACTCCCTGGCCTTCACCGAACAAGTCACCCGCGAAATGGCCATTACCGGCTGGCGCGTCGGCGTCGATCTCGCCCGTGAAAAAGGCGCTGCGCCGATCATGGACGAGGAGTTTGAAATCACCGGCGAGATGCTGCGCCTGCGCCCGGAACTCAAAACCGACGGCTACCGCGTCGGCGACAAGCTACCCGGCCGCGTGCTGCACGCCCGCTACAGCCGCTATATGCAACAGGTCGCAGCCGAAGCACCGGAGCTGATCGAAGATATGGCCAAAACCGGCTCGCGCTTTACCCACCACTCCTCGATCGCGCCGACCGGTACCATCTCACTGTCACTGGCCAACAACGCCAGTAACGGCATTGAGCCGAGCTTTGCGCATCACTACGCGCGCAATGTGATCCGTGAAGGCAAAAAGAGCAAAGAGAAAGTCGACGTTTACTCGTTCGAGCTGCTGGCCTACCGCAAGCTGATCAACGAGAACGCCATGCCTTACTCGCAGGAAGAAGGTGCGCAACTGCCCGACTACTTCATCACGGCCGATGACATCAAGCCCAAAGAACACGTCGATATTCAGGCTGCAGCACAAAAATGGATCGATTCATCCATCTCGAAAACGGCCAATGTGCCGACAGAATTCCCGTATGACGAATTCAAGGACATCTACCTCTACGCCTATGATCAGGGGCTGAAAGGTTGCACCACATTCCGCTTTAATCCGGAAGCCTTCCAGGGCGTTCTGGTGAAAGAGGAAGACCTGGCCAACACGACCTACGAGTTCGAACTCGCCGATGGCACCGTGGTCAACTGCAAAGGTAACGAAGAAATCGAGTATGACGGCGAGATTCACACCGCCGCCAACCTCTACGATGCATTAAAAGAAGGCTACTACGGCAAATTCTGATCAGGCCGAATAAACAGAGAACTACCGGGGTGAACAACATGGCAATCAAAATCGACAAGAAAATTGTCTCCTATTCTGTGCACAAGGCTGATCAGGCGGAGAATAAAGCGGCTGCGCCTGCAGCCGACATTATTCAAATGCACGAAACACTGGAACGGCCGGACGTACTGATCGGCAGCACCTACAAACTGAAGACACCGGAACACGTCTCGGCGCATGCGATGTATATCACCATCAACGACATCGTCCTCAATGAAGGCACCGAGCACGAACTGCGTCGCCCGTTTGAAGTGTTCATCAATTCAAAAAACATGGATCATTTCCAGTGGATCGTGGCGCTCACGCGTATTATGTCGGCGGTCTTTCGCAAAGGCGGCGACGTCACCTTCCTGGTGGAAGAGCTCCACTCGGTGTTCGATCCGCGCGGCGGCTACTGGAACAAAGGTCAGTTCATGCCTTCACTGATCTCGGAGATCGGTGACGTCATCGAGAAGCATCTGATCAAGATCGGCATGCTCAAATCCAACGAGCCTGACGAACACCAGAAAAAACTCATTGAAATGAAGCGCGCAGAGCTGGAAAATGCGCAGCGACAATCGGAGGACTCGGCTGACGAGGAATCGTCGGGCGGACAGTTTCCGGACACAGCGGAATTGTGTACCAAGTGCCATCATAAAGCCGCCATCATGATGGATGGCTGCATGACCTGCCTGAACTGCGGCGACAGCAAGTGCGGCTGACAGGCAACTGAGGCAAGCGGAAACTGCCAATCAATAATCAGACCCGGAGGCTAAGGGATCCGGGCGCAATCACATTGATGAATTATTTTTTGGGGCAACACAATGAAATGCACTTCCTGCAATACGTCTATGCAACTGAGCAAGACGGAGAATTCCGCCAAGTCCTCAGCCGAATGGTACACATGCCCGTGCTGCGGGCGCTCACGCCTGACAGCGCGCCGTAAGCCGGCCCGCGAAGCAGCCAGCCTCCCTCAGATGTACCGCACCGGTAATGTTCTGCACGTTTCCGGCATGCACTGACTCCCCTGCCTGCGCCGGCGACGCAAGGATCGCGTCGTCAGCCCGAGTGTCATCAGTTTGCAAGACTTTTATGACACTGTGATTACGGTAGACTGCCCGTCACCACTCTGATTCCCGCAACCTATCCGGATCATCCAACATGGCTCAATTACAACTCTCGACCCGACTGATCAGTGACGTTTGCAACGTCATCGAACAGGCCGACCCCGCTGCAGCCGATCCCGGCATTGCCTCCCAGTACCTGACAGGCATCGTCGGATTCCTGCTGGGACAACAGGACATGCCGCTCGAACGCAAGCAGGAAATCGCCGACGAGCTCAACGCCTTCTGCATGCATGTCGTACGCGACGTCGAGCAGCAACGTGCTCAACAGGCTCCCCAGCCCGCCCCGCCTTCCGGCGCCGACGCATTCGGCATCTGGAAACCGGGCATGTCCTGAGCGCACGCGCTCAGTCCCGGCATACAATTCATTCCACTTCAGGAGATCAACATGGCACAAGCGTCAGCGCGCCACATCCTCGTCAGTTCCGAAGCAGCCTGCCTCGACCTTAAAGCACAAATCGAAGGCGGTGCAGACTTCGCCGAGGTTGCCAAACAACATTCCACCTGCCCCTCAGGTCGCCAGGGCGGTGAGCTCGGCACCTTCGGCCGCGGTCAGATGGTCAAAGAATTTGATGACGCCGTTTTCAACGGTGAGGTCGGTGCCGTACAAGGCCCGGTCAAAACCCAGTTCGGTTATCATCTTCTGCAGGTCACATCCCGCGAAGACTAAAAAAAAGGCGCCGCAAACGG
>JAUOPI010000069.1 GCA_030546905.1 Granulosicoccaceae sp. 1_MG-2023 | reverse complement strand
TGATTGCTATGCAACCGATCAACGCAAGCACCCACACAAGTTACTTATGTCCAAATTTTCAAAGAGCGGGTCGGAAACCTCACCGACCGGAGCCGGCCATTTTAGCCGATCCCGTTTTTGCTTGTCAAGCATTTATTTTCAAAAGCTTTCGAAGCGCGGCTCACTTCGTGAACCGAGGCGCGCATTTTACAGCGCTTTTTATCAGATGCAAGCCCTAAATTTCAGCACTTGATCTGACCGGATTGATCACCCGTCCCGACGTCTCTGACGTCAAGGAAGGCGCGCATTCTACAGCGCTGATTCCGTGAAGCAAGTGTTTTTTTCAACGCTTGCCGCGGAACCGTTCAGCCCGCTTCGCTACACCGAACCGGCTGCAGCGAAGGCGCGTATTTTAACGGCTGTTTCAGCGTGCGCAAGTACTAAATTCAGTTTTTTTCCCTGCGCTGCGAGAGCGTACTCAGACGTCGCCGTATGCGAACTTTTCGAGGGTCTTCTCCAACATAGCCACACCGGCCGGTACGTCGACCTTTTTGCCCTGTGCCTTAATGCTGGAACCCAGTGCGTGGACCGTACGGAACAGGTTGTGCGCGCGGCTCTGCTCTCCCATCTGCCCGATACGGACAATCGGCGCGCCGAATGAGCCGGAAATCTCCACACGGTAGCGTTTGGACATATAGGCCAACACATCCTTGGACTGAACCCCGTCGGGCACGCGTATACCGACCACCGAGTTCAACCTCGCCTCTTCCGGCACATACAAGCTAAGCCCCATGACCTCCACCGCACGTTGCAGGGCGATTGAGTGGCGGTAATGGCGCTGAAACCGTAACGGCAGCGTTTCATGGCAGATCAGCCGCAGCGCTTCGTGCATCGCCAGAATGCCTGAGACCGGCGCGGTGTAGTGGTAGGATTTTTTATACCAGAACTGATCGGCCAGGCGGGCATCGAGAACCCAGTGCCGCATATGCCGGTCAGTGTCACCGGCGATCTCCCAGGCCCTTTCGGAGAACGCAATCAGCGACACCCCGGGAATTGATGACAGCCCTTTCTGACCACCGGTGATAATCGCATCTATACCCCATTCGTCCATTTCCAACGGCATGGTACTGAGAGTACAAACGGCATCGACAATCACCAGGCAGCCATGCGCCGAGGCGGCACGGCAAATCGCCGGCAGTTCGCGGTTATAAACCGTATTGGAGGTTTCCCCCTGAGCGATGGTCAACACCCGCGGACGGTGCTCTTCCAGAAGACGCTCGACTTCATCGGCCCGGGCGAATTCCCGGTCGGGTACGTTGTACCGCACCACTTTGGCTTCATTACGCTCGGCCATCTCGGCCAGCCGGCCACTGAAGAAGCCGTTGCAGACCGACAACACCACATCACCCGGCATCACCAGGTTAACGATGGCCATTTCCATCGCCGCCGAGCCCGGCCCGGCGACACCAAGGACATGCGGGGAACGGGTCTGAAAAACATAGTGCGTCATCGACTTCACCTGTTCGATCACGCGCGCAAGCGTATCGCCCAGGTGATTAATCACGATAGAGTTCGCCGCCGCGACACGCGACGGAATCGGCACCGGACCCGCCCCCATCATCAACAACGGCTCCTCCGGCAGAATGTTATCCAGTGGGACGATATTTTCGGGGACATTGACGCTCACGATTGCGGCTCCGGTAGGTAAAGAACAAAAGTATAGCACCTCGCCGTAAGCGGCATCCGTCCGGCACGGGCGCGCCCTGCCCG
>JAUOPI010000068.1 GCA_030546905.1 Granulosicoccaceae sp. 1_MG-2023 | reverse complement strand
AAACAGGTTGTTTGGCCTGCGACCCTTTGGGGTTATATGGTCAAGTAACTAAGCGCATACGGTGGATGCCTAGGCAGTAAGAGGCGATGAAGGACGTGGTAGTCTGCGATAAGCTTCGGGGAGCCGACAAACTGGCGTTGATCCGGAGATTTCCGAATGGGGAAACCCACCTGTCGTGAGGCAGGTATCTGTAACTGAATACATAGGTTGCAGAGGCGAACCCGGGGAACTGAAACATCTAAGTACCCGGAGGAAAAGAAATCAACCGAGATTCCCTCAGTAGCGGCGAGCGAACGGGGACCAGCCCTTAAGCTCTTTAAGTGTTAGTGGAAGCCTCTGGAAAGTGGCGCGATACAGGGTGATAGCCCCGTACACGAAAATGCTTTTAGAGTGAAATCGAGTAGGTCGGGACACGTGTTATCCTGACTGAACATGGGGGGACCATCCTCCAAGGCTAAATACTACTTACTGACCGATAGTGAACCAGTACCGTGAGGGAAAGGCGAAAAGAACCCCGTTGAGGGGAGTGAAATAGAACCTGAAACCGTATGCGTACAAGCAGTAGGAGCACCCTTGCGGTGTGACTGCGTACCTTTTGTATAATGGGTCAGCGACTTAATCTCAGTGGCAAGCTTAAGCGAATAGCGGAGGCGTAGGGAAACCGAGTCTTAAATGGGCGACATAGTCTCTGGGATTAGACCCGAAACCGGGTGATCTATCCATGGCCAGGTTGAAGGTGCCGTAACAGGCACTGGAGGACCGAACCCACTTATGTTGAAAAATGAGGGGATGAGCTGTGGATCGGAGTGAAAGGCTAATCAAACCCGGAGATAGCTGGTTCTCCTCGAAATCTATTTAGGTAGAGCCTCATGTCTCACTTCTGGGGGTAGAGCACTGTTATGGCTAGGGGGTCATCCCGACTTACCAACCCATTGCAAACTCCGAATACCAGAAAGTGCAATCATGGGAGACACACGGCGGGTGCTAACGTCCGTCGTGAAGAGGGAAACAACCCAGACCGCCAGCTAAGGTCCCAAAATTGTAGCTCAGTGGGAAACGATGTGGGAAGGCACAGACAGCCAGGAGGTTGGCTTAGAAGCAGCCATCCTTTAAAGAAAGCGTAATAGCTCACTGGTCTAGTCGGCCTGCGCGGAAGATTTAACGGGGCTTAAGCTACATACCGAAGCTGCGGATGCGTCTTAGACGCATGGTAGAGGAGCGTTCTGTAAGCCGTTGAAGGTGAACTGTAAGGTTTGCTGGAGGTATCAGAAGTGCGAATGCTGACATAAGTAACGATAATGCGGGTGAGAGACCCGCACGCCGAAAACCCAAGGTTTCCTGCGCAATGTTAATCAGCGCAGGGTTAGTCGGATCCTAAGGCGAGGCCGAAAGGCGTAGTCGATGGAAAGCAGGTTAATATTCCTGCACCACTTTACACTGCGATGGGGGGACGGAGAAGGCTAGGCCAGCCGGCAGTTGGTGTCCGGTTTAAGCAAGTAGGACGAGTTCTTAGGCAAATCCGGGAACTCATTGTCTGAGATGTGATGACGAGCTCTTATTTGAGCGAAGTGGTTGATGCCATGCTTCCAAGAAAAGCCTCTAAGCTTCAGGTGTAACGTGTCCGTACCCCAAACCGACACAGGTGGGTAGGTTGAGAATACCAAGGCGCTTGAGAGAACTCGGGTGAAGGAACTAGGCAAAATGGTACCGTAACTTCGGGAGAAGGTACGCCCCTGAGAGTGAGAGGACTTGCT
>JAUOPI010000067.1 GCA_030546905.1 Granulosicoccaceae sp. 1_MG-2023 | reverse complement strand
GCTTCGAGCAGATCGACCAGACCGTCGTTGTCCGAATCCAGATCACGGTAGTCCGGCACACCATCGCCGTCACGGTCTGACAGGATGTAAGCAATCTCACCGGACTCGGCGCCCTGCTCTACCTCATCGGCCAGACCATTGGCCCCGAACGGATAGCTCGCGTCAATCACACCGTCGTTATCCGCATCCAGTGCCGCGGCTGCAGCCAGGCTGCGTTGTGCCTCAAGCAGGTCATAGATACCGTCATTATCGGAATCCAGATCCAGATAGTCCGCAACCCCGTCACCGTCGGTATCACGGTCACCTTCGATCGCGTCCGGAATACCGTCATTGTCGGAGTCGATATCCAGGCTGTCCGGAATACCGTCACCGTCGGTGTCATAGTTGGCTTGCTCGTCAGCATCAGACACACCGTCACCGTCCGAATCAAGATCCAGATAATCCGGGATGCCATTGCCGTCGGTATCGACCGTGCCTTCGGCCGCATCGTTTACGCCATCGTTATCAGAGTCGCGGTCAATATAGTCCGCCACCCCGTCTTCATCGCTGTCAACGGTGCCTTCTACACTGTCGGCAATACCGTCGTTGTCAGAGTCGGTATCCAGATAATCCGGCGTACCATCAGCATCAGTATCCACAGTGCCTTCGACGCTGTCGCCAATGCCGTCACCGTCGGAATCGGTATCCAGATAATCCGGCGTACCGTCGGCGTCAGTATCCACAGTGCCTTCGACGCTGTCATCAATGCCGTCACCGTCGGAATTGGTATCCAGGTAATCCGGCGTACCATCAGCATCAGTATCCACTGTGCCTTCGACGCTGTCGCCAATGCCGTCACCGTCGGAATCAGCATCCCGGTAATCCGGCGTACCATCAGCATCAGTATCCACTGTGCCTTCGACGCTGTCGGCAATGCCGTCGCCGTCGGAATCAGCATCCCGATAATCCGGCGTACCGTCAGCATCAGTATCCACAGTGCCTTCGACGCTGTCGCCAATGCCGTCACCGTCAGAATCGGTATCCAGATAATCCGGCGTACCGTCAGCATCAGTATCCACAGTGCCTTCGACGCTGTCTGCAATACCATCGCCGTCGGAATCAGCATCCCGATAATCCGGCGTACCGTCAGCATCAGTATCGACAGTGCCTTCCTGCGAATCCGGGATACCGTCATCGTCGGAGTCAGTGTCACGAAAATCCGCAACCCCGTCACTATCGCCGTCCACGGTGCCTTCAACACTGTCAGCAATGCCGTCACCATCGGAGTCGGTATCACGGTAATCCGCAACCTCGTCCCCGTCAGTATTCGGCAGCGGCAGCGGAGACGTTCTCAGCGCATCATCAAGCCCGTCACCATCGTCATCGGTGAAACCATCGACCACGCCATCGTCATCGCTGTCAGTACCGCCGGCTTCAACAAGGTCAGTAAATCCATCCTCGTCGCTGTCGAGGTCGAGACGGTTAACAATGCCATCGTTGTCGCTGTCAGCATCGCTGATACCGTTCTCGATTACCGCGTCGGCCAGGCCGTCATCGTTGCTGTCAACCGGGGCATCGACACGGCCGTCACCATCGGCATCGGCCACGCCTTCAGTACCGGCTTCAACAAGATCGGTCACGCCATCGTTATCGCTGTCCAGATCCAGATAATCAGCAACGTCGTCACCATCGACGTCCAGAGGCTCATCGGCAACACCGTCACCGTCGCTGTCGATCAGCCCGGAATCCGGCGTGCTTTCCAGCGCATCGGCCAGACCGTTATCACCGTAGGAACCATCGACACGACCGTCAGCATCGGCATCCTGCTCACCGAAGCCCGCCTCAACAGCATCCGGCACACCATCGTTATCTGAATCCAGATCCAGATAATCGGCTACACCGTC
>JAUOPI010000066.1 GCA_030546905.1 Granulosicoccaceae sp. 1_MG-2023 | reverse complement strand
AGGGAAAGGAATTGCTTGGGTTTGGACTGTCGGGACAGTGGCCACAGGCGGGTGCCAGAACCACCAGATAACACGACGGGGATCATACCGCTCTCCTGAAATCTTAAGAAATTATCGGAAGCGCAAGCGCAGCAGCATACTGCGTTGCAACGGCAGATCACGCGTTCATCGCCGCAGCACAGCAACCGCGGATTTCACGCAGGGGCGTGCAGGCAGGCTCCTACAGATTTCCGCGCACCTCTGACCGCTTTCCGGCCTGCGGGCAAAAAAAATGGCGCAGCGCGGGCTGCTCCACCTCGATGTTTGAGTTCTGCGTAACACGGTCTGTTCGGAACGTCGCATTGATACACAATGAATGTACACAAGTGTATCAAGCACTGACCGGCCGCATCGGCTCATGTGCCTTTTTTGCGTACTGCGTCATAGATTCCGCACTCAAGTAATCTTACTGACTGCCGAGGGCAAAGTCGTGTGACCTGAAGCTAATCTTTGGCGGGTGCCGGCGACAACAACGGCGGAAAACTGTCGACGCGATCGGTCTTGTTCACGCGGCCCTGCCTTCGCGCGTAGTCACGGGCTCTGACCCAGTTCAGTACCACGACTGTCACGCCGGCCTCGTCGAGCGCATAGGCGACGGTTTCGTGATAGATGCTAGTGGCTTCCAGCACGGCCGTCATGGACTCAGGCGCCTCGCCGGTGCGTTTCTTCGCCCATGCCTGCAGGCGTTGCCGGTCGCGTTGTTGGCAAACGTGGCCACCGGCACTTTCTTGGGCGTGAAGTCGTCACGCATCAGCGCACAGTCGCGTGTGTTCTTACTCACATCGATCCCGATAATAATCACTACCCTCCTCTCTCACCTTATTCATACGGCCTCATGTCCTCAATGCGGACGGGCTGGGATACCCTTCAGAGCATAGAGAAATAAGCGATTCGGGGCCTGAACTACAAGACAGGTTCAATTGACCTCAAGGAGCAGGACAGGCTCACCGACCCATTATAACACCCAGTTAGCTTTACCGGATATCTGGAGCGATACAAGGAGCGGCTATAGCCGCGACGGATTTACATCGTCGGTCGCCTGCATGCAGGCTCCTACAATGGCGCAGGCACAAGGCGGGCTAACTGCGATATACTCGCGCGTTTTACCCGATCAGCCCGCGATGACAAGCCCTATGGACGCGACTCCGCCGAACTCGACCAATTTCAACCGCCTGCGCAAACGTCTGGTGCGTAACACCGGCAAGGCGATCAGCGACTTCAACATGATTGAAGACGGCGACCGCGTTATGGTCTGCCTCAGCGGTGGTAAGGACAGTTACACCCTGCTGAATGTGCTGCTGGAGCTGCGCAAACGCGCCCCGGTCGATTTCGAGCTGATTGCAATGAATCTGGACCAGAAGCAGCCGGGCTTTCCCGATGATGTGCTGCCTGCCTATCTGGACAAGCTCGGCGTGCCCTACCACATCGAGACCGAGGATACCTACACCACCGTCACCGAGAAAATCGCGCCCGGCAAGACCATGTGCTCGCTCTGTTCACGGCTGCGGCGCGGGATTATCTACCGCGTTGCCGGCGAACTGGGAGCCAGCAAAATCGCACTCGGCCACCACCGGGACGATATTCTTGAAACCTTCTTTCTGAATCTCTTCCATGGCGGCCGCCTCAAGTCCATGCCGCCCAAGCTGCGTACCGATGATGACCGGCATACGGTGATCCGCCCGCTGGCCTATTGCGAGGAAGCCGATATCGCCCGCTTTGCCCGCGCCATGCAGTTCCCGATTATTCCCTGCAATCTGTGCGGCTCGCAGGAAAACCTGCAACGCCAGGCGGTCAAGCAAATGATTATCGACTGGGAACGTGAGCATCCCGGTCGCACGGCCACCATGTTCAAAGCCCTGCAACAGGCCGTACCCTCACATCTGCTCGACCCGAAATTATTTGACTTCAAAAACCTCGGCGACAGCACCCGGCAGCATGCCGGTGTGGATACGCTGTTTGACGATCCGCTTGAAAGCGCGCCCGCTGCAACAGAAAGTCGTTTCGGGGATATCGCGGTCAAGATCGAACTGTAGGAGCCTGTATACAGGCGACCCATGTAAGTTAATCGGGCCTCCGCAGGTCGCGGCCATGGCCGCTCCTACAAAAACACGCCTTTGTAGGAGCCTGCACGCAGGCGACCTGCGGTGCTGAATCCAACTCCCAAGGTCGCGGCTATAGACGCTCCTTGTATCTCTCCAGATATCCGGTAAAGCTAACCGGGTGTCATTGTGGGTCGGTGAGCCTGTCCCGCTCCTT
>JAUOPI010000065.1 GCA_030546905.1 Granulosicoccaceae sp. 1_MG-2023 | reverse complement strand
CTGTAGGAGCCTGTACACAGGCGACCTGCCCAAGCCACAACAACCTCCGCTGTCGCGGCTATAGCCGCTCCCACAATCGCCACCTGTAGGAGCCTGTACACAGGCGACCTGCCCAGGCTGCGGGTGGCCTCCGCTGTCGCGGCTATAGCCGCTCCTACAACCGGCACCTGTAGGAGCCTGTACACAGGCGACCTGCCCAAGCCACAGCAACCTCCGCTGTCGCGGCTATAGCCGCTCCTACAATCGCTACCTGTAGGAGCCTGTACACAGGCGACCTGCACAAGCCACGGCAACCTCCGCTGTCGCGGCCATGGCCGCTCCTACAAGAAGCGACCTGCCCTCAATAATCCAGATACTCCACCATCAACTGCACATTCCGCTCACCACGGAACTCATTAATTTCAAGCCGGTAGACCAAACGCACCTGCCCGCGCGGCAGCGGATCGGGGGCGTTGTTAAAGGCTATCGCATCGAAGACACCATCATCGCCCGGCACCCGTACGCGCAGCTTGAGGTGTTTGTCCTGCAGCAGCCGGGCATCGACGACCTCAAACTCACCGTCGAACAGTGGTGCCGGAAAGCCCTGCCCCCAGGGCGCGGCAAAGCGCAGCGCTTCGGCCAACGGCAAGGTCATATCCTGCCCCCGCAGACTACCGTCGGTGAGATAGCAACGATCGGCGTTAATGCCCTTCAGACGTTCGCCGACTTCCTCTGCGAATGCCTGCCGGAAAGCGTCGAAATCGGCTTCAGCAATCGACAGCCCGGCGGCCATGGCATGGCCGCCGAATTTGCTGATCAGGCCCGGCTGGCGGGTCGCCACTGCATCGAGCGCATCGCGCAGGTGCACGCCTTCGATGGAACGCCCGGAACCCTTGATCTGGCCATTGTCATCGGAAGCGAAGACGATCACCGGCCGGTGAATGCGGTCTTTGACCCGACTGGCCAGTATCCCGACCACGCCCTGATGCCAGTGCGGTTCATACAAACACAAAGCCGGCGGGTTGCCCGCGTCGCTCAGCGCGCCGGATTGCAGGATGGCCTCGGCCTCATCCCGCATTTCCTGCTCAATCTCACGCCGGCGGCGGTTAAGCGAATCCAGCTCGGTGGCCAGCTCCAGTGCTTTACCGGCATCCTCACTGAGCAGGCACTGCACGCCAATGCGCATATCTTCAAGGCGCCCGGCCGCATTCAATCGCGGACCGAGGCCAAAGCCGATATCCATCGCACACAGCGCCTCGCGTGAACGGCCGGCAACACGGATCAGAGCCTCAATACCCGGACGGGTTTGGCCGGCCCGGATACGCCGCAGGCCCTGCTCAACCAGAATCCGGTTAATGCGGTCGAGCGGCACCACATCGGCCACGGTACCGACCGCCACTATATCCAGCAGCTCACCCAATGGCGGCAGCCGGCCGCCGAAATGCCCGCGCTGCTGCAGTGCCTGACGCAAGGCCAGCATCACATAGAAAATCACCCCCACACCGGCGAGATTATTCAGTCCGGAACGGTCATCGGCACGGTTGGGATTGACGATTGCATCAGCCTCCGGCAACACCTCCGGCGGCAGATGGTGATCGGTGACCAGCACGCGGGTGCCGAGCTCGCGGGCACGCGCCACGCCATCCACCGACGCGATCCCGTTATCGACTGTAATCAGCAGATCCGGTTTCCGCTCCGCGGCCAGATCAACAATCGGCGGCGACAGACCGTAGCCATAGTCGAAGCGATTCGGCAACAAAAAGCCGACCTCGGCCGCACCGAGCATACGCAATGCCGTGACGGCCAGTGCGGTACTGGTCGCACCATCGGCATCGTAATCGCCGACAATCAGAATCCGCTGACATTCCTCCAGCGCCTGAACCAGCAGGCTGACAGCCTCATCAATGCCGGCCATGCCCGACGGCGGCGGCAAATCTTTCAGTGCAAAACTCAGCTCAGCCGATTCACGCACGCCGCGCGCGGCAAAAATGGCATCAAGGACCGGATGGCTTCCCAGCCCCTGCGTGACAACATCAGGCAGCGGACGGCGGCGGATCGTAACGGGTACGGACATAGCAACGGTGGTATTGGGTGTGGGCGCGTCATAATACCGGAAACCCGCACCGCCTGCTGTAGGAGCGGCTATGGCCGTGACAGCGGAGGCTTCCCGCAGCCTGGGCAGGTCGCCTGTGTAATTGTAGGAGCGGCCATGGCCGCGACAGCGGTGGTTGCCGCAGCCTGGGCAGGTCGCCTGCATGCAGGCTCCTAAAGGTGCCGATTGTAGGAGCGGCTATAGCCGCGACAGCGGAGGTCGCGGCAGCTTGGGCTGGTCGCCTGCATGCAGGCTCCTACAGGTGCCCGTTGTAGGAGCGGCCATGGCCGCGACAGCGGGGGTTGCCCGCAGCCTGAGCAGGTCGCCTGTGTACAGGCTCCTACAGGTGGCGGTTGTAGGAGCGGCTATAGCCGCGA
>JAUOPI010000064.1 GCA_030546905.1 Granulosicoccaceae sp. 1_MG-2023 | reverse complement strand
GAGCCGGCACGCCGGCGACCGCCGGTGCCTCGGCGGCCTCCGTTGTCGCGGCCATGGCCGCTCCTACAGGCGGGCACATTGTAGGAGCCGGCAGGCCGGCGACCGGCGGTGCGTCGGCGGCCTCCGCAGTCGCGGCTACGGTTGCAGAGGGCTAAAGCGGCCTCTTATACTAGCGCGCTTTTGCCGCGGTCTTCGCCGATGAATCCCGACCTGTCCCGCTTACAGCCCTACCCGTTCGAACGCCTGCGTGCGTTGCGGGCCGACATCACCCCGCCGGCAGGCGGAATCTCACTGTCGATCGGCGAGCCCAAACACGCACCACCGCAGTTCGTTCTTGACGGACTATGCGCGGCCATGGATCAGATCGCGGTCTATCCGGCGACCAAGGGTTCTGCTCCTTTGCGCGAGGCCATCGCCGCCTGGCTGACACGCCGCTTCGCCTTGCCCGGCGTGGATGCCGAACGTCAGGTTCTGCCGGTCAATGGCACCCGCGAGGCGCTGTTTGCGATCGCGCAATGCCTGGGCGACCGCAGCCACAGCACGAAAGATCTGGTGCTGATGCCCAATCCCTTCTATCAGATTTACGAAGGCGCGACCCTGCTCGCCGGGCTGACACCGTATTTCATGAACACCACCGCAGAGACCGGCTATTTGCCGGACTTTGATGCTATTCCGGACGAAATCTGGGCGCGTTGTCAGATGATATATATCTGCACGCCCGGCAACCCGAGCGGTGCCACGCTGGATGAGGCCACGCTGCAGAAACTGATCGCCCGCGCTGAGGCCTTCGACTTTGTGATCTGCAGCGACGAATGCTATTCGGAAATCTATTTTGACGAAGCCGCCCCGCCGGCCGGTCTGCTGCAGGCGGCGGCCGCAGCCGGTAACACCGACTTCAAGCGCTGTCTGGTTTTTCACAGTCTAAGCAAACGCTCGAATCTGCCGGGCCTGCGCTCGGGCTTTGTCGCCGGCGACGCGGCGTTGTTGGAAAAATTCCTGCTGTTCCGCACCTATCACGGCTGCTCCATGTCCGAGCCGACCCAGATCGCCAGCACGCTGGCCTGGAACGACGAAACCCATGTGCGGGAAAACCGCCGCCTCTACAGCGACAAATTCAATGCCGTGCTTGAGGTGTTGAATCCGGTACTGCCGCTGAAACGGCCGGACGCGTCGTTTTATTTGTGGCCGCAGTTACCGCTCGATGACGAAACTTTCACCCGCGAGGTCTACCGCCGTTTCGGTCTGAACGTGCTGGCCGGCAGCTATCTCTCGCGCGAAGCACACGGTATCAATCCGGGAGCCGGTCATGTGCGTATTGCACTGGTGGCCCCCTACGAAGATTGCCTCACCGGCGCACAGCAGATTGTCGAAACACTACAAGCCCTGTAAAGAGCTGCTTTACTGAATTCACAACGAGGAACACCCATGAGCCAATTGCAAACGATCATCGAAGAAGCCTTCGAAAACCGCGCCGAGCTGTCACCGGCCTCCGCGCCGGACGAGGTCCGCAATGCGGTCAACGAAGCGATTGAAATGCTCGACAAAGGCAAAGCCCGCGTCGCCGAGCAACGCGGCACCGGCGACTGGGTCGTCAATCAATGGCTGAAAAAAGCCGTACTGCTGTCCTTCCGTCTGAATGACAACGCCGGCATCGACGCCGGTGGTTTCACGCGTTTTTACGACAAGGTCGAAAGCAAATTCGCCAGCTATGACGATGCCGCTTTTGCCGAAAGCGGCGTACGCGTGGTGCCGCCTGCGGTGGCCCGCCGCGGTTCCTATATCGCACCGAACACAGTACTGATGCCGTCTTACGTCAACATCGGCGCCTATGTGGACAGCGGCACCATGGTCGACACCTGGGCGACCGTCGGCTCCTGCGCCCAAATCGGTAAAAACGTGCACCTGTCCGGCGGTGTCGGCATCGGCGGCGTACTCGAGCCGCTGCAGGCCGGCCCGACCATTATCGAAGACAACTGCTTTATCGGCGCCCGTTCCGAGATCGTCGAAGGCGTGGTAGTTGAAGAAGGCGCGGTCATTTCCATGGGCGTTTACATCGGTCAGAGCACCCGTATTTACGACCGCGAACGTGACGAAGTGATTTACGGTCGCGTACCGGCCGGTTCGGTTGTGGTCTCCGGCAACCTGCCCTCGGACGATGGCAAATACAGCCTCTACTGCGCGGTCATCGTCAAACGCGTTGACGAAAAAACCCGCAGCAAAGTCGGTATCAACGAGCTGCTGCGCGTTGTCGACTGATTTGCAAGCCTGACTTGCCGTGCCGGGCCACACGCGCCCGGCACACCACCTGCGGAGACCCGATACCATGCTGACCCTCTACGGCATCCCCAACTGCGACACCATCAAAAAAGCCCGCCGCTGGCTCGCCGATCAACAGATCGACGCGACCTTCCACGACTACCGCAAAGACGGTCTTGAGCGTGAACTGCTGGAAACCTTCGAGGCAAATCTCGGCTGGGAAAAGCTGCTTAACAAGCGTGGCACCACCTGGCGCGGCCTTGACGACGAAACCAAAAACAACATCGACCGCGACAGCGCCATCGAGCTGATGCTGGCCCATCCGGCCATGATCAAACGCCCGGTACTGAGCGACGGCAAGCGCTATCTGCTCGGCTTTTCGGAAAAAGACTGGCAGGCGTTTTTCGCCTGAACTGTAGGAGCGGCTATAGCCGCGACCACACCAACCACCGACTCCCAAGGTCGCCTGTATACAGGCTCCTACAACACGCTGTAGGAG
>JAUOPI010000063.1 GCA_030546905.1 Granulosicoccaceae sp. 1_MG-2023 | reverse complement strand
GATGGCTCGGATACGCCCGATGCGACCGATACCGATCAAGATGGAATTATCAATCTCGTCGATACCGACGATGACGACGACGGCCTGACCGACCTAGTCGAAGATGAGCTCGGTACTAATCCCCTGCTGTCGGATACCGACGGCGACGGCATAAACGACGCCGGGGAAATCGGCAGCGATACTGAAAACCCGCTCGATACCGACGGTGACAACATCATTGATGCTCTGGAATCGGCCACCGAGGACGCTGACAGTGACGGCGTTGCCGACCAGTTCGACAGCGAGAACGACAACCCCGGTAACGATACCGACGGCGATGGCGTGCCCAACGATCAGGAAATGGCTGTCGGCACTGACCCGACTGACAGCAGCGAAACACCGGATGCCACGGACACTGACAAGGACGGCATTATCAACCTGGTCGATAGCGATGATGATGACGACGGCACAGACGACGTGTCGGATGCCTTTCCGCTGGATCCTTCAGAAACCGTGGATAGCGATTCTGACGGCACCGGTAACAACGCCGATAGCGACGACGACGGTGACGGCTATAGCGACAGCGATGAACTCGCTGCCGGCTCCGATCCGCTCGACCCTGAAAGCCTGCCATTGGATACCGACAGTGACTTTATCTCCGATGTCACCGACAACGACGATGACAATGACGGCTACAGCGACGCCGATGAAACCGCTACCGGTTCCGATCCGCTGGATCCGGACAGTTTGCCGCTGGATACCGACGGCGATTTTATCCCTGATCTGACGGATACCGACGACGACAATGACGGCCTGACTGACGCTGACGAAGCCGACCTGGGCACCGATCCATTGTCGAAGGATACGGACGGTGACGGTATGGACGATGCCACTGAAGGTGCCGGCGACAGCGATGGCGACGGAATCAGCGACGCGCTGGAATCCATGAATAGCGACCAGGATGCTGACGGCGTACCGGACCAACTCGATATCGAAAATACCAATCCGCGTAACGACAGCGATGGTGACGGGGTTGCCAATAACATCGAAATTGCGCTGGGTACCGACCCTCTGGACCCGACTGAGCGGCCTGATATGACCGACTCGGATCTCGACGGCATCCGGGATGAAGAGGACGAAGACGACGATAACGACGGTATCCCCGACACCCTGGAAGGCGAAGCTGACTTCGACAACGACGGCTTGCCCAACCGTATCGACACCGATTCGGATAACGACGGCATCTACGACCTGCTCGAAGGGCTGACCGACATCATGGCGGGCACCGGGCTCGATAGTGACAATGACGGGCGCATCGATAAGGAATCCGGTAGTGCCTGGTCAGCTTCAACCCTGCCGGATACGGATAAGGACGGGCAACCGGATATGCTCGACCGGGACAGCGATAATGATGGAATCCGCGACAAAGACGAAATTGATTTCAGCTTTGCGATCGACACAAAGACAAAAGGTTTACCGGTCTCCCGCAGCACAGATGCCGCAATCACGCTGAACTGGGACACAGACGGGGACGGCCTTGTCAATTTCCGTGATCTTGATTCTGACAATGACGGCATTACTGACCTGATCGAGGCCGGGGGTGATGACAGCAATCACAACGGTTTGATCGACCGGTTTACCGACACAAACAAAGACGGGCTGGATGACGGACTGGCGTTGTTCCCCTTACCTTTGCCGGATACCGATGGCGACGGCATCCGTAATTTTCTTGATCGCGATTCAGATCAGGATGGTTTGCCCGACACCATAGAAACCGACGTACCCGACCTCAACGGCGACGGCGTCCTCGACGACTTTGTTGATGAAAACAACGATGGCCTGAATGACGGGAGCCTGACCTCACCGGCGATACTGTACGACACCGACTCCGACTCCATACCGGACTACCTTGATCTGGACAGCGATGGCGACGGATTGCCCGATCTCGTCGAAGCCGGCGGTGTCGACACAGATGGCGACGGCAAGGTCGACAGCATGCGCGACACGGATGGGGATTTGATACCCGATAATGTCGATGTTGATGTCACCGGCGGCGCGGACAGCAACAACAACGGAATCGATGACCGCTACGATGCCGCTATTACCGGCAGCACAGATAGCGACGGCGACGGCATCGCCGATGACTTTGATCCGGACCATAATGGATACGGTTTCCCGGCCTTTGACGGCACAACACCGGACACGTCCGAGCCATTACCTGACTCAGACGCTGACGGGATTCCTGATGTCACCGACCCGGTAGACGATTACGATAATACAGGTCCGGTTAAAACCGGCATCACCGGCAATGGCGCAGGCTGCACGCTAGGCAGCGCCCATGCACCGCTTGACCCGGTGTTACCCGGCCTGTGCGTACTAGCATGGCTCTACCTCAACCGGCGACGTTACTGTAGCCGGCCAAAAACAGCCGCATAACAACATTAAAAAGCAGTCTGAAACCAGCCCCTGACGGGGCGAGTTCAACTATCGCCGCGGCTAGCAGCGGTAGCCGGCCGCCACCGCCACCACGCCCTCTAATCCCGTAAAACCCTGCCAAAGCTGAAACCACGCGCGAATATAGCCAGTCCAAAAGCCAATACAGCACACTCTACGCAACTACGGCTGTCTTATGAGTCAGCCAACGCAAACACCACACATCCCCCTGCCAGGGCTTATGGCCACTTTGGTGAGGGACTCGGTTTTTTTTAATGGCGTTTTGCATTTTTAGAAAAATGAGAACATGGTCACAGTGTTCAGAACACGCTATCATTGCCACCGCAATAAAAACGCACAAGCCAATTTAAGGATGAACAAGACAATGAAATTAAGCAAAACTCTGGCACCGGTTTGCCTGCTCGCTCTTCTCAGTGGTTGCGCTACATCTGTGCCGATCGGCAGCATCTACACGGATATCACATTGCCGATGGAATCCACATCAGCACAAGGTGGCAGCAAAGTCGGTACAGCAGAATGCACCAGTATCCTTGCCATTCTCGCTACCGGTGACTGCAGCATCGAAGCGGCAAAAGCCAACGGTGGCATTTCGCAGGTCACCCACGTCGATTGGAAGGTAAATAACATCCTCGGCGTTATCGGAAAATACACCACAACGGTCCACGGCAACTAAGCGCCATTGCCGCACCGTATTGACCGGGCAAGTCTGCTCTGTCAATAAGCACTACGGCATCC
>JAUOPI010000062.1 GCA_030546905.1 Granulosicoccaceae sp. 1_MG-2023 | reverse complement strand
GTATACAGGCTCCTACAACACGCTGTAGGAGCGGCCATGGCCGCGACAACGCCAACCACCGACACCCAAGGTCGCCTCGATACAGGCTCCTACAACAAACTGTAGGAGCGGCCATGGCCGCGACAACGCCAACCACCGACACCCAAGGTCGCCTGCATGCAGGCTCCTACAACACACTGTAGGAGCGGCCATGGCCGCGACAACGCCAACCGCCGACACCCAAGGTCGCCTGCATGCAGGCTCCTACAACACGCTGTAGGAGCGGCTATAGCCGCGACAACGCCAACCACCGCCCCCCAAGCCCGCCTGTATACAGGCTCCTACAATTGCTATTCTCTGCAATTAACCGGAGACCCTGATGACTGATTTTGACCTGATCCTGTTCGACTGCGACGGCGTGCTCGTCGATTCGGAAATCCTCGCCGCCGAAGTCGGCGCTGACGTGTTGGTAAGAGCCGGCGTGCCGATTACCGCACAGGAAATTTGTCAGGACTATGCCGGCATGGAATGGCAAGCGATCATCCGTGAGCTGGAAAACCGTCATCAAGTGAGCGTGCCGGAAACCCTGTTCGCCGAAAGCAACAGGCTTCTCGATCAGGTCCTGGCAACGCAACTCGAAGCGGTCGAAGGTGCTGCTGAGCTACTTGACGCACTGCGGGGCCAGCGTTGTATTTGTTCCAATTCCTCAAGCCCGCGCCTGACACTGGAACTGCAGCGCACCGGGCTGGATCATTTCTTCTCGCCGCATATTTATTCGGCGGTGGATCTTGGCCCCGGGCGCACCAAACCCCAGCCGGATATCTATCTGCATGGCGCAGCACAGTTCGACGCGGACCCGGCCCGCTGTCTGGTGGTCGAGGATTCCGTTCACGGTGTCACCGCAGCCCGCCGCGCCGGTATGCAGGTGATCGGCTTTACCGGCGCACGGCACAGCTATCAGGGTCACGGCGAGCGCCTGTGCGAGGCCGGTGCCGCGCAGATCGCCGACACCATGCCTGCCCTGCAAGCGCTATTGCGCGAACACGGCCTCACTTAAACCTATATCAAGTCCGGCACCATCCGCCCGGAAACCCCGGCTCACTCAGGAGATAAGCCCATGTTTGTTGCCATGAACCGCTTTAAAGTCAAAAAAGACCGCACCGCTGATTTCGAAGCCCGTTGGCGCAACCGCGATTCACATCTGAAAGAAATGCCCGGCTTCACGGCATTTCATCTGCTCAAAGGCCCCGAGGCAGACGATCATATCCTCTATGCCTCTCATACCATCTGGGAAACCCGCGAGGCATTTGAAGCCTGGACGCACTCGGATGCATTCCGCAAAGCGCACGCCAATGCCGGCAGCGGCAACGATGAACCCGTCACCATCGGACCGCCGCAATTTGAAGGATTTGAATCGGTTGTAGATGCTTAAACGCTGTTGCTGTAGGAGCCTGTACACAGGCGACCTTGCGGAGTATCGGCAGACTCCGCTGTCGCGGCCATGGCCGCTCCTACAGAGACAACGACGAAGACTGTAGGAGCCTGTATACAGGCGACCTTGCGGAGTATCGGCAGACTCCGCTGTCGCGGCTATAGCCGCTCCTACAAGCCGGGATCAGTCTTCCAACGAACTGACGGGGAAGGAGAATATCGGTGTGGACACCTTGTCGGTACGCACCCGTGCCAGCCAGCGGTCGCGCTCTTCAATGGCCTGAGTGTGGGTGTCGGTGATAAACAGCTTGGCTTCGGAAATGCCGTGGTACATATCCATAGCCAGAATATCGATGCTGATACTCTGCGAGGTATCGCTCAGGTTAACCAGCGGCACGGTCAAACCATAGGTATCCTGATCGGTGCCGATCGAATAGAAAAACAGATCGAACACATAATCGGCGTCCTGCTCCTTCACAATTTGCATGCCGAAGCGTTTTCGGAACTCCATCTCGAAATACTCATGCGCATAACGCAAGTCCTGGGTCTGGACGACGAAGTGACTGTTAAGATGAATCTTCTTGCCGCGCATGGCTTCGAAGTCTTCGTCCTTCATCTCCTTCGCCAGTTTATGGATGCTATAGGTGACCAATCGCTGCGCAGTGGAGCCGGAATGCTTATCGTAAACCTGCCGCGTTGAGCAGGCGCTTAACAATACAAGGCTGCTAAGCGCGGCAGCGGCAAGAACGGGACGGCATAAGGGGCGGGACATCTCAAAACCTCTTGTTGGAAACGAAAACAAACTTGTGCGTGCGGATAATAGAGACAAGGTCGCTGAGGCTGCGTTACCTGTAATCAAGATTCAATCCGGGCACTTCCCATGTTGGCTGTAGCAGCAGCCGTGCCACAGATGAACAGGCCAGTTCAGTGTGAGACCAGATCCAGCGCAACTTCCTTCACTCTGCCGGCAACGAATTCCACCGTCCCGTAACGGCGGTCAACCCCGTCGATGGCGTATTCGAACTGATAGAAATGTGCCAAGGCAAAGCCCTGCCCCCGGCGTACGATCCGGCGACGGTTAAGAGAGACAGTCTGATCCAGAAACTGCACTTCATAACGTCGGCAAGCCGTGCGCGCCAGACCGATTGCGCGCTCACGCAAACGGCTCTCATGCCACCAGGCCGACGCCACGGCAACAATTGTGATCAGAATAAAGATGGGAGTCATGGTCGCTCGCGGTGCCTGCCTGCGTTGCAATCGGGGATCAGAGCATAGCAGTTTGAGCGCGTGGGGCTTTTGTTAAGGGGGCGTTGGCAGGATCGGATTTTGTGGGAGCGGCTATAGCCGCGATAGCGGGGGCTGCTGACACCCCGCAGGGTCGCCTGTGTACAGGCTCCTACAGGAGCGGATTTTGTGGGAGCGGATACAGCCGCGACAGCGGAGGCTGGTGATACATCGCAGGGTCGCCTGTGTACAGGCTCCTACAGGCGCGGATTTTGTGGGAGCGGCTACAGCCGCGACAGCGGAGGCTGCTGATACATCGCAAGGTCGCCTGTGTACAGGCTCCTACAGGCGCGGATTTTGTAGGAACGGCTGCAGCCGCGACAGCGGAGGCTGGTGATACATCGCAAGGTCGCCTGTGTACAGGCTCCTACAGGCGCGGATTTTGTGGGAGCGGCTATAGCCGCGACAGCGGGGGTTGCTGACACATCGCAAGGTCGCCTGTGTACAGGCTCCTACAGGAGCGGATTTTGTGGGAGCGGATACAGCTGCGACAGCGGTGGCTGCTGATACATCGCAAGGTCGCCTGTGTACAGGCTCCTACAGGGTGCGGGCGCGGCAGAATGC
>JAUOPI010000061.1 GCA_030546905.1 Granulosicoccaceae sp. 1_MG-2023 | reverse complement strand
GCCGATGGCTGCCGTTTTTGTTTGCCGGTTCAGGCGAGGGTCACAGTTGTAACCAGACGTATTTGGTGTTGCTGTATTTTTCCAGCGAATGGGTCGACTTATCACGGCTGTTACCCGAGGCTTTGACGCCGCCGAAGGGTACGGTGGTGTCGCCGTCGCCCCAGGTGTTGATCCAGACCATGCCTGAGCGGATCTTGCGGCTGACCCGGTGGGCGCGTGACAGATTATCCGTCCAGATCGCCGCGCCCAGGCCGTATTTGGAGTCATTGGCCAAAGCGATGGCTTCGTCCTCGTCCTTAAAGGTGCAAACGGCAAGCACGGGACCGAAGATCTCTTCGCGCACGAAGGTCATGCCATTGTGTGCGTTGTCGATAATCGTCGGTTCCACAAAATAACCCTGACCTTGTTCGTAGTCCGGTTTACCGCCGGTCAGCACGCGGCCGCCTTCATCCAGCGCGTATTGCACATAGCGTCCTACTGTGGCCAGTTGCGTGGCATCGACCATGGGGCCGAGGGTGGTTTGCGGGTCCAGCGGATCGCCGGGGCGGAATTGTTCGGTGGCCTTCAGCAGGGCTTGTATAAACGGCTCGCGGATGGATTCTTCGACATAAATCCGCGAACACGCAATACAAACCTGTCCCTGATTGGTAAAGATTGCACGGGCAGAGATATCGGCAGCGCGCTGCAGGTCGGCGCAATCGGCAAAAACCAGATTGGGCGATTTACCGCCGGCCTCAATCCAGACCTGTTTCATATTCGACTGACCGGCGTATTGCATTAACAAGCCGGCGGTGCGCGTCGAGCCGGTGAAGGTCAGAACATCCACATCATTATGCAGAGCCAGTGCTTTGCCGGCGCTCTCGCCAAAGCCGGGCAACACGTTCAGGACGCCGTCGGGCAGGCCCGCCTCGCTGGCCAGTTCGGCCAGACGCAGTGCGCTCAAGGGCGCTTTTTCCGAGGGCTTGAGAATCACGCAGTTGCCGGCCGCCAGTGCCGGGGCGATTTTCCAGCTGATCATCATCAGCGGGTAGTTCCACGGGGTAATCGCGCCGATGACGCCGATCGGTTCGCGGCTGATCAGTGCCAGCGAACCCGGTGCGGTGGGGGCGATTTCACCGTAGATCTTGTCGATACACTCGGCGGTCCAGCGGAAGCAGTCGATGGAATCGGGCACATCGATGGCGACCATTTCGCTGATCGACTTGCCCATATCCAGGGTGTCGAGCAGGGCGAATTCATCGCGGTTGGCTTCGATCAGATCGGCCAGGCGCAAGAGAATGCGTTTGCGTTCGGCCGGCGCCAGTTCAGACCAGCAGCCGGACTCGAAGGCAGCGCGTGCGGCACTGACTGCGGCATTGACGTCCGCCTCGTCGCAGGCGGCCACGGTGCTGAGGCATTGCTCGGTGGCGGGGTTGATACTGTCGAAGGTGTTGCCGTTGCGGGCGGGAACGAAGCGCCCGTCAATAAATGCGTCTTTGTGGAAAGTCTGGCTGGCGGCCATGGCTTGCCATTCGGCATAGCTTTTCATTCAGAGCGTCTCCTGAGGGCACGCAGGTGTACGTGATCTGAAAAGGATTCTAGCTGAGCAGGAGGGTATTGCGAAGAAAGATGAGATGGTGCCGAGGGTCGGACTCGAACCGACACGGGGGTTAGCCCGGCGGATTTTGAATCCGCTGCGTCTACCAATTTCGCCACCCCGGCACAGGGGCACGTATTGTAGGCCAAACCGAATGCCGGCGTAAAGCCCGACGCGTGCGGCGGGATAAATTAGCGTTCGGCAAGTTAAAAACGCTTAATGGTTGAAATGTGACGTGGCAGGTAGACTCGGCCGCTCAGCGCAACACAGGACAACATCAGCCCTTGCCGGTTGAAGGAGGAAACGCGCGTGCGTCTTTTTACATCTACGGTTCTTTTGGTCAGTTCCATCAGTCTCACCGCTTGCGGCGGTAGTAGCGGCGGCAGTGATGATGCCATCACGGATGACGCGAACAACAGCGGCCTGACACTCGATGATGCGGCGGAGGCAGAAAATACCGCGCCGCAGGTCAGGTTGGCTGTGGAAGCCTATGGTATCGCCGGCGAAGCGGTCAGCCTGCGGGCGTCGGTTGAGGACGATGGGTTGCCTGACGGCGAACTCAGTTATCGCTGGTATGCGGAAGACGACGCCGGGGTGAGTTTTTATCCGGATGATGAAGCGGCAACATCGGTGGTGTTTCAGACCGCGGGTGAGTACACGGTGACGCTGGAAGTGAGCGACGGTGAGCTGTCCGCCACGGACAGCACGGTGGTGACGGTGGAAGCCAGCACAGTCAATACCAGCGGTCTTGCCGGCGACGAGGCTGAGGAAGAGGCAGTCGAGGAAGAGGCGGTCGAGGAAGAGGCAGTCGAGGAAGAGGCAGTCGAGGAAGAGGCAGTCGAGGAAGAGGCGGTCGAAGAAGACGCCGGTGAGAGTGCTACGGATGCGGCTGACAGCACGCAAGACATCGGTGAGCTGAACCACTCTTCGGGTATGAGTCTGAAGTTTGATCCGGATGCGATCTCACTGGGTCAGGCGGATCTCGACTGGATGTACAATGTTTGGAGTGGTATGACCGCTTGCCTGAACGCCGGTTCGGATGTGGCGCTGCCGCAGGTGCTGGTGCTGGATGGCTTGGACGCCGCCGAGGGATACGACGTCGATGCGGAGCGGGTCAAGGTCAGCGTCAGCGACATCCTTTACTCAACGGGGGCCAGCCAGGGCCTGTCTCTGGCCAAGGGTTTTACCCAATATATCGACAACTATGGCAGCCAGGCGCTGCAGGATCCGCTCGGCGGCCTGACTTGCTACGACTGGCACAGCGGCGGCCGTCACAACCCACCGCCCGGACGGTCCCTGAGTCCGGCGGCGGATAATCCCGTGAGTCTCACCAGCCTGAGTTGGCTGGGCAGTTCAGACGGTGCGACACTGAGCGCTGACGGGGTCAGCCTCAGCGATGGTGAGGCTACTACCCTGCAAACCCTGGCTGAGACGGTACTGGGTTGTAATACTACGCATGACTTTGATCTGGACGAGCTGCGTGTAGTGCCGGCCGGCTCGGATTTCGAAGGTGATTACTGGGATGAGGCCGGCGCTCTGGATGTGGATGAGCGTACCGTGCTGATCGGCTATGACGGTAGTGGTATGAGTTCAGACTGGAAGCAGGGCGTGTTTGATTTGCTCAACCGCTATGCCGCGGCTGCCGCGGATAGGCAGGTCAGTGCCTATGAATGCCAGAACGCAAACAGTATCGCCGCCTATAACGGTGTCAGTCCGGTCGATCCCTGAGCCTGCCCGCGGGCTGCCGGCATAGGTCCGGCAG
>JAUOPI010000060.1 GCA_030546905.1 Granulosicoccaceae sp. 1_MG-2023 | reverse complement strand
GATTAACGCCGGCGCCTTTTTTGTTTGTACAATCGCAGCATGAGCATTGTTGTCCTTTCCCCTTCAGCGCCTTGCAGCGGACCGTGAGCACGCGTGGCTGGATACTGAGCCGCGAGCGCAGTGACCGCGCCGGGGCCATGCAATTGCATTTCTGGTGTGCCGCTGATGACGGCGCTTTTGAGATTATCGTTGATGAGCGGGCGGTGTGTTTTATCGCGCGTGATACGCCGGTGCAAAACGCCCCCGAGCGACGTCAGCTGGACCTGACTACGCCGGACGGCAAACCGGTCGACGCCCTGTATTTCGACAGCTGGCAGCGTTACAGCAACTTTGTCCGCAGTGCCCGCGCGCTGGGTATCACCTTGTATGAAAGCGACGTGCGCCCGGCCGACCGCTATCTGATGGAGCGCTTTCTGACCGGTCCGGTACAGGTCAGCGGCCCCTGCACGGAACGCGACGGTATCCGCCGCTACTACAATCCGCGTCTTAAACCCGCCGACCATGGTGCCTCGCTGCGTGTTCTGTCGCTGGATATCGAAACCGACTACCGCAGTGACCAGTTGCTGTCCATTGCCGGTGTGCTGTACCGCGACGGGCAGGTCCTGAGTGAGCAGGTCATGCTGGTCAGCGAAGCGCCTGTGGTCACCGCTGAAGGGCTGGTCTGCGACTGCGTGCCGGACGAGCGCCGCCTGCTGCAGGCCTTTCTGCGCTGGCTCGGCGAACTGGATCCGGATGTGCTGGTGGGCTGGAATGTGATCGGCTTTGACCTGCGGGTGCTGGCCGAACGTTGCGCGCGTCACCGTTTACCCTTCGCTGCCGGACGCGGCGGGAGTACGGCGCTGGTATTGCCGGCGCGGGACTCAGGCCCGGTCACGGTACAAATCCCCGGACGGGTGGTAATCGACGGCATCGAAGCGCTGCGCGCCTCGTTTCATCAGTTCGAGAGTTTTGCCCTGGATCATGTGGCCGGTGAGCTGCTCGGCCGTCATAAACTGATCGGCGCACAGGAAAACAAGGCCGAAGAAATTCTCCGTCAGTACCGCGAAGCGCCGGCCGCGCTGGCGGCCTACAACCTGGAAGATTGCCGGTTGGTGCGGGAGATCTTTCTGCATGCCGACCTGCTGGCCTTTTGTTTTGAGCGGGCGCGTTTGACCGGGCTGGCACCGGGCCGTCACGGCGGTTCGGTGGCGGCGTTTGATTTTCTCTATTTGCCGCGTTTGCACCGCGCCGGTTATGTCGCACCGGATGCCGAGCCGCAGCGGCAAGGCGGGCTGGCCAGCCCCGGCGGCTATGTTATGGAGTCGCAGCCGGGCTTGTATAAAAACGTGCTGGTGCTGGATTTCAAATCCCTGTATCCGAGTATTATCCGCACCTTTCTGATTGACCCGAAAAACCTCTGGGCGGTGAAAAATGACCCGACCCTGCCGGCGGTCGATGGTTTTGAAGGCGCCCGTTTCGCCCGTCGGGCGCCGATACTGCCGGAACTGATCGAGACGCTCTGGCAGACCCGTGACGAGGCCAAGCAGGCTAAAAATGCAGCCATGTCACAGGCGGTCAAGATCATCATGAACTCGTTTTATGGAGTGCTCGGGGCGTCGGCCTGCCGTTTTTATAACCCAGCCCTGACTTGCAGTATTACCCTGCGCGGTCACGAGATTATTCAACAAACCCGCGACCTGATCGAAAACGACGGGCATAAGGTGATTTACGGCGATACGGATTCGGTGTTTGTCTGGCTGCATGATATCGACGATGCGGCAGCGGCCCGGCGCGAAGGGGAACGGCTTGCACAAACACTCAATCACTGGTGGCAGCGCCAACTCAGGCAGAGCCGGCAGCTGCAAAGCCATCTGGAGATCGAGTTTGAAACCCTGTTTACGCGTTTTCTGATGCCGACCATGCGCGGCAGCGCCACCGGCAGCAAAAAGCGTTATGCCGGGCTGACCGATGACCGGAAGCTGGTGATCAAAGGCCTGGAAAGCGTGCGCACCGACTGGACCCCGCTGGCGCGGGAATTTCAGCGCGAACTGCTCGAACGGGTCTTTTATGAACGCCCTTACCATGACTATATCCGCGAGACGGTGGCTGCCATGCTAGCCGGCAAGGAAGATGCCCGTCTGCGTTACCGGAAACGCATCCGCCAGCCCCTGTCCTCCTATGTGCGCAATGTGCCGCCGCATATCCAGGCCGCGCGTCTGTTGCCTGAGGCCGGCCGGCGGATCGACTACCTGATGACCACCGACGGGCCGCAGCCGCTGTCAATGCTGAGCGCAGCGCCGGATTATGAGCATTACCGCGAAAGACAGCTGCAGCCGGTGGCCGACACGGTGCTGCATTTCCTCGGCGAAAATTTTGACGATATTGTCAGCGGACAACAGGGCTTTTTCTGAGTGACTTTGACTCTGGTCAAAGCCGCACAGGTCCGCCGGTCGCAGACTTGATATCAGGAAGGCAGAACCGGGTTCTGCCCACGCCACACAAAAAGAGGAAGCACCATGACTTACCGGACTCTTCTGACTTACATTGGCTTGCCCGAACAGGCGCAGCCGGTGCTCGAAACCGCCGCGCGTTTGCAAAGCAACAGCAGCGGGCCGGTTCATATTATCGCCCTGCATGTGATTCCGCAGATTCCGGTTTATCCGGATATGGCGTTTATGGTCAGCACCGAGCTGACCGATCTGCAGCGCAACGCGCTGGTCAAACAGAACGACGCGGTCAAGGCCGCCGTGGCCGAAAGCTGCGAAAAGCTCGGTCTGGATGTGGAATGGCGCAGCATTGAGGCCGAAGGCCAGCTGGTTACCGACCGCATTCTCGAGCACGGTCGTTATGCCGATCTGGTCATAGGCCTGCAGGATGATCCTGACCGTCAGGATGATACGCAATACGGCGTAATGGAACAGGTGATGATTGAGGGCGGCCGGCCGGTGCTGATTGTCCCCTACACCGGCATGGGTAAAACGCTCGGTAAAAACATCACCGTCGCCTGGAACGGTAGCCGTGAGGCCACCCGCGCGGTGTTCGATGCCCTGCCCTTGCTGCAGCAGGCTGAGAGCGTGACTGTACTGACCGTGGACAAGCCGGCTCAAGGCGCCAATGACACCTTACCCGGTGCCGAGCTGGCCGCCACGCTGGCGCGTCACAATGTGCGTGTGACCACGCAGCCTTTGGTGCTCGGCGATTCACCGGTGCCGGAGGTTATTGTCTCCGCCATGGCGGACAACGGTGCCGACCTGCTGGTGATGGGCGGCTACGGGCATTCCCGTTTCCGCGAGTTTGTTTTCGGCGGCGTGACCCACCATCTGCTGCAATCCATGACCACGCCGGTGTTGATGTCGCACTGAAGCGGCACGGAGCGGACAAAAAGGCCGGGCAAACGCC
>JAUOPI010000006.1 GCA_030546905.1 Granulosicoccaceae sp. 1_MG-2023 | reverse complement strand
CCGCTGACAGGCCCAGGGCCTGACTTGCATAAAGCGTCACTTACTTGTTGAGACGCTCAATGCTGGCAACGATTTCTTTTTTCGCTGCTTCGGCATTTGCCCAGCCGTCAACCTTGACCCATTTGCCCGGTTCGTTGGCTTTGTACTGCTCGAAGAAGTGGCTGATGGCGTTCAGCAGGGACTCGGGCAGATCTTCCACTTCGTTGACGTCTTTGTAGAGCGGCGTCAGCTTGTCGACAGGCACAGCCACAACTTTGGCATCAACACCGGACTCGTCGGTCATTTTCAGCATACCGACCGGACGGCAGGCAATCACGGAACCGGCAGCCAGCGGTACCGGTGTTACAACCAGCACATCGATGGGATCGTCATCTTCAGACAGTGTGTGCGGAACGAAACCGTAGTTGCACGGGTAATACATCGCTGTACCCATGAAGCGGTCAACCAACAGTGCTCCGCTGTCTTTGTCGATTTCGTACTTGATCGGACCACCGTGTTGCGGGATCTCGATGATAACGTTGATGTTGTTCGGCGCATCTTTACCGACGCTGATTTCGCTCATGATCATGTGCGTTACCCTGTGAGTGTGAAGAGTTATCGGTGACGGGAACCGCAAACGCCTTATAGCCGGCCGGAAGGTGTTACCGTCGGAAAATCCGCAGGAGTATAGCAGGTATCATTCCTCTTCGGGCAAGGACGCGAGTTGCCACTCGATTTCGCTCTGCCCGTTAGCGCTGAGGTAACGGTTGGTTTCGCTGAAATGCCCGCAACCGAGAAAGCCGCGGTGCGCCGACAGCGGCGACGGATGCGGCGCTCTGAGCACCTTGTGTTTGCGGGTGTCGATAAACTGGCCTTTTTTCTGCGCATAACTGCCCCACAGCAAAAACACCAGATTCTCGCGCTGCTCGCTGAGCGAGGCGATGGCTTTGTCGGTAAAGGTCTCCCAACCCCGCCCCTGATGCGACGCAGCCTGCCCCTGCTCCACGGTCAGCACGCTGTTGAGCATAAACACACCCTGCTTTGCCCAGGGAATCAGGCAGCCGTGCGGCGGCGGTTGAAAACCGGTATCGGCCTCCAGCTCCTTATAGATGTTGCGCAGGGACGGCGGCACGGCCACGCCCGGCGCCACCGAAAAGCACAAGCCATGGGCCTGCCCGGGCCCGTGATAAGGGTCCTGGCCGAGAATAACCACCCGGACCTGATCGAAGGGCGTGAGATTAAAGGCGCGGAACCAGTGACGCGAATGCGGGTAGATATGCACACCGCGGGCTTTGCGCACTTTCAGGTACTCACGCAGTTGCTGCATATAGGGCTCGGCAAACTCGCCGCCGAGGGCCGGCAGCCAGCTCTCGTGCAAAGGCGCTGCGGGCTTGTCAGATGTCGACACGTTAATATTCCGGACTGATAAGAATCCGCCTCAGTATAACAGGCCGCCGCGTACACGCCTGCCGCAGCGGATTTTCACGGCGCAGCGTGGCGGATGCGCTACACTTGCGGAACAACTTCGCCGTACAACACTGCTTTAGTTTGCAGCACTTCAACGTTATCCTTAGCCGATTTTGCCGACAACCAATCCGAATCCTTTGAAAACGCGCGTACGACACTACCGTCGCCTGACACTCCTGAGCCTGACGCTGCCCGCAGTCGCCCTGCCACTGAGCGCGGTGGCCGGCGGCGACCCCTTGTGCCCGGGCTATGCCCTGCCCTCGCCTGACGCGAGCCTGTCCACCACGGTCGATACCGACGCACCGATCGACGCCACCGCCGACTCGGTCTATTCCGAAGGTGGCCACGTCACGCTCGACGGCAGTACGGTCATCGAGTATCAGGGCCGGGAAATACGCGCCGACAATGCCGACTACAACGCCGCGACCGGCGAGGTCACCGTCGAAGGCGACCTGACCTACACCATGGACGGCTTTGAACTCAAAAGTAACGACGCCACGGTCAACCTGGACGACAAAACCCTGCGCAGCGGCGCCTCCAGCTATCTCATGACCATGGACGGCCAGATCGCCCAGGGCCGCGCCTCGCGTCTGGTGCGCGATGAGAAGGAGCGCATCAAACTCTGGGACGCGACCTATTCCTCCTGCCCGCCGGGCCGTGAGGACTGGAATATCACCGCCAGCAAGATCCGTCTGGACCAGCGCGAAGGCGTCGGCACGGCCAAGAACATTACCCTGCGCTTCAAGGACGTGCCGATTCTGTACGCGCCGGTATTCAGCTTTGCCATCGACGACAAGCGCAAATCGGGCTTTCTGGCGCCGAGTTTCCGCCAGGCCGACAATACCGGCTTCGAAATACTGCTGCCATGGTACTGGAATATCGCGCCGAACTTAGACGCAACCCTGACCCCGCGCTTTATGACCATGTGGGGGACACAGCTGCAAACCGAACTGCGCTACCTGAACCGCATCGGCACCTGGCAACTGAATTCCGAGTATCTTTACAAGTCTGACTACGAAGACTCGCGCCGTTTTACCCGCTTCCGCCACAACGGCTCACTGAGCGAAAACTGGTCGACCCTGATCGATGCCAGCTTTGTCAGTGATAAAGACTACTTTACCGATTTCGGCGACAGCCTGGATATCGCCAGTATTACGCACCTGGACCGCCGTGCGGAGTTGCGTTACCAGAACATTAACAATGACTTTCTGATCCGCATCCAGCGTTACCAGACTGTCGATGAAGACATCGACGCCGAAGACCGGCCCTATATGCGTCTGCCGCAGATTTCCTGGGACACCTCGCTGCCGCAGGGCGGTTCGGATTTGCATGTGGGCATGGAATCGGAGCTGGTTTATTTCGACCGTGACGACTCGGTCACCGGTGCGCGGCTGGATCTGAATCCGGCGATCTCCTTACCGGTCAACCGCGACGCCTGGTTCCTGACGCCCACCGCCGGCCTGCACTACACACGCTACGACCTCAATAACGTCGAAGAAGCCGACTCCGGCGTGGAGACCGACGCCACCTTCGACCGCACCCTGCCGTATTTCTCCCTCGACGGCGGTTTGTTCTTCGACCGCCCGCTGGGCAACTCCGGCTCGGTACAGACTCTGGAGCCGCGGATTTTCTATCTGCGCGTGCCCTATGAAGACCAAAGCGATATTCCGGTCTTTGACAGCGGCGAGCTCGATTTCAACTTCTCCCAGCTGTTCCGCGAGAACCGTTTTTCCGGGGCCGACCGCGTGGCCGACGCCAATCAAATCAGCACGGCGATTACCACACGCTGGATCGACGGCCCGAGCGGCCGCGAGCAACTGCGCGCCAGCCTCGGCCAGATCGTCTACTTCGACGACCGCCGGGTTATGCTCGAGAGCACCGACAGCACCGAAACCCGCGGCAGCTCGGATATCGTCGGTGAAATCTCCGCGGAGCTGAAAAACAACTGGAGCGTGCGCACCGGCATTCAGTGGAATCCCTATTCCTCGACCACCGAACGCAGCTCCATGCAGCTGAGCTACCGGCCGGACAACGGCGGTCTGTTCAACATGGCGCACCGGCGCCTGGAAGGCGAAACCGAACTGATCGACTTCTCCGCTTACTGGCCGGTCAACGACCGCTGGAAACTCGGCGGCCGCTGGAACTACTCACTCGACAGTGATACCAGTATTGAAACCACCCTCGGCGTGGAATACGAGAGCTGCTGCTGGGCATTCCGCTTTGCCGCGCGCCGTTATATTTCGGACAACGGCCTCGACCACGACACGAACTTTTTCCTTGAGTTGATTCTCAAAGGACTCGCACCGGTCGGTGACAACATCGGCGAGCTGCTGGAAAGCGGCGTACTTGGTTACTTGGACGAATACAGATGAAGCTGAAACACACCCTGATGGCCGCCCTGCTCCTGGGCAGCTCCGCGGCTATGGCAGCCGATGTCAAACTCGACGGCATCGCCGCCGTGGTCAACAACGACATCATTCTGCAAAGCGAGATCGACAACGAATACCGCTTTGTCCAACGTCAGGCCGCCGAAGCCGGACAGCAGCTGCCGGCACAGACGGTGATGCGTCAGCGCATCCTCGACAAACTGATACTGACCAAGGTGCAGATGCAGGAAGCGCAAAAACGCGGCATCCGCATTGATGACGAAACGCTTAACCGCGCCGTCACCTCCATTGCACGCAATAACGGCATGGACCTGCCGGCCTTCCGCCAGGCCCTGCAACGCGAAGGCATTGAGTACACCGCCTTCCGCAACAATATCCGCGAAGAACTGACCCTCTCACGCCTGCGCGGTCAACAGGTCGACGCCAAGGTCACCGTATCCGAACGGGAGCTGGACGACTTTATCGCGCGCAACAAAAGCAGCGCACGCGCCAACGCCGATTTCTACCTGCGCCACCTGCTGGTAGCCGTCCCCGAAGGCGCCGGTCCGGAGCAAATCAACGCCGCCGAACAACGCATCAATGCGCTGCGCGCCCAACTGCTGGCCGGGGCGGATTTTGCCGATCTGGCACGCACCGAGTCCGACGGCAACGAAGCCCTGCAAGGCGGTGTGGTCGGCTGGCGCAAAGCCCGTGAACTGCCCGATGCATTTGCCAGCGTGATCATGCGCATGAACAAAGGCGATATCAGCCAACCGATCCGCAGCGGTAACGGGTTTCATCTGATCAAGGTCGACGATCTGCGCGAAGCCGAGGACACCGCGCAGACCGAGACCCGCGCGCGGCACATTCTGCTGCGTGTTGAGCCCGGTCAGGACCCGACAGCCGCGCAGCAGAAAATGCTCGCCGCGCGGCAGCGTATTCTGGCCGGCGAGGACTTTGCCCGGGTTGCGGCCGAGGTCTCCGAAGATCCCGGCAGCAAAAGCCGCGGCGGGGAACTGCCCTGGTTCCGCAGCGGAGAGATGGTGCCACAGTTTGAAGAAGTCGCCGCACAGCTGCCTGTCGGCACGCTCAGCCAGCCGTTTCGCAGCAACTTCGGCTGGCATCTGCTGGAAGTACTGGAACGGCGCGACTATGTGGCCGACCCGACGGCCGAACGCAACGAGGCCGAAGCGCTGCTGAAAAAAGCCCGCGCCGATCAGGAATTTGAACTGTGGCTGCGACGCCTGCGCGCCGATGCCTATGTTGAAATCCGCGACGCCTCCTGATGTCACTGCCGACGCTGATACTGACCTGCGGTGAACCGGCCGGCATCGGACCGGATCTGGCGCTGATGCAGGCGCGCAAACCGCTCAGCAACGCCCGGCTGGTGGTAGCCGGCAATAAAGCCCTGCTGGCCGCCCGGGCCGCACAACTGGGCATAGACATCAGCCTGCGGGATTTCAGCGACACGGCCGCCCCCGCCGCGGCCGGCGAGCTATTGGTGCTCGACCACGGGCTGGCCGCCGAAGCCGTACCGGGGCAGCTTAATCCGGCCAATGCCGGGCATGTACTGTCGCTGCTCGACACCGCCATCGACGGCTGTCTGAGCGGACGTTTCGCGGCCATGATTACCGCCCCGCTGCACAAAGGCGTGATCAACGATGCCGGCATCCCCTTTACCGGCCATACCGAATACCTGGCCGACAAAACCGCAGCCCAACCGGTGATGATGCTGGCCGCCGGCAGCTTCCGCGTCGCCCTGGCCACCACGCATCTGCCGCTTAAGGACGTGCCCGCCGCCATCACCACGGAACGCCTGGAACGCGTCCTGCGCGTTCTGCATCACGACCTGATCACAAAATTCGCCATCCCCGACCCGCATATTCTGGTCTCCGGCCTGAATCCGCATGCCGGTGAAAGCGGACATATGGGACGCGAAGAATGCGACATCATCGACCCGCTGCTCGAACGCCTGCGCAGCGAGGGCTTCAGACTCAGTGGCGCCCTGCCGGCCGACACCCTGTTCACTCCGCGTCATCTTGATACGGCCGACGCAGTGCTGGCCATGTTTCATGACCAGGGCCTGCCGGTGCTCAAATACGCCGGTTTCGGTCAGGCCGTCAATGTCACTCTGGGCCTGCCGCTGACCCGCACCTCAGTCGATCACGGCACAGCACTGGATCTGGCCGGCAGCGGACAGATCGACGCCGGCAGCCTAAACGCGGCGATTGCCATGGCCGCACGTATGGGCGGCGTGGCACCGGCACACTGACGCGCGCCGGCGTTTAGGCAAGTCACGGCGCTTAAGGCATAATGCGCTGTCGACATTCAGATTGAGGTTCCCATCACCATGCACCGGCCGCGCAAACGCTTCGGACAGAACTTCCTGCACGATCCGAACATCATCCGGCGCATTGTCGGTTCGATTGCACCGCAGGCAGGCGACAATCTCCTTGAGATCGGCCCCGGCCAGGGCGCCCTGACCTTCCCGGTCCTCGAGGCCTGCGGCAAGCTCACCGCGATTGAACTGGACCGCGATCTGGTGACCCTGCTGAATGAGAAAAAACCCGCCAACGCGGCGCTGACGATCATCAGCCAGGATGCGCTGAAAGCGGACTTTTCCGGCTTTGGTGAGGCGCTGCGCGTAATCGGCAACCTGCCCTATAACATCTCCTCACCGCTGCTGTTCCACCTGCTGGGCTACGCCGCCCATATCCGCGACATGCATTTCATGCTGCAAAAGGAAGTGGTCGACCGCATGACCGCCGCGCCCGGCTCCAAAACCTATGGCCGGCTCTCGGTAATGATTCAGGCCCTGTGTCGCGCTGAAAAACTCTTTGATGTGCCGCCCGGCGCGTTTTTCCCGCCACCGGCAGTCGATTCATCAATCGTACGTCTGGTACCGCGCGATCCGGCCGGCATCCCGGCGCACGACCCGGCTGTATTTGCCAAAGTGGTGTCGCAAAGCTTCAGCCAGCGGCGCAAGACCCTGCGCAACAATCTCAAAGGCCTGATCAGCAGTGACGCCATGGAGTCGATCGGCCTGTCCCCCTCGGAGCGCGCGGAAAACCTCTCGGTGGATGACTTCTTCCGCCTCAGCGCCCTTGCCGACGGCTGAAACGGAACGCATCACCGGTTTGGCGGCAGCTGTTGACCTGCGTTATGATCGGAGGAATTGCTTAAAGCCTACGGAAATTCACGCGTGCAAACTGAGTTTGATGACCGCATTGAGGTCGATGTTGACACTCACTACATGGAAAGCGAGTCGGAGCCGGACGAAAACCGCTATGTCTTTGCCTATACGATCACCATCCGCAATGTGGGTGACCGTCCCGCACGCCTGCTGACCCGGCACTGGATCATCACCGATGCCAACGGTAAAACCCAGGAAGTCCGTGGTGAAGGCGTGGTTGGCGAGACCCCGCATCTGCGCCCCGGCGAAGGCTTCCAGTACACCAGCGGTACCATGCTGGAAACGCCGATGGGCACCATGGGCGGCAGCTACCAGATGGAAACCGATGAAGGCGAGCGCTTTGACGCGCAGATTCCCGAATTTCTCCTGACCACACCGCGCACCCTGCACTAATGACCACCTATGCTGTCGGCGACCTGCAAGGTTGCCTGGAGCCACTGCAACGCCTGCTCGATGCAGTACACTTCGACCCGGCCCGCGACAAGCTCTGGCTTTGCGGCGACCTGATTAACCGCGGTCCCGATTCGCTGGGCTGCCTGCGATTTGTGAAATCCCTGGGCGATGCCGCCGAAACCGTACTCGGCAATCACGATCTGCATCTGCTGGCCGTCGCCGCCGGCGCGCGCAAAGCCTCATCCAAGGACACGCTGGAGGCGATCCTGCGCGCAGAGGATGCGCCGGAATTGCTCGACTGGCTGCGCCGCCGCCCGCTGCTGCTGGTCGAGGAAAACGGCCCGCACGTGCTCAGTCACGCCGGCCTGCATCCGCATTGGGACCGCGCCACCGCGCTGCGCGAAGCCGCGTTTGTCGAGTCTGCTCTGCGCGCCGACAACTACCGCGAGCTGTTTACGTTTATGTACGGCAACAGCCCGGCACGCTGGCGCGAAGGCCGCGAGGGAGAAAAACGCCTGCGCTTTGCGATTAATGTGCTGACCCGCATGCGCTATTGCCGGCGTGACGGCGAACTCGATTTCAAGGAAAAAGACAGCCCCGGCACTCAGCCTGAATCACTGCTGCCCTGGTACGAAGTCGCGGACCGGCGACATGAGGATATGAAGGTCATTTTCGGCCACTGGTCCACGGTCGGCACGCCCAGCGCACACGATGTGGTCGCCCTGGACAGCGGCTGTGTCTGGGGAGGATTTCTGACCGCCTACGCGCTGCAGACCGGGGTGTATACGCGCCTGCGCTGCCCGCAGGCTCAGGCACCGAAAAAGCGCTGAAAACGTCCTGTTTCAGCGCCCGGACGATTTCATCATCCATTGAATGGCCTTTACCACCGGCCAGGGCGAAATCATCATCAGGCCCAATCCCAACAGCGACGAGATAGCCACCATGGTGCCGGTTGTACGGCCATCAGCATCACCGCCGAAATACCAGACAAGACCGGCCAGCAGAACCAGCAAACCGGCCAGATGCAGATAGAAAAAAGCCCGGATCACAGCGGTTTCCTTAACAAGACGCGGCAGCGGTAAGCATAGGGATTTTTCTCATCGGGCCGGACCTGTTCGCAGCTCAACTCCTGCCAGTCTGACTCCTCGAAGCTGTCCAGCCAGGTGTCACCCTCGAACTCATGATCGATCACGGTGAGATAGAGTTTTTCTGTCAGCGGCATGGCCTGACGACACAGACTGGCGCCGCCGATAATCATGACCTCATCAGCACCCTGCTTGTGTTTTTCAGCCAGCGCGATCGCCGTCTCCAGATCGTGCGCCACCCACACGCCCTCGTGCGACCACTGCGTATTGCCGGTCACCACAATATTGGCCCGGCCCGGCAAAGGCCGCCCGATGGATTCGAAGGTCTTGCGCCCCATGATAAGAGGCTTGCCCATGGTGACACGCTTGAAGTATTGCAACTCATTCGGCAGATGCCAGGGCATACCACCGTCGGCACCGATCAGGCGGTTGCGATCCATCGCCATAATCATCGCCAACATCAGACCGCCACCGGCGCTTTGATATGCGCCTGCGCCTCATAGCCGAGCAGCGTGAAGTCGTCAAAGGTGAAGCCGAAAATGTCGGTCACGTCCGGATTGATCTGCATGGTCGGCAACGGCCCCGGCGTGCGGGCCAGCTGCGTCTCTGCCTGCTCAAAGTGATTGCTGTACAGATGCGCGTCGCCGAAGGTGTGGATGAACTCACCGGCCTGCAGACCACACACCTGCGCCATCATCATGGTCAGCAGTGCGTAGCTTGCAATATTGAACGGCACGCCGAGAAAGATATCAGCACTACGCTGGTAGAGCTGGCAACTGAGCTTGCCGTCGGCAACGTAGAACTGAAACAGACAATGACACGGTGGCAGCGCCATATTCTCCACATCGGCCACGTTCCAGGCGCTGACAATGATCCTGCGCGAATCCGGATTGTGTTTGACCAGGTTTACGGCTTGCGTTATCTGGTCGATGGTTTCGCCGTCCGCCCCCGTCCAACTGCGCCACTGGTGACCGTAGACCGGCCCCAGATCGCCGTTCTCATCCGCCCATTCATCCCAAATGCTAACGCCGTTGTCCTTGAGGTAGCGGATATTCGTATCGCCCTGCAGGAACCACAGCAGTTCATGGATGATTGAGCGCAGGTGCAGCTTCTTGGTGGTGAGCAGCGGAAATCCATCCGCCAGATCAAAGCGCATCTGATAGCCGAACACCGAGCGGGTGCCGGTGCCGGTGCGGTCGGATTTATCCGTGCCCTGCGCCATCACGTGACGCATCAGATCGAGATACTGCCGCATACTCAGGCCTCCTGATCTGCCGGTTTACGCCGGCTGGCAAGCCAGATAAAAAGCACGCCGAAGGCGATCATCGGCAGTGATAACAGTTGCCCCTGCGTCATCCAGTCCAATGCCACAAAGCCCAGCTGCGAATCAGGCTCGCGCACGAATTCAATCAGGAAGCGGTAAATACCGTAATAGATCAGGAAAAAACCGGACACCGCCATGGTCGGACGCGGTTTCTTCGAGTACAGCCAGATCAAGGCGAAAAACAGCGGCCCTTCCAGGAAGAACTGATAGAGCTGCGAGGGATGACGCGGCAGCGGCCCGCCACCGGGGAAAACCATTCCCCAGGGCACGTCGGTGACACGTCCCCAGAGCTCGCCGTTGATAAAGTTACCCAAACGCCCCGCGCCGAGGCCGATCGGCACCACCGGCGCAATCAGGTCGGCCACATTGAAAAAGCCACGGCCGGTTTTGCGCGCATACAACCAGAACGCGATAAGCACGCCGATCAGTCCGCCATGGAAGGACATCCCGCCCTGCCAGATTTTGAAGATGGTCAGCGGATTTTCGGCAAACACCGGGAAGTTGTAGAAAAGCACGTAGCCGATACGCCCGCCGAGCACGACACCGAGCGCGATATAAAACACCAGATCGCCGATCTCTTCCGGGTCCCAGCCCGAACCGGGCCGTTTGGCTCGCAGCTTTGCCAGCCACCAACCGCCGGCAAAGCCGACCAGATACATCAAGCCGTACCAGTGAATCTTCATCGGTCCGAGCGAGACAGCGACCGGATCAATCTCGGGATAAGTGAGCATTAGAAACCTGCATCGGGAAAAAACAAATGCGCCGATTCTACCCTAAATTAGCCGCCCGCCTGAAATTAATCGCCGGCAAGCTACAGGGCCGGGAGCCGTTCTGCAGACACAAAAAATCCGGCCGCAGCCGGATCTTTCGGACGTTTTGCAAGCCTGGTCAGATCACCACATCAGCCACACTGCGCCATTCGTTCATCATCGCTTCGAACTCGCCGTATCCGCAGGGGCGACCGAGAAAATAGCCCTGCATACGATCACAGCCAAGCGCGCGGACGTTTTCCAGCTGATCTTCAGACTCAATACCTTCGGCGAGGATTTCCATGTTCAGATCCTGCGCCATGGCGACCATGGCCTGCGCGATCGCGTTATCGACCTTGCTGTCGGGCAGATTCTGCACAAAAGCCGAGTCGATCTTGATTAATTTCACCGGCAGATCACGCAGCACGGACAAGGAACTGTTGCTGCCGCCGAAATCATCGATCATCAGACAAAAGCCGTTCTCACCCAACTCACGCAACACCTGCTCGGCAGTCGCGCCGTGCCGCTCAAAACCGGCACCGCTGACTTCCAGCCCGATACGGGCAGGATCGGCACTGTGTGTATCGGCGATGGCGCGGCACTTGGCCGGCAAATCCGCATCAAGCAACTGCACCGGCGACAGATTCACCGACACGCTGAAATCGTCATAGCCGGCTTCATCGGCCTGGGCCAGTAAACGGCAGGCTTCGCGCAGCACATACTCGCCGATTTCGTGAATCAGCCCGCTGCTCTCGGCCAGCGCTAAAAAGCGCTCCGGACCGATCAGGCCTTCGGCCGGATGCTGCCAGCGCAACAAGGCCTCGGCACCGCTGACCGCACCGCTGGTCACGTCCAGCGTCGGCTGGTAAAACACCCGCAGCTGACCTTCCCGCAAAGCTGCCGCCAGCGACGCCTCGCTCAGCCCTTCGCCGGCCGGCGCCATAGCGGCTTCAAATACCTGCACCGCTGCGCCCTGATCGCGGGCTGCAGCACGTGCGTGCTGGGCTTGCAGTAATAAATCAGCGGCCGTAATACCGGCATTGCGATCGGCGCTCACACCGGCACTGGCACGCACCCGCACACGATCGCCATCGACGATATAGGGGTCGCTGAGACGTTCGGCGAGTGCACCGCCCAGTGCCGCCAAGACACTGTCATCGGGAGCGCTTTGCGCACTGAACACCAGGGAGAACTCATCCTCACCGGTGCGCCCGCAATGCGGTATGCCCTCAAGGCCATACGCGGCGAGAAAATCCGCATCTTTGAACAGCGACACCAGGCGTTGCGCGGCGGTTTCCAGCACCGCATCGCCGGCGGCGTAACCGTGACCGGCATTGACCGCTTTGAAGTTGTCAAAGTCCAGACTCATCACCATCACCGCATCGGTGCCGGTATCCCGGCTTTGCAGCAGCCCGGTGTGGTGGAGGAAATCAGCCCGCGTGGCCAGGCCGGTCAGGCGATCGCGGTCAGAGATAAATTTAAAACGCGCAACCGACGAGGCCGCGGCCTCATTGGCAATCCGGTAAAGGCGGTCGGCGGTGGCCAGCTGCTCATCGGCAAAATGATCCAGCGCAAACGCCGTGTTGCGCAGCATCACGTCGAACAGCTTGAGCATAACCGCGTCGATCATGCCCTGCTCCGGCAACACACCGATCAGGAAGCCAAGCACGTGATCATCGGTGCGGATGGTGTGGTAGACCAGCCATTCGCCGTAAACGGAAGACTCTTTCAGGGCCGGCTTGTTGGCCTGCAGCACCCGCACCATGGCACCGGTGCGGCGCAGATATTCCAGTTCGGTCTGAATCCGTTCCTGCGCATCGCCGGGATGGTTGCCGTAGAGCTCAAGCATGCCGTTGGCATTAACCCAGAGCACCCCGCAGCGGGAAAAACTGAACAGAGAGGCGAATTCACCAGCGAGAGAAGAAAGCAGGTCATGCTGGGATTGCCCCGGCACGGGAGAGACAGAAGCGGCAAGATGCGAAGAAAGGTAGTCAAGAGCGGCGAGATGCCTGTCCCTTAGCTCCGCGCTATGCCGGAGCCGTTCGCGAAGGCGGAGTTCCTTCTGCGAAACTATATCCTGTCGCAGGCGCCTGGCGCCCATATTCTTCGAGTTAAGTGCCGTTGTTGTCATATAGGTTCAGATCATTCAGACAAACAGACTCTGCCCGCCCGGCCAAGCCGGGCACTACAATCCGATGCAGGCAGAAGCGAAATCCCTGGCATACCCGTATGCTACGGGACCCGTGCGTAAAAAAACCGGCTTGCACTGACTGCAGCGCTGAAGCCACACGGAATTAGGGGGAACTACTGAGCTCCAATTCCACCATGCAGGGCGTCGGAATGCAAGATGATTTTCACTTTTCAGGACATCGCTTGTAGAAACTTATCAGGCACTTGCAACATCTTCTTTAAACCATCGACAAGTCAATCAGGCAGAGCGCTGTTAATCGGAGCGGCGATACAAAAACAGCCCGTTCGCCGCCACCGCTGTGCAACGGCCCCTTTAGCGAATCAGGCGCGCCAGCACTGACTTGAGATAAGCCGTTTCCGGCATGGCCGCATTGACCGGATGGTCAGGCCCCTGCCCGGCGCTGGACAACACCTGCACCGAGGCGCGGTTTTTACGCGCCGCGCGGATCATGGCGTTATTCAGGTCCGCTGCACTCAGATGCTGCGAACAGGAGGCCGACACCAGCAAGCCGCCGTCAGCCAGCAGCGCCATACCCAGACGGTTGATCAGTTCGTATTGCGCAAGCCCGGCCTTATGGTCTTTGCGGCGCTTGATAAAGGCCGGCGGATCGAGCACCACGATATCGAACTGCGCGCCCTCGTCTGCAAGCGCACGAAGCACATCGGCCGCGTCACCGCAGCGGGTGCTGAAACGCTCGCCGAAACCATTCAGCTCGGCGTTCTTGGCGGCCAGCGCCAGCGCCGCCGCCGACGCGTCCACCGCCAGCACCTCTGCAGCACCACCGGCGGCTGCATTCAGCCCCCAGCCGCCCAGATAGGAAAACACGTCCAGCACACGCTTACCCTGCGACAAGGGCCGCAGCGCCGCACGGTTTTCACGGTGATCGTAGAACCAGCCGGTTTTCTGCCCGCTGTCGAGCGAGGCAAGAAAACGCAAGCCGTTCTCCTCTACGGTAACCTGCTCAGGCAGGCTGCCTTTGATGAGTTTGACGTAGCGCGGCAGGTTTTCCAGCTCACGCACCGGACTGTCGTTACGCAACAACACGGTCGCCGGCGCGATCAGCGCATCGAGTTCGGCCAGCAGCACATCCAGCATGCGCTCCATGCCTGCAGTATTGACCTGCATGACCAGCACATCGCCGTAACGGTCTATCACCACCCCGGGCAGCCAATCGCCCTCGCTGTGTACCAGACGGTAGAAAGGCTTGTCATAAAAGGCTTCACGCAGTGCCAGCGCCGCCTCCAGACGGGCACGGATCAACGCCGCATCAAGCGGACGCGCGGTACCACGGCTGCATAAACGTGCGGCAATCAGGCTGTGCGGATTAACGTAACCATGACCGATCGGCTCGCCCCGCGAGGAGGCGATCAGGACAGGCTGACCGGGCTCAAAGCCGGTTAACGGCGTTGCTTTGACATCAACTTCGTTACTGAAAACCCAAAGATGACCGGCAAGCAGGCGTCGTTCTTCGCCCTTGCGTAAACGCAGTGTATCCATTGATCAGAGTCCGTCGGAAAACGCCGGAGTGTAGAGTATGAAGGTGGGGTTCGGCCAGAGCGATATCCGGCCGGAAGGCCTTGCCGGACGCTGACATCAGCATCCGGCCGGTCCTGAGTCAGGTGACAGGCGCTTTCTTTTTCCGCAGCGCTGAGAGAATCTCGTCTTCCAGTTCGCCACGGTTGGCCAGTGCCTCGCCAAGTTCGGAAATGTCCGTATCGAAGGTCGCCAGCTCTTCGTCCGTCGCGGCAAAGCGGTCGTATTTGTCGTTGAATCTGACAATAACTTCGGTGCTCGCGGCAATACCGGTGTAAACACGGTCGGCGGCGTCACGTACAGCCTGACGGCGCTCTTTGCCTTCAATGATGCGCTGATAGATTTCGAAGTGTCCGAGCGCGGTATAGTCCATCAGCATCTGCAGGAATGTACGTACCTCGGCAGCACGGACCTTTTTTTCCTGAGTGACTTCGTCTTCGTCGTCAAAGTCGATTTCTTCAAAGGAACGCAGACCGGCGAGCCTGCCCCAGGTCACCAGTACCTGCTGACGCATATCCACCAGCTTGGCGATGGTTTCTTCTATCCTGCCGCGCCGCTCCTGACCGGAAGCAACCGGACTCACCGTATCAGAGGCTGAACCGTTTTTAGTCATGAAGACTCCGTTTCCTATGCATTTCAAAATGTTCTCAGCGCCAATTGGCACAATAGTACGGCTAAGCGGTCAATGATAATACAGAGTCATGCCAACTTCACCTGCAGCACATGACATTTTACAAACACTACACCGTTTAACTGAACACCGGTTGATCATCCTCGTCAAAGGCCACCAGCAGGTACTCATAGTCCTCTTCGGCAACGCCCTCTTCCGGCACGCTCCAACCGCGTACGGAGATACCGGCCGTGTGCACCGCATCCGGATCGCCGCAGCGCAGGTGATGCCAGGCCGGCAACTCTTCCCCTGCAGACACTTTCACATAGGCGCAACTGGGGGGCAACCACTTCCGCTTCTCGGCATCGAGCGGCCGCACGGCGGTGCAGTCAGGCACCTGCGCAAAACGATTGGCGTAATCGGAGCAACGGCAGCTTTGCGTATCCAGCAAACGGCAGGCGACGCGCGAAAAATACGTGGTGCCGGTATCGACGTCCTGTAACTTCTGCAGACAACAGCGCCCGCAACCGTCACACAGGGATTCCCACTGTGCGTCATCAAGCTCATGCACCGGCGTAATTCGCCAGAATGGTGCTTTTTTTTCCATATTGAATGACTCTGCAATGCAGCAATAGTATCTTTTAAATGTAGTGTGCCTGATCTGAGGCGACAATCATTGTTACCTACGAACAAGGAGCAAGCTATTGGCCGACACCCACGGAATCTTTGATATCGAAAACCTCGGCGACTGTAACTTCGACAACCCCATGCGCGAACGGGGTTTCAGTCGCTTTATCGATAATAACAGCCGGCTGCGTTTTGACCCTCTGGCCGCCAATGAGGCCACCGGTGACACGCTGGAGCTGGCCGGGCCACGGCGCAAGATTTTTTTCCTGCCGGGCAAGACCCGCGCGGCCATCGTCACCTGCGGCGGTCTCTGCCCCGGTTTGAATGCAGTTATCCGCGGTATAGTTCTGCAACTCTGGCACATCTACGGCTGCAAGGACATACGCGGTATCCGTTACGGCTACAGCGGCCTGAGCGAGGGCGCGCCGGAACCGATCACGCTGACGCCCGATGCAGTGCGCGGCATACGCGCCGACGGCGGCACCATACTCGGCTCCGCCCGCGGCACCCCGCCGACCAGCGAGATCGTCGACTATCTGCAATGGCATGATATCGACATGCTCTTCACCATCGGCGGCGACGGCACCATGCGCGGCGCCTTGAAGATCTGGCAGGAAATCCGCCGCCGCGGCCTGAAAAAATCCGTCGTCGGCATTCCCAAAACCATCGACAATGACATCCCGATGGTGCAGCGCTCATTCGGTTTTGAAACCGCCGTGGCCAAGGCCGCCGATGCGATCAACTGCGCCAGCACTGAGGCCCGCGGGGTGCGCAACGGCATCGGCCTGGTCAAGCTGATGGGCCGCAACGCCGGCTTTATCGCGGCCAACGCCTGCCTGGCCTCGGGCAATGCCAATTTCTGCCTGATTCCTGAAGTGCCTTTTACCCTGCAAAGCAAGGGCGGCTTTCTCGACTTGCTCGAGCATCGTCTGCGCGGGCGCGGTAATGCGGTGATCGTACTGGCCGAAGGCGCCGGGCAGGATTTCTTCGCCGAGGCCGACACCGGCTGTGATGCCTCCGGCAATAAAAAACCCGGCGATATCGGCATCTATTTACGCGATGCCATTCTGGCCTACTTCAGGGAACGCAATCTCAATGTGGTGCTTAAGTATATCGAGCCCAGCTATCTGATCCGTTCCACCGGACCGAATGCCTCCGATCAGATTTTCTGCGACCACTGCGCCCGCGCTGCGGTACACGCGGCCATGGCCGGCAAAGGCGGCATGCTGATCGGTGACCACCTCGATCACTTTGTCCATGTGCCCATGCAAGCCCTGCAAGGACGTGAAAAGCGCATCAACCCGGACGGCGATATCTGGTTCAGCGTACGCGAAAACACCGGCCAGCCCGACGGGCTCTGACAGAGCAAAAAAAAGCCGGCGTATTGCCGGCTTTTTTTATGCTTCAGGTGCCGCTTCAGCCTTCCTGATGGTAGGCGATCAGTCGCTCGATCTCGTTTTTCGAGCCCATCAACACCGGCACACGCTGGTGCAGACCGTGCGGCTGCACTTCCATAACCCGTTCTGTACCGGTGTGTGACAGACCGCCGGCCTGCTCGACGATAAAGCTCATGGGATTGGCTTCGTACAGCAGACGCAAGCGCCCTTCCTTGCCCTGCGCCTTGATTTTTTCGTCGATCGGATAAAGGAAGATGCCGCCACGGCACAGCAGGCGGTGCACATCACCGACCATGGAACCGATCCAGCGCATATTGAACTCCTGACCGCGCGCGCCGTCCTTGCCGGCCAGCAACTCGTCGATATAGCGCTTGACCGGCGCTTCCCAGTGACGCTGGTTAGAGGCGTTAATGGCGAACTCATTGGTGTCCTGCGGGATCATCATGGCCGGATGCGTCAGCACAAACTCGCCGATCGCACGGTCGAGGGTGAAACCGTTAACGCCCGCGCCCATGGTCAGCACCATCATGGTTGCCGAACCGTACAGGCAGTAACCGGCGCAGACCTGCTCGGTGCCGGGGCGCAGGAAGTCCTCTGCGGTCGGCTCTTCAACGTCGTCCGGACAACGCAGAATGGAGAAAATCGTTCCCACCGAGACATTCACATCGATATTGGAGGAACCGTCCAGCGGATCAAAGGTGATCAGGTATTTACCGCGCGGGTATTCTTTGGGAATCGGGTAAACGTCTTCCATCTCCTCGGAGGCCATGCCGGCGAAATGGCCTGACCATTCGATGCTTTCGATAAACACGTTGTTGGAGATGATGTCGAGCTTTTTCTGTTGCTCGCCCTGCACGTTCTCGGTTTCCGCCGCGCCCAGCACATTGGCCAGCGCGCCCATATTGACCAGATCGGAAAGGCGCTTACAGGCCACCACGACGTCATTCAGTACCGCCGTGAATTCGCCGGTGGCCTCCGGGTAATTGCGCTCGTTTTCGATGATGAATTTACTGAGGGTAGTAACGGAAGCCATAGAGTTTATCTCGCCTTAATTGGGTGATCATTGTATGTGGCGTGTCGGGGCCAAGCCCTGCGCCGGCGCCATCGTTGTGCTTGTGATTGACGCAATTATAGGTTTTGTGATGTAAAATCGCTAATTTACCCGATCCTGAAGGAGCCAAACGTGACCGACGCCGAAAGCCTGTTCAACGATGCCAGCCAGCATATCCCCGGGGGCGTCAACTCACCGGTACGCGCTTTTCGCGGCGTCGGCGGCACCCCGCGTTTTATTGCCAGTGCCAAAGGTGCCTATATTACCGACACCGACGGACGGCAATATGTCGACTACGTCGGCTCCTGGGGCCCGATGATCGTCGGTCACGCCCATCCGGATGTGATCGCTGCCGTGCAGGAAACCGCCGCCCACGGTCTGAGCTTCGGCGCACCGACTGTCTCAGAAACCCTGATGGCCGACAAGGTCTGCGAACTGGTCGCCGGCATGGATATGGTGCGTATGGTCAGTTCCGGCACCGAAGCGACCATGAGCGCCATCCGCCTGGCCCGCGGCTACACCGGGCGCGACAAAATCGTCAAATTCGAAGGCTGCTACCACGGCCATTCGGACAGCCTGCTGGTCAAAGCCGGCTCCGGTGCGCTGACGCTGGGCGTACCAAGCTCGCCGGGCGTACCGGCATCGGTGGCCGAACACACTCTGACCCTGACCTACAACGACGCCGCTCAGGTGCGCGAAACCTTCGCCCAGATCGGCGATGAAATCGCCTGCATTATCGTCGAGCCGGTGGCCGGCAATATGAACTGCGTACCGCCGCAGCCGGGCTTTCTCGAAACCCTGCGCGAGGTCTGCGACGAGCACGGCAGCGTGCTGATCTTTGATGAGGTGATGACCGGTTTCCGGGTTGCTCTCGGTGGCGCTCAGGCGCATTTCAATATCCGCCCGGATCTGTCGACCTTCGGCAAGGTGATCGGCGGCGGCATGCCGGTCGGCGCCTTCGGCGGCAAACGCGACATCATGGAACATATCGCACCACTCGGCCCCGTCTATCAGGCCGGCACCCTGTCAGGCAACCCCATCGCCATGGCCGCGGGCCTGAAAACCCTGGAACTGATCAGCGAGCCCGGCTTTCACGAAAAACTCAGCGCCACCACCGCCGAGCTGCTCGGCGGCATGCAGGCCATTGCCGATAAGTACGGCGTCCCCTTCACCACCAATCAGGCCGGCGGCATGTTCGGCGTGTTCTTTACCGGGCAGTCACAGATCACCGGCTTCAGCGATGTGATGGCCTGTGATGCGGACAAGTTCAGCCGCTTTTTCCACGGCATGCTCGAGCACGGCGTTTATTTCGCGCCCTCGGCCTTTGAGGCCGGTTTTGTCTCGATCTGCCACGGTGATGCCGAAATCGATAAAACACTCAGTGCGATGGAAGCCGTATTGCCGACTTTGTAAAAGCCCCGCGCCCTTGTTGCCGAAAGCCCCGCAAGCGCGGGGCTTTTTCGTTCCCGCCCGGGAATTTGTGAGCTGCCCCCGGCGGCTCTGAAAACCACCTCTGATCCGCATCCTGTTTCACAGGCTTGTCATACTGACTGCGTAATCTTCGGCCTGTGACAACAGATACGGCGAACAAAACAATGGAATTTGCACCGGCCCAAGGTCGTCTGACACTGAACCGGCCGACACCACGCCCACAGCCCTGCCCGGCCGGCAAGGTGCTGCTGCAGGGACAGTTCCGCAACAAACCGGTGATCGCCGTGGTGACCGAGACCTGGCGTCCGGATATCAACGGCGTGGCCATGACCTGCGGCAAGATCGTCGACGGGCTGGCTTCGCTGGGCGCGGAGATCCATCTATTCCAAACCGTCGCCGAAGACAAACTCGACGAACCGGATCTGACCGTACACTCGATCCGCGGCATCAAGCTGCCGTTTTACCGTGACGTCAAGCTCGGCCGGCCCTGCAGCGCACGCCTGACCCGCGCATGGCAGAAGCAGCGCCCGGACATCGTGCTGATTGTCACCGAAGGTCTGCTCGGGCATTCGGCCATGAAAGCGGCCACCGCGCTGGGCATTCCGGTGTTCTCCGAGTATCACACCAATTTCCAGCAATACACCCGCTTTTACGGCGTGAGCCTGATCGAAAAACTGGTCAATGCCCACCTGCGGCGCTTTCACAACCGTGCCGAACTGAGCTTTGTGCCGACCGACGAGATCCGCCAATCCCTGTCACAACAGGGTTATACCAATCTGGTGACCGTGGCACGCGGGGTTGATACGGAACTGTTCAGCCCGCAGCGCCGCTCACAGGCGCTGCGCCGGCAATGGGGACTGGCCGACGATGATCCGGCCGTGCTCTACGTGGGACGCCTTGCCGCCGAGAAAAACATCGATCTGGCGATCAGGGCCTTTCGCCGCGTACAGCTGCTGCAACCGCGGGCGCGCTTTATTCTGGTCGGCGACGGACCGGTCCGCCAACGCCTGCAGCGCGAACATCCGGATTTTATCTACTGCGGCATGCAGCGCGGTGAAGACCTCGCCTGCCATTACGCCTCGGCGGATCTGTTTGTCTTCCCCAGTCTCAGCGAAACATTCGGAAATGTACTGATCGAAGCCCTGGCATCCGGCCTGCCGGCCGTCGCCTTTGACTATGCCGCCGCCAAACGCCATGTGCGCGATCATTACAATGCCCGGAGTGTCCCTCCGGGCAATGAGGAGGCGTTTCTGCGGGCGGCCTCCGATCTGGCAACCGAGCCACAGACGCGCCGTTCACTCGGCGCCCATGCCCGCATCTCCATGCTCGACAATAGCTGGGAGGCGGTCTACCGCCGACTGGCAGCTATTATCCGTGCGCGTATCGCACAGGAGGACGACGCATGAAAGCGGCCATCTCCCGCATCAACGATCTGGAGATCCCGCTCTGCCTGTTCTTTAACAGCATTAACCGGCGACGCCTGATCAACCCCACCTTCCGCCTTATCAGCCGCCTCGGCGACGGTGTGTTCTGGTACACCCTGATGGCCTTGTTACCGCTGTTATACGGCATGGCCGGGGTTAAGGCCTCCCTGAATATGGGCCTGACAGCCATGCTCGGGCTGCTGCTGTACAAGCTGATGAAAAGCGCCACCCGGCGGCCACGGCCCTATGCCTACAGCCGCTGTGTACAACAGGGCAATGTGGCACTGGATCAGTTCAGTTTCCCGTCCGGACACACCCTGCACGCGGTCAGCTTCGCCACCGTACTGGTCCATTACTTCCCCGAATGGTGGGTGATTGCCGTGCCGTTTACCGCACTGGTGGGCTTATCACGGCTGATTCTCGGCCTGCACTATCCGAGCGATGTGCTGATCGGCGCGCTGATCGGCTATCTGCTGGCCGCCAACAGCCTGCTGCTGTTCAACCCGCCGGCCCTTTAACGCACCAGCGAGAGCATCTCCCGCATCCCCGGATCGCCCGCACAGGCCTGCCATTCAAACAGCACCATCTCACTGGTCACCAGCTCCGCGCCGGCCTGCTGCATCCGTTGCAGCGCGGTTTTGTAGTCGATCGACTTGCGCGACGCCAGCGCATCACAGACCACGTAAACACGCCGCTCCGGCGCCAACAGATCCAGTACCGTCTGTAACACGCAAACATGGGTCTCGGCACCGGCGACCACGATCTGCCGCCGCTCGCCGGCCTGGATATCACTTAACAAGGCGGTACCTCGGCAGGCACTGAAATGGGTTTTATGGATCATGTGCGGCGCACTGAGACTTTCCAACAGCCCCGGATCGGTTCCGCCGATCTTGTCCGCACAGTGCTCGGTCACCAGGACCGGAACATCATACAAGGCCGCCCCCTTGCCCAGCAGCACCGAACGCTGCAACGCGGCCTGACCGTGCGGCAAGGCCGGCAACAGCCGTGATTGCCAATCAATCAACAGCAATAGACTTTGTTGTGCCTGTAGTGTGTGCATAAGCGCTCCTGTTATGGCCCGGAACCAAGATTGCCCGCGCACATCGGGTCTGGCAAGCGCGTCAACTACCTGATTCGCATCAATATGGTGCGTTTTCGCCGCATTTACCTTGATGCTACGACAAGACTTGGTGCATATTGAGGCGTTTAGCAAAACCCTGAGCGGAGGCCAGAAACATGAAACTTATCATTGCGATTATCAAACCGCATATGCTCGACGCGGTGCGTGAAGCCCTGTCGGATGTGGATGTACGCGGTCTGACCGTCACGGAAGTCAAAGGCTTCGGACGGCAAAAAGGCCATACCGAGCTCTATCGCGGTGCCGAGTATGTGGTGGATTTTCTGCCCAAAGCCCGCGTGGAAGTGGCCGTGGCCGACGATCAGGTCGACGCCGCCGTGGAGGCGATCAGCAAGACCGCGGCAACCGGCAAAATCGGCGATGGCAAAATCTTCGTCACGCCGATCGAACAGGCCATCCGCATCCGCACCGGTGAATCGGGTAACGAGGCGCTCTGAGCCGCCCGCGGGCGCGCGCTGCCTCAGGGCAGTGCGCCCTCCCCGGCGCGCCACGGAACTGTCGCGCCGGTCGCCGGTCGTAGGAACAGCACATCGCTAAGCCACAGGTTTATCCGATGCCGCCCAACAAACGACGGGAATCACCATGAAACGACGTACTTTCCTCAGCGCCGCGCTGGCCGGCACGGCCTCGCTGGCGGCCTCTTCCTTTGTCATGCGCAGCGCTATGGCTAAAGAAGAAAAAACCGCCGGCTTTGAGATCAGCAAAAGCGAAGCGCAGTGGCGCGAGATCCTCACCCCTGAGCAGTACGATATTCTCCGCGAGGAAGGCACCGAGCGCGCTTTCACCAGCGAACTCAACAATGAAAAACGCGACGGCCTGTTCCATTGCGCCGGCTGCGATCTGCCGCTGTATTCCTCGGCAACCAAATACGACAGCGGCACCGGCTGGCCGAGTTTCTATGACGCACTCGAAAACGCCGTCGGCACCCGCCAGGACCGGTCCTTCTTTATGCTCCGCACCGAAGTGCACTGCCGTCGCTGCGGCGGCCATCTGGGGCATATTTTCGATGACGGCCCGGCCCCGACCGGCAAACGTCATTGCATCAACGGCCTGGCTCTGACATTCGTGCCTGCCGCCGCATAAGACCGCGACAGACACAAAAAACGCCGGACTCAGCCGGCGTTTTTTTATGTGCCATGGCCGGGACCTGCCCGGCGGCGTGGCTCAACTGAAGAAGCGTGCTTTCCAGAGCCGGCTGAGCGTGCGTGTCAGGGCACTCTCCAGCGCCGACTGCGTCGACACACCCAGACGCTCCATCACATTTTTCCGGCTTTCGTACTTCACCAGATACACATCAGCCTCTTCGCTGGCCTTGAGCAGATACTCATCGCTGGTGCTGATGCCGTCGATCAGCTTGCGCTCCAGCGCATCCTGACCGGACCAGGTCTCGCCGGTGGCCACCGTGGCCAGATCGATCTGCGGGCGGTGCTGATCGATAAAGCCCTTGAAGTGCTGATGCACCACTTCCAGTTCTTCGATAAATTTCTCGCGCGCCTTATCGGTATTCTGTCCGAACACGGTCAGCGTCCGCTTGAATTCACCGGCGGTGAGAATCTCCACATCGATCTCGTGCTTTTTCAGCAAACGGTGCACATTGGGAATCTGCGCGACCACGCCGATTGAGCCGAGCACCGCGAAAGGCGCGGCGAGAATCTTATTGGCCACACAGGCCATCATATAACCGCCACTGGCTGCGACCGTGTCGACACAGACGGTCAGCGGGATTTTCTTCTGCGTGATGCGATCCAGCTGCGAGGCCGCCAGACCATAACCGGTGACCGTACCGCCGCCGGATTCGAGACGGATCAGCACCTCATCCTCGACTTCGGCCATCCCCAGCACAGCGGTGATTTCCTTGCGCAGATCACCGACCTGCGAGGCCTGGATATCGCCGTCAAAGTCCATCACATAAACCCGCTTTTTACGCGGTTCGGCGAGTACCGTCTGCCCGTCGCCGCGCTGGCGCGCAGCTCGCTTGGCAGCGGCTTTTTCCTTTTTGCGCTTTTCTTTTTCCTGTTTTTTCTTCGCTTTGCGCTCTTCCTTGAGATCGGCCTCGCTCATGACTTCGCAACGCACCGCGTCACGCAGATCCTCAAATTCCTCGTTCAGATTGGTCAGCACCACCTGACCACGCTGCAGCTGGCGCCGCGCGTTCTGACTCGCCCCGGCAATCACCACCACAATCGCCCCGATGGCGATCACAAAGGTCAGTGCCTTGGCAAGGAACAGACCGTACTCCATAAAAAATTCAGCCACGAAAATCTCCGTTAGCAAAGCGTCGTATCAAAGAGCCTGAGTTTAGCAGTTGCCGGCGTCTTGGCACGTATGGCTCAAGGGCGCCGGATAAAGTAGCACTGATGAATGCGCTGATTGCGGGCAAAGTCGCGCGGGATCGAGTCGCGGCTGCGGTTTTCGATGCGGAATGCCACCAGACGTTTTTCATCGAGACGGAATTTGCGGAAGTTATTGGAAAAAATCAGCAAGCCACCGGGATTGAGCAGCCGCATGGCCTGATGAATCACACCCACATGATCGCGCTGCACATCCCAGGTTTTCTCCATGCGTTCGCTGTTGGAGAAGGTCGGCGGATCCAGCAGGATCAGATCGAATTTTTCCAGATCCTCAGGCGGACTTTCCAGCCAGCCCAGCACATCGGCCCGCAGGAAGCCGTGTTGCGGCCCGTCCAGACCGTTCAGCGCCAGATTGCGCTGCGCCCACTCCAGATAGGTTGCCGACATATCCACCGTCAGTGAGGACGCAGCACCACCGGCGGCGGCATGCACGGTGGCGGTGCCGGTATAGGCAAACAGATTCAGAAAGCGCCGCCCGGCGGCCTCGCGGAAAACCCATTGGCGTACCTTGCGGTGATCGGCAAAGATACCGGTGTCCAGATAATCGGTCAGATTCACTTCGAAGCGGCAGCCGTGCTCGCTGATGACATGGGTGTCCTTGTCACGAGCAAGCTTCTGGTACTGGCTGCTGCCGCTCTGGCGGCGGCGTTGCTTGAGACGTACATCCTCAGCCGCGCAGCCGGTCACCGCCGGAATCGCTGCCAGGGCCGCCGTCAGACGCGCTTCCGCCAGGGCCGGATCCACACTGGCCGGCGCACGGTACTCCTGCACCAGCACAAACCGCCGCCCGGCATCGTAAACATCCACCGCCAGAGCAAACTCCGGCAGGTCCGCGTCATAAATCCGGAACACGCCTATATCCTCAGCACGCGCCCATTTATTCAGTGGTTTAAGGTTCTTTTTCAGGCGGTTCACAAAGGCACTGACATCCACACCGGGCTTTTGCTCAGGCAGACTGAGGGTGGTTTTAGGCGCCGATTTACGCGCCCACGGGTCCGGCAAGCCGGTGGATTTATCCGCTGCCGCCGGACCGGACGCGCTTTTTTCAGCGGCCGGCTTAGTGCGTCGCTCAGGTAAATGCGCCTCGAGCAGCTTGCAGTCGATGCCGCCGTTGGCCACTTTCAGCGTGGTTTTCAGCGGTGTGCGTAAACGGAACAACAAATCCGGCGCACCGGTAAAAACCGCCGCATCCCAGCCGCCGAAGTGCTCGCGCAGGGCTTTGGTATAGGTCGCATACAAAGGCCCGAGGCTGCCGCCCTGCTCCAGGCGCACACCATAGGGCGGATTGCTCATCACCAAGCCGCGCGGCAGGGATGCCGGATAGCGGATGTCTTCGACCGGCTGCGCACTGACGCGGATCACATCACCCAACCCGGCGCGCGCGATATTGGCCTGCGCCATACTCACCGCGCGGGCGGATTTATCCGAGCCGCGGATCTGGCTCTGCATGCGGGCCAGACCGGCACTGAAACGTTGCTGTGCGTCGCTCAGCAAAGCACGCCAGGCCGCGCTGTCATGGCCCTTCCAGCCACTGAAACCGAAGTAGTCACGCCCCAGTTGCGGGGCGCCGTCGGCGGCCATCAGCGCCGCTTCAATCAGCAAGGTGCCGGAGCCGCACATGGGGTCACAAAAGCTCTCACCGCGTGCCGCCCGCGCGGGCCAGTCCACCGCCAGCAACAGCGCCGCGGCGAGGTTTTCCTTCAGGGGCGCACGCGACTGCTCGTCGCGGTAACCACGCCGGTGCAGGCCCTGACCGGCCAGATCCACCGCCACCCGCGCCTTGTCCCGGAAGACATAGACATTGATCCGCAGCGACGGCGTGTGGCGCTCGACACTGGGGCGTTCGCCGCAGGCTTCGCGGAACTGATCGACCACCGCGTCCTTGACCTTCAGGGCACCGAATTGCGTATGCGTGATGGCCGAACTGGCACTGAAGAAATCCACGGCCAGGGTGTCGCTGACGGCCATATGCTGCGACCAGTCGATGCTGCGGATGCCGTCGTACAGCGCCTCCGGTCCGGCGGCCGGGAAATCGGCAATCGGCAGCAACACGCGGTTGGCCAGACGCGACCAGAGACACACCCGGTAAGCGTCGGACAGCCTCCCGTTAAGATACACCCCGGCACCGACGGCACGGGTATCGGTCAGTCCGAGGCTGTGCAGTTCGGACTCGAGCAGCGACTCCAGACCGTTGGCAACGGTAATAAAAAAAGCGTGGGTTTCAGACACAGGGCGGCTTCCGGCGCAAAAAGGCAAACGCGTAGTTTACGCGCAATTGCCGCTACGCGGTAACCCTAGCGCGGCTTTGTCACGCTAAGCGCCGGTTCCGCCGTCAGCGGCGCCGCTTGCGGCAAGCGCCGCGCAAGCTGTGCGTTGAGCACGCCGGTAACACGCAACTCAAACAGCCGGTAAATCACATAACCGAGCAAGGAACAAAGCAGCACCATGGCCGCGGCGAATAACAACGGCGGCGGTGTGATGTGCAGTTTGGCCAGCACCCGCGCCACCGGCCCCAGGGCAAAACTGTGGAACAGATAGGTGCTGTAAGAGCCGTCACCGGCATTGACCAGCCAACGCTGGACAAAGCGTACATGCCGGTTCTGCGCCCGTCCCGAGCGGGCCGTCACGCACAAAAGAACCGCCAGTGTCCCCAGGCTTGCACTCAGCAGATGCCCCTGTGCCGGCGTCAGGGTCAGGCGATTGCTCAACAACAGAAAACACCCCACCAACAACCCCACCGCGATCAGCACTACGCTGCCGCGCAGGGCCGGCAGATGCGCATGCAAACGTGATTCGGCCATAGCGATACACATGCCGAGCAGGAAATAGCCCAGCCAGTGGGTGGCAAGCAGCCAGTAACCGCTGTCAGCGCCGCCGGTGCGGGACTGGCCCAGCAGCATAAATCCCAGAAGCATCATGGAAACCGCCGTAAAGCGCGCCGCTTTGGGTAACATCAGGGCCAGGCCGAGCAACAGATAAAAGAACATCTCGTAGTTCAGCGACCAGCCTACCCCCAGCACCGGACGCATCATGCCCGCCTCATCGGGATTGCGATAGGGAATAAACAACAGGGATTCGCCCATCGCCAGCCAACCCGGCGGATTGCCCTGCAAGATCAGCTTGAGCGCATAAATCAGGGTCGCCAACCAATAGACCGGTGCGATGCGCACCACCCGACGGCTGAGAAAGCGCACCACGCTACAGGGCCCGGGCGGCTGATTGACCGTGGTGCGATAGATAATAAAACCGCTGATAATAAAAAAGACCTGCACCCCGAAGCCGGCGCCCCACTCCAGTTGCACCCATTGGGTCGGGGTGATTTTCTCACTATAGGTTTGCAGCGCGTGGCTGAAGACCACCAATGCGGCAGCGACCGCTCTCAGTGCTTGAAGTAAAAGAAGTTTATGCATACGAGCCCATTAGTTGCGATGAAATAAGGTTCTGTTCTTTCCTGCATGCCCGGGCTATACAAGGTGAGGCATCAATACGTGAGCTAGTCGCGCTTCTGCAGCTATGCCATGCTTGCATTTATCTGAATCAGAAACTCAGGCGCACACCACCTTTGATCCAATGTTGTGTGAGCCGCGCCTGACCAAGGCGGCTTTCGTAATAGAGGTAGGCGGATTTGCCGTTTTGCATGACTACCGAGAAACCCAGACCGAGATTCAGGTAATCGCTGTCGGCGTCTTCGCTTTCGATGGTGAAGCCGGTCAGCTCCGGATCGACCAGAAACGCGGCGTCGATCTCACGCTTGCCGTCGTCCAGGCGGTGTTCCAGCTCCAGACGCAGCTGCGGAATCCAGACACCGCGGGCCGTGGGAATATTGCGCGAGACCTGCCCGCCAAGCACCAGCGTGCTCATGCTCAGGGTCCGCGAGTCATAGTGCAGCAGCGCCCCCGTGCCTGCCGCGCTGCTGTCCGAGGCCGATTCGTTATAAGCACCGAGCGACGAGCGGATATAACTTAAACGCCCGTAAGGGCCGAACTGCCAACGCGCACGGTGATAATCAAGCCCGCCCCCGAGACTCAGCGATAAAGCATCAGCATCGGCCGAGCTGACGGCGAACTGATCCGCACCGCCCGGCAGGTTCACGCGCCGGCGCAGATCAAAGCTGTGCTGCCCGAAATCGGCGATCATGTCGATATAGGCGCGTTCTTGCTGATACCAGGTGGCAAAAGCCGAAACACTGGTGCCGGACATCGCCAGACTGCCGCCTTCGGAGGTGAAATCACCGTCGTGATCGATTAAGCCAAGCGCAACCCCGACAACCCATTCATCGCCGCTGCGGTAATCAATACCGAGCGTCAGGCCACGGGTGTCGAAGTCCAGTCCGCGTTCATCATCGCCCTCTTCCAGCGAGCCGAACGCCATGGAGCCGTTAACAAACACCCCCAGACGACTCTCCGTGAGATCATCACCGCCGGCGCCGCCGCTCAATGCCTGTGCCGCAGCCGAGGTCAGCACAGATGGCAGACTTTGCCCGTAAAGATTGATGTTCAGCGAGCTTAGATCCAGGCCTGCATTACCCATCCGGATGGTATTCAGGCGCGACTGCACATTGGTGACCTGGATATCAGCGGTGTCGATTGAGGCGGTGCCAATTGCATGTGCCTCTTCCGGGGTCAGGCGTGCAATACCGCTACGGATGTCCGCGTCGCTGCCGGCGGCCAGTACATCACAGGTGGCCAGCAGATCCTGTTGCGCGACGCTCAGATTGCTGCGCTGATCAAGTGTGGCGCAGGCCGAATCCAGTGATTTGCCTACCGAGCGTTGCGAGGGCGTCAGACCGGCACTGCCCTGAAAACCGGCATTGACCGTAAAACGCACCTGATTGGGATCGGCGCGCAAAGCGGTTTCTCCCTGACTGACGGTGGCGGTGACAGTGATAGTGCCGGCAGCCAGAATCTCCAGCTCATTGCGGCTGCGCCCCTCATCATCCGAGCGTGTGCTGTTACCGCCGAGCAAACGTCCGGCTGCGGCCGGCTCAACCGTCCAGTTAACCACAACCCCGGCACTGGCCTCATCTGCATCGCTGAGTTCGACGATAAACGGCTCGGTGACCGTGCCGGGAAAGCCGTGCTGACCGTCGCCGGACACAATGCCGATATCCGGTGAGACATCCAGTTGGGTGTTATCAACAATGCTCAGACTGTAGGTCGATGCCGCCGCCAGGGTGGCGCCGCCTGCCGGGTTGAGCAGACTCAGGCTCAGTGTTTCGCCGTTATCGGGCACGTCGTCGGCCAGCACCGTCAATGCAATCGTGCGCTCGCTCTGATCCTGGTCGTCCCAGCGCAGCTGTCCGCTCAGTGCCGCAGCGGTATAATCCTCACCCGCGCTGGCCGTATCCCCGGCCGCACCGATGCGGTAATCAACAGAGACCGCACCATCGCTGCCACCGCTGCGTTGCACGACGATGCTGACACTGCCGTCGGTTTCCTTGACGGTGCCGGCCGCGGCGCTGAAACCGATGCTACCGGCGACGGCAATCGTGGTGTTGTCGATAATAAATTCCGCTTCGGCGGGACTGCCGATGCGCGCACCGCCGGTGGCCTCCGACAGACGCAGACTGAAACGCTCGTCATCCTCAACCCGCGTATCCTCAAGCAGTGTTACGGCCACCGTCTTATCCGCTGCGTCACCGCTTTGCCAGCTGACGACCTGATCGACGGCCGTGAAATCACTGCCTGCTTCAGCGCTGTCGTCCTGCGATTGAATACGCACACTGATATTTCCGTCAGTGCCACCCTTGCGTTGAAGCGTGAGATTGACCTGCCCGGCATCTTCGCCGGCCTGATAGCTGTCGCTGGCAAAGGACACCGTACCGAAGGCCGTGGCGTCGCTGATAGTGAGTATGGCCCGCGCCGGGTCGCCCAATTCGGCATTGCCGGCAGGCTGATCGAGAATCAGGCTGAGCGTCTCATCACCCTCAGCAAGCGCATCCGTCAGCAACGGCACTTCAAAACTTTTTCCCGCCGTGTCGCCGGCCGCCCATTCAAGCGTGCCGCTGACGGCGCGGTAGTCCTCGCCTTCGGTGGCGGTGTCATCGGCCGCACCGGTGCGATAGCGCACACTGACCGCACCGGCGCCACTGCCGCTGCGCAGCACCTCGACCCTGATGCTGCCCTGATCTTCAGCCGCACCAAGACGCGCGTTGCGAAACGCCAGCTCAGCAAAACGGGTGTTGTCGCGGATGGTCACAAGCGCGTCAACATCGCCGCCTGCCCGTGCGCCCTGAATATTGCGCAAACGCACGCTGAAGGCTTCGTCGGCTTCGCGCACGGCATCTTCTTTGACCGGAATACGGATTTCACGCTGCCCGTCCTCGCCGTTTTTCCAGCTCAGCGTGCCGCGGCTTTCGGTGTAATCGTCGCCGGGTTCGGCGCTGTCCTCGTCACCGCCACCGCTTCTCCACTCAAGCGATGCCGCGCCGTCACTGCCGCCGCTGCGTTCGACCCGCAGCACGGCCTCGTCACCCTCGGTCACCGCGATGGCGGTTTCAGTGAAATTCAGCTCGCCGGTTTGCGCTGCCACATCGACAATGGTGACACGCGCTTGTGAGGTGCTTTCGCCGACCAGGTCGACCAAAAAGCTTTCGTCGGACTCGGCAATGCGGTCAGACTCAATCGGCACAGTGAAGGATTTGATCCCGTCTTCACCGTCTTTCCAGCTCAGTGTTGCCGGACCTTCGCGATAGTCTTCGCCGGCCGTTGCGGACTCGCCCTCATAACGGACTTTGACGCTCAGTGCGCCATCGCTGCCGCCGCTGCGCTCAGCTTCCAGGGTGACACTGCCGGCGTCTTCGCTGACCCGGTATTCGGAATTGACAAAGCTGACCGTGCCGCTGCTGACCGCTTGCAGGACGCGGACACGTTCGCTGACGGTTTTACTGCTGCCGGCAGGACAGGTGCCGCTCATACGCGGAGCCAGCGCCTTGTTGCCGCTGCCACGCAGGTAATAGGGAATCTCGCAATAGGTGAAAACAAACTCCAGCTCAGTGACACCTTCGCGCGGATAACCCAGCCAGGTCAGGGTCACACGGCCGGATTCACCGTCGTTATACGAGCAGCGTTCGCTGTTGCAGTTATCGCCCTGCTCACGGAACTGATTTTTCTGCGCCCCGTCCGGGGCACTGCCGTTGACGATAAAATCGAGCTGATAAGCGCCCTCGATATCGTTGCTGACATCAAAGCTGAAGGAGGTTGAGAGCGAGCCGTCCTCGCCCGCTTGCAGAGTGTCGCTGGCCGCGCCGTTAAAGCGCACACCGGCCTCAGCCGGCGCCCCGGTCCACAGGCATAACAACAGAATCACTAGCGCGCAAATCAGTCCCTGCCGGGTAAGGTTGTTAGCCATGTCCGTCTCTACCTCAGCCATCACAACGACGGCGACCGCAACTGGCCGGCCGGCTGATGGCGCGTACCAGCCTCCCAGTAGTTGGCAGACCGGAGTATCAGCAATTAGTAGTGCGCGGACCGGGCCGGCCGGAAAAACGGCAGCACAATTACCCGCAGCGGCTACGCCTCAGGCAGGGTCAGAGTTGTGTTATTGAGCGCATTTACAGCCAAACCCTGCACATAGGGTCAGGATGTCAAACAAGGCGGCAGAGAGCGCAGTGAGGATGACCGGCGGTTTTGTGAAGTATTACCGCAAGCGCCGGCCGGGGGTGGTTTTACGGGGCAAAAAAAATCCCCGGCCAGTGACCGGGGATTTTTTTGTCTGCACTGAAGCAGAATCAGTCCCGATAGACGGGAAATTCCTTGCACAGCGCGCTGACTTTCTCACGCACTTCGCTGTTGACCTGTTCGTTTTCGATGTCGTCCAGCACATCGCACATCCAGTTCGCCAGCTTTTCGCATTCGGCTTCTTTAAAGCCGCGGGTGGTGATCGCCGGTGAACCGATGCGCAGGCCACTGGTGACAAACGGTGACTGCGGGTCATTCGGCACAGAGTTTTTGTTGACCGTGATATGCGCCTTACCCAGCGCCGCATCGGCCGCTTTACCGGTCAGGCCCTTGTCGATCAGGTCGAGCAAAAACAGGTGATCGTCTGTACCGCCGGACACAACGTTGTAACCGCGTGCCTGAAACACACCGGCCATTGTCCGGGCGTTTTTCACCACCTGTTCCTGATAGGTTTTGAATTCCGGCTCCATGGCTTCTTTGAACGCCACCGCTTTGGCCGCGATCACATGCATCAGCGGGCCGCCCTGCATACCCGGGAAAACCATTGAGTTGAGTTTTTTCTCGATCTCAGGATTGGCTTTGGCCAGGATCAGGCCGCCGCGCGGACCACGCAGGGTTTTGTGCGTAGTGGTGGTGACCACGTCGGCAATCTGCATCGGCGACGGATACATGCCCGCGGCGACCAGACCGGCCACGTGGGCCATATCGACCATCAGATACGCGCCCACACTATCGGCGATATCGCGGAAACGCTGCCAGTCGACAATGCGCGAGTAAGCGGAGAAGCCGGCAATAATCATCTTCGGCTTGTGCTCTTTGGCCAGCGCCTCGACCTGTTCGTAGTCGATCTCGCCGGTCTCATCGCTCAGGCCGTACTGCACCGCGTTGTAGAACTTGCCGGAGAAATTGACCTTAGCGCCGTGAGTCAGGTGACCGCCGTCAGACAGGGACATCCCGAGCACCGTGTCGCCCGGCTGCAGCAGCGCAAAAAAGACCGCCGCATTGGCCTGCGAACCGGAGTGCGGCTGCACATTGGCGTAATCGGCGCCGAACAGCGCTTTGGCACGTTCGATGGCCAGGGCTTCGGCCACGTCAACGTGCTCGCAACCACCATAGTAACGTTTGGCCGGATAGCCTTCGGCGTATTTGTTTGTCAGGACAGAGCCTTGCGCCTCGAGAACACGCGGGCTGACGTAGTTTTCAGAAGCAATCAATTCGACGTGATCTTCCTGTCGCTGAACTTCCGCCTCAAGGGCAGCTTGCAGCTCCGGGTCAAATCCGGCGATGGTCTGGTCTTTGGTAAACATGGTGGTGCTCTCCGCAAAGGAACTTAAAAATCTGCCACGGAAGCGGCGCTCCGCAAGAAGCCGCACAGTTTACGGCCGTGCGCCGCGCATTGCCACTGCCATTTGTTGTGCTATGGCGCATTCTGAGCCTGTGGCGGCCATTGCGGGGCCGCCACAGGCACTGCCGTTTTGCCGCAAAGCGTTTTAAACTGCCGCGTTTTGCCCCTGACAGTGTCTTATGGAATTACTCTCTCCCGAATGGCTGGTGATCCTGCCGGCGGTGGCCTTGCTGGCCGGCTTTATCGATGCGGTGGCCGGCGGTGGCGGCCTGTTGACCGTCCCGGCGCTGCTGATGAGTGGCATGTCGCCGGCCCAGGCACTGGCGACCAACAAGCTGCAGGGCACCTTCGGCACCCTCAGTGCGGTCGTGACCTTTTTCCGTGCCGGACACCTGCCGCTGCGCCGCCTGTGGCCGGCGGTAGTGACGATTGCCATCGGCGCCGGACTTGGCGCCTGGGCCGCCCAGGTGGTCACAGCCGCCCTGCTCGATCAGGTCATTCCGGTGCTGCTGATTGCCATCGCCGCCTATTACCTGTTTTCGCCGGCCGCCGGTCAGGCCGAAAGCCGCCAGCGCGTCAGCGCGCCGGTCTTCAACAGCACCGCCGCCCCGGCGATCGGCTTTTATGATGGTTTTTTCGGGCCCGGCACCGGGGCGTTTTTCTCCACCGGCAATGTGGTCCTGCGCGGGCACAATCTGCTCACCGCCACGGCGCACGCCAAGCTGTTTAATTTCACCAGCAATATCGCTTCGCTGGTGGTGTTTATCGCCGGCGGGCAAACCCTCTGGCTGGCCGGCCTGCTGATGGGCGCCGGTCAGATCGCCGGTGCGCTGATCGGCTCGCGGATGGTGGTCAAACGCGGCGCGGGGCTGGTCCGGCCGATGCTGATCGTGATGTCACTGCTGATTACCGCCAATCTGGTCATACGCAATCCCGATCACTTTCTGCACCAAGCCGTGCTGGCCTTATTCAACAGCTGATTCGGCGCGTTTTGGCGGCTTTGCTGCGGTACGCGGCGTTTCGCTCAGCACCGGGATACTTTCCAGCTTTCCGTAGGTGCTCAGTTGCGGTTTTTTCTGTTTATAGCGCTGATAGGCTTCAACCCAGGCCGGTGATTTACGCTGATTGCGGGAACTGCGCGAGGCGCGGAAATGCCCGCACAGGCGGCAAAACTCATCGAGTTGTTTGCGCATATTGGCATCGGCATCGGCCAGATGCAGCGTGCCGCTGTCATGCCCGACGACGCGGTCAATACCACCGGCCACCGCACAGGGGTAATAACCGGACGGGGTCAGACCGACGCCGCATTTTTCGATAATACTGCAGCCATGGGCAAAATCGGTGTATTTGTAAAACGGCGAATCGACCGGGGCGAGATTAAACGAATTAAACAGCGGCTCAGCACCACGGGTCTGACTGGAATCGATCACCACCACATAATCGGGCAGCCTGCCGAGCACCTCGCGCACTCTCTGCCCTTCCCCGTTGGTCCACAGCTCCAGCCGCGTGCCCGGTGAATCCTGATCAATATAGGCTTTGAGGACGGCGATAATCTCCTGCAGGCGCTTGTGCATGGTCGGCTCGCCGCCGAGCAGTTTGATCACCTTCCAGCGCCGGCCCATGGCACGGCTTTCTTCGACAAAGGTGCGGATCTGCTCAACAGTCATATCCAGATTGGATTTAGCCTGCCCCTCGCCGACCGATCGGTTGCAATTGGCGCAGGACAAATTGCAGCGGTAGGTAATATCGATTTCGATTTTTTCGCGGCTCGGTTCATAGCCGTAACCGAAAAAACGCACAACCGGCTTCTGGCTGCGCACAAAAAGATAGAGATATTCGGTTGCGCGATAGAGTTCTTTGAAAAAATTGATGGCCGACTGACGGTCGATAAAAGACTGCGTATCAACAAACCGATAAGCCCTGTTTTTTACCGCACCCAGTAAGTGTTGTATACGCATTGGACGCCTTGCCTTCCAGCCTCTGCGGGCTTGAGTTGGGAACAGGGCTTCAATGATCCGCACTAAATGTATAGAACACGAGACATTTCGGAAGGATTTGTGAGCGTAATCAATCGTTTCGTCATCTTTTCCTCCCCGCTGCCACATTTCCGGCAGCTCACCGGCGGTAAAAACAAGCCAAGGAGCAAAAAAAACCGGGCCGAAACGGCCCGGTCAACTGTGCTTCCAGATCACTCTTCCGCCTGCCCGGGGGAAAACCGGCGCGATAACTGACTGAGCAACAGTTACCGAGGCAGCGCCGGCACGGAGTTGCAACACACGCTGAAAATCCGGGCAAGGAGCACAACCCCCATGCAAGAGGCTTTGCTGACAATCCACCGCAGTGCGGCGACGTCGGGATACATTTAAACCTAACTGAGAATAATTCGCAATAGTATTTTTGTTATTTTCCTGAGATTTTCTCCCCCGTCTGCCGGACGCTTGCAGCGCGCCGCCGATACTGTATATTTATACAGGTCTTCTTTTTACGGTTAACACCATGCAGGGTCTGACCCGACGACAGCAGGAAATCCTCGATATGATCCGCGCCTGCGTGGCCGACAGCGGTCTGCCGCCGACCCGTGCGGATATCTGCAGCCACTTCGGTTTCCGCTCCCTGACGGCGGCGGATGATCACCTCAAGGCACTGGCGCGCAAAGGCGTTATCGAACTGGTTCCCGGCACCTCACGCGGTATCCGCCTGTGCGGGCCGGACCCCGGCGCCGGGTTACCGCTGGTCGGACGGGTGGCCGCCGGCGAGCCTTTACTGGCTGCCGAACATATCGAAGAGTACTACCGGCTCGATGAAAGTCTTTTCACACCGCCGGCCGACTATCTGCTGCGCGTACACGGCATGAGCATGAAAGACGCCGGCATTCTCGACGGCGATCTGCTCGCCGTACACGCCACACCGGTGGCCCATCAGCGCCAGATCGTCGTCGCCCGCATCGGCGATGAGGTCACCGTCAAGCGTTTCACCCGGCGCGGTAATATCGTCACCCTGCTGGCCGAGAATCCGGACTTTGCGCCGATCCGCGTCGACCTGCGCACGGAGGAGTTCCACATCGAGGGCATCTCCGTCGGCATTATCCGCCGCAACGACACATGAATCCGGCCCTCGAAGCACTGCTGCAAAGCCGCCGCGATCTGTGGCAGGGCGACCGCCATCCGGGCGGACAGAAAACCCGCGCCAGCGGTTTTGCCGAGCTCGACGCCATTCTGCCCGGCGGCGGCTGGCCGGCCGGCAGCCTGACCGAACTGCTGCCCGAGCAACCCGGCATCGGCGAACTGAGCCTGTGCCTGCCGCTGCTGGCCGGCATAACCGGCAAGGGCAGTTATGCCGCACTGGTGGCCTCCCCGCATACGCCTTACGCGCCGGCGCTGGCCGCGGCCGGGGTGGATTTATCCCGGCTGTGGATTCTCGACCCCGGCACACCAGACGACACCCTCTGGGCAAGCGAGCAACTGCTGCGCGCCGGCGCCTTCGGGGCGGTGCTGTTCTGGGCCGCTCAGACCCGCGATGCCCAGCAGCGTCGTCTGCAACTGGCTGCCGAAAGCAGCGACGCCATTGCCATCTGCTACCGCCCCGGCCAGGCCGCCGCAAGTCATTCGGCCGCAGCCCTGCGCCTGCATCTGCAGTTACGCAGCGACGCCCTGCATCTGCACACAATCAAAGCGCGCAGCACCACCGCCACACGCCACGCGCGCCTGAGCATACAGCGCCTGTTTGCCGCCCGCCGCGGCCACTGAAGCGCCGGACCGCAGATGCTCTGGCTGGCACTGTTCTTCCCGCAGCTGCTGATCGACAGCGCCGGCACGCCGGCGGATCTGCCGCAGCTGGTCGCCGGCCGCCGGCAACAGCGGCGTCTTGTCGTGCAATGCAATCGTGCGGCACGCGCGCTCGGTATTCATCCGTCACAAGCCCTTAACGCCGCCCTCGGCCTGTGTCCGGACATCACCGTGCATGAAGAAGACACGGCCCTGCAACAAACCCATCTGCACGATCAGGCCTTACATGCCCTGCAGTATTCCTCTCTGGTCAGCACCCGCGGTGATCAGCTTGTGCTGCTGGAGATCGCCGGCAGTTTAAAACTCTTCGGCGGTGAACAGGCCTTGTTGCAGCGGATTATCAGCGATTTCAGACAGCGCGGTCTGGCGCTGCAGAGCGGCGTCGGCCCGACCCCGCTGGCGGCAGAACTGCTGGCCCGTGCCGGCGTCACGCAGGCGGTGCGCAGCTGCGATGAGCTGCCCGCCCGGATCAGCCCCATCAGCACCGCGTTTTTGCCCTTCGATGCGGCGGTCTGCGCATCGCTGCACAAAGCCGGGTTGCGCGAATGCGGCCAGTTGCTGGCCCTGCCGGTCGACGCCATCACCCGCCGCTTCGGCCAGCAAACCGGCCAGCAACTCTACCGTCTGCTGGGCAAACTGCCCGACCCGCAGGTGCAGATTCAGGCTCAGGCACAGTTCCGCCGCAGTCTGGATTTAGCCTTGGAAACCGATAACAGCCATATCCTGCAATTTACCCTCAACCGCCTGCTGACCGCGCTGTCGGGGTTTCTGCGGGTACGCGACTGCGGCGTCACCGAACTGGAACTCACACTACAACACCGGCACATCGCCCCCACGTGTCTGCGCCCGCGTTTCAGCCAGCCGGTCTGCCGGCGCCGGCATCTGCTGCGGATCTGCATGGAACACCTCAGCCGCACCCGCCTGCCCGGCCCGGTTCTGCAAATCACCCTGAGCGCATCGCAGCTGCTGCCCATGCGCTACCAAACCACGCCGCTGCTGCACGACGACAAACAAAGCCACGGGCAGGATTCTCTTGCTGACCTGCGCGACCGCCTGTGTGCACGGCTGGGCGAGGAAGCCTTATACCAGCTCGCCGTGCACGATGCGCACTGGCCGGAACAGGCCTGGCAACGCAAGCCCGCCTCAGAGCCGGCCGGCACAACGGCCGCGGGCTTTCCGCTGCGGCCGCTGTGGTTGCTCAGCACGCCGCAAACGGCGCGCTGCGCACTGCGTACCGGCCAGACCGAACGCATTGAAGGCGACTGGTATCAGAACGGCGGGCAAAGGCGTGACTACGCGCTGGCGCGCGACCCCGTTAACGGGCGCTGGTACTGGGTCTTCAGGGAAGACGGCAACAGCGCCTGGCAGATCCACGGCCTCTTTGCCTGAAGCGCACAGAACTATCGCTTGCAGCGACCGCAGTGCGCGTTTACCGTCAGCAATGCAAGTACGCAACCTCAGGGAAACAGGATGATCTTCATTGAGCAACATCAGGCCGTCATCGCACTTATCCTGCTCGCCGCCATGTTTGTTGTTTTTATGCTGGAATGGTATCCGCCGGAAGTCACCGCCACGGTGGTGGCCGGGCTTTTTCTGGTCCTCGGTTTTGTCCCGCAGGAACAGGCTCTCAGCGTTTTTGCCAACCCCGCCCCCATCACCATCGGGGCCATGTTTATCCTCTCCGGGGCCTTAGTGCGCACCGGCGTGCTGGAAGCTCTGGCCGGTGCGGTTACCGGTCGCGCCACAGCCCACCCGCGTCTGGCGCTGGCCGGTTTTGTGCTGGTCACGCTGCTGGCATCGGCCTTTGTTAACAACACCCCGATTGTGCTGGTCCTGATCCCGGTGGTGATCCGTCTGGCGCAGGTGCTGAAGATCGCACCGACACGGCTGTTGATCCCGCTCTCCTACGCCGGCGTGATGGGCGGCGCCTGCACCCTGATCGGCACCTCCACCAATCTGCTGGTCGACGGGGTGGCCAGACAAAACGGCATCGCGCCCTTCTCACTGTTCGAAATCACCCCGGTCGGTCTGGTCGCGGCGGCCTGCGGCCTGGTGGTGATGCTGATTCTCGGCCCCTGGCTGCTGCCCGACCGCGGCACCGCAAGCCGGGGCGTGCTGCTCGGCGAGACACAGTTCCTCTCCGAGGCGCAGCTGCTGGACGACAGCTATGACGGCCGCCCGCTCGGTGAGATCGCCGAACTGACCCGCCCCGGCGTGCTTGTCAGCGGTATCCGGCGCGGCTCGCAAACCCTGCGCAAAGCCCTCGCAGAAGAACCATTACAAAAAGGCGACCGCCTGATTCTGCGTGCGGCCACCTCCGAGCTGCTGACGCTGCGCGACAACGAAGCGCTGAGGATCGGCCTAGGCAGCAGCGCCGACAGCGACGACGAACGCATCACCCTCGAAGCGGTGGTCACCCCGACCAAATCCGTGGCCGGCCGGGCGCTGGCCTCCATGTCGCTGGCGCGGCGTTTCGGCCTGCGCGTACTCGGCGCCCACCGGCACGACCATATCCCCGCCCCGCGCCTCGGTGAGGTACGCCTGAAACCGGCCGACAAACTGCTGCTCGAAGGCCCGCCCGGCGCGCTTGAGGAGATGTCGCGGGAAACCAATCTGGTCTCGGTATCGCAGCCGACCGGGCGCGCCTTCCGCCGCGATAAAGCGCCGATTGCACTGGCTGCGCTGGCCGGGGTGATCATCCTCGCCGCCTTCGATGTGATGCCGATCAGCATTCTCGGAATTATTGCTGTGGGCGGGATTCTGGCCCTGCGCTGCATCGACGGTGATGAGGCCTGGGAGTCGCTCGACGGCGCAATTCTGGTACTGATTTTTGCCATGCTGCTGGTCGGTCTGGGCCTGCAGCAGACCGGCGCGGTACAGCTGCTGGTCGACACCCTGGCGCCCTTGCTGACCTCGCTGCCGCCGTTTCTCGGCCTGCTGGCGGTCTACCTGCTGGCCTCGTTGCTGACCGAGCTGGTGACCAATAACGCGGTGGCTGTGGTGGTGACACCGATCGTGATCGCACTGGCCGAACCGCTGGGCGTGGATGCCCGCGCCCTGGTGGTGGCAGTGATGTTCGGTGCCAGCGCCTCGTTTGCCACGCCGATCGGCTATCAGACCAACACCCTGGTCTACGGCGCCGCCAACTACCGTTTCTCCGATTTCCTGAAAATCGGCATTCCGATGAATCTGGCGGTGGGCACCGCCGCGACCACCGCCATCTGGTTCTGGTTCGCCTGAGCGAGGCGGCCCGCTCAGCTTCTCAGCCAGGCCTCGGCCTCAGCCACGTTGTCAAAGGAACGGATCTCGCCGGCGATAAACCAGGAACCGACTTTGGCCGCCAGAGACTGCCAGCTTTTGTGCCCGACTATGGCCACTTTGACAAACTCACTGCCGTGCCTGAGACCGATGCGCAGATCATCCCAGGCCGCGCGCAGTTCCCAACCCTGCAGCTCTGTGATATCGACCAGCGCACGCACCTGCGGATCGCTGACCGCAGCGGTGGCCGAATCAATCATCGGCGTCATCAGCGCATAGTCCTCATGGGTCAGCTTGCCGACCGCTTTGATACTCAGGGAAATGTCATTGCCGACACGTTCAAGTCCCACGTGCAGACCGTGTTTTTCGATAGACATCGCCTTACCTCCTGATTGCACAAAGTCCGCGCTGCAGCACCCGGCGTCACGCACGCGGACAAACATCTCTGACGCGCAGCCCGATTAAAACAGAGCCGCCGCGACGGCGACCTTGGCAAAGGTCAAACGCGGCGTTTTTACTGATTTACGCCGGCCGCAAAACTACTGTATATTTTATCAGTATGCAAACCTCGTTTGACCTTGCCCCCGGCTATGCCGAACTCCACTGCGTGTCCAACTTCAGCTTTCTGCGCGGCGCCTCCCATGCCGAAGAGCTGGTCGACACCGCCATCGCGCAGGGCTACAGCGCGCTGGCCATCACTGACGAATGCTCCATGGCCGGTGTGGTACGGGCCCGGGCACAGGCCCGCAAGCACAATTTTCACCTGATCATCGGCAGCGAATTCGCCATCGGCGACGGTTTCCGGCTGGTCGCACTGGCGCGTACGGCCACCGCTTACAGCGCCCTCTGCAAGCTCATCAGCCAGGCCCGCCGCCGGGCCGGCAAAGGCCGCTACCACATCACACGCGACGTCCTGTCCGGCGCCCTGCCCGATTGCGAATGCCTGCTGGTGCCGCCGCATTACCCGCCGCAGGCATCCCGTTTCGACACTACCTTTGACTGGTTCGCGGCCGGCTTTCCCGACGGCTGGCTGGCCGTTGCCCTGCATTTACAACAGACAGACCGGCACCATCTGCGCTGGCTGCAGCAACAGGGCGAACGGCTCGGTCTGGGGCTGGTCGCCACCGGCGATGTGCATATGCACGTGCGCGAACGCCGCCCGTTGCAGGATGTACTGACCTGCATCCGCCACGGCTGCACTCTCAGCGAGGCCGGCCGGCGGCTTTTCCCCAACGCCGAACGCCATCTGCGCAGCCGCACTGAAATACAAGCCCTATACCCTGCAGAGCTTGTCGCCAACAGCCAGCTGATCGCCTCACGCTGCCATTTCCGGCTCGACGAAATCCGCTACGAATACCCTGCCGAGCTGGTGCCGGAAGGACTCAGCGCCGCCGCACAGCTGCGTCAGCTTACCGAAGCCGGCATCCGCCAGCGCTGGCCCGACGGCGAAAGCAAAGCGGTGCGGGCACAGATCGAAAAAGAACTCCGCCTGATCAGCGAACTCGGTTACGAACACTACTTTCTCACCGTGCACGACATCGTGCGCTTTGCCCGCAGCCGGAACATTCTCTGTCAGGGCCGCGGCTCGGCGGCCAACTCGGCAGTCTGCTACTGCCTCGGCATTACCGGGGTCAATCCGGACCGCATGAATATGCTATTTGAGCGCTTTATTTCCAAAGAGCGTGACGAGCCGCCGGATATCGACGTGGACTTTGAGCATGAACGCCGCGAAGAAGTCATTCAGTACATCTACCGGCGCTACGGCCGTGAACGCGCGGCGCTGGCCGCCACGGTGATCCGCTACCGCCGCCGCAGTGCGCTGCGCGATCTGGGCAAGGTGCTGGGCATGGCCGACGAGCATATCGACGCTCTGGGTAAATCCGTGGCCTGGTGGGACGGCCAGGCCGTGATCCGCGAAGGTCTGCGCGAAAGCGGCCTGCCGGAGGACTCGCCATTAATACAACACCTGTGCAGCCTGTTGCCGCAGCTGATCGGCTTTCCCCGCCACCTGTCCCAGCATGTGGGCGGTTTTGTGATCTCACGCCATCCCCTGCACACCCTGGTGCCGGTGGAAAACGCCGCCATGCCGGAGCGGACGATTATTCAATGGGACAAGGACGACCTCGAAGAGCTGGGGCTGCTGAAGGTGGATGTGCTGGCGCTGGGCATGCTGACGGCGATCCGCAAATGTCTGGATCTGCTGAGCCGGCGCGACGGACGCCCGATGACCCTGGCAGATATCCCGCCGGGCGACACCGCAACTTACGACATGATTTGCAAGGCCGACACCATGGGTGTGTTTCAGATCGAATCCCGCGCGCAGATGTCCATGCTGCCGCGTCTGCGCCCGCGTTGCTTTTATGATCTGGTCATTGAAGTGGCGATTGTCCGGCCCGGGCCGATTCAGGGCGGGATGGTCAATCCCTATCTCAAGCGCCGCCAGGGCAATGAGCCTATTCACTACCCCAGCGCCGAACTCGAACGCGTCCTCAGCCGCACCCTCGGCGTGCCGGTATTCCAGGAACAGGTGATGGAGATCGCCATGGTCGCGGCCGGTTTCTCAGCCGGTCAGGCCGATCAGCTGCGCCGCTCCATGGCCGCCTGGCGGCGGGTCGGCAGCGTCGGCCGTTTCCGCGATGCGCTGCTGCGCGGCATGCAACGCAATGGCTATGACAAACACTTTGCCGAAGCCGTATTCCGCCAGATCGAAGGCTTTGGTGAGTACGGTTTTCCCGAATCCCATGCGGCCAGTTTTGCCCTGCTGGTGTATTGCTCGGCCTGGCTCAAATGCCATGAACCGGCGGCCTTTCTGTGCGCCCTGCTCAACAGCCAGCCACTGGGTTTTTACGCACCGTCGGATCTGGTCCGTGACGCGCGCAATCACGGTATCGCGGTGTACCCGGTTGACGTTAACGAAAGCGGCACCGATCACCGGCTGGTAAAAGATGAACACGGCCGTGACGCGGTGCGCCTCGGCCTGCGTCTGGTGCGCGGCCTGTCCGCCGGAGCAATGCAGCGCATCGAAGAACAACGCAAGGCCGGCCCGTTTCTGTCGAGTGAGGATACAGTCCGGCGCTGCGCACTCAACCGTCAGGATCAACAGGCCCTGGCCCGCAGCGGTGCGCTCAAAACCCTCAGCGAAGACCGCTACCGCGCGCAGTGGGACCTGCTCGGCGTCGAACAGCATCCGGACCTGCTCGACGGCGCCAGCGCAGCTGAACCACGTGCCGACTTACCCGCGCCCTGTGAAGCCGAAGACATTTCCGCCGACTATGCGGCCACCGGCCTGACCCTCGGCCGGCATCCGCTGACCCTGCTACGGCGCAATCTGCAACGGCGCAGCATTATCAGCGCGGCCGACTGGGCCCGCCTGCCCAACGGGCACAAGGCCAGTCTGGCCGGTCTGGTACGCGTGCGTCAGCGCCCTGCCACGGCCAAAGGCGTACTGTTTATGACCCTCGAAGACGACACCGGGATTATCAACGTGATCCTCTGGCCGGATATCACCGAACAATACCGGCGCCAGATACTCGGCAGCCGTCTGATTGCCGTACACGGAAAAACCCAGCGCGAAAGCGGCGTCACCCATCTGGTGGCCGAAAAAGTCGACGATCTGAGCTGGATGCTCGGCGAGCTGGATCCGCAGTCGCGGGATTTTCATTGAGGCGACTCAGGAAAAACATCCCGGCCGGTGGGAAAATGGCTTAAAATCGTATTTAACCATTTGGTTAAATACAAAATAAGGTCTTTATGCGCACCGATCAGCTCAGCAAAACCTTCTATGCCCTGGCCGATACCACCCGCCGCGAGATACTCGCCCGTCTGGACGAAGGGGAAAAGACCGTCAACGAACTTGCCGACGGTTTCGGCATGAGTCTGCCGGCGATCTCCAAACACCTGAAGGTGCTGCAACAGGCCGGCCTGATTGAGCAGACCCGCCATGCACAACGCCGGCCCTGCCGGCGTGTTGAAAGCAGCTTGAGCATGCTGGCCGACTGGCTGGCCAGTCAGCCACTGCCTGTCCGGCGTTAGCTTTTGCCTTTGCCGCGCCCGATGGTGTCCATCAGCCACTGCTGGGCACTGAACGGCGTCTCGTCGCCCGGCTCCAGACGCCGGTAGCTGCCGTCGGCCTGCAGTTCCCAGCTGAACAGATTGTCGCGCAGATACGCATCCAGGGTTTCGGCCTTAACCCGCTCTGCCGCCTCACCGCTCAACGGTGTGGCCACTTCAACCCGGGCGAAGAAATTGCGCGGCATCCAATCGGCTGAGGAAATATAGGTCTGCGTATCGCCGTCATTATGAAAATGAAACACCCGGGAATGCTCGAGAAAACGCCCCAGCACCGAGACCACACGGATATTCTCTGACAGCCCCGGGATACCGGGCTTGAGCACACAGATACCGCGTACGATCAGGTCAATCCTGACTCCGGCCGCCGAGGCCTCGTAAAGCGCATTGACGATCCGCGGTTCCACCAGCGAATTCATCCGCGCCACGATATGCCCCCGCCGTCCGGCCCGCGCATGCGCCATTTCCCGCGTAATCTGCTCGATAAGGCGGTCATGCAGCGTAAACGGCGCCTGCAGCATTTTGCGCAGATTGCTGGTGCGGCCCAGTCCGGACAGCTGCATAAAAATCTTCTGCAGATCGCGGCAAGTGTGTTTGTCGCAGGTCAGCAGGCTGATATCCGTATAAAGGCGCGCGGTTTTGGTGTGATAGTTACCTGTGCCCACATGGGCATAGCGCATCAGCTTGTTTTTCTCGCGCCGCACCACCAACAGCATTTTAGCGTGGGTCTTAAACCCGACGACACCGTAAACCACCTGAATACCGGCTTCTTCCAGACGCGCGGCCAGCTCGATATTGGCTTCTTCGTCGAAACGCGCACGCAGCTCGATAATCACGGTCACATCCTTACCGGCACGGGCCGCTTCGGTCAGGTATTTGACAAAAACCGAGTCCAGTCCGGTGCGGTAAAGCGTCTGTTTGATGGCCAGCACCTCCGGATCGCGTGCGGCCTGACGCACCAGTTCCACCACCGGCAGATAGGCTTCATACGGATGGTGATAGACCAGATTGGTGTTGCGGTTGATCAGGGCGAAAATATCCGCACCGCGCTCGAAGGCCGACGAGACATAGGGCGTAAAACTGGGAAACTTCAGATCCGGCCGGTCGATCATATCCGGGATGGAAAACAGCCGGTTAAGATTGACCACGCCATTGACCCGGAACAGATCATTCTCCGACAGATTGAATTGCTCGAGCAGAAAACGTGTCGGCTTGCTCGGGCAGTTATCGGCCACCTCCAGACGCACCGCCTGACCGTAGTTACGGTAAAGCAGCTCTTCTTCGAGGGCGCCACGCAGATTGGCCGAGTCTTCGTCCGAGACGTACAGATCACTGTTGCGCGTAACGCGGAACTGGAACACGCCGGTGGGTTTCATGCCCGGGAACAGCGACGCCATCTGGGCATGCACAATCGACGACAGAAACACAAAGCCATGCGGATAACCGCAGACCGATTCGGGCACCGGAATCACCCGCGGCAGGGAACGCGGCGCACGCAACAGCGCATAGCTGATATTGCGACCGAAGGCATCGGCGCCTTCCAGGCTGATAATAAAGTTCAGGCTTTTATTGGTCAGATTCGGAAACGGGTGCGCCGGATCCAGTGCCAGCGGGCTCAGCACCGGCAGAATTTCATCTTCGAAGAAATCACTGACCCAGTCCGTGACCTTACGGTCCCAGTCGCCACGGCGCAGAAAAACAATGCCCTGCTCGGCCAGCGCCGGCAGCAGTTTTTCATTGAACAGCGCGTACTGATACTTGACCATGGCATGGGCGCGCTCACTGATGCGCGTCAGTTGCTGCTGTGGCGAGAGACCGTCAGGCCCCACGGAAGACACACTGCCGGCCAGCTGCTGTTTAAGCCCGGCCACCCGCACTTCAAAGAACTCATCCAGATTGCTCGAGGTGATACACAGATAGCGCAACTGCTCGAGCAACGGGATTCTGGGGTCCTCGGCCAGCGCCAACACGCGCTCGTTAAACGCCAGGAAGCTCAACTCCCGGTTGGAAAACAGACTGTCGGTTTCGATACCACTGATATCAGGCAATTTCAGTTCGGGCATGGTCAGGTCCGGAATAATGTACTCAGGTTCTTGTTCGGCTTCAGGGAACAGACCGTTTGCCGGTAAGGATTGAGAGTCATCGTGGTCCAACATCGTCGGTTGTTCTCCTGAAAAGCGGCGTCTCTTGCAGCGGCCGCGAATCACCGTATAAAGACGGTGAATGTACATCGGGTACCCAGCCGGCGCACGCACGTACGGCAGCGGGGAAAAAAGCGTCAAAATCACGATCGATCGCGGGCACCAGCGGCATAATCTCGTCGAATGCGCCGTCAAGTAAGCCGCCGGAGCGCCTTAAACGACGCTGAACATGGTTGATAGCACGTTCAATGCCCTGTTCGGTGCGGTAGTTCTCAAACAGCCCGACATCGCCGGCGCCCCGGATAAAGCCCTGCATGGATGCCGGCAACAGCGCTGCATGCTGTGCCAGGCGCGCATAGACGAAACCGGCAAACTCCGGCAGATCGGTGCAGCCGTAAGCGGACCAGCCGCGCGCCAGACTGTAATCATAAAGAATATCCACCAGAATCCCGGCAACCCGCCGCCGCGCCGGATTGATACGCGCGCAACTGCGCCGGAACACCGGATGGCGGTCAGTCCAGACGTCCAACTGCCGGTGCATACGCACCCCGCCGGCCAGCATCGGCGGCAAAGCCGACAGATCCCGCCCTTTGATGAAATCACCGGCGAGCTGACCGACAACCAACTGATCGTGATCAAACCCGAGAAATGCATGTGCAAGCAGATTCATGAACGCCTTTGATTTTTGCGGTTCTGCCTCGCAGAATGGCAGCCCGACGACAAGAAGAACAACCCCGGTCGCTTTTGCAGGGAGGACGCCATGAACGAAGAACAATTACAACGATACGGCCGCCATATCAGTCTCTCGCAGCTCGGCGAGGCAGGCCAGCAGAAGCTGCTCGACAGCACCGCACTGATTGTCGGCATGGGCGGACTGGGCTCACCGATTGCGCTCTATCTGGCCGCCGCCGGTGTGGGCAAGCTGATTCTGGCTGACTTCGATCAGGTGGAGCTATCCAATCTGCAGCGCCAGATCGCGCACGGTCAGGACAGTCTGGGGCGGCTGAAAACCCATTCAGGCCGCGATGCCTGCCTGCGTCTGAACCCGACCATCGAAATCGAGACCATCGATTATGCACTGGATGACGAAGACGCCGGTGAGGCCGTGGCACAGGCCGATGTGGTGCTGGATGCCAGTGATAACTTCCCGACCCGCTTTGCGCTGAACGCGGCCTGCGTCAAACACGGCAAACCGCTGGTCTCCGGTGCCGCCATCCGCTTTGACGGACAGATCAGCGTCTATCACGGCAGCGAAGCCGATCAGCCCTGCTATCAGTGTCTTTACAAGGATGGCAATGAGACCGCCGCCGACAGCTGTTCGCTGACCGGGGTGTTTTCACCGGTGGTCGGCCTGGTCGGCACGGTGCAGGCCATGGAAGCCCTGAAAATACTCAGCGGCATCGGTGAAACCCTGAAATCGCGTTTGTTATTACTCGACGGGCTGAATATGCAGTGGCAGGAAATCCAGCTGGTCAAGGACCCGGCCTGTCCGGTGTGTTCTTAACAAGGCCGCAACAGCCCGCCACCCTCTGATCGGCGAAAGTGCCGGACAACAGCCTGAGCGCTGTTGTCCGGCCCCGCGTCACTCCAATACCAGCGTGCCCATATAGCTCGGGTTGACCGGGGTGTAGTCGATATCTTTCCCGCTTGAGGCCGGATGGTACCAGCCACGTTTGGAATCGCGCTTACCACCGTCATCGTCGTCGTGGATATGCACATCAAAACCGAAGGGCTTGCCGACGGTAATACCGGCTGCTTTTAGCGGGATTGTGACCCAATAGTCGCAGGTCCAGGTGCCGAAATCGGAGTCTTTCGAGCACTTAGAAAACCACCAGAATCCGTCCGGCACCTCAGTGGTAAAGGAGTTGGCTCCCATCATGGCCCTGGCCTGTCCGGATGAGCGGTCTTCGGCCGGAATAATGATCCTGGCATCATCAACGCCGTCGTATGTATTGCCTTTGGAGTTATTGCCGTCCCAGTAAATCTCGATGGCATCGTCGTGCCAGATGTCATCGCCTGAATCGGACCAGGGCTGGGTATCAGCGCTGGAAACCCGAACATACAGATACTCGCCGTCGTGCACTGCGCCCCACAGATCGAACGAATCGAAAACCTCCTCATAGACATCCGCGCCGATCATCACGTTCTCGATGCGGTTGGGTGTCGAAATACCTGACGGCGCACGGCCTTCGGATTCAACCGGGTCGTAGGACACGCTTTCGACCGCTTCGATAACCAGATCCGGCTCCGGCTCACCGGCCACCAGCGGCGAGGGATCATTGATATTGGCCATCCCGTCGCCGTCCTCGTCATAGCTGAAATCAAAGTCCGCTTCGGCAAAACTCAGCGAATTGGGGCCTACCTTCACGTAAACCTCTTTCTGCGCGCTGGCCCAGAGCAAATCATCGTTTGCCCGGCGGATCTCCAGTGTCAGCTGTTTTTTGCCGGTGCTTTGTTTGCCCAGCGTGGTGCTGTAGCGATTGCCTGAATCGAGCTCCAGCTCGCCGCCCTCGCTGTCGCCGATGAGTGCACGCACTCTGACCGGATCACGGTAATCGCGGTCCGGCAAACTGGCGGCCACACTTAATTTGATTTCTTTAAGCTTGAAATCATTAGCAGTGAATTCCGCCACATTGCCACCGCTGTGGGTAAGCTTCTTCGAGCCGGTCACCGTATCGGCGACCTGCTGTCCGCCAACCATCAGTCTGAGCTCGATACCGCCCGAATCTCCCACCGAACGGTTGGGAATGTTCACTTGAAAATACGGACCTGCCCCCGTATTTGAAGGTTGTTCTATCTCGCCCCCTTTGCCGCCCCATTTCCACTTCAGTGTCGGTGTGGCCGTATAGGGGCCTGAGGGAATCCACGCTTTAATGATCAGGCTGGGATTGCCGCCGGCGGTGCTATCCGGGCTGACAAAAGGATCAGTCCCGCCGGTGCGCTCATCGAGATTGTAAAACCCGTCATTATCCGCATCATAAGCCTTGTTAAAGCTGCCGCCGTCCACGGTCACCGGGGTTTCCCCCATGGCCACAAACTGACTTGCACTGACCTTGCCCAGCGCGAGCTCACGACCGTCGTACTTCTCGTACCAGACAATCACAAAGGTGTTCACCGCATCGCCCTGCAGGCTGACGCCGTCGCGACTGAAGACCGACGTGTCGCCCGCCTCGGCGGCAAAATCACCGAGCGCCGTGCCGTTCAGCGTCACCGACACATAGAGCTGGCTCTGGATCACATTGTCTGCCGTGGCAATCGCCTCCGGCACCACCACCCGCAAGCGCGCGCTGGTCGGCGAATCATCGGCAATCACCGAACCCGAGGAAGAAGATGAGGAGGAAGAACCACCGCCGCCGCAAGCGCTCAGCGACAATGTCAGTAATAAAAACAGCCAGACTGAAATTCGGTACATCGGTCTGTTGTGAGTCATAGGGTCAGGTCTCTGCCTTAATTTTCGAGTGCCGCGCGGGCCATAAACGTCGGATTGCTATAGGTATTGTCGTTGGTCAGACTGCTGTCAGACGCGCTGCCGGAGGGGTGAAACCAGGCCCATTTGGAGTCCCGCTCGCCACCGTTGTCATCATCATCGAGATGCAGGTCTATACCGAGTTGGCCACCGCCGCTGATACCGAGTCGGTCGAGGCTGATCCGGAATTCATACACATCCATCTGATTACCACGCGCGCCCTGCTCGCCGCTGCTTTCCTTGGCGTTGGAAAAAGCAAAATCCGGCTTAGAACCCGACGTATTGAATTCCGTTGACGAGTTCACACCGGTGTGAAAGCGGCCGGAATTCGATGAGTCATTGGGCGCACCGCTCTCGTTGAGCAAAGGAATCAACAGATGGATATCGTTGTCCTGACCATCGGCGTTATAGCTGCTGGTATGGCTGTAACCGCCGTCCAGATAGATATTCAGGTTATCGTCGTCCCAGGCATCGTCGCTGTCATAGCGGCGGGTGCCGTTATCATCGGCGACCACCAGCAGATACAGATACGTGCCGTCATGTATCGCCGACCAGCGGCTTTTCGGCACACCATCGGCCTGATCGGCGCCCTGATCTTCTTCGAACATCAGATTGTTAATCAGCAAAGACGCCCCGCTGCTGTCAGCGGTCACCGCATAGCGCCATTCGGAAGATGCAATCCGTCCGTCCAGAGTCGGTGCAGCACTGTCTTCCGGCAGTCGCGGAATCACCACATCGACCGCCCCGGCGAGCGTGTTATCAAGAAAAGGATTGGTCGATAAGGCGCGCTCCTGAAGATTCGACACACCGTCGCCGTCCAGATCAAAACCCTCGCTGTTGTAGTCCTCACTGGCAATCACCACCGTCTGCGCGCTCTCGCCCACGCTGACCGATGTGCTGTACTGACCGAGCGGCAACGCACGTCCGCGCACGGTTTCTGACCAGCTCAGGCTCAGTGTGTGCGTGCTGTTGGCCGCCACCGAAACCGTCGTGCTCCAGACATCGCCGCTGCGCGTCATGGTCCGGCTTTCGCCATTGAGTTCCAGCGTGGCAGTCAGGGCGCTGAGATCGACACTGCGCACCGAGCTGATAAAAGCCGGCACACTGACGCGCAGCTCTGCCCCTGCCTGCGGGCCGGTTTCTTCTGAGGAACAGGCCGCAAGCGAGATCAACACCGGCAACCAGCTTGCGCGCCCGATTGAACGTAAATTCATCATCTGTCTCACTCCGGCGGATTGGCAGTAATGGTCAGGTCGACGTTGTCGGTGCCGCCACCATCGCTGCCGCCGCCCCCGCCAGCAGCGGCCGCAAGACCGCCGAGCGCCAGTACGCCGAGACCGATCCACAGCCACTTACGTCCGGAACCGCTGTCCGCTTCCGTTTCGCTCTGCGCCACCGGCGTGGCCACCACCGAAGGGCCGCTTTGCACAAGCGGCGCTGCGGGTTCGGCAACCGACAGTTTCAGGGGGGAAATCGGAAAACCCTTAAGCACGGTATTGCCGCTCACATCACGGGCTTCGATGTAATACTCGATCCCCGGGCTGGCCGCCTCGGCCGCAGGCAGGGTTACCATATAGACGCCGGATCCGCCCAGCAGCGTCATCGTGACAGACTTGTAGTTATCTGTGCCGATCGGGCGGTATTTGAGCATCACCGACCCGACCCCCACATCATCGGTGACCGTGGCGGTTATGGCCTGGGCGCCGCTGGCCTGAATGCCATCAGGGGCCTGATGATCGATTACGGGCGGGTCAAAGTCGGCGACAAAGGGCGATTGTTGGGCGAGCAATACCGGCGAAAAAACCAAGCCCGGTGTGATGAGTAGAACCGCCATGAGTCGGCGGATACGGCACAGGTACATCAACAGGTTTCCTTCTCGGTTGAACAGGACCAAATGCAAGGTCAGCAGACTGTACGGCCGCACTGACAAATTAGCCTGACGCGGAAATTCGTCAGGATATTGTCCCGTCAGGCCGGGATTATGTCAATTTTCGTCAGATTTACCAGCGCAGCGGACTCCACAGCCCGTCCTCGCGTTCCATCGTCAGATCAAAGCGTTGCCAGTCCTTGCCGGGGATGACGTACTGCCCGTCCTCGCGGTACACACGGTTGAGCGTCACCACCGCGCGGGCCAGCCCGCGCGCTTCCGAGACGCTCACACCGGAGATAGCGATATCAGCGCGCACATAGCGCTCGCTGATGCCTTTGATCAGGGCACGGCTGCGTGCTGAAGGTTCCGACGCCGCCGAAAGCGCAGCCGCATCCAAGCGCTTGATCGCACCGGCAAATTCGGTCAGTCGGATATTGAGCATCTCCAGTCCGGACTTGCCGCGTTGCTCATCCAGGCGTGTTAAACGCGCTTCCTGCGCGGCGGCACGGCGTGCGGCCTCGTCAGCTTCAATCCCGGCGCGCGTGGTATCGGCGTTCGGCAGCAGCTGTTCGGTTTGCCAGACCATACCGGACTCCGGCTCGTCACCGGAGACTTGCGGCGCGCCAGCCTGCACGGCTGTCTCAGGCACAGCCCGGGGCGCCTGAGACGCGCGCGCCGCGGCTTCTGTCTGCGCACGGGCCTGTTCCGCGGCCCGTGCCTTAGCCTCTGCTTCGGCACGGGCTTTTGCCTCTGCCTCAGCACGGGCTTTTGCTTCTGCCTCAGCACGGGCTTTTGCTTCTGCCTCAGCACGCGCCTTTGCCTCTGCCTCAGCACGCGCCTTTGCTTCTGCCTCAGCACGCGCCTTTGCTTCTGCCTCGGCACGGGCTTTTGCCTCTGCCTCAGCACGCGCTTTTGCTTCTGCCTCAGCCCGCGCTTTTGCTTCTGCCTCAGCGCGGGCTTGTGCTTCTTCCCCGGCCCGGGCTTGCGTCTCTGCCTGGCCGGAAAGCCCTGCCAGCATGGCATCGAACTGCCCGCTGCGGTAGAGCTGATACGCGCCCCCAGCGGTGATCAGGCCGATCAATACAAGCACGACACTGCGCCACGGGAATTGACTGCGCCGCCGGCGCTGGCGTTGCGGCTGCGGTTTCGGGCGGAAGTCCTCAACCGGATCGGCGTGTACTTCGGCCGTAGCCGGATTGACCCGCGCGACCGGCAACGGTGTTACCGGCTCCTGCGTCCCGCCCTCACCGGCCGTGTCGCCGCCGGTATCCCAGGCCAGCGCCTGCTCTCGCCGCTCAGCCGAACGCACAAAGGGATCAGCCTTTACCTGTACCGGGTCCAGCACCGTGGCCTGTGCATCGTCTTGCGCGACGGGCGCGGCCTGCGTGGCGCGTTCGCCCATCAGCATCGGCGTAAACGCCTCAATGGACTGTGGCCGGTCATGCGGCTCAAAAGCCAGTGCCGCATCAATCGCGTCGAGAAAGTCACGCGTATAGGCACCGGGCTGCACCTTGCGCCGCAACGGCACAAAGGGATCCGGGCGGTGCTGCACCACCCGTGTAAAACGGCTCAGTGCATCGACCGGCAACTCGCCGGCGACGATGTAGTAAAGCGTCGCACCGATGGAATAGATATCGGTCCAGGGGCCCTGCTCACCGCCGACTTCGTCGATCTGTTCATAGGGCGCGTAGCCCTTGGTCATCAGCCGTGTCATGGCTTTTTGCTGACCGGCCACGCTCTGCCGCGCGGAGCCGAAATCCAGCAATACCGGACTGCCGTCTTCACGCACGAAAATATTGGCCGGCTTGATATCGCGGTGGATGATGTTTTTGCGGTGCACGTCGGCCAGTCCGTCGAGGATCTGCCCGAACAGGGATTTAAGCCAGGCCTCGCTGCGGTAAGCCGGCTCCCTGGCCAGCAAGGCCAGACTGTTGCCGTGCTCGTATTCCATCACCATATAGGCCGTGTTGTTGGCCTCAAACACGGTCAGTACGCGCACGATATTGGGATGTTTGAACTGCGCGAGAATGCGTGCCTCATCCAGAAACCGCTCCAGCCCCCAGCGGTACAGATCCCGGTCCGCATCGCTTTTCGGTGTAACTTCATCGCCGAGAATACGGGTACTGATATCGGCCGGCAGAAATTCCTTGATGGCCACCCGGGTGTGCAGATTGGTGTCGCTTGCCAGATAGGTTGTGCCGAATCCACCGCGCCCCAGTATCGATTCGATTCGGTACCAGTTGAGTAAGGTACCCGGCTTGAGGCTGTCTCCCATACTGATGCGGTTTCCGGTGGAAAAGTTAGAGTTGTTCTGCCTTTGTCATTCTAACTGATGAGGGTTAGCGAAGCGAAAGTGCCTCAGCGGCACTGCTGCACGGTAATTATTCACTGAAACGATGTACAGCACTTGCTACCAATGGCTGGTGCCGCAGGCGTCGTGACAGTGGCAAAGTGGTTTTTCACCTGCCACGGAGGAAAGACCGATGTCACCCCTGCCCTATGTCTTGATGGCGGCGCTGAGCAGCGCCGGAGTCAGTGCAACCGCGCTGGCCGACACCCCCGCCGAAGCCTGCAGTGAAGCCGCGCGACTGGCGGCCGACGGCGATATTGACGGCGCACTGGAAGAAGCGCGCTGGTGCGTGGAATCACTGCAACAGCTGAAACAGGACGCCACCGTCAGCGGTTTCCCCGACGAGGTGGCCGGCTTTCGCGGCGGCGAGCCCGGGCAACAATCGGCCATGGGCATGACCGTCATTGAACGGGTCTACAGCCGTGATGGCAGTCGTATCGATGTCACTCTGACTCAGGGCGGCAACGGCGGCGGGCTGGCCGCGCTTGCACAGATGGGCATGAGTATGGGCGGCGGGCGCAAGATGCGGATTCAGCGCTACACGGTGATGGACACAAGCGAAGGCGCGGATCTGCAACTGACCGTCGCACTGGATAACGGCGGGATTCTGGGACTCAGCTCCGATAGTGTGGATAAGGAAACACTGACCGCCTTTCTGAAGGCATTTCCTATCGCCGCTATCGACAATTAAGCGGCCAACGCCGCACGCGGCAAGACAAACGGGGCGGTAACACCGCCCCCTTGCACTAAGCAGTCAGCAGCTCAGTGGTGATGTCCGCCGGCCCCGTGCGCATGACCGTGCGCGAGCTCTTCTTCGGTCGCATCACGCACGCCGGTGACTTCGATATCGTAGCTCAGGGTTTTGCCCGCATAGGGGTGGTTGGTGTCCACGTCAACGTTAAAGCGCCCGACTTTCAGCACCACCACTTCACGCGGCCCCTGCGCGGTATTGACCACCGTGGCCATACCCGGCACCGGACGCTTTTTGGTCGCCAGATGCTTGAGCGGCACCCGTTGCACACTGTCGGCACGGTACGGACCGTAGGGCTCGACCAGAGTGACACTGCAGGTCTCCCCCGTATCACGCCCTTCCAGCGCTGCCTCTATACCGGGCAGCATGCTGTCGTGGCCGTGCAGATAGGCCACCACTTCATCGCGTTTGCGGGAGTCTTCCAGCAGATTACCGTCGGCATCTTTAAGCACGTAGTGAAACTGCACTACCTTGTCTTTTGTTATAGTCATGGTCGATTTTAAGTCGCTGCGCAAAAGCGCCCAAGTATGCCCTGCCCCACCGCAGTCCGGCAATGCCTTAACCCCGGGAGTTCCTGTATGCCTCTGCGCGACAAACGCCATTTTGTTTTTGATATGGACGGCACCCTGACCATCGCCACACACGACTTCGACGCCATGCGCGACGCCCTCGGCCTGCCGCCCGACAGTTCCATTCTCGAAGGCATAGCCGCGCGCCCGGCAGCCGAACAGCCCCGCCTGCACCGGCGTCTGCACGAGCTGGAGCTGGATTATGCCCGCCGCGCTCAGCCGCAACCGGGCGCGGCCGGACTGCTGCAGCGCCTGCGCCGCCGCGATGCCTCACTGGCGATCCTGACCCGTAACGACAAGGCACTGGCCGGGCTGACGCTGGAGGTCTGCGGCCTGCGCGAGTTTTTCCCCGACGAGCTGATTCTCGGGCGTGAGGAACACGCCCCCAAACCCGCGCCCGACGGGATATTGCATCTGATGCAGCACTGGCAGGCCGCGCCCGCCTCGACCGTGATGGTCGGCGATTATGTTTATGACCTGAAAGCCGGTCGCGCCGCCGGTGTGACCACGGTGCACTTTGACGAGCAGGGCCTGGCACGCTGGCCGGAACTGAGCGATATCACCGTGCAAGAACTCAGCGAGCTTGCCGAACTGCTCGGCGATTGATTGCGCCCATAAAGAAATTGCTTCAATACGGCGGATGCTTTAGCTCAGACGCACCTCATCGCGGTCGCGGAAATGTTCCAGCGCTTTGGGATTGGCCAGGGCATTAACGTTTTTCACTTCCCGGCCGTGGATCACATCGCGCACCGCCAGCTCGACGATCTTGCCTGAGGTGGTACGGGGGATTTCCGGCACCTGCGCGATCACCGCCGGCACATGGCGCGGACTGGCGCCACTGCGCACCTGTTTGCGGATCCGCTGCTGCAAATCGTCATCAAGCGTGACGCCATCACGCAGCACTACAAACAAGACCACACGTACATCGCCTTCGATCTCCTGACCGACGGCGATCGACTCGATCACCTCGTCGAGTTTTTCCACCTCGCGGTAGATCTCGGCGGTACCGATACGCACACCACCGGGATTGAGAATGGCATCGGAACGGCCGTAGATAATCATGCCGCCGCGCGGCGTCAGTTCAGCGAAATCCCCGTGCGCCCAGACATTATCAAAACGCTCGAAATACGCCGCGTGGTAACGCGCACCATCCGGATCATTCCAGAAACACGCCGGCTTCGAGGGGAACGGCTTGACGCAGACCAGCTCGCCTTTTTCGCCAACCACCGGCTTGCCCTCATCGTTCCAGACCTCTACCGCCATGCCTAATCCCCGCGCTTGTATTTCGCCACGGTAGACAGGACCGGTGGGGTTGCCGAGTACAAAGCACGAAAGTATATCCGTGCCGCCGGAAATCGACGCCAGACAAGCATCATCGGAGATGCCCTCGTAGACAAAATCATAGCTGTCGGGCAACAGCGGCGAGCCGGTCGAGGTAATCATGCGGATGCTGCTGAGATCATGGGTGGATTTGGGCAGCAGACCGTGTTTTTTGACCGCATCGATGTATTTTGCCGAGACACCGAAGAAGGTGAATTTCTCTTCTGCGGCGTAATCGAACAGCACATTCCCTGAGGGGTAAAAAGGCGATCCGTCGTAAAGCATCAGGGTCGCTTCGCTGGCCAGGCCCGAGACCAGCCAGTTCCACATCATCCAGCTACAGGTCGTGAAGTAGAAAAAGCGATCGCCGGCTTTCACGTCGCAATGCAGACGATGCTCTTTAAGGTGTTGCAGTAATGCGCCGCCGACACTGTGCACAATGCACTTGGGTTTGCCGGTGGTACCGCTGGAAAAGAGAATATACAAGTGTGCGTCGAAGGCCACCGGAACAAAAGTGATCTCGCTGGCGTCGTTGTCCAGCGCCTCATCCCAGAGCGTCGCCCCGGGCAGATCACTCTGGCCGGCATAGGCCACCAGCACCACCGACTTCAGGGTCGGCAACTGCGGAATGATGTTGCGGGCCTTGGCCAGGAAGTCGACGCGCTTGCCGTTGAAATAATAGCCGTCACAGACCAGCAACACCGTCGGGCCAATCTGTTCAAAACGGTCAAGCACGCCCTGCTCGCCGAATTCCGCCGCACAGGAACTCCAGACGCAGCCAAGCGACGTGGCCGCCAGCATACCGATCACGGTTTGCGGGATATTCGGCATGACCGCCGCGATGCGGTCGCCCGGTTGCACCCCGGTGCGCTTGAGAAAATCGGCGAACTTCGCCACCTGCGAATACAGCTCCCGCCAACTCAGACGCAGGCTGACCTTATCTTCGCCGCGAAACACGATGGCGTCCGTGTCATCCCGGCGACGCAGCAGGTTTTCGGCAAAATTCAGCCGCGCCTGCGGGAAAAAACGCGCGTCGGCAAAAACCGGCGCATCTTCAAAAAGCGCGTCACCCTTCTCACCGATCACACCGGCGTAGTCCCAGAGGCTGTCCCAGAATGCTGGGCTGTCCGAAACCGACCAGTCATAAAGGCTGCTGAAGTCATTCAGACTCAACCCGTGCCGCGCATTTACCCTGGCTATGAAATCCATGATATTGCTGTTCGCAATAGCCTCTTTACCGGGCGTCCAAACCAGTTTTGCGTCTGCCGTTGAAGTCGTATCGTTCATTCCAATTAACCGTCGCTTGTCCGATGTTGCCAGCATTCTACGTGGTGCCGGGGAAATATCTATTGGACTAAAGTGAGATATGCGCCGCCCGCGCCACGTTATTCACTGCAGCGCAGCAAACCCGGACCGCGAAGCGCTTTGTTTTTACGGCCTTTTTTCAGCACAGGGCTTGATCTATCTCAATGCCGCTGAACGACAGGAAATCTACCCTCGTAGTCAATCCCTGATATCGCAGACACAGGCGATGTCACCATTAAAATTGTAGGAGTGACTATGAAACCAACCACTTGTCTGTCGCTGTTAGCACTCGGTGCTGCCTTGGGCAGCACTGCGGTTTATGCCGCTGAGCCGATCGAACCGATCAAACCCGTGCAGGAGGTCAATCTTGCGCAGGTCGAGCTGGGTAAAAAACTTTATTTTGATCCGCGCCTGTCCAAGTCAGGCTTCATCTCCTGTAACTCCTGTCACAACCTGATGATGGGCGGAACCGACAATCTGCAAACCTCCATCGGCCACAACTGGCAACAGGGTCCGATCAACTCACCCACCGTGCTGAACTCCAGCCTCAATGTGGCGCAGTTCTGGGACGGCCGTGCCGCTGACCTCAAGGAACAGGCTGCCGGCCCGATCGCCAACCCCGGTGAAATGGCCTTCACGCACACCCTGGCCATCAATGTGTTGCAATCGATTCCGGAATACGTAAACGAATTCAAACTGGTATTCGGCAGCGACGAAATCACCATTGACGATGTCACCCAGGCGATCGCCGAGTTTGAGAAAACCCTGGTCACGCCCAATTCGCCCTTTGATCAGTGGTTGCTGGGGGATGAGGACGCGCTTACCGATCAGGAAAAAGCCGGCTATGCGCTTTTTAAAGACAGCGGCTGCGTAGCCTGCCACAACGGCCAGGCGGTCGGCGGCAGCAGCTTCCAGAAAATGGGTCTGGTCGAACCCTATGTCACCGAAAACGGCGCTGAAGGTCTGGCCGGCATCACCGGCAAAGACGCCGACCGGATGATGTTCAAAGTGCCGACCTTGCGTAATGTGGAACTGACCTACCCCTACTTCCACGACGGTGCAGCGAAAACCCTCACCGACGCGGTCGATATTATGGGACGGCTGCAGCTGGGTCGTGAATTCAGCGAAGAAGAAAACATGCAGATCGTGGCGTTTCTGAAAACCCTGACCGGCGATCAGCCGTCATTCGTCATGCCGCAGTTGCCGCCCTCAACCGATACAACCCCGGCACCGACACCGTTCGAATAAGCCGACACTCCATAGCAGGACGGCAGCTTTCGCTGCCGTCCTCAACCACTCTCTCAGAGCGGATGATCGCCATCTGATTAATACCGGACTTGCAATAAGCACCGGCCCCGTAAAGATTAGCGGTTGCGGTAGTCAGGCTTGCGCTTTTCGGCAAAAGCCGCCATACCTTCTTTTTGATCCTCCAGCGCAAACGTGGAATAGAACATCCGCCGTTCGCTGCGCACGCCCTCGCTTAGCGTGGTCTCCAGCGCGGCATTGACAGCCTGTTTGGCCAGACTCACCACCGGGCGCGAGTACGAGGCAATGCTTTTTGCAATCCCGTGCACCTCGTCCTGCAATGAGGCCAGCGGCACCACCCGTGAGACCAGCCCGGCGCGCTCGGCCTCCTCTGCATCCATCATGCGACCGCTCAGACACATATCCATGGCCTTGGATTTGCCGACCAGACGCGTCAGACGTTGCGAGCCGCCGGCGCCGGGAATCGTGCCGATAGTCACTTCCGGCTGACCGAAACGGGCATTGTCGGCGGCGATAATAAAGTCGCACATCATCGCCAGCTCGCAACCACCACCGAGTGCATAACCGGCCACCGCCGCGATCACCGGTTTACGACAGTCGGTGACCCGCTCCCAGCCGTCAGTGATAAAGTTTTCGGCCAGCACCTGCTGGAAGGTCTTGTCCTTCATTTCCTTGATATCGGCGCCGGCGGCAAAGGCCTTTTCGCTGCCGGTCAGGACAATCACCGCCACGTCATCATCGGCTTCCAGCGCCTCCAGGGCGCGGCCGATGTCACTGACCAGCGCCGCACACAGCGCATTCAGGCTCTGCGGACGATTCAGGGTAATCCAGCCGACCTGCTCGCGGATCTCAACTTGCACGTTTTCCAGTTGCATGGTTTTTCTCCTTCGCTGATACGTTTTGCTCTACCGGCCATCGAGAGTAAAGCAAGCCGGAGCCGCTGCAAAACCCGGTGCAGCGCAGCAACTGACGCAATACGCGCCAGGGTGAAGCAGACCCGCCCCCGGAAAGTGCATAAAAAGATCACCTTGATACCGGTTTCCGGAATTTGCGTATCATAACGTATCAATTCGGCAAGAAAGCGCGTTCTACTGCGGTTTTTGACTGCGCCACGTTTGAACTGCCGAAGCCATTCACTGTACCATTGGGCCGTTTAAACACTCGCTAATTTCAGGAAACCTGCCACGTGCCTAAAGCCAACAGCGGAGCCGGTGCCGGCACCGAGCTCAGCCGTCTCACCCAAGCACTGACCGACGATTTCAATCAACGCCGTCCGGTTCGCGCCAACTCACTTCTCGTTACCGTTTTCGGGGATTCGATCTGGCCCCATGGCGGCACGGTCTGGCTGGGCAGTCTGATCAAACTCGTCGAACCGCTGGGCATTAACCAACGCCTGGTCAGAACCTCGGTATTCCGCCTGACCCAGGTCGGCACGCTGCAATCGGAACAGGTCGGGCGACGCAGTTATTATTCGCTGACCAGCAAAGGTTTGCGTCAGTTTGCCACCGCCTCCATGCGTGTCTACGCGCACCGCCGTTCGGTGTGGGACGGTCAGTGGCGGCTGGTCTTCACCGCACTGGGCGATATTACCCAGGACGAGCGCGACCATATCCGTCAGGAGCTGCGCTGGCTGGGCTTCGGCCGTATGGCGCCGGGCGTGTTCGGACATCCGACCGCGGATCTGGAACCGGTACGCGAACTGGTTCGCGAGCTGGGGCTGGAAAGCCGCGTGGCCATCATGATGGCCAACACGCTCGACGATGACGACGCCACGCCTTCCTCAGCACTGGTCAAACAATGCTTTCAGATGGAATCCATGGAATCGGCCTATGATGATTTTCTCAAGGTCTTCGAACCGATTCTCGCCGCCGCGCGCACGGCCACACAATTCGATCCGGCCGAGTGCTTTTTGCTGCGCACGCTGGTGATACACGAATTCCGCCGCATTCTGCTGTCCGAGCCGGAGTTGCCGTTTGAGCTGATCCCGCCCGACTCCAGCAGTCACAAGGCCTGGGAAGTGACGCAGGCGCTTTACCAGCTGATCGCCCCGCGCGCGGAAAAACACATTATGGCCCTGTGCGAAACACAGCACGGACCGCTGCCGCCGGCCAGTGAAATCTTCCGCAACCGTTTCGGCGGTATCAATCCGGCCGACTAATCGGCGGCCGGGCTTGTATCGGGCCGGTACCAGGCCGACCACTCAATCTTCACCACCTCGCTGCGCTCATCAAAAGCCACACAGCTGTTGAGCAGCGCCGGTGGCTGATCAGGGGCGTCGTCAACTGCCTGCGTGCGCGGCTCGCCGACCAGACTCTGATAAGCGGCCGTGGCCATGGTGATCAGCAACTCGGTGATATGCGTACAGCCGGTCTCGCGGCCCAGTGCACGACGCACCGCCTGACGCCAGCCGGGGCCGATCTGCGCACCGACCAGATTATCCAGCGTATCGGGTCCGTGACGGCAGATATGAAACGGCGAAAAACGCGTCTCACCCTGCACCGCAACAACCTTCATATCACGGTCAATCGTGAGCCGGACATGCATCTCGTGAATCGGCTCACCGGCCGGAATCACCCCGCCACGGTCACGGTTACTCACATCACGTGGTTTGGTATCGCGTAACAGCCCTTCGATGTCATAAAGCCCGTCCTCGCGGCGAAAGCCCTGAAATCGGATCTCACGCGTATGCAAGGGTTCACGGGTGACGGGAGTGGATAGTGCCATGCTGCCTCCTGGGATTCGGCCGATCCGGCTATCTTAGCCGCTGGCGGCTATTTATACATCTGTGGCACCGCAAGCTGACGCATTCATCGTCGCGCCATTGCCCGCTATACTGCATAACGACTGATAGCGAGTGAGGGGCAAAATGAAATTTGCAATGATTGGCACCGGCGGAATCGGCGGGTTTTACGCGGCCAGGCTGCTGGCTGCAGGTCATCAGGTCACCTTGGTGGCCCGCGGCGCGCAATTACAGGCACTCACCGCCTCCGGTCTGACACTCAGCCATGCCGGCGACACGCTGCACTTCGCCGCCCCGGATTGCTGCGATACCGGAACCCTGTTCAGCGAACGCAACAGCGCCGACTACGATTTGATTATCCTCGCGGTCAAGTCCGCCGCCACTGCCACTTTAGCGGCTCAATTACAAGCCTGGTATGAACGCTGCGGCCAGGCCGTGCCCGTGATCTCCTTTCAGAACGGCGTCGACAACGAACAACAACTGGCCGAACGGCTCGGTTCGGACTACGTGCTCGGCGCACTACTGGTCGGCATAGGCGCCCATCTGACCGCGCCGGGGCACATCGAATCGACCGGCCCGGGCCGTGTGGTGCTGGGCGCCTGGCCGGATAAACAGCAAACCAGCGACGGCCCCGCCACTGCCCTGCCCGGCACGCTGACAGCGCTGTTTAACGCGGCCGGCTTTCCGGCCGAAGAAAGCGACGACATCCGCCGCGAACTGTGGCGCAAACTGGTGCTCAATAACGGCGTCAACCCGCTTTCGGCACTGACCGGCCTGGACACCCGGCGTCTGACCACCGGCGAACCCTTCGAGCCGGTGGCACTCGGCCTGATGCGCGAAGCGGTCGCCGCCGCCCGGGCTGACGGGGTTGAACTGGAGCCGGACACTGCCGAACAGGTGTTGCAGTTTATGCAGGGCTTTGACGCGATCAAAACATCCATGCTGGTGGACAAGGAAAACGGCCGGCCGCTGGAAATCGACGCAATCAGCGGCGCGGTGCTGGCGCGCGCAACCCGGCTTGGCATAGACGTGCCTTACACGCGCACAATCCACAGCCTGCTGACGCTGACACAGCGCGCCCCTTAAGCGGCCGCGGGGCCTTACTCGTCGTCGTGGATATGAAAACTGCGCGGCGTCTGCTGTACCCCCGTCACGCGCACGTCCAGGTCTTTGAGAATGCCATCGCGGATGCTGTAGATCACGCCATGCACGGTCAGCGGATTGCCGCGCCCCCAGGCTTTCTGCACCACCGGTGTCTGGCTCACATTGGCGACCTGCTCGATCACGTTCAGCTCACACAGACGGTCAAGACGCTGTTCCTCGGTGGCCGCCAGATCCAGCTGCTGATGATGTTTGTGGTAGACGTTTTTGATGTTGTGCAGCCAGCCATCGATCATGCCGTGGGAACGGTTCGACATGGCCGCCGAAACACCCCCGCAACCGTAATGCCCGCAGACCAGAATATGCTTCACCTGCAACACCTCAACGGCGTAGTACAGAACTGACATACAGTTAAGATCACCCGGCAACACCAGATTGGCCACATTGCGGTGAACAAACAGCTCGCCGGGCAACATATTGACGATCTCATTGGCCGGCACGCGGCTGTCCGAACAGCCGATCCAGAGAAACTCCGGATGCTGTTGATGGGTCAGCTTCTCGAAGAAATCCGGCTGCTCACGGCGTACCTTCTCCGCCCAGAGCTTGTTGTTCTCGAACAGCTTGGCCATTTCTTCGTCATCTTGGTTCAGGTCGTTTATATCCATTTGCATCAGTGCCCCGGGTCATCTGCCGGCGGCCGGGCATACAGCCACAAACACCCGCCGACTACACAAACAAATTAGCACATTTGTCTCAGGAGCCGCGCAGCAGTGTCAGCCCTGTGTCATTTTTGGGTATAGTAGCGTCAGTTGCCGGGCACAGCGCTCCGCAAAGACATCGCACAACAACGGAACGAACCCGCAACACCCCATGGCCGAACAACTCAAGCAAGGCACGAAGCTGCTCTGGTACCGGATCGACTCCCTGCTCGGTCGCGGCGGCTTTGGTATCACTTACCTGGCCACCGACACCAATCTGCAGACCCGTGTCGCAATCAAGGAATACCTGCCCTCGGACATCGCCGAGCGCAAGGAAGCCAGCTATGTCCTGCCGCGCACCGGTGCCGACGGCGAGACCTACCGCTGGGGACTGACACGCTTTATCGAAGAAGCGCGCATGCTGGCGCGTTTCAAACACCACAATATCGTCCGCGTGCACAGCGTTTTCGAAGAGAACAATACCGCCTATATGGTCATGGACTATGAGCAGGGCAACGGTTTTGATCTGCTGATGCGCACGCCCCGCTATCGTGAAGAGAGCGAACTCAAACGCCTTTTTGCCGATCTGCTCGACGGCCTCGAACTGGTTCATTCCCACGCGGTAATTCACCGCGATATCAAGCCGTCCAACATCTACATCCGCGAGGACGGCAGCCCGGTGCTGCTCGACTTCGGTTCGGCCCGCCAACAGGTCGCCGGCAAAAGCCACAATATGACGCGGGTGCTGACCAAAGGTTATGCGCCCTACGAGCAAATGGACGAGGACGGCACCCAACAGGGGCCGTGGACGGATATCTACGCGCTCGGCGCGACGCTTTATTACGTGATCGCGCAAAGTTTGCCGGTGGACGCCTTCAGCCGCTTTACCAAACTGGTACAGCATCAGCCTGATCCCTTAACCCCGATCAGCCAACTGCCCGAAGCGGCAGGCTACTCGGCGGGCTTTCTGTCAGCCATAGACCAGGCCATGCAGTTCGAAGCGCAGAACCGCCCGCAAAGCGTCGCCCGGTTCCGTAGCCTGCTGCTGGGCAACACGCAGCAAAACGCCCGCGCAGACACAGCAGCCAGCGCCGAACCGCCCACCGAGCTGGCAACCACCGCTGTCGTGCCGCCTCCGCAGGAGCCGGCCACCGTCTACAACCCCGCCCCTGCCGCCGCACCGCTGCAGCCGCCGCGCCCGGCGTCCACGCCGGCCTTGGCACAGGACAAGACCGCTGCCGCACGACGTTACGCCATCCCGGCCGTGGCGGCACTGGCAGTGCTCGGCGCCGGCAGCGCCTGGCTGGTGTTGCGCGGCCCCGCGCCGGACAGCACGCCGGCGGCGGCCGGTCCGTCAGAACAGGTCGCGCGCCGGCTGCCCGCCGTGGTCAGCCAACAAACGCCGGCCGGGACTGCTCAAGCGCCATCGCCGCTCAGCGCCGGCGAACCGCCAGCCCCCATACCGGGCGAACAACTGACCGGAGAACAGGCGGCCCGCACGGCGGCGCCACAGACGCAGGCCGGCCCGGAAGCCCCGTCGCAGGCAGACGCCTTGCTCTCCGCCGCAGAGCAAGACCGCGCCCGTGAAGCCCAACGACAGCTGGCTGAAGAACAGCGCCGCGCTGAAGAGGCGGCCCGTCTGGCTGAGGGAAAACGCCTCGCTGAAGAACAACGCTTGGCCGAACAGCAACGCCTGGCTGAAGAACAACGTCTGGCTGAGGAGCAACGCCTGGCCGAAGAGCAGCGTCTGGCCGAGGAACAGCGTCTGGCCGAGGAACAGCGACTGGCCGAAGAGCGGCGACTGGCGGAAGAACAGGCCCGCGCCGCAGCCGCCGCGCAAGCCAGAAAACGCCAACAGGCCGAAGCCGCGCGCTTGGCAGCGCAACGGGCCGCCGCGGCGACGCCCGGCAAAACCGAGCGCGCGCAACAGGACCGCGAATCGGACATCCAGTCGGTCAGCCGCCTGTTTAACGAACTCAAAACCAGCCTCGCACGCTGCGACACCGCCTACCTGCAGGAAATCTCCCGCCCCGCCGGCGAGCGCCGTGAGCTGATCGAGCAGCTCTGCCGGCAATATGTGTCCATGGAGTTGGGCATAGCCGATTTTTCCAGCAACCCGGGACTCGGCGTGGCCTCGGCCACCATCCGCATACAGCGCCTGATCAGTCGCAGCGGTGACACGGTCCTGCCGGGAGCCGGCTGGCGGGATATGCCACTGCGGACCGAAAAGAAAGACGGCTACTGGCAGGCGGTAAAGTGGTAGGCCGGATAGCTGATGTGTTTTTGTCTTTTATCGGGTTAGTATCGATTTTCAGCATTACTGACTCCGCCTGTCATCGCATTGAACTACAAGGGTTTTCTATGACGCCATCAACAACACAGCGGGCCGGCTCACTTGCCCTGAGCGCGATTCTGGCACTCTCACCGCTGCTCAGTACCGGGGCGCTGGCCGCCACCCCGGATACCACACCGCCGAAGGTCCAGCATGAGCCGGCCGACAACGACGCGCCCGATGATCAGCCGCTGCAGATTTACGCAACGGTCACCGACGAAAACGGCGTCAGTGAAGTCACCCTGTTCTACCGCAATGCCGGTGAGGACGAATACCGCTCGCAGTCCATGCAGGCCTCGGGCAACAGCGGCATTTTCATGGCCGAGGTGCCGCCTGCCGAGCTGCAGCCACCGCGGCTGGAATACTATATTCAGGCCGGCGACACAGGCGGTAATCAACTGCTGCGCGGCTTTTACTTTGAACCGCTCAGCGTGAATGTGGTGGCAGGCACAGGCGCGGCCGGCGCGGTGGCGGCCAAGGGTGATGAGTCCGCCGCAACAGGCAGCCTCAAATCCAATAAATGGCTGTGGATCGGCCTCGGTGCGGTCGCACTCGGCGGTCTGGCCGCAGCCGGTGGCGGCGGTGGTGGAGGTGGCGATAGCGGCGACAATGTCGATGTCAGCGTACCTCTGCCTCAGTAAAGACGGGTAAAACCCTTCAGTTTGTCAAGCCCTGTGAGTTACACGGGGCTCAGGCTGTTAAGTCGCTAACATAACCGTCCTGTCAGGCTTCGGATTTCCGGCCCGCTGCCCATATAGGGTTCAGGCCTGCCCCATTCACTTTCGAACAACCCGAACCGGCGACTATGCACGACGATCCGAGCCAGCACTCGCACTTCGAGCCAATCCCGTCCTCACGGGCACTTGTGCCCATCGCTGACAGCGGCGATGACGAGTTCCTTTCGCTTTATACAAGCAGTAGCAAGCCGGCACGCCGGCGTGCTCCACGCGGCTCGGTCAAAGCGCTGCTGATCTCGGCGGTGCTGACCCTGAGCGGTGGCGCGGTATTCCTGCCCGACTCGCCGCCGGGCCAGATTCTGGCTGAGCTGCGCCGCGGCGCACAAGGCGACCCCGAACCCGTGCCGCGCTACAACCCGCTGACCCACGAAGGCACCGGCGAGCTGGTACGCTACAGCCGGCCGGAGACAGGAAAAAACCGTGAATTAATGCTGAGCCTGAAGGCGCATGCCACGCCGCCGGGACGTCTGATTGCGGAAAACACCCTCGATAACGAAGAACTCCGTGCCCGCCTGCGCTGGCAGTTCGGTCAGACGCTGCGGCGCCTGATGGCAAGCCAGCAGGCCCTGCAGGCGTTTTATCTGCAGCACCGCGACTGGCCGTCACGCGACACCGCACCGCCCTTACCGGCCGCAGGCTCGCCCTATATCCGCGATCTGGAGCTACGCGGTTCCGGCGAGCTGCTTGCCACCCTGTCCGGTGAATTCGGGCGTAACGGACAAATCCGCATGACGCCGGAAAAACCCGACCAGCTCGGCCGCTTCCGCTGGCATTGTCTGACCAATATTCCGATTCAGAACGACCCCGGCGACGAACAGAGCGGCCCGCCCTGCCGCTACAACCCTTACGCTTTCTGAGCCGGGGGCAAGACCGCTTCGGCACGGGGCTGGCCAAGCAGCTTGACTACCGCGTGATAGAGCGTGCCCACCGGCACCGGTTTGTGCATCACCGCCACCTGACCGAGCCCTTCCACGTCTTTTTCCGGCAAGGCATGGGTATCGCCGCTCAGCAACAAACACGGCAGCGCCTTATTGCCCGCCATGCGGCGCAAACCGGCCACCTTTTCCGCCGGAGACTGGCCGGCGGCACTGCGGCAGTCACAAATCACCAGATCCCCGTCATGCCCGCTGAGGATGGCTTCGGCGCCATCAATCGCCGATGCGCAGTGCACCACCACGCCCCATTGCACCAGTATTTCGCGCAAAATCTCACGGGCCAGCGGATCAGAATCGATCAGCACAATGGTTCTGCCGGACAGCGCCTGCCCGCACTGCGGTTCCTTAATGCATGTGACCCGGTCTGCCGCCGCACCGGCCGGCAGCGTGAGGCGGAACACCGTGCCGCGGCCACGTTCCGAGTGGTAACTCAGCTGGTGCCCGAGCAGGGCCGCCACGCGGTGGCAGATCGATAAGCCCAGCCCCAGCCCCTGATTGCTCTCCTGGGCCTTGGCCGGGCACTGATAAAACTCGCTGAAGATCGCCTCTCCTTCGCTGTCCTCAATGCCGACACCGCTGTCCCAGACTTCGATCACCACGTTTTCGCCGCGTCGCCGGCAAGCGACCAGTACCCCGCCGACATTGGTATAGCGGATCGCATTGCCGATCAGATTGCGCAGAATCCGTTCCAGCAAGGCGATATCGGTGTAGACGTTTTTGTCGAAAAAGCGCAAGCCGAAACGCAGCTTCTTGCGTTGCGCCAGCGGCAGGAATTCGGTCCGCAGCTGCGCCCCCAGCGCCTCGAGATTACAGTGGGCCCGCTGCACGCGCATGGCGTCGGCGTCCAGCCGTGACAGATCAAGCAGGGATTCGAGCAGCTGCCCGAGGTTTTGCACCGTGCGGCTCATATTGCTGTGCAGCCGCTGGCCGCGCGGGCTGTCCATCTCCTGCCTGGCGGCATGGGTCATCAGTGACAGGGCATGCACCGGCTGGCGCAGATCATGGTTGGCCGAGGCCAGAAAGCGTGTTTTGGCGCGGTTGGCCGCCTCGGCTTTTTCCTTGGCCTCACGCAGCTGCTGCACCAGCGCCACATTATCAAACTGCACCTGTATGCCGTGATACATCAGCTGCCGGGTCTGCACCGCAACGCGGGAAAACATCACTACATAGAGCACCAGCAGCACCGCCAGAATGGTCTCGGCCGGACTCCCCAGGCTAATCAGATGCACCGCGAGTATGCCCACCGACGTCAGGGTGTAGGCAAAAAACGCCGGCAGCCAGTAGCAGGTCACGATCAGTGAGCCGACCGCCACGCCGACAATCAGCACATACAGCAAAACCTGCATCTGCACCGCGTCGGCAACATAAAACAAACGGCTGGCCAGCCCCCAGAGAAGACCCGAGGCCAGCGAAGTGAAGGTGAAGTAGCGTGCCCAGCGTTGTGGGTCGGAGATGGTGCTCTGGCGGTGAAAAGCACGCGCCAGCAGAATGCGCGATAGATACACGCCGATAACCGCACTGCTCCAGAGCAAGACGGTGCTATGCGGGAAGTGCGGCCAGAACAACCAGGCCAGTGCCAGCGGGAAAAACAACTGAATGGCACTGATACGGGCGATATTGGCGTACATAAAGCGCACCGCCTCGCCCACCAGTCGTTGATGGGCCGGGTCCTCCTTGCCGCTTTGCGTACTCATAAGCGACGTATCCGGCCTGCCGCCACGAATGTCCGGCTCTTGTCCCCTGCCCTTCTCACATCGCCCCCGACAAATTCACAAAGTGGTGTCAGTATGGCGCCCGGTTGCGCGGGCCTCGGTGAAGAACCGACAGTGTAAACGGTGAATATTTCACAGCGCCGGCCGGTTCTTGATGACACAGTCGCTTTACATTCTACCGACGGGCCGGTAAGACTTACGCCGCATTACATAAAATTACATTCTCATACCAAAACAGATCTGTTTTTTTGCTACGGATTGTGTATCAGAGCGTCACCGGCACATCCAGTGTTTGCGTCTCCCCTGTGCCCGGCCGCTCCACACGCAGCACGACCTTATCGCCGGGCCGTTTGTCCCACATCAGCGCCGCCAGCGCGGCAAAATCACTGACCGGCTGACCGTCAACTGCGCGCAGCAGATCGCCTTTCAGCAAACCGGCGCGGCCGGCCGCGCTATCGTCCAGCACCTGATCAATACGCAGTCCGTCGTCTCCCTCGCCGCTCAGCATGATGCCGAGCGTGCCCTTGTCCGGCAGGCTCAGCGGCTCGCTGCGCACCAGATAATCGGCCATGTCGTCACTGCTTTGGCCGGCCTCACTGACCGGCACCACGGTCAGCACGGGCGGACCGATACGCCGTTCCAGCCGGGTCGGAATACCGCTGCCGTACATGACATGGCCGACACCGGCCAGCACCACCATCTGATCGGCGGGATTGGCCTCAAGATAACGCGCCGCCGTGTCGGCCATGGCCTCGTCCCAGACCAGCTGTGCCTCGATAAAGTGTTCGACATTGCTCAGCGGGGTTTCGCCGTGCTGTGCAAAACTGCTGCGTATGCGCTCCTCATAACCGGGCACCGTGCGGTCCAGTTCATCCGGCACATAGGCGCGCTCGGCCTCACTCAGACTTTCCAGCCCGCCGCGGGCGATGCTGCGGCTGACCTCACGGGGCACATTCAGCGCAATCAGCGGCACATTTTTCTGCCGCGCAAAGCGCAGGATCGGCGCGTAAAGGCGATAGTCAAAACGCCAGCGGTCAAAGTAGCCGGTTTCGCGCAACATGGTCTGCTCATCGATGCGTCCGGCCACATAGTCATCCAGCGCGTCCTGCACACTCACGTCGAAAAATTCCAGCCCAATGGCGATACGCGGATTGACCGATTGCAGATAACGCAGCACATCGAGCTGCAGCACATGGTGATCCAGGCGGTCGTGCTCTTCCCCGACCACCACGGCCCGTGCCGACAGCAATTCGGGCAAAACCGAGGTCAGCGCCCGCACATTCAGCGACGCGACCGGCGCCGGCTGCGCGGCGCTGCTGTCGGTCGTGGACGTGCTTGTGGTCGCCGCCGGTACCGGGCCGTCCGCTTCCTGCGGACGCAGGGCGGCACAGCCGGCAAGCAGCGACAAGGCGCTCAACAGGAGCACAGGCGGGACAGATTTACGCCAGACTGACATGGACTTGGCTTACTCCGGAAAATTCACAATACACGAGTATAGTGGGCTTGCCGGCAACCCGCCTGTGCTTGGCGTTTTCGTCATTCAGCGCGACATCAAAACCGGCACACTGAGGTGTTTAAGCAAGATACGTGTGACCCCGCCGACCGACACTTCACGCAGACGCGACTGGCCGTAAGCGCCGGCGACAATCAGATTGCTGCCCAGGTCCACAGCCCGGTTCAGCAAGGCCTCACCGACACTGATATCGCTCTGAACATGGGACTCGGCCTCTGCACGGATACCGTAATCGGCCAGAAACCCCACCAGCGCGGCGTTGGTCGCGGTCGTTGCCGCTGCGGATTTGTCTTCGGTAAAACGCACGATATTGACGCTGGCAGCGCGGCTTAACAAGGGCAAGGCATCGTGCATGGAGCGCGCCGCTTCACGGGAACCGTCCCAGGCCAACAGGACCCGCGTACCGGCTTCACCCAGGGCAAAGCGCACATAGGGCGTGACCACCACCGGCCGGCCGGAACGCAGAATCACCCGCTCCGGGGCCAGCTGCCGGGTGAATTTCGGATCGTCCGGATTGCGCTGACCGATCACCAGCATGTCGGCGGTACGCGACCAGCCGGCCAGGGTTTCGACCGGCTCACCGGTCTCGACCTGCCACTGACCGCGGATCTGATTGGCCTGCAGGGTTTCTTCGAAAACCTCACGCACGGCGTCGGCCTCGGCCCGCTCGGCCCGGTTACGTTCTTCGAGCACTTCTTTCGGGAAGGTGTACTTGGAATAGCCGGCCAGCTCAAAGGGCGGAATGATGTAAATACCATGCAGGGCCGCGCCGTGTAGTTGCGCCAACTGTGCGGCGTATTGCAGACGCGCCGGGCAATCTGCGCCCAGATCAGCATGAACCAATAGACGTTTCACGTTAACTTTCCTCCTCACTCAGGTGCCGGGTTCGGCTGTCTTGTTTTTCCCGGATACTGCTTTTTTAGGGGAAATCGCCAGGCATTAAAAGGCTTATTTTGCGCCCGTTTTCCAGCCGCCGGCCACGCATGCGGTCCCGGCAGCCGTCCCTCAGCCGTCCCCGGCCACTGCCGCGCTGTCCGCCCGGTGCCGGTCGATATAACGTTTTTTCCGCGATTTACGCAGGTAATTCAGGTCCGCCACCAGCAGACCGTCCACACAGGAAGCGAAATCCTCATCGATATTCCAGGCCAGAAAACGCACGCCCTCGGGCTCAAAAACATCCGGGTATTGCTTGTAGAGTGTCGGAATATTTGCGCCGTAGTGGCGTAGCAGACTCTTAAGCCGGGCCAGATCCGCACGGTAATCCTCACCGCTGAACTGACGTTGCAGATCGGCCCGTTCCTGACGTGACATGGCGTAAGGTAAGCGCGCGCGGACCGGTGCGCCGGGCTCGCTGAAATACAGGCTGTAGAAACAGACCAGCAGATTGACCGCCTCGCGTGGCAGGCTGTTGCTGATGCTGACCGGACCGAACAGATAGCGGATATGCCGGTGATGGCAGAGATACGCCCCTATGCCCTGCCAGAGATAATCCAGCGCGCGGCTGCCCCAGTAGGCCGGCTGCACAAAGCTGCGCCCCAGTTCCAGTCCCTCGCGCAACACCGCATCAAAGCCTTCGTCAAACTCAAACAGCGTGCGGGTGTAGAGCGCCTGCCCGGCGGTCGCCGACTGACGGATGCGGTAAGCGCCGGCGATTTCCAGCTCGCTGTCGTCCCAGAGAATCAGATGGCTGTAATCGGCATCAAATGCGTCCAGGTCACGGCGCGCGCCTGTGCCCTCGCCGACGCGCCGGAAGCTCACTTCGCGCAAGCGCCCAATTTCGCGCAGCAGGGCACTGCCGGCACCCTGTTCCAGCAAACAGATCTGCATGCCGTCAGTGGTCTCGCCGAGGCGCCGCGTGGCGCGGATTTCCGAGCGCAGGGCCTGGCGCGATTCGGGATGGGCAATTGCCCTTTCCACCGGAAACAAACCCTTGCGGTTGCGCCCGACCCGGTAGAGATGCTTGCGCAGTTGTTTGACCAACACAGAGCGATCGCGTGTATCGCGTTGCAATGCCGCCGCCGGGATCAGTTCTCCCAGAGTGACCGGCAGGCTGCGCCGGCGCTGACGGAACATCTCATTGATCAACAACAAGGATGAGACCGGTTTGCTCAGGGCCGATACACTGTAGAACAGCGCCGAGTTCCGCGCTTCGATACAGCACGGCAACAGCGGTGCGCCGGCGCGCGCGGCAAACTTCACAAACCCGTCGTTCCATTTGGTATCCCGCACACCGGCCGGACGCGCCCGTGACACCTCCCCGGCCGGAAAAAAGATCACCACCTCTTCGTTCTGCAAAGCACGGTGGATGGCCTCTAACTGCGCGCGCGTGGTGCGTCCGTGCAGAACATCGACCGGCAACAACAGCGGTGACAGGGGTTCGAGTCTGGCCAGCAAATCATTGGCCACCACTTTGACATCGCGCCGCACTTCACTGACCAGCCGGATCAGACATAAGGCGTCAAGCGCGCCAAGCGGATGGTTGGCAAATATCACCACCCGTCCGCTGACCGGAATATTCTCCCGCGAGCGGTGACTGGCACTGTAGGACAGCTCAAAGTAATCCAACACCCGTTCGACAAACTCGAATCCACGCGCGTCGGTGTTCTGCGCGAGAAAGCGGTTGATCGAGCGTTCCCTGAACAGGCGTCTCAAGCCACCGATCAGGGGCGCGCGCAAGAGCGCGGGGGTTGTTGTCAGAGCCGGGAATTTCTCCGTCAGCGCCGATTCCACACAAAGCATATTCTGGCCTCAGGCAATGAAATTTGCCGAAGCCTGCGGTCTGTCTGTGAAATGCTGATGACGATTTGATGAAGGCGGGATGACGGGGCCGCGTGATGCGGCCCCGGACTGCTTAGTTTTGCACAATAGTGAGCGTGATCGGCAGCGTGACGGTGTTTTCCGCCGGATCGCTTACGCTGACGACCACGTTATAGACCGTCAGCAGCACGCCCTGAATATCGCTCAGCAGCGGCGTGCCGGAGATCAGACCCGTCGACGACAGCGTCAGGGTATCCGGCAGGCCGGTCGCGCTGTAGCTCAGGGTCTGGCCTTCCGGATCGGTCACATAGTTGGCCACATTCAGCGCATAGGGCACGCCGGTTGAGGCCGATTGCGCCGGTACCGTCTGCGTCACCGGTGCTTCATTGGCCGCCACCGTCATGGTGAAAGTCCCCTCGGCACTGTCGATGCCGTCAGTGGCCGTGACCGTCACCTCGTAACTTCCCTCACTGCCCACCGCCGGCGTGCCGCCGACCGCGCCCTTGGTGCCGATTGCCACACCATCGGGCAAACCGGTGGCGCTGTAGCTGAGAGTGTCACCGTCAGGATCGGAGAACGCGGTGGCCACGGAAAATGCCGTGCTCATGGCCACGGTCGCCTCCTGGTCGGACAAGGCGCTGTCAAGCTGCGGTACACCGTTCGGCTCCAGCGTCAGCATAAACGGCGTCAGCGCGGTGGTATTGATGCCATCGGAGACCGTCACCGAAATCGTGTGCGCACCGGCCAGACTGCTGTCCGTCACCGTACCGCTCAGCACGCCGTCGCTGAGGCTGATACCGGTCGGCAATCCGGTGGCCGTGAAATCCAGCGTCACGCCTTCCGGATCGTTAACATAGTTATTCAGATCCAGTGGCCCGAATTCCTGCCCGATGCGGCCGCTTTGGTCCGGCACGATCGCGACCTGCACAGGCGCTTCATCGATAACCGACAGATCCAGCTGAACCTCGGCGGTGGCGTAGTATTCACCGTCGGTGATCTGGTAGACAAAAGAATCGGTGGTTACGTTGAAAGGCGTGTAGGGACTGAGCGTGTAGTTGAAACTGCCGTCAGGATTGAGCGTGAAGCCGGAGGCATGCGCCGGCGACGTCTGCACGCCGACCACTTCGAAGGTGGTGTTGCGCACATCATTGTCGTCGCTGTCATTGGCCAGCACGCCCTCTTCGGCGCTAACCACCAGTTCTGTCCCTTCGGTGACACTGTAATTGTCAGCCTCAGCGACCGGCTCTTCGTTGACCGAGTCGATACAGAAATGCACATCCAGGGTGGTTTTACCGCCGTCATTATCTTCGATGGTCAGCCGATGACTGACGCCGACCGGGGCGGTGATTTTGGGGAATAAAACCTGAAACACGCCGTCGGATTCATCGTCGGCGATAAACAACAGACCGCAGTTGTCAGCATCCTCACAGACCGCCGCCATGGACTCGCCGGCCAACGTCAGATCGATCTCCCCGTCACACAAGGCCAGTGCGCCTTCATCGGTGGCATCGGACCAGCTGTAGCTTTCGACCACGCCGTCGTCGTCATCGGCGCTGGCATCGACGCTGAGAATCTCTTCTTCAAAACCGCTGAGGATATCGCCGTCATTGAGCTCGGTGGTGGGCGTACTGTTGCTCTGGCGGCCGGTCGAATCGACCCAGTTACACGCGCTCAGACCTGTGACCGCCAGAATCAGAAAACACGGGCCGAGACCCTGACTATGCAAAAACCTCATGGACGATGGCTCACCTTTGGATAAGTTCAACAAAGACAGGCCTTTAACGCGCCGCGGGAGCTGATTGCAGCGGGTCCGCGCACAACCGGAGCGAAAGGCGCAGCGCAGCGGCCTGAACTCAAAGCGGCAAGTCTAATCAGTGCCGGCCAGCGACGTGGTTACGAGACCAAAAGACGCCCCCCGGCGCGCACAAGACAGCGCCCTGCCGCCTCAGACACCCAGATCAGCTTGCAGCGTATCTTCCAGCAGTATCTCAAGTTCGGCCAGCTGAATCTCGGACAAACCCAACAAATTGGCCTCATCGGTGGCCGCCGGCATGATGGCGCTGTCCGCCTCCAGTACGCTGAAGCCCATGCTCAGACAAACACTGTTCATCAGCGACACCGAGGCCAGCAGCACCTTGTGTTCGCCGTCGGCCGGACCGTGGTGATCGCGTACCACCGCGCCGAAGGGCTCCGGCAAGGCCCAGGCGGTAATCAGCTTATGGCCGATTTCGGTATGCAGTTCGCCGTTAATGATCTCCACGATGGCCTGGTCGGAGACTGCCATCGTCCCCTGCTTCTGCACATCCGAGATCACCTGCAGAATCACGACCTTACCGATGTCGTGCAGCAAGCCGCTTAAAAATGCCACATTGGCGTCGGCCGCGTAGCCGCAGTTCTCGGCAATCCAGCGACAACCGATTGCCGTGGCAAAGGAATGCTCCCAGAGCTTGCCCATGATGCGTGCGACCGCGGCATCTTCGCTGACGTAGCTCTGCTTCTGCGAAATCAACATGGCCATATTGGCGACCTGTTGTGCACCCAGACGCAGGATTGCGCGCTTGACCGTATTGATCTCACCGAGGCCCTTATAGAACGCCGAGTTGGCCATGCGCAGGATCTGTCCGGCCAGAGACGCATCTTCCATAATCAGTGCTTCTATATCCTCGATGGTGATATCGGGGTTGCTCAGTTCCGTCTGCAGCTTCAGTGCAACGGTGCTGAACACCGGCAGCTCGAAGTCACTCGAGCGAATCTGCGCCTCGATCATCTCCTGCAGAGAGAGCGAGCCTTGTTCTGCGGTTGCTTGCATTATTTACTTCCTGTCAGTCGTTTTATTTCTTTTATGGGCCGTGGTTTTTCTATGCGTGGCAGATGCCGCAGTACTTCTGTGATACTGGTCTCACCGCGGTAGGCTTTGAGCATGCCGTCTTCCAGCAAGGTGGTCATTTCCGAGGTCTCGAAACTGACCCGGCGGATTTCGTAGGAAGACGCATTGCGCAAAATGGCGTCCTTGACCTGTTCATTCAGGACCAGCAGCTCGTAAACACCGAGCCGCCCTTTGTAGCCGGAGAAACGGCATTTTTCGCAGCCGGCACCGAGGTGAAAATTCCCCCCCTCCAGCTCCGCCGGGTTGTAGCCCAGACGCTTGAGTTCGGTGGAATTGGGTTTATAGGGCTTGGCGCAATGCGGGCAGATGCGCCGTAGCAGGCGCTGCGCCAGCACCGAGACCACGGTCGAGGAAATCAGAAAGGTCTCGATATTCATATTCATCAGGCGCAGCAAACTGCCGATGGTGTCTTCGGTATGAAAGGTGGTCAGCACCTTATGCCCGGTCAGCGCCGCCTGGATCGCCGCATCGGCGGAGAAGTTATCGCGGATTTCACCAAGCACGATCACGTCCGGATCCTGGCGCACCATATAGGGCAGCGTATTGCGGTAGGTCAGCTCGATTTTGCTGTTCAGCGAACACTGCGAGATCCCTTCCACCAGATACTCGACCGGATCTTCGGCGGTGATAATCGAGCGCTCGATACTGTTGAGGTAATTAATACAACTGTAGAGCGTGGTGGTTTTGCCCGAGCCGGTCGGACCGGTGATCAGGATAATGCCGCTGGGCGTATCCAGCACATCGTTGAAGAAGGTTTCGATGCCGCGCGGCGGCAGGCCCAGCTCCTCCACATTGAGCATCTCCACCTTGCTGCTCAAAACCCGCAGCACCACTTTCTCACCGTAGATGGTGACGAAAAACGAGGCGCGCAGATCCACATTCTGGCCGCTGCGCGGATCTTCAAACACAATCCGCCCGTCCTGATGCCGACGCCGTTCGGTGATATCGGCGCCGGCGAGGATTTTCAGGCGGCTGATCAGCGCATCCAGATGCTCACGGGCGATCACCTTGTGCGGCAGCATCACGCCATCACAACGGAAACGGATGCGTACCTGAGAGGCCATGGGCTCGATATGAATATCACTGGCTTCGGCCACCAGACCGTCGGCGAGGATGCTGTCGGCCAGCATCACCACCTCACTGCTGCCGCTGCTGTTTTTCTGCGTTGTGGTGCGCCGTTGCCGGCTTTCAAAAGCATTGATCGCGTCTTCGATACTGCGTTTGCTGGCCAGCGCCAGTACCACCTTGCTGCCGTAGACCTTGACGGCGTAATCGCGCACGCTCTGATTGAGCGGATCCACCGAGGCGATCACCATATGCCCTTTATACAGTTTCATGGGCATAAGCATGCCGTCGCGGCACCAGCGCGGCGTCACGTTACGCAGCACCTGGTCGTTGATCTTGCCGAACTGCGGCTCGACCCTGGCCACACCCAGCTGTACTGACAACACATCGAGCAAGCGGCCTTCGGGCAGAAAGTGATTCTCCACCAGTACCTGACCGAGACTTTTGTGTTCGCTGCATTCTTTCTGAATACTCAGCGCCGAGCGCAATTCGGCCAGTTTGAGGTATCCCAGCTGGATCAGCATTTCGCCCAGGCGCAACTTGACCGGGCATTTGCGCATGGCGCGCAGCAACAAGGGACGATCGGCATGCCCGAGTTCCTGCAGAATCAGCAGCAAAGACTTTTCTTCCGAGAGCTTCTTCTTGACCCGCTGACAATGCCGCAACTGGCGTTGGTCAAGATGTTTGTCCGCCACCAGCACCTGCGCTAAGGCCAGCTCAAATTCCGTAAAGTCGACCCGTGAACGGCCGGTGCCGGGCAGTGGCCGGTGGCCGCCCGAAGCCTCAGAAAGACCGAATCCGGCCGTGTCATCTTCGCTGTGCTCAGCAGACATAATGGCCACCGTTTGCATCCTTGCACTTGTACATCATCAGACCGTTCCGGTAGGCCAGTGGGGGGAAAATAGATCAGCGCGAGTTCCCTGCGCACACTAGGACTTATCTGCCACCGTCCACATTTCCTTTAAAATTATTGACATGTCATGTGTATGTTTTTTTTCGTGGGCACTGAGTAACATAATTGATTAATCTCATTGCGCTAAGTACATAAAGAGACAATCTGATCGGCCGTTAATCCGGAACAGATTCAATCCCAAGGAAGGGTATTGTGAAACCTATGACCGGGAAGTCAGCCGTCACCGGCAAGTACACAAGCGCCAGATGCGTAACTCCCGGCCACCATCCCCCCGGCCCGGAGATGTATTGTGGCGCCACTGATATCGGATAACCGCAACGGTGTTATCACCGGTGATTACCTGCGTTTGCTGTTCTTTGCATTCGGCTTGCTGATCACGGTCGAAATCCTGATTTCGACCGTCGTTTTGCTGCAGCTCGACAGCATATTCGGGCAACTCGGCCAGCTGTCTGCCGAAGGCTATGCCGATATCGCCCGGAAACTGCGTAACGGCGTGCAAAGCACGGTTTACGCCCTGTTTCTGCTGATCATATCGGGCTCGGTGATCGGTGGCAGTCTGTTCTTCAGTCTCAGCAAGTACGTCACCCTCTCAGGTCTGCTGACCTCACATATCAGCGACGGCGTGTGTCTGACCAGCTACGGCTGGAAGGTAAAATCAGTCAACCCGCGCTTTGCCCGGATCACCGGTCTGGCACGGGATGATCTGGTCGGCAAAGACATCACCGAGGCCATGCCCAGTCTGCGCGGGCTGTACTGCCTGGACTTCCAGGACACCTGGGAATGCGAGTACGCCAAGAGCCTGCCGGACGGCGAAACCCGCATTGCCACGATCTCGGTATTCGTCCTGTCGCGGCGTAACAACAAACCCTGGCGAACCCTGATTACCGTACGTGATATCACCCAGCTCAAACGCACCCAGGCCAGCATGAAGCGCATGGCGTTTCAGGATGATCTGACCGGTCTGGCCAACCGCCCGCGCCTGCTCGAACATCTCGGCGCGATGATCAGCCGCTTCGCCAAACAAAACGAACGCTTTGCGGTTCTGTATCTGGACCTGGACGGTTTTAAAGACATCAACGACAGCATGGGGCACAAAGCCGGCGATGAGCTGTTGCGCGTGATGAGCGAGCGATTCGCGACCCAGATACGCCAGTGCGACTTTGTTGCCCGTCTGGGCGGCGATGAATTCTGTATTTTGCTGGAGGATATTGCCAGCCGCGAAGAAGTCAGTCTGTTCTGCAGCCGTTTGCTGGAGAAAATCGAAGAACCGGTTTCCATTCACGGCCGCAAGCTGCGCCCGCAAAGCAGTATCGGCATCGCCCTCTTCCCGGACGACGGCGACAACTCTGACAGTCTTCTGCAGGTGGCCGATACGGCCATGTACGAGGCCAAACGCGCCGGCAAACACCGCAGTGCCTTCTATAACCCGGAACTGACCCGCCGCGTGGATCTGCGCCTGTCGCTGGAACAGGACCTGCGCCACGCTATCGTGGAAAACCAGTTTGAGCTGCACTACCAGCCGCAGATCTCGGTCAACAGCGGTGAGGTAACCGGTGTTGAAGCCCTGATCCGCTGGCGTCATCCGCAGCGCGGCCTGGTCTTTCCCGACCAGTTTATCGATATCGCCGAACGCACCGGCTTTATCAAAGAACTGGGCGAATGGGTCATCAACGAAGCCTGCCGGCAGTTGCAAGCCTGGACCAAAGCCGGCATCGACATCGATATGGCGGTCAATATATCCGGCTCGCACTTCCAGTCCGGAAGTCTGATTACCTCAACTCAGCGAGCCCTGGAGCAATACCGGATTAACCCCAGCCGCCTGGAACTGGAGATCACCGAAGGGGTGATGCAGGTTGCCGACAAGAGCCTGGCCAATTTCCACGCCCTGAAAAAGCTCGGGGTTAATATTGCGATTGACGATTTCGGTACCGGTTATTCATCTTTAAGTTCACTTCGTACGCTTCCGGTCGATCACCTTAAAGTTGACCGGATGTTTCTGCATAACGTGATGCAGGATGAGAAGCAGGCCGTGCTGATCTCAACGATTATCGGCATGGCTCACGCCCTGGAGCTGGCCGTGGTGGTCGAGGGCGTGGAAACACTCGATCATCTGTTGTTTCTGCAGGCCATCGGCTGCGAAACGGTACAGGGTTTCTATTTCAGCCGTCCCGTTGAGGCCAGCGCCATACCGGAGCTGGTGTATCAGGGCTACGGCAAAGCACGTCAACGACATACCGGAACGGATCATCCGGAATCAATGAAGAGAACAGGATAAACTCAATGTCACTGAACGCGACGCACGCAGATCTGCCGTCACCGCTGGACTCGATAGAGTACGGTGAGCCTATCCCCGCCCTGCCCGCCGGCGTGCCGGAACTGCTCAAGGCGCTGACCAGTGCGGATATCGGTCTGCAGGAACTGAACGAGCAAATCAGCCGCTTTCCGAGCATCGGCAGCCGTCTGATCTTTCTCGCCAACAGCGCCTGGGCGGCACCGGTGGTGCCGATCGCCAGCCTTGAAGTGGCCTGCAGCAAACTCGGGCTGACCCTGATTCGCAGCGTCTGCCTGGCGATGTCGATTGCCTCGCCCTTCAACCCGGTACGCTGCAGCGGCTTTGACAGTCAGCGCTACTGGCTCAGTGCGCTGCTGGTGGCCGACATGGCGCGCAAACTCGGCGACCTCTCGCCGGCACTGGGCAAGGACGAAATACCGGTGCTGCAGACCGTCGGTCTGTTGCACAATATCGGCCTGCTCTGGCTGGCGGACCGTTTTCCCATCCTTACCTCGGCGGCCCTGAAAGACAGCCGTGAAGACGAGCGGCAGATCCCCTCGCTGTCAGCGGCGATGCAGCACAACTGCCGTGTCGGCTATGCCGAAGTCAGCGGCCATCTGGCCGGCGCCTGGGGCCTGCCGGCAGCGCTGGCCAATGCTCTGCGCTACCACAACGATGTCGCTTACCGCGGCGAAGACGAAGCGCTGATTCACACCCTCGGTCTGGCCACCAAACTGGCCGATATACTGATGTACGCCAGTCCCGATGAGGCCGGCGATTTAGCGCAGGCCGGACTGATTCAGGTGGACAGGGACAGTCTTGTAGAACTGCTCCGGTCGCAGCAATCACGCATCGATGACTTACAAGAACTGGTCAACAGTTATCTGGCAGGCGAATAAGCCTGCCGGAACCGTTCAGTCGCACGACAACAAGCCGAAAAAAAAGCCGCGTGGGAGAGAAAACCCACGTGGCTTTTTTTTCGGCATTGAAGCGGCCTGCAGACTAGTGCATTGCCATGCCGGCAAAGGAATCATCCGCCCAGCTCAGGGCTTCAAGATGCATATCCGCCAGTTCGTCCGTACCCACACCGGCAAAGTCTTCATCGCCGGCAAAACCGAATTCCATATCCATGGCCAGTCGCAACATGGCGCCTTTCTCGCCTTCATGGCGCAGCAGCGCCTTCTGCATCGAACCGGGTAAAGACATGGGTTCGATAATCTCTTCCAGCGGGGCATCCAACAGGGAATCGAGTACGGAGAACAAGCCGACGGTAAAATACCGGTCCTGACGTTCACGGCCGAGTCTGGCGGCCAGCATTTCACAGAACCTCGCCCGCACCAGCGCCATAATCATCAGCTCATCGGGCTTGTCATCCACACTGGCCATGATAATCAGCGTCACCCAGCTACGGATGGTATTGCGTCCCAGATAGATGATCGCCTCGTGAATGGATTCGACTTTGCGGTTCAGGCCGCTGGCCGCCGAGTTGACGTAGTTCAGGGATTTGACACTGATGCCCACGTCCTTGCTGATCAGACGCTGCAGTTCCTCAAGCTCAATATCCGGATCATTAATACCAGCCAGGAGTTGTAATAAGCTGAGTTTGCTGGAGGCAATCCGCTGCCCTGCGACGACTGAAGGGCGGGCAAAGAAATAGCCCTGATAATAATCCACCTTGAGCGCCCGCAGCCGCGCGTATTCTTCCTGGGTCTCGACCTTTTCCGCCAGCACCCGGCAACCGTAGTGTCTCGCACGGGCCACCTCGGTAGCCCATTGTTCGGGCGGAAACTGCGTGATATCGATTTTAATCAGATCGACATACGGCAGGACGCGGTCGTAGTCCCTGCTGTAGATAAAATCATCCAGGGCAATGGTAAATCCGCGCTTGTGCAGGGTTTCAATGCCGGCGACCACCGCGTCATCAATCTGCACCGATTCGAGCAATTCCAGCACCACCTGATCCGGGTCCATCGGCAACAAATCCGGTTCGACGATAAAACGGTAAGGCACGTTAACAAAGGCGAACTTATCCCGTACCAGTTTGTCCAGACCGATATCGGTAAAGGCGGTGGTAATAACCTGTGAGGTGGCGAAATCATCGTCGGGCGTGCCTGCCTGATTACCCTGCTGACCGCTACGGAAAAGCAGTTCATAGGCATACAACTGCATATCACGATCAAGGATCGGCTGACGACCGATAAAAAATTCTGCCATTGTGAAAACGTCCCTGTGGATTTAAGACCGACAATGCGGCCGGCCTGCTCAGTCCCGCGGATATGTACAACTTTCTGCAAGCACCATCATTTACCCTATGGCATGTTATCGACGCCTGCGCTACCCGCTTAAGTAATAGAAGGTTAGCACGATAAAAATGCGCGCAGTAGGTAAATGCATCACCTGCAAGTGTATGTAAAGACTATTGACACAATGCCGCTATAGATTTCTAGAACGCTTAGACCTGATCGTCGCTCCACGGAACGGATTGCCTCAGTTATGGATGATAAATTATCAACGCTTCTGCGCGGATGTACCAATTTGCCCAGCCCTCCGGCAGTAGCCGCGCGGATTATTGAATTAAGCGCCTCATCTGCCTCGACACTGGGCGATGTGGCCGATGCGGTCAGTATCGACCCGGCACTCAGCGCCAAGCTGTTGAGAATGGCCAATTCGCCGCTCTATGCCCGCCAGCGCAAAGTGGAGAACCTGCGCCAGGCAATTTTGCTGTTCGGTATCGAAGGCACGCTCAATATCGCACTGAGCTTTTCCCTGAAAAACTCCTCCGGCAGACGCGGCAACGGCCTCGACTACAACGAATACTGGAAACGCTCGCTGGCCTCGGCGCTGCTGTGTCAGGAATTCGGCCGGCGCTACGCCGAGGTCTCCAAAGACAGTCTGTTTCTGATCGGCCTGCTGCAGGACATCGGCGTGATCGCGCTGGATAAGGCAAGCCCGGAAATCTACCGCGATATGCACGGTAAAGAGCTCTCACACAGGGCCCTGTGCCAGCGCGAGCTGGAGTATCTCGGTGAAGATCACGCGATGGTCGGCGCCTGGCTGCTGAATGAATGGAATCTACCGCAGGCCATTATCGACCCTATCGCCAAAAGTCATCAGTCAATGGATCAGGCCGACCAGCGCAATCTCAGCAGCATTTCCCGCTGTGTCGCGGCCGCCTCAATACTGGCTGATATTTTCGTCGCCGGCGAGATCGACCGTTGCCTGAACTACGCCGTCAAAACCATCAGTGGTTTTCTCAGCACCAGCAACGACGAGTTCCACGAAATTATCGATACGGTGACCGCCAATTTCACCGACATGGCCTCGATGTTCGATATCGAACTGTATGACTCCACGCTGGCCGATGAAATCATGGCGCAGGCCAAGGAAATTCTGATTATGCGCAACCTCTCCCACGATGCCCCGGGTAAGGACAAGCAGGCCACCGACAGCAATCCGGCCGTGCCGGGCACGGCCGACCGCGATCCGGCCACCGGTCTGGCCAACCGCACGTTTTTCAAAAAACTGCTGGCCCAGGAATTTGAAAACTCACGCAAATACGAATGGCCACTGGGCGTGATTCTGCTCTCGCCGCGGGAGTTCTCACAGCTCAATGCCAACTATGGCACCGGCACTACCGATGCCATGCTGCGCCATATTGCCGCGCTGCTCGAACAAACCATGCGTGACACCGACACCTGCAGCCGCTTCTGCAGCGAGGAATTCGCCGTCCTGCTGCCCGGCATCGACAAACACGGGATGGAAATCGCCTGCCAGCGTCTGCTCAGCAAGTTCAGTGAAACCCCGCTGATTCTGCCCAACGGCAAGCAAATCACCCAGGATATCTGCGTCGGCGCCGCCGTTTGCTATGGCGAGAGTTACTACAACAAGCCGGAGCAATTGCTCAGCAACGTCGAAGAAGCGCTGTACGAAGCTCGCCGCAATGACGGCAACCGCTATTGTCTTTTCTCACGGGAGGAACGCATCACACCGATGATGCTGACCGGCTCCTGAGAAAGCCTGTTTACGGCTGTTTTCCCCTGGCCCGCCGCGCGCCTGAGCGCGGTTCTTTTTCAGCCGCAGCGCAACTGCATAAACACGCTGTCCGGATGATCCGGATAAGCGCCGAAAGGCCCGCAGGGTTCGAAACCGAATGCCCTGTACAGCCGGTTGGCCGCCGGCTGAAGCCGCCCGCTCTCCAAACGCACCAGCGTTTTGCCCGCCTGCCGGCTCAGCGCCAGCGCCTCGCGCAGGAGACGCTTACCGGCTCCGCAACCACGAAACTCCCGATCCACCACAAAGCGTTTGATCTCCGCATAATCCTGATGCATAAGCACCGCCACACAACCGGCCAGCCGCGGGCCAAAATACAAGCCCTGAACACGGATATGCGATTGGAACAGCGCCTCAGGTGCAATCAGTTGATTGGCTTCGGGCGGGTAAAGTGAATTCATCAACTCATCGAGCTGTGCGATCAACGCGCAAAACTGCGCATCCGGCCCGTGCAGCAAACGCAGCTGCCAGGCGGCGGCATTTTGTGCCTGCGGGCTTGTTGTGGTTTGGTCCATGGCTCCGGCTGTGGGACAATCCAGCGCATCTTTTGCCATCTGCGGGCCTTTTGTGCAAGCAGGAATCAGCCAACCATGATCCGCATTAACGACCAGATCCGCCTTGCCGACCATGAGGTCAGTATCAGCGCCATCCGGGCTCAGGGTGCCGGCGGACAAAACGTCAACAAAGTCTCCTCAGCCATTCACCTGCGCTTTGATATCCGCGCCTCCTCGCTGCCGGAACACTACAAGTCGCGCCTGCTGAGCCGCCGCGACCAGCGCATCACCGATGACGGCGTGGTGGTGATCAAAGCCCAGAGCCACCGCACCCGCGAACAGAATCTGGCCGATGCCTATGCACGTCTGGCAGCACTGATCGACAGCGCCGGCAAGACCGAAAAAAAGCGCCGCCCGACCCGGCCGGGTAAATCGGCGGTGCGCCGCCGGCTCGACAGCAAGACCCGCCACGGGCAAAAAAAGGCCGCCCGCGGGCGCATCAGGCCCGACGACTAAGCCGCCGCCGGGCTCGCTTGCCGTGCAGAAAATTCTGCGCGATGATGAGGCATCGCCTATCAGGAACCGCACCTATGCAACTGAAAACGCCCTATCTCCTTTTTCTGGGTGACGCTCCCGACGCGCTCGCGGCCAAGGTCGCCAAAGGCATCCGTGACTGGCGCCCGCAATTTGCCGTCGGTCAACTGCGCATGGACGGCTGTCAGGCTGATCTCGGCCTGACCGATATGACGGTCGCCGAAGCGGCGGCGGCCGGTGCCGGCACGCTGGTCGTCGGCGTGGCCAACCGCGGCGGCATTATCAGCGATAGCTGGGTCTCGGTGCTCGACAGCGCACTGGAATCGGGCATGGAACTGGCCGCCGGTCTGCACAACCGGCTCGCCGACGTGCCCGCGCTGGCGCAAAAAGCCGCACAGAAAGGCCTGGCCCTGCACGATGTGCGTCACCCGACCCAGACGTTTTCTGTGGCCAATGGCAAAAAACGCAGCGGAAAACGCCTGCTGCCGGTCGGCACCGACTGCTCCTGCGGCAAGATGTACACCGCTCTGGCACTGGAAAAAGCCCTGCTCGAACGCCAGCGCAAAGCCACCTTCCGCGCCACCGGCCAGACCGGCATTCTGATCAGCGGCGCCGGGGTCTCGGTCGATGCGGTGATCGCCGATTTTATCGCCGGTGCGGTGGAATGGCTGACGCCGGATAACGACGACGATCACTGGGACATCATCGAAGGTCAGGGCTCGCTCTACCACGCCTCCTTCGCCGGCGTCACCGCCGGTCTGATTCACGGTGCCCAGCCCGATGCGCTGGTGCTCTGTCACGAGCCCACACGTACACATATGCGCGGTCTGCCGGACTATCCGGTGCCGGATATGGAGGACGTGATGAAGCTCTCGCTGCAAATGGCCAGACTGACCAACCCCAAAGCCCGCTTTGCCGGTATCTCGGTCAATACCGCCAACCTCGACGATGATGCCGCCGACGAGTTTCTGTTTGAGACCGGCAAGCGTTTCGGTCTGCCGGTAGTCGATCCGGTCCGCACCGGGGTTGATGCCATCGTGGATCAGTTAGACGCATGATCCGCCTGCAACTGGACAGCGAGGCTTTCGCCCTGCGCGAAGTCTTTACCATCTCGCGCGGCAGCAAGCGCGCCGCCCATGTGGTGGCGGTCACGCTCGACGACGGCAAGCACCGCGGGCGCGGCGAATGCGTGCCCTACGCCCGTTACGGCGAATCGGTGGACAGCGTCATGGCGCAGATACACGATATGCAGAACGCGCTGGCGAACGGCCTTGACCGCAGCGGTCTGCAAAACGCCATGCCGCCCGGCGCGGCGCGCAATGCGCTCGACTGCGCACTCTGGGATCTCGAGGCCAAGCGCAGCGGACAGCCGGTCTGGCAACTGGCCGGACTGGCCGAACCGCAGCCTTTACAGACCGCCTATACCCTGTCGCTGGATACGCCGCAGGTCATGCGCGAAAAAGCCGCACGTGAGGCAACACGCCCGCTGCTGAAGCTCAAACTGGCCGGCGACGGTGACCTGGAACGGGTGCAGGCGGTGCGCGAAGGCGCGCCCGGGGCACAGATTATTGTCGATGCCAACGAAGGCTGGTCAGTCGATCAGCTGGTCCCCTTCAGCGAAGCCCTGGCCGCCCTCGGCGTCAGCATGATCGAACAGCCCCTGCCGGCCGATCAGGATGAGGCGCTGGCCGACGTGCCCCATCCGGTGCCGGTCTGCGCCGATGAAAGCTGCCACGACAGCAGCACCCTGGCGCAGCTGGCCGGACGCTACGATATGGTCAATATCAAACTCGATAAAACCGGCGGCCTGACCGAAGCCCTGGTGCTGGCGCAAGCGGCCAAAGCCGCGGGCCTGCAGATTATGACCGGCTGCATGGTCGGCAGCTCGCTGGCCATGGCCCCGGCCATGCTGATCGGGCAAATGAGCACCGTGGTCGATCTGGACGGCCCGCTGTTACTGGCCCGCGACCGCGAGCCCGGCATCCGCTTTGAGGGCAGCACCATGTATCCTGCCCCGGCGGCGCTCTGGGGCTGAGCGGCCCGTTCCGCGTCACAAGCGACTGAATTCAAGGAGTTCTCCCATGTCCCGCACTGTTTATGTCAATGGCGATTATGTTCCCGAAACACAGGCCCGCGTGTCGGTGTTCGACCGCGGTTTTCTGTTTGCCGACGCGATCTACGAAGTGTGTACCGTGCTCGACGGCAAGCTGATCGACGCAGCCGGCCATCTGGCCCGGCTGGATCGTTCCCTCGGCGAGCTGCGCATGCAGCGCCCTTGCGATGATGAACAAATCCTGCAGATTCTGCGCACCCTGCGGGATAAGAATCAGCTTCAGGAGGGCCTGATTTACCTGCAAATCAGCCGCACCGCCGCCGACCGCGGCTTTGCCTGGCAACCCGATTCAGCCACCACCGTGGTGGCCTTTACCCAGGCCATGGATCTGCTGAATGCGCCTCAGGCGCGCGACGGTATCCGTGTGATCACCCTGCCGGACCTGCGCTGGCACCGCCGCGATATCAAGACCACCAACCTGCTTTACGCCTGTATGGCCAAGGTGGCGGCACGGGACGCCGGCGCCGATGATGCCTGGCTGGTGGAGAACGGCGCCATCACCGAAGGCACGTCGAATAACGCCTATATCGTCACCCCCGACAACACCATTGTGACCCATAAACTCGGTCACGATATTCTCGCCGGCTGCACCCGCGCGGCGCTGCTGGCACTAGCCCGCGAAGAAGGTCTGCAGATTGAGGAGCGCAGCTTCAGCGAAGCGGAAATTGCCACGGCGCGGGAGGCTTTTATCACCTCGGCATCGAGCTTTTGCTGGCCGGTTGTCGCGGTCAATGATCAGCCGGTCGCCGACGGCAAACCCGGTCCGCTGGCGCGGCGCCTGCGCGAGCTCTATATTGCCGCGGCACGGGAAAAAATGGCCTCCTGAGCGGGGCCGGTTTGCCGACTGCGCGGTTTAGCCGGATAATGCCTGCCCTGACTTTATTGAACCCGGCCGCCCCGGCGGCCACGCAATGCGAATCCGGATATGAAATTACGCTCTTTGATGCACGCCAAAATTCACAAGGCGACCATCACCCGCGCTGACCTGAACTACGTCGGCAGTATCACCATTGACTCGGCCCTGCTGGACAAATGCGACCTCAGACCACACGAGCGCGTGCTGGTCGTCAGCAACACCTCCGGGGCACGTCTTGAAACCTATATCATCGCCGGCGAAGCCCACAGCGGTGCGATCGAAATGAACGGCGCTGCCGCACACCTGATCAAACCCGGCGACGAGGTCATTATTATGGCCTTTATGCTGACCGATGAAGACGCAATCCCCGCCAAAGCCATACTGGTGGACGAGAAAAACCGCTTTGTCCGCTATCTGAACGAGCAGCCCGGCAAAACCACCGACGACTGCTGACTGCCCCACCCTGCGTGGCTGATCCGCACTAACCGGCGTCGATCAGCCACAGCGGCTCGCCGGTAAACACCCCGGGTGACGGGAAAAAACCGGCCGACACGTCATAGCCCAGAAAGTCCCGCGCCTTGCCCGCATCCACAATGCCGAAGTGCTCGCGTTTTGACTTGTCGGTCGGCGGCAGCGGCCGTTTGAGCATAAACACGCAGTCATCGGTCAGTACCCCGACACTGCGGAACTGCCCGGCCAGCGGTGCCAGCGACGGCATGGGCACGTGTTTGCGGCGGAAGCGGACCTGCGGGAAATTCAGATACAAGACCAGATTGATCTGCCGCGAGATGGTGCCGTAGTGCTCGGCGTATTTGGCCAGTTCCGAGGCCAGACGACTGCTGAAATCGGATAACAGGCGCGATGCACGGGGCCGGTGTTGCTGCAGCACTTCATCGACTGTGCGCGCTTCGAGTATGCGCTCATAAAGGCGCAGCCGTTCCCTGCCCGGCTTGCCGCCGGCCTGGCCCACTTCCTTGATCTGCAGCGGCACGAAACGCTGTACCGCGTACTCGGCGTGCAGGCCCGGCAGGACAATAATATCGGCCGGCTCGCAGTTGGCAGCCTTGTAGCAATGGGTGTTCTGGCGCCGTCCGAAACAGTGCTGCAGAAAGGCCCGGGCGACCCACAATTCACGTACCGTATCACCGCGACGACGGAACAGCTCCCGGTCCTGTGCGGCTTTTTGTTTCAGCCGTGCGAGTAATTCTGCCTCGGGCATTGCTTCTCCTTGCCACTAGCGGCGGCGCAGCGACTCCCTGCGCCAACGTTGGTACAGCTGTTCGAGGTGTTCCGGCCCCTGCTGTACATCGTCCCGGGTCGGCAAACGATCCAGATCAAAAAAGCGCCGCGCCAGCAGATGTGTATGCGGCTCGTCGACGCTCTCGACCGCAACCAGCTGATCGCCGGAAAAATGATAAACCGAAAACCGCTCACGCTGCGGATCACCGCAACTGAGGCTGTTGTTGGCCCCGACCGGCACGCCGCAGATCTGCACGCGAGCGCCACCGGCATCTGTCCAGAACCACGGGCTTGCCTTGTAGGGTACGGGCTTGCCACGGATGGCGTCGACCGCGCAGCGCGCCGTGTCATTGGCGTTCTGAATCGAGGTCAGGCGCAGACTGATGCCGTAACGCTCACTGGGAAAACGCGCGCAGTCGCCGACCGCATAAACATTCAGCGCCGAAGTACGCATGGTCGGACTGACCAGAATACCGTCGTCGCAATCCAGACGCGCACGCTCGGCCAGTTCGGTATCAGGCTCCGCGCCGGTGCCGACGATCAGCACCTCAGCCGGAAAGCTCTCGCCGCTGTCGAGCACAATCCGCCGGATACGCCCGTCGCCGCAGACTTCACTCAGGCTTGTATTAAGAAACACCCGTACCCCGGCGCGTTCCAGACGCCGCTTGACCAGCGCGGCAATCGACTCTGCGGCAATCGTGCGCAGCAGACGCGGCCCGGACTCGATCAGTGTCACCTTACGGCCGTGGCGGGCCAGCGCCGTCGCGGTCTCCACGCCGATATAACCGCCGCCCAGCACCACCGCATAGGTCGCCGGATAGGCCCACTTTCGAATCTGTTCGGCATCCCTGTGGTTTCGCAGGACCACAACCCCGGCCTGGTCCAGGCCCGGAATCTCCGGGACGCGCGGGCGTGAGCCCATGGCCAGGATCAGGCGGCTGTACTGTAAATGCTCGCCATTGTCGAACGACACCGTCTGCCAGCGGGTATTGAATGTCCTGACCCGCACGCCACGGCGGAAGCCGACATTATGATTCACAAACCAGGACGGCTCGCGAAGGCGGCGCAGCGTCTCCCTGCGGTCGCTGAGATAGGATTTTGACAAGGGAGGCTTATGACAAGGCCAGTCCGCGTCTGCATCGACCAGTACGATACGCGCCCCGGGCATGGCCTCGGTCAGGTGTGTGGCAAACTGCATCCCTGCATGGCCGGCACCGACCACCACAACCGGATGGGCGGTAAAGAGCGTTTTTTTCTTAAGATCGACGACCATAGCCCCCGCCCCCGGGCGTTTCTATTTCGACGATATCACCTTCTGCGACCTCAAATGCCACCGTGCCGGACAGGACCTGTTCCGTCCCGTCAGCGCGTATCAGGCGGTTAACCCCGACCTGCCCGGGTTCACCACCGGCCATGCCATAGGGCGCGACCTTGCGCCGGTTGGCAATAATATTGACCGACATCGCTTGCCCGAAACGTACACGTCTTATGATGCCGTCGCCACCCTTGTATTTCCCCCGGCCGCCTGATCCGCGACGGATGGCAAAGCGTTCCAGACGCACCGGAAAACGCCACTCCAGCACCTCCGGATCGGTCAGCCGTGAGTTGGTCATATGCGTGTGCACGGCATCGCAGCCATCGGCACGCGCTGTGGCACCGGCACCGCCGCAGAGGGTTTCGTAGTACTGATACTGCCCGTTACCCCAGATAAAATTATTCATCGTGCCCTGTGCCGCAGCCATGATGCCCAAAGCACCGAACAGCGCATCGACAATCAGCTGCGAGGTCTCCACATTGCCCGCCACCACCGCTGCAGGTGCCACCGGATTAATCAGACAAGGTTCGGGCAGAATAATCTGCAAGGGCTTCAGGCAACCGGCGTTAAGCGGAATATCCTCGTCGACAAGACAACGGAACACATACAGCACCGCCGCATAACACACCGCCCGCGGCGCGTTGAAATTGCCCGGATGCTGGCCGCTGGTGCCGGTGAAATCGATCACGGCAGTGGCCTGCGCCGGATCCACGGTCACGCTGACACTGACCTGATAAGCGTCGTCCAGCGAACAGCTGAAACTGCCGCTGCCGAGGCGCGACAAAACACGCCGTACCGAGGCCTCGGCGTTGTCCTGCACATGACGCATATAGGCGTGCACCACCGGCAGACTGTAATGCCCGATCACCCGCAGCAACTCGGTCGCGCCCTTCTCCACCGCCGCAACCTGCGCCTTGAGATCGGCAATATTGTAGTCCGGCTTGCGCGCCGGCCAGCGCCCGCCGGCCAGTAAGACGCGCATTTCTTCCTCAAGAAAGCGCCCGTCGTGCACCAAAAGCACATTATCGAGCAGAATGCCCTCTTCATCGACGCTGCGGCTGTCGGCTGGGAAAGAGCCCGGTACGGCACCGCCGATATCCGCATGATGGCCCCGTGAGGCCACGTAAAATATCACCTCTGCGGCCTCGAACACCGGTTTGATCACGGTCACATCCGGCAGGTGCGTGCCGCCGTTGTAAGGCGCATTTAATACAAATACGTCACCAGGCTGTTGTGTGTCGCCATGCTTGCGGATAACTGCCTTGATCGACTCGCTCATGGAGCCCAGATGCACCGGCATATGCGGCGCATTGGCAATCAACTCACCGTCCGGATCGAAGATCGCACAGGAAAAATCCAGCCGTTCTTTGATATTCACCGAGGCCGCGGTATTCTGCAGGACTGTCCCCATCTGCTCGGCGACATTCATAAACAGATTATTGAATATCTCCAGCATCACCGGATCGGCAGCCGTGTCAAAGGACTGCGCTGTGGCGGCTTGGCTTTGACGTGTGAGAATCAGTGCGCCATCCACCCGCCGCTCGGCCTGCCAGCCCGGCTCCACCACATTGGTACCGGTCGGCTCGAGAATAATCGCCGGCCCCGGCACCGGCACACTGGCGCTGAGCTGTTCGCGCTGATAAAAACGCCATGGTGCGGCCGTCGCATCATCGGATCGCGGGCTGACTTTCAATGCCGGCGGCAGTTCGGTGCCGTGCGGGATCATATCCGCTGACATGGCATCCGTGTCCGAATGCACGATGGCCTCGGCCTGCAAGGACTGTACGATCAGTTGCTTCTCCGGGGAAATAAAACCGAAGCGTGCGGCGTGTTGTTCCTCAAATGCCGACTGCATGGACGCCGGGCTGCCAAACGGCACCGTCAGCGCGGTATCCGAGCCGTCGTAACGCAGGCGTGCACGGTATTCCATGGCAATCGCGTCGGCTGCAAAACCCTGGCGCTGCAGTTCATCACGGGCGGCCGCCGCAGGTGCTTTGAGCGCTTCGCCGATGGCCGCCTCGTTTTCCCGGCTCAGGGTCTGCTCCAGCGCTCTTTCCTCAAGGTGACGGACATCGGCCAGACCGATCCCGAAAGCCGACAAAACACCCGCATGGGGATGCAGAAACACCCGCTTGATGCCCAGGGCATCGGCCACCAGACAGGCGTGTTGCCCGCCTGCCCCGCCGAAACTGACCAGCGTATAGTCACTGACATCGTAGCCGCGTTCGACCGAGATCTTCTTGATCGCATTGGCCATGTTCTGTACCGCCACGGTCAGAAAACCTTCAGCCACCGACTCCGGCGTCTGCACTGTGCCGGTGGCTTCACTGATCTCGGCCGCCAGCGCGGTGAATTTCTCACGTACGATCCGGGTATCCAGGCTTTGCTTTCCATCGGCGCCGAAGACAGCCGGGAAAAAGGCCGGATCGAGTTTGCCCAGCATCACATTGCAGTCGGTAACCGTCAGCGGCCCGCCGTTGCGGTAACAGGCCGGCCCGGGATAGGCACCGGCCGAATCAGGACCAACCCGCAGGCGCGCGCCGTCAAAATGCAGCACCGAGCCACCGCCGGCGGCCACGGTGTGAATCTGCATCATGGGGGCACGCAGTCGCACACCGGCCACCTCGGCTTCGAAGGTCCGTTCGAGCTCACCGTTGTAATGACTGACATCGGTCGAGGTGCCGCCCATGTCAAAGCCGACCACCTTTTCAAACCCGGCAGCCTCGGCGGTGCGCACCATACCCACCACGCCACCGGCCGGACCGGACAGAATCGCATCCTTACCGCGGAAAAAGGCCGCATCGGTCAAACCGCCGCCGGACTGCATAAACATCAGCCGCCCGCCCTGCGCCGCCAGACCCTCGAGCTCGCCGGCAACCTGATTGACATAACGGCGCAGGACCGGCGACAGATAGGCATCGACCACAGTCGTATCGCCGCGCCCGATCAGCCCCATCAGCGGCGAGGTTTCGTGACTGACGGAAATCTGCGTAAAACCGGTTTCAGCGGCAATCTGCGCCGCCAGCCGCTCATGGGCCGGATAGCGGTAGCCGTGCAGAAAACAGATCGCCACCGCCCGCAAGCCGGCATCGAAGGCCTCCTGCAAGGTGGCCCGCAAGGCCGTTTCATCAGGCGCTTGTAACACCTCACCGTGGGCGCCCATACGCTCGTCGACCGTAGCCACCTGCGCATAAATCATCGGCGGCAAACGGATATCAAGATCAAACAGCCGCGGCCGGGTCTGGTAGCCGATGCGCAATGCGTCAGCAAAGCCTTGTGTGGTCAGCAGCAAGGTCGGCTCACCGCGCCGTTCCAGCAAGGCATTGGTCGCCACCGTGGTGCCCATTTTGATATCGCCGATCTGCGCCACCGGCAGTGGCGCCTCCGGCGCCAGGCCAAGCAGATCACGGATGCCCTGAATCGCCGCATCGGCATAGCGGGCGGGATTTTCCGAGAGGAGTTTGTGGGTACGCAGCCGGCCGTCCGGCGTGCGTGCGACCAGATCCGTAAAAGTGCCGCCGCGGTCGATCCAGAATTGCCAGCGGCCGCTGTCAGAAGGTGTGTGCTTGCTCATGTCGCCGTGTGTGCCCGAAGTGGTTGCCGGCACAGTGCCGGCAACCGGATATCAAACCACAAAAAAGCCCGGTGCGGAAAACCGGCCGGGCTTGAATGTGTACTGAGAAACGACCGCTTAGCCGTCGTTGCCGCGCTGCAGCGCTTCGATGCGCGTTTCCAGCGGCGGGTGGGTCGCCATCAGCTGAGAGAGCTTGCCGCCGCCGAGAATACCGAAGGCGGCCATTTTGTCCGGCAGCCCCTCGGGGTGCGAGACCCGCTGCAAGGCCCGCAGCGCGCCGATCATATTGCTGGTCGAAGACAATTGCGCACCACCGCGGTCAGCACGGAACTCGCGCTGACGCGAGAACCAGGCGGCGATAATACTGGCCAGGATGCCGAACACGATCTCACCGGCGATGGAGCCGATCCAGTAGCCCATGCCGTGCCCGTTACCGTCACGGTTCATACCGCGGTCAATCAGCATACCCAGCACCCGTGCGAAGAAAATCACAAAGGTGTTGAGCACGCCCTGGATCAGGCCCATGGTCACCATATCGCCGTTGGCCACGTGGCTGACTTCGTGCCCCAGCACGGCCTCAACCTCGTTTTTGTTCATGTTTTCCAGCAAACCGGTGCTGACCGCCACCAGCGCCGCATTTTTGTTCATACCGGTGGCAAAGGCATTGGGCGTGGCACTATGAAAAACCCCGACTTCGGGCATACCGATACCGGCGGCCTGCGCCTGCTGCTGGACGGTCTGCACCAGCCAACGCTCGGTTTCATTGGCCGGTTGCTCGATGATCTGTACGCCCATTGAGCGCTTGGCCATCATTTTCGACATTGCCAGCGAAATAAACGAGCCGGCAAAACCGAACAAGGCTGCAAAAACCAACAACTGTGTCATCTGCCCCGGCATACCGACCATCTGGTCAATTCCGAACAGGCGGACCACGATGCCGAAGACAATCATCACGGCAAAGTTGGTGGCAAGAAACAGGATTATCCGTGTCATTGAGAATCTCTCTTGAGTAAACCAGTGCTTAAGACCCGACGGCAATCGCCGGGTTCCCCGTACGACGCATCTGCGCCTGAGTTTAGCATGAGGTCATGCCCCTGCTATGACAAAGGCGTAGGATAGCCTGCTGCAAACGCGCCGGCACGGCACTCAGTAGCAGATTTCAGATAAAGGCGTCTGCGCATCGTAGCGGTGACGGATCTGCGCCTGCAGCAGCTCGGCGGTGGCGACCGCATCGGTCAGCGCGTGGTGCTGGCCGTAGTGCGGCAGATTATAACGGCTGCGGCTTTCGGCAAGGCGGATCGAGACCGGCCGGATCCCGAACAGGCGCTTGAGCTGCGGCAACAGACCACGCCGGTAAAGCAAGCCCTCCAGCGCCATGGTGTCGACCACCGGAAAAGCAATGCCCTCGCCCAGCAAACGACGCAGCGAGGCATCAAGAAAACCGCGCTCGATCTGCCGGCAGTGCGCCACCACCACCTGACCGGCCATGGCGGCGAGCAAATCACCGAGCAACTCTCCGAGGCGCGGTGCACCGTCAAGCTCGCTGTGGGTAATGCCATGGAACGGCACCGAGGTGTCAGTCAGACCGCGACGCGGTTTAAGCAACCAGTAACGCGATTCGCGCAGGCGGATACGCTGCAGATCAAACGGCACCAGACCAATGCTGATAATCTCGTCGCGCTCCAGACGCAGGCCGGTGGTTTCAAAATCCAGCGCCACAAACGGCACCTCGCCCAGCGGCGTATCGCCCGCTATCGTGCCCTGCCGGTAAAACGCCTGCAGCCGCGGGTCCCGCGCCGATGAGGCAAGGCGCCGGTAGTGCGCGGGCCAATCAAGCTCCGCGTTGTTAGTATATGAGGCGTCCATGCGGTCAGTTCGTGGTATAGGGATAGCGGAAGCGCAGAAAGCGCTGGGCGTTACTGCAAACCTGGAATGCTTCCTTGAGGTTGCGCCGTTCGAAATCACTGAGGCTTTCCGGCTCGACGTTATTATCAACCTCGATGCCGGCTTTCAGGTCCGCGGCCTGATGCCGGATACGCACCATCGAAATAAACTCCAGCGCATCGCGCAGATCGGTATCACTGCCGGCCGGCAGAATCCCCGCTTTCATCACATGATCGAGTCGCTCGAAGGAGTTCTGCGCCCGCGATCCGGCGGCCAGCGCATGGACCCGGATCAGATCCGACAAGGGCGCGGTACCGCGGCGTTTGAGGTTGATCGATTCGCGGTGCTCGCCGTCTTTTTCAACGACAAAGTTCTTAAAAAAGCCCAGCGGCGGCCGGCGGTTCAGGGCATTGCGCGCCAGACTGCCGAGAAAGCGCGGCGAGGACTTGGCTTTGCTGGCAATAAACACATTGAGCTGCTCGGCCCAGACCGTCTTGCCGTGTACGCCGTCCAGATCAAAAAAGATCGAACAGTTCAGCAAGGCCTCCCGGTCAGGCTTGTCAATCCAGCCGCCGAAGGTGCTCTCCCACTGACGGCGGGTTTTACGCCATTTGGGATTGCTGGCCATAATGCCGCCGGTGCAATAGCTGTAGCCGCAATCGTTCAGCCCGTCGCTGACGAATTTGGCCAGCGCGGCAAAATACTCACCGTGCACGGCTTCGTCATAACGGTCATCCAGAATCAGCGCATTGTCCTGATCGGTCAGCACCAGCTGCTCATCGCGCGCCATCGAGCCCAGGGCCAGAAAGCAATACGGCAAGGGTGGCTTGCCGAGTTGTTCTTCGGCCAGTTCCAGCAAACGCTGGGTCAGACTGCGTCCGATCACCGACATGGCACTGCCGATCATATGTGAATTGGCATCCTCGTCGACAAGCCGTACAAAGCTTGCATTAATCTCGGCTTTCAGCGCGGCCAGTCCCGCAACCGAGCTCTGGCTCATAATGGTGCTGACCAGATACATGCTGCTGTTGGACTCGTAACGCACGATATCCGAGGTTGCAATAACACGCACCACATCCTGCCCGTCGAGAACCGGCAAATGATGAATATTGGCGCGCAACATGGTCATCATCGCCTCAAACGCGTAGGCGTCCTTATCCAGTGTTACCGGCTCCGAACGCATAACCTCACTGACCGGCGCATCCGGACTGACCCCGGCGGCCAGCACCCGCTCGCGCAGATCACGGTCGGTGATCAGACCGGCGATATAGCCCTGCTCCGGCACGCCCGGCTCTGCCGATGACCAGTCCTGCATTATCACCAGACAGGAGACATCTTCTTCGGTCATTTTCTGCGCCGCCTCGCGGATACTGGCCGAGACATCGATCAGGACCGGTTCGCGCGCATTCAACGCGGTCACCTTGGACATCATCAGACTGTGGCTTTCGTACTGTTGCGAGACCGCCTGACGCAGGGTTTTGTCTTCCATCTCGACAAAATAGGCAAAGGACTCGAACTCATCGCACAGCGCGGTGAATTCCGATTCGGGGATAAAGTAAATCAGGGAATCTTCCAATGCCCGTGCCGGCAGGCGCACCACGTTCTTCATCAGCAGACTAACCTGACCGAACAGCTCGCCTTCGCTCAGACGGTTGTAGAGATCGCCGTTGCGGCGGTAAATCTCAACCGCCCCGCTGCGCACCATACACAGCTCATGGATCTCCTCGCCGAACGTCAGGATCTCACTGCCGGCGCGGAAATAGCTGATCTCGATACTGCAGGCAACCCGGTCGACCACCTCCTCCGGCAAGTCATCAAAGGGGGCGTATTGCCGGAGAAACCCGGCGATCTCGATTTGTTCAGCTTCCATTGTGTTCAGCAAATTCCTGCAGCGGCGGACAATCCCTTACTCTACCACCGCCAAGCCACCTGTAGGAGCGGCCATGGCCGCGACCACGGCATCCACCCAAGCCCCGCCAGGTCGCCGGTGTACCGGCTCCTACAATCCCCCAAACCTCACCTGTAGGAGCGGCTATAGCCGCGACCCACGGCAACCACCCTAGCCCCGCCAGGTCGCCGGTATACCGGCTCCTACAACCGCCCCAACCACACCTGTAGGAGCGGCTATAGCCGCGACCCGCGGCAACCTCCCCAGCCCCGCCAAGTCGCCCCAACCTCACCTGTAGGAGCGGCCATGGCCGCGACCACGGCATCCACCCCAGCCCCGCAAGGTCGCCGGTGTACCGGCTCCCACAATCACCCAACCACACCTGTAGGAGCGGCCATGGCCGCGACCCGCGGCAACCACCCAAGCCCCGCCAGATCGCCGGTATACCGGCTCCTACAGGCAGGGAATCTTTGCCGCGGCTTTCTGTCACAATAGGCAAGAACAACGGCACCGCCGACTGACCACTGATTAACCGGGAAAACACCTTGCCTGACCTGAACCGCCTGCTCCGCGAATCCCCCGCCACTGTCATCCTGATCGCGATCAATCTGCTGATATTTCTCGCGCAGATGAGCACCGGCGACAGCCTGACCCGGCTTGGCGTTCTCTACGGCCCGGCGGTGCAGGACGGGCAATGGATCCGCCTGCTCAGCTCGGGCTTTATGCACGCCAGCCTGATCCATATCGCGTTTAATATGGCCCTGCTCTATATGCTGGGCTCACAGCTTGAGCAGGGCTTCGGCAGCCTGCGCTTTTTGCTGCTGTATTTCGGCGCGTTGTTCGGCGGCGATCTGGCGGTGATGCTGTTTAACTGGACACAGCCGACCCTGGGCGCCTCAGGCGCGGTGCTGGGGCTGGCCGGTGCCTTCGCTCTGGCGCTGCATCAACGCGGCATCAATCCGCGCCAATCGCCGGTGTTCGGTCTGGTAATCCTGAATCTGGGACTGCCGCTGCTGATGCCGGGGGTGTCTTTCTGGGGCCATTTCGGCGGTGTGGTCGCCGGTGTGGTGATGGCGTATCTCGTCATCTGGCTGCCGGCCCGCGCGCGCAGCGGCGGTCAGAACGCAGCACTGAGTCTCGGCGCGGCGGGGCTGGCGGGTTTTGCGGTCTTGTCAGTGATGGCCGCCATGGCAGGCGGATTGACCGGCTAAGCAGCAAAAGGGAGCTGTTTAAGGCTTGCACAGCGGCGCGCAAAGGCTCAGGCTCCTTGCAATACCGCCGCCTCCGGACCACCCGCTGTGACCCAAACCGCTTTTTCTTCCCTGCCCCTGCAGCCTGCGCTGCTGAATAATCTGAGCTCGCTGGGCTACACCTGCATGACGCCGATTCAGGCACAAAGCCTGCCGGCCGTACTGGCAGGACGCGATCTGATCGGCCAGGGCAAAACCGGTTCGGGCAAAACCGCGGCCTTTGCGCTCGGGATCCTGCATAAGCTCGACAGCAGGCGCTTCCGGGTGCAGGCACTGGTGCTGTGTCCGACCCGCGAACTGGCCGATCAGGTCGCCACCGAGATACGCCGGCTGGCGCGGACCATACCGAATATCAAGGTCTTATCACTGTGCGGCGGCTCAGCCCCCGGCCCGCAGGCGGCCTCGCTGGAGCATGGCGCACATATCGTGGTCGGCACGCCCGGACGCCTGCAGGATCACCTGAACCGGGGCAACTTGTCGCTGCAGGACGTCAATATGCTGGTGCTGGACGAGGCTGACCGCATGCTGGAGATGGGTTTTCAGAGCGAGCTCGATGCCCTGATGGACGCCTTGCCGGCCCGCCGGCAGACGCTGCTGTTCAGTGCCACCTACCCGCCCCGTATCCGCGCCATTGCTGAGCGTTTTATGCAACAACCGCTCACGGCCGGTGCCGACGCCGGTCATGACAACAACAGCATTGAACAACACTTTTATCCGGTCACGGAGGCACAACGGGGCGAAGCCCTGCAGCGTCTGTTGCTGAGTTTCAGGCCCGCTTCCTGTGTGGTGTTCTGCAACACCAAAGCCACCGCCCAGGATCTGTCCGACGAGCTTGAACAAGCCGGTTTCAGCGCCACCTCACTGCACGGCGATCTGGAACAACGCGAACGCAATGAGACGCTGGTGCGCTTTGCCAACGGCAGCGTGGCCATTCTGGTGGCCACCGATGTGGCCGCGCGCGGCCTTGATATCGACACGATCAAGGCGGTCATTAACTATGAGATCGCCCGCGATCCGGAGCAACACCTGCACCGTATCGGCCGCAGCGGCCGCGCCGGAAATACAGGTCTGGCATTATCGCTTTTCAGTGAAAAAGAAGCCGGCAAGCTGGCTCTGCTCGACGCTGATATCGACCCGCTGCGCCAAAGCGAAGCCCTGCCCGCCGCGGCGGATCTGGACCGCACGCCGATCCGTGCCGGCATGCTGACCCTGCAAATCGACGCCGGCAAGAAACACAAACTACGCCCCGGTGATGTGCTCGGCGCTCTGACCGGCGAAGGCGGACTCGACGGCAGACAGGTCGGCAAGATCAGGGTTTTCGACCGCTGGACCTATGTGGCAGTTGATAAAAACGCCGCCGCTCAGGCCCTGGACAAACTCAATAACGACAAACTCAAAGGGCGGCACTTCCGTGTGCGCCGGGTTAACTGAGAGGCTGCTTCAGGCCAGATCCCGGTTCATGGTGTAGATGCCGGTTTTACTGGCACTGGCCAGCACATGGCCTTCCATTGCCGCCAGGACATCCTCGCCCGTAAACGCACCGCTTAACGGCAAAGACGCCACATCCAGGGCATACACCGTAAAACGGTAGCGATGGATAATGCTGTCATTCCAGGGCGGACAGGGACCGTCGTAACCGCCGTATTCGCCGGCCATCTCCGGGTCACCGGCAAACCAGTCCGTGTAGTTGTTAATCCCGGTCAGACCATAGGGACGCTGACCGGGAGCTTTGCCTTTCGGCGTCACACCGGCACTGTCGGCACCTTCCGCAATTGCACGCAGATCAGCCGGCATATTCACCACCACCCAGTGGTAAAAATTCACCCTTGGCAAATCCGCAGGGACAGACTTGCCTTCCTGATTCACATCTTCACCGGATGAAGGCACGTCCGGATCAACACAAAGCAGCGCAAAAGACTGCGTCCCCGGCGGCACATCATCCCAGGACAGAGCCGGGTTAATATTGTCGGCGAGTGCAAAACGGCCTTCCGGCGGAATCCTGCCAAACGCGAATTTCTCAGGAATCGGCCCACCTTCGGGCCAGCTGTCGAGTGTCAGTTTCATGCTTTCCTCCGATTGTTTTAACGACCGTGGAAAATCCTACCATAAGGACCAGGCGGCCCTGTAGGAGCCTGTACACAGGCGACCGGCCGGGTCTCTGTGCACACCGCGGTCGCGGCCATGGCCGCTCCTACACAACGCAGATGCGCTATTGCACGCTTTCTGTCACCAACTGATAAACCACCACCGCCTGCGGCGCACTGTCGGTGCCGTATTCAAAGGCCACCAGCAACAAGGGCTGACCGTTGGGCGAGTCTTCGGCGGAGACAAACTTCATCCCTTCCGGTGATAAATTGCCTTCGGCGCCGGTATCGTGATATTCCACCAGGGTCGGGGCCGCCGGATCGGTGATGTCATAGGTGAGAATCACACTCTGGCGCTCCAGACCGATAAAGGCATAATACCTGTCGCCGACCTGACCGGTGCTCAATGCCTCGGGTTCGCCGCCCTTATTACCGCTGCGCCCGTCCATTTCACCCTCGTCCTGATTAAACAGATCCGGCGCGTTCTGCGCGATCAGACGTGAAGTCTCATCGCCACTGTCAAACACCAGATCACCGTCCACATCCCAGACCGAGAAACTGCGCGCACCGTAGCCGTACAAGGCCTCATACTCACCGGCGGCATTTTTACCCAGATCCGTGACCACTTTCAGATCGTTGTGATCGGCAAACTGCGCGGCAATGCTGTCAGCCAGTGCCAGTTTGCTGATCTTCTCTTCATCGATAAAGCTGATCACTTCACAGGCCGCGTTTTCGTCGTCCCAGTCACCGTCTTCGGCATCACAGGCTGCCTCATCGGCTGCAGCGGAGGTGTAAATATACTCACGGCCGTCGCCCTCATTGGCCGTCAGCAAATAGGTACTGCCGGCGATATCGACGCTGGCAATCGAATCGGGCATATAGAGTCCGTACAACCCATCGAAAGACTGCATGGCGATCTCGCCGTCTTCTTCGATATCGATCGTATTACCGCTGTCAGCGGCATAGGATTTCACACCCAGCGATTTGATGAGTTCAACGGTTTTGCTGGCCAGATTGACCTTGGCCAAGGCGTTGTTTTCCTGCAGGGTCACATAGGCATAATCACCGCTGACAGCGATGTACTCCGGCTCCAGGTCTTTTGCCTGATCCGCACTCGGTGTGCCGCCCAAACGGACCGCCGTACCGTCGGCAGCGGCGGTCAGGGCACCGTTCAAGGGCAGTTCCGTGTAGCTGAAATCATTCGTATCAATAATCCCGATGCTGCCTTCAGGGTCAGTCTTGTAGTCACCGGAGGGCTCTCCCTCATTGGCCACAATCGCCAGTGCGCCGTCTTCGGAGAAGGTCACCATATCCGGCAGATAGCCGGCGCGCACAGTCTGCAGGTGCACACCGCTTGTGTCGAAAAACACCACCACGCCACGCCCGGCAGCGGAATCTGACGGCGCCACCGCCACGGCTACCAGTGATCCGGATACCGCCACCGATTGCGCGCCATCGCCGTACTCTGACAAATCAACCGTGCGCAACAGCGATACGGCCTCCGGGGCGCTGATATCGACAATACTCAGGGTGTTGTCGGCACCGATGCTGAACATCGCTTTAGTGGCCGGATCGTAGGCGACAATTTCACTTTTCGATTCGTACTGATCGAGCTTGCTGAGGCTGCTGAGACGGACCTCAGCACTGCTGCCGGCAACACTGTCATCACTGTCGTCATCACAGGCCACAAGCCCCAGACCGAGCCCGGCAAGCACCGCAGAGGAAAGAAGAATTCGTCGTTTAATCATGTAGTTAACCCTTGTCAGATTGGCACGGCGCAAACCAGGACGGCGCGCGGAAAAGCGCCAATCTACGGGATGAATATTGTGATTTGGTTACAAGCGACAAATCCTTACCCGGCGCAGCGCGGCAGGCCACGCGGGGCCATATCATCATCCTTGATGCTGTAGCACAAAAGCTCATTTTGAATGCACCGGCGCAAGCCCGATACTGCAGCCCTCGCCAAATGCGCCCTGAAACCGGATGTATGCCCGCCGGCGCTGGCAAGTGAATCCATACCCCAATCAACAAGAGACGTTATGAAGACTTTAAAATCCCTGCTGGTCGCAGGTCTTCTGAGTGCTGCGGCCTTACCCGCCGGGGCGACCACCCTGCTCAATACTTCCTATGACATCGCCCGCGAGCTGTTTGCCGCCTACAACCCGATGTTTATCGAACACTGGAAAGAAACCACCGGTGAAGAGATTGAGATCAAGCAGTCCCATGCCGGTTCATCCAAACAGGCGCGTGCAATTCTGCAAGGTCTGCCCGCCGATGTGGTGACCTTTAATCAGGTCACGGATATTCAGGTGCTGCACGACAAGGGTCAGTTGATTCCGGCCGACTGGAAAAGCCGCCTGAGCAACGGCAGTTCGCCCTACTACTCCACCACCGCGTTTCTGGTGCGCAAAGGCAACCCGAAAGGCATCGAAGACTGGGATGACCTGCTTGAGAATGGTACCGAGGTTGTCTTTCCTAACCCGAAAACCTCCGGTAACGGTCGCTACACCTATCTGGCCGCATTGGGCTTTGCGCAAAATGCCTTCGGTGATGACGAGGAAAAAATCGATGACTTTGTCAGCCGTTTCCTGAAAAGCGTGAAAGTCTTCGACACCGGCGGCCGCGGCGCGACCACCACGTTTGTCGAACGCAAAATCGGCGACGTACTGATCACTTTTGAATCCGAGGTTAACAATATCAAGGCCCAGTATCCGGATGATGCCTACGAAGTGGTGGTACCGAAAACCTCCATTCTGGCTGAGTTCCCGGTCGCCTGGATCGACAGCAATGTGGAGAAAAACGGCACCACTGAAGTCGCCAAGGCCTATCTGGAGTACCTCTACAGCGAGCCCGCACAACGCCTGCTGGCCGGTTTCAACTACCGTGTGCACAACGACACAGTCAAGCAGGAAAACGCCGAGAAATTCCCGGAAGTCAAACTGCTCACTGTTGAAGAGATCGCCGGCAGCTGGCCGCAGGCGATGGAAGCGCACTTCGCCTCCGGCGCCAAGCTGGATCAACTGCAGGCACGCTGAGCCGGACCATGACAAGCACCTCGCTACCCGGCTTGCGCGCTTTCAGCATACTGCCCGGATTCACCCTGAGTCTGGGCAGTAGTCTGTTCTTCGTCAGCCTGATTATTCTGCTGCCCCTGACCGGCCTTGTCTTTAACACCGCCGGCATGAGTCTGGCCGAGTACTGGCAGATCATCAGCGATCCTCGCGTGGTCGCCAGTTATAAGATCACCATCCTCACCGCACTGGCGGCATCCCTGCTCAACGGCGTTCTCGGACTGCTGCTGGCCTGGGTGCTGACCCGCTACCGCTTTGCCGGTCGCGGCGTACTCGATGCGCTGGTGGATCTGCCCTTCGCCCTGCCTACGGCAGTAGCGGGCATTACCCTGGCGACGCTCTATGCCGAGAACGGCTGGCTCGGTTCCATACTGGCGCAGTTCGGCATCAAGGTCGCCTACACCCCGCTGGGCATTTTTATCGCCATGGCCTTTACCAGCATTCCCTTTGTGGTGCGTACGGTACAGCCGGTGCTGGAAGAGATGTCCCATGAGCAGGAAGAAGCCGCCCTGACCCTCGGCGCCTCGGACTGGACTGTGTTCCGGCGGGTGATTTTTCCGGCTCTGATGCCGGCTCTGGTGACCGGCGTGGGCTTGTCATTTACCCGCAGCCTCGGCGAGTTCGGTGCGGTGATCTTTATCGCCGGCAATATGCCGTTTATCAGCGAAATCACATCGTTAATGATCATGGTGCGATTGGAAGAATATGATTTTGCCGCCGCCAGCGCGATCGCCTCGGTGGTGCTGCTCGCCTCGCTTGCATTATTGTTCAGCATTAATCTCTGGCAGGCGCGTTATCTGCGCCGCAAAGGCGGTGCACAATGAGCGCCCCGCAACGCCAACGGGTCGGTGACGGACCTGTCATACGCTTCTGCGTGATCACACTGACCCTGATACTGGTCGCCCTGTTTCTGGTGCTGCCGCTGATCAGCATCTTCTATCAGGCACTGAAACCGGGCGTGGGCCATTTCCTTGCCAGTCTCAGTACGCCGGACGCTTTGCACGCGATCGGCCTGACGCTGTTTATTGCCCTCCTGACCGTGCCGGTCAACACCGTATTCGGCGTTTTTCTCGCCTGGCTGGTGACACGCTTTGATTTTATCGGGCGCAAGCTGCTGATGACGCTGATCGATATTCCGTTTGCCATCTCGCCGGTGGTCGCCGGCTTGCTGTATTTACTCCTGTACGGCAATAACGGTCTGCTCGGCGCACCGTTGGCAGAGCAAGGCATCCGGATTATGTTCGCCTGGCCGGGTATCTTTCTGGTGACGCTGTTTGTTACCAGTCCCTTCGTCGCCCGCGAATTGATTCCGCTGATGCAACAACAGGGCAAGGCGCAGGAAGAAGCGGCCATCACACTGGGCGCCTCCGGTTGGCAAATGTTCCGTCGCGTCACGCTGCCATCGATCCGCTGGGCACTGATCTACGGGGTGATCCTCACCAACGCCCGGGCCATCGGCGAGTTCGGCGCAGTCTCGGTTGTGTCCGGCAATATCCGTGGTCAGACCAACACCCTGCCTCTGCATGTAGAACTGCTGTACCAGGATTATCAGTCCGCCGCCGCCTTTGCCGCCGCCTCCCTGCTGGCACTGATGGCACTGCTGACGCTGGCGCTGAAAACCTACGTACAAAACAAACAAGCACAAAAACGACAGCCTTTGTGAGTGAAGACCTATGACCATCACACTAGCGCAAGTGAGCAAAGAATTTCATCGCACCCGCGTGATCGAGCCAATGGATCTGGAGATCCGCGACGGGGAAATGCTCGCGCTACTGGGCCCTTCCGGCTCCGGTAAGACAACCCTGCTACGGATGATTGCAGGCCTGGAATCCTGTGACAAAGGACGGATCTTCTTCGGTGAGCGCGACGTCACCCGGGTCCATGTACGCCAGCGCAAAGTCGGTTTTGTGTTCCAGCACTACGCACTGTTTGAGCATCTGACCATCGCGGAAAACGTCGCCTTCGGACTGGAGGTGTTACCCCGCCGCCAACGTCCGGATAAGAAGACGATTGCCGACAAAGTCGCGCAATTGCTGCGCATGGTGCGTCTTGAGCATCTGGCCGGCCGCTACCCCGAACAACTCTCCGGTGGTCAGCGACAACGCATCGCCCTGGCCCGTGCCCTGGCGACCGAGCCGGATGTACTGCTGCTTGACGAGCCCTTCGGCGCACTTGATGCCCAGGTCCGCAAAGACCTGCGGCAATGGCTGCGCCGCCTGCATGACAAACTGGGCTTTACCAGCGTCTTCGTCACACACGATCAGGAAGAAGCACTGGAGCTGTCAGACCGGGTGGCCATTTTGCACAACGGCAGGATAGAACAGGTCGACACGCCGACCCGCCTATTTTCCCATCCGGCCAATCAATTCGTGTTCGACTTTCTCGGCCACGTTAACCGTTTTTCCGGCCGGCTGAACGGACAGCACCTGCAGCAGGACTCAGACGACAATCCGTCCCCGGCGCAACTGGATTTACAACAGGATTTCAGCGACGGTGCCGCCGAACTCTATTTCCGCTCACACGAGCTGGAGCTCAGCCCCGCGCCGGTGTCCGGTAATAATTTACAAGTCCGGATCACTGCCATCAGCCCGGTCGGCACCGAAGTGCGGATCAGTCTCGAAGGAGTGAATTTCAACACAGGCGAACTGTGGGAGACCGCCCTGACGCACGCGGATTTCGCCGAACTGCGGCCCGAACGCGGTCAGCTCATGTATATCCGCCCGCGGGTCGGACATCTGTTTTACGCAGACCAGGCCACACCGCTCACGCTGCACTGGGAGAGCGGCCCGGCAAAGCCGCCGCTGGCGGTGGTGTCCTCCGACTGAGCGGCCATGGCCGCGACCTGCGGGGCCCGACGACGCGCCGTAAGGTCGCCTGTGTACAGGCTCCTACAAGCCTCACCCCGAATCACACTGTAGGAGCGGCCATGGCCGCGACCTGCGGAGCCCGACGAAGCTCCGTAAGGTCGCCTGTATACAGGCTCCTACAAGCCGCTCCTCGAATCACGCTGTAGGAGCGGCCATGGCCGCGACCTGCGGAGCCCAACGAAGCTCCGCAAGGTCGCCTGTGTACAGGCTCCTACAAGCCTCACCCCGAATCACGCTGTAGGAGCGGCCATGGCCGCGACCTGCGGAGCCCGCCGACGCGCCGCAAGGTCGCCTGTATACAGGCTCCTACAAGCCGCTCCTCGAATCACACTGTAGGTGCGGCCATGGCCGCGACCTGCGGGGCCCGACGATGCTCCGCAGGGTCGCCTGTGTACAGGCTCCTACAGGTGAGGCCCGGGGTGCTGCGGCTTTAACCCATAGCCTCGGGCAAAAATGTCACAATCTGAGGAAAGACGGTAATCAGCACTACCAGCGTCAACACGCCGATAAAAAACGGCATCACACCGAGAATCACATCACCGATAGCACCGCGGTTACGCACACCCTGAACGATATAGAGATTCATCCCTACCGGCGGCGTCAGTAGCGCCAGCTCACACATAATCACCACAAAAATGCCGAACCAGACCGGGTCGTAACCCACCGCAATCACCACCGGAAACAGCACCGGAATAGTCGTAATCATCATCGCCAACGCATCCAGAAAACACCCCAGAACCAGATACAACAGGACCAGACAGAGGATCAGGGTCAACGGCGACACATCCAGAGACGATATAAAAGCGGCAACCTGATCAGGCACACCCAGCACGCCCATGCTGAAATTCAGGAAGAACGCCCCGATCAGCACAAACACAATCATCGCCGTAATGCGAACAGTGGCCAGGAGGCTGTCGTTCAGCATGCTCAGACTGAGCCTGCGGTAGTAGGCCGCCAGCAACAAGGAAGCAACCACACCGACGGCCGCGGCCTCGGTCGGCGTCGCCCAGCCACCGTAGATGCTGCCGATAATGGCGAGAAAAATAAGCAAAGGGCCTATAAGGTCTATCAAACGCCCCAGGCGCCCTTCCATTGCTTCTGCCGCTTCCGCCTCACCGGCAATCGCCGGCCAGATCGTGGCCGCCACGGCGATAGTGATCACGAAAAAGAGCGCAAGCATCAGTCCCGGCACGATCCCGGCAATAAACAGATCACCGATTGAGGTATCGGTGATTGCGCCATAGATAATCAGATTGATCGACGGCGGAATCAAAATACCAAGTGTGGCCCCACTTGCAATTGAGCCGGCCACCCAGCGTTCGTTGTAACGGTGCCGGCGAAAGGTCGGAAAGGCCACGGTGCTGATGGTCGCAGCGGTGGCGACCGAGGAACCGGAGATCGCCGAAAACATCGCCGATGAGGCAATATTGGAATGTAGCAACCGCCCCGGCAGCCACTGCACCCAATCCGACAAGGAACGGTACATGCGCTCGGCAATATTGCTTTTGACGAGGATCTCCCCCATCAGGATGTAAAGCGGGATCGCAGTCAGCACAAAGCTGTTCATCTGCCCCCACATCAGATTGCCGGCAGAGTTCAGCATCATCGGGCCTATGCCCCAGACGATGCCGATCAATGCTGTAATCACCATCACCGTGCCGACATGCAGGCCCAGCATTAATAATGCAATCACGCAGACAAAGCCGATTGCAATCAGATCTATACCCACCATCAACCGGCCCTCTCCTGCGACTCAGCGGCAAAACCCGCTGCGCGCAACTCCTGTTGTTCCTGCGACTGCGCCTGCATCAGGTTCTCCACGCCCTGATAGTCACGGCGAAACAGGCAACGGATGCAACGGAGCAGAACGACCAGGGAGACCAGCACAAACATGCTGAGCCCAAAGACCCAGATCCCCTGCGGAATCCACAGTGGCGTCTGCAACGGTGTGGTGGCAGTCGAGCCCAGACGCAACGACGAGCGTAAGGATTTGACTGCAAACCACAACATACCCGAGGACACCAAGGCCAACACCGTAGCGGCAAGCAGGTGCAGCAAGGCACGCACGGCAATGGGGGCATGCTTGAGAACGAAATCCACCCGCGTATGGGCATGGGTCACGGCGGCATAGCCGAAACCGGCACTGGCGGAAATGGCCAACACATAGCCGCCCAGCTCGTCGACCCCTTGCAATGAGTGGTTAAAGACCTTGCGTGCGACGATCTCGACGGCCGTCAGCACCGCCTGTACCAGCAGGGTATAACCTGCGGCCAGCGCAATGACGCGCATCACGCGCTGCTCAGTTCGCATCGGATCGGGACTCCCGGCAGTCATAGCGCAGACTACTTCGCAGCAGCACTGATGCCACGGGTGGCACCGACGGTCTCATTCCAGACCTCAGTACAGCCCGGATAGGTCGACTCACAACGCGCTACCCAGTCCGGCAAAACCACCTCAGCGGCGGCCTGCTGGACACGGGTAATATCGGCGTCCGTAACAGACACCATGGTCATCGAAAACTTCTCACCATCCTGACAGCTGTCCTGTCCGGTATTACAAGCCAGCGCATCGTCATTGATGGTGTCGGCCAACGCCCACTGGGCTGCCTCCAGCTTGCTATAGGCGCTTTTGACGCTGGCGCGCTCGTCATCGCTAAGCCCGTTCCACCAATCCAGATTGGCAAAAATCCCCTGCACCGACCCCGAAACCGACAACGGTATCTGGTGTGTCGTCACTTCCGGCCATTTCCCGGAGTTGCCCGAGGTCGGCGAGGTCACCCCGCAATCGGCCACTCCCCGCTGCAGCGCAGGGTAGACTTCACCGAAGTTCAGCGTAACCGGGCTTGCGCCCAGCGACTCCAGCAGAGCTGACATGGAGGGTGTGAAACTGCGCACTTTCAGGTTGGCCAGATCATCCAGGCTGTTGACCTCGGCATTGCAGTAAAACACCTGTGGGCCGAATGGCCACAAGGCCAGCACCGTGGCGCCGAAACGAGCCTGCAGTCGCGCATCAAAGACCTCCCGGTAGGCATCAACAGCCATCTTCAGGCTTTGCATATCGGTGGAGACCCCGATCAGATCAAGACCTTCAAAAAACGCATCATCACGCGCCGCAGTGCCGATCTGCACCGATGCAATATTGAACGCATTATCCGACACCAGCCGCAGCCCGTCCGCGGTACTCAGGCCCAGTCCATCATAGTTGTTGTACTGAACCTTGAATCCATCCGCCTTGAGCGCTTCGATCGCCGCCGCCTCATTCGGGTATTGCTTAGCCGTGGGCAGTATCTGGCTTAACACACGTACCGGGGTATCAGCCACGGCCGGTGCGCTGAGAAACGACAGGGTCAGGGCGGCTGCTAAGGTTTTTTTCATCATTGATTGGGTCTCATGGCGGAATGATTGTATACAATGCACACTACCTTATTGTTTCTTTTGTAGCAATATTGGATACAGTCTGATTTCACCTTCCCGTTGCCTGCGATGCTGGCCGAAGTCCCGCAAGGTCGCCTGTATACAGGCTCCTACAAGCCACTCCCCGAGCTACGCTGTAGGAGCGGCCATGGCCGCGACCTGCGGGGCCTACCGACGCGCCGCAAGGTCGCCTGTATACAGGCTCCTACAAGCCTCACCCCGAGTTACGCTGTAGGAGCGGCCATGGCCGCGACCTGCGGGGCCCGACGACGCTCAGCAAGGTCGCCTGTGTACAGGCTCCTACAGGCCTCTCCCCGAGCAACGCTGTAGGAGCGGCCATGGCCGCGACCTGCGGAGCCCGCCGACGCGCCGCTAAGTCGCCTGTGTACAGGCTCCTACAGGTGGGCCGGGTTTGCCTGCTACGGACAATCCCTGCAATACTGGCGGCACGCGAATCAAGGGAGACGGATCATGCAGGCCTTTATCAACGCTATGCCCAAAGCTGAGTTGCATTTGCATATCGAGGGTTCGCTGGAACCGGAGCTGCTGTTTGCACTGGCACAGCGCAATAAGATCGCATTGCCTTACCCGGATGTGGCATCCCTGCGCAAGGCCTATCAGTTCAGCCGTCTGCAGGATTTTCTGGACTTGTATTATCAAGGCATGAGCGTGCTACAGACCGAACAGGATTTTTACGACCTGACGCGAGCGTATTTGCAAAAGATCCGGGCACAGAATGTTCTCCACACCGAGATCTTTTTTGACCCCCAGGGCCATACCAGCCGCGGGCTTGCATTTGAAACCGTGCTCAACGGCATCAGCCGCGCGCTTGATGAAGCGCAGGCGCAATCGGGGCTCACCAGCGGCCTGATTCTCTGTTTTTTACGCCATCTCGATGCCGACGACGCCATGCGCACGCTGGAGCAGGCCCTTCCCTACAAAGACCGGATTATCGGTGTCGGACTGGACAGCAGCGAGCTGGGGCATCCGCCGTCGAAGTTTTCGGCGGTGTTTGCGCGCGCCCGTGAAGAGGGCTTTCATATTGTCGCCCACGCCGGTGAGGAGGGCCCGCCGGAATACGTCCGTGAGGCGCTTGATGATCTGCAGGTCGAACGGATCGATCACGGCAACCGCGCTCTGGAAGACGCCGCCCTGACCCGCCGGCTGGCAGACTCGGCCATGCCGCTGACCATCTGCCCGCTGTCGAATCTGCGCCTGTGTGTGGTCGGGGATCTGGCCAGTCACCCGATCCGGCAGATGCTGCAACAGGGCCTCAAGGCCACGATCAACTCCGATGATCCGGCCTATTTCGGCGGCTATATGAACGAGAACTTCAGCGCATTGGCCGACGCCGTCGGTCTCAGTCGCGAGGATCTGGTCCTGCTCAGCCGCAACGCGTTTGATGCGGCCTTTATCAGCGGGACACGGCGCGCCGAACTGCACCGTGCCATGGATGCATTTCTGGCCGGGATGTAAAACCCGCGCCATACCCGTCCACAACGGCTCAGACATACTACAATAGCGCAGAACACGGCCCGCGCCGCTGTACCGCTGCCTTTCGGGCGCTTCTGAACCGTAACCCGGACGACAAATTCGCATGCAACGTGTTTTCGCCAACCGTACCCTGATCCAAACCCTGCCGGTGTTCGCCAGCTTTTCCCTGGCCGCACTGATGATCTATGTCTTTCAGCTGGAATCCGGCAGCATCGCGCTGATTCTCGGTGTCATTGCCGGCGGTCTGGTGGATATGGACCATCGCCCCAGCGGGCGCATGAAAAACCTGCTGGTAGTACTGATCGGCTTCACCCTGTCTTCGGTTGCGGTGCAACTGACCCTGGATCATGCCTGGGCGATTACCGTGGTGATGGTCATACTCGCGCTCGGCATGACCATGCTCGGCGCAATTGATGTGCGCTACCGGACCATCGCCTTCGGCACCCTGGTGGTGGCGATCTACACCGCACTTGCCCACCATCCCGGTCTGCCCTGGTACAGCAGCCCGGCGCTGATTGTCTGCGGCACGCTGATCTATCAGGGTATGCGTCTGCTGCAGAATTTGCTGTTCCCCAACCGCCCGGTACAGGAAGCCTTGGCCGCTTCTTTCAAGGCGCTGGCCGATTACGTCCAGACCAAGGCCCGTTTTTTTGCCCCGGATGAACGCGAGGCCCTTGAGTTGGCGCAATACGATCTGGCCGGTCGCACAGCGGCCGTCTCGGCGGCCTTTAACCGCTGCCGCGATGCGCTGTTTAACCGCCTCTCCGGGCAACGCTCGGCACAACGCTCACGCCGCCAGTTGCAGGATTTCTTTATCGCCCAGGATATTCACGAACGCATCAGCGCCGCCTATGTGGATTACCGCGAGCTGACCCTGCAGATGGCCCACAGTGATGTGCTGTTCCGTGTTGAACGGGTGATCCTGCTGCAGGCCCTGAGCTGCCGTGACTACGCCCGTGCGCTGCTGGAGGAGTCCACCGACTTCCGCATTTCACCGGTCCTGCGGCGCGCCGATGAGGGCTTGCAAAATGCCTGGCAACGGGCCCGCAAAGACGAGTCGATCGCCCCGCTCAGTGATGACCTGAACAATCTGATCAACAATCTGGCCCAGATTACCCGCCAGCTCGGCCGGCTCGGTCTGCAAAGCCTGCCGCAGGGACAGACCGACACCTCTATCGAAAACGCTCAGGTACGTGGCTGGCAGAATATGATCGCCCGCCTGCAGGAAAACCTCACCCTGCAATCGCCCTATTTCCGCCACGCGGTCCGCCAGGCCTTGCTGGCGCTGCTCAGCTGCCTGATTATCAATTCCCTGAATCTGCCCATGGGTTACTGGATTCTGCTGACCGCGATCTTTGTCTGCCAGCCGAACTACGCGGCCACTCAGGCGAAAATCGTGCAACGCATTATCGGCACCTTGCTGGGGGTTGTGGTCGGCTCACTTTTGCCAGCCCTGGCACCTGATCAGATCACACTGCTGAGCCTGATCGTGGTGGCCAATACGCTGTTTTTCTATTTCCGCACCAGCAACTACGGCTTTTCCACGCTGTTTATTACGGTGCAGGTGTTTCTCGGCTTTGCCATGACCGGCATGGACACCCAGAGCATGATTATCGGGCGTCTGCTCGATACGGTGATAGGCGCGGCGATTGCCTGGGCCTGTGTGAGTTTTCTGTGGCCGGACTGGCGTTATCTGTCGCTGCATAAACTGGCCGCGCAGGCGCTGGCCAGTGACGGGCGTTATCTGCGTCTGGCCGCCGACCAGCTCAACGAACAAAGCCGCGATGACCTGACTTACCGGGCCGGCCGTCGCCGCGTACACGAACATGCCGGCGCGCTGGCCGGGCTGGTGCGTGATATGCAGCAAACCCCGGAAAAATACGGCAGTCAGATCCGGACCGGCCAGGATCTGGTGCAGCTGAACTACCGCATCGTCAGTCAGATCTCGGCACTGGCGGCCTATCGCGGCAACTTTCAGGATGAGAATCCGGCGTCGGCCGGAGAGATCCGCCGCCTCGCCGAACAGATCAACGAACTGCTGGGTGAGCTGCCGCAACTGCCGGCGCCAGCCCTGCAGGAACGGCTCAGTAAACTGCGCGGCGAGATCGCCGGCTTAGGGCCGCTGTCGCCGGCACAAAGTCACGCCACACGACAGCCCTTGCTGCGCCTGCTGACACTGGTCGAAGAGCTCTATCCGCTGCTGGACAAAAGCCGTCCGCGCACATAGCCCCCGGCACGCGCCGTCGCCGGGCAGGTCTTATGCTTTGGCGGCGCGCTCTTTTTCGGTTAAAGCAACCTTGTCCCTGAGGTAAACCGGCTGCGCATCCTGCGGCGATTGTCCGCCGGTGGCAGCAAACTCCGTCACTGCCAGATGCGCCATATCCAGCGCATGCGGATAAAGCGCTTCGCCGTGCACGGCATCCAGACATCCGCCGGCGCGGGCGTCCAGTTCCCCGCGGTAAGTCTGCCAGCCGTCGCCACAACCGGTCCAGCCGCCCTCGTCGGGCACAAGTACCTGATCAGGCGGGCAGACCTGCTCCGCACCACTGAGCTGAGCCTGACCTGTCCCGGTGACCTGCCAGGCGCCCCAATACACTTCCTGCATACGCGCGTCGACCGCCACCAGCGCGCGGCTGATGCCGGCTTCGCGGTAAGCGCGGTGCGCGATACTGGCCAGCGTGGAAATCGCCAGCATGGGCAGACCGTGAGCCAGCGCAATCCCTTGGGCAAAGCCCGCCGCGATCCGCACACCGGTAAAACTGCCCGGTCCGCGGCCATAGGCGACTGCATCCAGCTCAGCGGCCTGCAGACCGCTGTCGGCCAGCACGTCATCGAGCATGGGCAGAATCAGGCCGGTATGGTTCTGCGGCGCCCACTCGTAACGATGGTAGGTTTTGCCATCGTTAATCAGGGCCACGGAACAGGCCGGCGAGGCACAATCGAGCGCCAGAATTTTCATCAGTCTTGAGCTCCGGAATCCGCCTCTGTGCGGTTTTTACGACTGGCCAGCGCTTCAAAAAAGCACTGCACTTCTTCTATTTCGCGGGTAATCGGCATGGCCGGCAAGGAGTTAATAAACAACTCGCCGTAGTGTTTGGTCTGCACCCGCGGATCGCACAACACCAGCACACCGGTATCGCTGACACCGCGGATCAGGCGCCCGGCGCCCTGCTTGAGCGCAATCGCCGCCTGCGGCAACTGGAACTCGATAAACGGATCGCCGCCGTCCTCGCGCATATTGCGAATCCGCGCGCTCATGACCGGATCGCCCGGCGAGGCAAACGGCAGTTTTTCGATAATCACCAGTGACAAGGCTTCGCCGCGCACATCGACGCCTTCCCAGAAACTGCTGGTGCCGAGCAGAACCGCGCGGTCCAGCGACTGAAAGGCTTCGACCAGTTCGCGCTTGGGCATCTGCTGTTGCACGAGCAGATTGTAGTCGGTGCGGCGTTCGAGAAAATACCTGGCCTCTTCCATGGCCCGGTAGCTGGTAAAGAGTATAAAAGCACGTCCGTCACTGGCCTCGAGCACCGGCAACATGGCTTTCATCACGCCTTCGGTATAGTTGTTCGAACGCGGCTCGGGCAGGCCCGGCGGTAAATACAACAAGGCGTTATCGCGGTAATTAAACGGGCTGTCGAGCAGCAGTTCTTCGCCGTCTTTTATGCCAAGCCGGTGTCGGAAATGACTGAAGTCGCCGCCCACGGTCAGGGTTGCGGACGTAAACACCCAGGCTGCCGGCAGCACTTCCATGACCCGCTGAAACGGCCCCGCCACATTCATCGGCGTCATATTGAGCATAAAGCCGGTGCGGAAGGTTTCGAACCAGTAGATACAGGTTTTCTGCTCCGACATATCGCGGAACTGACGCAGCGATTCGCGCAGTTGCACACAACGGCGGCGGCAGGCGTCGAGGCCTTTGCCGCGCCCTTTGGCACTGTCGAGCAGATCGAGCACTTCGGTCAGCGCGCCTTCGAGCACGGCCATTTCACGCACCACGGCCTCTTCGTCACGCACTTCGGCCCAGGCGTCACGGCGCGTATCCACGCCGAAGGCCAGGCGGAAATTGCGCACCGCGGTTTCCAGCTCGTCCGCACCGTCGCGCAGCTCACGCATATCCGGCGCCTCGTGCATCTGCTCACCGATCACATCGCGCGACAGATCCAGCAACTGACGGCTGCTGATTCGCCCGCCGAAAAAGCCCGCCGCCACCTCCGGTAACTGATGCGCCTCATCGATAATCAGCGCATCGGCGGTGGGCAGCAGCTCACCGAAGCCCTCTTCCTTGAGCGCCAGATCGGCACACAGCAGATGGTGATTGACCACCACGATATCGGCTTCCTGGGCGGCTTTGCGGGCACCGGAAACAAAACAACCGGCCAGCTCTTCGAATTCGTGCTTGCTGCAGAAATCGTCCTGCGAAACGACGTAGTTCCAGACCGGCGAGTCCTCGGGCACGTCCAGCACTTCAGCGATATCGCCGGTGTCGGTTCGCCGCGACCAGGCCGTGATCAAAGCCAGCTCTCGCTGGCGTTCGGGACTGCGCAGTGCGGGATTGGACAGCGCCCTTTCAAGGCGGTGCAGACAGAGGTAGTTGGCGCGCCCTTTCAGCAGCGAGGCCTGCAGTGTCGGGGCCAGCGCGCGGCGGATGATCGGCAGGTCGTTTTTGTAGAGCTGATCCTGCAGGTGTTTGGTACCGGTGGAGATCAGGACTTTCTTGCCCGACATCACCGCCGGAACCAGATAGGCAAAGGTCTTTCCGATACCGGTGCCGGCTTCGCCGAGCAATACCGCCTGATTTTCGATGCACGAGGCCACCGCCTCGGACAGGCGCAGCTGCTCCTGACGTGGTGCAAAACCATTAAGGTGCTGCGCCAGCGGGCCGTTCCGGGCGAAAACCGCTTCGATCGAATCGTATTTATCAAACAAAGTCTGTCACAAGCTCCGGCTCACAGAGCCTGTCCGGTAGGGGCGACTTGGGCGAAGAGACGCGACGGCCGGCTCAGGGCCGGTAACGCAGGACGTTTTCCTGTGCGTCGCGCGCGCCAAGCAGATCGCCGCGCATTTCACGGGCGTGCTTGATTATAAGCCAGTTGCGGTACATCAGCGTACGGCTGTCGCGGTTGGCAAAACTGTTTGATTTGGTGGCGTAGTTTTCCGCCAGGCCGTTTTCCCGCACGCTCAGATACAACTCCGCGCCGCGACTCCACAGCACCGGGTCCTCGGGCGTGGTCTCTATGGCCATATTGATGTATTTGAGGGCGTTTTCCTGCTGTCCCTTGCGCATTTCCAGATCGGCTTTGCGCCACAGCTCGGCCACGGTTTCGTCACGCACTTCGTGGCGGATACCGCCGTCGGAGTCGGTATAGGACTGCAATCCGGGCTCATACCGGGTATCGCGTTTATCGGGCGTGGCGCAGGCACTGAGAGCAAGGGCAAGCAGCGCCGGAATCAACGGGCTGAATTTCATCGGGTTCCACTATAAAAGCGCCCGCAATGCGGGCAGGATAGATCAGGTTGAACGAAGAGATTGGGCGTAAGTTTGCCACTTAGAGACAAGCGGCGGCAAGTTGCGGCGCAGACAGGGCCGGTCAGATACCGGCCCTGTTGCCACGGGACGAGTTTATTTGATTTCGCGGAACTCGACCCGACGGTTGGCGTAGCGGCCTTCCGGCGTGGCGTTAGTCGCACGCGGCTGGCTTTCGCCGTAGGCTTCCGGACGCAGACGGTCACCGTCGATGCCCTGCTCCATCAGATAGCGTACAACGCTGGCCGCACGACGTTTGGACAGCTGCATGTTGTACTCAGCTGCACCGACGTTATCGGTGTGCGCCATAACGGCGATACGCACTGACGGGAAGCGGCTCAGCGTCGCTGCAGCGTCGTTGAGGATGCCGCGGGACTCGGCAGTCAGCTCGGCCGAATCGGTGGCGAACTGAACGCCTTCGAGTACGGCATTGAACACGTCGCAGCCCTGTTCGTTGACCTGCATACCGGGCGCGGTATCCGGGCACTGATCAAGTTCATCGATCACGCCGTCGTTGTCGGAGTCACTCGGTGCAACCACAACCGGTTCCGGCGTCGGCGCCACCTCAACCTGCGGCTCTTCCTCAACCACCGGCTCAGGCACAACCACCGGTGCCGGTGTCGCGCCGCCGAAGCGTTTCAGCAGACCGAGGCTGTAGAACTGAATATCATCGTCATAGGTTTCAGCTTCGGCACGCACGGCAAAACCGTTGGCCCACTCGTATTCGGTGCCGAGTCCGAGCGATGCGTGCACTTTGTGTTCTTTTTTGTACGGCAGATCCGTGTCGTTGCTCAAAGAGCCGACACCGAGCTTGCCGAAGAAATCCCAGCCGTGACGGGCCATCAGGCCGTCGGTGCCACGGTTGTTATAGAAGTGATACAGGGCCTGCAGACCATAAAGCTTATAGCCGACATCGCCTTGATTGTTGATGAAGTCGTTTTTCAGGACCGCTTCGCCCAGGTCGTCGTAATACAACTCGGCAGACCAGCGTTTGGCGAAATCCCAACCGGCGTAGAGCTTGTAGCCGAAATCGGATTTATCGTCGACATAGTAGCCGGTGTTTTTGGTGCCCGGCTCGAGCTGGGAAAGGCCTGCGCCCAAACCGATATAGAACCGGTCGTTAAATTCATCCGCATGCAACGGCATCGCCCCGCACATCAGAGACAAGGCTACAGCCTGAGAAATTAATCTGAGTTTCATAGAGAGTTCCGGAATTTATCACTGAGGCAGCCTCTGCTGCCGGTTCAACTGCTCCGCACCAGGGCGGAGCAGCGTCGGTTTATTTTCAGCGGCGACGCCGCAGCGCTAATAGCGACATCAGCGTCAGGGCCGGCAGGGTCGGGTCCAGAGGACCGCCCATACCCATCACACAACCACCGCCGGACAGACCGGTTTCGATCTCGCCGTTGGGCTGCAGATAAGCCGGGATGCCGTCACCGTCCTCATCCGCCAGACCTTCGCTGGCATCAGACAGACCGTCGTTATCGCTATCGGTGTCACGGAAATCCGGATCCCCGTCACCATCGGTGTCGGGTGTCGGCAGCGGCAACACGGCCAGCGCGTCATCAAGTCCGTCCTGATCGCTGTCAGTAAAGTCATCGACCAGGCCATCACCGCCGGCCGGCACGTCGTCCGTACCACCGGCTTCGATGATGTCATTCAGACCATCGTCGTCACTGTCCAGATCGCGAAAATCCGCAGTCCCGTCGCCGTCAGTGTCCGGGCCGGTGTCCACATTGCCATCACCATCGAAGTCATAGCCGCTGGCATCGACCGGACTCTGCAGCGAATCCACCAATCCATCAGCACCAACTGTGCCGACAAGACGTGTTTTAGCCTCATTGGCATCGTCTTCATCGGCACCGGACTCGATCAGATCGGTCACACCGTCGTTATCGCTGTCCAGATCACGGAAATCCGCTACACCGTCTCCATCAGTATCGGCCAATGTGTAGTTACTTTGACCACTGTCTGCCGCCGTTTCTGTCACATCGGCCAGACCGTTGCTGCCGACCCCGGCATCAATCCGGCCGTTGCCGTCGGTATCAAGCTCGGCATAGGCGTCCACGCCGGACTCCTGCAGGTCCAGCAGACCGTCGTTGTCGGAATCCAGATCCAGGCGATCGACCACACCGTCGCCGTCGGAATCCACATCCGCGCCATTGAGCATTTCTTCTGTATCCGGAATGCCGTCGTTATCGTCGTCGAGATCGTCGCTGTCGCTGATACCGTCGCCGTCGCTGTCAGCCGGCTCACCGATAGTGATGGTCACCGTGGCTGTGGACGAGGTCAGCGTGCAGGCGCTGGTGTCGAGCTCGTAGCTCATGCTGACGTTGTCGGAACTCCAGTCGTTATTGTCGGAGGTCGCTTCTTCCTGACCGTCCTGGGCCCACAGACCGAAAGCCAGATTATTGGCTTCCTCGGCGCTGAGGTTTTCCAGCGTCAGTGATAAGGTGCGGGTGTCACCGCTGTCCCAGGCCCGCTCCATGGCGGAAATGGTATAGGGTGCGGTGGTGTCTTTCGGCGAATCAATACTGCTGATCGAGGCTTCATAGCCGCTTGCCAGCCCGGCAATTTTGGTCAGAGTCCAGTCAACCGTCACGCTCAATGCCGCACCTGAGGTGCCGGCACAGGTTGTAATATCGGTGCTGAAGTCCGGGGCCACGCCAAAGCGGTACAGACTTGAGGTATCGGTAGTCCCGTTAACTGTTGTGCTTGACCATGCAACCCCGGTCCATTCCACGCCGTCGTAACCGGGTGCATTGGTGACCACATACTCGCCGCCGTTGTCCGGATCATTAAAGACCGACGGCAGCGCTGACATATCCGCGGTAGTGACCCCCAAAGCGCCGCTTTGTGACGTTGCACGCCAGTCTTCCTCGGTCACGGTATAGGTGAAGGTGTCAGTATCGCCTTCAGCCAGACCTGCCGGCGGTGTGTAGACAATCGTGGTGCCACTGACGCTCAGCGTGCCCCCCTGATCGGAAGCGGCCGGCGCACTCAGCGTGACAGAACCGGCGTTTTGCACGGTGTCATTGGCCAATACCTGCAAGGTACTGCTCTGCTCGGCCGCGACAGTGATCGTGTCATTGACGGTATCGAGAGTCGCAGCGTCGCGCTCAATTACGGCGGCCTGCACAGCAGCGGCCAACAGCGTCATACTACAACCGGCAACACCTGCCAGCGCCGGCACTCTCAGCTGCCTGGATTTGCGGGGGCTCATTGTGAATTCTCCTGATGTTTCTGAATTAGTCATTCGGGCGCGAACAAGGCAACCGCACGTCAACGCGCGCACTATCCGCACTAACCCAATGAATATAGCAGGATACTGAAAGTGCGCGAGCAAGCTATCGGCGGATGGTCAAGATTTTTAAGAAGGGCCGGAGGAACAGCACACAAGGAGGACGAATCAGTGTACTGCTCCGCCGGACAAGGCAGGAGACGGAAAAGCCTTACATGGCCGTGTAGTTCGGCCCGCCGCCTCCCTCAGGGGTAACCCAGGTGATGTTTTGCGACGGGTCCTTGATATCACAGGTCTTGCAGTGCAGGCAGTTCTGCGCATTGATCACGAAACGTTTTTCACCATTGTTTTCAACAATCTCGTAAACCCCGGCCGGGCAATAGCGCTGCGCCGGCTCGTTATACAAGGGCAGATTGGTCTGCAAAGGCACATCAGGATCAGCCAGACGCAGGTGCACCGGTTGATCTTCTTCGTGGTAGGTATTGGACAGAAACACCGAGGAAGGCTTGTCGAAACTCAGCACACCATCGGGTTTGGGGTAGTCAAGCGGACCGGCCTCAGCGGCTTTTCGCATGCCCGCATAATCGCGTTGCCCGTCGCGCAATGTCAGCGGCAGCTTGCCTTTAAACAGTGTCTGGTCGAGCCAGTTAAACGCCCCGCCGGCATACAGGCCGAAACGATGCAAGGCCGGTCCGAAGTTGCGCGCCCGGTGCAGATCGGCATAAACCCAGGAGCGCCGGAAGGCCTCTTCGTAGCCCGTAACGGTGAGCGGCACACTGCCCTCCTCGCCCAGTTGAGCAAAAACACTCTCCGCAGCCAGCATGCCCGACTTCATTGCCGTATGCGTGCCTTTGATACGCGAGAAATCCAGCGTTCCGGCATCACAACCGATCAGCAGTCCGCCCGGGAAGACCATTTTCGGCAGCGAATTCAAACCGCCTTTGGTGATCGCCCGCGCGCCGTAGCTGATGCGCGTGCCGCCCTTGAGGTAACGGCTGAAGACCGGATGATGCTTCAGACGCTGGAACTCATCAAAAGGACTGAGGTTCGGATGGCTGTAATTGAGATCGACGATCAGGCCGCACAGGACCTGGTTGCCTTCGCCGTGATAGAGAAACCAGCCGCCTGACGCGCCGTTCTCACTGAGCGGCCACCCTGCCCCGTGCACCACCAGGCCCGGCTCGTGCTGGTCTTCGGGGATCTCCCAGATTTCCTTCAACCCGATGGCATAGTGCTGCGGCGTCGCGTCCGTATCCAGTTCAAAGCGACTGATCAGCTGCTTGCCGAGATGACCGCGGCTGCCTTCGGCAAAAACAGTGCAGCGGGCAAATAAATCCATGCCCGGCTCATAGCCCGGCTTTTGCGTGCCGTCCTCATGCAGGCCCATATCGGCGGTGCGCACACCGGCCACCGCGCCGTCCTCGCTGTACAGAATTTCTGCCGCCGGAAAGCCCGGAAACACCTGCACGCCGAGCGCTTCGGCCTGCTCACCCAACCAGGCGCACAAGCGTCCGACACTGGCGATGTAATTGCCCTGGTTGTGCATGGAAGCAGGCACCAGCGCGTTTGGCATTTTCGTGCCCCGCTGTGCGCCGGACAGCAACCAGGTCTCGTCGCGCGTTACCGCACATTCAAGCGGTGCTCCCTGCGCCTGCCAGTCCGGAAACAACTCAGCCAGAGCGCGCGGATCGACCACCGCACCGGAGAGAATATGCGCCCCGACCACCGAGCCTTTTTCCAGCACGCAGATTTCCAGCTCGCGCTCCTGCGCCTGAGCCAGCTGTGCGAGGCGGATCGCGGTAGCCAGCCCCGCAGGGCCGGCACCGACGATCAGCACATCAAAAGAAAGGGATTCACGCTCACTCATAACAACCTCAAAATGCCTCTTCAGGGAAGTCACTCAGCGTGGCGTGGCCATGCTGCAAAGCACTTGCATGGGCTGCGGCACGCGGCAACATCTGCTCGAGATAGAACTGAGCGGTCAGCTGTTTGTTATGTGCAAACGCGTCGGACACACCGGCGCTGCCCAGCGCTGAGACCGAACGGGTCAGCAACCAGCCACCGCACAAATAGCCCATCTGCATCATGAAATGAAAAGCCGCAGCCGTGCCGAGTTCACGGTCAGCGAGCAAGGTCTGTGCACTCTCGCGCGCCTGGGCGACTGCAGCGGCCAGAGCGTCGATCTGCGCCTGCGGCAGACGCGCCTGCGTGCGCGCCTCAGCCACATGCAGGTCCATTTCGTCGAGCAACGCGGTGAGCGTCGCGCCCTGATCCATGGAAAGCTTGCGCCCGGTCAGGTCCAGCGCCTGAATACCGTTGGTGCCTTCGTAAATCGGCAGAATCCGCGCGTCGCGGTAATGCTGGGCCGCGCCGGTTTCTTCGATAAAACCCATACCACCGTGCACCTGTACGCCCAGGGAGGTAATCTCCTGCGCCAGCTCGGTCATCCAGCCTTTGACGATGGGCGTAAACAAGGCGGCTCTTGCATTATGCGCGGCGGCATCCTCACCACCGGCGGCGGCGGCATAGTCGAGCTCGGCCGAGGCCACCAGTGCCAGCGCTCGCATGGCTTCATTACAAGCCCGCGCCTGCAGCAACATGCGTTTGACATCCGGGTGTTCGATGATCGGCATTTTGCTGCCATCCGGGCGACGGCCCTGAATCCGCTCACGGGCATAGGCGACCGCCTGCTGGGTGGCACGTTCGGCGATGGACAGGCCCTGCAGACCGACAGCCTGACGGGCGTGGTTCATCATGGTGAACATATACATCAGGCCTTTATTGGGCTCGCCGACCAGATAACCGGTCGCCCCTTCAAACGACATCACACAGGTCGGGCTGCCGTGGATACCGAGCTTATGCTCAATCGACAGGCAACGTACGCTGTTGGGCTCGCCTGCCTCACCCTCGGCATTGAGGATGAACTTCGGCACCACAAACAGGGAAATCCCCTTCACGCCTTCCGGCGCATCCGGCAAACGCGCCAGCACCAGATGCACGATATTGTCGGTCATCTGATGATCGCCCCAGGTGATAAAAATCTTCTGCCCACTGATCGCATAGGCATCGCCTTTGGGTTCAGCCTTGGTTTTTACCACTGCCAGGTCCGAGCCGGCATCCGGTTCGGTCAGGTTCATGGTGCCGGTCCACTCGCCGGCTGCCATTTTCGGCAGGTAAGCGGCTTGCAATTGCGCCGAGGCATGGTGTGAGATCGCTTCCATCGCGCCCTGCGTCAGCAGCGGGCAAAGTGCCCAGGCCATATTGGCCGACTGCCAGATTTCATTAACCGCTGTACCCAGTACATTGGGCAGATTCTGGCCGCCGATTTCCTCGCTCTGGGTCAGTCCCATCCAGCCGCCTTCGGCAAACTGATGATAGGCATCGGCAAAGCCCGGCGTTTCCGTCACGCCGGACTCGCTCCATTTGGCGCCGATCTGATCGCCGTCACGGTTCAGCGGAGCCAACACACCGCTGCCGAGTTTGGCGGCTTCTTCCAGCACCGCTGCGGCCAGCTCGCTATTGACTTCTTCAAGCCCGGCTTTGCTGCAAAGGCCGTCAAAATCCACCAGCGTATTCAGTACGAAAGTGGCGTCTTCAATCGGGTATTTATAATCAGACATGGTTCTTTACCTGCGTGTGTAGCGTATTCTTATTTTCCGGCAAGCCGGTCTCAGTGATCGAAATAGCGCAAGCCCTGCTCAGCCCGCCGGCGGAAAAAGTCCGGCACTTCGTAAAGCGCACCGCAGCCGGAAAACGCCTGCGTACGGGCCAGAAACTGAGCCGCTCCGACGCTATCGATGTAATGCAAGGCGCCACCGCGAAAACGCGGAAAGCCAAGCCCGTACAACAAAGCAGTATCAGCCTCACCCGCCGTATCGACTATGCCCTCATCCAGACAGCGGGCTGTTTCCAGACACAAGGGAATCATCATGCGATCGACGATCTCATCGTCGCTGACAGCACCCTTGTCATCGGCTGCAGCCGTGCTCAGGGCCAGCGCTTCGGCGGACGGCCGGCGTTCGCCGCGACCACCGTCATGGCAATAAAAGCCGCGCCCGCCTTTCTGTCCGCGCAGCCCCTGCGCCAGCAGCTGATCCACCACCGGCGTGGCATCGTGGCCCATACGCGCGGGGAAGCCTTCGACCATCACCGCATCGGCATGCGCCATAACATCCAGACCGATCACGTCGGCCAACATGGCCGGGCCCATCGGCCAGCCAAACCCTTCCATCACCCGGTCGATACGCTCGAAGGCCACGCCATCGGCGAGCAGACGGTTAAAGGCGTTGAAGTAAGGAAAGAGTACGCGGTTGACCAGAAAGCCCGGACAGTCGCCGACCACAATCGGCGTTTTGCCCAGCTTCATGGCCAGCGCCACTGTCGTGTTGATCGTTTCGCGGCTGGTGGCCTGACCGCGGATGACCTCGACCAGCGGCATGGCGTGCACCGGATTAAAAAAGTGCATGCCGCAGAAGTTTTCCGGACGCGCCAGCGAGGCGGCCAGTGAATCGATGGAAATCGTCGAGGTATTGGAGGCCAGCACAGCCGTTTCCGGCAACTGCGCTTCGCACTCGCTCAGCACAGCGGCTTTAACCTTGGGGTTTTCCACCACCGCTTCGACCACATAGCCGGCCGAGGCGAAGCCGGCATAATCCAACTGTGGCGAGATATTGCCGAGAATGGCCTGTTTTTTCTCCGCACTCATACGACCCCGCGAAACACGCCGTTCGAGCAGCTGATCGGCGGTGCTCATTCCCAGCTGCAGGGCTTCGTCGCTGATGTCTTTCATCAATGCCCTGACACCACGGCTGGCCGCCAGACTGGCGATCCCGCCGCCCATCACACCGGCACCGATCACCGCCGCCACGCCGACATCCTCACCTTTGGCAGCGAGCTTGCGGTATTTGCGCTTGATGGCCTGACCACTGAGAAACACCGACACCAGATTCTGTGTGGCGTCACAGCCGGCCAGCCGGGCAAACAAAGCCGACTCGGCCCGCAGCGCAGCGGCCATGTCCAGTGCGGCACTATGGCTCAGTAAATTCTGCAAGCCCGGCACAGCCGGATTGCCGTCAGCGGCCGGCGCAGTCTGCGGCAGCTCAGCGGCAGCCCGGCGATTGTCCTCGCGCCGCTGTTGCAGTTGCGTGGCATCGGCGTGCAGTTTCTGCAACAGCGTGCGCGCTGCGGCCATGGCCTGATCGGCCGACACCACCTGATCGAGCGCACCGGCTTCAAGTGCCTGAGCGGCTTTTTTCGGCGCACCGGCAAGCATCCAGTTAAGCGCTTGTTCTGTTCCGATCAGACGCGGCAAGCGTACCGTACCGCCCCAACCCGGGCAGATGCCAAGCGTGACCTCGGGCAGACCGACCGAGGCGGCCTCGCTGCCGATACGGAAATCCGTTGCCAGCGCCAGTTCAAAACCACCGCCAAGCGCCATGCCACCGATCACACTGACCGAGGCATAAGGCAAAGCCGCAAAGCGCGCGAACAAGGCATTCACGCCGCTCAACCAGCCTTCAATCTCATCGGCGCCCAAGCGGAACATGGCGGGAAATTCAGTGACATCAGCGCCCAGAGCAAAATGCTTCGCCGCCGAGCTGACGATCAGACCCTGCGCGGAGACGCTTTCAAGCTCTTGCATCACCTGCGTCAACTCATCGAGAAATGCTTCGCTGAGCACGTTCTCGCCACCGTCCTTGCGTTCCAGCGTAAGCCCGAGCAGCCCGTCGCCGGCCTCCTCAAGCTTCATGTACTTACCATCGAACATACTTGTATTTCCTTTTTAGCGGCACCGGCCCCGCAACAGTACGCGGCACCGGTGCGGGTCAGACCAGCCTGCTTCAGTTCTGCTCGAGCAACACGTCAGCGTAGGCTTCACGCAATTTCATCTTGCGCACCTTGCCGGTCGCGCCAAGCGGCAACTCATCAACAAAGATGACCCGGTCGGGAATCTGCCAGCTGGCCACCTTGCCTTTAAAGTGCGCCAGAACGTCTTCTTCGGTCGGCGACGCGCCGGGCGCCGGCACAGCGATCACGACCGGACGCTCATCCCACTTCGGATGACGTGCAGCAATCGCCGCCGCATTGATCAGATCAGGATGGGAGACCGCGATATTCTCCAGCTCCACGGTCGAGATCCACTCGCCGCCGGATTTGATGATGTCCTTGGAGCGGTCACGGATCACCATATAACCATCGCTATCCAGGGTTGCAATATCACCGGTATCGAACCAGCCGTCTTCGGTCAGCGCTGATTCTTCCTGACCAAAATAACTCTCCAGCACCCAGTGTCCGCGGATTTGCAGCTCACCCTGGGTTTCGCCGTCACGCGGCAACTCATTACCGGACTCATCGACAATACGCAGATCCACACCAAAGGGCGGGCGCCCCTGCGATTCACGCAAACGGGCCTGCTCATCGGCCGGCAGATTGCTGTGCTTTTGCAACAAGCGGTTAACCGTTCCCAGCGGTGAGGTTTCAGTCATACCCCAGGCGTGAATCAGCTCGACGCCGTATTTATCGCGGAAAGTGGTAATCATGGACGGTGGCAAAGCCGAGCCGCCGACCACAGTGCGCGTCATGGATTCTGCTTTTGAACCGGTTTTTTCCAGACCGGCCAACAAGCCAATCCAGATCGTCGGCACACCAAGCGACAGCGTCACCTGCTCGGCATCGATCAGGCGCGCGAGACTTTCGCCATCCAGCGCCGCCCCCGGTAATACAATCTTGGCACCAACTCCGGCAGCGATATAAGGCGTGCCCCAGGCATTAACATGAAACATGGGCACCACCGGCATCACCACGTCGCGCGCGGAAATACCCAGACCGTCCGGTTGGTTGCCACCGAGTGAATGCAGCACCGTCGAACGGTGCGTGAACTGCACGCCCTTGGGATTACCGGTGGTGCCGGAGGTGTAACAAAGACTGGCGGGCGCGTTCTCGTCCACTTCGGGCCAGGGTTCAGCATCCGAACCGGTCCCGACTAACTCGTCGTAAAACAACAGCCCATCGATCACCTTGGCCGCATCCTCATCACGCGGACCGAGCAGCACAATGTACCGGACATCTTCGAAGTACTCCTTCAGCTTGGCCACGGCGGGCAGAAACGTACTGTCAATAAAGAGGATTTCGTCACCGGCGTGGTTGACGATATAGGTCAGTTGTTCCGGCGTCAGGCGCGGATTGATGGTGTGTGTAACGCGGCCGCTGCCGGCAACGCCATAGTAAAGTTCCAGATGCCGGCGGTTATTCCAGGCGATCGTGCCGCAACGTGCGCCGGGCGAAATACCGAGCTTATCCAGGGCGCTGGCGAGCTTGCGGGCACCTGTGGCAACAGCGCCCCAGTTACTGCGCTCGACCACCCCGTCGGTACCGACTGAAACCACCTCGGTTGCAGCATGATATTTTTGCGCGTGTACGATCAGAGACGAGATCGACAGCGCTTGCGTCATCATTGTGCCAAACATATGCGTCCTCCTACAGGATACGAATTGCGCGGAACCCCCGTGCCGGTGCCCCGGCTGTCCGCACGTTTTTCTCTGTGATTATTTTGTTTGCAGCGGCAAAGCGCCGCGTGCCAACCGGTCGGGCGGCCACGCGGCACTGCCGGTCAGCTGAGATTTTCCACGATCAGGGCGATACCCTGGCCACCACCGATGCACATCGTGACCAGCCCGTACCGGCCTTTGACCCGCTGCAGCTCGTAAAGTGCCTTGGTGGTAATCAGCGCGCCGGAACAACCGACCGGATGGCCCAGGGCAATCGCGCCGCCGTTGGGATTGGTGCGGGCCGGATCAAGATCCAGCGCACGGCTGACCGCCAGCGCCTGTGCAGCAAAGGCCTCGTTGGACTCGATCACATCCATATCCTGCAGACGCAGACCGGCCCGTTGCAGCGCCGCCTGTGAAGCCGGAATCGGCCCTTCACCCATCAGCTCATTGGGCACGCCGGCGATGGCGTAACTGACCACCCGCGCCAGCGGGTCCCGGCCACTGTCCCTGACGGCCTGCTCGTCGCCGAGGACACAAAAGCCGGCGCCGTCGTTCAGCCCGGAAGAATTGCCTGCCGTGACAGTGCCGTCTTTCTTGAATGCCGGACGCAGGGTCGCCAGCGTCTCAACGGTGGTGGCCGGTTTGATATGTTCGTCTTTGTCGAATACCGTCTCGCCGCGACGGCTTTTCAGGGTCACCGGGACGATCTGGCTGTCGAAATAGCCGTTGTCCTGCGCGGCCGCCGCACGGCGATGGGATTCGGCAGCAAAGCGGTCCTGCTCTTCACGGCTGATATCCCACTTCTGCGCGAGGTTCTCTGCCGTCACCCCCATATGGCCGACACCGAAAGGATCGTTCAGCGCCGCCACCATGGCATCGACCATCTGCGAATCACCCAAACGTGCGCCGCCGCGCATGGCGGTGGACAAATAGGCGGCGCGTGACATCACTTCCACACCACCGGCCACGGCCCGCTCGCAATCGCCGAGGCGCACGGCCTGCGTGGCAGAGACAATCGCCTGCATACCCGACCCGCACAGGCGGTTGACCGCCATGGCCACCGAGCTTTTGGGCAAACCGGCACCGACCGAAGCCAGACGCGCCACATAGGCATAGCGCTCATCGGTGGGAATGCAGTTGCCGACCACCGCCTGCGTGATCGAATCAGGCGCCAGCGCGGAACGGCTGATAACCTCCTGCATGACCTGCGCGGCCAGATCCTGCGGGCTGATGCCGGCCAGCGCACCACTGAAGGTCCCGACGGCCGAGCGGCCTGCCCCCAGAATGAAGACGTCTTTGCTCATATCCTGCTCCCCTGTCAATACGGTGTTGTTATGTGAGCCCAAGATTCTGCGTCAAGGGCCGCGGGGCTGCCATGACCGCACCTGCCTATTACTTAACATTTGCGGCCAAGACGACTAGAATACCGGCAAAAGGTTCTCAGCTTATGCCGCCCAGCGAAAATACCATCGCCATCCATTACGCACGCGCACTGACCGACTCAGCACGCCGCCAGGGGCTTGATCCGACACTGATTCTGAGCCCGGCCGGGCTCTCCGAAGAGGTATTGGAACGACGCGATCTGCGCATGTCTGCCGAGCAGTTCAGCGCGCTCCTGCTGGCCTTCTGGCGTGTGACTGACGACGAATTTCTTGGCATGAGCCAACACCCCAGCCGTCACGGCTCCTTTACCCTGATGGCCAAGCAGGCCGTCCATCAGCAGGACCTGCGCAAGGTCTACCGGCATATCTGCCGCTTTTATTCGCTGGTCAGTGAGGATTTCCGTTTTGCTCTGGAGGAGACGCCTGAGGAGGCGCGTGTGACGTTCTCGCTGCACGACCCGCGCACCGATCCCGACCATATGCTGATCGAGTTTTTTCTGTTGCTCTGGCACCGCTTCCCGAGCTGGCTGACCGGCGCCTCGATCCGCCTGAGCCGCCTGGATCTGGACTTTGCCGAACCGGCCCATGTGGCCGAGTACAAGCTGATTTACCCCTGCGCGACGCGCTTTAATGCCGGCCGCAATGCACTGGTGTTCTCGCCGCAGGAACTGGAACGGCCGGTGGTGCAGAGCATGGAAACGCTGCGCAATCACCTCGATCACGCGCCGCTGACCTGGGTCAACAAGCAACGCCTGTTTCCACGCTATTCAGGGCGGGTAAGACGCGTGCTGGAAGCCGCGCCCGGCAGCGGAATCAAAGCCGTCTGCGCACAGCTGGGCACCTCCGAGCGTACCCTGCGGCGACGTCTTGCCGATGAAGAAACCACCTTTCAGGCCATACGCGACCAGACCCGGCGCAATCTGGCGATCCGCCTGCTGTGTCAGGATGCAGTACCGGTGTCGGTGATTTCAGAGCGCCTGGGGTTTGCCGATCCGGCCGCGTTTTCGCGGGCATTCCGCAAATGGACAGGCCAGCCACCGCTTCACTACCGGCGTCAGCTGATGCCTGATGAGATGAGAAGAACGACCGGTTAAGCGAGCCGGCCAAAACCACCGGGGCGGACCTGCGCGGGCATCACCAGATGCACGAGCGCGCCGCCAGTCGCCCCTTTCGTTATAAATCCGGCCAGTTCAAACAAGGTCAGTGCCGCCGCATCGCCGGCCGGCACCCGCACATCCATGCCGCCCAGACGCGGATGGCGGCGACGGAAATCCACCAACAATGCCTGCAATGTGGCCAGACCGGGATAGCGTTCAGTCCGGGCCGGCTGCATTTCCAGCGCGATCTCCGCCCGGCGGCCATCGGCCGACATAGCAAAACGTGCCAGCGCCAGCGTCAGCGCCGGCCGCGCCGCGGCTACGCACAGCGACAGTTCGCGCTGCCCATTATTCAGGCAATCGAGAAACCAGCGCTGATAATCCGCCCAGGCTGCCGGATCGGCATGACAACTCATGGCATGGGTCGCCTCATCATTGCGCCAGTGAAACAGCGTGCGCTTGTCGGCCGGCCCCGCCGGTCGTACAAACACCGCCGGCGCGTGTGTACCGCGCTTATCACCCGCCGTGCCGGCGGCGGGCGGGCCACTGCGGCCCGGGGTAGCGATCATCATCATCTCTCATCCTTGGTGAAGTGCAGATCCGGCGTGTCTGACCGGGGTCGCGAATCTCAATATTCTTTGCCCTATTACACTTCAAGATGCCCGCCAATTGCTGCAGGTGCCCGCAACGCAGCCGCAAGGCCGCCCGACAGACAGGGTAAACAGCTGATTTATTTCAAATAACATACGCCATTCAAGCTGCGCCGGCGGGACGCACAAGACACATGGCTCAGGCCGGCGACGGCTTAGATACACGGCGACGGCAAAATGCAGTCACCGCAAACACATACACGGAACATGCTTGACGCGGCGACCGCGTACCGGAATCAGGCTGCCGGTTGCTGCTGCGGGCGGTGTTGCCAGTGCGTCATCGGAAAAGGGGTTTTGTAGCGGGTAAAACGACCGGAGAAAAAGGTCTGCGCGTCCAGCTCCAGCGCGATCAACAGCAGCTCCTTGCCATTTTTTTCGATAAGCCGGTCTTTGCCCGGCACAAAGCGGTAGCCATGCAGACGATGCAAATCAATCACCCGCGTATTGTGGTAGAGCACCTCAGCATTAATCCGCTTGAGGCCGAGCTCACCGAAGGCAAAGTTATAAAAATACGGCGGAACGCGCCCGCCTGCACCGGTGGCGCTTTCATCGCCGATATACAAGCCCCAGGACGCAGTGCCCGCTGCCGGGTCGTAGTCACACAGACTCACAAAGCCCACATCGCGCCCGTGCTGACGGATAATCCAGTGATAGTAATCGGGGCGCGTATAACAGCTTTGCAGCCAGCGCTTCTGCGCCTCCACGTCATACTCAATATCGGTGTTCATAAACTGCGTGACGCGTTTGGAGGTGCGCCAGTCGAGCAGCATTTGTGCGTCCGAGACGCGTATTTCACGAAATTCGATCATCTGCATTTAACCTGTGGCCGACGGAATCTGCCGCTGCCATGGCGGCGCGGCTCCCTGTGTCTTTTCCCTGTGCCATTGCACGTATTCGTTCCTGCGCCGCTCAGGCCCGCGGGCATCACGGCAAGCAAACTGCTCAAGCAATAATCACTCCGGCAGGCAAAATCGCGGCACCGAACAGCCAAACATTGCCCGGCGCGCAGACTCTGGTAGGGTCGCCGGATTACTGAGCAAAACCACGACCATGACCGACACCAGCGACACACTTGATATTCTCTATCAGGACCAACACCTGATCGCCATCGACAAACCGGCCGGACTGCTGGTCCACCGCAGCCCGATCGACCGTCACGAAACGCGTTTTGTGATCCAGACCCTGCGTGACCAGATCGGTCAGCGGGTCTATGCCGTGCACCGGCTCGACAAACCCACCTCCGGGGTGCTGGTACTGGCCCTGGACAGCGACACCCAACAGCAGCTGAGCCGGCAGTTCGAAACACGCCAAACCGGCAAAATCTATCAGGCCATCTGCCGCGGCTATACCGACGACGAAGGCGAAATCGATTATCCGCTGCCGGTTATGCAGGATTTCCGTGACCGCGCGGTCAGCGACAACCGCCAGGAGGCGGTGACCACATACCGCACACTGGCGCGGGTCGAGCTGCCCTACCCTTGCGGACGCTACGACAGCAGCCGTTATTCTTTGCTGGCGCTGTACCCGAAAACCGGCCGCAAACACCAACTGCGCCGGCATATGAAGCATATTTTCCACCCCATCGTCGGCGACACCACGCACGGTGATAACAAACACAACCGTCTGTTCCGTGCGCAGTTTGCCAACCGGCGGCTGTTACTCAGGGCCACCGAACTGCATCTGCAGCACCCGGTCAGCGGCGCCGCACTGAGCCTGCGCGTGCGCCGCCACGACGACTTTGAGCGCCTCGCCACGCAGCTCTTCGGGGCCGGGGCGACCGCACTTGATGCCGGTTATGGCAGCACGCAACCGCAGTGCTAAGGTGACAAGCAACCCAAGCCAAACAAGCCGATAAAGCGCCATGAACACGCCAGTTCTCTTTACCATCAACGCCGGTTCTTCCTCGATCAAATTCGCCATTTACGAGGTCGCCGCGCATCTGCAGGAACTCGCCCGCGGGCAGATCTCGGCGATCGGCGGTCACAGCCATCTGACCGTGCATCTGCGCGGTGCGCTGGACACCCACCAGGAAATCGATACCCCCGACCACAGCAGCGCGCTGGATGCCATCCTTGCCGCCTGCGCGCCCTTGCTGGAAGGCCACATTATCGCCGGCGTCGGCCACCGCGTGGTGCACGGCGGCACCGCCTACACCACCCCGGTGGTGATCACCGACCAAGTGCTCGATGCGCTGGCACAATACCAGCCGCTGGCGCCCCTGCATCAGCCGCACAATCTGGCCGGTATCCGCGCCGCCCGGCACGCCTTCCCCGATGCCGTACAGGTAGCCTGTTTTGACACCGCGTTTCACCGCGGCCACCCGTGGGTCAATGACACCTTCGCCTTGCCCCGGGAATACTACAACCGTGGTGTACGCCGTTACGGCTTTCACGGCTTGTCTTATGAATACCTCTCCGGCGCACTCAAACGCGAAGCACCTGAGCTGCACGCAGGACGCGTCATCATTGCGCATCTGGGCAACGGCGCTTCCATGTGCGCGGTCAAAAACGGTATCAGCGTGGGTTCGACCATGGGTTTTTCAGCGCTGGACGGCCTGCCCATGGGCACCCGCTGCGGACAGATTGATCCGGGTGTGCTGCTGTATCTGATACAGGAAGAAGGCATGGACGCGGAGGCGCTTTCCGATCTGCTGTTCAAGCAAAGCGGCTTAAAAGGCCTGTCCGGCATCAGTAACGATTTGCGTGTGCTGGAAGCCTCAGCGGAGCCGGCGGCCAAACAGGCCATCGACTATTTCGTCTTCCGCATCCGCCGCGAACTGGGCGCTATGACGCCGGTGTTAGGCGGCCTTGACGGGCTTGTATTTTCCGGCGGAATCGGCGAGAACTCCGCACGCATACGCCGCGAAGTCTGCGCCGGACTGGACTGGTTGGGCATTTCCCTCGATCAGGATGCCAATAACAACAACGCCCGTGACATCGGCACGGGCGCAGTGCGGGTTATGGTGATCCCCACCGACGAAGAACGCGTGATCGCACGGGCCACCCGCGAGGCGCTCGAAGGCCACGCCCCCTCAGGGAAACAATAAGGGCGCGGCCACCGCCGGATCAATCGCATGGCGCTCGCTGGCGGTGACCTGCACGGTCACGCCAGGCAACGCCAGCGCGTCCATCATGCCCGCAAAAACCGTGGCATCCGGGTCGCCGAAGCAACAGGGATCGGCATTGTTATGCACCAGATGCACCGTGCGCGTGCTTTGCCCGGCGCTGTCGAGTGTGCCGAGTAAATACAACTCCCAGTAGTCCAGCTCCTGCCAGAGCGCCGAATAAACCTGCTCCCAGTCGCCGTGGTGTTTGGCATCCACCCGCCAGGCCTTGGGCAGGCTGCCGGCATAGGCGACCGACAGATCGATTTCCGGCATCAACGCGGCCAGCATGGTGGTCATAAAACCGCCGCCGGAAATCCCGACCATACGCACCGAGCTGTAATCGTCGGCCAGGCTGCGGATCAGATAAAACGGACCGGACAGAAACAGGGCCAGCGGATCGGTCTGTGGCAAGGCCGGATCACGGAAAAACGCGTAATTGCCGTGGCGTGCGGCCTGCGCTGCGCTGAGCGTCATCTGCGTGCGTCCGGCGACACCGGCCGAGGGATAGGATGCCGCACCGGCATTCAGGCCCAGTCCCAACATCGACAAGGACAGCATATCGCAACCCTGCGCACGGGCCTGTTGCCAGAGCGCCTCGTGATAGTCGAAGTCAAAGGGATTGCCGCCGTGGCCCTGATGGTAGACCAGCAGACAGTCACCGGAGTCCGGCGCCTGACGCAGCCGGCCCTTGATCTCAATCCCGTAGTAAGACGCGCTGGCCTGCCCGTCCGCGACCGACACCCTGACCACCTCCGGCGGCAAAATCAGCCGGGCCTGCAGTCCGGCACGAAAACCGGGCGCATCTGCCGACACCGCCGCCAGACGCTGTTGCACCGCGCTCAGCTGCGGCGCCGGCAACGCCGCTGAAGGCGCTCCGCCACCGAACCGCGCAAGCCCGGCATTTAGCGATTCAAACACCGCATAAGGCGGCAGCTGATACTTACCCACCAATACGCCGTAAAGAAAAACACTGCCCAACAGGCCGCAGGCAAACAAGGCCCGCCAGTGACGGAGAAGAAATTTCATCAATTTAAGAGTCCCTTTTATACGCCATGCCAACACAAGCCTCGCAACGCCGGCAAAGTCGTCTATTCTACCTGCCTCACCCTGTCAGACATAATCGCCACACAGCACCGCAGCGGTCGGGCATTTTAGCCCCCGCTGCCGTAAACAGGTATGATGGACTGTCAAACACAGGGCCCGGTAACACCCTGATCCGCGAGGCGGTTTGCCCGATTAAAAAACACCATTCCGGTGAGCGAGGAGAAAATGAAAAACAGACCTGAAATCACAATTTCATCGTTGGATTCAGACCGCTTATACAACCTGATTGACTCTTTGCCGAAAAATACGGTCTCCGGCATTAACGAACTGGAAGCGGAGCTGGAGCGGGCGACCATCGTCGAGCCTGCGGACATGCCGCCGGACATCGTCACCATGAACTCCACGGTAAAGTTTGTCGTCGAATCCAGTAAAAAAGAATTCGAATTGACGCTTGTCTACCCGAAAAACGTGGATTCCAGCGGCAAAACCATTTCCATTCTGGCACCGGTCGGCAGCGCCTTGCTGGGGCTTTCGGTGGGCGATGAAATTGAATGGCCCAAGCCCGGCGGCGGAACGCTCAGTGTAAAAATCACACAAATCATTTACCAACCCGAGCGGTCCGGCGACTTCCGGCTTTAAACTGCCGTTAATTCAGACGCGCATCACCGGCGAATATTTCTCGCCGTGTGATGCGTTTTTTAATTGATTAATTTGCAACTGACCACGGCGGCTTTTGGCGGCTTTATTCCCGCACGGACAAGGACAATCCGGCCGCCATCGCAAGAGTAAAAAACGCGGTCCTATTGCGCAGTCATTCACGCGCGGATCAGGCGCAGGCCTGTCTGCCGTTGAACTTTCACTGCGCTTTCGCTGTCAGAGAAACGCCGTTTCTCACGCGTTTTGCCCCCTGGGCCGGCACCGCGACCGCCGTTTCCCCTGAGCGCGCCGGCAGCGACCGTTGGCCGGGTCGTTTTCATTGCGATACGGCAGGTATGTGCCGGGACGCTTTTATTTTTTTACCGGGACAGGCTAACGTCACAGGGGCAAACTCACTGCCGCCACAGTCCGCTTTGTGCCATGCTTGGTTTATTGCCACGCAGCCCGGCACAGCCCACGGCGTGCGGCCGGCGGCACAAGACTCAGGTATTCACTACAACCGGGACAGGCATGGAAAATCTCGCCCAAATCATCTTACTTCTGGCCGTGGCTATCGCGGTTGTGGTCACCTTTAAACGACTGCATATTCCGACCAGTCTGGGTTATTTGCTGGTCGGCGTCATTCTCGGCCCTTACACGCTCGGGCCGACACTGTCGGTGCCGGACTTTCATTCCATCGCCGAGTTCGGCGTGGTCTTTCTGCTCTACACCATCGGCCTGAACTTCTCCCTGCCGCAGATCAACGCGCTGCGCCATCAGGTCCTCGGACTGGGCACCGGTCAGGTGGTTTTCACCACCCTGCTGGTGACGCTGATACTCTGGCTGTGCGGCGTCCCCGGTGCGGTGGCGTTTGTGTTCGGCGCGGTCTTCGCCCAATCATCGACCACGATTATCGCCAGTCTGCTCAAGGAGCAGAGCGAAGAAAACACCCAGCACGGGCGGCTCGGACTGGCCATGTCCGTGTTCCAGGACGTCACAGCTGTGCCCTTTCTGGTGATCATCCCTGTGTTGGGCGCGACAGTCAGCTTTGACGTGCTGGCCGGTTCACTGCTCTGGGCACTGGCCAAAGCGGTGTTTGCCCTGGCACTGGTGTTTCTGGCGGGACGCTGGCTGCTGCGCCCGCTGTTCCATCTGGTCTCAGAACGCAGCTCGCTGGAGATTTTCACGCTGGCCGTGTTGCTGGTCGCCCTGCTGGCGGCCTGGACCACCAACAGTCTTGGCCTGTCGCTGGCCTTCGGCGGCTTTCTGGCCGGCATGATGCTCGGCGAAACCGAGTTCCGTCATCAGGTCGAATCCAGCGTGCGGCCCTTCCGCGATGTGTTGCTGGGGATGTTTTTCGTCGGTATCGGCATGCGTTTTGATCCCGGCGCGATCGCTCCGATCTGGCACTGGGCGCTGCTCGGCGCAGGTCTGACGCTGGCCAGCAAGATGCTGATCGTGACCCTGCTGGTGCGCCGGATCGGTGTTGACCCGCATGTGGCCTGCCGCACCGGCTTGCTGCTCAGCGTGGGCGGTGAATTCGGCCTGGCCCTGACCGCCATCGCGCTGGACTCGGGCGTGATCGATTCACAACTCGGCCAGATTGCCATCACATCAGTGCTGTTATCAATGATCGCAGGGGCTGTATTAATCCGCTTCAATGAGCGCATCGCCTCGCTGCTGGTCAAGGCCCCGCAACAGCCGCCTGCCACCGGCAATGACACCGACCTGAATGATATCGCCGAAAAGCAGGTGGTCATCGGCGGCTACGGCCGGGTCGGACATACCATCGCGGTATTGCTGCAAACCAGCCGCGTGCCCTTTGTGGCTTTCGACACCGATCCGAAACGGGTCGCCCAGGGCCGTGCTGACGGACATAACGTCCTGCTCGGCGACATTGCCGATCCGGAGTTGCTGGCGGCCATCCATGTGGAGCATGCCTCGCTGCTGGTGGTCACAGTCGACAACGCCGATACCGCCCTGCGCGCGATCGCCTATCTGCGCAGTACCTGTCCGCAGGTGCCGTCCATCGCGCGGGCGCGCGATCTGGAAACCAGCACACGCCTGCTGCGCGCCGGTGCGGCCCACGCCTATCCGGAGACCATCGAAGCGAGTCTGCGCCTGGGTGCCACGGCACTGGAAATGCTGCAGGTCCCCGGCGCTGATATCGAAAACATGCTGCAGGGCGTGCGCGACTGGGACTACAAACCCGTGCAGCAAAGTGGCGGGCAAAACGGCGACAAGCAGCAGTGAGTGCGGGCCGCCGCGGGCTATCGGCTTAGCGGCGGCCCGGGCCAAAGCACAACACCGACCCGGCCGGCAGCGGCCCGGCCATCACCCGCTAACGCTGCACCGCAGAATGCAAGCCAAGCCCCGCCCTGCGGTTTACGCCTGCGGATCCGCGCCGCGCAGGAATGCAACATAGGAATTGCTGAATCTGCAGCCCGCCTGCATAGGCCCTCCCACAAATGCACTGTCAGTGCTGGAAATAATCTTACAAATTCCTTAATCTCAGCCAAGTTAATCTTTTGCGTTTCCACCCACTCCCGCCGGCCCGGCAATCTGCAATCCGGCCTCGCGGGTACAACAGGACGACGACACCAATGAAAGCACCAATAATGAAAACGCTTTTGGCAGCCACCGTTTCCATGACGCTGGCGATGTCTGCTCAGGCCGCTGACACGATCAAGCTCGGCGTAGCCGGCGCACACAGCGGCGATCTGGCTTCCTACGGCCTGCCGACGGTCAACGCCGTCAAGCTGGTTACCGATGAAGTCAACGCCAAGGGCGGTATCGACGGAAAACAAATCGAGCTGCTGATCGAGGATGACGTCTGCAAACCGGAAGTGGCCACCAACACCGCAACCAAGCTGGTCTCCGAAGGTGCGGACGTGGTTATCGGACACATCTGCTCCGGCGCCACCAAAGCGGCACTGCCGATCTACACCAGCGCCGACATTCTGGTGGTTTCACCGTCTGCAACCAGCCCCGAGCTGACCCAGTCCGGTGACTACCCCAACTTCGCCCGCACGATTGCCGCGGATGACGTTCAGGCCAAAACCATTGTTGATTTCGCGCTGGACGAGCTGGGCGTATCGAAAATCGCCATCATCCACGACAAAGGCGATTACGGTAAGGGTCTGGCCGAGTTCGCCCAGGCTTATCTGCAAAGCAAAGGCATCGAAGAGGTGCTGTTTGAAGGCGTGACCCCGGGCGCGGTGGATTACTCCGCGATTGTGCGCAAGATCGACCGTTCCGACGCCGAAGCCGTGATCTACGGCGGCTACCACCCGGAAGCCTCCAAAATCGTCAAACAAATGCGTAAAAAACGCATGGATACCGCCTTCCTGTCCGATGACGGCGTGAAGGATGACACCTTCATCAAAGTCGCCGGTAAAGATGCCGAAGGCGTCTACGCCACAGGCCCGCGTGATAACACCACCAATCCGGTGACCATCGCCGCCCGTGAAGCCCACAAAGCCGCTTACGGCGATGATCCGGGCGCCTTCTACGACAACGCCTATGCCGCTGCCCTGGCGGTGGTTGCCGCGCTGGAGAACGCCGGCTCCACGGATCTGGATGCGCTGAAAAAAGCCATGCAGGAAAACACCGTTGATACGCCGGTCGGCACCATCAGCTTCGCCGAAAACGGTGACGCTGTGGGCGTCGGCTTTACCATGTATCAGGTCAAAGACGGCGCTTACGTCCAGGCAAAATAACCCTCGCCTGACCTGCCGGAGCGCGCCTCCGGCAGGTTTTTCCATAATAAAAATCACTAACTGTCAGGGCCTGTATGGACTATTTTGTTGAGCTGTTTTTCAGCGGGCTGACCCGTGGTTCCATCTATGCGCTGATCGCGCTGGGCTATACGATGGTCTACGGCATTATCGGGCTGATCAACTTCGCCCACGGCGAGATCTACATGATCGGCGCATTCACCTCATTCGTTGTCGCCTCGGTATTGTCCATTATGGGCTTACCGCTGCTGGCGATTATCGTGCTGGCCGGTCTGGCCGCCGCTATCTGGGCCAGTGCCTATGGCTACACGATCGAGAAAATCGCCTACAAACCGCTGCGTAATGCGCCACGTTTGTCACCGCTGATCTCCGCCATCGGCATGTCGATTTTTCTGCAGAACTACGTGCTGCTGGCACAAACGTCCAACTTCCTGCCCTTTCCGGAACTGATCCCGGATTTTGAATTTCTCGAACCGATTGCACACATTATCGGCACCACCGATATTGTGATCCTCCTGACCACCGCGGTGTCCATGATCGCGCTGCTGATCCTGATCAAATTCACCCGCATGGGCAAAGCCATGCGCGCCACCGCACAGGATAAAACCATGGCACGCCTGGTCGGCATTAATGTGGACCGGGTGATCTCCAACACCTTTATCGTCGGCTCGGCACTGGCCGCCATCGGCGGTATGCTGATCGCCTCACATGTCGGTCAGATCAATTTCTATATCGGCTTTATCGCCGGTATCAAAGCCTTTACCGCAGCCGTACTCGGCGGTATCGGTTCCATTCCCGGCGCCGTCCTCGGCGGTTTTATCCTCGGCCTCACAGAGAGCTTTGCCACCGGCTATGTCTCCAGTGACTACGAGGACGTCTTCGCGTTTTCACTGCTGGTGCTGATCCTGCTGTTTAAACCGGCCGGTCTGCTGGGCAAATCCAGTATTGAAAAGGTATAGGAGCGCACGATGAATTTTGCAGAAATCCGCCGCGCGCTGGGTGTGGCCCTCTGGTTTGTTTTTCTCACCTTCCCGCTGATGGTGATCCGGGTCGATTCCATCGAATCGACCATCGAATGGCGCTGGATGAATATGCTCTGGGTGGCCGTGGGCAGTTTTGCCCTGTCGCTGCTGACCAGCTGGTATTTCCGCCGCCGTGAAGCGGCCGTCGGCAAGGTCAGCGACAAGCCGCCGCTGGCCGTACGGCTGCGCACCTGGACCGCCGATCCGGCCCGCCGCCTGCCTCTGTTCGGCGCGCTGGCCGCATTTGCCATCGTGTTTCCGTTTTTGTTCAGCTCCTATCAGACCAATATCATGACCACCGCGCTGATGTACGTGGTACTGGGTCTGGGTCTGAATATCGTGGTCGGCCTGGCCGGTCTGCTGGATCTCGGCTATGTGGCGTTTTATGCGGTAGGCGCTTATTCCTATGCGCTGCTCAACACGCATTTCGGCCTGGGCTTCTGGACCGTGCTGCCAATCGGCGCCGCACTGGCCGCGCTGTTCGGTATTTTGCTGGGTTTTCCGGTGCTGCGGCTGCGCGGCGATTATCTGGCCATAGTGACGCTGGCTTTCGGCGAGATTATCCGTCTGGTGCTGGAAAACTGGAATGACTTTTCCCAGGGCCCGAGCGGTATCTCCAACATCGAACGCCCGGCGCTTTTCGGTATTGAGCTGACCCTGAATCAGTCCATTACCTACCTGTATTTTCTCATGCTGCTGATGGTGATCATCACCATCTTTGTGGTCAATCGCCTGCAGGATTCGCGCATCGGCCGCGCCTGGCTGGCCCTGCGCGAGGACGATATCGCCTGTCAGGCCATGGGCATAGACAAAACCAAAACCAAGCTCACCGCCTTTGCCCTGGGTGCCACCTGGGCAGGCATGGTCGGCGTGATCTTCGCCGCCAAAACCACCTTTATTAACCCGGCCAGTTTTACCTTCCTCGAATCGGCCATCATCCTCGCCATCGTGGTACTCGGCGGCATGGGCTCGATTCTGGGCGTCATCATCGGCGCCTTTATCCTGATTCTGTTGCCGGAATACCTGCGTGCTCTGGCCGACTACCGGATGCTGGCCTTCGGCGCGATTCTGGTCACCATGATGATTTTCCGCCCGCAAGGCATCATCGCCAATGTACGGCGAACCTATCAGTTCACGAGGAAGGACGCCTGATGCAGCAATCCAACACCGCCATTCTGGAGGTCAAAGGCCTGAGCATGGCATTTGGCGGAATCCAGGCCCTCAACCAGCTTGATCTCAAGGTGCACGGCGGCGAAATCGTCGCCCTGATCGGCCCTAACGGCGCCGGCAAAACCACCTTTTTCAACTGCGTCACAGGCATCTACACGCCCACCGCCGGCGATGTCCTGCTGACCCCGCCGGGGCAGAAAACCACGCGCCTGAACGGCCTGAAACCCAATGTCATCGCCAAGCGCGGCATGGCCCGGACCTTCCAGAATATCCGTCTGTTCCAGAATATGACGGTACTGGAAAACGTCATGATCGGCCGCCACTGCCGGACCAGCTCGTTTATTCTCGGCGCGATCTTCCGTCCGCCTCACACCCGCCGTGAGGAACAGGAAATCGTCGACCACAGCTACGCGATTCTGGAAAAAGTCGGGCTCGCCGATGTGGTCAACGACTTCTCCAAAAACCTGTCCTACGGTCAGCAACGCCGTCTGGAGATCGCCCGCGCACTGGCGACCGAACCCTCGCTGCTGCTGCTCGACGAACCGGCCGCCGGCATGAACCCGCAGGAAACACAGGAACTGGACAAGCTGATCCGTCGCATCCGCGATGAAGGCCACGCCGTCCTGCTCATTGAACACGATATGAAACTGGTTATGAATCTCTCCGACCGCATCTACGTGATGGATTACGGGCGCAGAATCGCCACCGGCACACCACAGGAAGTCAGCGCCGACCCGGCGGTAATCAAAGCCTATCTCGGGGAGTCGGACGATGCTTGAGCTACAGAACGTCAACGCCTACTACGGCAGCATTCACGCACTGCGCGATGTCAGCCTGAAAATCGAAGCCGGTGAAATCGTCACCCTGATCGGTGCCAACGGGGCCGGCAAAAGCACCACGCTGATGGCGATCTGCGGCATCATGCCCGTGCAATCGGGGAAAATTCTCTTCCGCGGCGAAGAGATCCAGTCCATGCGCCCGGAAAACATCGTCTCACTCGGCCTCTGCCAGGTTCCCGAAGGCCGGCATATCTTCCCTGAGCTGACCGTGCGCGAAAACCTCGATATGGGGGCGTTTTTGCGCCGCGACAAAAGCGGCATCAAGAAAGACCTCGACCACGTCTACTCGCTGTTCCCGATTCTGGAAAAGCGCCGCAATCAGCCCGGCAGCAACCTCAGTGGCGGTGAACAACAGATGCTGGCCATGTCCCGTGCCCTGATGGCCCGCCCGCAGCTGCTGTTGCTCGACGAACCCTCCATGGGGTTGGCGCCGCTGGTCATCCAGCAGGTCTTCGACATCATCGAGCGGATCAACCGTGAAAGCGACACCACCGTCTTTCTGGTCGAACAAAACGCCAACCAGGCCCTGCGTATCGCCAACCGCGGCTACGTGATCGAAAACGGTGAAATCGTCCTGTCCGACAGCGGCGACAAGCTGCTGAACAATCCGGACGTACAAAAAGCCTATTTGGGGATTTAACCGGAACCGGTGTCGCGGCGCAGGCCGCGGCACCGGCGCCTCACCGTAAACGCCCCGGCAACGCCTCCCCCGCCCCACGACGCGCCGGTACACCACTGCGGCATACCTTTTCCCGGCCTCATCTGCCCGCCCCTGCGACCGTCCCGGCAACCACCCGCAGCGTATCAAAACACCTGTCATCAACGCTTCACATGACAAGTTTATTCTCAGCGCTTTCCCCGAATACCGGTTCACTACGGAGCCCCCATGAAAACAGTTGTTGCGGCCCTGGCCGTCGGTTTTGCCTTCATTACTCCGACCTTCGCCGCCACGCCGCTGGTGGTCTACAGCGCCGGTCCGGCCACGCTCTCCGCTGAGCTGGCGCGGACCTTTGAAGCCGAAACCGGCACGCCGGTGGAGTTGTTCCAATCCACCGCCGGCAAGATCATGGCCCGCTATCAGGCCGAGAAATCCAACCCCCACGCCGACATCATGATCTCCGCCTCCTGGGGCCACGCCCTGACGCTGGATGCCGCGGGCGACCTGTTAGCCTACAGCTCACCGAACGCAGCCACGGTGCCGGACTCACTCAAGACCGACAGCTACGTGGCTCAGGGCGCTGCGGCACTGGCCATCGCCTATAACCCGAACTCCGGCCTGCCCGCGCCGCAACACTGGGCTGATCTGACGCAAGCGGCCTACAAGGGTCAGGTCACCATGCCCGATCCGGCCAAATCCGGTTCGGCACTGACGCTGGTTCAGGGGCTGGTGGCGCAGGACAGCGACGCCGCCTGGTCGCTGTTCGGTGATCTCGCGGCCAATGATCTGCTGGTCCCCGGGGCCAATAAGGCAGCCCTGAACCCGGTGCTGCAAGGCGCCCGTGGGGTGGTTTTCGGCGCGGTCGATTACATCGTGATCGGAGCCAAAGCCAAGGGCGAGCGTATTGAGGTCGTTTATCCTGATGAAGGAACCGTGCTGGCACCGCGGCCGATCATGATCATGAAGTCGAGCAAACAGGCAGAAGCGGCGAAACAGTTTGTTGACTTCATGCTGTCGGAAAAAGGCCAGGCACTGGTCGCCGAACACTATATCCTGCCGGCGCGCACGGATATAGAAGCACGCCGGCCGGGTTGGGACGATCTCACCATTATCGACTTTGATGCGGCCCGGGCCGCCGCGCAGGCCGCTGAGACAAAGGCGAAATTCGCCGCCGTGACAGCACGATAACACCATGCCCGCTGCTGTACTGACAGCGGGCGCTGCCGCCGGCAAACACGCAGGCCGCTCCCTGCGCCCTGTTTTGCTGGCGGCAGCGACGCTGCTGATGCTGATACTGGTCGGTTTGCCGGTGTTGGCCATCCTGCTCTACGCGCTGTTCCCGCACATCAACGAATGGTCGCTGACCGCGCCCTTCAGCGCGCTGCTGACCAACCTGACGGACCCGGCGCTGATCGGCGCCACGCTCAATTCCTTGCGTCTGTCGCTGGCTGTCACCCTGCTCTCGGCCCTGATCGCCCTGCCACTGGCGTTCCGCCGTGCGCAAATGGGCGTCCGTGCGGGGCGGATCTGGGACGCTCTTTTGCTGGTGCCGTTTCTGATTCCCCCCTATATCGGTGCCCTGTCATGGATGCAGTTGTTGCAGACAAACGGCTTCAGCGAACAGCTGCTGGGCTTTAATCTGACCGGATTTCTGTATTCATTCCCGGGGATCGTGGCGGTGATGGCACTGCATCTGTTCCCGATGATTTACTTCCCGACCTCACGCGCCTTTGCGGTGATCGGCAGCCGCTACAGTGACGTGGCCCGGGTTTTCGGCGGCGCGCCTCTGCAGATTTTTGCCCGTATCCACCTGCCCATGATCCTGCCGACCCTGCTGTCCGGCGGGCTGATTGTGTTCGTGCTGAGTATTGAAGAATTCGGCACACCGGAAATTCTCGGCAACCGCTTCGGCTTCCGTGTGATCGTCACCGCCATTCACGAAAAGTTTTCCGACTGGCCGATCGACCTGCCCGGTGCCTCGGTCTTGTCGATGATCCTGATTCTGCTGGCCTTCGGCGCGTTTCACCTGCACCAACGCCTGGCGCAGCGCTTCAGCACCGCAGTGGAAAACCAGAGCCTGATCCGCCCGTCCGGCGCCCCTTGCCTGCGACAGGCGCTGATTGATCTGCTGCTGTTCGGCACCGCCGTCAGTCTGGCCGTGCTGCTACCTCTGCTAACCATCGCGCTCAGCGCACTGCAGGACACGCTCTCCGGCGGGCTTGCCCTGAGCAATATGAGCTTGCGCCATATCAGCGCGCTGTTTGCGCCGGACAGCGCCACCGCGGGTTAAGTCTTTGAATATAAAAGGCTTTTTTAATTCCTCACCTTCCTTATCCACACGTTTATCCTCCGGTCATCAGTCGGTAGGGCGCTGCTGATATCTGCGGTGCCGATTAAAAAACCGCCGCTCTAAGCTGTCTTGCGTTCGGGATAGTCTCACATCGTCATTCAATAACGTGAGGCGTCTTAATGAATCCTTCAAAATCAAAATTCCTTCGAATCCGGCAGGCGTGCGAGTTGACCGGTTTGTGTCGTAGCGCGCTGTACGCGCATGTTAGTGACGGATTAGTGCCGCCGCCGGTAAAGATCAGCCTTCGGGCTTCGGCATGGCCTGAGCATGAGATTGAGGCGGTGAACGGCGCTCGCCTTCGCGGTGATGATGACGATCAGATTCGCGAGCTGGTGCGGCGGCTGGTCGAAGCGCGTCAAAAGGTGACGCCGTGAGCGCGTCGGAGGGCAAGCCGGTAGTGGTGCGGCGGCTGAAGCCCGGCACAAAACTCCATGCCGTGCTGAACCTGCTGTTGCGGCGGTCGCTTCATCGGTTTCAGGCTGAGCGGTTGGCGCACGACCACGTTCTTCATTCATCGGTGTCGCAGTTGCAAGACTACGGCTTAATTGTCTGCCGCGAGTGGGTCACGGTGCCCGGCTTCGCTGGCCACCCGACGCGGGTGAAGCGTTACTGGTTACCGCCCGATCAGAGGGAAAAAGCGCGGCAGATGCTCGGACTGGAGGGCGACGGCGGTGCGTGAGTTTCTCCCTGTTTCGCTCTGTGAAATTGTCCCGCGGAAATTGTCCCGCGGGGCTGCCCTTTTTTCCTTTTTTCTCAAGCGGTTGTGGTATGGACTTAACGCCAATTTCGGGCGGATATTAGTAATATCTTCGTGGTTCATTCCTGCCTCTCCGGCATTCGTCTGTTGGGGGTGGTGTTGAGTGGGTGCGGCACGGAAAGGACATCGGGCTGGAAGGAATCGAGTTCACGTCAGTCGTTGGAGCGCGACGGGTACCTTTACTGGGTTAATTCGCGGGGGTCGGGTCTGTATTTGCCGATACTTCACGCGGGGATAGATCAATTCCATGTCTGTCTGAAGCGGTGGCGTCGGGTGTTCGCGCTGCGTGTTGACCTGCGACAGCCATATTACAACCCCGACTCAAAACGGGTTTCACGGTTTAGAAAAAACCTAGCCCGTCGCCTTGAACGGTCGCATGGCGTGCGTGATGTGGGCTTTCTTTGGGTACGTGAGCAGGAACGCAGCAAGGCGCAACACTATCACCTGGTGTTTATGATGGACGGCGATCTGGTCCGGTCGCCTAATGCGTTGTGGCCGATGATCCGCGAGACTTGGGAGCGTGTAGCACCTGGCGGTTCGGTCCACTTCCCGAAGGATGGCCATTACTTCGTTCACCGCGATGACGCTAAAGCCCGCCGTGAGTTTGTATGGCGGGTGTCCTACCTCGCCAAATGCCGCGGCAAAGGCTACAGGCCGCCAGCATCGAACGATTATTCGGCAAGTCGGCTAACCTGATAGGCATCTTCAAAAGCGCCTCAAAACCGCTCTGAGGCGCTCAAATTCCCGCCAATAAAAAAACAGGCGCCAACAAGGAAGGCGCAAGGTTTGCGTCGGCGCTCAGGCTCAAGGGAGCCGCCTCTAACTCCAACGCTTCCGCCTCCAGCTTCAGCGGGTCAGCGTCCAGCTTCAACGGCTCAAATTCCAATGCCAAAGGTTTGTTGTCGGTGAATGTCGCGGTTGTCATGCGTTGGCCGCCAGCGCGGCTTCGACCGTTGCGGTGTCGATTCCCAGCCGGAGTGCGATTAGCCGGGCTGCTGACAGCTCGGTCGGCTGTTCGCTGGTGGTCGGCAGCGTTGATGGCAACAGCGTTTTGCCGTCTTGCGCGGTGACCGTGAATTGGTCGCAGGCAATCAGATCGCGCTGGAAGGCAATCAGGTCGGCGATTGTCTGGCCGGTGGTCGGAAAAGCCTGGCCGCCCGTATCGGTGGCGTTAAGCGGTTCGGTGATGACGTATGTCTGTGCTTTCATTTGCTGGCTCCGGTTGATGGTTTTCTCTGTGTGACTCTGTGTGACTCGGTGTGACATCGCGTGACATCGGCGTGACATGTGCGTGCCCGTGCGTGCCCGTGCGTGCGTATGCGTGCCCGTGTACGCATGTTACTGCCGTTTGGCCTGCTCTGCGTCGATCAGGCGTTGTGCCGTCTGGAATCGCTCGCCGCGTTTTTCTTCCCTGATGGCGATCTCTTTGATCCTGTCGTAACGCGCTTTTGCTTCCTTTGATAGCGCGTTTCGGGCCTTCTTTATCACTTCCCGCACTTTTGGTGCGTAGTCGATTAGCTCGCCTTTTTCGGTTCTGTCAGGAAAGTCTAAAACGGTGGTCAGTTCGATGCCGATTAATTCGACCTTCGTCGGCCCTGGCCCCGAGTCGCTGTAATCCGCTATCGCCGCCGTTCTGATCGTTTTGCCGTTGAGTTCCGCAAGATTGTAATAGCCGCATTGTTGCTGCCATAGAATGCGTATCCATTGATCCCGAACGATTAGAGACCGTGGCGGCTTCGGGCCTTTGCGTGCCGGGCCTTGAGCTGTGCCGCGGCAGGGCGCTTTGCTGGCTAGGTCGCATAGGAAATTCAAGGCAAAGTCATCGCTGATAAGTTTAGGGTCGCGCTGCCTGAATCCTTCGATTAGCGCGGCAGGCTCTCCCCACAGAATGGCGTCCTGTAGGCGCGGGTCGATACTCAAGTCATCGAGTGTAAGCGGCGGTCGCTTTTTGTTGGTCATCGGGGCGTGCTTGTTGGCAGGTGAATGATCTTGGCTTCCTGCTCGGCTAAATATCTTCCCCATGCCTCCATAAGCTGTCGGCGCTGCTCTAGCAGGTCGCTGCGTCGATACGATCTCTCTACGGCGTTGCCGACGACGTGCGCCAGACAGCCTTCGGCGACCGCGTGCGGCGTGTGTGTCTGCTCGGCCGTCCAATCCCTGAACGACGATCTCAGGCCGTGTGGCACGCCGTAGTTAACCGCCTTGCGCATAGCTGTGCGAATGCTCGTATTGCCGACGTGTCCGCGTGGTTTCACCGGTGACGCGAATATGTAGGGATTGCCAGCGATTCGCGGTAAGCGGTTGAGCAGATCAATGGCCTGCTGGCTCAACGGTACGCGGTGTTCTCTGCGTGTTTTCATTTTGTCCGCGGGAATTACCCAGATGCGGGCCTCAAGGTCGATCTCAGACCATTCAGCGGCGATTGCTTCGCCTGGTCGTGTGGCCGTGAGCATCTGCCAAAGCAGTGCCTGTGCGCTGGTGCTTTTCTGTTCGCATAGACTGCGGTAAAGCGCGGGTGCTTCCCTGTAGTCAATCGCGGGTCGGTGCTGCGTCTGTGCGACCTTTGACGGCGCTGGCAATAAGTGGTCAAACCGCCCACGCCAGCGGGCAGGGTTCTCGCCGGTGTGGTCGCCTTTTGCGTAGCTGTAGTCAAAAACTCGCTCAATCAAGTTCAGTAGGCGCTTGGCGACGATTGGTTGCTTCTGCCATAGCGGGCCTACGACCGCCAGCACGTCTTCGGCGGTGATCTCATTAATCTGGTGCTTGCCTATCTTCGGTACTGCGTGACGGCGTGCCAGCGATATCAGGGCGCGTGTGTGGGCTGTCGTCCATGATCGCCGGTGATTTTTGATAAAGGCGGCAACGGCTCTCTCGAATGTCGGTACTGCTGTCTGCGCGGCCCTGAGCGCCTCTCTCTCGCGTTTTCGCGCCAGTATCGGGTCGATGCCCTGCGAGACCTGTAAACGCCGTTGAGCGGCTTCTGTGCGCGCTGCTGATAGCGATATCGAAGGAAAACTACCGAGGCCCATCTCACGGCGTCGGCCATTCAGGCTGAAGCGGAATACCCAGCGGCGGGCACCGCTATCAGATACGACCAGTCGCAAGCCTCCGCCGTCTTCATGCCGACCTGGCGGTGCTGTCTGTACTCTGCGGGCTGTGAGTCGATTTAATGCCATGCTTGTTCCGTGATGTTGCCTTGCTTATCCCCCATGTTATCCGCCTCTTTGCGCGGCCTCAAGTGGACGGCTGCGGATATCTGAAAACACTAAGCGGTTGATATATAACGGATTGATTGGTTTCGCTGGTGGCTGGCGGACGGTAGCGCGCTGTTTGCGCCGGACAGTGCTGCACGCGAGGCCATCAGCACAAGCCTGACACTGGCCCTGCTGGCCGCTCTCGGCAGCGTGGCAATCGCCGTGCTGGTAGCCTTCACCCTGGTTCGCCTGCGCAGCCGCGGCAGCGCCGTGCTGGACTTCCTGTCCATTCTGCCCAACGCCATCCCCGGCATGGCCGTGGCGGTAGGCCTGATCCTGACCTGGAACCAGGCCTTCTGGCCGGTCAGCCCCTACAATTCGCCGGCCATACTGCTGGTAGCCTATATCTGTCTGACGCTGCCTTACCCGATCCGCATGCTGACAACGGCGCTCCGCCAGTTACCCCGCTCGCTGGATGATGCGGCCTATATCAGCGGCGCCGGGGAGTTGCGCGTCATACTGCGCATTCTCGCGCCACTGCTGGGGCCGGTGGCACTGGCAGCCGGCTTTATTGTGTTTGCCATCGCCAGCCGCGAGCTGGTCAGTTCCCTGATGCTGGCACCGCCCGGTGTGGAAACGGTGGCGACCTATGTCTTTCATCAGTTTGATCAGGGTTCAGTGAACGCCGGCATGGCCATGAGTCTGCTCACCATTGTGGTTTCCGGCACCATTATTGTGCTGGGTCAGCGTCTGGCGGGAGGCCATGAGCGATGAGCCAACTCTCTCTGCGCAATATCGCCAAACAATTCGGCAACACCGCGGTATTGCGCGATATCAGCCTGGATGTGGAAGCGGGCAGCATTCTCACGCTGCTTGGCCCTTCCGGCTGCGGCAAAACCACACTGCTGCGTATTATCGCCGGACTCGAACAGCCCGACAGCGGCCGTATCAGCGCCGCTGAGCGGGTATTTGTGGACTGCGCACAAGGCATCGTATTGCCGCCACAGCAGCGGCGGCTGGGTTTTGTGTTTCAGGATTACGGACTCTGGCCCCATCTCAGCGTGCGCGGCAATATCGCCTTCCCCCTGAAAATGGCAAAAATGCCCGCCGGCGAGATCCGCGCCAGAGTGGCCGAGGTGCTCAAGGCCGTGCAGCTCAGCGCCCACGCCGACAAGCGCCCGGAACAACTCTCAGGCGGCCAGAAGCAACGCGTCTCCATTGCCCGTGCTCTGGCCGCCCGTCCGACCCTGATCCTGTTTGACGAACCCCTGTCCAATCTGGACGCCAATCTGCGCGAAGAGCTCGGGCAGGAAATCCGCAACCTGGCCCGGCACTTCGGCCAGACTTGCATTAATGTTACCCATGACCGGCGCGAAGCACAGCTGTTATCCGACCGGATCGCGCTGATGAAAGACGGCGTCTGCCACCAGCTGGGCACGCCGGAGACACTGTTCCGGGCACCGGTGGACGAATGGGCAGCACGTTTTCTCGATGCCGGCAATATCCTGCCCGCCAGCCTTCTGCCCGGCTGCAGCAAAGACGCCACACACGTGATGATACCGCGCAGCGCCCTGCTCCCGGCCCGCAGCGACACCAGCGGCAACAGCATCCGTGCGCGGGTACTGAGCAGCCTGTTTATCGATGACCGCTACGAGGTGACAGCCGACATTCAGGGCCATACGGTAAAGCTGTATGCCACACAGCAGTTTCACCCCGGCCAGGACATCACACTGACATGGGCCGGGGATGCACTGCTGCATTTCCCCTGAAAAACCGCGAAGAAGAAAAACGACGCCGGGCCTCAGACAAAGCCCCGTTTAACCGGCTCGACTTAACAGGCTTCGCGCTTTTTGTAACCGCTCCGCCGATTCACAGGGACAGATACGCTTTGCCCGACTATCAGCTTATGCAAGCGATATAAGAATATGCTAATATACTTACACACCGATATTCACCCCGGCAGGTATCTCTCAGGCCTGACCGCAAGATCAGACCACGGGTGTTGGAATGTCGCCATTAACCTTGAATAAGGAGACTGTTCATGAGCAATTTTTCCGGAAAAACAGCACTGGTCACAGGCGCAGGTTCTGGCATAGGCGAAGCGGTCGCATTGCGACTGGCTGAACAGGGCGCTGCGGTAGTGGTCTCGGATATCAACAAAGATGCCGCTGATAAGGTCGTGCAGAAGATCAAAAACAGCGATGGGAAAGCCGCTGCCTTCGCAGCAGACACATCCGATCCCAAACAAATGGAAGCTGCGGTTGATTTCGCCTGCACAGAGTTCGGTGCGCTTGATCTGGCGTTCAACAACGCCGGTATCCTCGGTGCCACCGTACCGACCGGCGAGCTGTCGATCGAAGACTGGCAGCGGGTCATCAATATCAACCTCAGCGGTGTGTTCTATGGCTTGCGCTATGAAATCCCGGCGATGTTGAAAAACGGTGGCGGCGCCATCGTCAACACAGCGTCGATTCTGGGCCTGGTCGGCACACCCGATCTGGCAGGCTACGTCGCCGCCAAACACGGGGTATCCGGCCTGACCAAAACCGCGGCTCTGGAATACTCCGACAAAGGCATCCGTATCAACTCGGTGCATCCGGGCTATATCGATACGCCTTTGCTGAACGAGCTTGACCGCGAAACCTACAATGCCCTGAAAGCCCTGCACCCCATCGGTCGACTGGGCCAGGCAGAAGAAGTGGCCAAGGTCGTCACCTTCCTGCTGTCCGATGACGCTTCCTTCGTCACCGGCAGCCAGTACACCGTGGACGGCGCCTACACCGCCCGGTAAATGCCTGCGTGCGGCCGGCTTCGCGCCGGCCGCATCCATACCCTACCGCCCTACTCAACTGCCCCGCCTCCCACCAGACAACACCACCGGCCACCCTGTAGTCCCGCTTCCGACACGGTGCTAGTATTTTCAGCGTGTAGTTTTCCGGTGTTTATAAAAATGGGTTTGTTCGAAGGCTTTCTTGCAATCACGCTCGTGCATCTTCTGGCTGCGGCGACACCCGGGCCGGATTTTGTCATGGTCACCCAGCAATCGCTGACCCGCGGGCGCTACGCCGGTGTGCTGTGCAGCCTGGGCATTGCGCTGGGGCTGTCGGTGCATATTGTTTACTCTTCTTTGGGGATGGCGGCGCTTGTCAGCGACTCCTCGTCAGCGCTGGCAGTGCTCAAGATTGCGGCAGGTGCCTATCTGATTTATCTGGGCATTCAGGGCCTTCGCAGCCGCCCCGGCGGGCGTCAGCAGGAGACGGCGACCACGGCGCGGGTGTCCGGAACCCGTCTGATTGCGATGGGCTTTTTGTGCAACGCCCTGAACCCCAAAGCACCCTTGTACTTTGTTTCGGTGTTTACACTGGTGTTGTCGCCGGACATGCCGTTTTATCAGATCGCGCTGTACGGTGTGTGGATGATGCTGCTGCAGTTTGTCTGGTTCAGCGCGGTGGCAATGCTGCTGTCCAAACCCGCAGTCAAGCGCCGCTTTCAGCAAGCCGGTCATTGGATTGACCGCAGCGCCGGCGCGGTCATGCTGGCCTTCGGTATTAAGCTGTTCGTTTCACGGGCCCAATAAGAGCGCCGGGCGACGGTTTGGAGACTCAGGCAGCGTCTGCTGCGGCGGCACTCAGCGGCAAGCGCAGCAAAACCGCGTAGCTCAGCGCCGCACAGATCACCCCGACCACCGGCGGCAGCCAGGGCGAGAAATACGCCGCCGCCGAGCCCAGCGCATAAGCGCCCAGCCCCTGCCAGTTAAAGCCGGGCAAGTTGCTGTCGGCAAGCGTCGGATAAGCGCCTTTGTGCTTAAACCAGAAGTCAGCCATGATCACCCCACCGATAGGCGGGATAAACGTACCAAGCAGGATCAGAAACGGAATCAGCATGTCGTACATGCCGTTGACCGCCAGCCAGGTCCCGATCAACGCGCCGCTGACCGTGACCAGACGCCGCCGGTCAGTGCGCAAAAGATTGCAGCCGGCCACGGCAAAGTTATAGATGGTGTTGTCCTGCGTGGTCCAGATATTCAGAAACAACATCAGCACCGCCAGCACCACAAACCCCTGAGCCAGCATGATATCGACGATATCGGCCTGCTGATAGATCAGTGCGCCGAGCGCGCCGGTCAGCACCATCAGTCCGTTGCCGACAAAGAATGCAGCCAGCGTGGCAATCACCGCGATTGCGGGCGTGCGGGCAAAGCGGCTCCAGTTGGTGGCCTGGGTGCCGCCGCTGACAAAGGTCCCGATAATCAGCGTAATCGCGGCGGCGAAACTCATGCTTTCAGTCGGCGTCTGCCCTGTCAGACCGCTGAAGCCGCCGACATCGACCATGCCGCTGTAAAGACTGATCAGGATAAACACCAGCATGGCCGGCACGGCAAAACGCGACAACCACTCCAGACCGCGATAGCCGATCATGGCCGTGATACAGAAAGCCAGACCGAACACGATCATCAGCGGCGTTTGCAGGCTTTCGGGCAGCCCGGTGGTTTTGACCAACACAATGGCGATGGTCGCCGTGCCCCAGGCATACCAGCCGATCTGCGTGAAACCGAGGATAAAATCCGACAGCTTGCTGCCCAGCTCACCGAAGCAGAAGCGCCCCAGCAACACTGAATTCAGACCGCTTTTACAGGCGATATAGGCCAGCGCCGCGGCGTAGATGCCCAGCAACAGATTGCCGATCAGAATGGCCAGCATCAACTCGCTGAATGAAAACGCCTTGCCCAGCGAACCACCGGCCCACATGGTCGCGCTGAAAAAGGTAAAACCAAGCAATACGACAGCAGTGGACAGCAGCCCCTTCCGCTCGCTGCCGGGCACTTCGCTCAAGGGATAGTCTGAGGTTTTCATCCGGATCTCCACGGTGTTAGACGGATCATAAGGCCAGGGGCCCCTGCACAGCGAGCAATGCCTGTACCAGTGAAAAACAGTAGCGCCGCGCACCCGCACAAAACCGGTCCGCGGGCGCGGCAGAAGGCCTGCCGGGCTGCATAAGCGGCCCCGGCCTTAGCCGCCGACAGCCCCCGCCCCGACCGGATCGCCCTGTTCCGGCGCAACGCGGATCAACAACGCCCCGGTATCGGGCAATCAATCCTCCTTAAGCGGGCGTCAGCGCCGCCACAGAGTGGGATTATTCGCGACAAGGCTGGCGAGCAGAAAAAACGCGGCGAGCGTGCACACAGCCGGCCAACCGGCCAACGCAAACGCCTGCACGCCGGACAAAGAACCCAGTGATGCGCCCAGATAATAACCCAGCATATACACGCCGTTGACCCGGCTCTGCGCCTCAGGATCAATGGAGAACACCCGCACCTGATTGGCCACCTGGGCACTGAAAACACCGAAGTCGATCAGCAGTATCCCGACCACCAAGGCCCACAGCCGGTCGCCGTAAAAACCCGACAGGCCGAAACCGGCCAGAATCAGCAGAACGGAGGCCGTTATGGTGTGCCGCGCACCGAAGCGCCCGACCCAGATCCCCGACAACTTCGCGCCGACCACCCCGGCCGCAGCCACAACGCCGAACATCCCCGCCTGCTGGGTGTTGTAGTTCAGTGGTGCCTCACTGACATGCAGCGCCAGCGTGGCCCAGAGCGCGTTAAATGCCGCAAACCAGAACAGGCCGGTAAACGCCGACTGACGCAGCACCGCATGACGACGGAACAGGCTCCACATACTGGCCAGCAAGGCGCCGTAGCGCATGCGCAGGGGCGGCTCGCGCCAGGGCAGCGCGCGGTGCAGCGCCAGCCCGAACAACAGTGCCAGCAGCGCCGACATGACAAACACGCCGCGCCACCCGAAATGCTCACCGACAAAGCCACTGAGGGTCCGTGACAGCAGAATCCCCAGTGTCAGCCCGGTCATCAGGGTGGCGATCACTTTGGGCTTCTGCTCAGCGCTGACCAGCGTCGCGGCAAACGGCAGCAGCTGCTGGGTGATATTGGCGCTGATTCCGATCACCAGACTGGCCAGCCCCAGCATCAGCACGCCCTGGGAAACCACTGCCAGCAAGGAGCCCAGCACCAGAAACACCGACAAGAAATCGATTAAGCGGCGCCGCGCCACCACGTCCCCGAGCGGCGAGATCAGCAATATAGAGAGCGCATAGCCGACCTGATTCAGACCGGGAATCCAACCGATACTGTCATGGCTCAGCCCCAGATCACGGCCGATGACCGGCAGCAAGGGCTGGTTGTAGTAAAGATTGGCGGCACTGGCGGCCACCGCACAGGCCATCAGAAAGATCAGCCGTCGACTCAGGCCGGGGTTCTCTTGGGTGTCCACGCAGGCATTCTTCCTGAAAAAGCAGAGCCATGCAGTCTAGGCAAGGCGCATTTATTTGATAAATGATTTAATTGAGGACGGTTTATCGCGTTTTGACATAAACCGACCGGGGTTGCCGGCCGCCGTCACGCCCCCTGCCCTGCGTTCTGAATCAGATCCGTCTGACTGTTACACCACGCGAGCCAGCGCCGCGCTGTGGCCGCGGGTTCGGCCTGCCAGTGCATTTCCAGCGAGACCGACAAGGGCTGCGCCAGTGGCACAAAACAACAGCCCAAGGTCTGCAGATTACGCACACAGCCGGGCACCAGCGCCACGTTCTGACTGCTGGCCACCTGTGTCAGCAGCGCCTGCATGGTCGTCGGTTCGCTCTGCACCTGCGGCTGCATGCCCTGCTGATGAAAAGCACTGATTAACAGATCGAACATGCCGGACGCGTGAGCCCGGGCAAACAGCGTCAGCGGATAAGGTGCCAGCTGCGCCAGCGCTACGGCGCGGCTGCCGGCCAGCGGATGCCTGTCCGACACCACCAGACAGATCGGGTCATCGAGCAGATGCCGGCGCTGGATCAGCCCCTCATAACCGGCTTCGACCGGACGGGAGAAACCGATATCCAGCGAGCCTTCGCTGAAGGCATCGAGTTGTTGGGCGGCGGTCATCTCGTCTATCTGCACCTCGACACCGGGCTCCTGCTCAGCGAAACGGCGCAGCAGCCGGGGCAGAAAATGCGCACAGGCTGAACTCATATAACCGATACGCAGCACACCCTGTTTGCCGTTCGCCACCAACTGAGCGTGATGCCGGGCCTGTTCGCAGTGCGCCAGAATCGCCTGCACATGCGCCAGATAGACCTCACCCGCGGCGGTCAGGCTGACGCGACGGGTACTGCGCTCCAATAAGGTTACGCCCAGGTCTTCTTCCAGTGCATGGATATGCCGGCTGATGGCGCTCTGGACCGTATGCAGCCGGGTCGCGGCAACAGAAAAACTGCCGCTACGGGCCACTTCCACAAAGGTCGCGGCGTGCTTGAAGTTCATATTTATGCCAAATCAGGATTAATAACGCCGATTTATATCATTTAAATTGCGCCACTGAAATTTGTAGAGTGCGGTTCCGCTGTTTTGTCTTCATCGAGGTTCCCATGCGTTTATCCCGTCGCGGCGAATTCACACTGCTGCTGGCCGCCACCCTGACCATTATGGTGGGCGCCGCGCTGGCTCCCGGACTCAATGCCATCGGGCCGGCTCTCGGCATGGGCGACTACGCGCCGCTGCTGATTACCCTGCCGGCACTGGGTGCCATCATGTTCGCGCCCCTGTTCGGCAAGCTGATCGACGCTTTCGGCGCACGCCCTGTCCTGCTGGCCAGCCTGCTGGGCTATTGTCTGCTCGGCGTCGGCGGCGCACTGCTGCACGGGCTTGTTTGGATCACACTGGACCGCATTGTTCTCGGTGGTTTTACTGCCGGCGTGATGGCCGCAGGCACCGCCGAGATTTCCCGCTGGTACAGCGGCAAAGCACGGCTGGCGATGATCGCCAAACAGGGGATGGCCATTGAACTGGGCGGTGTGATTTTCCTGTTCATTGGCGGCCTGCTCAGCGAACTGCACTGGCAGGCGCCCTTCGCACTCTATGCGCTGGGACTGATCTGCGCCCTGCTGGTCCCCTTGTCAGTGCCATCCGAAGGTACACGCATTCCGGCACCGGAGGCGGACACAGCGCAAGCCACCGCATCCATGCGTCCGGTCATGCTCAGCACCTTTGCCGCCATGGGTCTGTTTTTCAGTATGGTGGTGACCCTGCCGGAGCTGATGAGCCAACGGGGCTACGGCGAAGCCGAAACCGGCTACCTGCTGTCGTTTATCTCGCTGGTCGCGGTAATCGCTGCCATGTTGATGCCGAAAATGGTGAGCCGCACCTCCGAGCGCAGCACGCTGGGCATTGCCTTTGTTTGCTTTGCCGCCGCTCACGGGCTGTTTAGTACCGTAACCGGCACCGTTCTGCTGGCAAGCGCTGCAATCTGTGCCGGGGTCGGGTTTGGCTTTTCCATCCCCTTGCTGAATCACGCCACCGTCGAGATCAGCAACGACCGCAACCGCGGCCGCAACCTGTCCCTGTTTGCCATGGCCGTGTTCGGCGGGCAGTTCGTCACCTCGGCACTGACCTTATTGCCCTCACAGGTCACGACACTCATTGCCTGCGCTTTGCTGTCGCTGCTCGCGGCGCTGATACTGGCGCTGAAAGCCGCGCGACCGGTCTGCGCCTGAGACGACCGCGCGGCAACCTGCGGCGGGCCTAGCGCGTGGCAAGAACGGCTGCGCTCAGACGTTCGATAAAGATATCCGCGTGGGCCTGACTGAAAACCAGTGGCGGACGGATTTTCAGGCTGTTGCCGTACTTGCCGGCCGCGCCGATCAGCACGCCCTTGTTACGCAATTCGTTGATCACCGCAGTGGCCCGGCCGGCGTCCGGGTCGCCATCGGCGTCGACAAAGTCCACCCCGATAAACAGCCCCGCGCCGCGGATATCCCCGAGTTCGGCAAAATCACGTGCCAACACCTGCAATGCGGTTTTCAGGTAGTGCCCCACCGCTTTGGCGTTTTGCATCAAGCCTTCATCTTCAATCACATCCAGCACCGCGTTGCCGGCCGCCACGGCCACTGAGTTACCGCCGAAGGTGTTGAAATAGCCTTCCTCTTCGGCCAGCGCCGCCAGCAGTGCTTCGCGCGCTACCACCGCCGACATGGGGAAACCGTTCCCCATCGGCTTGCCCATGGTAACCACATCCGGCTGCAGCGCATGACGGGCAAATCCCCACATCGCATCACCGGTACGGCCGAATCCGGGCTGTACCTCATCGGCAATAAACAGACCGCCCTGCGCCTGTACCGCCCCGACGGCTTCCTGCAGGAATCCGGCGGGATCGGCAAATACGCCGTCGCTGGAAAAAATGGTATCGACAATCAGCGCCGCACAGCCGTAGCCGCGACTGTCCAGGGTACGGATACCTTCGCGCACCTGTTCGGCAAACCAGTGCCCGGCGTTTTCGCCCTGCGCCGTCAGGCCCGCCACCGGCACCACATAGACATGTTCGGCCGGATCACGTTTTTTCAGGGACGAAGGCGAGATTTCGGTCACCGCCGTGGTGTTACCGTGGTAGGCCGCTTCGGTGACGATAATGCCCTGCCGGCCGGTGTAGTGACGCACCAGGCGCAACGCCATATCATTGCTTTCACTGCCGGTGCAGGTCATGACCATCCGATCAAGCGGGGCCGGCATGGTCTCCAGCAGCCGCCCGGCGTAACGGTGTATGCCCTCATGCAGGTAGCGGGTATGCACATTCAGCTCAGCCATCTGGCGGCTGACAGCCTCCACCACCCGCGGGTGACAATGCCCCACGGACTGGACATTGTTGTAAACATCCAGATAGCGCTCACCGGCTGCATCATAAAGCCACACACCCTCGCCTTTTACGATATGCAGGGGCTTGCGGTAGAAGAGCATCGAGGTCGGCCCGACCGTCTCCAGCCGCTTTGCCACCAGACGGTTGATCTCCGGATCACCGCTGTTGTCAGTAAAACTGAATGCATTCTGATCAAGAATCGAACGAACACCTTTCACACTTCTACTCCTGCGGCCTAAAAGGCGCCGTTAAGATAATCTCTGGCCAGTGACGCGGTGCCGTCGATATAGCCCGGCCCCAGTTCTTTTCCGGTATCGGTTTCCGCATGACCTGCCAACCAGGCGCTGAGCATGATCCGGCGCATCATGATAAAGGTGGAAATAGCCTGCTCATCGGCGTCGCTGAATTGCGCCACGGATCTGTAGCCTTTCACCCAGGATTTACGCAACTCCGGCACCAGCGGGTCCAGCTCGTAAAAACTGATGGCAGCGGCAAAGTCATAGGCGTACCAGCAGAAACCGCAGTCATCAAAATCAATAATCGACAACTGCTCACCGTCGACCAGCAGATTGGCCAGACGCAGATCGGCGTGCACCAGACCATAGCGATCCGCGCCCCGGCCATATCCGGCAATGCGTTCGCTGATCAGCGCCACCGCATCAGAGATCACCTGCTCGTGACAGGCTTGCAATCCGATGGCGTTGCGCCAGTCACCCCAGTAGCCCTGCTCGCCGATCATGGTTTCCAGATGCCATTGCTTGCGCACAAAACCGGCCGGCCGCTGCCATTGCCGGGTGTGTTGATGCAGACGGGCAGTCACCGCACCAAGACGCTCAAACCAGTCCGGCAGGCTTTCGCCCACATCCGGCTCGCGGCCGGCGACAAACTCGAAAGCCACAGTCTGAAACTCGCGGCCCTGCGCCTCGACCGGCACCAGATAGCTCCCATCTGCAGCCGTCAGCGGCGACGGCGTGTTTACCGCGCCGGCACTGCGTACTGCCGTGATCCAGTGCAGCTCGGATTCGATTTCCGCCAGACTGTGATAGTCAGGCCGGTGCACCCGGATCACCATTTTCCTGCCATCGGCCGGATCTGTGGCCAGAAAGGTGGCATTTTCCGAGGCGGTCAGCAGGCGCACGTGCGCCCGCTCACTCAAGCCCCACTTGCCAAGCTGCGCTTGCAGTCCATCGCCTAAGCCATTCAGTAAAGCGCTTGTATACATGGATATTGCCTCTGCTGTGTTGTTCTGAGCTAAGCGGGGCATGTCAGGCGGACAGGCCCCTCAGGCTCAGGCTTCGACGGGTTGCACCACGCTGGCGCCGGGCAGTGTGTCTTCGTCGCCGGCTTCGGCGTCCAGAATCAGCGCCAGCTCTTCGTCGGCGGTTTTGGCTACCAGCTTGTTGCGGCTGTAAGCGAAGTAGTACACCGCACCCAGCGCAAACAGCACAATCGTGTAGTTAAACGCACGCGGATCGAAAGCATACACGCCGGTCATGGCGACAAGCGACAACACCAGCGCGACCGATGAGGTCAGCATACCGCCGGGGGTTTTATAGGGGCGCGGCAGATCCGGACGTTTCAGACGCAGCAGGATATGGCTGGCCGACATCAGTGCATAGGAAATAGTCGCGCCGACCACCGCCATACCGAGAATCAGATCCCCTTCCCCGGTCAGCGACACCAGAAAGCCGAACACACCCGGCGCCACCAGTGCCCAGGTGGGCGCTTTGCGGGCACTGGTCAGGGACAAGGCTTTGGGCAGATAACCGGCCCGCGACAAGGCAAACACCAGACGGCTGTAGCCGTAAATCACCGAGAAAAACGACGCGATCAGACCGGCCAGTCCCAGCACGTTGATAAAAGTGGCAAGGTTCTCACTGCCGGTCACTTTCAGCGCATCGACCAGCGGCACGGCACTGGAGCCGATCAGCTCGGCACCGGCGGCACCGGCCAGCAGGAAAACCACCAGGGTTGCAGTAAACAGCAGAAACACCATCGCGCCGATAATGCCTTTGGGCATATCACGGGCCGGGTCTTTGGCTTCTTCGGCGGCCAGCGGCACGCCTTCCACAGCAAGGAAAAGCCACATGCCAAACGGCAGCGCCGCCCAAACACCGTGCCAGCCAAAGGGCAGAAATTCCGTGCTGCCGGCCGCGCCGTCGGCGGCGATATTGAACAGATTGGCGGTGTCGAAATCGCCGATCAAGGCCACCGCTGTGCCCAGAATCGCCAGCACCGCCAGGCCGCTGATCACCATCATCACCTTCAGGGCTTCGCCCACACCGGCCAGATGAATGCCGACAAAAATGGCGTAAAACAAGGCGTAAACCCAGGGCCCGTTAATACCCAGAAGCTCACCCACGGCCGCGCCGATAAAAATCACAATCGCCGCCGGTGCCAGGGTGTATTCGATCAAAACTGCAAGTCCGGTCAGATAGCCACCGGCGGGGCCCATGGCGTGGCGGGCAAAGCTGTAGCCACCACCGGCGGCCGGAATCGAGGCGGACATTTCCGCCAGTGACAGAATCAGCGCGAAATACATCACCGCCATCAGCGCGGCGGCGATAATAAAACCGCCCCAACCGGCTTCGGCAATTCCGAAGTTCCAACCGGCAAAATCACCGGAAATTACATAGGACACGCCGAGACCGGCCAACAAAACCCAGCCTGCGGTCCCCTTTTTGAGCTGGCGCCTGGCCAGGTAGTCCTTATCGATATTTGTTGTTGTCATTAGCTCTGTTCCTCATCTGAACGTCTCAATTGGTCAGGAAATTCTGATTGTTTCCTGTTTTTCCGATTGCCACCTCTTCGGTCCGGTCCTTGATATCAACCCCGGAAGTTCCGAGCCGCTGCGCTTCCCGCAGCAGATAAAGAAGTCGCTGGCTTGCATTTTCAAAACTCAGTCCCGCCGGACGTACGTTGGAAATGCAGTTTCTGCGTGCGTCATTCAGACCGCCGCAGGGTGCCCAGGTCAGATAAACACCCAGGCTGTCAGGAGAACTCAAACCCGGTCGCTCTCCTATCAATACAACTACGGCACTGGCACCCAGGCGCTCGCCGATTTCATCGCCTATGGCCACACGTCCCTGCTCAACGATGCTCAGCGGGGCCAGGTCCCAGTCTGCACCGCTCGCCTCAAGATCGTCCAAAAAGCGCGTCAGCATGGGCACGGCATTGTTCTGCACCGCGCAGGACGACAGGCCGTCGGCGATCACAATCGCCAGTCGTGGTTTTGCCGGCGCTGTGTCCGGCGCGCTCAGCTGCGCGGCAGAGCCGGCGTCCAGACTACGGCCCAGATCCGGCCGTTGCAGATAGACCTGACGATCGGCCGCCCGGCTCTGCAACCGCAACGGACCCGGCGACGGCAGGCGCGCGCCGAGACTGTTCAGCCCGTCCAGCAAACGCGCCGTATCCAGCGGCAGATGCACCGCATCGCGGGCCCGCGCATGGGCCAACTGGAATGCCAGCAGTTCGCTGGTGGGCAGGCTGATACCCGCCCTGCCCAGACCGATACGGGCGTCCGTGAACTGACGCAGATCACGCCAACGGTTTTCGATTACCAGTGGTTTTTTCTCAGTCATGGGCAGGCTTCCGGGTAATACCGCGCAGGCGCGAACCGAACAGTTCCGGCAGCGCAGCGCTGGGTTCATAACGGGCAATGTCATCGAACACCTTCATGCGTGCCAGCCAGTCGGCAAATTCCGGTGCCGGACTCAGGTCCAGCACCCGGCGGGCATAGAGCGCGTCGTGGAACGAGGTGGTCTGGTAATTGAGCATGATGTCGTCGGAACCGGGTATGCCCATGATAAAGGAACAACCGGCCACCCCCAGCAGGGTCAGCAGATTGTCCATATCGTTCTGGTCGGCTTCGGCATGGTTGGTGTAGCAGATGTCACAGCCCATGGGCACGCCCAACAGCTTGCCGCAGAAGTGGTCCTCCAGTCCGGCGCGGATAATCTCCTTGCCGTTAAACAGATACTCCGGGCCGATAAAGCCCACCACCGTATTGACCAGCAAGGGGTCAAAGCGGCGCGCCACAGCATAGGCGCGGGCTTCACAGGTCTGTTGGTCAACACCGTGATGGGCGTCGGCCGACAAGGCGCTGCCCTGACCGGTTTCAAAATACATCACGTTATTGCCCACCGTGCCGCGCTTGAGGGACAGGGCTGCATCCTGCGCTTCGGCCAGGGTCGCCAGACTGAAGCCGAAGCTGCTGTTGGTCGCTTCGGTACCGCCGATGGACTGGAACACCAGATCCACCGGCGCGCCCTGCGCGATGGCCTCGAGCGTGTTGGTCACATGCGTGAGCACACAGGACTGGGTGGGAATGTCATAGGTGCGGATCACATCATCCATCACCCGCATCAGTTTGATGGCCTGAGCCACATTGTCCGTGGCCGGATTAATACCGATCACCGCATCGCCGCTGCCATAAAGCAAGCCGTCAACAATACTGGCGGCGATGCCGGCCACATCGTCGGTGGGATGATTGGGCTGCAAGCGCGTGGACAAGTGCCCGGGCAGGCCGATGGTATTTCTGAATGCGGTGGTCACGCGGCACTTGCGCGCCACCAGAATCAGATCCTGATTACGCATCAGCTTACTTACCGCCGCCACCATCTCCGGTGTCAGACCGCTGCGCAGCGCCGCCAGCGATTCCTCTGTAGCGTGGTCGCTGAGCAACCAGTTGCGGAAATCCCCCACCGTCAGGTGGCTGACCGGCGCAAAGGCCGCTTCATCGTGACTGTCCTGAATCAGCCGCGTGACTTCATCCTGCTCGTAAGGCACTACTACCTCAGAGAGAAACGCCTTCAGTGGCAGCTCCGCCAGACACATCTGGGCAATCGCCCGTTCTTCATCGGATTCGGCAATCACGCCGGCCAGCCGGTCACCCGAACGGGCCGGCGTGGCCCGCGCCAGCAAATCAGCCAGATCACGGAAATGCCAGGTCTGTGTGCCCTGTCGATAGCTGTATTTGTACGTCTGCCCCATAACAACCCCCGGATACGGAATGTCCCTCGCCGGCAAACGGCGGGGGAACGGATATTGCGCTGAGGATTACTCTATCGGTCTGAGCCGGACCGGGTTATCGAAAAACGGCAAACCTGAAAAGGCACGTAAGTAGTATGAAATTAGGCAATAAGTATCAGTGCCAAGCGCCTGTTACGGGGTTTAAGCTCGAACGGAACCAGCTGTGCGGGGTTCCTGATATGCACCAAAATGAAAAGGCGAAAGCACTGAAAAGGTGCGTTTCGGTCTCTGAAGATGCCAATGAGCAAGCGGACAATCTGACGAACTGGGACCAGGAATACGATCAGATCGGCAACGGCCGCTTCTACGGGCGGATCGATGAGCTGCATCTGCCCGGTCTGCAGGTGTTTAACGAACACACCAGTCAGGCCCTCAGGCAGCAATGCCGGGTTCTGCCCGAGTCCATCTGGTTCGGCCTGCCGCTGAAAACCGAAGATATGCGGATCAACGGCCAGCAGCCGGAGCAGACCGATGTGCTCTGCCGGCCGGGCGATACCCAGTTCGAACTGGTCACGCCCGCCAACTTCGATATGCTCAGCGTTGTGGTGGACCGCAAGGAGCTGGAACGGCACGCCGCCGCCCAGGGCATCGAAATCAAGCTGCTCGACGCCACCAGCTACCCGCGTCTGAAGCTCTCGCAAAATACCCTGCGCAATATTCAGTTTCTCCTCAAACGGATCGTAAGCACCAAATCCAATCTGCTGAACGTACAGATTCACCACGACCTGCTGGTCATGGCGCTGCTGGAGCTGCTGGCCGAGGAAAAACCCAACCGCACCGTGCCGCCCAGCTATGCGCGGCGCAAGGCGGTCGTCGATCGTATCCGCCATCATGTGGAAGCAGCCGGTGATGCCCCTGTCACCATGGCTGAATTGTGCGAGGTCGGCTGTGTCAGCCGCCGTACCCTGCAATACAGCTTCGAGACCATTCTCGGCATCAGTCCGCGGCAGTTTCTACGCGCCAGCCGGCTTAACAGGGTTAAACGCATGCTGAGCAGCGCAGAGTCCGGCTCCGTGGCTGATATTGCAGCGATTAACGGTTTCTACCACCACAGTCAGTTCTCCGCCGACTACAAGCGTCTGTTCGGTGAACTGCCTTCGGAAACCCTCGCCCACAAACGCGCCGCTTGCGCCTGAAGCACAAGCCTGCCACCGGAAGCCGCTGAGCTGCAGCAGCGAAGCTTTGTCCGGCTTTTAGCCAAGCTGTCATATGCCTCTGTTAGAAATGCGCAACGCATACACGCTGACAGGAGCTAAGCATGAGCCAGACATATTTTGATGAAGAAGACCATCCCGAACTCGAACACACGGAATTTGACCGCCTTATCCGCAAAGGCCTGAGCCGCCGCCGTTTTCTGCAAGGCAGCAGTGCTGCGGCCATGGGCCTGTTTCTGGCGGCCAATCCGGTAGCACGGGCCGTGGCTGCAGCAAGCGAAAGCAAGCTGATGGGCTTTAAAGCAGTACCGGCCAGCACCCGGGATACGTTTGAGGTCCCCGAAGGCTATGTGGCCGAACCGCTGATTTCCTGGGGCGACCCGATTCTCAAAGGCGCGCCGGCATTTGATGAGTCCGGTCTGCAGGACGCCGCCGCCCAGGCCGGCCAGTTCGGCGATCACACCGATGGTATGAGCCTGTTTCCGCTAAGCGAAGACCGCGCCCTGCTGGCGGTGAATAACGAATACACCAACTATGACTACCTGTTCGCCCATCAGGGCAAACAGAAGCTGAGCGCGGATGAGGTGAAAAAAGCCCAGGCCGCCCACGGCGTATCCATCTTCGAAATCCGCCGCAATGACAAGGGGCACTGGGAAGTCAACGCCACCTCCGACTACAACCGCCGCATCACCGGTTATACACCGATGGAAATCAGCGGTCCGGCAGCCGGTCATGATCTGATGAAAACCGCGGCCGATGCCAGCGGCCGTCTGGCGCTGGGCACCCTGAACAACTGTGCCAACGGCGAAACACCCTGGGGCACTTACCTGACCTGCGAAGAAAACTTCCATAAATACTTTGCCTCAGATCAGGATGAGGTTGAGGTACATCCGCGCAACAAACGCTACGGCCTGAAAGCCAAAAACCGCGATTATCAATGGTACGGCCACGATGAGCGCTTTGATCTGGCCAAACACCCCAACGAAGCCAACCGCTTCGGCTGGGTGGTGGAAATCGACCCGACGGCCCCCGCTTCAACGCCGAAAAAACGCACCGCTCTGGGCCGTTTCAAGCATGAAAATGCGGCGCTGACCGTCGACAAAAGCGGTCACGTGGTGGTCTATCTGGGTGATGACGAACGTGGCGAACATCTGTACAAATTCGTCAGCAAGAATAAATACAAGCCTGGAGACAAGGCGGCCAATCGTGAGCTGCTCGACGAAGGCACGCTGTACGTGGCGCAATTCAGTGCTGCCGACGGGGAAATCAAAGGCCGCGGCCAATGGCTGGAACTGACCCACGGTAAAAACGGCCTGACCGCCGAAAACGGTTTCGCCGATCAGGCTGAAGTACTGATCTTTGCCCGCGAGGCCGCCACACAGGTCGGCGCCACCACCATGGACCGTCCCGAATGGGTCGCGGTCAACCCGGATGGCAAAAGCGTCTGCAGCACACTGACCAACAACAAGAACCGCGGCAAGGCCGACAAGCAACCGGTCGGCGGCCCCAACCCGCGCGCAGAAAACAACTACGGTCAGATCGTGCGCTGGTGGCCGCAGGACGGCGATCACACCGCCACCGCCTTTGACTGGGATCTGTTTGTGATCGCCGGCAACCCGACCGTGGGCGAAGGTCTGTACAAAGGCAGCAGTAACATCAACGCCGACAATATGTTCAACAGCCCTGACGGACTGGCGTTTGATCCGGACGGCCGGCTGTGGATTCAGACCGACGGCAACTACTCCAACGAGGGCGAGTTTGCCGGCATGGGTAACAACCAGATGCTCTGCGCCGATCCGCTCACCGGCGAGATCCGCCGTTTTGCCACCGGACCGGTGGCCTGCGAGATCACCGGCATGGCCTTCCCTCCCGGCCAGCGTGAAGTGCTTATCGGCGTACAACACCCGGGCGAAGGCCACGTCTCGCACTTCCCGGCCGGCGGCAACAGCAAGCCCCGCTCGACCATTATGGTGGTAAGGCGCGAGGATGGCGGCATTATCGGCGCCTGACACCGGCGTCTGCTGCTATTGCGCCAAGCGCCGCACAACAGGCCCGGCAC
>JAUOPI010000059.1 GCA_030546905.1 Granulosicoccaceae sp. 1_MG-2023 | reverse complement strand
GCTATAGCCGCTCCTACAACCGGCACCTGTAGGAGCCTGTACACAGGCGACCTGCCCAAGCCTCCGCAACCTCCGCTGTCGCGGCCATGGCCGCTCCTACAACAACACCTGTAGGAGCCTGTAAACAGGCGACCTGCCCCAAGCTTCCGCAATCTCCGCTGTCGCGGCTATAGCCGCTCCTACAACCGGAACCCATTAACACCCGCCACGCGCGTCCGGGTCAAAAATACTCCTCAGTAGTAATATGCCCGGGCTTACGCCGCAGATGCCGGCGCATACCCCGTTCGGCGAGCAAGGTCTTCATATCTTCGAGCATATGCCGGTTACCACACATCATCACATGCGCGTTGTCCGGACCGATCTGCTCACCGGCTGCCGCTTCCAGCTCGCCGGAGCTCAGGGCCGCAGTCACGCGGGTACTCAAACCGCCCGGATTCGGCTCGCGCGTTACACAGGAAACAAAGCGGAACTGCGCCGGATGCGCCTGCGAGAAAGAGTCGATCAACTCACCATAAGCGCGTTGCGAGTGATAGGACACGCTGTGCACCAGCACAATCTTCTTAAAGCGCTGCCAGATCTCCTCTGTCTTCAGCATCGCCAGCGACGGCCCCAGCCCCGTACCGGACGCGATCATCCACAAGGTCTCGCAATCGGGCACCTCATCAAGCACAAAAAAGCCCTGCGCCGGCTGCGACACTTCAAGTGTGTCACCTTCCTTCAAGGCCGCCAGTGCATTCGAAACCCGCCCGCCCGGCACCGCATTGAACAAAATCTCCGCGCCGGGCTCGCCCGGTACATTCACCAGCGAATACGAACGGGCAATCGGTTTGATCTCTCCGTTGAGTTCCAGCGGCAGGCGCAAGCGCACAAACTGACCGGCCTTAAACGGCAGCAGTTCCACATCCAGATGCAAGGTGAACAGACCGTCCCGCCAACGATACAGGCGGCGGACCCTGGCCTCTTTCCAGTGAGAACGAATAATTTGCGACATGGGATAATACCTGACTGTTTTAGTCAGATACTCTACTCCGCAGCGCCCTTCAGTTCAATGCACCGGCGTCTGACGCTGTGCAACAAAGCACAGATTCCGTCGCCAGACTCAAGCCGCCCTGCGCAAAGTGCCGCTCAGCGCCGTACCCGGTGCGATGGTTTTAAAGACCGTGCCGAACTTGCGCACATTGTCGTGCAACAGTTCCAGACGGCGGTCGCTTTCGTCGCTGTCGACAATAATCTCGTATTCGATGGATTCCATGCCCGGCGGCACATCCTGACGCACACCGTGGATGCGCACTTCGACGCCGTTGAGCCGGAAGTCCAGCATGGGTGTGACCCGTTCTATGCCTTTGATCATGCAGGCCGAGAGCGCGGCGAGCAGTAACTCAGCAGGGTTAAAGGCATCACGGCGCCCGGCCATAGCCGTATCGAGCAGGATTTCGGCGTCTTTGCAGCGGCTGATGCTGCCGTGGGCATCGCTGCGGGTGGTGACGATATCGAAGGTCATTTTGCTTTTGCTGTCGCTCATGCGCTCATTCCTCTTGTGTTCTTTGCCGGGCCGGAAGGTCGCTTAACAGCAACCTTCCGATTCACCGGCGGGGTGTTTTGCCTGCCAGGCGGCGACGTCCCCGATCACGGGGAACTCACGCCGGACCCACTGTTTCAGGCCCATTTGCATATTGGCCACCCGCGTAAATCCCTGATACATCAGGAAATAGGTCCCCTTCAGGCTTTGTGCACCATCGACGGAGACCACCACAATATCGCGTTCGCGCGGTAGTTCCTCATAGCGCGTTTCAAGCTCTTCCAGCGGGATATGCCGCCAGTCAGGCACATCTGCCCGCAACAGCGCCACGTCTTCGGCTGAACGTACATCCAGAATCAGCGTAGCGGCCTCTGCCATACGTTCACGGGTGCTGGTCGGGCAGTATTCTGTGGCCTCGGCCAGGGCTTTAGGCGCGCTCATGTTTACGACACCAGCCACTGGCTGACCTGATCCTGCGTCGGGATGCCGCCTTTGTGGATCACTTGTTCGTCGATCACCACAGCGGGCGTGGACATCACGCCGTAGGCCATGATCTGCGGCAGGTCCTCAACCTTTTCAACCTTCACCTCAACGCCCTGCGTGCGTGCGGTCTCTTCAATCAGTTGGACGGTGTTTTTGCATTTGGCACAACCGGTGCCGAGTACTTTGATGGTTTTCATCGCTAAACCTCGTTTACAGAAGAAAAAATGACAGGCCGTTAAAGACCCAACCGATTACCGTGAATGACACCAGCAGCATCACAAACAGGATGGCCAGCAAGCGCCATTGCATAACCTGCTTGAGCAGGATGAATTCCGGGAAACTGGCCGCCACGGTGCTCATGCAAAAGGCCAGGGTTGTGCCGATGGGCAAGCCGTTGGTGAGCAGGCTTTCCATCACCGGGATCACACCCGTGGCGTTGGAATACAAGGGGATGCCGATCAGCACCGCTGCCGGCACCGACCACCACTGACCCGCGCCGAGATGCTGCTCAATCCAGCCGTCGGGCACAAAACCGTGCAGTGCCGCGCCCAGACCAACGCCGATAATCACCCATTTCCAGACCCGGCCGAAAATCTCCAGCGCCTCGGCTTTAGCAAAGTTATGCCGTGCTTTAAAGGATAAGGCCTGCACCTGCGCGGTGCTCTGCTCAGCACCGGCCTTACGTGCGGCCTGCGCATCCTGCAATGCTTTGGCGGCAAAGGACTCCAGCCAGCGCTCGGCGCGGATGCTGTCGAGAAACCAACCGCCCAACATGCCGACAATCATGCCGATGACCACATAAAGCACGGTGAACTTCCAGCCCAGCAGGCTCAGCAGCAACAGCACCGCCACCTCGTTGATCAGCGGTGAAGTCAGCAGGAAGGAAATGGTGATCCCCACCGGAATGCCCACCGAACTGAAGCCAAGAAACACCGGAATACTGGAACAGGAACAGAACGGCGTGATGGCACCGAAACCCGAGGCCAGCAGGTAACCGACACCACGGTTCTTACCGGCCAGAAAATCCCGCACCCGCTCCACATTCAGCGAGGCCCGCAGCAGCGCGATCACATAGATCATCACCACCAACAGCACAAAAATCTTGCTCACGTCTTCGACAAAGAAGTGCAGCGCATCACCCGCTTTGGTCTCGGCCTGCAGCCCCATCAGGCCGTAAACCAGCCAGTCCGCAAAGTCAGTAAACACCTGAAACATGAAATAGAACCCGTAAAAATTGCCTTGTCACCGTTGATGACGCACGAGTCCGGAAAAGGATGCAGGGGGAATGAAAAAAATCAGGCGGCCCGGGCGATGTCGGTAAAATCACCTGTAGGAGCCTGTAAACAGGCGACCTGCCCAAGCTGCAGGCAACCTCCGCCGTCGCGGCCATGGCCGCTCCCACAACCGCCACCTGTAGGAGCCTGTAAACAGGCGACCTGCCCAAGCTGCAGGCAACCTCCGCCGTCGCGGCTATAGCCGCTCCCACAACCGGCACCTGTAGGAGCCTGTACACAGGCGACCTGCCCAAGCT
>JAUOPI010000058.1 GCA_030546905.1 Granulosicoccaceae sp. 1_MG-2023 | reverse complement strand
AAACACCAAACCCCGTATCGCGTGCAAACGGTCTGACGACCGCTTGCACTGATGTTGGAGAGAGGGTATCTACAAATACACCCCAGCCATTGTAGGAGCGGCCATGGCCGCGACAGCCCAAGCCTGATTCAAACTCCGCAATGTCGCCTGTGTACAGGCTCCTACAAGCGCACCCAGCCATTGTAGGAGCGGCTATAGCCGCGACAAGCCCAAGCCTGATTCAAACCCCGCAAAGTCGCCTGTGTACAGGCTCCTACAACCGCACCCCGGCCATTAATTCATCATCTCCGGCGGAGCTTCATCATATCCCTGCGCCGGATCGGCCCCCTCAGGCAGCTCATCCTGCGCACCGGCCTGCTGGCGGCGGCGCAGGAGGTCAACCTGGCGCGCCATATCCGTCGGGGTCATCGTATTTTCACCGCTACCCAGGGGCACTTCTTCAACGGCCGCGGTTTCCTCCTGAATCTGCGATTCGGGCACTTCCTGCGGCAGGTAATTGGAGCCTTCTCCACCCTCGGACATAACGATAATCTCGCGCACCTGCGGGTCCAGCGCGTTTTTGCTTTTGACCAGGATATAGCTGCTGGTGATCTGCTTGATCGCCTGCTCGAGCTTCATGCCCTCGAAATCCACCGACACACGCTCGGGCACGGGGCTGGGGAAACTCACCTCGATGCCGAGTTCACGGCCAATTGCCGAGACCAGCACTTCCACCGGCTCGCCGCCGGAACGCATGGTAATCAGCCCGTCGGCATCCACACTCAGCTCATAGCTGTGCGCCAGCAGCGGCGCCGCCAGCAAGGATATCGTCATCAAACATCTGCGGAAATTCAGCATAAAAAAATCCGGCATTCAAGGGAAAGTCACAGCGGATTTTATGCAGATTTCCGACCGGGCGTCAGAAAATTTTCGCTTCCCTGACGGCTTGTCATGCAAACGGTCAGATCAGTCCGGTTCGTACTTATTAAGGTAGTCTTCGGCGATGGACGGATCCTGCTCGGATTTGAGCAGTTCAAAAGACCCGATATAGAGCCGGTCAAGCCCGGTGCCCATAAAACAGCGGAACGCGTCCGTGGCGCTGCAGACGATCGGCTCACCGCGCACATTAAACGAGGTGTTGACCAGCATCGGCACACCGGTGAGCCGTTTGAACTCGCTGATCAAAGCGTGATAGCGCGGGTTGATACCCGCTGACACGGTTTGCACCCGCGCGCTGTAATCCACATGGGTGACCGCCGGGACCTGCGAACGGGGCACATTGAGCTTATCGATGCCGAACAGATTTTCCTCTTCAGGTGTCATTTGCCGGCGCTTGTCCTGCGCCACCGGCGCAACCAGCAACATATACGGACTGGACCGGTCCAACCCGAACCATTCTGCAGCATCAGCGGCCAACACCGAGGGCGCAAACGGCCGGAAGCTCTCGCGGAACTTCACTTTGAGATTAAGTTCTTTTTGCGTATCCCCGGCCCGCGGATCACCCAGAATCGAGCGATTCCCCAAGGCTCGCGGACCAAATTCCATACGCCCCTGAAACCAGCCGAGCGCATCGCCCTGCGAGAGCGCCCGCGCCGCAGCAGCAATCAAGTCCGGCTCGTCGAGCTCCCGGTAAACCGCGCCTGCCGCATCGAGCTCGGCGCGGATTTCCGCATCGCTCAGCTGCGGACCAAGATAACTGCCGTGCATACTGTCAGGTGTATGCGGCGTCCTCTCCTGGCCCGCCTCGAGATAGGTTGCAGCCAGCGCCGCGCCAAGCGCCCCGCCCGCATCGCCGGCAGCCGGCTGAATCCAGATCTGACCGAAGGCCCCGTCGCGCAGAACCTTGCCGTTGGCAACGCAGTTAAGCGCCACACCGCCAGCCATACAGAGATTATCGATACCGTATTCCTGCCGCAGACTGCGCGTCAGCCGCAAGACGATTTCCTCAGTAACCGCCTGAATTGATGCCGCCACATCCATATGGAACTGTTTCAGCGGGTCTTTATCGGGCCGCCGGACCGGTTCACCGAACAGGGCCGAAAACCGCTTTCCGACCATGGTCAGGCCTGAGATGTAATCAAAATACCGCTGATCCAGACGGAATGAACCGTCTTCTTTCAAATCGACCAGCTTATCGAGAATCAAATCGCGGTACACGGGCTCGCCATAGGGCGCCAGCCCCATCAGCTTGTACTCGCCGCTATTGACCCTGAAGCCGGTGTAATAGGTAAACGCCGAGTACAACAGGCCAAGCGAATGCGGGAAATGCAGCTCTTTTTTCATCTCCAGGCGGTTACCGCGCCCGATCGCCACAGACGTGGTTGCCCACTCCCCGACCCCGTCGAGCGTCAACACCACCGCCTCATCAAACGGCGACGGAAAAAAAGCACTGGCCGCATGGCTGACGTGGTGTTCTGAGAAGAGCAACCTATCGGCGGAAAAACCCTGATCGAGTTCTTTTAACTGCTTAAGCAGAAAATCCTTCAGAAACAGCTTTTCGCGCAACCACACCGGCATGGCTTTGCTGAAGGAACGGAAGCCTTTCGGCGCAACCGCCAGATAAGACTCAACCAAACGCTCGAACTTGAGAAACGGCTTGTCGTAAAACACCACGTAATCGAGTTCGGCAAGCGTAAGACCCGACTCGCGCAAAACAAACTCAATGGCATTCGCCGGATAGGCCGCGTCGTGTTTTTTACGGCTAAAGCGCTCCTCCTGAGCCGCAGCGATAACGCGTCCGTCAATTGTAAGCGCCGCCGCGCTGTCGTGATAAAGCGCAGAGATACCGAGAATTTTCATAGGGGAACTTGAGTCGCCCCGGCAGGCAAAAACACCTGCCGGGCAGAAGCATCAGAACAAGGTGTAGATAAAGGGCGCGACAGCAGAGCCCTGAGTCAGCACAATCAGCCCGCCGAAAGCGCCGAGAATCAAAAACAGAGGAAGCAGCCAGAATTTCTTACGAATTTTCATGAACTGCCAGAGTTCTGCAACAAATGATTTCATTGAAGGTGTTCTCCGGGACTCAGAATTGATTACGCATCGGTTGCGGTGATTGCTCGCGCTCGACCCAGTACGACGCTGCGCCAGCATCGGGCTGCATACCCAGCGGATCGCGTTTAAACAGGCGCCGCATCAGGCCCATGGGCAGTATGACCAGAAAGTACACCACCCCCATCACCACCGGTGCGACCACCGCCCCCAGCACCAAGCCGAGACGGAACCACAAGCGGTTCGGGCCGGCAAGCAAGGAAGGGCGCACAACAGCCAACAGCAGAAACACCGCAGCCACGACCAAGGCCCACCAGCGCAATGCGCCACCGGCTGTCAGCGGATACAAGCCGAGCAAGACGAAAAAGCCACACATCACGAAACCGAACCCGCGTGGCGAGCCGGATTTAACGGGTATATGGGAAGCCTCTGGCGACATGAGAATCTCTTCCTGAGTAAACAGAGCATGAACAAAAACAGGCGGCGCAAGCAAACACCGCCTGTGCAATCAAGCGGTCACAGACCGCGATCAGCAGACGTTATCCGCGCGTCAGAATTCAGTCAACCATTAATCGCCGTAGTGTGAAAAAACACGCTGAAAGCCTGTCGCAACCGGCCATCGCCGGCATTGGCAAAATTTTTGCCACACCCCGCCTCTCACCGTAGGAGCGGCCATGGCCGCGACCGACAGAACCCGATCAACCCCGCAGGTCGTAGCCTTGTAGGAGCGGCTATAGCCGCGACCTGCGGGGCCCGATC
>JAUOPI010000057.1 GCA_030546905.1 Granulosicoccaceae sp. 1_MG-2023 | reverse complement strand
CCGTCGGTATCGTTGCCGGGGTTGTCGTTCTCGCTGTCGAACTGGTCGGCAACGCCGTCGTTGTCAGCGTCCTCAGTGGCCGATTCGAGTGCATCAATAATGTTATCGCCGTCGGTGTCGAGCGGGTTTTCGGTGTCGGTGCCGACTTCAGTGGCATCGTCGATTCCGTCACTGTCGGAGTCAGTCAGCAACGGATCGGTTCCGAGGTCGGTTTCTTCAGTGTCGCTCAGACCGTCATCGTCGTCATCAGTGTCGGTGACATCGGATATAAAATCGCCATCGTTGTCCAGCGGCAAACTGTCCGGATCCAGCGTATCGGAACCGGCAGCGGTCTCATCGGCGTCGCTGTAGCCGTCACCATCGTCATCGGTATCGGCATTGTTGCCGGTGCTGTCAGAATCGGTATCCACGGATTCGTTTGGATCAAGCGGAAAAGCATCAGACGAATCATCAACCCCGTCACCGTCGGAGTCGGCAAGCAGCGGGTCGGTATTTGCAGCCACTTCCTGATCATTAGGCATACCATCGCCGTCAGTATCGTTACCGGGGTTGTTGTTTTCGCTGTCGGACTGGTCGGCAACGCCGTCACTGTCAGCGTCCTCGGTGGCCGATTCGAGTGCATCAATAATGTTATCGCCGTCGGTATCGGTCGGGTTCTCCGCATCACCGACTTCGTCGTTATCTGTGGTGCCATCGCCGTCTGTATCCGACAGCAGGGGATTAGTGCCGAGCTCATCTTCGACGAGATCAGTCAGGCCGTCGTTGTCGTCATCAGTGTCGGTGACATCGGATATAAAATCGCCATCGTTGTCCAGAGGCACGCTGCCTGAGTCCAGTGGATCACTGCCGGCGGCGGTCTCATCGGCGTCGCTGTAGCCGTCACCATCATCATCGGTATCGGCATTGTTGCCGGTGCCGTCAGAATCGGTATCTACGGATTCGTTTGGATCAAGCGGAAATGCGTCCAGCGCATCATTGTCGCCATCGCCGTCAGTATCGCTCAGTAGCGGATTCGTACCAGCGGCCACTTCCTGATCATTAGGCACACCATCGCCATCAGTATCGTTACCGGGGTTGTTGTTTTCGCTGTCGAGCTGGTCTGTGACGCCGTCGTTATCCGCGTCATCTGTGCCGGATTCCAGAGCGTCTACGGTACCGTCGTTGTCAGTATCGAGCGGGTTATCCGTATCCGCGCCGACTTCAGCCGCATCCTCATCACCGTCGCTATCGGAATCTTTGGATAAAGGATCGGTGCCGAGCTCATCTTCGACAAGGTCGGTCAGGCCGTCGTTGTCGTCGTCGGTATCGACAAGATTGATAATGCCGTCTTGATCGGTATCGGTCGCATCGGGCGTATCCGCGCCATCGGAGGGATCAGTCCCGACAGCCACTTCCTGATCATTAGGCACGCCATCGCCGTCGGTATCATTGCCGGGGTTGTCGTTTTCGCTGTCGAACTGGTCGGCAACGCCGTCGTTGTCAGCGTCCTCGGTGGCCGATTCGAGCGCATCAATAATGTTATCGCCGTCGGTATTGAGCGGGTTTTCAGTATCGCTACCGATTTCGCCGGCGTCGTTTATGCCATCGCCGTCTGTATCAGCCAGCAGGGGATTAGTGCCGAGCTCATCTTCGACGAGATCAGTCAGGCCGTCATTGTCATCGTCGGTATCGACGAGATTGATAATGCCGTCTTGATCGGTATCGGTCGCATCGGGCGTATCCGAGCCATCGGTGGGATCAGTCTCGACAGCGACTTCCTGATCGTTAGGCACACCATCGCCGTCAGAGTCGTTACCTGGGTTGTCGTTTTCGCTGTCGAACTGGTCGGCAACGCCGTCACTGTCAGCGTCCTCGGTGGCCGATTCGAGCGCATCTATGATGTTATCGCCGTCAGAATCAACGGGGTTTCCGGTGTCGGTGCCGACTTCAGTGGCATCGTCGATTCCGTCACTGTCGGAGTCAGTCAGCAACGGATCGGTTCCGAGGTCGGCTTCTTCGCTGTCTGTCAGGCCGTCGTCGTCATCGTCGGTATCGACGAGATTGACAATGCCGTCTTGATCGGTATCGGTCGCATCGGGCGTATCCGAGCCATCGGAGGGATCAGTCCCGACAGCGACTTCCTGATCGTTAGGCACGCCATCGCCGTCAGAGTCGTTACCGGGGTTGGTGTTCTCGCTGTCGAACTGGTCGGCAACACCGTCGTTATCGGTGTCGTCGGTCGCGGATTCCAGCGCATCAATGGTGCCGTCACCGTCAGCGTCAACGGGGTTTCCGGTGTCGGTGCCGACTTCAGTGGCATCGTCGATTCCGTCATTGTCGGAGTCAGTCAGCAACGGATCGGTTCCGAGGTCGGCTTCTTCGCTGTCTGTCAGGCCGTCGTTGTCATCGTCGGTATCGACAAGATTGATAATTCCATCTTGATCGGTATCGGTCGCATCGGGCGTATCTGAGCCATCGGAGGGATCAGTCCCGACAGCGACTTCCTGATCATTAGGCACGCCATCGCCGTCAGTATCGTTACCGGGGTTGTTGTTTTCGCTGTCGAGCTGGTCTGTGACGCCGTCGTTATCCGCGTCATCGGTGCCGGATTCCAGCGCGTCGATGGTACCGTCGTTGTCAGTATCGAGCGGGTTATCCGTATCTGCGCCGACTTCAGCCGCATCCTCGTCACCGTCGCTATCGGAATCTTTTGATAAGGGATCGGTGCCGAGCTCATCTTCGACGAGATCAGTCAGGCCGTCGTCGTCATCGTCGGTATCAACGAGGTTGATAATGCCATCGTTGTCAGTATCGGTGGCATCGGGCGTATCCGAGCCATCGGAGGGATCAGTCCCGACAGCCACTTCCTGATCATTAGGCACGCCATCGCCGTCGGTATCGTTGCCGGGGTTGTCGTTCTCGCTGTCGAACTGGTCGGCAACGCCGTCGTTGTCAGCGTCCTCAGTAGCAGATTCCAGCGCGTCGATGGTTCCGTCGTTATCAGCGTCGAGTGGGTTTTCAGTATCGCTGCCGATTTCCCCGGCGTCGTTAATGCCGTCGCCGTCGGTATCCGACAGCAGGGGATTAGTACCGAGCTCATCTTCGACGAGGTCAGACAGGCCGTCATCGTCATCGTCGGTATCGACGAGATTGATAATTCCATCTTGATCGGTATCGGTCGCATCGGGCGTATCCGAGCCATCGGTGGGATCAGTCTCGACAGCCACTTCCTGATCATTAGGCACGCCATCGCCGTCGGTATCGTTACCGGGGTTGTCGTTTTCGCTGTCGAACTGGTCTTTAACGCCGTCACTATCGGCATCGTTGTTTGCTGATTCCAGCGCGTCGATGGTACCGTCGTTGTCAGTATCGAGCGGGTTGTCCGTATCCGCGCCGACTTCAGCCGCATCCCCGTCACCGTCGCTATCGGAATCTTTTGATAAGGGATCGGTGCCGAGCTCATCTTCGACAAGGTCGGTCAGGCCGTCGTCGTCATCGTCGGTATCGACGAGGTTGATAATACCGTCGTTGTCGGTATCCGTGGCATCCGGTGTTTCGTTGCTGTCAGTCGGGTCAGTGCCGACAGCCATTTCCTGATCGTTGGGCACGCCATCGCCGTCGGTATCGTTACCGGGGTTGTCGTTTTCGCTGTCGAGCTGGTCTGTGACGCCGTCGTTATCCGCGTCATCTGTGCCGGATTCCAGAGCGTCGATGGTACCGTCGTTGTCAGTATCGAGCGGGTTGTCCGTATCCGCGCCGACTTCAGTCGCATCCCCGTCACCATCGCTATCGGAATCTTTTGATAAGGGATCGGTGCCGAGCTCATCTTCGACAAGGTCGGTCAGGCCGTCGTCGTCATCGTCGGTATCGACGAGGTTGATAATACCGTCGTTGTCGGTATCCGTGGCATCCGGTGTTTCGTTGCTGTCAGTCGGATCAGTGCCGACAGCCATTTCCTGATCGTTGGGCACGCCATCGCCGTCGGTATCGTTACCGGGGTTGTCGTTTTCGCTGTCGAGCTGGTCTGTGACGCCGTCGTTATCCGCGTCATCGGTGCCGGATTCCAGCGCGTCGATGGTACCGTCGTTGTCAGTATCGAGCGGGTTGTCCGTATCCGCGCCGACTTCAGCCGCATCCTCGTCACCGTCGCTATCGGAATCTTTTGATAAGGGATCGGTGCCGAGCTCATCTTCGACAAGGTCGGTCAGGCCGTCGTTGTCATCGTCGGTATCGACGAGATTGATAATGCCGTCTTGATCGGTATCGGTCGCATC
>JAUOPI010000056.1 GCA_030546905.1 Granulosicoccaceae sp. 1_MG-2023 | reverse complement strand
GCCCGGAGGCGCGCTTTTTTCGTTACTCAAACCCGCAAAGATTATGCGAAGTTTTCGTTAACGAAGTCCCAGTTAACCAGCGCCCAGAAGGCTTTCAGGTAGTCAGGACGTACGTTGCGGTAGTCGATGTAGTAGGCGTGTTCCCACAGGTCGACAGTCAGCAGGGCTTTTTTGCCCTCAGTCATCGGGGTGCCGGCGTTGCTGGTGTTAACGATTTCCAGCGAACCGTCGCTGTTTTTAACCAGCCAGGTCCAGCTGGAACCGAAGTTGTTGACGGCTTTGTCGTCGAGTTCTTTCTGGAACGCTTCGAAAGAACCCCATTTGGCGTTGATCGCGTCAGCGATAGCACCGGTCGGCGCACCACCACCGTTGGGTGACAGGCAGTTCCAGTAGAACGTGTGGTTCCAGATTTGCGCGGCGTTGTTGAACACACCACCGGCCGGGGCAGACATGATGATCTCTTCCAGAGATTTACCTTCGTACTCAGTACCCGGAATCAGGCCGTTGAGCTTTTGCACGTAGGTGTTGTGGTGCTTGCCGTGGTGGTATTCGAGTGTTTCAGCGGAAATGTGCGGTGCCAGCGCGTCTTTTGCATAGGGCAGTGCGGGAAGTTCAAAACTCATTTTTTGTCTCCTTGGAAGGTAAGACTTGCTCAGTAAAGTCTGTATCGGCAGGGCGATGCCCCGCGTGGGAACAGTCACGGAATGATATCACTGCGTTCGAGGCATTTCATGCCGGAATAAATGCACAGATTTTGTACGTGTATGCTGACCGGCTGAAGGAACGTCCCCCGGTATGGCGTGGCCTGCTATAATGAGCGGCTCGCTTTTGACATTATGACCCCGCCATGTCACGAATCTATTTGCGTCGTCTCAGTTCGCGCTACACCACATTGGCGACCGGCTTGTTTCGCCTGATTGCGAGTGAGTACGGTGAGACATTCAAGGCTCCCGGTGATGAGCACCTGAGCCGTTTGCTGCGTAACCGGCATTTCTTCGCCTTGTCTGCCACCGCTGACGGCAAGATTATCGGCGGTTTGACCGCGCAGGCTTTGCCGATGGTCAATCAGCCGGCTTACGAACTGTTTGTCTACAATCTCGTGGTCGACAAGGCCTGGCGGCGCAAGGGGATTGCGGTGCAGCTGCTCAAACGCCTGCAACGCATTGCCGGCGACAATGACATTCACTCCATCTTTATCGCTGCCGATCCCGATGATCCGGTGGCGCCGGGGCTGTTCGCGCGTCTGGATGCGGAGTTTTCCAACGCGCGTCTGTATCTGTTGCCGGCTGAACCGGGCACGAAAAAGAGCTGAGTCCGGCGGCTTATTCGTCAAACAGAAAAAACTCGCTGACCAGAAAGTCTTTGGCCGCACCGCTGAAGTGGGTTTTGCGCCCGGCGATACGGGGCGGCGCGACGGCGTCTTGTCCGGGCAGGGCCGGCAAGCGGTCCGCCGGCAGCAGGCAGAAGCGCATTTGCGAGCGGATCAGTTGCGGTTCGGCGAAAATCCAGTGTCCCAGCGGCTGTGCGCCCAGTTCACGCAAGGGGGCAAAACGCCCCGTCAGCGCACAGACCGGTAAGAGCGACGCGGCATAGACCCGCGCTTGCCCGTCATCACAGAGCAATACCTCACGACTCAACACCTCAGCACCGGGCTCCAGGGCCAGCGCTGCCGCAGCAGCCTCGGTTGCGGTTTCTCGCTCGTGGCGGATGACCGAGACAGAAAACCTGCCGCGGCAATGTTGTTTTACACGGGCGGTCAGCGAGCCGCTCGACGTCAGCCAGGCCCGCATTGTTTCAGTGACCTGAGGCGGCTCGCTTTGCCATAGGGGGCCAAACAGTAAGTCCATCATCAGTCGTCAGGTCCGTCGTGACTCAGCCAAAGATCGACAGCAGCATACGCACACACAGAAACACAATCAGTCCGGCAAAGACTTTTTTCAGTGTGGCGACGGGCAAACGGTGTGCAAGCCCGGCCCCTATCGGGGCGGTGAAATAGCTCACCGCAGAGATCAGCACCACCGCCGGCAGGTAGATATAGCCGATGCTGCCGGCCGGCATGCCTTCGGCGGACAGGCCGCTGATAAAGTAACCGATGGTGCCGGATACGGCGATCGGGAAGCCGATGGCCGAGGCCGTGGCTATGGCGTTCTGGATACGCACATTACACCAGGTCATAAACGGCACCGATACCGTGGCGCCGCCGATTGCCACCAGTGCGCTGATGCCGCCGATGCCAAGCCCGGCCAGACTCATGCCCAGCGGACCGGGCAGCTCGCGGTGCGGTTTGGGTTTGACGTTCATCAGCATCTGAATCGCCACATAGCTCATAAAGCAGACAAAGAATATCGCCAGTGCCTGTGAGGAGGCCATGGAGGCGATAAAGGTCGCGCCGAAGGTGCCGAGCAGAATGCCGGGCGTGATGGTCCGGACCACCGGCCACAACACCGCGCCGTGCTTGTGGTGTGCGCGCAGACTGGAAACGGAAGTCAGAATGATCGAGGCCATGGAGGTGGACAGGGCCATATGCACCACATGCTCACCGCCGACGCCGCCGAAACCCTGCATGACAAACATGGTGGTCAGTATCGGCACCATGATGCCGCCGCCGCCGATGCCGAGCAGACCGGCGAAAAAGCCGACGAAGCCGCCGAGGATAAGATAGGCCAGCGCCCAGGTGATTTCGATCATGATTGGTGTTCCGGTTTACGGTAAAGACTGTCGTGGCAACGCAACCCGGCCGCAGCGCCCGTATGCAGGACGCCGCGACGGTGTGTTTTGCGGCGCACTTTACTCCGCTGCTTCGCGCACTGCCACTGCAGGGGGCTGTTCCTTGCTGTCGCCGCCGGCGATGCCGGCGATGGACTGGCGGATGCTGGCGACCACCCGGCGTACGCATTCCATACGCGGGAAGTGGGGTCGGATCACCACCGAGATCTCGCGCGTCGGTTGCGGTGCTTCGAAGGGAATGTAGCGGATCATCTGCGAGGCAGGCTGGCTGGTTACCGCCAGCTTGGGCAGCAGGGTAATACCGGAGCCGCTGGCGACCATATAACGCAGGGTCTCCAGACTGGTGGCCTGAAAGCGGGTGTCTTCCTCGGCGCCGGCGGCAAAGCAATAGCCCATGGCCTGATCGCGCAGACAGTGGCCGTCTTCCAGCGTCAGCACGGTCTCGTCCCGCAGGTCGGCGAGCTTGACGGTTTCGTGCCCGGCCAGACGGTGTTGGGGATGCACCGCGAGCAACAGCGGCTCTTCGACCAGCCGGTAACGTTCAAAACGTTCCATTTCATCGAGCCAGGGCAGGATCAGCAGATCCAGATCGCCGTTGTCGAGATTGGCCAGCAGTTGCTTGGTTTGTTTTTCGTAAAGGAAGAAGCTGACGTTGGGCAGTTCCTGCATCAGGCCGGGCATGATGTGCGGCAGCAGATAGGGCGCCAGAGTCGGGATCAGGCCGATGTGAAAGTCGCCGGCCAGCGGATCCGACAAGGTTTTGGCGGCATCTTCAAATTCACGTGCGGCGTTGAGAACTTTCCGCGCTTGTTTCACCAGAAGGTCACCGGCTGGTGTTAACATTACGTTACGCCGATGACGTTCAACGAGTGTCAGCCCGAGCTGCTCTTCGAGCTTCATGATTTGAGCCGACAGGGTAGGTTGGCTGACAAAGCAAGCGTCGGCGGCCTTTCCGAAGTGCTTGTGCCGGTCTATGGCATCGAGATACTGGAGGTCGCGCAGCTTGATCATCGCGTAAAGTCCTTCTTCTTCAGGGGGATAGTGGGCTCAGCGTTCGCTGAAATCGTCTTTGATAGATAGTATCAATCGTAAATATAGATTCAAACAATTTTCTCTATATGGTGGCGGGCGCTAATATTCCCACATCGAAAATAACTCGTAACAACAACCTAAATCCTAAACAGGAGTGATCATGTCTCAAACCATCATCAACACTAAGGTACTGCCTTTCAAAGCTACTGCTTACAAAGACGGTGAGTTCGTTGAAGTAACTGAAGCGGATCTGGCCGGCAAATGGGCTGTCTTTGTCTTCTACCCGGCAGACTTCACTTTCGTTTGCCCGACTGAGCTCGGTGACTACGCAGACTTCTACCCGAAACTGCAGGAAATGGGTGTTGAAGTTTACTCAGTCTCTACTGACACACACTTCACTCACAAAGCCTGGCACGACGCTTCTGAAACCATCAAGAAGATCAAATTCCCGATGATCGGCGATCCGACTGGTGCGATCACCCGCAACTTCGGTGTCATGATCGAAGAAGAAGGTCTGGCTCTGCGCGGTACTTTCATCATCGATCCGGAAGGCTACATCAAAGTCGCTGAAGTTCACGACAACAGCGTTGGCCGTTCTGCCAAAGAAACTTTCCGTAAAGTTCAGGCTGCGAAATACGTTGCCGAGCACGACGGTGAAGTTTGCCCTGCCTCCTGGCAGCCGGGTGAAGAGACTCTGACTCCGTCTCTGGACCTCGTCGGCAAAATCTAAGCTGACAACAGCACGATCCGACGGCCCCGCAGAAGCGGGGGCGGCACTTGTAAAGAACAATTTTAAGGGTGAAAACCGGGTTTTTCGCCCACATCCAACAACAACTCCGGGC
>JAUOPI010000055.1 GCA_030546905.1 Granulosicoccaceae sp. 1_MG-2023 | reverse complement strand
CCTTCGACGCTGTCGGCTATACCATCGTCGTCGGAATCGGTATCACGGTAATCCGGCGTATCGTCACCATCAGTATCCAGTGCAGCATCGGCAATGCCGTCATCGTCATCATCAGCCGCTCCACTAACATCAGCATCGAAGGCGTCGTCGATACCGTCGCCGTCGCTGTCAGTGCCAGTCGCGCCGGCCTCTACGGTGTCATCGATACCATCGTCGTCAGAGTCGGTATCCAGATAATCCGGTGTGCCATCTCCGTCAGTATCACCCTCGCCTTCCAGCGCATCCGGAATACCGTCGGCATCGGAGTCCACATCCAGATAATCCGGGATGAGATCGCCGTCGCTGTCCAGAGCAGCGGCATCATCGTCAACACCATCGTTGTTGACATCAGCACCGTGGGTCTCATCAACATCAAAAGCGTCATCGATACCATCGCCATCGCTGTCAGTGCCAGTCGCACCGGCCTCTACGGTGTCGTCGATTCCGTCGTCGTCAGAGTCGGTATCCAGATAATCCGGTGTGCCATCTCCGTCAGTATCACCCTCGCCTTCCAGCGCATCCGGAATACCGTCGCCATCGGAATCCACATCCAGATAATCCGGGATGAGATCGCCGTCGCTGTCCAGAGCAGCGGCATCGTCAATACCATCACCGTCAGCATCAGCACCACCAGTTGCGTCCGCATCGAAAGCATCGTCGATTCCGTCGCCATCGCTGTCAGTGCCAGTCGCGCCGCCCTCTACGGCATCGTCGATTCCATCGTTATCACTGTCGGTATCCAGATAATCCGGTGTGCCATCTCCGTCAGTATCATCCTCGCCTTCCAGCGCGTCCGGAATACCGTCGCCATCGGAATCCACATCCAGGTAGTCCGGGAAGGAATCGCCGTCGCTGTCCAGAGCAGCGGCATCGTCGATACCATCACCGTCAGCATCGCTACCACCGGTCTCATCAACATCAAAGGCATCGTCGATTCCGTCGCCATCGCTGTCAGTGCCAGTCGCGCCGGACTCTACGGCATCCTCAATACCATCGTTATCACTGTCGGTATCCAGATAATCCGGCGTACCGTCTCCGTCAGTATCACCCTCGCCTTCCAGCGCATCCGGAATACCGTCGGCATCGGAGTCCACATCCAGATAATCCGGGATGAGATCGCCGTCGCTGTCCAGAGCAGCGTCATCGTCAATACCATCACCGTCAGCATCGCTACCATCGGTTGCGTCCACATCAAAGGCATCGTCGATTCCGTCGCCATCGCTGTCAGTGCCAGTCGCGCCGGCCTCTACGGCATCATCAATACCGTCATCATCGGAGTCGGTATCCAGATAATCCGGTGTGCCGTCTCCGTCAGTATCACCTTCGCCTTCCAGCGCATCCGGAATACCGTCGCCATCGGAATCCACATCCAGGTAATCCGGGAAGGAATCGCCGTCACTGTCCAGAGCAGCGTCATCGTCAATACCATCACCGTCAGCATCGCTACCACCGGTCTCATCAACATCAAAGGCATCGTCGATACCGTCGCCATCGCTGTCAGTGCCTGTCGCGCCGGCCTCTACGGCATCATCAATACCGTCATCATCGGAGTCGGTATCCAGATAATCCGGTGTGCCGTCTCCGTCAGTATCACCTTCGCCTTCCAGCGCATCCGGAATACCGTCGCCATCGGAATCCACATCCAGGTAATCCGCGAAGGAATCGCCGTCGCTGTCCTGAACAGCGTTATCGTCGATACCATCACCGTCATCATCGCTACCGCCGGTTGCGTCCACATCAAAAGCGTCATCGATACCGTCGCCATCGCTGTCAGTGCCAGTCGCGCCGGCCTCTACGGCATCATCAATACCGTCGTTATCACTGTCGGTATCCTGATAATCCGGTTTTCCGTCACCGTCAGTATCACCCTCACCTTCCAGCACATCCGGAATACCGTCACCGTCAGCATCCGTGTCCTGGAAGTCAGGCGTGCCATCCCCGTCGGTGTCGCTGTCACTTTCTTCCGAATCAAGGATACCGTCCCCGTCGGCGTCGTCATCGAGCGAATCAGGGACACCGTCGTTGTCGGTGTCAGCAGAGCCTTCGGTGGCATCGGGAATACCGTCGTCGTCGTCATCCGAATCATACAGATCCGCCTGACCGTCACCATCGGTGTCGAGTAACACGGTATGTTGCGCGGTGCGCGTCTGCATCGCGCCGTCAGAATCAAGCACATCGATATAGGTGACCGTCAAGGTGTCATCAGGACGTGTCAACATCGTCCCGTCGTTATCGGTACCGACGGAAGTGTCATCAGCGGCGGCTTCTGTCGCCAGGCTTCCAGTGAATACATTGGTATCAGGACCGGTTTCAGTCAGCACAATCTCCTCTGACTCACCGGTTACATCATTGACCACCGTGACACTCACCGTTTCAGCCACGCTCGAATCCTGATTCAGATCCTCATCCTCAACGCTGAGCCCGATGGTATTGCCCGGCGCACTATCGGGGTCGATATCAACCACGCCATCATCGCCGACCAGTGGCGTATCGTCGTCGAGAACAGCAGCAACAACCACTTCCTGCTCGGAAGTCAGGCCATAAACGTAGGTATCAATCCTTGTATTATTGCCGATACCGGCCTCGACAAAGTTACCCCAGGTGTGGTGCCCTTCATCAGTCGATGACAGCTCGCCGTCGGGAAGAATACTTTCCCCGCCGATCAGGGTGTCATTCCAGTAAACCGTTGTATCCAACAGATCAGTCTGGGAAGTTGCGCGGTAAACGGCTAAACCCAGCTCATCACCACCGCTGGTTTCCGCATCACTGGCAATAAAATGGAACTCGCCCAGATGCAAGCGTACTACGGCCTGGTAGGTACCGACTGCCAGGGTATTTCCCTCTGCATCCGTACCATCCCACTGAACACGGTTCTCACCGGCCTGCGCTTTACCGCCCAAACGCCGGTCATCGCCATCGCCGTAAATCCCATTCTGATTGGTATCAATCAAAATGGAATAGGTGACCCCGATTCCTGTATCACTGGTAAAGACAAACTCACCGGTGTCCTGGACCCCGTCTGTAACCGACGGTGAAATACCGTAGTCCACACCATCAGAATCGATGAAATATGCGTCTGTGATCTCAGGCGCTACGGCGGGGCCATCTTTGGCAATGGCCGGGTAGGAGAAGTACACGGGGTACTCAAAATTTGCTTCCGCCGCCACGGTATAGCTATAGCCGGCATACTCCCCGCTCAGGCCGGTTGAGTTGCCGATGATCCGGTGTCCCGCGCCGCCGTAATTATTCAGGTCGACTTGCCAAACATAGTTGTGCTCATCATCACCGGCGGGTACCAGAAAGTAAAAGTTCGCATCACTCAGAACTTCCTTTTCCACACCGTTGCTGTTAAACGCAGGTGTGTAGTGCCAAAGGCGGCCGGTATTTTCAGTCGGGTCGGGATCAACGCTCGCATCCGACGTCACACTGATGTCGTAGCGACTGAAGTAACTGGACGTAAACCCACTATAATCCTTGTTCTCAATCTCTATCCGATAGGTACCAACCTCATCGGTGGTATAGCGCACCGGATTGGTTAGCGGGCTATCCATAGACGAGTCACAGGCAACATTCGCCTCGCTCAGTTCCTGAGTGAAAACCGGCGTCGTATCGTCAGATGGCTTATAGATCGCGATGCTGATGTCATCGGTACTCTTACTGCCGCACAATGAGATATTGATTACCTCACCTGCCGTCAGGATATCGACGTGCATCGACGCATATTCGTCGTTATCAAAGAAGTTCTGCCCGGTGGGACCATAAAGGCTGGTATCAAACATGGCCTGATGCAGCCCCACTTGATAACTACCCTCGGCTAACAACGTGCCTGGCGTGAACACCAGAACCAGCGAAATTCCCGAGATAACGAGCGTTGAGCGCCCTGCAGACTTCCCGGAAACAATGGGCGTACCTTTTAACATCATGAATCCTTATCTATAAAACGAGCCTGAACAACATTGTCAGTACGCGGCTCACCTTCTAAAACGTGTTTACATACATATCGCATGCAAATGACAAACCAACGGCTATTCCACTCCCTTGGCACAGTCCTCTATTGGACGAACAGCCATCAACACCATATCTATATGACACAGATCCATAGTTCTTAACGACACGAGATTAAATTTATTGACATCGTGAATGTTACATAGGTGTTGATTTACATTTATTCACACTGCAACACGGGCGGACACCGCTTCAGCTCACTGCACACAGGCCTCCGGCAGCCCGGCGCGTTCGGAAAAGCAGACGGCCATGGAGGCGCCGACGCCCTGCGAGAGATGCAGGGACGGGAAAAGAACAACATCAATAACGTGGAGAAAAGTGATTTGTGTGAAGCGGCTCAGATTATGAAAAGCGGTGCCACTGGCCGGGAAAGACGCCCCGACAGACAAGGCCGGCACGGACCGCCTGTTCTGTATTTCCCGGCGTCTTTTTGAGGGAATTCTCAGGCTCTGAAACGCAAACGGGGAACCCACAAGCGTTGTGGATTCCCCGTTTCCCTTTGCCGTTCAGGCTAGGGCCTTAGCGCTCACGGCGTGCGGTGCCGGCTTTGCGGCCGAACCAGCGTCGCCAGCTCAACCAGCCCGCCGCCAGTACCGCCGTCAGCGGCAGGGTCGGATCCGGTGCACCCGGCACGCTGCTCAGGGTACAGCCACCGCCTTTCAGACCGGTCCGGATCGGCTCAACAGTGTCCTGCTGGTAGTCAGAGCTACCGTTGCCGTCGGTTTCCGGTAAGGCCGGTGCCTGTTCCGGCGCATCATCGAGTCCAGCAAAACCGTCGCCGTCCGCATCCGGGTCCATGGCATCCACGATACCGTCACCGTCGCTGTCCTCTGCTTCTACAAAGTCCGCATCGGCCGTGTCATCGATACCGTCACCGTCGCTGTCAGCGCCGCCGGTCTGGTCAACATCGACCGTATCCGGGATACCGTCGCCGTCAGCATCGGCCATAGCATCGACCTGTCCGTCACCATCGGCGTCCAGACCACCGGCCTCTGCCAGATCAGTAACGCCGTCGTTGTCGGCATCCAGGTCCAGATGATCGGCCTGACCATCGGCATCGGTGTCAATCGGTGACAGCGGGGCCACTGCGTAAGCATCGTCACGACCATCGCCGTCGCTGTCGACAAAACCGTCGATCATGCCGTCGCCGTCACTGTCTGCCGCTTCACCGGCCGACTCGATCAGATCCGGAATACCGTCGTTGTCAGCATCCGCGTCGCGGAAGTCGGCAACCAGGTCGCCGTCGCTGTCCGGCACGGCCAGCGGCAATACCGCAAGTCCGTC
>JAUOPI010000054.1 GCA_030546905.1 Granulosicoccaceae sp. 1_MG-2023 | reverse complement strand
ATATAGCCGTAACCGGTTTCGGGACGGTCGCAGACAACGCCGAACGTCACCAAACGGCCCTGCTCCGCCAGCGCCTGAGCGCGCATCATGGCGGCGTGGAAAGCGCTGACATCGCTGATGATATGATCTGACGGTAATACAAGCATGGGGTCATCACATCCCAGCGCCCGCAGGTGCAACGCCGCCAGCGCGATCGCCGGTGCCGTATCGCGCGCGACCGGTTCGAGCAGAATGCCCTGATGCGCGACGCCGAGCTCGAGCAATTGCTCCGCGACCAGAAAGCGGTGCTGATCATTGCTGACCACGATCGGTTGTCCTATCCCCGCAAAGCCCTCAAGACGACGCAGCGTCTCCTGGAGCATGGTGTATTCACCGGCGAGGGAAAGGAATTGCTTGGGTTTGGACTGTCGGGACAGTGGCCACAGGCGGGTGCCAGAACCACCAGATAACACGACAGGGATCATACCGGTCTCCTGAAATCTTAAGAAATTATCGGAAGCGCAAGCGCAGCAGCATACTGCATTGCAGCAGGCAGATCACGCGTTCATCGCCGCAGCACAGCAACCGCGGATTTCATGCAGAGGCGTGCAGGCGGGCGACCTTTTTGCGGGCCTGGTTTGGCTCCGTTGGTCGCGGCCGTGGGCGCTCCTGCAGTTTGGCGGCGTTTTGGGGCCGGGTTGGCTCCTTTGGTCGCCGTTGGTCGCCTGTGTACAGGCTCCTACAGATGCCCGAGGCCGCGACCTGCCCAAGCCCGGGTGGCCTCCGCAGGTCGCCTGCATGCAGGCTCCTACAGATGCCCGAAGCCATTGTACGAGCGGCTATAGCCGCGACCTGCCCAAGCCCGGCCGGACTCCGCCGGTCGCCTGTGTACAGGCTCCTACAGATGCCCGCGTGCCATTGTAGGAGCGGCTATAGCCGCGACCTGCCCAAGCCCGGGCGGCCTCCGCCGGTCGCCTGCATGCAGGCTCCTACAGATGCCCGAAGCCGTTGTAGGAGCGGCTATAGCCGCGACCTGCCCAAGCCCGGCCGGACTCCGCCGGTCGCCTGCATGCAGGCTCCTACAGATGCCCGAAGCCGTTGTAGGAGCGGCCATGGCCGCGACCTGCCCAAGCCCGGCCGGACTCCGCCGGTCGCCTGTGTACAGGCTCCTACAGTTATCCCCGCACCATTGACCGCTTTCCGGCCTGCGGGCAAAAAAAATGGCGCAGCGCGGGCTGCTCCACCTCGGTGTTTGTGTTCTGCGTAACGCGGCCTGTTCGGAACGCCGCATTGATACACAATGAATGTACACAAGTGTATCAAGCGCTGACCGGCCGCATCGGCTCACGCGCCTTTTTTGCGTACTGCGTCATAGATTCCGCACTCAAGTAATCTTACTGACTGCCGAGGGCAAAGTCGTGTGACCTGAAGCTAATCTTTGGCGGGTGCCGGCGACAACAACGGCGGAGAATGTAACACAATGTAACGCGCGCCGAGGTCAGAACTCCCCCGGCTTGCGTAAAGATTACGGCAATTTAACGCGCGGCAAATTGCCTTGAGCGCGGCTGCGAGGCGGCTATTTTCCGCCCGCCTGCTGCGACTCCGCTTCATCGTCGGCTTCGTCGTCATTGGAGGCGACTTCTTCCTCCATGATCTGCGCGACGGTTTCAGCGACAACCACGGTAGAACGCGGCCCCATGGGGATAACACTGGCCTGCTCGTCGGCGGCCACAGGCGCGGTTTTGAACATCATGCCGACGCCGAACACACCCACGGACAAGTGCATGATAGCGATGAACACGAAGAAGCCGGACGGCGCGACGCGCTCGAGCACGAAACCGATGATCAACGGCCCGAGTGAAGAACCTATGCCGTAGAGGAAGATCAGCGCGCTGCTGGCGGCGATCATCTGTCCGGGACGCAGGCGGTCGTTTGTATGCGCGATGACAAGTGAATACAAAGGCAGACTGAAGCCGCCGTAGAGGCCGAACAACATAAACACCTGACGCTCGCTCAGGCCGCTGTTAAGCAAGGCGATACTCACCAATGCGGCCAGGAAGGTGGTGACAATCAGCACTTTGCGGCGGTCAAAATAGTCCGACAAACGCCCTATCGGCCACTGCAGAAACACGCCGCCGAGGATAAACATACTCATAAAGATCGCCGTCGACGCCACCGACATCCCGGCCGCCGACGCGTATACCGCGCCCATCGCATAGACAGCACTGTGCGCCAGCCCGATACCGAAGGTACCGACCACACCCAGCGGACTCCAGGAGAACAACTGCCGCACCGACACGCTCTCGGAATCTTCCAGCTGTGGCGCCGAGGTGCGCGACAGCAGAAGCGGCACCAGGGACAGCGAGATCAGCACCGAGACCATCACAAACAGATGAAAACCCGCCGGATCGGCCAGCTTCAGCATCCACTGTCCGCCAGCCATGCTGATGTAGGTCACCACCATGTAAATCGAAAACACACTGCCGCGGGTTTCGTTGGTCGAGCTGTTGTTAAGCCAGCTCTCGATCACGATATACAAGCCCGCGTAACAAAAACCCGTCGCAATACGCCCGACCAGCCAGACCGGCGGATTCACGTAAACCGCCTGCACCAGAATCGCCGTCGACGCCACCGACGCCAACGCCGCGAACACGCGCACATGCCCGACCGCGGTGATAATTCCCGGCGTATAACGCGACCCGGCCAGAAAGCCGAGATAAAACCCGGTCATGATCAAACCGGTTGTCTGCGCCGAAAAAGACTCAATCGACGCCCGCCAACCGAGCAACGTCCCCTGCAAGCCATTACCGACCATCAGCAGAGCAATACCAAAAAACAAAGGCCAGGCGGCAAGCAGTGTCTTGCGCATAATCAGCAGCGCCATTAGGAAAATCGGGAAGCGAGTGTACCCCCCATAGAAGCACGCGTCGAACGGTTTTTATCGCGCGTTTTACAGGGCGGAATTTATGCCTGTAGGAGCCTGTATACAGGCGACCTGTGGTGGCCAACCGGGCTTGGGCAGGTCGCGGCTATAGCCGCTCCTACAACGGTACGGGGGAATCTGTAGGAGCCTGTACACAGGCGACCGGCGGAGGCCGCCCAAGCCTGGGCAGGTCGCGGCCATGGCCGCTCCTACAGCGGTACGGGGGAATCTGTAGGAGCCTGCATGCAGGCGACCAGCGGCGGCCACCCAGGCTTGGGCTGGTCGCGGCCATGGCCGCTCCTACAACGGTTCGGGGGAATCTGTAGGAGCCTGCATGCAGGCAACCAGCGACGGCCACCCAAGCTTGGGCTGGTCGCGGCCATGGCCGCTCCTACAATGGCACGGGGAAATCTGCAGGAGCCTGCATGCAGGCGACCGGCGGCGGCCACCCAGGCTTGGGCAGGTCGCGGCCATGGCCGCTCCTACAACGGTACGCGGGAATCTGTAGGAGCCTGTACACAGGCGACCGGCGGCGGCCACCCAAGCTTGGGCAGGTCGCGGCTATAGCCGCTCCTACAGTTTATTTTTTAGGATACGCGGGCAGCAGGCGTTTGAGATCAACAATCAATGCAAGGTTGTCCCCACGCGCTTCGACCAGCTTCAGGCCGTGGCGGGTTTTGCTGAGCATTTGCGGCGCTTCGAGTTTGTGGTTCTTCTCTACGCTGAGCAGACTGGCGCAGGTGCTGAAGCGCACGCCGTCGATGGTGTTGGCAACCGTATTGACGATCTGCATAAATTTACGCGTCAGCAGGTAGGCCTGTTTTTCGTTTTTATGCTGCAGCACCACGCCGATCATGTCGTTGGCGAGGTAGCCAATGGAGTTCGGCCGCTTGTAAACACGGCTGAGCAGACTCAGGACGGTTTCCAGATGCGCCGGGTGCTCGGCGATCCGGCTGCGGCTGCCGTCGGCGCCGTGTACGGTCACTGACATCAGCAGCAGGCTGTGCTGTTCGGTGGCGGAATCGTGTTCGTCGATATGATGCTGAAGCTCGCCGAGGAAGCGCACCGTATCGAGCGTACCCGTGACCGGTGCGGCCGGTTTCGCCACGGCAGCGGCGGCCTCTTCGCTCGCCGGCGCGGTGACCGGCGGTTGCTTCTCGACCGTCGTAAAACTCAGAATCGTGCCGCGCCGGCGGTTGTCTTCGATCAGATCCTGGCTGGTGTAGAACACCGCCACCGGTTTGCGTTCGGCGTTCAGGAAGTTCGCGCGTTTTTCTGAAGACGCGGTCGGGTCGAGCTTGTCGTGACTGAGGATCTCGCTCAGGTGATGGCCGACGAACTCATCATCGCGGGCATAACCGAGCAACTGCAGCGCACGGGAGTTAGCAAAGCGCAGCACGCCCTGCTCGTCATAGGAAATCACCGCGCCATTGAGGGAATCGATCACCACATCCATGCGCAGGTAGTTCAGCTGCAGCTCTTTGCGTTGACGCACCATACGGCTGATCGCGTCAATCCGCGCCAGCAGCAGCTCGGAGGATTCGTTTTTGAACATACATTCGACCGCACCGGCGCGCAGGCTGCGCTTGATGATGTGGTCCGAATAGGTGCCGGTCAGAATCGCGCAGGTCACATCGCCGGTGGCCGGATCGCTGAGCATCTCGCGGCACAGCTCGTCACCGGTGGCGTCCTGCAGATAGTAATCGAGCACCGCGATATCAAAACGCTGCTCGCGGGCAATCTGGATCGCCTGTGCGTAACTGCCGACCACGGTCACATCATAGCCCTGCAACTTCAGCAGATCGCGCAGCGCGTAGCGGATACTCGGCGAATCATCGACCACCAGAATGCTGACATCCTGGTTGGAGAATTTACTCTGAAAGGCATCGCTCTCGGTTTCGGTATCGCTGTCGAGCTGGTTTTCCAGCAGCTCTTTGACCTTGCGGTACTCCTTCCAGCGCACCAGCACCGTGTGATTACGCCCCGCCACCCAGGCGCGCGCATCGGCACGCAGGTCCTGCGACAGCACAATCACCGGCAGGTCATGGAAATCCGCCGATTCGAGCAGCTGCAAAAACGCCTCGGAATCGCGGTCCCGCACGCTCGGCCAGCCGACCAGCACGCAACGGTACTCATCATCGAACACCTCGAACTGGCGTTTCAGCGCATTCAACGCCTTGCCAAACGTGGTGAACCCGTCAGTCTCGTAGCCATTCGCATCGGTATAGTTCTTCAGCACATACCGCATTGTGGCCGAGGGTTCGACCAGCATGATTCTGGAGTTCATGTGTTCTTAGTTATCCTGTTGCATTGACCGCAGCACATCCCGCTTGCCTTCGCAAAGCGCGTGCCTGATGCTCCCGACAAAATACCGGCACCGCGAAAAACATCGGCCGCTAATAGTACAACAAGCCCACGCCCATGTCAGAGAGATGTACAGAAACCCTGTAGGAGCCTGTACACAGGCGGCCTTTCGGTGGCGGGCCGAATCACCGCCGGCGCCAATTGTAGGAGCCTGCATGCAGGCGACCTGCGGCGGCCGGCCGGGCTTGGGCAGGTCGCAGCTATAGCCGCTCCTACAATGGTACGGGGGAGCCTGTAGGAGCCTGTACACAGGCGACCAGCGGAGGCCACCCAGGCTTGGGCAGGTCGCAGCTATAGCTGCTCCTACAACGGCACCGGGATATCTGTAGGAGCCTGTACACAGGCGACCAGCGGCGGCCACCCAAGCTTGGGCAGGTCGCGGCCATGGCCGCTCCTACAA
>JAUOPI010000053.1 GCA_030546905.1 Granulosicoccaceae sp. 1_MG-2023 | reverse complement strand
TCGACATTGCCTTCCTGCTCATCAGTCAGACCGTCATTGTCGGAATCGAGATCACGGAAATCTGCAACCCCGTCACCGTCGCTGTCCACATCAGCTTCGACACTATCCTCGATGCCGTCATTATCGGAATCTTTGTCCAGATAGTCCGGGGCAGTATCGCCGTCACTGTCTACATCGCCTTCGACACTATCCTCGATGCCGTCATTGTCGGAATCTTTATCCAGATAGTCCGGGGTAGTATCGCCGTCACTGTCTACATCGCCTTCGACACTATCCTCGATGCCATCATTGTCGGCATCTTTATCCAGATAGTCCGGGACAGTGTCGCCGTCGCTGTCTGTATCAATACCACCTTCCAGCGAGTCAGCAATGCCGTCATCATCGGAATCGCTGTCCAGATAATCCGGCGTATCGTCTTCGTCAGTATCGACGTTGCCTTCCTGCGCGTCGGCAATACCGTCGTCATCGGAGTCGGTATCACGGAAATCCGGCGTATCGTCACCATCTGTATCAACAGTGCCTTCGACGCTGTCGGCAATACCGTCACCATCGGAGTCGCTGTCCAGATAATCTGCAGCCTCGTCACCGTCAGTATCCGGCAGCGGCAGCGGCAGCGGCGTTACGCTCAGCGCATCATCAAGCCCGTCACCATCGGCATCAGCGAAATCATCGACCACGCCATCGTCATCGCTGTCAGTACCCCCGGCTTCAACAAGGTCGGCAATACCATCCTCGTCGCTGTCGGGGTCGAGACGGTTAACAATGCCATCGTTGTCGCTGTCAGCATCGCTGATACCGTTCTCGGCCACTGCATCGGCCAGACCGTCATCGTTGCTGTCAACCGGTGCATCGGCACGGCCGTCACCATCGGCATCGGTCAAGCCACTGGTACCGGACTCAACAAGATCCGTTACACCATCATTATCTGAATCCAGATCCAGATAATCAGCAACGTCGTCACCATCGCTGTCCAGAGGCTCATCGGCAACACCGTCATCATTGCTGTCGATCAGACCGGAATCCGGCGTGCTTTCCAGCGCATCGGCCAGACCGTTATCACCATAGGAACCATCGACCCGACCGTCAGCATCGGCATCCTGATCACCGAAGCCCGCCTCAACAGCATCCGGCACACCATCGTTATCTGAATCCAGATCCAGATAATCGGCTACACCGTCACCGTCACTATCGCTGTCACCCTCCTGGGCATCGGTCAGACCGTCGTTGTCAGAATCGAGATCACGAAAGTCCTCAATCCCGTCACCATCGCTGTCCAGAGGAAAATTCGGATTAGGGCCGGCTTCCACACTGTCAGGGATGTTGTCATCGTCAGAATCGGTATCACGGAAATCTTCATCCCCGTCACCATCGGTGTCGTCATCCAATTCAAACGAGTCTTCGATCCCGTCATCATCAGAATCGAAATCCAGGAAATCCGGATCACCGTCATCATCAGTGTCGACATCGCCTTCCACAAAATCGTCAATACCGTCATCATCGGAGTCGAAATCGACGTAGTTGGCTTTTCCGTCGCCGTCTAAATCATCCGAACCTTCTAAGCTGTCTTCCAAACCATCGTCGTCAGAATCGGTGTCCAGATAATCCGCAACCTCGTCCCCGTCAGTATTCGGCAGCGGCAGCGGAGACGTGCTCAGCGCATCATCAAGCCCGTCACCATCGTCATCGGTGAAACCATCGACCACGCCATCGTCATCGCTGTCAGTACCGCCGGCTTCACCAAGGTCAGTAAATCCATCCTCGTCGCTGTCGAGGTCGAGACGGTTAACAATGCCATCGTTGTCGCTGTCAGCATCGCTGATACCGTTCTCGGCCACTGCATCGGCCAGGCCGTCATCGTTGCTGTCAACCGGGGCATCGACACGGCCGTCACCATCGGCATCGGCCACGCCTTCAGTACCGGCTTCAACAAGATCGGTCACGCCATCGTTATCGCTGTCCAGATCCAGATAATCAGCAACGTCGTCACCATCGCTGTCCAGAGGCTCATCGGCAACACCGTCACCGTCGCTGTCAATCAGGCCGGAATCCGGCGTGCTTTCCAGCACATCAGCCAGACCGTTATCACCGTAGGAACCATCGACGCGCCCATCAGCATCGGCATCCTGCTCACCGAAGCCCGCTTCAACAGCATCCGGCACACCATCGTTATCTGAATCCAGATCCAGATAATCGGCTACACCGTCACCGTCACCGTCACTGTCGCCGGTACCTTCCTGCGCATCAGTCAGACCGTCATTGTCGGAATCGAGATCACGGAAATCTGCAACCCCGTCACCATCGCTGTCGACTTCGCCTTCAACGCTGTCGTCAATGCCGTCATCATCGGAATCGAGATCCAGATGATCCGGAACACCGTCATCATCAGTGTCCTTTGTACCTTCAACCGTATCCGGAATACCGTCATCATCATCGTCGTCATCATAAAGATCAGCCGTGCCGTCCTGGTCGCTGTCGATCAACACATTATGCTGTTCACTGACGATCTCGGGGATGCCTTCGGACGTGATCATATCGACATACTCCACGGTCAGCGTGTCGCCGGCACGGGTGAGCATAGTGCCGTCGTTGTCCGTGCCGACTGAGGACTCATCCTCTGCGCCAGTGGTAGCCAGGCTTGCGGTAAAAATACCGGTGTCCGCTCCGGTTTCGGTCAGTACAAGCTCCTCTGACTCACCGGTCACGTCGTTGACAACCGTAACACTGACCGTTTCTACCGACGCCGGATCCTGATTCAGGTCCTGATCTTCAACACCCAAAGCGATCGTATCGCCGGGAAGGCTATCGGGATCGATGCTCACGCTTCCGTCAAAATTTAACGCCGCAACATCGTCTTCGCTTACCCCAGCCACCACATAGCTTCGGGCGCTCTGTCCGTAAACCCATGTATCAATATTGACATCATTTCCGAAGCCATCGGAGGTATAGTTGCCCCAGGTATGATGACCTTCACTGCTTGATGAAAGCGCCCCGATGGGAACATTGCTTTCCCCACCCGATTTGAATGATTCAAGCAGCGTCACATCATCCCAATAGACCCGGGTATCTGAAACTGTGCCATCGCTATTGGCCTGATAGATCGTCAAGCCCTCTTTAGTACCGCCGCTCGTTTCTGCATCGGCGGCAATAAAATGGAATTCCCCCAGCGCCACCTGCACCTGAGCGTAATAAACACCAACCGGAACATTCGCTCCGGACGTGTCAGTACCATCCCACGGCACGCGATTCTCACCGGCAATAGCGTTCCCCACGATCCTGCGGTCGTAAGCATTGCCGTAAACACCGTCCTGATTCAGGTCAAGCAGTACCGAATATGTCCCCTCAACATCCGAAGTGAAGACGAACTCACCTTCGTCCTGAACACCGTCGCTTGTCGTCGGTGAAATCGTATAGTCCGCGCCCGCGGAATCGACAAAGTAAACATCGGAAATAACCGGGGCCTCATTCGGCCGTTCATTGGCCAATGCCGGATAGGAGAAATAAACGGGGTACTCGTATGAATAGCTACTCTCGGTTTCTTTTGCGCTATATCCCGAGTTGGGCGAGTCCAGGCCCAATGAATTAGCCACAATAGTGTGCAGATAGCCGCCGAAGTTATTTAAGTCCAGCTGCCATACATAATCCTTTTCCGGACCGGCAGAAGCCAGTACGTAGAAATCTGCGTCGCTGAGTTTACTCTCAGCGGTTTGATTGCTATTAAAAGAGAGCGAATACCCCCAAAGACGACCACCGTTTTCCGTCGGGTCGGGGTCCGTATTCGTATCCGGCGTCACCGTGATATCGTAGCGACGAAAATTGCTATGCTGAAAACTAGCCTCAGAGGTATTTTGCAAAACCAGCCTGTAAGTCCCGGCTTCCGTTGTCACATAACGAATGGGATTCGTTAAAGGCGCATCCATATCGCTATAACAACCGACATTCCCCTCGGTCCGTGAGATTGTCTCAACCGGATTGTCATCATCAGAAGGTGCATAGATTTCAACGGTAAAATCATCGCCGTCATATGCCCCGCAAAGTGACAGATTGATAACTTCACCGGCTGACAAAATATCAACAAAAAGTGACGACGATTTATTGTCAGTCGCGACACCTTCCTTGAAAGCCATCTGGGCATCGACCAGAAACTGCTCAAGCCCAACCTGATAACTTCCTTCAGCCAAGACCATTGGTGAAGAAAACACCAATACAAGCAGTAGTTCGGGCCTGGCGAGCTTCCGTTCCTTTGTTTGCCCTGCCAACAGAGCCGGTTTTCCAGTAATCATCGCAGATCCTTATATTTACTCGCGTGACAACGCCGTCGTGATCGCGAACTTCCTCACAAACAAGCTGTTCGCTAGCGCAGAAAAACGTCGAATAAAATAACTTACGCCCGGACACCTCCGGGCACTTCACGTTTCGTACGGCTGTTTATGTCAAAAACATTTATTAAACGTAATAATTAACGGCAATGGCGCGATAATTATTAACATACATCCAGCATACTTCTCACTCTCCACCGCCCGATCAAAACGTATGCCAAACCATGTCTCGCAATGTAAAACATTGCCCGTTTCAGCCCAGTCGGCATACAACAGCGTCATACGATCTGATTAATAAGCTACCGGCATCCGATAACCTCAAAACGCAGCAGTCCGCGGTTAATCACAACACCGTAAACACACTTTACGCGGCCCGTCAGGAGCGCCGGCAAGCAACCGGTTCAGGGGCTGAACAGCGAACGGAAATAAATAACAAGCCGGACGGCTATACGGGGTTTGATGGGGTTCGTTTTTTACTAAGCATGTGGCTTTGCGTTTACAAAAGCGGGGGATGCCAGGTCTCGCCCCGACTGCGAAGAAAGATACCGGGGGCAACAGCAACCCTGACCACATAAACACGGATTGGTGATCTGCGGTTCCCCTTCCCTTTGTTTGACACAGGCACAAAAAAGGGAACCCGCAAGATTTGCGGGTTCCCTATTCTCACTAGCACGACTGTGGTTCAGCGCATGCGGCATCCGGCTCCGGCTTTACGGCCAGACCAGCGCCGCCAGCTCAACCAGCCCGCCGCCAGTGCCACTGTCAGCGGCAGGGTCGGATCCGGTGCACCCGGCACGCTGCTCAGGGTACAACCACCACCTTCCAGACCGGTCCGGATCGGCTCAACAGTGTCCTGCTGATAGTCCGGAATGCCGTTGCCGTCGGTGTCCGGCAAGGCCGAGGCCAGTTCCGGTGCATCATCCAGCTCCGCAAAACCGTCGCCGTCAGCATCCGGGTCCATGCCATCCACGATACCGTCACCGTCGCGATCCTCTGCTTGCACAAAGTCCACATCGGCTGCGTCATCGATACCGTCGCCGTCACTGTCAACACCGCCGGTCTGATCAGCATCGACCGTATCCGGGATACCGTCGCCGTCAGCATCGGCCATACCATCAACGCGTCCGTCACCGTTCAGGTCCACACCGCCGGCTTCGAGCAGATCAGTGACACCATCGTTATCGGCGTCCAGATCCAGATGATCGGCCTGACCATCACCATCGGTGTCGATCGGAGACAGCGGAGCCACCGCATAAGCATCGTCACGACCATCGCCGTCGCTGTCGACAAAACCGTCGATCATGCCGTCGCCGTCACGGTCGGCTTCTTCACCGGCCGATTCGACCAGGTCCGGAATACCGTCGTTGTC
>JAUOPI010000052.1 GCA_030546905.1 Granulosicoccaceae sp. 1_MG-2023 | reverse complement strand
GGAGCGGGACAGGCTCACCGACCCACAATGACACCCGGTTAGCTTTACCGGATATCTGGAGAGATACAAGGAGCCTGTATACAGGCGACTTTGCGGAGCATGAATCAGGCTTGGGCTTGTCGCGGCCATGGCCGCTCCTACAGAGCTTGGTTGGTTTTTGTAGGAGCCTGTATACAGGCGACCGACGGTGTTTGATCGGGCCCCGGCAGGTCGCGGCTATAGCCGCTCCTACAATGGTTGAGGTGCGCTTGTAGGAGCCTGTACACAGGCGACTTTGCGGAGTTTGAATCAGGCTCGGGTTTGTCGCGGCCATGGCCGCTCCTACAGAGCATGGTTGGTTTTTGTAGGAGCCTGTATACAGGCGACCGACGGTGTTTGATCGGACCCCGGCAGGTTGCGGCTATAGCCGCTCCTACAATGGCCTCTCAGCCGCCACACACAGACATAAAAAAGGCGATCACCGTGCGGGGTGATCGCCTTTTTTGTGCCGCCCGCCCAATCGATAGAATGGCCCGCCGGCGGGTCTGAATACGCCGGCGCGGACTGCTCCCGTGTCCCGTAAATGCGCCCGGAGAAGGCTGTCCTGCATTTGTTGGGTACAGGAACTGATTATCAGAATTTGTGCCATCTTTGCCCCGCCTGCGCCGGAGTTAGCCACCGCATGTAGGAGCGGCCCTGGCCGCAGCCATTGGAGTCGGAGGTATGTCGCCGTCCTGTAGGAGCGGCGGAGTCGGATTTTGCCACGGCATGTCGCCTGCATGCAGGCTCCTACAATGGTGTTGCCGAACCGGTGGTGCCGGAGTTAATCACCGGATGTAGGAGCGGCTATAGCCGCGACCGACGGTGCCGGATTTGACCACGGCAGGTCGCCTGTATACAGGCTCCTACAATGGCATTGCCGAACCGGTGGTGCCGGAGTTGATCACCGGATGTAGGAGCGGCTATAGCCGCGACCGGCGGAGTCGGGTTTGGCCACGGCATGTCGCCTGCATGCAGGCTCCTACAATGGCGTTGCCGAACTGTTGTGCCGGATTCAATCGGCGCATGTAGGAGCGGCTATAGCCGCGACCGGCGGTGCCGGATTTGGCCACGGCAGGTCGCCTGCATGCAGGCTCCTACAGCTATACAAGCTGACAGGTGACGCAAAGCAGCATACGGGGTAGGGTATGGACTTTGGTATTAACTGTAAGGCGATCGACCGTGACAAGGCATGCTATTGAGGCTGGTGATCCTTATCCACTGGGGGCGACCTGGGATGGCTCGGGGGTAAATTTTGCGTTGTTTTCGGCGCATGCCGAGCGCGTTGAGCTGTGTTTGTTTGATGCCTCGGGGCGCCGCGAGCTGGCGCGCCATGATTTGCCGGGTAATACGAATCAGGTCTGGCACGGATATCTGCCTTATGCCGGTCCGGGTACGCTGTACGGTTACCGCGTGCATGGCCCTTATGACCCGACCCGCGGGCACCGCTTTAATCCGCATAAGCTGCTGCTCGATCCGTATGCGCGGCAGCATCATGGCGCGATCCGCTGGAGTGATACGGTCAACGGTTACCGGGCGGGGAATAAATCCGAGGATCTGTCGTTCTGTAAACGCGACAGCGCCAGCGCCATGCCTAAGTGCGTGGTGACTGATCCGGCCAGTACCTGGGGGCAGGATACGCCGCCGTCGATTCCCTGGGCCGAGACGGTGATTTATGAGACCCATGTGCGCGGCATGACGCGCCTGCATCCGAAGGTCACAAAGAGTCATCGCGGGACCTATACCGGTCTGGCCGATCCGCACATGATCGAATACCTCAAGGCTCTGGGCGTGACGACGGTGGAGTTGTTGCCGGTGCAGGCCTTTGTCAATGACCGCTTTCTGGTCGAGCGCAAGCTGAAAAACTACTGGGGCTACAGCACGCTGGGGTATTTCACCCCGCACGGGCAATACGCCCACAGCAATGCGATTCAGGATTTCAAAACCATGGTCCGGCGCTTCCATGATGCCAATCTGGAGGTGGTGCTGGACGTGGTTTATAACCACACCGCCGAAGGCAATCATCTCGGCCCGCATCTGAGCTGGCGGGGGATTGATAACGCCAGCTACTACCGCCTGAATCCGCAGGAGCGGCGTTACTACATCAATGACACCGGCTGCGGTAATACCCTGAATCTCAATCATCCGCGCGTGTTGCAGATGGTGATGGACAGTCTGCGTTACTGGGTCAAGGAAATGCACGTGGACGGCTTCCGCTTTGATCTGGCCAGTACGCTCGGGCGCGAGGAAAAAGGCTTTGACGGCAAGGCGAGCTTCTTTAATGCGGTCCTGCAGGACCCGGTGCTGAGCCGCGTCAAGCTGATCGCCGAGCCCTGGGATCTGGGGCCGGGCGGTTACCAGCTCGGGCAGTTTCCGCTCGGTTGGGCGGAATGGAATGACCGTTTCCGCGACACCACGCGCAAGTACTGGCTGGGCCAGCCCGGGCTGTTGCCCGAACTGGCTAAATCCGTCCACGGGTCCGGCGATGTGTTCGAGCATCACGACCGGCAGCCCTGGGCCAGCGTGAACTTTATTACCAGCCACGATGGTTTCACCCTGCGCGATCTGGTCAGTTATGAGCACAAGCATAACGAGGCCAACGGTGAGGAAAACCGGGATGGCCACGGAGCGAACTACAGCGCCAATTTCGGCGTGGAAGGGGAGACCGACGACCCGGCTATCAACGCCCACCGTTGGCAGCGGATGCGCAATATGATGGCGACCCTGTTGTTCTCCCAGGGCACGCCCATGATCCTGGCCGGCGACGAGTTCGGTCACAGCAAACAGGGCAATAACAACGCCTATTGTCAGGACAACGAAATCAACTGGCTGGACTGGAAGTTCAGTGACGACCAGCAGGCCATGCAGCGCTTTGTCAGTCGCCTGTTGCAGCTGCGCAAACAGTTCCCGGTCCTGCGCCGTGACTGCTTTGTGCATGGCACACCGGTGTTGCCTGATTCGCCGATTCTCGATATTGACTGGATCGGTGCGCACGGCGGCACGCTGCACGAGAGCGAATGGCGTGAGCTGACCAAGCGGTGTATGGGCGTGGTGTTATCAGATGCCGCCGACGGGCGGGTCCGCTCGCTGCTGATTATCTTTAACGCGTCGGATAACGCCGTGGATTTCACGCTACCGGCCCGTCAGAACGCTCAATGGGAGTTGCTGCTTGATACCGCGCAGCCGGATATCAGCGGTGGTGTCTATCATCCCGGGGAAAGCGTCGTCCCTGTCGCTGCGCAAAGCGTCACCGCCCTGCAGGTGGAGATGTAGGAGCCTGCATGCAGGCGACCGGCGGTGTTTAATCGCGCCCGCCACGTCGCGGCTTGGTGGTTTTTTGTAGGAGCCTGCATGCAGGCGACTGACCGTGTTTAATCGGGCCTCGGCAGGTCGCGGCCATGGCCGCTCCTACAGAGCTTGGCTGGTTTTTTGTAGGAGCCTGTATACAGGCGACTGACGGTGTTAAATCGGGCCCGCCACGTCGCGGCTTGGTTGGTGTTTTGTAGGAGCCTGTATACAGGCGACCGGCGGTGTTTGGTCGGGGCCTGCCACGTCGCGGCTTGGTGGGTTTTTGTAGGAGCCTGCATGCAGGCGACTGACGGTGTTTGGTCAGGCTCCGGAAGGTCGCGGCTATAGCCGCTCCTACAGAGCTTGGCTGGTTTTTGTAGGAGCCTGTATACAGGCGACCAACGGTGTTTGGTCGGGCCTCGGCAGGTCGCGGCCATGGCCGCTCCTACAGAGCTTGGCTGGTTTTTTGTAGGAGCCTGTATACAGGCGACTGACGGTGTTTATCGCGCCCGCCACGTCGCGGCTTGGTTGGTGTTTTGTAGGAGCCTGTATACAGGCGACCGGCGGTGTTTGGTCGGGGCCCGCCACGTCGCGGCTTGGTGGGTTTTTGTAGGAGCCTGCATGCAGGCGACCGACGGTGTTTGGTCGGGGCACGGCAGGTCGCGGCTATAGCCGCTCCTACAGCTTAGTTGCTGGGCCGGTAATCTTCGAAGAAATCTTCGCGTACGTGGTGCACCAGACGGATCAGCTCAAGGCCGGCCAGAGCGAGCACATAGAGCAGCAGCCACGCCGGGCTGCCGGTGCCGTGATACCAATGGAAAATCATAAACCCGGCAAGCGGGTACAGTAGCATCCACGGACGCAGATGGGTTTGCACCTTTGAGCGGCTTAGCAGCAGCGTCAGACATAAGCCCGCCAGCGCAATCCAGCCACTCAGCACTTCCATGTCATTCAGTTTGCCGTCTTCGGTGTAAATCAGCAGTTGCATAAAGACGTGCAGCAAGGTCGCGCTGATCGCGGCCAGCACAAACAGCGGACGGCGGCGGATCAGGAATCGCTCGGTGCTGGCGTGTGGGTACACGGACGCGAAGGTGTTGGCGGTCAGCACCACCAGCAACAGCAGGGCCGACACCAGACCTGTGCCTGAGATCATTAATGACGAGCCCGGTAGCAGCACGGCCAATACGGCGGGCAGGAGTGGTAGCAGCATTGCCAACAAAACGGCGCGGCGCGACGGGTCCGGTCTCGTGCCTGTCCGTATCTCGCCCTGGGGTAGTGTGTCTTTGCTCATTGCTTGTGCCTCGGGTACAGTCAGGATTTGTAACACCTGCTGTATAGCAGCACAAGGCGGACACTCAGAATTTACAAACACTTGCATGTTATTTGGAGCGAGTTGTCGGGATATTGACGACTATTGGGCGTTTTGGCTGAGTTTTTCCAGAATATAACCTTTCTGATAAACGGAGTTCAGGCGCCACAGGCTGTCTTCGCTATTCAGGCCGAGTTTGCTACGGATACGGCTGATATAGGTGTCCACGCGACGTGTGTCGATATCGCTGGCAATGCCCCAGATGTCCGACAGGATCTGCTTGCGCAGGATCAGTTCGCCGGCGTGATGGAACAGATACAGCGCGAGGCTGAATTCGCGTGTTGTCAGGTTGACGGGCGCGTCGTCGATATACAGCTGGTTTGCCGGGAGATCGAAACAATACGGCGCAAAGTGCTGAACCTGGCTGGCTTTCAGCAGTTCCTTGCGCCGCGCTGCACGGACCCGTGCGACCAGTTCTGTGGGGTTCAGTGGCGGAAAGATAAAATCACTGGCGCCCATGCTGATGGCGTCGGCAATGCAGGTTTCAGTCAGGCAGGGCGCGCTGATCAGGACCGGAAAGCTGTAGCGCTCCGGATCGGTCAGGCGCGGCAGAATTTCGCGGGCAATGTTGCCGTCCTGTTCGAGATAAATGCCCAGCAGTACTGCGTCCACACGGCAGGAATCGCAATAGGCAAACAGGGTTTCGCTGTCGTCGAACAGCATAAACCGGTGTTCCTGGTTGTCTTTGAGCTGCTGGCGTTCCCGTGCATCACGCAGACCCAGCAGCGCGATGGTCAGGCGTGCCTCGCAAGTCCAGTTGAGCAGATCGGTTTGTTTGTTCGTTAACGTCATGATTCGGGCTGGCGAATACGTCGGCGGGTAAATCCGTTTACGGGTAATGGCTTTCAGGCCGGGCCGTTTCTTGTTGTTCTGGCGACGGAGCAGAGTCCGGAACCGTCGCGGGGCGAGTATTGGCTCAGTTACGCGGCTAAGCGCGTGGTGAGCATTATTTTAGTCACGCGCGTATCGGAGTGTAAATGTGTCTGCAATATGACTATGGAAAAGATGCGCTCTGTATGCAAGTGGTTCCTGTGTTAATCAATGTAATATGCGATTTAACATAATACCTATTATGCGCAATCGAGCATTGTAGGAGCCTGTATACAGGCGACCTGCCGTGGTCGGATTTGGCCCCGTTGGTTGTGGCGATTTGTGGTGTTTGATTCGGGCTCCGTTTGTCGCGGCTATAGCCGCTCCTACAATCAATGCGTGCAACTGCGGTGGTTGGAATTTCGTCCCGTCGGTTGCGGTGGCTTGTTTTGTTTGGTTCGGGCTATGTCGGTCGCGGTCGCGGTCGCGGTCGCGGTCGCGGTCGCGGTCGCGGCCATGGCCGCTCCTTGTATCTCTCCAGATATCCGGTAAAGCTAACCGGGTGTCATTGTGGGTCGGTGAGCCTGTCCCGCTCCTTG
>JAUOPI010000051.1 GCA_030546905.1 Granulosicoccaceae sp. 1_MG-2023 | reverse complement strand
ACCGTCGGTATCGGTCGGGTTCTCAGTATTTTCCCCGACTTCAGTGGCGTCATCGTAGCCATCGCCGTCTGTATCAGCCAGCAGGGGATCAGTGCCGAGCTCATCTTCGACGAGGTCGGTCAGGCCGTCATTGTCGTCATCAGTGTCTGTGACATCGGAGATAAAATCGCCATCGTTGTCCAGCGGCACGTTGCCTGAGACCAGTGGATCACTGCCGGCGGCGGCTTCATCGGCGTCGCGATAGCCGTCACCATCATCATCGGTATCGGCATTGTTGCCGATGCCGTCAGAATCGGTATCCACGGATTCGTTTGGATCAAGCGGAAATGCGTCCAGCGCATCATTGTCGCCATCGGCGTCAGTATCGGTCAGTAGCGGGCTTGTACCTGCTGCCACTTCCTGGTCATTGGCTATACCATCGCCGTCAGTGTCGTTACCGGGGTTGGTGTTTTCGCTGTCGAGCTGGTCTGTGACGCCGTCGTTATCCGCGTCATCTGTGCCGGATTCCAGAGCGTCGATGGTACCGTCGTTGTCAGTATCGGTCGGGTTATCCGTATCCACGCCGACTTCAGCGGCATCCTCATCACCATCGCTATCGGAATCTTTTGATAAGGGATCAGTGCCGAGTTCATCTTCGACGAGGTCAGACAGGCCGTCATTGTCGTCGTCAGTGTCGGTGACATCGGAGATAAAATCGCCATCGCTGTCCAGCGGTACGCTACCTGAGTCCAGTGGATTACTGCCGGCGACGGTCTCATCGGCGTCGCTGTAGTTGTCGCCATCATCATCGGTATCGGCATTATTGCCGGTGCCGTCACCGTCGGTGTCTACGGATTCAGTGGCGTCGAGAGGAAAAGCATCAGACAAATCATCAACCCCGTCACCATCGGAGTCGGCAAGAAGGGGATCGGTGCCGAGTTCAGCTTCTTGGGTATCGCTATAGCCGTCGCCATCATCATCGGTATCGGCATTATTGCCGGTGCCGTCACCGTCGGTATCTACGGATTCAGTGGCGTCGAGAGGAAAAGCATCAGACAAATCATCAACCCCGTCACCATCGGAGTCGACAAGCAGCGGGTCAGTATTTGCGGCCACTTCCTGATCATTGGGCACACCATCGCCGTCGGTGTCATTGCCGGGATTGTCGTTTTCGCTGTCGAACTCGTCTGCAACACCGTCGCTGTCTGCATCATTGCTTTCTGATTCGAGCGCATCAATGATGTTGTCACCGTCAGTATCGAGCGGGTTTCCAGTATTTTCCCCGACTTCAGCGGCGTCATCGTAGCCATCGCCGTCTGTATCAGCCAGCAGGGAATGGGTGCCGAGTTCTGCCTCAAGCTCATCGCTCAGACCGTCATTGTCATCGTCGGGATCAGTGGCATCGGGGATCAAATCGCCATCGGTATCCCACGGCACGTTCTCGCCATCCAGCGGGTCACGACCGGCGGCGATTTCATCGGCGTCGCTGTAGCCGTCACCGTCATCGTCGGTATCGGCGTTATTGCCGATGCCGTCGCCGTCAGTATCCAGAGTTTCGGTCTGATCCAGCGGAAAGGCGTCCTCAGCATCGTTGACGCCGTCGCCATCGGTATCGGAGAGCAGGGGATCGGTACCGAGTTCTGCTTCTTCGGCGTCAGTTAATCCGTCGCTATCGTCATCGTCGTCAGAGGCATCGGAGATAAAGTCGGCATCGGTATCAGTCGGCAGACTGGCAGCGTCCTGTGGATTGCTGCCGGCGGCGGCTTCATCCGTGTCGCTATAGCCGTCGTTATCATCATCGTCATCAGTGACATCGGAGATGCTGTCACCATCGGTATCGGTCGGCAGACTGGCGGCGTCCTGTGGATTGCTGCCGGCGGCGATTTCATCCGCGTTGCTGTAGCCGTCGCCATCAGTATCGATGATGACGGTAATATCGTGGGAACTCAGAGTCAGTTCGCTGACAACACTGTTGGTGACTCTATAGGTATAAACCCCGTCATCGGCTTCTGTGGGGTTGGCTTTTGTATACACACGAGAGGTCGCGCCGGCGATTTCATGGCCGTCCAGGTACCATTGATAGCTATCATTTCCGCTCGGGTTTTCGGGCAGCTCAGCGGTCAGCGTGAGGGAACTGCCGACGATTGTCAGGCTTCTTTCAGTATCGACCTTTGATTGTGTGTCGTAATTAAACGTATTGAGTTGAGCTGAAAAAGCAGCAAAATCCGGCTCAAGGTCGGAGAATGTAAAGGCGTTATCCTGGATGTACGCTTCGTTAAGGGCCGTGGACGACAGGCCGGGTGTCAGTTGTCCGCTAAAGCCATTTGTCTCGATATGAAGGGATCGCAGCAAACTCAGATTTTCGAGGGCATCGACGGTGCCGGTCAGGTTATTTTCCCTGACATCAAGGTCGGTTAAGTTTGTCAGCGAGGCCAGAGGCGTCAGTGTTCCGCTCAGATCATTGTTTCTCACCCACAGTCTCCCGAGTTTCGACAGAGCGTTGAGACTTGAGAGATCACCGCTGAGGCTGTTGTGGGTCAGCTCTATGTTTGTTGCGTTGCTCAGACCCGCTACGTGGGTCAGGTCGCCGGTCAGCTGATTGTTTGAAAGAGTGAGGTACTCAATATTGGAGAGATGCGAGATACCGTCGAGTGTGCCGGTAATCCGGTTTCCCGCCAATTGTAAGTATCGAAGTGATTCCGGAAAGTTGGCCTGACTCAGTGTGCCGCCGATGTTGTTATAGTTTGCGTAGAGCAGACTGAGGCCGCTCAGGTCGCTCATATCAGGTAGGGAGCCGCCAAGGTTGTTTGAGTTTAAGTGCAGGTCGTGGACATGCCCATAGCTCACTGTCACCCCGTACCAGTCTTCCGCGCTCGGGCCGTTCAGCCAGCCTGAGTTATCGTTCCAGCTATCACCATTGGTACTCAGATAAAACTCAACCAAAGCCTCGCATTCGCTGGCCGGAATATCGGTAACAGGTGTCGTGAACGTGTCGCACAGGTTCGCAGCCCCCGCAGAAAGCGGTGACAATATGGCGAGCGAAAACAGCACTGCAATGCGTTTAAAGCGGTGAAGCATATGCACATCTGTACCTTAAGCGGCGACTTAAAAAGACGCTCTGCAAACAGAGCGAAATCGCAGGCACTACTGGTTTCCTGAGATTCAGCTGACAATGTAAAACAACGGATTTTTACCGGCTTCCTTACCGGGGGTGAGCGCATCTCCGTGCGATCTGGCTGCGGATTCCCGTAGTAAAAATGCGAGAAGCATGCCAACAGTATGTAAGTATCGGCGTTCCGGCTTGTTTCTTAAGCACTGTCGTCGGCAGAGGGGAGGACTGTCTTTTCAAGTCTGTTTTCAGTGTCTGTATGCCTTCAATATTTCAAGTTTGAAACGCTTCCTCCGGGGTCATATTTCCGGCCTTGAAATTCCTGTTTACCGCCCCTAATAGGGATTGCTCAGATTGTCTGATCCTGCGTGCTGACGGATTAACCGTTATCTCCCGGGGGCACTCTGGGAAAGGTGTAAGTTCGTCAGCGCCTGTCTGCCGCAGGGCAGGCAATCGTCGGGTCGCAGGCTAGCGCATTGCGGCACAGGTCGATTCTTCTGAGGAACATAAAACATGCTGGAAGTACGTTCGGTGAGTCGCCGTTACGGGGACTTCAAGGCGGTGGACGATGTGTCCTTCGCCGTCACGCAGGGCGAGGTCGTTGGGTTACTCGGACATAACGGCGCCGGTAAGACCACGATGATGAAAATGCTCAGTGGGTTTCTGGAACCCGACAGCGGAGCGGTTCTTTTCAAGGGGCAGCCGGTGCATGAGGACCGCAGCCGATTGCAACGGGAACTGGGTTATCTGCCGGAGAATCTGCCGGTTTACCCGGAGTTATCGGTGGCCTCCTATCTTGATTATGCCGCACAGCTCAAGGGGCTGCGTGGCGAGGAGAAACGCAGCGATATCCGTCGGGTGCTGGAAGCGACCGAACTGCAAGCGCGGCTGTTGTCGCCGATCGCCACTTTGTCGCGTGGTCTTAAACAACGGGTCGGTGTGGCCCAGGCCATTCTCGGTCATCCGTCCCTGCTGATTCTCGATGAGCCGACCAATGGCCTGGATCCGGCGCAAACCGAATCCATGCGTGCCTTGATCCGCCACATCAGCGAATCGGCCACCGTCATTCTTTCCACCCATATCATGCAGGAAGTGGAGGCCATGTGTGACCGTGCCCTGATTATCCGGCGCGGCCGGCTGGCTGTGGATGCGAGTCTGCAGGATCTGCAGAAAACTTCCCGCATCCGGTTGTTGTCGTCAGCTGCTGAAGCGGATCTGCGTGCGGCCCTGGCCGATGTGGGCTGGCTGGCATCCTTCGAACGCCTGAGCGGTGCGCAGGAGTACCGTTTGAATATCCGTGACGGACATGATGCCGGCGAGTGCGTGGCGCAGGCGGTGCGTCTGCTGGTGGAAAAGAATATCCCGATACAGGGTATAGCGCCGGATGTGCAGGATCTGCAATCACTGTTTCTGGAAGTCAACGCGGCCACGGCGGCCGATAGCACCACCGGGACACAAAACGAGGACGAGGTGGATCATGTCGCTTGATACACATTCGCAGGCCACGTTACAGATCGCACGCAAGGAAACCACGCTGTTCTTTTCTTCGCCGGTAGCCTGGTTGTTCTTTGCCGCTTTTGCAGCGGTCACATTGTTTATCGTGTTCTGGGGTGAGGCGTTTTTTGCCCGTAATATTGCCGATGTGCGGCCCATGTTCGAATGGATGCCGATCCTGCTGATTTTGCTTTGCAGCACACTGACCATGCGGATGTGGAGTGAGGAACGCCGTACAGGCACACTTGAACATGTACTGACACAACCGGCGCCGTTGTGGAATTTTGTTCTGGGGAAATACCTCGCCTGTATGCTGTTGTTGCTTCTGGCGCTATTGGTGGTCTTGCCGCTGCCACTGACGATCTCGCTGATCGGCGATATCGATTGGGGGCCGGTCCGGGCCGGTTATCTGGCGACTCTGATGCTCGGTTCTGCCTATCTGGCCATAGGTCTGTTCGTCTCGTCCCGCACGCAGAACCAGATTGTCAGCCTGATCGGCTCGGTTGCGCTGTGCGGCTTGTTCTGGCTGGTGGGTAGTCCTCTGATCACTGCAACCCTGGGACAGACTGCGGCTGAATGGCTGCAGGCACTGGCCACAGGCACGCATTTCGATGCGATCACCCGTGGCGTAATCGACGTGTCGGATTTGGTTTATTACCTGAGCCTGACGCTGATTTTTCTGGCCCTCAATGTCCTGATGCTCGAACGCGAGCGCTGGGCGGCTGCCGGACCGGCTGGCGCGCACCGGCGCTGGCAGCTGATCACGGTGCTGCTCGTACTTAACGCGCTGGCACTTAATCTGTGGGTCGGACAGATGCATAGCTGGCGTCTCGATACCACCCGCGGGCAGCAGTACTCGCTGTCCGCGACAACCCGTAATATTCTGTCGCAGCTGCAGGAACCTTTGACCCTGCGCGGTTATTTCAGCGCCAAGACGCACCCCTTGCTGAGTCCTCTGGTGCCACAGTTGCGTGATTTGATGCGGGAGATGGAAGTCGCCGGCAACGGTCGGGTCAGGGTTGAGTTTGTCGATCCCATGAGTAACCCGGAAGCGGAAGAAGAGGCAAACCGGCAGTACGGTATTGAGCCTGTGCCGTTTCAGGTTGCCGACCGCTATCAGTCGTCGATTGTCAGCAGTTACTTTGATGTCCTGGTGCAGTACGGCGATGAATACGAGGTGCTCGGCTTTCGTGACCTGATTGATGTGAAAAGTCAGGGCGAAGGCGATATCGAAGTGCAACTGCGTAACCCTGAGTACGATCTGAGCAAATCCATCCGTCGGGTGATGGCAGACTTCCAGTCTGCGGGTAATGTCTTTGCCAATATCGACAAGCCGGTCACTCTGACCGCTTATGTATCGGCTGACGAGCGCTTGCCCGATGAGCTCGTGCAGTTCAAATCGGATCTGAGCGGCGTTGCACAGAAGCAGGCAGAGGCATCGGGCGGTAAGTTCTCGGTGCGCTTTGCCAACCCGCAGGAAAACGGCGGGGCGCTGGCACAGGAACTGGCCCGGGATTACGGCTTGCGACCGCTTAGCGCGGGGCTGTTCAGCAACGATACCTTCTGGTTCCACCTGCTCCTGACTGACGGGAGTGAGCAGGTTGTGCAGCTGCCGCTGGACGACATGACGCAAAGCAGTTTCGAGCGGAATCTGGATGCCGGATTGAAACGCTTTGCCAGCGGCCTGACGCACAAGGTCGGCGTTGTGCTGCCGGCCGCCGCGCCTGCAATGCAGCCGGGCATGCCAGCCATGCCGGCAGGGCAGGATTTCCGCTACTTGCAGGATTTCCTGCGTGCCGAGTACGAACTGGTTCAGGAGGATATCAGCGATGGTGTGGTCAGCAGCGATATTGAACTGCTGATACTGGCCGCGCCGCAGGGGCTGGATGAAAAGTCCCTGTTTGCCGTGGATCAGTTTCTCATGAAAGGCGGGACGGTCATCGCGGCGACCTCGCCCTACAGTGCAAGTCTGAGTAGCACCAGTCTGAGCTTGCAGAACAGGGACTCGGGACTTGAGGACTGGCTTGCCCACAATGGTATAAGGATCGGTAAGTCGCTGGTGATGGATACGCAAAATGCAGCTTTCCCTGTGCCGGTAACGCGCAATGTGGGGGGCTTGCGCTTGCAGGAATTGCGTATGCTTGATTATCCGTATTTTGTTGATGTACGCGGTGATGGGCTCAACCGCGACGCGGCGGCGCTGGCCGGTCTGAATCAGCTGACCGTACCGTGGGCCTCGCCGATCAGCCTAGGGGAATCCGGTCAGGATGAGCTTGAGGCGCAGAGAGAGGTTTCCGTGTTGTTGAAAAGTTCGGCGCAAGCCTGGCTTTCCGACTCCGGCGATATCATGCCACGCCTGGATGATCCGCAGTCTGCCGGCAGCCCGTGGCCGCCCGGTGACGAGCGCGGTGAGCAAATCCTGGCAGTGGCCGCCAGCGGTCGCTTCGATTCCTATTTCGCAGGCAAGCCGTCTCCGCTGGCAATCACCGCTGAGGATGCGGATGCGGCCGACGGCGGGGAGAGCGAAGCAACGCCAAACCTGGCGGAGGCCGTTGATACGGTGATCGAAAAATCCACCGAATCGGCAAAACTGATTGTCTTTGCCTCCAATGATCTGTTCCGCGATCAAACTACCCAGATGATCGGATCGGCGAATGGCTCAGCCTACCTGACGCCTTTTCAGCTGCTGGTCAATAGTGTTGATGTGGCGCTGGATGACAGCGGACTGGCGGCGATTCGCAGTCGCGGGCAATTCAACCGGACATTGCCTCCGATGGACGAATCCTCTCAACGTTTTTGGGAATACCTCAACTATGTGCTGGCTGCATTGGCGATTGGCGGACTCTATGGTCTGGTCCGGCTGGCCCGTGCGCGGCGTGAGAAGCAACAATTGGCGTGGTTGAAATCATGAGTCATAGAGAACCTGAAAAACAAAACGACATAAGCCCCGCAGCGCAAAACGTGACAGGGCAGAAGCAGGGCGCCGGCAAGTTTGCACAGCTTGCCGCGTGGCGACAGACACTCGCCTCCAGTCTTGTCTTACAAGTGCTGGGTATGGTTTTGCTGCTGCAACTGCTGATGGCTGCCGGGCTTGCCTGGAACACCGGCCGTGCTTCGGACTTTGCGGGCAGCGGACCATTGCTCAGCTTTGAGCGGACGCTGGCCGACCGTCTGGAGATCGCTACCGCTGATACGCAACTGCTATTGTTGCGTGACGGCGACGAATGGCAATTGCAGGGAGAACCGGGGCTGCCGGCCGATACGGCTAAGGTGGACCGCTTGCTGTCAACGCTTGCTGAACTGCAAGCGGGTTTGCCGGTCGCGACCAGTGAGGCAGCCCGCGAACAGCTTGAAGTGGCTGATGATAAGTTTCAGCGTCATGTGACGGTCTACAACGGCGATCAAGCATTGGCCGATCTGTACGTCGGAACTTCGCCGGGTTATCAGCGCTCGCATGTGCGGCGTGCCGGGGATGATGCGATCGTCGCAGCCGGTCTGAATGTCTACGATATTCCGCAGGATAAAGAAGACTGGCTGGACCGCGGACTGCTGGCATTTGCGGATATCAGCCAAATCAAGGGTGACGGTTTTACGCTGGTCAAAGAGGCTGAGCAATGGTGTTTACAGGATCCGCAAGCCGACGCCGGCTGGCGTGAAGTTGATGCAGAGCAGCTGGACACGCTACTCAACGCCCTGCATAAGCTGCGTGTCACCGGGCTTGCTGATGTGGATGCGGCAGAGGACACGGCAGATACTGATGCCGACAGTGCCGGGGATCTCAGTGTTTCGACCTGGGAAGTGACCGGCGAGGATGGCGAGGTGCTGAGTCTGACGCTCTCGAAGCAGGGCAGTGAAGTCACCATCGAGCGCAGTGACTGGCCGCTGGCCTTTACGGGTACGGTTAGTACGTTTAATACCTTAAGCGGAATTGACCGGGATAGCTTGTTGCCGGCGCCTGAAGCCGATGCTGCGCCTGAAGCGGAAGCTGCGCCTGAAGCGGAAGCTGCGCCTGAAGCCGAAGCTGCGCCTGAAGCCGAAGCTGCGCCTGAAGCGGAAGCTGCGCCTGAAGCCGAAGCTGCGCCTGAAGCCGAAGCTGCGCCTGAAGCCGAAGCTGCGCCTGAAGCCGAAGC
>JAUOPI010000050.1 GCA_030546905.1 Granulosicoccaceae sp. 1_MG-2023 | reverse complement strand
GACCTGCCCAAGCTACAGGCAACCTCCGCCGTCGCGGCTATAGCCGCTCCCACAACCGACACCTGTAGGAGCCTGTACACAGGCGACCTGCCCAAGCTGCAGGTAGCCTCCGCCGGTCGCGGCCATGGCCGCTCCTACAACCGACACCTGTAGGAGCCTGTACACAGGCGACCTGCCCAAGCCACGGCAACCGCCGCCGTTCGCGGCCATGGCCGCTCCCACAACCGCCACCTGTAGGAGCCTGTACACAGGCGACCTGCCCAAGCTACAGGCAACCACCGCCGTCGCGGCCATGGCCGCTCCCACAACCGGCACCTGTAGGAGCCTGTACACAGGCGACCTGCCGCGGGCTGCGGGTAGCCCCGCCGCTCCTACAATCCCACACCGCTGTCGCGGCCATGGCCGCTCCTACAGCACCGGTACGGTGAAATCACAAACCTTGCCCTGCTCGTCGAAACACACAGCACAGTGCTCAACCAAGGAACGGCGCAGCCGCCGCCGGGCACGCAGCAGTCGGGCTTTAGCGGCAGAGAGGGTAATCGAGCGCGATTGCGCGTAGGACTTTACGGTCTGATTGGCGAGATCGCAGAATTCGATAATCTCGCGGTCGTCGTCGCTGATCCGGGCCAGATTGCGCCTCAGGCAATCGGTCAGCAGATCCACCGCCTCCGGCTCAGCAGGTGTATCACTGAGCGCTTGCGGGAGCTCATCCAGTACCCCGGTCAAAGGCTGCGGACGGCGTTTGTAGTCGATCATCACATTGCGTGCAACGCGGAACAGCCAGGCACGCGGATCTTCAATGGCGCAGAATTTCTCACCCTGGCTTATGGCGCGCAGAAACACATCCTGAAGCAAATCATTGGCGATCGCCGCGTCGCCGGTACGCTGGCGCAGAAACGCACTCAGCTCGTCTTCATGCTGTCGGATTGCGCGAATCAGGCACTTCATCGAAAATTTTACAAGGCTCAGCAGCTGAGCGTTTCACCATAACCGAAGATGCGCTGAGTATACCGGATAGACGCGGCGACCGGCGGGGCTACCGACGCCTGCGCTTGTCGCCTGTAGGAGCGGCTATAGCCGCGACCAGCGGAGGCTACCCGCAGCCCGGGCAGGTCGCCTGTGTACAGGCTCCTACAGGTGCCGGTTGTAGGAGCTGCTATAGCCGCGACGGCGGAGGTCGCCTGTAGCTTGGGCAGGTCGCCTGTGTACAGGCTCCTACAGGTGCCGGTTGTAGGAGCGGCTATAGCCGCGACCGGCGGGGCCGCCAACGCCTGCGCTTGTCGCCTGTGTACAGGCTCCTACAGGTGCCGGTTGTAGGAGCGGCCATGGCCGCGACCGGCGGAGGCTGCCGACAATCAGGCGTGTCGCCTGTATACAGACTCCTATAAACGATTGACTTGAATCCGACGTGCCGTTGTAACATGGTGGGGAATAACCCCCGCGTACCCTGCTTGTAAAAGCCGCGCATGCGGGGGCTGATTTGACGGGAGACAAAACAATACACACGCAGCCCCGGCCGGGCGTCCATTATTATCACCGGCCTGTAGCCGGTGCCACAGGCGGGCTGCACACGCAGGCCAACGATCCTGCAAACCGTCAGACTTTGTGATTTCACACGCTAAGCGATAAGGATAATGTTGATGAATAGAATAACTTCCCTGTTCGCGGCCAGTGCCCTGGCCATGGGCGTTGCCACTGCTAATGCGGCGACCCTGAAGATGGCCTACGACGCAGACCCCGTATCTCTGGATCCGTTTGAGCAGTTATCCGGCGGTACGCTGCAACTGTCCCATATGACCTACGATCCGCTGATCCGCTGGACTCAGGAGTTCGGATTCGAGCCGCGTCTGGCTGAGAAGTGGGAACGCATCGACGACACGACCATGCGTTTCTACCTGCGTAAAGGCGTCAAATTCCACAGCGGCAATGAGTTCACAGCCAAAGACGTGGAATTCTCCTTCAACCGCCTCAAGGCCTCGCCTGACTTCAAGGGCGTGTTTGCCCCCTTCAGCGGCGTCAAGGTTGTCGATGACTACACCATCGACGTGATGACCGACGGGCCCTTCCCCTTGGTGCTGAACAATATGACTTACGTCTTCCCCATGGACAGCGCCTTTTTCAGCGGTGAAGACGAGAACGGCAAGCCCAAAGACGAAATCGTCAAACACGGTAATTCCTTCGCCTCGCGGACCATTTCCGGCACCGGCCCCTATACCGTGAGCTATCGCGAACAGGGCGTGCGCGTGGAGTTTGAACGCAACGAAGACTACTGGGACAGCGAATCACCCGGCAATGTCGACAAAATCATCTTTACCCCGATCAAAGAAGAGCCGACCCGTGTTGCTGCCCTGCTGTCCGGCGACGTGGATTTTATCGCGCCGATCTCGCCCACCGATTACGAGCGTATCGACAACAGCGACAAGGTTGATCTGGTTACCATGAGCGGCACACGCATCATTACCTTCCAGATGAATCAGGAACGCGTCGAAGCCTTCAAAAACCCCAAAGTACGTCTGGCGGTGAACTATGCAATCAATCAGGAAGGCATCGTCGACAAGATCATGAAGGGTTATGCCACTGCGGCGGCACAGTTCTCCCCCGAGGGCTATCTCGGTTACAACCCCGATCTGAAGCCACGCTACGATCTCGAGAAAGCCAAAGCACTTATGGCCGAAGCCGGTTACGAAGACGGTTTCAGCATCACCATGGCAGCGCCTAACAACCGCTATGTGAACGACGAGAAAATCGCGCAGGCGGTCGCCTCCATGCTGTCGAAAATCAACATCAAGGTTGATTTGAAAACCATGCCCAAAGCGCAATACTGGCCTGAGTTTGACGAACGCTCCGCCGATATGATGATGATCGGCTGGCACTCCGATACCGAAGACACCAACAACTTCTTCGAATTCCTGGCCGCCTGCCCGAACGCCGAAACCGGCGCCGGACAGTACAACTCCGGTAACTACTGCAACGAAGAACTCGACGCCCTGATCGCTCAGGCCAACACCGAGATCGATCCGGACAAACGCGCCGAAATCATGCAGGAAATGGAAAAAATCGCCTATGAGGATGCCGCCTTCGTCCCGCTGCACTGGCAGGATCTGAGCTGGGCTGCACGCAAAGGCGTGGATATCGCGCCGATTGTCAATGGCATGAACTTCCCGTATCTGGGAGACCTGGTGATCAGCGAGTAATCGCGGCTTAATCACAGCACCCGGTCAGCGTGGTCTGGCCGGGTCTTATGCCCCACAGCGCTGTTGCAGCTTAATACAACTCCGTCAAACTGCATCCAGCCCTTCTGCAGCGCTGTGCCGGTCACCGGAAGGCAACAATAAAAAAGAGACAACAATGCCCCTGCTGGAAGTCAAAAACCTGTGTATTGATTACCCGCTGCGCCACGGCACTCACCATGCGGTTAAATCCCTGTCCTTCACACTCAAACGCGGCGAGATACTCGGCGTAGTAGGCGAATCCGGCGCCGGCAAATCCACAGTCGGCAACGCCATTACCGACCTCTTGAGCCCGCCCGGAGTGGTCTCCGCCGGCGAGGTTTACCTCAACGACGAACGCATCTCCGGTCTCGATGCCGAGGCCATGCGGCGCATCCGCGGCTCGAAAATCGGCTTTATCTTTCAGGACCCGATGACCTCGCTCAATCCGCTCTTCACCATCGGCCATCAGATCACTGAAACCATCCACGCGAATATGCAGGTCTCCGATGAAGAAGCCCGCCAACGCGCGCTCCGGCTCTTGCAGGACGTGGGTATAGGCCAGCCGGAAAACCGCCTGAACCAATATCCGCATCAGTTCTCCGGCGGGATGCGCCAGCGGGTCGTGATTGCGATTGCGCTGGCAGCGGGGCCGGACCTGATAATCGCCGACGAGCCGACCACCGCATTGGACGTCTCAATTCAGGATCAGATCCTCACCCTGATCCGTCGCCTGTGCCGCGAGAATAACGTCGGTTGTATGCTGGTCACCCACGATATGGGCGTGGTCTCCAATGTCACCGACCGCGTGGCGGTTATGTATCAGGGCGAACTGGTGGAAATCGGCCCCACCGACAAGGTCCTGAAAACGCCCGAACATCCCTATACCCGAAGCCTGATATCCGCGGTACCGCGCTCGGATATCAAGCTCGACCGGTTTCCCCTGGTCACCTACATCGAAGATGTTGGCAGGCACGCTACACTGGATGTCAAAACCCACTGGCTGGGACAACGGCAACAACAGCGCGACTACGAGGGAGCCCTGCTGCGCGTGGAAAACGTGAACCTGCGTTTTATCACGCGCCGCTCGCTGCTGCCGTCGCGGCGCGAATACGTGCAGGCCTCCGATAACGTCAGCTTCGCCGTCAGCGAAGGCGAAAGCTTCGGTCTGGTCGGTGAATCCGGCTCCGGCAAATCGACCATTGCACGCGTGATCGCCGGACTCTATCCGCCCGATTCAGGCAGTGTGATTTTCGAAGGCATTGATCTGACCGCGCTGCAATCCGAGCGGGAGCGGCGGCCGTTCCGGCAACAAATGCAGATGGTGTTTCAGAACCCCTACACCTCCATGAATCCGCGCATGAAGATCGCCGACATTATTGCCGAGCCGATCCGCTTTCATCACCTCACGGCCAACGAAGCCGAAACACGCCAGGTGGTTGCCGACCTGCTTGACCATGTCGGACTGGGCAGCGCGGCCGGGGTCAAATACCCGCATGAGTTCTCCGGCGGTCAGCGTCAGCGTATTTCCATCGCCCGCGCGCTGGCCACACGGCCACGGCTGCTGATCTGTGATGAACCGACCTCCGCCCTGGACGTCTCCGTGCAGGCGCAGATCCTCAATCTGCTGAAAGACCTGCAGGACGAGCTGAATCTGACCATGCTGTTTATCAGCCATGATCTGCCGGTAGTGCGTCAGATGTGCGAGCGCATCGGCGTAATGAGAAGCGGCAGCCTGCTGGAGGTGGCTGAAACCGAACAGCTGTTCGAACACCCGCAGCATGAATACAGCCGCCAGCTGATCGACCTTATGCCCGGCTTTACCGGCCTGCGCGAAGACCTCACGGCTTGAACGCGCCGGTCCAAGGAAACAACCATGTTGATATTTCTGCTTAAACGCACACTGCAAGCCGTGATCGTCATGCTGGTCATCAGTGTGGTGGCCTTTGCCATTCAGGATAATCTGGGCGACCCGCTGCGTGAACTGGTCGGCCAGTCCGTGTCCGCTGCCGAACGTGAAATGCTGCGTGATGAAATGGGTCTGAATGATCCTTTCATCGAAAAATACGGGCGTTTTCTGAAAAACGCGCTGCACGGCGATCTGGGCAATTCCTACTTTTTTAAACGCCCGGCGCTGGATGTGATTATCGACAAACTGGGCCCCACCCTGGAACTGGTCTTCGGCGCCACCGTGATTATTGTGGTGTTCTCCATACCGCTGGGCGTCTACACCGCGATTCATCCCAACACGACTTTTACCAAAATCGTGATGGCCCTGAGCAGTATCGGCATCTCCATTCCGGTGTTTCTGACTGCGATTATGCTGACCTACATCTTCGCGATTCAGCTCGGCTGGCTGCCGTCTTTCGGGCGCGGCGAACCGGGGCAATTTGCCGGCATCGAATCGGCCTATTTCTCCGTCGATGGCCTGAGGCATCTGATCCTGCCTTGTATTGCGCTGTCGTCGATTATGCTGCCGCTGTTTATCCGTCTGGTGCGCTCGGAAATGCTCGAAGTACTCAGCTCGGAATACATCAAGTTTGCCAAGGCCAAAGGGCTGGCGCTGAACAGGATCTACTATCAACACGCCCTGAAAAACACCATGCTGCCGGTGCTGACCGTCGGCGGCGTACAGATCGGCACCATGGTCGCCTACACGATTCTGACCGAACGCGTCTTCCAATGGCCGGGTATGGGCTTTTTGTTTCTCGAAGCGGTTAACCGCGTGGATACGCCGCTGATCACCGCCTATGTGATTTTTGTCGGTTTTATTTTCGTGGTGACCAATACCCTTGTTGATCTGCTCTACGGTCTGATTAACCCGACCGTCAACCTGACCGGAAAAGGAGCCTGAGCATGGCCGCTATTCCAAGCGCAGCACCGGGTCGCTGGCAACGCTTTCGCGAATCCGATCTTGTCTACCACTTCAAACGGGACAAGGTTGCAATGTTCAGCTTTGCCCTGTTTCTGACATTCCTGTTGCTGGCCCTGTTTGCGCCGTGGATCGCCCCCACCGATCCCTACGACAAAATGTCAATCGATATCATGGACTCCGAGATCCCGCCGGTCTGGATGGACGACGGCGATCCGCGCTTTCTGCTCGGCACCGACGAACAGGGCCGCGATATACTCTCGACGATTCTCTACGGCTCGCGTCTGTCACTGACCATCGGCTTTCTCGCCGTCGGTCTGCAACTGTTTCTCGGCATCATCATCGGCATGACCGCCGGCTATTTCGGCGGGCGCATCGACAGCTTTCTGATGCGTCTGGCGGACGTGCAGCTGTCCTTTTCCACGCTGATGGTGGCGATTATTATTTCCGCGGTGTTCAAGGCAGCATTCGGCGGTGAGTTTTTCAGCCGCTACGCCGTGATTATGCTGATCGTGGTGATCGGGGTTGCAGAATGGCCGCAGTACGCGCGTACCATCCGCGCCTCAGTGCTGGCCGAAAAAGAAAAGGAATACGTCGAAGCCGCGCGGGTGATCGGCTTTAAATCCGGGCGAATCATGTTCCGCCACATCCTGCCCAACTGCCTGTCGCCGATTCTGGTGATCTCCACCGTGCAGGTGGCCAACGCGATCATGTCCGAAGCCGCCCTCTCCTTTCTCGGCCTCGGCCTGCCGGTCGACCAACCGTCGCTCGGTGCGCTGATCAATACCGGATTTGAATTCATCTTCTCCGGCAGGTGGTGGATTTTGCTGTTCCCGGGGCTGGTGCTGGTGGCGCTGGTGTTAGTGATTAACCTGCTCGGGGACTGGTTGCGGGATGTGTTTAATCCCAGAATTTACAAAGGCTAAGCCCTTGTAGGAGCCTGTACACAGGCGACCGGCTCAAGCATCAACAGCCTCCGCCGGTCGCGGCCATGGCCGCTCCTACAACAACACCTGTAGGAGCCTGCATGCAGGCGACCAACCCAAGCCTCAACAGCCTCCGCTGTCGCGGCTATAGCCGCTCCTACAACAGCACCTGTAGGAGCCTGTACACAGGCGACCGGCCCAAGCTTCAACAGCCTCCGCCGGTCGCGGCCATGGCCGCTCCTACAACAACACCTGTAGGAGCCTGTACACAGGCGACCGGCCCAAGCTTCAACAGCCTCCGCCGGTCGCGGCCATGGCCGCTCCTACATTATTCCGGGCGCATATGCGGGAACAAGATAACGTCGCGAATTGACGGCGAGCCGGTCAACAGCATCACCAGACGGTCGATACCGATACCTTCACCGGCCGTCGGCGGCAAACCGTATTCCAACGCACGCACGTAATCGGCATCGTAGTGCATGGCCTCATCGTCACCGGCGTCTTTTTCTTCGACCTGTTTACGGAAACGTTCGGCCTGATCCTCAGCGTCGTTCAGCTCCGAGAAGCCGTTGGCGATTTCACGGCCACCGACAAAGAACTCGAAGCGGTCGGTGACCTGCGGATTGTCGTCGTTCCGACGCGCCAGCGGCGAGACTTCGGTGGGGTATTCGGTGATAAACGTCGGGTTCATCAGACGCGACTCGACCTTTTCTTCGAAGATCTCGGTCTGAATCTTACCCAGGCCCCAGCCCGGTTTGACGTCGATGCCGATCGATTTGGCCAGCGCGGCGGCTTTTTCCGGATCGTGCAGGTCGGCCTGACTGATTTCCGGATTCAGTTCGCTGATGGAGCCGACCAGCGTCATACGCTTGAACGGCTGCAGGAAGTCATATTCATCCTCACCGTTTTCAGCCTTGATGGTGGTACTGCCGACCACGTCTTTGGCCAGACCGCGGATCATCTCTTCGGTCAGGTCCATCAGGTCGCGGTAATCGGCGTAGGCCTGATAGAACTCCAGCATGGTAAATTCCGGATTATGCCGGGTGGAAAGCCCTTCGTTGCGGAAGTTACGGTTGATCTCGAAGACCCGCTCAAAACCACCGACCACCAGGCGCTTGAGATACAACTCCGGCGCCACACGTAAATACAAGGGCATATCCAGCGCATTGTGATGGGTGATAAACGGGCGCGCCGTAGCGCCGCCGGGAATCACATGCATCATCGGCGTTTCCACTTCGAGGAATTCGCGTTGCACCAGGAAGTTGCGGATATAGCTGACGATTTTCGAGCGCAGCTGAAAGGTCTCGCGCGATTCCTGATTCATAATCAGGTCCACATAACGCTGACGGTAACGCTGCTCCATATCCGTCAGGCCGTGGAATTTTTCCGGTAAGGGGCGCAGGGATTTGGTCAACAGGCGTATCTCGCTGACCTTGATCGACAGCTCATCGGTTTTGGTTTTAAAGAGCGTGCCTGAAACACCGATGATATCGCCGATATCGTAGTGCTTGAATTCTGCATAGGGCTCATCGCCGATCCGCTGTCGCTGCACAAACAGCTGGATGCGGGCACTGCTGTCCTGCAACTGGGCAAAACTGGCCTTACCCATCACCCGCTTGGCCATCAGACGCCCGGCCACGGTTACATTGACCTCAGCCTCTTCCAGTTCTTCCTTGCTCTTGTCACCGTATTCAGCCAGCAGTTTGGCGGCAATATTGTCGCGGCGGAAATCGCTCGGAAACGCGACACCTTGTTCGCGCATTTCAGCGAGCTTTTCGCGGCGCTGGGCGATGAGTTTATTCTCGTCGGCTTGTTCACTCATTCTTGCTGTCATCCTGCTTTTACAAGCCCTGTTTCAGGCTCGCTTCAATAAACTGATCCAGATCACCGTCAAGCACGGCGCCGGTATTGCCGGTTTCAACACCGGTACGCAAATCTTTGATCCGTGACTGATCGAGCACGTAGGAGCGGATCTGACTGCCCCAGCCGATATCGGCTTTGCTGTCTTCGATAGCCTGCTGATCGCCGGTGCGCTTGAGCATTTCCATCTCATAGAGCTTGGCCTTGAGCTGTTTCATGGCCGTGGCTTTATTCTGGTGCTGTGAGCGCCCGTTCTGACACTGGGTGACAATGCCGCTCGGCTCGTGCGTAATACGCACCGCCGACTCGGTCCGGTTAACGTGCTGACCACCGGCGCCGCTGGCGCGGTAAACGTCGATACGCAGGTCGGCCGGATTGATTTCGATCTCGATGTCGTCGTCGATCTCCGGCGACACAAACACCGATGAGAAGGACGTATGACGGCGCCCGCCCGAATCGAACGGCGATTTGCGCACCAGGCGGTGCACGCCGGTTTCAGTACGCAGCCAACCGAAGGCGTAGTCGCCCTCAACGCGCACGGTCGCGGACTTGATACCGGCCACATCCCCGTCAGAAGCCTCGATCAGCTCGGTCTTGAAACCGCGCTTCTCAGCCCAGCGCAGATACATCCGCAACAGCATCTCCGCCCAATCCTGCGCCTCGGTGCCGCCGCTGCCGGCCTGGATATCCAGAAACGCCGACGCGCTGTCCTGCTCACCGGAGAACATGCGACGGAATTCCAGATCCGCCACCTTGGTCTCATAGCCCTTCAGGTCTTCGCCGACCGACTCGATCGTCTCAGCATCGTTCTCTTCACGCGCCATCTCGAGCAAGTCAGCCGCATCGGCCAGACCGGTCTCCAGCTCGTCCAGCACATGCACCACCGACTCCAGTGCCACACGTTCCTTACCGAGTTTCTGCGCACGCTCCGGATCGTTCCAGACGTTGGGATCCTCCAGCTCGAGCAGGACTTCCTCTAGCTGCTCTTTCTTGGCAGCGTAGTCAAAGATACCCCCTGAGAGACTCTGAACGTTCTCTGAGGTCGTTGATCTGATTGGTGTAGGCGTTGATTTCCAGCATGGGTGTGCCCGTTATGAATTGAAAAACGGCTAAGTGTACAACATTGACGCGGATTTTTGGCCCCCTGTAGGAGCCTGCATGCAGGCGACCTGCCCAGGCCGCAGCAACCTCCGCTGTCGCGGCTATAGCCGCTCCTACAATCGCCCCCTGTAGGAGCCTGTACACAGGCGACCTGCCCAAGCCACAGCAACCGCCGCTGTCGCGGCTATAGCCGCTCCCACAAGCGCCACCTGTAGGAGCCTGTACACAGGCGACCTGCCCAAGCCACAGCAACCGCCGCTGTCGCCGCTATAGCCGCTCCTACAACCGCCACCTGTAGGAGCCTGTACACAGGCGACCTGCCCAAGCCACAACAGCCTCCGCTGTCGCGGCCATGGCCGCTCCCACAAGCATCACCTGTAGGAGCCTGTACACAGGCGACCAGCCCAGGCCACAGCAACCTCCGCTGTCGCGGCTATAGCCGCTCCTACAATCGCTACCTGTAGGAGCCTGTACACAGG
>JAUOPI010000005.1 GCA_030546905.1 Granulosicoccaceae sp. 1_MG-2023 | reverse complement strand
GCGCAGGCAACAGATTTACACATCATGTCTCCAGAAGAAGATATCGGCGGACCCGCAAGGTCCGCCTTTGTCTTTTCTGCCGCAGGCAAATCAGTGCCCGTCGAGACGCCCTTTGACGGATGCGATAAATTCTTCCAGCGGCGCAAACTCAATCGTGTTGTTGCGCTGCTGAATACCCCACATGGGCTCAGGAAAATGCGTGTCGTTTTTGTAGCGGGCCATAACGTGCCAGTGCACCACCGGCATATAGTTGGCGAAAGAAGCCAGATTAATCTTGTCCGGCCGGTAAAACGCCAGCATGCCCTTTTCCAGGATATGCAGCACACGCCAGACCTCGGCCCGGGTTTCATCACTGCAATCGCTGAACTCCCTGCAGCCGTCAAGGGTGAAAACCTTCAGCCAGGGAATTGTTGAGGGTTCGGCTTCAATACGTATCAGGGTGTTTTGGTAAAGCGCGGCCACGGCAGTGCTCCGGAAAATGGTAATGATTGAATCTATGCAAGTTACGCTCACAGGAACGCAGCTTGCTCCGGCAAAGATAACGCCGACACGTCGGTGACGACCACTGATAAGGCCGCTGACACCGCCACAGGTGGATATTTCACTGAAAAATACGGATTTCGCATTACACTCTTTTTATGCCTGTACCCCCGTCAAAAACACAGTCGTCGCCGGACACTTCCCGCCCCAGCCGCCGCGCCGCCCTGCTTGGCGTCGCCGTGCTTGCCGCGCTGGGGGCCGTCGGCGCGACCTTGTTCACCGGTCCGACACCGGCCGGCTCCGGTGCGGCCGGCACTGAAACCCTGTCGATCCGGGAAACTGCCGAAACCATCACCCCGCCGGTTGCCAAACTGGATCCGCCACCGCCGGCAGTGCCGGAGAAAACCGGCCTGCAATTGCCGCAGTTCACGGTGCTGGCGCTCGATCCCGGTCATGGCGGCATCGACCCGGGTGCGCTTGGCAACAAGGGCCTGAGCGAAAAAGTGCTCACGCTGGATTTGGCCAAGCGGGTACGCCGGAAACTCAGTGACGTAGGGAATCTCCATGTGGCGCTGACGCGCTTTGACGACCGCACGATCAATATCAACGCCCGGGCCGCCATTATCAGCAATATCGGCGCGGATCTGGTCTTGTCCCTGCACCTCAACACCCTGCCGCAGCGCAATATCACACTGGTCGAGTCCTATTACAAAACCCGCCGTCAGGTGTCCGCGCAATCACCGGACGGCGAGCCGGTTCTGGTGGCCGCCAAAGAAGACAATGTGACCCGTTCACGCCGTTTTGCCGAAGAAGTGCAAAGCTCCGTCTTCGCCACCGTCAAGCGCTTTAACGAGATCTCGGTCAATGCCGGTGTCAAAAGCGATTCCATGCGAATCCTCTCCCAGCACGACGCACCCGGCGCACTGCTGGAAGTGACCTGCCTGAGCAATCCGGAAGAAGAAGCCCGGCTCACCGATTCAGCCTATCTGGACAAGCTTGCCGATGCCGTAGCGCAGGGCATCCGCAGTTACCTGGCAAAAACCTACGCCCCCGATACCGCCCTGGCGCAGGCCGACGCCGGCACCTAAGTCGCTTTACAATTCGGAAACATTCTCCCCGCCTAGCCATAAGCACTATGTCAGACACCGCTACAGCGACCTAAGCTCATCAAAGGCTGTCAGCAATTGCGTCCCTGTTGTATGGATGCAAGCGTCGTTTCAGGGAGATACGAATGCGCCAGATGATCACGGTCGGCCGCCGACTACGCCGGCATCCTGCATTCGCAGGCATGGACGATGAACAAATGGCCGATGTCCTCAAAGGCGCCCGGCTGCAGAACTGCACCGCCGGCGATGCAATACGGCCTGCCCCGGAACAGGTCGTGGCCATACTCAAAGGCTGTGTCCGCGTGACCCGCGGTCGTCACGGCCGGCAACGTCATGCGATCCGCATGGCCGACGCCGACAAGCCGGTGATGGTGCTGCCCAACGGCATTGATTTCAGCATCAGTGCGCTCAGCGACTGCCAATGGCTGCAGTTTGACCGGCGCATTATCGACAGCAGCGCGGCCCGCCGCGAGGCAACCCGCCCCGGCCGCCTGGAAACACCGATGCCGCTGGACTTTCCGTCTCTGGTCAGCCGCACCCAGGCATTCCGCAAACTCTCCCTGGAAACCCTGACCGGCGCCTTCCGCCTGATGAAACGGATCGACTACGCCAAAGGCGATACGGTGATTCGCGAAGGCGGGCAAGCCGATGCCTGCTACCTGCTGGACACGGGCAGCGCCGATGTCTGGCAAAGCAACCCGGCCGACGGCCGTGCAGCCGTGATACGCCGCTTGTCCGCGGGTGACAGTTTCGGCGAAGAAGCCCTGCAGCGCGGCGGTGTACACAAGGTCACCGTGCGGATGAACAGCGATGGCTGTGTACTGCGTCTGGCGGCAAGCGACTTCGAGCAGGTAATCGCGCCGGAAATGCCCCACGGCATCACTCCCAAAGAAGCGCTGGCCCTGATCAACCGCCAGCCGGACACCACGCTGATCGACTGCCGCGAATACAGTGAATTCAGCGCCGGACACCTGCCCGGTGCGCACCATATGTCACTGCACGAACTGCGCAAACGGCTGCATTGCTTTCGCCGCGACCGGCCATACCTGCTGTACTGCCATCACGACCTGCGCAGCCGCGCGGCGGTCTTTATCCTGCGCGAGCAGCACATCAATGCACGCTACATCATCGGCGGCCTGAACGCCTTTGATCACCGACTGCCGCTCAGCACCACCAATACCGCCGGGGCCACAGGCCGCCCCTGAGCGCAGTCCGCTGCCGCTGCAAACAAAGTGCGGCGGCAATCGTCCTGCCGCGGCTATACTCCGGCCGATGGACTCAACTCTCGACACGCAGTTGCAGCAGGCACTGGCCGGCGCCCGCCGCCAGCGGGTTTTTCTGCACCTGTCCGGCGAACACCAGGCCTTACGCCGTCTCGCGCAGACGCTGCTGCAGACGCACTTTGCCGCAGAACCGCTTTGCAACACCGACGCACAGGGCCGCCCGCTCAGCCTGCAACAGCTCAGCCGTGCGCTGGGCGGCACGCACGACGCGCTGCTGTTTGACGCCTTTGCCGGTTTCGACCCGGACGCTCTGGCCTTGCTCAGCGGTTGCGTGCGCGGCAACGGGCTGGTGATTCTGCTGACCCCGCCGGTGCAACGCTGGCTGAGCGAACCGGACCCGCTGACAGCACGGCTGGCCGTCTACCCGGCCGGCGCCGACGCACTCACGCACCGCTATCTGCGCCGTTTGCAGGGTTTGCTCAGTGACAACGGCATCTGCGGCGAACTCGCACACGGCCACTGGCAACTGATCAGCCCGCCCGCCGGTCCGCCGGCCGCCCCCGCGCCCGGTGGCCCGACCGCCGATCAGCAACGCTTGCTGGAGGCAATCAACGCGCTGCTTGAGGATCGCGGGCCGCAACCGCACTGTCTGCTGGTTCACGCCGACCGCGGGCGAGGCAAATCCACCGCCCTGGGCATGGCGGCGGCCGCCCTGAGCGGACACCCGCAGCCGCTTAGAATCGCCCTGACCGCCCCCAGCCGGCAGGCAGCCGCGCAGTTACTGAGCAGCGCCGGCGACGCCGCGAAGCTGCACTTCAGCGGTCCGGACGAGCTCCTGCGCAGCCGGGCACACGCCGATCTGGTGCTGGTCGACGAAGCCGCAGCTATCCCGCTGCCACTGCTGCAAGCGCTGGCCTTACGCTATCGGCGGGCAGTGTTCGCCAGCACGCTGCATGGCTACGAAGGTGCCGGACGCGGTTTCGCCCTGCGCTTTAAGCAGTTTCTGCAACAGCAGCAGATCCGCATCAGTCAACAGCAGCTAACGGAACCGGTCCGCTACGCCGCCGGCGACTGGCTGGAAAGCGCACTCAACCGCTGGCTGATTCCCCGCCCCGGCCAAACGCTGCCGGCCACGGTTGCCGCGCCACAAAGCCTGCGCTTTGAGCGCCTCGACCGTGACCGCCTGGCCGGCGACGAAGCGCGCCTGGCCGCGCTCTTCGGCTTGCTGGTCGATGCGCACTATCAGACCCGCCCGCTGGATCTGCGGCATCTGCTCGACGGCAACAATATCGCCTTGTTTGCCCTGTTCGACGGTGATGTGCTGGTCGCAGCCGCCTGGGTTGCCGAAGAAGGCGGCATCGGCGACACGCTGCTGCAGGAAGCCATTCTCGACGGCAAGCGCCGTCCGCGCGGGCATTTGCTGGCGCAAAGGCTGGCTTATGAACATATGGATCCGGCTTTCTTGCGTGCGCATCTGGCACGCGTGGTCCGTATAGCCGTGCAAGCGGATTTTCAGCGGCGCGGCCTTGGCCGCCGTCTGCTCGGCGAGCTGCAGCGCTACTACCACAGGCGCGGCTTTGCCGCCATCGGCTCGGCCTTCGGCGACACCGAAGCCCTGGCCGCTTTCTGGCAGGATGGCCTCTACCGCACGGTGCATCTGGGCCACAAGCCCAATGCGGCCAGCGGACAGGGTTCGCGTCTGGTCATACAGGGCCTGGACAACAGCCTGGAGCAGGCTATCGAACGGGCCGCTGAACGGGCCTCGGTCAAAGCCATGCCTTTCAGCGCGCAAGGCTTGCTGGCCATGCCCGGCGGCGAGGACGAATTACGCCGGTTTATTGCCGGACGGCGGGATATTGACTCAGCACGGCTGCTTATCCGGGCTTTTTTAAGCCGGCAAAAGCGCACCGGCACATTGCCTGCAGAAATCGAAGCGCATTTAGCGACGCTGGAAAAACCACTTAAACCCCGACAGAACCGTGAACTGACGGCGCTATTGCGGCAATTCCTGCAAAGGTTTGTGGAGATCCGCGACAAATAGAGACACTTTGCCTCTTATTGGCATATCTGATGCAAATATCCCTACGCAAGAGCATCGCTTGGACGCGGTTTTGGCTGACCGGTCACGGACCGGCTGAGAAGAGAGTTCAGGCTTTGAGCTTAATCCTTTGACTTCCCTTAAGAACCCGGAAAAACGGTAGTTTCCGGGTCTTTTTTTTGCCCGTCTTTTTAGCCCCGCTATACACCTTCCCCGACCGGTGCATTTCTCCTTTGCCACGATTGCATGCTGCGCTTCTGTCTTAAATATGGCCCGGCAGTTGCCACGATTTTTAATTAAGGCAAAAGTGCCTCGCCCTTAGCCAATTTAACAGGCGGGCAAAAACACCACAAAATGCATGTATGCGCCTTACCAACAAAGGGATAGAAAGCCAATTTAATTTTGCAATTAGTCACTTAACGACTATGTTAAAAGCAGAATCGAACGTGTTTACGCACGGACTTTGTTGATATTGGCACGGGCCGCTGTTCAGGGAGAACATCGCCGGCACGGGCTGCGGACGACTCAAACGGGCCGGCATCGTCCGAATCAGCAGACGACACCGGCGGTCCGGCCCCAGGGCAAGACCGCCCCACAGCATAAAGCGCCGCTGCAACCGGTGTTGTTTATCGTGTTGCACCAACCGTAGGGAGAACGGTTCCATGGTGATGCTACCGGATGTATTCGAACAGCCCCCGACGCCGAATTCGCGTTTGGTTTCACGCGTGTTCCGCCTGCGCAAGCTGGCGTTGCTGTTGTCCCTGTGCATTTCCATGTCGGTCCTGCTGGCTGGCCAGTTCCCTGCACTGAGCGCCCGCCTGCCCGGACAGTGGATCACTATGGCGCCGGCCACCGCCACCGGTGTCGCATTACTGAGCCTGATTTTACTGCTGTGCCCGCATACCAGCCGCCACGCGGTGCGTTTCCCGTATCTGGCCGCCGTGGGCTTTACCCTGCTGTACAGCCTGTACGCCATCGCACAGGGCTTTACCTCAACCGCCGCAGCGGACGCAACACAGCCGATGACGCTGATCGGCGCCTGCTATATGACACTGCTGTCGCTTTTTCTGCTGGTGGTGCGTTGCAAATCCAAACGGACCGTCCCGGTCAGTGACATCCTCGCCTATGTGCTGCTGGTGCTGTTGATCGCGGTGACCTCGGCCTCGGTGTTTTCCAGCCCTATTGTGATCGGCTCGCATTCCCTGTCGGCGCTCTCGCTGCCGACCCTGATCTGCTTTTATTGCCTGTTTATCGCCATCCTGCCGACCCGTGCGTCACGCGGCTGGTTCAGCCCGATCTTCGGCGACGGCATTGGCAGCCACGTCTCGCGCCTGGTACTGCCGTTTACACTGGCGACACCGTTTGTGGTGATTCTCTCGGCGCTCTTGCTGTCCGGTGAGCAGCACAATCCGCTGCCGCAGCAGTTCTGGACGCTGACATTGATCGTGACCGTCATATCCGGCGCTTCGGCACTGCTGGTTTTTCCGCTGGCGCGCCGGGTTAACGCGCTGGAGCGCGGTCTGCGCGAACTCTCGCTGAACGATGAAATGACCTCAGTGTTGAACCGCCGGGGCTTTTTCCTGCTCGGCGAGCATCTTTATTCGCAGGCCCTGCGGGAAAACAGCGGGCTCGGGATCCTGTTCTTTGATCTCGACGGGCTGAAGAAAGTCAACGATACCTACGGTCACGATACCGGCTCGGCGCTGCTGGTGGATTTTGCCCGTTTGCTAAAAAGTACCTTCCGCCACTCCGATGCCATCGGTCGCATCGGCGGCGATGAGTTTGCCGTGGTCAGTTGCCGGCCCGGCCTGGACAACGCCCTTAAACGCCTGCATACGGCGGTCGCTGCCTTTAACGCGCACAACAAAAAACACTACCGGATCGACTACAGCGTCGGCCGGCTCCACGCCATGCCCGGCAACGGCGTGCCCTTCGACAGTCTGCTCGCTCAGGCCGATCTGCTGATGTACAAGGAAAAGCGCCGGCGCAAGCAACAGGCACAGGAAACGCACCGGACAGCACAAAAGCGCGCCGCCGGAGCGGTCGCTCAGATCGCGGAAACCTGAAGCGCTGCGGGCGCAGACATAAAAAAAGCCGGATTCGCAGATCCGGCTTTTTTCTCAAAGGAACCGTGCCACCAGCAGCTTGTCCGGCGGTGTACCCTCGTAGGGAATGCGCACCACGTGGCCGCTGCCCGGCGCCACCTCGATTTCTTCACCTTTGCGGTTGAGCATTTTGCTGAGGGTGATTTCCTGATTCTGTCCGTCGGGGCTAATCAGCTCCAGCTTGTCGCCGACCCCGAAGCGGTTTTTGACATCCAGCTCAATCATGCCGGTTTCGGCATCATATGCGGTCATTTCGGCGCAGAACTGCTGCTGATGCCCCTTGGATGCGGCCAGCAGGTAGTTCTGGTGCTCCTGAGTCTGCTGGCGCTGGAAGAACCCGTCCGTGTAGCCGCGACTGGCCAGATTATCGAGCACACCGAGCAGCCCTTCATCAAAAGGCTTGCCGGCCACGGCATCATCAATGGCTTTGCGGTAGGCCTGCGCGGTGCGGGCCGCGTAGTAATGGGATTTGGTCCGCCCTTCGATTTTCAGACAATCGACACCGATTTCTACCAGACGCTGCACGTGTTCGATGGCGCGCAGGTCTTTGGAGTTCATGATGTAAGTGCCCTCTTCGTCTTCGAAGACCGGCATTAACTCACCGGGCCGCGAGGCCTCTTCCAGGAAATACACCTCATCGGCCAGGGGATGACGCGGCTCGTCGGGTCGTTTGTCCTGCGACAGGGCGTCCCGGCCGAGAATATTCTGCACCGGGATGTAAGTGTCTTCGACGGTCTGCTCGGCGGGAATGGTTTTGTATTCCCAACGGCAGGCATTGGTGCAGGTTCCCTGGTTCGGATCGCGCCGGTTGAAATAACCGGACAGCAGGCAGCGCCCTGAATAGGCAATACACAGCGCGCCATGGACAAACACCTCGAGCTCCATATCCGGGCATTCCTGACGGATCTCGGCGATATCGTCCATAGACAGTTCACGCGACAGAATCACCCGCTCGATACCGACCGATTGCCAGAACTTGACCCCGGCAAAGTTGACCGTATTGGCCTGTACCGACAAATGGATCGGCATCTCCGGCCAGCGCTCGCGCACCAGCATAACCAGACCGGGATCGGCCATAATCAGTGCATCGGGCCCGGCTTCCACCACCGGCGCCAGATCGTCAAGAAACGTGCGGACCTTGCTGTTGCGCGGCAAGGTGTTGACCGTCAGGAGAAACTTCTTACCCAACGAACGCGCTTCGCGGATGCCCTCAAACAGTTTCTCTCCGTGAAATTCGTTATTGCGGACCCGCAGACTGTAACGCGGCTGACCGGCATAGACCGCATCGGCGCCGTAAGCAAATGCGTAGCGCATACTGCGCAGTGAACCCGCCGGAGCGAGCAATTCAGGCTTTTTCATGGGGATACTTCCGTGGGCCGACAGACCCGAGGGCAAAACGCGTAGTTTAACCCACAGAACCGTGATGCTGACAAGACCCTGCCCGCATTGTCAGCAAGCGCGGCCGCGGTTCCGACGGCCTGACAAAAAAAGGGACGCTGTCGGCGTCCCTTTTTTCCATCGTGCGGCGCTGCGGATGCAGCGACCGGCTAGTTGGTCCGGCTCAGAGGCACGGATTCACACCCGACCAGGCGTTCATAACCCTGGCGCACATCCGCGTCGGCTTTGTCATTCAGCCAGTCGAGGTAAAAAGCCAGACGGCGCAGGCGCTTGAGCTTGTCCAGTTGGGCAATATCACGCTCGATATCCAGCAAGCGGCGGTCGAACACCGCTTCGGCATCCTGCGCCTCGACCAGCGCGCGGTAGTCTGCATCCGCGTCCAGACGGGCTTGTATTTCGCTCCCCTGCCCGGCGAGCAGCTCGCGGTAGCCGGCGGTATAGGGCGCGGCCAGTTTCGGATAGTCTTTCAGCAGAGCCCCCGACACCACCCGGCGCAACCGCTGCGCTTCTTCACGGGTACTGAGCTGCTCGCTACGCAGCTGCGCATAGCGGCTGTGCAGTTCGCGCAGACGCTCGCGCACGACGCGGTTCATGGACTCAAGCGGCACATCCAGTCGCGCGGCCAGACGCTGCGTCAGTTGCCCGTAGCGGTTGTCCGGCAAATGCCCGGGAAACGACACCCAGGACATGTAATACGGAATGCGGTTTTCCAGAAAGACCTCACTCGAGGACCGCGAAAGGTCCGTGCTGTGCGCATGTTCGAGTGTGTACAGATGCGCCTCAAGCAAATCGGTCTGCCCGTCACCGTTAAGATCCGGGTCGGATTTCAGCGGCTCGCCAAGCCGGTCTTCGCCGTTCAATGCCGCAAAGAAGAAGGTCGTGTAGTCACGGTAATCGCCCATATCGATACTGGCCGAACAGCCTTCGGACTGACGCCAGGGCGACTCGGCGGTAAAACCACAGCGCAGCGGCTCTGCCAGGCCCAGGCCAGACTCGGAATTCTCATAAATCAGGCGATGAAAACCGCCGGAATAGCACTGGGTGAACACATAGCGCAGCGGCACCGCCGGATCCAGGGACTCGTCAAGTATGTCCTGAAACTCGCCGGCGGACAGACGCGTGTCCCCCCACAGTTTCAGCGAGACTTCGTCCTCACGCCCGACGCTCGGCGCACCGTGACCGTTGTAAACCACCAGCAACTCATCGCCCGCCTGCATCGACGCGAAGTAATCACGCAACTGCGGCTCAAGCACATCGCGCTGCGTAGTACCGGAGACACCTTCGAGCCGGTGGTTGCGGAAGGTTTCGCCATCGGCTTCGAACTCACCGAAAACCCGCGCCAGTTTGTGCGACACACCGTCCTGATCCGAAACCGGCTGATACAAAAACACATCCGGCGCCGGATCATCACCATCGGTGTAGAACACGGTCGGGCTCTGCCCTGCTTCGTTGAGTAGTTGCTGTACCCAACCCAGATTGAGCTCGATCTGCCCTTGTGAGCCGGCCAGTTCATAACCACCGCCGATCAGCAGCGGTCGCTGCGCGGCATCGGATTTACCGATAGCCACCAACAGACAAGCGGTTAACGTCCATGCTTGTATTTTACGTTCTTTCATCCCCGGCACCTGCGCATCCAGTATCCACCCACCATCAGCAACAACAAAAACTCCACTGCCACCAGAATCAGAATCAGGCTGTTGGCAAGGCTGAACGGCAAGGTAAACAGGTACACCAGCAACAGAAATACCGCCGCGGCAAGCCCACTGAGCATCAGCGTGACAAAGCGGTGACTGAACAGCCACAACAAACCGGTCGCCACCAGTGCGATACCGGCCGCCTGCGGCAGGCTTGCAGCATAACCGCCGGTCAGTGCCGCAAGCATCAAACGCCTCGGCTCACCGGTGTAACGTGAAACGACAATCCCGTCCCCCAACCAATAGCCCATGGCGGTACTGACCAACACAAATGAGGGCCAGAGCACCAGCATAAAGAGCAGGAAAATCAGCCCCGCCCGGATCAGACGACAACGCATCAATGGCTTCATGGTCTTTTGTGGACCGTAAAGCTACCGATAACCAAAACATCAAGCCCGGTGGAGAAGAAACAACGGATCGCATCACGCGGCGATTCCACAACCGGCTCACCCTGGATATTAAAGCTGGTGTTCAACACCACCGGCACGCCGGTGTGCTCACCGAGTTTGCTGATCAGCGCGTGATACAAAGGATTGGTTTCCTTGCGCACGGTCTGCAGCCGGGCACTGCCGTCAACATGGGTCACCGCCGGTATCACCGAACGCTTATCCTCGCGCACGTCACAGACTTTCAGCATAAACGGCGCCTCGACATCAATATCGAAGAACTCACCTGCCGCCTCAACCGTACTCGACGGGGCGAACGGCCGGTAGGCCTCGCGGTATTTCACTTCCGCGTTGATCTTGTCTTTCATATCCTTAATTGCGGGGTTGGCAAGAATACTGCGCGCCCCCAGCGCCCGCGGGCCGATTTCCATGCGTCCCTGAAACCACCCGATAATATTGCCTTCGTTAAGCAGGCGGGCCGTTTCCGTGGTGATATCGTCGTGACGCTTGTAACTGAGCTTGTATTGTTTCAGCAGCGCTTCGATTTCCTCATCTTCATAGGCATTACCTACATAAGGATTGTCGTGCACAAACTCACGCGGCTTGCCGAGGATCACGTTATAGAGGTAGAAAGCGGCGCCGATGGAGGTGCCGTTGTCACCGGCGGCGGGCATGATATAAACATCCTCATAGCCGGCTTCACGCAATAAGCGCCCGTTCATCACGCTATTGAGCGAGACACCGCCGGCGATCACCAGATATTTCGCGCCGGTACGTTCACGCAGATTACGGGCAATTTTCAGCGCCACATCTTCGAGCACCTTCTGGAAGGCCGCGGCCACATCATTGTGGTGCTTCTCAAAGGGTGCGTCTTTTGCGCGCGGCTGACCGAACACCTCATAGAATTTCTCGCTGCAACGGCGGTAACCCCAGTATTGGTAGCTGAAATAGGATAAATCAACCTTGACCCTACCCGACTCATCAAACGAGATGATCTGCGCGACGCGGTCGTAGAACACCGAGGGATCACCCAGCGGTGCCAGGCCCATGGTTTTGCCCTCGTCGTAGTTCGGACGGAAGCCACAGAACTCGGTGACGGCCTCGTAAAAAGACCCCAGCGAATCCGGGAAATAGGTTTCGTCAAAACACTCGATAGTGGTGCCATTGCCGTAACCGGTCCAACCGCAGGCCCATTCACCGGAACCGTCCAGCGCCAGCATCGCCGCTTCTTTGTAGGGTGAGACCAGAAAACTGCCGGCCGCGTGCGACTGGTGGTGTTCCACATAAGCGACCGGCGGTTGTTTGGCACCGAATTTTTCACCGATCCAGCTTTTCAGCTTGCGTTGTTTGAAAAAGCCACCGACCAGCTCGTGTTTGAGAAACGGCGCGGCATGACGCAGGTGTTTCAGCGCATAAACGGCTTTCTTTTTCCATTCATGGGTGGGTTTGATCGACACCGCGATGTGATCTATATCCGCATAGCTGATGCCGGCAAAGCGCAGGCACTCCTCCACCGCCCGCTCAGGAAACTCGCGCGTGTGTTTATTGCGCGTAAAGCGCTCCTCTTCCAGTGCAACAACCAGCTTGCCGTCAATGACCAGACAAGCGCTGGAGTCATGGAAGTAATAGTTAAGTCCGAGAATAATCATGCGCGCTCTCAGTGTTTGGCCTTGTGTTTAATGAGCTCCCGACACAGATTTACAGCTGTGGCACGGAGGTGATCGACACGCCGTTTGGCATGTCCCGAGGTTGTATTGTTGTAAATCCGGCAAGTACCCACATCGATAACAGCCGGGTGCCAGCGCTCCGCCCAGGGCGGATTGGTGACCAGACTGACGCTCTCAGTAGCCGGGTCGGCCTGCGCCCGGGTAAGCGTCTCTTCAAGCAGAATCGACCCCGGCGAGACCTGCGCGTACGCTTCGTCAAAGCCGATTTTGAGCAGGCTCAGCAGACCACCGCTGCGTAATGTCAGCTGCGCGGCAACGGCCTGTCCGTCCAGATGCAGGATGTGAATCTCAGCGCCAAGCCCGGCAGTTCTGACCTGCAAGGCCTCGTAAAAGCGGCGTAAATCCTCATCACGGGCAATCGCTGTTTTTTTATCACCCTTCCAGCCCGAGGCTTCTATACGCAGAAATTCCTGATAGGCGCCGGCCAGCGTCTCCGGTGTATCGGCAACGGTGACACTGACTTCGCCGCATTTTTTCCGCAGGCGGCGCAGATTGCGGCGCATTTTGCCCGGCACCGGCGTGGCGTCCTGACGGCAATCGAACCAGGCACTGGTGCGGGTGGTACGCAGAGTACTGAGCAAAGGCGCGGGCGCATCTGCCGGGGCACTGAGACCACCGTGCACTAATTCAGCGCTGACAAAGTCGTGCAGAGCCAGACGCGTCCAGCGGCCCCCGCCAGCGGCCTCCAGCATGTCCGGCAGATACCTGAGCAGCGTCGTTACCGGCAGCGCATCGGCAATTACCCAGTCCGACAAGACGATATGTTCGTGGCGCGGATTGCTCAGCATGGCACCGTGGGAGATCAACGGTGCAAGGACTTGCAGTTTGCCGTCGCACCACAGTTGCGCGACGACCAGCTCATCCCCGAGCAGGTGATCGTTGAGCGCCCCGAACCATTGCGGATGGTGATAGAACGCATAGCCGCGGCGGCGCTCAAGCAGCTCGAGCCAGGCCGGACGCAAGGCGTTCAAGGCCTCGCGACCACGGGCGATTTCGACTGAATACTTTTCTGACATAGATTGCAGCGATGCTGTCATTCCGGGCAGCACCGGGGGCTCCTGAGAGGGTTATTTTTTGAACAATTTCAGACAGGTTTTCGGTTACGGCGGGGGCATACTTTAATCTGAGCATCCGGTATGTGAGCTGTCACCGGCGGTGAATTTCTGTTAAAAATCTTTTTCTCCGAAAACCGAATCAGGATTGCTATGACTGTGCTTGAATTTCTTCAACAACGTGCGTCAATTCCGGCCAGGTTTCTGGCCGAACCCGCGCCGGACCCGTCCCAGTTGAGAGAGATCCTGCAGGCCGCTGTGGCAGCACCGGATCACGCGGCTCTGCGTCCCTGGCGTTTTATTGTGATCGAAGGCGAATCGCGCAATAAGCTCGGCGATGTGTTTGTTGAAGCGACACGCCGACGCGAACCGGATATGCCCGCTGACAAACTCGAAAGCCAGCGCAGCAAGCCCCTGCGTTCACCGATGATCGTGACCGTGGTCGCCGACATCACGCCGGACCATCCGAAAACACCGGAAACCGAGCAAATCCTCTCGGCCGGGGCCGCCGCCCAACAACTGATTCTGGCGGCCAATGCACTGGGCTTCGGCGCGATCTGGCTGACCGGCCCGAATGCGCATGCCCCGGAAGTCAAAGAAGCGCTCGGCATCGCGGAAAAAGACCATATCGTCGGCTTTGTCTACCTCGGTACAGCGACGATCGACAAGCCGCAGGTGCGTCGCCCCGACCCGGCGGATTTCGTCAGCCACTGGTAAGATCAGGTTTGGCGGCAAACGGCCGATAAGGGTCACTGACTGTGCCGGAATTACCCGGCCCCTGACCGATCCCGACCATGCCGCCACTGAACCTGTTGCTATTACTGCTATCGCTGCTGATTGCGCTGCCTGCCGCCGGTGCCGCACAGATCTACCGTTATACCGACCCGGACGGTACGGTCTGGCTGACCGACAAACAGGCTTCCCAGCATCAATTCGGGCAATACGCGCCGTTTAAACGCTCACCGAAAAGCACCGCGCGCGTGCACTGCCTGCCGCCCGGCAGCGAAACACTGCAACAACGCAAAGCCGACTACGCGCCCCTGATCGAGCGGTTCAGCGAAGATGCCGGCCTCAGCCCAGCGCTGATCCACGCCATCATCAGCGTTGAATCCTGCTACGACCCGCAGGCCCGCTCCGGCGTCGGGGCAGAAGGGCTGATGCAACTGATGCCGGCCACCGCCGGTGAACTCGGCGTTACCGACAGCTTTGATCCGGAACAGAATCTGCGCGGCGGCATTCGTTATATGGCCGGCCTCGTGCAGCAATTTAACTACAATTACCGCCACGCGCTGGCCGCCTACAACGCCGGCCCCGGCGCGGTCACCCGTTTCGGCGGGATTCCGCCCTACCCGGAAACCCGCGACTACGTCGACAAGGTCATGACCCGCTTTCAACAAAGTGTTGCCCGCGGCGAGTTCAGCACCCGCACCGCCAGCGCCGATTGACACCGAAGGGCGCGAGACCGGTGCATTGCCGGCGGCAAGCTGGCAAAATGCGCGTTTAATCCACGAATATTTTCAGGGAACCTGCACGCGCCATGTCCAGCGACGCCAAACCCAGCAACAACTTTATCCGCCATCTTGTCAGCGCCGACCTCGAAGCCGGCAAACACGGCGGCCGGCTGCAGACACGCTTTCCGCCCGAGCCCAACGGCTATCTGCACATCGGGCATGCCAAATCGATCTGCCTCAACTTCGGCCTTGCCCGTGACTACGGCGGCCAGTGCAATCTTCGCTTTGACGATACCAATCCGGAAAAAGAAGACGCCGAATACGAACAGGCCATCCAAAGCGATGTCGAGTGGCTGGGCTTTAGTTGGTCAAACCTCTGCCACGCCTCGGACTACTACCAACAGCTGTACGATTATGCGGTCGAGCTGATCCGCCGCGGCTGCGCCTATGTGGACAGCCTGTCGGCCGAAGAAATCCGCGAATACCGCGGCAGCCTGACCGAGCCGGGCAAGCCCAGTCCCTACCGCGAGCGCAGCGTGGAAGAAAACCTCGACCTGTTCGAGCGCATGCGCGAAGGCGAATTTGCCGACGGCGAACACGTGCTGCGCGCACGTATCGATATGGCCTCGGGCAATATGAACATGCGTGACCCCACGCTCTACCGCATCCGCCGCCACACCCACTACCGGACCGGCGATCAGTGGTGCATCTATCCGATGTATGACTACGCCCACTGCCTGTCTGACGCGATTGAAAACGTCACCCACTCGCTGTGCACGCTGGAATTCGAGGATCACCGCCCGCTGTATGACTGGGTGCTGGCCTCACTGGAGATTGCCGATCCGCCCAAGCAGACCGAATTCGCACCGCTGAATCTGGAATACACCATTCTCAGCAAGCGCAAACTGATTCAACTGGTCCGCGAGAAGATCGTCGACGGCTGGGATGACCCGCGTATGCCGACCATCACCGGGCTGCGCCGGCGCGGATTTACTCCGGCCGCGATCCGCGAATTCTGCGAACGTATCGGCGTGACCAAAAACGACGCCTCGATCGAGATGCCGGTACTGGAAAACGTGATCCGCGATGATCTGAACACCAACGCGCTGCGCCGTATGGCCGTGCTCGACCCGATTAAAGTCGTGATCACCAACTACCCGCAGGATCACAGCGAAACCCTGAGCCTGCCGAATCATCCGCAAAATCCCGAGGCCGGCACCCGCGATGTCCTGTTCGGCGGGACCGTCTATATCGAGCGCGACGACTTCGCCGAAGTGCCGCCGCCGAAATTCAAACGCCTGGTCCCCGGCGGCGAAGTGCGCCTGCGCGGCAGTTACGTGATCCGCTGCGATGAGGTCATCAAGGATGATAAGGGTGAGATTACCGAATTGCGCTGCAGCTACGACGAAAACACGCTTGGCAAAAACCCGGAAGGCCGTAAAGTCAAAGGCGTCATCCACTGGGTCAATGCCGAAACAGCCGTCACCGCCGAAGTGCGTATCTATGAACCGTTGTTCAAAGACCCCAATCCGGCGGCGGCCGAGGACTTCCTCGACTGCATCCGCGAAAACTCCAAGACCGTACTGACAAACTGCAAGGTTGAACCGGCGCTGGCCGAAGCCGCCCCGGAAACCAATGTGCAGTTCGAACGTCAGGGCTATTTCGTCGCCGACCGCCGCGACCACAGCCCGGCCCGCCCGGTCTTCAACCGCACCATCACCTTACGTGACTCCTGGGGCGGCTGAACCGGCCCCGATGCTGCACCGCCCATCCCGCGGCGGTGCAGTTTCCAACACGCTTGTAACAAAGAAAAGTACGTTTTTACTGAAAAAATAGAAATTTAGGATAGACTCCCTACAACTAAGCTCAGATCGGAGCCCTGTCAATGGGAAGCCTATCACTCGAATTAGACGTCGCACGCAAACTCTACGAACGGCGCCTGCGCACCCTCAAGCGCATCCGCCACCATGTCAATGCAATGCCTGCCACCGCGCAAGGCCGCGCCTCTGCCAAGGTCGCCATGAAACTGGCCAAAGCCGAGCTGCGCAGCGCCCGGGAACAACTCGACAGCGTGTTCGAGAAAGTCCGCCGGCAAAGCCAACACCCCGTTGTGACGCCGCCCGTACTGGAGCGCGATCTGTTTTCTGAAGCCCTGAGCCGCACCGACCCCGACCGCCGCCTGCAGCTCGGCAAATAAGCACCGGAAACACCCGCACAAAGGCGCACCGTCTCCACGGTGCGCAGGGCAGCTCGTGCCCGTCACGGCCGCTTAGCGCAACGATTAGAATTTGACGGAACTCTGAGCCGCTGCTATCTACTAATCGTAGATCAAACCCGCAAGCGGGTTTCACCGCTGCGAATTCAGAACCCCTAATCACGATCTGACCGGACGCGCTATGCACACGAAATCACACAGACTGCCACACCTGGGACTCAGTCTGGCCATCGCCACCGCTTTGAGCGGTTGCGCCGACCTCCCCACGCACGACAGCAGCTTACGGTCTGTCTACGGCATGGACACAGGCAGTACCGAGCAATACGCACGGATCGATGAGATGGCGGTTCCGGCGCCCAGCGGCACCAACACCACTACAGCACTGAACACCACAACGACCCTGCCGGCCGATGCCGATACACCGGTTGTCAGAACACTCAATAACGGTGCCGGCATCGTCAGCCAGCCGATCGGGCGCAGCGGCATGATACCTGATTCCGCTTACACCGCACCGGTGCAGGGTGATAACAGCGCCCAGGCCGCCGCACAGCTGACAACACCGCTGGAAACCCGCGCAGCGGCTGTCACAGCTGACGAAGCCCCCGAAATCGCCACCGCCATACCGGTCAGCGCCGAGCGCGTGACACGCCATACAGTCGCCAACACGGACACCTTGTCGGCGATCGCCCAGCAATACACGGGCGATGCGGCGAACTGGAAACGGCTTGCCGAGTTCAACGGCTTGCAGCCTCCCTACTCCATCCGGGTCGGCGACGAATTGTTAATCCCCGACGACAGCCTGCCGGTGCCGATCAGCGAAACCGCAACAAGCACCGCCTCGGCACCCGCACCGGTCATCAAATTGCCGACGCGTATAGTGCCGCCCACGCGGATGGGACAAGCCGCCACCAGCGACGACACCGAAAGCACAAACCGCATGGCAATGCAGAGCGACGAAATCGTCGTGCCTGAGCCGGCCGTCAGCGAAACACCGTCCACCTTGCCGGCCGCTGAGGTCGCTGAGGTCACAGATGCACCAAGTGCCGGCGCCGCTGAGGAAACGCAGGTCGGCGGTGTGCGCCAACGTCTGAGCAGTTTGAGCACCCTGATCAAAACCGGTTTCCGCAAGCCCACGGCCAGCACCAGTGGTACAGAAATTGCCGTAGCAGACGAAGATAAGGTGGAGGCTGTCGTTTCGGAAAATACAACCGCAGCGTCAGTATCCCGCGTAAGGGTGACCGGTGATTTCACCCCCAAAGCGGTATACAAAGCCCCCGATTACGCTTCCGGCCTGGTTATGCGCGTAGCGCCCGGATCGGTCTTCGAAACCACAGGACGTGATGGAGACTGGATCGCCATCAGTACAGATAACGGCTCCGGGTATATATTCCACCGCGACGTTCAGGCGATCGATTAACCGCACTGGAGCCGCGCCAGGGCCGATAAACAAACTTTGACGCGGCAGAACAGAAAATGAAAAGTAGCATTATTCCTGCATTCGCTATTTGTGTAGTACTACAAGCATGTAGCAGCGCCCCGACCGCAACGCCGGTACCGGAAACAGCAAGCCCGGAACCGCAGATTGAAACACGGCGTCTGCCGGATATGGCTTATATTGTTCAATCCGGCGACAGTCTGTCGGCGATTGCCCGCAAAACCACCGGTGACGGTGATAACTGGCGCGCCATTGCCCAATACAACGACATCCGTAATCCCAATCACCTGCGGGTCGGCGATCCTCTGATGATCCCGGGCGAGCTGCTGCCGCCCGAAGCCAGTCCGCTGCCGGTTGCTCAAACACTGCCGGCCCCCCCGGAACTGGCCGAGATTATTCCCGATGAGCCGCCGGCAAGCCCTGCTCCGGACAACAGCACCGGCACACAGGCGGACGACAGCGCGGCCATGCAAAGCCTCTGGGTGGTGGTCGAAGGCAGCTACTACCCGAAAGCCATCTACGAGCGCCCGGCCTACACCGGGGATATGGTCACACGGGTATTGCCCGGCACCACGCTCAAATACCTCGGGCAAAACACCAACTGGATCCACGTTCAGACCGAGAAAGGACCGGGCTATCTGCACGAAAACGACGCCCGCCTGCTCGGGCCGGATGAAACGCAAAGCCGCTTATCCGACTGGCTCTGATACAAAAAAGCCCCGCAATGCGGGGCTTTTTTTTGCCACCCGCCGAGGCGGGCTCAGTCTTTCATCAACGCCTTCAGCGCATCAGCCATGGCCGTATTACCCGGTGCTGCCGGTGCCGCTTTCGGTGCCCGGCCACGCTGAGCACCACGCCCGTCCCGGCCCTTGCCACGCTCTTGCGGCGCCGGTCTTGCACCACGTGCGCTGTCCGCCGAGGGCGACTTCATACTCAGGCCGATACGTTTACGCTTAACGTCCACCTCCATCACGCGCACCGTCACCACATCACCGGCGGACACCACATCGTGCGGGTCCTTGACGAAGGTATCGGCCAGCTCGGAGATATGCACCAGCCCGTCCTGGTGTACACCCACATCCACAAACGCACCGAAGCCGGTAACATTGGTGACCACCCCTTCCAGACGCATGCCGGGCTTGAGATCGGCGATCTGCTCAACGCCTTCTTTAAAGGTGGCGGTTTTGAACTCGGGGCGCGGATCGCGGCCGGGTTTTTCCAGTTCGCGCAGAATATCCTGCACCGTCGGCACACCGAATCGCTCATCGGTAAAGTTAGCAGGGTCAAGCTTGCGCAATGTTGCCGCATCGCCGATCAGCGAACGCACGTCGCGGCCGGTCTCGGACAGAATCCGGTGCACCACCGGATAGGCTTCCGGGTGAACTGAAGACGCATCCAGCGCGTTATCGCCGTCGGCGATACGCAGAAAGCCGGCCGCCTGCTCAAAGGTTTTCGCCCCCAGACGCGGCACGTTCATCAGATCTTTGCGAGACGCGAAACGGCCTTTCTCATCCCGGTAGGAAACGATATTCGAGGCAATACTGGCATTAAGCCCGGAAACACGGGTAAGCAGCGGCACCGATGCGGTGTTCAAATCAACCCCGACCCCGTTTACGCAATCCTCTACCACCGCATCGAGCGCACGCGATAACTGCACCTGACTGACGTCGTGCTGATACTGGCCGACACCGATGGATTTAGGGTCGATTTTGACCAGCTCGGCCAGCGGGTCCTGCAGACGCCGGGCGATTGAAACCGCACCGCGCAGCGACACATCCAGATCCGGGAATTCGCGGGCTGCCAGCTCAGAGGCCGAATACACCGAAGCACCGGCTTCGCTGACGACAATCTTCGCCAGGCCGGCATCACCGACCAGTTTCAACAGATCCGCAGCCAGCCGGTCGGTTTCCCGCGAGGCGGTACCATTGCCGATCGCCACCAGACTGACGTTGTGCTGTTTGACCAGCAGTGCCAGCTTGTGCAGGGAGCCGTCCCAGTCATTGCGCGGCGCATGCGGGTAGATGGTGTCGGTGGCCAGCAGCTTGCCGGTCGGATCGACAACAGCAACCTTGACCCCGGTCCGCAGGCCCGGATCCAGACCGAGTACGGCACGCCGGCCGGCCGGTGCCGCCAGCAACAGATCCTTGAGATTCTGGGCAAACACGCTGATGGCCGTCTCTTCTGCCTGCTCACGCAAACGCCCCATCAGATCCACGTCCAGGCGTGTATGCAGTTTGACCTTCCAGGTCCAGCGTACCGCCTGAGCGAGAAAGCTATCGGCCGCACGGCCCTGATTGCTGATGCCGAAAAACTGCGCGATGCGCTGTTCACAGGGGTGCGTGGCGGTCGGGTCCAGATCCGGCAGATCCAGGGTCAGCTGCAGAACGCCTTCGTTGCGCCCGCGGAACAGGGCCAGCGAGCGGTGCGAAGGAATCCCGGCGATCTGTTCACTGTATTCGAAGTAATCGGCAAACTTGGCGCCGCCAGTCTCCTGCCCTTCGATCACTGCGGAACTCAGAACAGCATTCTCCCAGAAGTACTCGCGCAGCGACGACACCAGGGAGGCCTCTTCGGAGAACTGTTCCATCAGGATCTGCTTAGCGCCATCGAGGACCGCCTGGGCATCGGCAAAACCGGCTTCCTCGTTCAGATACGCGGCCGCTTCGGCCTGCGGGTCCAGCGTCGGATCGGCCAGCAAGGCATCGGCCAGCGGTGCAATACCGGCCTCGCGGGCGATCTGTGCCTTGGTCCGGCGCTTGGGTTTATAGGGCAGATAAAGATCTTCCAGGTCGGTCTTGGTGGTCGCCCCGGCAAACGCCGCACGCAGCTCATCGGTCAGCTTTCCCTGCTCCTCAACAGAGCGGATCACCGCCGCACGACGGTCTTCCAGCTCGCGCAGATAAACCAGCCGTTGTTCGAGAAAACGCAACTGCGTGTCGTCCAGGCCCTGCGTGACTTCCTTGCGGTAACGCGCAATAAACGGCACCGTCGCGCCCTCATCCAACAGGCCGACCGCAGCGTCTATCTGCTTCGGGCTGACCTTCAATTCCGTCGCAATCTGTTGTGCTATAGTCATCGGCAAGGCATTCCTTGTAGCGTTCGTCTGAAAACAAGCGACGAATCCTAGTGGGCACCGCGCCCTAAAACAAGACTTGATACGGAGTAGTAAGATGCGCTTGCTTAGCATTGTCAGACACGCTAAGTCGGACTGGAACGCCCCGGCCAGAAACGATGCCGACCGGCCCCTGAATGCACGCGGCGAACGCGATGCGCCGGCCATGGGCAAGCGTCTGGCCGGCGAAGACTTCCGCCCGGATCTGGTGATCAGCAGCCCTGCCCGCCGCGCCATGCAAACCGCAACCGCGCTGTGTCAGGAGTTTGCTTACCCGCCCGCCGGCATTGTGCAGCTCGGGGCGATTTACGAGGCCACGCTCGGTACCCTGCAATCGGTGGTGGAATCCCTGCCCGACGAGGCCATCCACGTCATGCTGGTCGGCCACAATCCCGGCTTTGAAGCACTCTGCAATTACACCGACCCGGACCAGCCACTGATCATGACAACCTGTAATGTGGCGCAGTACGAGCTGGACATTGAAGCCTGGAGTGCCTTCGACCACGGCTGTGGTGACCGTTACTTTCACTACACACCCAAAGACTAAAAAAATATGCGGAGGGGGAAATGCTCGATTATGTTTTCTTCGACAGGCAGACCTGCGAGGCGTTTGTCGGTTTTCTCAGCGCCACGGGTGTTCAGTTCGAGCAAAGCGATGAGGACGGGATTTTTCAGGTCAGTATTCCGGAAGATACGGTTGAGGCCGGCGGCGCCATCGAACGCCGTTATGACGAACTCATGGAAGCGGCCTCCGGCCACGACGATGATGAGGACAGCGTCAACCTCGGCGGCCTGACAGTCACACTCAGCGATGGCAGCGTCAGCTATGCGGTGCTGCCGGCCAATCTGGTCAGCAAACTGACAGAGGCGCTCAGCAACGATGAACTGCAGCAATTGGTCAGCGCCATCGCCAATGCGGCGGAAAACCCCGATTCACGCTCACTCTGCCAACGCGTACGCGAAGGCGACATCACCTGAGCACGCCGCTTGAGTACGCTGCCTGCGGCACTACAATAAAACCAACGACAACACTGCAACCCAAGGATATCAGGATGAACAAATTTACCGCTCTTGCACTCAGCGCGCTGCTCGGCGCCGCGCTGCTGGCCGGCTGCACACAGGAATCCCAGAACAAACTCGGCCGTGCCGTACAAAACTGGACCGGCACCAACGGTATTCTGGAAGTCTACGCCGGCGACAAACTGGTCAAGCGCTTTCTGAAAATCGACAAGCTCTCCACCGCCAGCGGTACCGGTGGCAGCGATTCCCGCCCCTACCGTTTCGGCTACGGCATACTCGACGCCAACCTGGACGGTGAAGCCAACAGCGGCGAGAAAAAAGTCTATTTCGAGGTCAGTGATTATTCGACCATGTATATCTTCTACGAGGATCCGCAATAAATTCCCGTTACGGATAAAAGCCGCTCATGCACACCGCTTATATTGACTATCAGGACGGCGACACCGTCCTCGAAGGTTTTTTCAGCGCGCCGGAATCCTCCGCCCCGTTGCCGGGCGTGCTGATCGCGCACGCCTGGGGCGGTCGCGACGGTTTTGTTGAGGATGTGGCCAAACGTCTGGCCGCCGAAGGCTACGCCTGTATGGCGCTGGACATGTACGGCAAAGGCCGGCGCGGTAGCAACGACGACGAGTGCCGCGCCCTGATCACGCCCTTCTTCGAAGACCGCGACGCCATCAAGCGCCGTATGACACTGGCGCTGGAAACCCTGAGTTCGCAGGAGGCCGTCGATGCCACACGTATCGCTGCGATCGGCTTCTGCTTCGGCGGCATGTGCGTGCTCGATCTGGCGCGCAGCGGCGCCGATGTACGCGGTGTGGTGAGCTTTCACGGCCTGCTCGGCGCGCCGGCGCAGACTGCCGCCCGTATCCCCGCCTCCGTCCTGGTACTGCATGGCCACGACGATCCGCTGGTCGGGGAACAAGAGATCAGCCAGCTCAAGGCTGACCTGACGGCCGCCGGCAGCGACTGGCAGTTCCACGACTTCGGCTCGACTGTCCATGCCTTTACCAACCCCGCCGCGCAGGACAAAGCCGCCGGCAAGCTGTTCAGCGAAAAAGCCAACCGCCGCAGCTGGCAACTGGCGCGTGATTTTCTCGCCGAGGTCCTGCGCTAAGCAGGCCCGGCAGTCTCACCGGCAGCCCGCTTGTGAGCCATCTCAGCTTTTCATACACACAACATCCAAGCACACTCAGGTTAGTACCCGCGCGGGCCGCTAAAGTGAACACCTCATGTCATAAGACGGCCCATGGAAACGACGAAAACGCTGTATATGGTGTTGTTTATCGGCGAAGTCCGCCACGGCATCACAGCAGATACCCTTAAGCACCGTCTCGCGACCCGCTTCAATGTGCGCCGCGAGCGCATCGAACGTCTTTTCGACGGACGTCCGCAAATTATCAAGCGCGACATCCCCGAAGCCACCGCTCAAAAGTACTGCGATGCCGTCAAAGAACTGGGCGGCGTCAGCTGGATAGAACCGGTCCCGCCGTTTTACGGGCGCTATGTAGACCGGCGCAAAAATCCCCGCAACCGCCGCTCGGCAATTCAGGCCAACGAACGACGTACCGGCCCGCGCGGTCGCATGGGACAGGAACGCCGCGCCAGATCAGGCAGGCGCTACCACGACCGCTGAAGCCGGCGCCTCACCACTGGCTATAGGGCGTGACATAAAGCCGGTTATTCAGATAGCGGGGATCATCGGTGACCTCATCGCCGACCCAGGGCGGCTTTTCGAAGCACTGATCGGCGCTTTTCAACTCAATTTCCGCCACGATCAGGCCGGCATTGGCGCCTTCAAACACATCCACTTCCCAGGTATTGCCGGCATAGGGCACATGCCAGCGGGTCTTTTCCACCGGTGCACGTTCACAATGCTGTTCCAGCATAATCTGCCCGTCACGGGAGGGAATTTCATATTCAAAATCATGCCGGACGAAACCATCAATATCGGCTTTGACTGAAAGATAAAAGGTCTCGCCCTTTTGCCTGACGCGACAAACCAACTTCTCGGTGGTCGCCAAAAAGCCCTGACGAATCACCAGCGGCCGCCCCTGCTCCTGCCACTGCGCCGGATCGACAAGGAATTTACGTTCTATCTCAATAATGTCGGACATTTTACATTTCCTGCTGCAACAGCCGTAGATTAACACCCACAGGCGCCGGACATCAGGCACAAAAAAAACCGGGTGCGCGGAACACACCCGGTTTCTTTAAGCCTGAACTATCGATGGTGCGTGAGCACCAGGGATTAGTTAGTCAGTGACTTCAAGGCATCAGTGGCTTTGTCTTTAGCTGAATCCTTGGCGTCGTCCACGGCACTTTCAGCAGCGTCTTTCGCTGCGTCTTCGGCAGCATCCTTAGCAGCATCAGTCGCGGCATCTTTAGCATCGCTGACCGCATCAGAGGCAGCTTCTGTTGCAGCATCTTTAGCATCGCTGACAGCATCAGAGGCAGCTTCTGTTGCAGCGTCTTTAGCGTCGCTGACAGCATCAGAAGCGGCATCTTTGGCAGCGTCTTTGGCGTCGCTGACAGCATCAGAAGCGGCATCTTTAGCACCGTCTACTGCGTCAGTTGCCGTGTCTTTGGCACCGTCAACTGCGTCAGTTGCTGTGTCTTTAGCACTGTCTACCATGCCTGAAGCGGCGTCTTTAGTGCTTTCTACTGCACCGGAAGCGGCTTCTTCAGCGCTATCGGCTGCGCCGGCGGCAGTGTCTTTAACACTCTCGACTGCACCGCTGGCTTTCTCAGCTGCGGCATCTTTCAGCTCACCGGCTTTCTCTGCTGCGCTGTCCGCCATTTCACCGGCTTTCTCGCCAACAGTGTCAACTGCATCGCCGACAGCCTCTTTAGTCGCATCAACGGCTTCACCGGCGGCAGACTTGGCAGCTTCCGTGGCAGAGTTAACCGCATCTTTGGCTGATTCAGCCGCGTTTTTAGCTTCCTCGGCGGCTTTTTCACACGCTGACAGTGACAGTACAGCGAACAAACTTACCGCAACAATTCCGAGCTTTTTCATATCCAGATTATACCTGTTTAAGTGGGTGGATCTTTTGCCGCAAAATGCCGGAGCAAAGATGCGACATGTCTGCCTGCGCATTATTTTGTTTTCACGTTGAAAAGCCATTACTTCACCGCAATCTACGCAGTATTGACATTTAACATTCACGAACGAATCCGCCAGTTTTTTTGACCTATAAGGCCCGTTACAGGTCTGCGTTGTACAGGTAAACTTAACCGGAAATTCAATTCGTCTGACGGCGAATCCTACAACACAAATTAATAATAAAGTGAGTCGTGTGCTATGGAACGTGAATCGATGGAATTCGACGTCGTCATCGTTGGCGGCGGTCCGGCAGGCTTATCCGCCGCCTGCCGTCTGATGCAACTGGCGCAGGAGCAAGAGCGTGAACTGAGCGTGGTCGTACTCGAAAAAGGCTCCGAGATCGGTGCGCATATCCTCTCGGGCGCGGTACTGGAGCCTCGGGCGTTGAACGAGCTGTTCCCTGACTGGCAGGAACGCGGCGCGCCGCTGGATACGCCGGTCGTGCGTGATGAAGTCAGCCTTTACCTGAACGCCGAAAAAGCCCTGAAGATGCCGGGCTGGATGATTCCCGCGCCCATGCACAACAAGGGCAATTACATTATCAGTCTGGGCAATCTGTGCCGCTGGCTGGCCGACCAGGCAGAAGCGCTGGGCGTTGAAATCTTCCCCGGTTTTGCCGCCAGCGAAGTGCTGTTCCACGAGGACGGTTCCGTCAAAGGCGTCGCCACCGGCGATATGGGGCGCGCGGCCGATGGCAGCGAGAAAGACAGTTTTGAACCGGGCATGGAACTGCACGCGCGTTTTACGATTTTCGCCGAAGGCAGCCGCGGTCATCTGAGTAAACAACTGACCGCCCGGTACGGCCTGGACGCCCATGCCGGTACACAGCACTACGGTATCGGAATCAAGGAACTCTGGCAGATCGATGCGGCGAAATCCGAGCCCGGTCTGGTCATGCACGGTTCAGGCTGGCCCCTCAGCGAATCGGGCGCCACCGGCGGTTCCTTTCTCTACCACCTGAACGACAACACAGTCGCCGTCGGACTGATCACGGACCTTAACTACAGCAATCCTCACCTCAGTCCGTTTGAAGAATTCCAGCGCTTTAAAACCCATCCGGATATAGCCCGCTATCTGCAAGGCGGCACACGGATTTCCTACGGCGCCCGCGCTATTACCAAAGGCGGCTTGCAGGCTTTGCCAAGCATGACCCTGCCCGGCGCTATCGTCACGGGTTGCGCCGCCGGCACCCTGAATTTCGCCAAGATCAAAGGCACGCATACGGCCATGAAATCCGGCATGCTGGCCGCCGAAAGCCTCTTCGACGCCATCGTTAACGACAGTAAAGAAAGCGATTTTGAAGCGCGTTTCAAAAACGCCTGGGTTTATGACGAGCTTTACCGCTCGCGTAATTTCGGTGCCGCCATGCATAAATTCGGTCTTTATGCCGGCGGTGCCTATAACTGGCTGGATCAGAACCTGTTCGGTGGCAAACTGCCGTTCACGCTCAGAGACCGTAAACCGGACTATGCCTGTCTGAAACCGGCGGCCGAATGCACGCCGATCAGCTATCCGAAACCGGATGGCAAACTCACCTTTGACCGGCTCTCTTCGGTCTTCCTCAGCAACACCAATCATGAGGAAGATCAACCGGTACATTTGCAACTGCGGGACCCGTCAATTCCGCTCGGCAAGAATCTGCCGCTGTGGGACGAACCTGCGCAGCGCTATTGCCCGGCCGGGGTGTATGAAATCATCGAAACCGACGGCGAGAAGCAGTTCCGTATCAATGCGCAGAACTGCGTGCATTGCAAAACCTGTGATATCAAAGACCCCAGTCAGAATATTACATGGGTGACACCGGAAGGCGGTGGCGGGCCAAACTACCCGAATATGTAGGTCTCAGTTCTTGCAAAGTCGCGTGGTCTTGGTCGCCAGCAGGCCACGCGACGTCACCTTGCCGTAGGCCTGTGAGATGCCGCTGAGGCTGCTGCTCACAACCTTGAACTCATCACCGTCAATCTCGAAAGACGCCGGCATGCGACCCGCCGAAACACCTTTGGCGGCCGCACGGGTCCTGGCCGTATCGACCTTAAAGGTGCGCTTGTCGCTGTCCTTATCGCGGGCGGAGACTTCCTGTATATAAAGCAGGGGCTCGCAGGAGTCACCGGCATAGACCGCGCCCTGCTCCGTATCCAGAATCAAGGGCACACGTGCCCCTTCCAGCTCAACGTAGATTTTCTCCGCCTGAGCCGTGAGCGGCACAATCGTGAGCGATAAAATCAGGATCAGTGTTCTGAGCATCATAAGACAAGCCTGTTATCAACGATTGTAGAAACGCAGTTCAATATCATATTCCACAGAACCGGCACCGGCCTCGAGGCCGACCGCCGGCGCATCAAACAAGACATCCAATCGCACAGCCTGATCGGCCACATCGGTGGCGCGTCGCGAGTGCGTGCCGGAACTGCGGCGGAACTGTGCCACCTCGGTCGGGATCTGCCAGATATCGGCCAGGCTGTTAATACCGCTGACGGCATAAAAGTCCGGATCCACCGCGCGGCTACCGTAACTGAGACCACTGTCGTTGCCTTGTTGATTGACTGACACGGCAAACCCCACACTCTCAGGCGGCATATCGGCGGCGAGATTGCCCTCTCCGCTTGCCACACCGGCCCGCATGTAGACAGAAAAATCCACCCTCGCGGCAATATACAGACTGTGTGTTGCACCGTTGGCGCTGCTGAAATTGACTGTCGAATCGGCTCCGAATGCGGGCAGGCTGTCGCCCATATCCAGCACACCGCTGTTATTACTGTCGAAGGGGCTGAGCTCGGCAATGCCGTCACCGTCGGTGTCGATACCAAGCAAGTCGCCGCTGAAGCTGGCACTGGCAGGCGTCAAGGTGCCGGACTCAAGCATATCCACCGTCCCGCCACCCTCGTAGGGGTTGCCCACCCACGGGATCAGCTCCTCCCCCGCCGCGACCACACCGCCGCCGGAAAAACGGTAGACGTCGTACACATCGTAGGCATTGCCGTCACCGACCACGATACAACCGTAGATGCGGCAGTAGAAATCATCATCCAGCCAACTCGCCTGCGCATCCCTGGCAGCAAACCCGCACAAAATCAGGGCGAGCGCGGCCCCGGCGTCAATAAGCCAACGTTTAAGCCTGTTGTGCAAAGCGCTGCGGAACATAGGTCTGCGAAAGCCGCTTCAGCGGAACGAAATAACAGCTGTTATTTTCAATTAAAACAATCTCTTGTAATTATGTAACACGGGTTTTCCCGGGCTCCGGACAAGGCGTCCGGACGCGATCGGCCAAGGTGTTACAGGGAGTTATTGCAAGAGCGGTTCCAAGAACCCGGAACAGGGCTGCGCGTAGGGAAACAGGCGTCTGTGTGCGGTTATGCGGCCCGCCTGAGAAGCAGACAAGTCCCGCCCCGCAAACAACAACGGCGCCCGCAGGCGCCGTTGTGATTGACCGTTTCAGGGCCGGCCTCAGAGGGCTTTTTCCAGCTCCGGCAAGGCATCGAACAGATCCGCCACCAGACCGTAATCGGCGACCTGAAAAATCGGTGCCTCTTCGTCCTTGTTGATCGCGACGATGACTTTGGAGTCTTTCATACCGGCCAGATGCTGAATCGCGCCGGAAATCCCGACCGCAATATACAACTCCGGTGCGACAACCTTACCGGTTTGTCCGACCTGCAGATCATTGCTGACAAACCCGGCGTCAACCGCCGCACGGGACGCACCCACGGCCGCATTGAGCTTGCCGGCAATGGCTTCAAGCATGGAGAAGTTTTCGCCGTTCTGCATGCCCCGGCCACCGGAGATAACCACGCGCGCGGCGGTCAGTTCGGGACGGTCGGAGACAACCAGCTCTTCGCCGACAAAGCTGACTTTGTCGCTGGCCGGGCCCGCATCGACCGGCGCCACCTCAGCCGAACCGCCGCTGGTCGCCACCGCGTCGAATGCCGTGGTGCGGACCGTCATGACTTTTTTGCTGTCGTGGCTTTTGACCGTTGCCAGCGCATTGCCGGCGTAGATCGGACGGACAAACGTGTCCGGCGACTGCACGGCCATCACATCGGAGATACCGGCCACATCAAGCAGCACGGCCACACGCGGCATGACGTTTTTTCCGCCGGTGGTGGCGGGAAACAGGATATGGTCGTAATCCGCCGCCATGGACACCACCAGCGGCGCGATGTTCTCTGCCAAATCATGCGCATAGGCGGCATCATCGGCGACCAGGACCTTGCCTACGCCTTCGATGGCCGCCGCAGCAGAAGCCGCGCCGTCACAGCCCTGACCGGCGACCAGAACGGTGATATCACCGCCGATCTGCGCCGCTGCGGCAACCGTGTTCAGGGTGGCCGGTTTGACCGAGGTATTGTCGTGTTCAGCTATAACCAGAATACTCATGTCAGACTCCCTCAAATCACTTTGGCTTCGTTTTTCAGCTTGTCGACGAGTTCGTCCACTGAGCTCACTTTGATACCTGCCGAACGTGCTTGCGGTTCGTTCACTTCCAGCACTTCCAGACGCGGTGTCACATCAACGCCGGTATCGGCGACCGGAATCACATCCAGCGGTTTTTTCTTGGCCTTCATGATGTTCGGCAGTTTGGCGTAACGCGGCTCGTTCAGGCGCAGGTCGGTGGTAATGACCGCCGGCAGTGTCACCTCAATGGTCTCCAGACCACCGTCAATCTCACGGGTGACCTGCGCTTTACCCTCGCCTACCTCAACTTTTGAAGCAAACGTCGCCTGCGGCCAGTCCATCAGTGCCGCCAGCATCTGACCGGTCTGGTTGCTGTCGTCATCGATCGCCTGCTTACCCAGCAGGACCAGATCCGGCTGTTCTTTCTCAATCACGTGTTTGAGCAACTTTGCCACGGCCAGCGGCTGCAGCTCGGCATCGGATTCGACCAGAATACCGCGGTCGGCACCCATGGCCATCGCCGTACGCAGGGTTTCCTGAGCCTGGCTGACGCCCAGAGACACAGCCACAACTTCATCGGCCTTACCGGCTTCTGATATACGCAGGGCTTCTTCAACAGCAATTTCGTCAAACGGGTTCATGGACATTTTGACGTTGCTCAGGTCAACACCACTCTTGTCGGCCTTGACGCGTGCCTTGACGTTGTAGTCGAGTACACGTTTGACCGCGACCAGTATTTTCATCACGCAATCCTCGGTTGATTAGCAATCGCGGCGAGTATAACAGGGATTATTGTTATAATGTATAACTAAATTCCCCGCGGTTTGCCTGACCGCCGACCCTGTGACGGCCACAACGTTTTTCAACTTTCCCTTCAGTGTGTCACCAAAGCGCCGACAACCTCCGTACAACCCACCGCAGCGCCTATCCCGCTAACTGCAGTGGGTTTTCCCGTGCGCGGACCTCAAGAAAACGCACGGGACAGGATTACCTGACAATGGATGTCTCAAGAAGGTCCGGAAAAGCAAAACCGGTGTGAACCGGTGACGCAAAGCCACGGAACTCGTCCCGCGAGTCCGCCGGGTTGCCGGATGGTTACAGACCATTTGTGAGGTTAACTAACGTGAAACACGTATTTCAAAAAGCGGCCCTGTCCGCCGCTGTACTGGCTACTCTTGGCGCGGTAACAACTGCTAACGCGGCTGTTGTCGACCAACCTTCCTTCAAAGTACTTCCGGTTGTTGTTGTCTGGGGCGGTGATGGCGCCGGTAACGCACAGGTTGCTGACTTTTTGGTCGGCTCCGGCACCAATGACCTGATCACAGCCGATGTCACACCGGTCATGACAGGTTCACTGAGCGCATTCGCACCGACTGCCGACGGCGAAGTCTCTGTCACCGAAAACGGCGACCTGCTGGCCTACACCGACGTCAACAATTCCGGTGTTCTCGATGCCGGCGATTCCATGACCGCATTTGCCCCGACCGCGACCATTTCCGCCGGCGGCAGCGTACTGGAAAGCAGCTTCTATGTTGCGTCCAACACCGGCTTCAGCATCAACGCGGCAGTGACCAACCCGAGCGGTGACCTGAGCAAAGTCACTCACAGCATCGACGTCACCCAAAGCGGTGAAGATGACGGCCAGACTTTCGGCTCTGCGGCCAAACCCACATCGGAACTGGGCCTGACCAACTACGGTGGCAGCACACTGGACGCACTGTCCGGCACGGTTCTGACCGTGGCAAATGCGACCGCCGATGCGGCCGGCACCATCGCCGAGCAATCCATCCGGATCGATAACACCTATGCGCTGGACACCAGCGCCGGTGGTCTGGAGAAGGACCCGTCAACCGATATCGTGGCTGACGTTACTTATACCATCGCCATTCCGTAACGCATTATTTCGCAACAAAAAAAGCGAGGCGTGGAACGCGCCTTGCTTTTTTTTATGCGTAACCTATTCATCCGGAGATGTAACTGAGCTATGCGCACTGTCACACGAGGTTTCCTACTTGCCCTGAGCGGCCTGTTGTACGCATTGGTCCTGGCGCCTGCGGCACACGCTTTCGGCGTCGGCGTCGCCCCGTCTACCTTAGAACTGGACGTGGAGCCCGGCAGCGTAACGCGACAGGTTCTGCGCATCAAAAACTTTAATCCGGACAAGGCCATCCGGCTGACGGTCAGCAGCACCGACTGGACTCTGAGCGAGGACGGTGAGGTCGAACTGCTGCCACCCGGTTCGGTCGATCGCAGCGCCACGCCTTGGATCCGCTTCAGTCCCAGCGTGCTGATGCTAAAACCCAATGCCAGCGGCACGGTCACCGTTGATGTCGCCGTCCCGGTCACAGGCACCGAACGCGGCGACTACCGCAGCGCCGTGGTCGTCAGCACCGTATTGCCGGCCAAACAGGACCGCGAGGACCTCGGCGGCGTCTGGAACCGTTATCAGATCGCCAGCCTGTTCTACGCCAATGTGGACAAGGGACGCAGCAAAGCGCAGATCAGCAATGTCGCGTTCGAGACCGCCGAAGCACAAAGCCAACGCCGTCTGCAGATTGATCTGCTCAATCAGGGCGAGGCACACGCGCGGGTCAAAGGTCAGATCCGTTTGCTCAACACCGATGAAGAAGTGGTGTTCACCCGGCCGGTCGAATCCGTGCTGCTGGACGGACAGCAACGCCGGCTTACGCTGGATTTCGATCAAAACACCCTGCCGCCGGGAGACTATACCGCCGATATCGCACTCAGCGAGAACGGCCGCAATCTGGCCTTACCGGATAAGGCCCCCCGCATCAGCATCCGCTGATGTCCGCCAAAGCCCGCCGCCCTGCGGGCTTTTACTTACCGGCATAAAATTTGTTTCGTCCGCCACATAAAGTAGACTTCTCAGGCTTAGCGGCACGGACCTATTCTTCATGCATGATCAGGAGCTTATTGCTTGTCACGACTGTGATCTGTTGCAGCGCCTGCCTGATCTGCGCACGGGCCAGAAAGCCCGCTGCCTGCGTTGCAACGCCACACTGGGCCTGCGCCCGAAAGACTCCCTGAACCGCAGCCTGTCACTGACCATCACCGCATTGGTGCTGTTTGTACTGGCCAATACCTTTCCCTTTCTCAGCCTTACACTGCAAGGCCAGCTCGTGGAAAGCACCCTGATTTCCGGCGCCCTGAGCCTGCTCGAAGCCGGCAACCCCTGGCTGTCCTCGCTGGTGCTGCTGACTACGCTGATATTCCCGCTGATGAACCTCTGCGCGCTGCTCTACGTGCTGTTGTCGCTGCGCTTCAACTACGGGGCCGAACGCGTGCGCAGCCTCTATCGCCTGATCACCTATGCACGGCCCTGGGCGATGCTTGAGGTGATGTTGCTGGCGGCGCTGGTGGCGGGAGTCAAGCTCGGCGATTACGCCACCGTGATCACCGGCTTTGCGCTGTACTGCTTTATCGCCCTGATTCTGATCCTGGCCGCCATCGACAACACACTGGACCCGCGTCTGATCTGGCGCTACGTCAAACAACAGGAACAGCTATGATCAGCGCCCGTAACGCCGGCCTGCTGGCCTGCGCTCACTGCCACACACTGGTACGCAGACCCGCGACGGAGGACGCCCTGCGCTGCCCGACCTGCGGCAGCCGGATACACTCGCGCATCCCCAATTCGATCCAGAAGACCACCGCGTTGCTGATCGCCTCGCTCCTGCTCTATATTCCGGCCAACACCTTACCGGTGATGAGCATGATGTACCTCGGCGCGCCCGAGGCCGACACCATTATGAGCGGCGTGCTGGATCTGCTTGAGGAAGGCTTCTGGCCGCTGGCACTGATCGTGTTTGTCGCCAGCATCGTGGTCCCGCTGACAAAGCTGCTGACGCTCAGCCTGCTGGTCGTCAGCGTGGCGCTGAAAAGCCACTGGCGCCCCCTGGACCGGACCCGCATTTATCGTCTTACCGAGTTGGTCGGGCGCTGGTCGATGGTCGATATCTATGTCATCGCCATCCTCGTGGCGCTGGTCCAGTTCGGCAATCTGGCGACCGTGCACGCCGGGCCCGGCTCTGTCTCTTTCGCTGCGGTGGTAATACTGACCATGTTTGCCGCCAACACCTTTGATCCCAGACTGATCTGGGACGCTATGGAATCTGAACAATGACCGACAAGATGTTCCCGGACGTGCCCGAGGCCGTGACTGATAACAGCCGGGGCTTTTCGGTGATCTGGCTGATCCCCCTGATCGCCGTTCTGGTCGCCGGCTGGCTGGCCTACAAGACCTTTACCGAACGCGGACCGGAAATCACCATCGTGTTTGACGAAGCCGAGGGCCTGGAGCCCGGCCAGACACGGATAAAGTACAAGGACGTGGATGTGGGCAAAATCAGCCGTGTCGGCCTCACCGATGACCTGAAAAAGGTCAAGGTCACTGCCCGCCTGAACGCCAATATGTCCGAGCACCTGAACGACCGCTCGCGCTTCTGGATCGTGCGCCCGCGTGTCAGCAGCTCCGGCATCAGCGGCCTCTCGACCCTGATCTCGGGCATCCATATCGCCATGGACCCCGGCGACGGTGAATCATCGGTGTACTATTTCCACGGTCTGTCCAGCCCGCCGGAGATCGAATCCAATGCCGAAGGTGAGAAATACACCCTGACCGCCGACAGCCTTGGCTCGCTGGACCGCGGTTCGCCCGTCTATTACCGCCAGATACAGGTCGGTGAAGTCACCCAGTACACCCTCGCCAAAGACGGCCAGAGCATCGACATCAACATCTTTGTCAGCGCGCCCTATCACCGCCTGATCAATGCCGACACCCGCTTCTGGAACGCCAGCGGTTTTAATCTCGAGGTCGGCACTTCGGGCATCACGGCAGAGATGGAATCGCTCGGCACGCTCGTCAGCGGCGGGATCGCCTTTGAAACCCCGATCAGTCTCAACAGCGGCGGCGACAATAACCAACGCCAACGCTTCCCGCTGCATGCGACCTATGCCGAATCCAAAGACGAGCCCTACGACAATACCGAGCTCTATGTGATGTATTTCGACGGCTCACTGCGCGGACTGAACAAAGGCGCGACGGTGGAATTCCGCGGTATTGAGGTGGGTAAGGTGCTGGATGTGGATGTCAGACTCAACCCGGAAACACTGGATGTGGAAGCGCCGGTGCTGGTGGAGCTGCACCCTGAAACCATTACCAAGGATGCCGACCGCCCGGCGCGCGAAATACTCGAAAACTGGTTCCGTCGCGGACTACGTGCGCAGCTCAGCACCTCCAACCTGCTGACCGGCTCCCTGTACATCGATCTGGTCCTGGCGCCGCAGGCCGAAGCCTTCGCACCGCAGCCCAAAAACGATATACCGGTGTTTCCGACCATCGCCGCTGAATTCGACCGCCTGACCGAAACGGCCAGCGCCACACTGGAAAAGATCAACCAGATCCCGATTGTCGAGATCAGCAATGAGCTGCTCGAGAGCGTCCGCTCGCTTAACCAGCTGGTCGACTCGGGCCGGGCCGACTCCACCATCAGCACGCTGAATGCGACGCTGCAGGACATTCATCAGCTTGTGGCCACACTGAACGAAACCCTGCCGGGCGCCAGCGGCAATATCGAACAAACCCTCAGCGAACTGCAAACCTCGCTGAAAGGCATCAACCAGGTGCTCGGACCGGATTCGGGCATGTCCTACGAATTGCACGATATGGTCAGCAGCCTCAAAAGCAGCGCACGCTCACTGGACGCACTGTTGAAACAGCTCGAAAACCATCCCAACTCACTGATCTTCGGCCGACCGGATAGTAATTGATGAAGACAAGACTTAGCGCCAACGCTGCCGCCTTATGCCTTGCCACAGCCACACTGAGTGGCTGCGCAGGGCCGCGTCAGGCCCACTATTACACCCTGCCCCCTGTCTCCGGCCAGGGCGAATCAGCCATACCGGCGACAGCGGCCACACAGGAAAAACTCATTTATCTCCGTGCGGTGCGCATACCCGAACTCATGAAACGCCCCGAGATCGTGGCGCGCCGCGCGGGAACAAACACCGTTGATATCCAGAACGACGCACTATGGGCCGGCGATATCAGCGCCGCGGTGGCTAAACAATTCGCACTGGCACTCGAGCAAGCGCAACCGGGCAGTCTGGTATTTAACGCCCCGTTAGTGCCGGACGCTGAGCCGGACCTGTTCTATACCATCGAGATCGAACGCCTTGACGGCGTACGCGGCGGCAACGTTGAGCTACAAATGCGCTGGACGGCACGCGAGTCGGCTGCCGGGCGTACCGAACACGGCCGTTACAGCGAAACACTGCCGACCGAAAACGACAGTGTCGACGCCTATGTGGCGACCTTAAGCGAGCTGATACGCCGTGCGGCATTGAGCCTGAGCGAACACGCCGACTAAGCAAACTCAACGTCCCGCGGCCGCTAACCACACGCCGGGACAGGCACAAAAAAAGCCCGGCAATGCCGGGCTTTTCAGGGTCTTACTAACGACTATCAGGCTTGTTTATTCAACAAACTCAATGATCGCCATCGGCGCTTTATCGCCCGGGCGGTAACCGCATTTAAGAATACGGGTGTAACCGCCGGCACGCGATTGAAAACGCGGACCTACGTCAGTGAACAGTTTACCTACGACTTCTTTGTTCCGCAGACGGGAGAACGCAAGCCGACGGGCAGCAACTGAGTCTTCTTTACCCAGAGTCACCAGCGGCTCAACCACCCGGCGCAGTTCCTTAGCTTTCGGAAGTGTAGTTGTAATAGATTCGTGCTCGAGCAGAGACGCTGCCATGTTGCGAAACATAGCGTGACGGTGGCTGCTGTTGCGATTTAATTTTCTGCCGCTTTTACGATGCCGCATGATAGTAACTCTTAATCAGTCTGTTAATCGGAACGTTTAATCTGGAGGCCCCGGCTTACTTGCCGAGACCTTCACGCTGGCGCTGCAACTCGGGCGGCGGCCAGTTTTCCAGACGCATGCCCAGCGCAAGACCCTGTTGTGCGAGCACGTCTTTAATTTCAGTTAGCGACTTCTTACCGAGGTTCGGTGTTTTCAGAAGTTCAACTTCGGTACGCTGAATCAGGTCACCGATGTAGTAGATATTTTCTGCTTTCAGGCAGTTAGCCGAACGTACAGTCAACTCAAGATCATCAACCGGACGCAGCAGAATCGGATCAATATCAGAACCGGTTTCTTCTTCCGGCGCCTGCTCATCAGCTTGCAGATCGACGAATACTGACAGTTGTTCCTGCAGGATTGTCGCCGCACGGCGGATAGCTTCTTCCGGATCGATGGTGCCGTTGGTCTCGAGGTCTATGACCAACTTGTCCAGATTCGTGCGTTGTTCTACACGCGCCGCTTCGACGCTGTAGGCAACACGGTGAACCGGGCTGAACGCAGCATCAATGGCCAGAGCGCCGATAGGCTTGCTCTCACCTTCTGCGAGCTGGCGTGTGTTGGCCGGCTCGTAACCGCGACCGACGCGAACCACCAGGTTCATATCGATCTTGCCGTTATTGGTCAGATGGCAGATAACGTGATCCGGATTCACCACCTCGATATCGTGATCGAGCGTGATATCACCGGCCGTGACCGGCCCGGGCCCTTCCTTAACGAGTTTCAGAACGACCTCTTCACGGGAAGACATCACCAGAGACACGCGCTTCAGGTTGAGCAGGATGTCCAGTACGTCTTCCTGCACCCCTTCGATAGTCGTGTACTCGTGCAGCACACCTTCGATCTGAGCTTCGCAGATAGCAGCGCCCGGCATGGACGACAGCAGGATGCGACGCAGAGCGTTACCAAGCGTGTGGCCGAAACCACGCTCAAGCGGCTCGAGAGTCACTTTAGCGTGACACTCGTTAATCGAATTTACATCGACTATTCGGGGCTTTAAAAATTCGGAGTGCATAACCGACATAAGCTGGACTCTCCCTTACTTGGAGTAAAGTTCGACAACGAGTGACTCGTTAATTTCCGCCGGCAAGTCGGTACGATCCGGATTTGCTTTGTAGACGCCTTCCATTTTCTTGGCATCGACTTCCACCCAGCCGGGCAGACCGCGCTGGTTGGCCAGCTCAAGCGACTCAGCGATGCGTGATTGTTTCTTGGCACGCTCGCGAACGCTGATGGTCTGATTCGGCTTAACACGGTAAGACGCGATGTTAACGATCTCGCCGTCAACCAGAATGGCTTTGTGAGAAACCAGTTGCCGCGCTTCGGCACGGGTTGAACCGAAACCCATACGGTAAACTACGTTATCAAGACGGCTTTCCAGCAGCGTCAGCAGGTTCTCACCTGTTGAGCCTTTGATACGCGCGGCTTCTTTGTAGTAGTTAGAGAATTGCTTCTCCAGCACGCCATACATACGACGCAGTTTCTGTTTTTCGCGCAGCTGCAGTGCGTAGTCCGAAGGACGACCGCGCTTCGCGCCCTGGACACCCGGCGGGGTTTCCAGATTACATTTTGTTTCCAAAGCACGACGGCTGGATTTCAGGTACAGGTCTGTACCCTCGCGCCGACTGAGCTTACATTTGGGACCGATATATCTCGCCACAATAAGTCTCCGTTAAATTCTGATTAGACGCGGCGGCGCTTAGGGGGCCGGCAACCATTGTGGGGGATGGGCGTCACGTCGATGATGCTGTTGATTTTGTAGCCAACGTTGTTCAGGGAACGTACGGCAGAATCACGGCCCGGACCAGGACCCTTAACTTTCACGTCAAGATTCTTCAGACCGTATTCCTTGGCTGCCTCACCGGCACGTTCTGCAGCAACCTGTGCCGCAAACGGAGTGCTCTTACGTGAACCGCGGAATCCGGATCCGCCGGCAGTTGCCCAGGACAATGCGTTGCCCTGACGATCTGTGATCATCACGATCGTGTTATTGAAAGAAGCGTGAATGTGCGCGATACCGTCGGTAACGCTGCGCTTCGATTTCTTACTCGAGCTAGGTCCAGCCATTTAATGATACTCAACAATCAGTCAATTACTTGCGGATAGGACGACGCGGTCCTTTCCGTGTACGTGCGTTAGTTTTGGTGCGCTGTCCGCGAAGCGGCAGACCCCGGCGATGACGAATGCCGCGGTAACAACCGAGGTCCATCAAACGCTTGATGCTCATAGAGACATCACGGCGCAGATCGCCTTCGACTGTGTACTTGCCGACTTCGTTACGGAGTTCTTCCACCTCGGCTTCGCTGAGGTCACGTACCTTCACGTCAGGGGAAACACCCGTCGCATTACAGATAGCGTAAGCTCTGGTCTTTCCAATGCCATAAATAGAGGTAAGCGCCACCCAGGTGTGCTTTTGCACCGGTATATTAATGCCAGCGATGCGGGCCATACTGAGTCTCCCCGAGACGTAAAAAGCCGATCATATTACTTGATATGATCGATTTGTTCAAACAAAGGATTAAAAGAAATTAGCCTTGACGTTGTTTGTGTCGCTGATCTGAAGAACAGATCACGCGAACAACACCATTGCGTTTAACGATTTTGCAGTTTCTGCAGATTTTCTTAACGGATGCGCGGACTTTCATTTGTATAAACCTAAATAGTCAACCTACCCCACAGCCTGATCAGCTGCGGGGTTTCTTCCCTTTCGGGGCGGTTTTCTTCATGAGACTGTCGTACTGATGACTCATCATATGGGCCTGGGCCTGAGCCACGAAGTCCATGATGACCACCACGATGATCAGCAACGAAGTGCCGCCGAAGTAAAACGGCACATTCCACCACAAAATCAGGAATTCTGGAAGTAGGCAGACCAAAGTAATGTACAGCGCGCCGAACAAAGTCAGTCGGGTAAGTACGCCATCGATATACTGGGCCGTCTTTTCCCCGGGCCTGATACCCGGAATGAAGGCGCCTGAGCGCTTCAGGTTATCCGCCGTCTCTTTAGCGTTAAAGACCAACGCCGTATAGAAAAAGCAGAAGAAAATAATCGCTGACGCATACAGCAGCACATACACCGGCTGACCGGGTTGTAATGTACTGACGATGGTCTGCAACCAACCGGCGTTACTCGCGCTGCCGGCAAAGTCCCCAAGCGTAGCCGGGAACAAAATAATACTGGACGCGAAGATCGGCGGAATAACACCGGCCATGTTCAGCTTGAGCGGCAGATGGCTCGTCTGTGCCGCATACATCTTGCGACCCTGCTGACGCTTGGCGTAGTTAACCGTGATGCGACGCTGCCCCTTCTCCACGAAGATAACAAACGCTGTTACCGCGACGATCAGCAGTGCCAGGACAATCACGACCAGCGCTGCCAACTGTCCGGTACGTACCAGCTCGAGCGTGCCACCGATCGCAGCAGGCAAACCTGCCACAATACCGGCGAAAATCAGGATCGAGATCCCGTTACCGATACCGCGCTCGGTCACCTGCTCACCCAGCCACATCAGGAACAGGGTTCCGGTAACCAGAGTGATCGCGCCGGTCATAATAAACGCGGGCCCGGTGAAGAACGCCAGAGGCATACCGCCGGCAGACTGAGTCTGCAGTGCGATCGTTACCCCAACCGCCTGGACGGAAGCCAGCACCAACGTACCGTAACGTGTGTACTTGGTGATCTTCTTACGTCCACTCTCGCCTTCCTTACGCAGCTGCTCCAGACTCGGCAACACGTGCGTCATCATTTGCATGATGATCGAGGCTGAGATGTACGGCATCACGCCGAGGGCGAAGATCGACATCCGCGAAAGCGCTCCGCCACCGAACATGTTAAACATGTCCAGGATGCCGCCGCGCTCCTGCTCAAACAACGCCGCCATTGCCCGAGGGTCAACCCCGGGAATGGTGATATGAGCGCCGATACGGAAGATGACGATCGCAATCAGTACGAAAAAGATCCGCTGCCGCAGTTCAGTAGACTTACCTAAACCACCCAGACCGGCCATAGCATCCGCAGAAGCGCTCACTGATTACTCCTCTACAGAGCCACCGGCAGCAGCAATAGCTTCTTTCGCACCGGCTGTGACGCGAACGCCTTTGACGGTTACGGCTTTGCTAAGCTCACCGGATTTGATGATTTTTACGGTTTGCGTCTGCGCGGGCACGATACCAGCGGCCAGCAGGCTTTCCAGGCTGACTTCGTTGCCTTCCATTTTGTCGATTTCGCTCAGACGGACTTCCGCGTAACGCGCAGCCATACGTGAGGTGAAACCGAATTTCGGCAGACGGCGTTGAATCGGCATCTGGCCGCCTTCAAAACCGACTTTATGGAAACCACCGGAGCGGGACTTCTGGCCTTTGTGACCACGTCCGCCGGTCTTGCCCAGACCGGAACCGATACCACGACCGCGGCGTTTTGCGGTCTTTTTAGTGCCTTCAGCAGGCTTCAGTGTATTGAGAAACATCTCAGGCCTCTTCTACTCGCAGCATGTAAGACACCTTGTTGATCATGCCCCGGTTTTCCGGCGTGTCGATGACTTCAACAGTATGGTGCATACGGCGGATTCCCAGACCACGAACACAGGCCTGGTGGTTTTTCAGACGTCCGTTGGTGCTCTTAACCAGAGTCACCTTCAGTTTCTTATCGCTCACGTCAATTACCCCCGGATCTCTTCAACGCTCTTGCCGCGCTTGGCAGCAACAGACTCGGGAGACTGCATGGAAGTCAGCCCCTCGACAGTGGCGCGAACCACATTGATCGGGTTGTTGGTGCCCATGATCTTGGCCAGTACGTTGCGCACGCCAACGGCTTCGAAAACCGCACGCATCGCACCACCGGCGATGATACCGGTACCTTCGGAAGCCGGCTGCATGTAAACACGAGCAGCACCGTGGTAACCCTTCAGCGGGTACTGCAGCGTACCGTCATTGAGGTTTACAGTGCGCATGTTTTTACGCGCTTTTTCCATGGCTTTTTGAATCGCAAGCGGTACTTCGCGGGCCTTGCCGTAACCGAAACCCACTTTTCCGTTTCCGTCACCAACGACCGTCAGTGCAGTAAAACCGAACTGGCGACCACCCTTGACTACTTTTGCCACACGATTGATGGCAACCAGTTTCTCGATGTAGCCGTCGTTGCTGTTCCCGGCTTCTACATTTGACATAATTCTGTACCCTTAGAATTGCAGACCGTTTTCGCGCGCAGCATCAGCCAGTGCCTTAACACGACCGTGGTACTTAAAACCCGAGCGGTCGAAAGCGACTTTTGTGATACCCGCCGAAACGGCTTTTTTCGCCAGTGCAGCACCTACCGCGGCAGCCGCGTCGCTGTTACCGGAATAATTCAGCTCGCCACGCAGATCTTTGCTCTGACTGGACGCGCTGGCGACAACATTGCCACCAGTAGCGTCGATAATCTGTGCATAGATGTGACGAGGCGTGCGATGCACAGTGAGACGCGGAACGCCGAGCTCACGAATGTGCGCGCGGACCCGCTTTGCTCTTCTGAGCCTGGTTTCTTTCTTGTTCATGCTACGGACCCCTGCCCCGATTATTTCTTCTTGGCTTCTTTGATAACAACATGCTCGCCGACATAGCGAACACCTTTGCCTTTGTAAGGCTCAGGCGGACGGTACGCGCGGATATCCGCTGCGACCTGACCGAGAAGTTGTTTATCAGAACCTTTGATAACAATTTCAGTTTGGCTCGGTGTTTCCACCGTGACGCCTTCGGGCATTTCATGAACGACCGGGTGTGAAAAACCCAGTGTCAGGTTCAGGTTTTTGCCCTGTGCCTGGGCGCGGTAACCAACCCCACGCAGCTCCAGTTTACGTTCGAAACCTGTGCTCACACCGGTGATCAGGTTGTTGACCAGGGCACGCATGGTACCAGTCATCATCACCGCGTATGAAGAATTTGATTTCGGGGCAAGAAGCAACTCGCCATTCTCTTCTGAGATGGTCACATCTTTATGCAACACCATCTCTGATGCGCCGCTCTTGCCTTTGGCTTTTACAGTCTGACCGGAGATAGTGACCTCTACACCTTTCGGGAGAGCAACCGGCTTCTTAGCAACACGAGACATTGCAAAACTCCTTAGCAAACAGCGCAGAGAATCTCGCCACCTTCACCCAGTGCACTGGCTTTCTGGCCAGTCATCACACCGCGTGAGGTAGAGACGATCGAGATACCGAGGCCACCGAGGACCTGGGGAATTTCTTTTGCGCCTTTGTAAATACGCAGACCCGGCTTGCTCACGCGATCGATGCGATCGATTACCGGACGTCCTTCGAAGTACTTCAACGTAATGCTCAGCTCAGCGCTTGCACCTTCGCCGGCTTCGGTGAAGTCGGCAATGTAACCTTCTTCTTTCAAGACGTTCGCAATCGCCACCTTTACCTTTGAGGTCGGCATTGACACTGATGCGAGATTTGCTGTTTGACCGTTACGGATGCGGGTCAACATATCAGCAATGGGATCTGACATACTCATAACTAAAAATTCCTAACTATCCAACTTACCAGGACGCTTTTGACAGACCCGGGACGTCACCACGCATGGCAGCTTCACGCAGTTTGATCCGGCTCAGACCAAACTTGCGGTAATAGCCGTGCGGGCGACCAGTAATACGGCAACGATTACGCTGACGAACCTTTGCGGAATCGCGCGGCAGCGTAGAGAGCTTTTTGACCGCTTCCATTTTTTCGTCGAAGTCCACATTCGGATCGGCGATGATTTTTTTCAGCTCAAGGCGCTTCGCGTGAAGACGCTCGACCTGTTTCGCACGCTTTGCTTCGCGGGCAATCATGGATTTCTTAGCCATTAGTTAGCACCTTTTGCTTTTTTCAGCGGGAGGTTGAACTTCTCCAGCAGGGCTTTCGCCTCGGCATCGCTTTTCGCGCTGGTGGTGAACGTGATGTCCATACCACGCACGGCGTCGATTTTGTCGTAATCAACTTCCGGGAAGATGATCTGTTCTTTAACGCCGATGCTGTAGTTACCGCGTCCATCGAATGATTTCGGGTTCAGACCACGGAAGTCACGAATACGCGGGATGGCGATTGTAACCAGTCGGTCAAGAAATTCATACATCCGTTCGCGACGAAGTGTCACTTTACAGCCGATGGGCCAGCCGTCGCGGATTTTGAAACCTGCGATGGACTTACGCGCCAGGGTAACAACCGGCTTCTGTCCAGAGATGGCAGTCAGATCGGCAACCGCATGCTCAACGACTTTCTTGTCGCTGACAGCCTCGCCCAGACCGATGTTCAGCGTAATCTTCTCGAGACGCGGAACTTCCATCACACTCTTGTAGGAGAACTCTTCCATCAATTGAGGAACGACGTTCTCTTGGTAAAAATCTTTCAAACGCGCCATAACGAATTACCCGCCAACTGTTTCGTTGTTGGATTTGAAAACACGTACTTTCGTACCGTCTTCAAGTGTTTTGATTCCAACACGGTCGGCTTTGCTTGTAGCCGGATTAAAAATTGCAACATTGGAGATGTGAAGCGGTGCTTCTTTCTCGACAATGCCACCCGGCGTACCCAGCATGGGGTTACCTTTGGTGTGCTTTTTAACCATGTTGGCGTTTGCGACGATCACACGCTCGTTCGGCAGCATCTGCTCGATGGTGCCCCGGCGCCCTTTGTCTTTGCCGGCGATGATGATGACTTCATCGCCCTTCTTGAGTTTGCGCATAGTGCTGTACCTTATAAAACTTCGGGCGCGAGCGAGATGATTTTCATAAATCGCTCGGAACGCAGTTCGCGGGTAACCGGACCAAAAATACGAGTACCGATCGGCTCCAGCTTGCCATTGAGAATGACCGCTGCATTCTGGTCGAAACGGATAGTCGAACCATCCGGACGACGAACACCTTTACGTGTACGCACAACGACCGCGTTGTAAACTTCGCCTTTCTTTACCTTGCCGCGTGGGATAGCGTCTTTGACGCTGACCTTGATAATGTCGCCTACACGTGCGTAGCGGCGCTTGGAACCGCCCAGTACTTTGATGCACTGGACCTTGCGCGCGCCACTGTTGTCAGCGGCATTAAGAACTGTTTGCATCTGAATCATGATCAGAACCTGCTAAATATTACCGAGCGGTGACTTACTTGGAAGCCGCTTCAATCACGACGTCAAGTGTCCAGGATTTAGTCTTGGACAGCGGACGACACTCTTTAATCTGTACTACGTCGCCGATAGACAGAGCGTTATTCTCGTCATGGACGCGGTACTTTTTGGAGCGACTGATGAACTTTCCGTACACCGGGTGACGTACTTTACGTTCAACCAGAACCGTCGCGGACTTATCCATTTTGTTGCTCACTACGCGACCGATTTCAGTGCGCTGGAGTTTAGTTTGCTCGGTCATTTGCTCTCACCTGCTTTGCTTTTTTCTGCAATGAGCGTGTTAACACGCGCAATGTTCTTGCGATTGGCTTTAAACAGGTGCGGCTTTACGTCCTGACCTGATCCACGCTGCATGCGCAGATTGAACTGCTCTTTCAACAGCGATGTAAGCTCGGTGTTGAGCTCAGCTACACTTTTCTGGCGGAGTTCAGTCGTCTTCATCACATCACCGTCCGATTAACAAATTTCGTTGCGATCGGCAGTTTCGCAGCGGCGAGCTTGAACGCTTCGCGCGCGATGTCCTCACCGACGCCTTCCATTTCGTAGAGCACTTTGCCGGGCTGGATCTTGGCCACCCAGTACTCAACGTTACCTTTACCCTTACCCATACGAACTTCGATCGGCTTCTTGGTGATCGGCGTATCGGGAAAGATACGAATCCAGATTTTACCGCCACGTTTGATGTGACGGGTCATGGCACGACGTGCAGCTTCAATCTGGCGTGCGGTGATCTGACCGCGCTCTGTGGCTTTCAGACCGAACTCACCGAAACTGACACGGTTTCCGTTCTGCGCAAGCCCACGATTCCTGGATTTCTGCTGCTTGCGGAATTTAGTACGTTTTGGCTGTAACATTCTCTGAAAACCTTACTTGTTGTTAGCCTGGGCGGCTTTCTTTTCGTTTTGCTCGCGCTTCTGCTCGAGATCGAAAACTTCGCCGTTGCAGACCCAAACTTTGATACCGATGATGCCGTAAGTGGTATTGGCTTCGGCGGTACCGTAGTCGATGTCAGCACGCAGTGTATGAAGCGGCACGCGACCGTCGTGATACCACTCGCGACGAGCGATTTCAGCGCCGTTCAGACGGCCGGAGACCGAGATCTTCACGCCCTGTGCGCCGAGGCGCATGGTGTTAGTCAGCACGCGCTTCATAGCGCGGCGGAACATAACACGACGCTCCAGCTGTTGTGCTACGCCTTCGGCGATCAGTGTTGCGTCCAGTTCAGGCTTACGGATTTCCGCAATGTTGATCTTTACGCTGCTGACCGGCATGCCGAGCATCGGGGCGATCTGGGTGCGCAGACGCTCAACGTCCTCACCCTTCTTGCCGATAACGATTCCGGGACGCGCGGTGTGAATGGTGATCACGACAGCCCGGGCCGGACGGGAAATTTCGATGCGGCTTACAGACGCATGAGAAAGTTTCTCTTTCAGGAACTCGCGAACCTTTATGTCCTCGTTGAGGAAATTCGCGTAGTCAGCGTTTCCAGCGTACCAGGTGGAATTCCACTCCGCGGAGATTCCAAGTCTGATGCCAATCGGATGAACCTTTTGTCCCATGTCGATACCTTAACTTATTCGTCTGCTACTACTACGGTGATATGACTGGTGCGCTTGAGGATGCGGTTACCGCGTCCTTTAGCCCGCGCACGCATGCGCTTCATTGTGGCTGCCTCGTCTACCGTGATTGCAGCAACTTTCAGCTCGTCAATATCAGCACCTTCGTTGTGTTCGGCGTTAGCGATGGCCGAATCAAGTACTTTCTTGATCAGAACACCGGCTTTCTTGTTGCTGAACTCAACGATCTCGAGCGCCTGTTCGACGCGCTTCCCGCGGATCTGGTCTGCTACAAGGCGAGCCTTTTGCGCAGAGATCCGTGCATGTTTCAATGTTGATTGTGTACGCATTGTCGTGTCGCCTTACCGTGATTTCTTATCCGCCACATGACCCTTGTACGTACGGGTCAGAGCGAACTCACCGAGTTTGTGGCCGACCATGTTCTCGCTGACGAGAACCGGTACGTGCTGACGGCCGTTATGCACAGCGATTGTCAGACCGACCATATCCGGCAGAATCATTGAACGACGTGACCAGGTCTTGATCGGGCGCTTGCTGTTTGCTGCGCGAGCTTCCTCGACCTTCTTAACCAAGTGATGGTCGACGAATGGACCTTTCTTAAGTGAACGTGGCATTTGTCAGAACCTCACTTACTTCTTATTGCGACGACGGACAATCATGCCGTCGGTGCGCTTGTTAGAACGAGTTTTATAACCCTTCGTCGGTGTACCCCACGGACTAACCGGGTGACGACCGCCTGAAGTACGACCTTCACCACCACCGTGCGGGTGATCAACCGGGTTCATGGCAACGCCGCGAACCGTCGGGCGGACACCGCGCCAGCGCTGTGCACCGGCTTTACCGAGTTTGCGCAGTGAGTGTTCGCCGTTACCGACCTCACCGACTGTGGCGCGGCATTCTGCCGGCACCTTGCGCATTTCACCGGAACGCAAACGCAGGGTTGCGTGTGAACCTTCGCGGGCAACCAACTGTACGGAAGCGCCTGCACTGCGGGCGATTTGCGCGCCTTTACCGGGCTTGAGCTCGATGCAGTGAACCGTGGTACCGACCGGAATGTTCGACAGCGGCAGTGTGTTACCGGCTTTGATCGGCGCTTCGCGACCGCTCATTACAGCCTGGCCTACAGTCATGCCTTTGCTGGCGATGACGTAGCGACGCTCACCGTCTGCATAGAGCAACAATGCAATGTTGGCACTACGGTTCGGATCGTACTGGATGCTTTCGACTTTCGCCGGCACACCGTCTTTATTGCGTTTGAAGTCAATAACGCGATAGCGACGCTTGTGACCACCACCCTTATGACGGGTTGTGATGCGACCTTTCGAGTTACGACCACCTGTTTTACTAAGCTTCTCAACCAGCGCATGGTGCGGCTTGGATTCGCTGACAGATGTGTCAACTACGCGAACCTGAAAGCGGCGGCCAGGAGAAGTTGGTTTTGTTTTCAACAGAGCCATGATTACTTACCTTCCATCCCGGCGAAATCAATATCATCGCCATCTTTCAAACGGACAACAGCCTTTTTCCAATCGGACTGTTTACCGAAGACAGCACCAAAGCGTTTGGTTTTGCCTTTTACATTCTGAATGCGCACGGACTGGACCGTGACGGAAAAAAGCTTTTCGACAGCTTTTTTCACTTCAAGCTTGCTCGCATCCTTAGCCACACGAAACGTGTGCGAACCCTGCTCAGCAGCCATTGCCGCTTTCTCAGAGATGTGCGGAGAGAGCAGAACCTTATACATGCGGTTCTCATTCATGCGAATCGCTCCTCGATCTTCTTGAGCGCAGAAGAAGTGACAACCAGTTTCTCGCGCTCGATCAGAGAAACGGGGTTGATACCTTCAACATCCAGCACATCCACGAACGGCAGATTGCGGCTTGCAAGGTAAAGATTCTCGGACACGTCCTCAGCAACGATGGTGACGCTCTCAACACCCAGCCCGGCCAGCTGTTCTTTGAGCAGCTTGGTGCGCGGCTCAGCAACGTCGATCGCATCGACTACTACCAGACGCTCGCTGCGAACCAGCTCGGACAGAATCACTTTGATCGCACCGCGGTACATTTTCTTGTTGACCTTCTGGTCGTAAGAACGTGTTTTGGACGCGAACGTAATACCACCTGCACGCCAGATCGGGCTGCGTGAAGTACCGGCGCGGGCGCGACCTGTGCCCTTTTGACGCCACGGCTTGATACCACCGCCACGCACTTCACTGCGGGTTTTCTGTGCAGATGTACCCTGGCGGCCGGCTGCCAGATAGGCAACTACAACCTGATGAACCAGAGTTTCGTTCGGCTCACGACCGAACACTTCATCAGATACGCTGACAGCAGCGCCGGAACCGTTGACTTGTAATTCCATGTTACTTCTCACCTTTTACTGCAGGCTTCACAATAACATCGGAGCCTTTTGAACCAGGGACCGCGCCCTTGACCAGAAGAACGCTACGATCGGCGTCAACGCGAACAACTTCGAGGTTTTGGATGGTCCGTTGTTTGTTACCCAGGTGCCCGGCCATTTTTTTGCCTTTAAAGACACGACCCGGCGTTTGGTTCTGACCAATAGAACCCGGTGCACGGTGGGACAGAGAGTTACCGTGAGTGGCGTCCTGCATACGGAAGTTGTGACGCTTGACGCCGCCGGCGAAGCCCTTACCGATAGTTGTACCGGTGACATCGACTTTCTGGCCTTGCTCGAACAGCTCAAGGCCGATAGTCGCGCCGAGCTCGTAAGAAGCCACTTCGTCAGCGGACAGACGGAATTCTTTCAGAAGACGACCGGCTTCAACACCAGCCTTGGAAAAATGCCCAGCCAGAGGCTTAGAAACGTTGGACGCTTTAACTTCACCCACAGTCACCTGCAGAGCTGAATAACCTTCACGATCATCAGTCTTTTTGGCGACCACACGGGCCGGCTCAACCTGGATCACAGTCACAGGCACAGAAGCACCAGCTTCTGTAAAGACGCGAGTCATACCTAACTTGCGTCCGACAACACAAAGCGTCATCTCTTATCTCCGACAGAGGCACCGGCTGCGACTTACCGCCCGCACCGGTGCATAAACTAGAATCAAATTGTAGTGTGAGCTAGATGCTCAAAGGCCCGACCAAAGTGGAAGTCGGGCCAAGGAAGCCGCGCATTATAGCAAGCTAAAAACAAATAGCAAAGCCGTCTGCGCGTTTTTTATCAGGATTTGTTCAGTTTGATCTGAACATCCACGCCCGCGGCCAGGTCGAGCTTCATCAGCGCATCGACAGTTTTCTCTGTCGGGTCGATGATGTCGAGCAGGCGCTTATGCGTACGGATCTCGTACTGGTCACGCGCGTCCTTGTTGACGTGCGGAGAGATCAGGACTGTATAGCGCTCACGCTTGGTCGGCAACGGGATCGGACCGAGTACGCGGGCACCGGTACGCTTGGCCGTGTCCAGGATTTCTTTGGCTGAACGATCGATCAGACGGTGATCGAAAGCCTTCAGGCGGATACGGATAGTTTGCTTAGATACTGACATAGTAATTACTCAATGATTTTCGCTACAACACCCGCACCAACAGTACGGCCACCTTCACGGATTGCGAAACGCAGACCGTCTTCCATCGCGATCGGCGCGATCAGTGTAACTGTGACGTTAACGTTGTCGCCAGGCATAACCATTTCGGTACCTTCCGGCAGATCAACCGCACCGGTCACGTCAGTTGTACGGAAGTAGAACTGCGGACGGTAACCGTTGAAGAACGGCGTGTGACGGCCACCTTCGTCTTTGCTCAGCACGTAAACTTCGGCTTCGAACTTGGTGTGCGGCGTGATGGATTTCGGCTTACACAGAACCTGACCACGCTCAACTTCGTCACGCTTGGTGCCGCGCAGCAGGATACCAACGTTATCGCCGGCTTCACCCTGGTCGAGCAGCTTACGGAACATCTCAACACCGGTTACAGTAGTCGCCTGAGTATCGCGGATACCGACGATCTCGACCTCTTCACCGACTTTAACAACACCGCGCTCGATACGACCGGTTACAACAGTACCGCGACCGGAGATAGAGAAAACGTCCTCTACCGGCATCAGGAAGTCACCGGCTGTCGCACGTTCCGGCTCCGGAATGTAGCTATCCATGGCTGCGACCAGCTCGAGGATGGCCGGCGCACCGATCTCTGAAGTGTCGCCTTCCAGCGCTTTCAGTGCAGAACCTTTGATGATCGGCGTGTCGTCACCCGGGAAGTCGTAAGCGTCGAGCAGCTCGCGCACTTCCATTTCAACCAGCTCAAGCAGCTCTTCATCATCAACCATGTCCGCTTTGTTCAGGAACACAACGATGTACGGAACACCAACCTGACGTGACAGCAGGATGTGCTCGCGGGTTTGCGGCATGGGGCCGTCAGCAGCAGAACAAACCAGGATTGCGCCGTCCATTTGCGCCGCACCGGTGATCATGTTTTTCACATAGTCAGCGTGTCCGGGGCAGTCTACGTGCGCGTAGTGACGTGTCTCAGACTCATACTCAACGTGTGATGTCGCAATCGTGATACCACGGGCTTTTTCTTCCGGCGCATTATCGATTTCGTCAAATGCTTTTGCCGATCCGCCCATCGCTTCAGCCATTACTTTAGTCAGTGCCGCTGTCAGCGTGGTCTTACCATGGTCAACGTGACCGATCGTGCCTACGTTTACGTGCGGCTTCGTTCTTTCAAATTTTTCTTTAGACACGTGTCTACCTCGTTCCTATTGAATGACTGTCACTCAGGACGTTTTTTTCACAATTGCATCCGCGACCGCTGCCGGCGCTTCAGCATATTTCAAGAATTCCATGGTGTAGCTGGCCCGCCCCTGGGTCGCTGAACGCAAATCCGTTGCGTAGCCGAACATTTCGGCAAGCGGCACCTCGGCACGAACAACCTTACCGGCGGGCGTATCGTCCATCCCCTGCACGATACCGCGACGACGATTGAGATCGCCCATCACGTCACCCATATAGTCTTCCGGCGTAACCACCTCGACTTTCATCACCGGCTCGAGCAGCGCCGGCTCCGCAGCGAGAGCACCTTCGCGCACACCCATGGCGGCGGCAATCTTAAAGGCCATTTCGTTGGAGTCAACATCGTGGTACGAACCATCGAACAACGTGACCTTGACATCGATCATCGGAAAACCGGCCAGCACGCCATTGTCGAGCTGCTCTTCCACACCTTTGTGTACCGCCGGGATAAATTCGCGCGGCACAACACCGCCGACGATCTCGTCGACAAATTCGAAACCGGCGCCGCGTTCACGCGGCTCCATACGCAGCCAGACATGGCCGTACTGACCGCGCCCGCCTGACTGACGGATAAACTTACCTTCGGCTTCAACCGTTTTACGGATACTCTCGCGATAGGCGACCTGCGGCTTGCCGACGTTAGCCTCGACATTGAACTCGCGACGCATACGGTCAACGATGATATCGAGGTGAAGCTCGCCCATACCGGAGATAATGGTCTGCGCGGATTCTTCGTCGGTGGCGACGCGGAAAGACGGGTCCTCTTTGGCCAATTTACCCAGCGCGACGGACATCTTTTCCTGATCGGCCTTGGTGCGCGGCTCAACTGCCACCGCAATTACCGGCTCGGGGAATTCCATCCGCTCAAGCGTCACCACAGCGCTGCCGTCACACAGCGTATCGCCGGTCGTGACGTCTTTGAGACCGACTGCTGCGGCAATATCACCGGCGCGCACTTCCTTGATCTCTTCGCGGTTGTTCGAATGCATTTGCAGCAGCCGCCCTACCCGCTCTTTCTTGCCCTTGACCGGGTTGAACACGCTGTCGCCGGACTTAAGCACGCCGGAGTACACACGCATAAAGGTCAGAGAACCAACAAAGGGATCAGTAGCGATCTTGAATGCCAGTGCCGCGAAGGGCTCCTCATCCGAGGAATGACGCTCAACCAACTTACCGTCCTCTGTCTCGCCCTGGATGGCAACAACATCGTCCGGTGCCGGCATATATTCAACAATCGCATCCAGCAGTGCCTGCACGCCTTTGTTTTTGAATGCCGAGCCGCACAACACCGGCACAATGGAACCGGCAATGGTTTGAGAACGCAGACCGTCTTTAAGCTGCGCCAGCGAGAGCTCTCCCTCTTCCAGGTATGCGTCCATCAGCTCGTCGTTGGCTTCAGCCGCGGCCTCGACCAGACGTTCATGCCATTTCTGACACTCGGACAACATGGCAGACGGAATTTCGCGTTCTTCGAAACGCACACCCATAGACGCGGCATCCCAATAGATTGCGCGCATTTTGATGAGATCAACCACGCCCTCAAAGCCTTCTTCGGCGCCGATCGGCAGCTGAAGCGGCACCGGGTTTGCACCCAGCCGGGTTTTGAGCTGATTAACAACACGAAGGAAGTCGGCACCGGCGCGATCCATCTTGTTGATGAATGCCATGCGGGGGACGTGATACTTATTGGCCTGGCGCCAGACGGTCTCAGACTGCGGCTCAACGCCGCCGACCGCGCAGAATACCGCGACAGCACCGTCGAGCACGCGCAGGGAACGTTCGACTTCGATGGTGAAGTCGACGTGCCCCGGCGTGTCGATGATGTTGATGCGATGTTGCGGCATGGATCCATCCATCCCACTCCAGAAACAAGTGGTCGCCGCAGAAGTGATTGTGATACCCCGCTCTTGCTCCTGCTCCATCCAATCCATGGTTGCAGCGCCGTCGTGAACCTCACCGATCTTGTGAGAGACGCCGGTGTAGAACAGTATCCGTTCGGTCGTCGTGGTCTTACCGGCGTCAATATGCGCCATAATCCCGACGTTGCGGTAACGTGACAAAGGAGTGTTACGTGCCACCTTCTACACCTCAAAGAGCAAAATTAGTAAAGAGCGGGTGACCTCCTGAGCGGAGGTCGGGGTATAACGTTTTCTTACCAGCGGTAGTGAGAGAAAGCTTTGTTCGCTTCCGCCATGCGGTGCGTGTCGTCGCGTTTCTTCACAGCAGAGCCGCGTTTTTCCGCAGCATCGCTGAGCTCACCTGCCAGACGCAGCATCATGGATTTCTCACCGCGTTTACGCGCAGCATCGATAATCCAGCGCATTGCCAGCGCGGAACGACGAGCCGGACGTACTTCTACCGGCACCTGGTAAGTCGCACCACCGACGCGGCGGGATTTAACCTCAACCGCCGGACTGACATTTTCCAGCGCCGCTTCCAACGCTTCCAGCGGATTGGCAACACCTTTGTCCTTCATGGTATCGAGCGCACCGTAGATAACGCGCTCTGCAACGGACTTCTTGCCGTCAAGCATGAGGATGTTGATGAATTTTGCCAGCTTAACGCTTCCGAATTTCGGATCCGGGAGAATTTCGCGTTTCGGCGCTTCTGTTCTTCTAGACATAACAAATAACCCTGATTAATCCTGTCTTAGCCTTTCGGGCGCTTAGTACCGTACTTGGAACGACCCTGACGACGACCGTCGACACCCTGTGTATCCAGGTTACCGCGAACCGTGTGATAACGAACACCGGGCAAATCTTTTACACGACCGCCGCGGATCAGAACCACCGAGTGCTCCTGAAGGTTGTGGCCTTCACCACCGATGTATGAGGTTACTTCGTAGCCGTTAGTCAGGCGTACACGAGCTACTTTACGCATTGCCGAGTTCGGTTTCTTCGGCGTTGTGGTGTAAACACGCGTGCAAACACCACGCTTCTGCGGACAGGCTTCGAGCGCCGGTACGTTTGATTTGGCTACCTTGCGCTTACGCGGCTTACGGACCAACTGGTTAATTGTGGCCATTAAAAATCACTCCAACTATTTCGCATCAGTCACCCTCAAACTTTTGCACTACGCGGCTAAGTGCCGTGATGACTGCTGGAGGGTCGAATAAATCTGAATTAAAAATGCGGCCCCGACAGATAGAGGCCGCAATTTAAGACGCGCAATTCTATTGAGCGCGCCCCCGTGTGTCAAGCAAAGTCCTATTAAACTCCGCTATCTGTTTCGACGAGATCGCTATCACCGCTCTCGCTGAAAGATTGTTGAACCGCCGCGGCCTCGAGCTGCTGCTCAAAAGCCTCGTTAAGCTCAACGGCATTGCGCTTACGGCGACGTTCTTTGTGGAACGCCAGACCTGTACCGGCCGGGATCAAACGGCCCACGATAACGTTCTCCTTGAGCCCTTTGAGATCGTCGCGTGCACCGCGCACCGCCGCTTCCGTGAGAACCCGTGTGGTCTCCTGGAAGGATGCCGCCGAGATAAAGGACTCGGTGACCAGCGAGGCTTTGGTGATACCCAGCAAGAGGTGGTCAAATTTGGCCGGCATCTTACCCAGCTCTTCGAGCTTGGCGTTCATCTTACGCAGACGGATAGCATCGACCTGCTCGCCGCGCAGCAGTTTGGAATCACCCGGATCGGTGATTTCAACCTTACGCAGCATCTGACGGATGATCACCTCAATGTGCTTGTCATTGATCTTAACGCCCTGCAGACGGTAGACGTCCTGAATCTCCTGCACGAGGTATGAGGCCAGTGCCTCAACACCGCGCAGACGCAGAATATCCTGCGGATTCGGCTCACCGTCGGCGATCATTTCACCACGCTCAACCTGCTCACCTTCGAACACATTGATGTGACGCCATTTCGGAATGAGCTCTTCGTAGTGCTCGCCTTCCGCCGGCGTAATGACCAGCCGCTGCTTACCTTTGGTCTCCTTACCGAAGCTGACCGTACCTGTGCGCTCGGCCAGGATAGCCGGCTCTTTCGGCTTACGTGCTTCGAACAGGTCAGCAACCCGCGGCAGACCACCGGTAATATCACGTGTTTTGGACGATTCCTGCGGAATACGTGCAACAACATCACCGACTTCGATCTTGTCACCGTCTTTCAGGGTCACGATCGCGCCTGTGGGCAGTGCGTACTGAGCCGGAATTTCGGTGCCGACGTAGTACAGGTCCTTGCCGTTTTCATCAACCAGGCGAACAGTCGGACGCAAATCCTTACCCGCCGCACCACGCTGTTTCGGGTCGGTGATAACGATAGAGCTTACGCCCGTCATTTCGTCGACCTGCGCGGTTACAGTTGAGCCATCAACAAAGTCGCTGAAGCGTACATAACCGGCCACCTCGGTGATAACCGGATGGGTGTGCGGATCCCACTGGGCGATCACCTCCCCGCCCTTCACTTCGCTACCGTCGGTGAAGTTGATCATCGCGCCATACGGGATCTTGTAACGCTCACGCTCACGCAGGTGTTCGTCGATGATACCGATCTCGGCAGAGCGGGATACCACAACCAGGTTACCGGATGTATTGGTAACCGCTTTGGTGTTGTGGAAACGTACGTGACCGCTGGATTTCGCTTCAACACTGCTGGCTGCGGCAGAACGACTGGCCGCACCACCGATGTGGAAGGTACGCATGGTCAGCTGTGTACCGGGTTCACCGATAGACTGCGCCGCCATAACACCAACCGCCTCACCTTCGTTGATAAGGTGACCACGGGCCAGGTCACGGCCGTAGCATTTACTGCATACGCCGTAATCGGCTTCACAGGTAATCGCAGAACGCACCAGCACTTCGTCGACACCCGCCGCTTCGAGCACTTCCACCCAATGCTCATCGAGCAGCGTGCCGGCAGGCGCGACCACATCTTCACCGCCCGGACGGTAGACATCCTGTGCCACGGTACGGCCCAGTACGCGCTCACGCAGCGGCTCGACAACGTCACCGCCTTCGATGATCGGCTTCATGCTGATACCGGCAGTCGTACCGCAGTCGAAATCGGTAACAACCATATCCTGCGCGATATCCACCAGACGACGTGTCAGGTAACCGGAGTTCGCGGTTTTCAGCGCCGTATCGGCCAGACCCTTACGGGCACCGTGAGTAGAAATAAAGTATTGCTGCGAGTTCAGACCTTCACGGAAGTTCGCCGTGATCGGCGTTTCGATGATCGAGCCGTCCGGCTTGGCCATCAGCCCCCGCATACCGGCCAGCTGACGAATCTGCGCTGCAGAACCCCGTGCACCGGAATCGGCCATCATAAAGATCGAGTTAAACGACGCCTGTTCGACATCATTGCCTTCAGCGTCTTTAACCGTTTCCTTACCGAGACGGCTCATCATGGCTGCGGCGACCTGGTCATTGGCGTGTGACCAGATATCGACAACCTTGTTGTAGCGCTCGCCGTTGGTAACAAGACCGGAGGAGTACTGATTCTCGATCTCTTTCACTTCGTCTTCGGCCGCGCCAATGATGTCGTGCTTGTCTGCCGGCACCACCATATCTTCAACACCGATGGACACGCCGGCCAGAGTTGAATAACGGAAGCCCATGTACATCAGCTGGTCAGCAAAGACCACGGCTTCTTTCAGACCGACTTCACGGTAAGTACCGTTGATCAGACGCGAGATGTTCTTCTTGGTCAGATCGCAATCAACCAGCGAGAACGGCAGGCCTTCGGGCAGGATCTCGGAAACGATCGCACGACCGACTGTGGTCTGCTTGCGCACCAGCGCTGTCTGCTTCTCACCGTTTTCATCGACGATAACGTCACGCACCCGCACATTGACCTGCGCGTGCAGATCCACAACGCGGTTTTCGTAGGCCAGAATCGCTTCGGCTGTATCAGCGAACGACATGCCCTCGCCTTTAGCACCGGCGCGGGTCCGGGTGATGTAATACAAGCCCAGAACGATATCCTGCGAAGGCACGATAATCGGCTCACCGTTGGCCGGCGACAGGACGTTGTTGGTCGACATCATCAGAGCACGCGCTTCGAGCTGCGCCTCGATGGACAGAGGTACGTGTACCGCCATCTGGTCGCCGTCAAAGTCAGCGTTGAAGGCCGCGCAGACCAGCGGGTGCAGCTGGATCGCCTTACCTTCGATCAGCACCGGTTCAAAGGCCTGGATACCGAGGCGGTGAAGCGTCGGCGCACGGTTCAGCATGACCGGATGTTCGCGGATAACCTCGTCGAGAATATCCCAGACTTCCCCGCCTTCGCGCTCGACCATTTTCTTGGCCGCTTTGATAGTGGTCGCCATACCGCGCAGCTGCAGCTTGCTGAAGATAAACGGCTTGAACAGCTCCAGCGCCATTTTCTTCGGCAGACCACACTGATGCAGACGCAAGGTCGGACCAACCACGATAACTGAACGACCGGAGTAGTCGACACGCTTACCGAGCAGGTTCTGACGGAAGCGGCCCTGCTTACCCTTGATCATGTCCGCCAGTGATTTCAGCGGACGACGGTTGCTGCCTGTGATGGCGCGACCGCGGCGGCCGTTATCGAGCAGCGCATCGACGGATTCCTGCAACATGCGCTTTTCGTTACGCACGATGATATCCGGGGCGTTGAGCTCGAGCAGACGACGCAGACGGTTGTTGCGGTTAATCACACGGCGGTACAGATCGTTCAGATCCGACGTCGCGAAACGACCACCGTCGAGCGGCACCAGCGGACGCAGGTCCGGCGGCAGCACCGGCAGGATGGTCATGATCATCCACTCGGGGCGGTTGTTAGAGGCGATAAACGACTCAATCAGCTTCAGACGCTTGGTCAGACGCTTGAGTTTGGTCTCGGACTTGGTGCTGTCGATCTCTTCGCGCATAACCCGCGCTTCGAGTTCGAGGTCAATATTTGACAACAGTTCGTGAACCGCTTCGGCGCCCATTTTGGCGTCGAAGTCGTCGCCGTATTGCTCCAGCGCTTCGAGATACTGTTCGTCGTTCAGCGTGTCACCGACTTCCATGGGCGTGGTGCCCGGATCGGTTACAACAAAGGCTTCGAAGTACAGGATGCGCTCGATTTCGCGCAGCGTCATATCGAGCAGCAAGCCGATACGGGACGGCAGTGATTTCAGGAACCAGATGTGCGCAACCGGGCTGGCCAGGTCGATATGACCCATGCGCTCACGGCGGACTTTGGTCAGCGTGACTTCAACGCCACACTTCTCACAGACCACACCACGGTGCTTAAGGCGTTTGTACTTACCGCACAGGCACTCGTAGTCCTTGGTCGGGCCAAAGATTTTCGCGCAGAACAGGCCGTCGCGTTCCGGTTTGAACGTCCGGTAGTTGATCGTTTCGGGCTTTTTAACTTCACCGTAGGACCAGGACCGGATGATTTCCGGTGACGTCAGGCCGATACGGATGGCATCAAAGTCTTCGGTCTGGTTCTGCAGTTTGTATAGATTCAATAAGTCTTTCATGATTTCTCCTGCGGCAGGCGATTCAAGTCAGCTTGTTTATGCAACCCTGACCCGATCAGTCCTGCTCCAGTCCGATGTTAATACCCAGAGAACGAATTTCTTTCAGCAGTACGTTAAAGGACTCAGGCATACCTGCTTCCATACGATGATCGCCGTCGACGATGTTCTTGTACATCTTGTTCCGACCGCTCACGTCGTCCGATTTCACCGTCAGCATCTCACGCAGCGTGTAGGCCGCACCGTACGCTTCCAGTGCCCAGACCTCCATCTCACCGAAACGCTGACCACCGAACTGCGCCTTACCACCGAGCGGCTGCTGTGTAACCAGACTGTACGGACCGGTTGAACGCGCGTGCATTTTGTCATCAACCAGGTGGTTCAGTTTGATCATGTGCATGTAGCCGACCGTAACCGGACGTTCAAACGGCTCGCCGGTACGCCCGTCATACAAGATTGTCTGACCGCTTTCCGGCAGGCCGGCCAGCTTCAGCATTTCCTTGATTTCGGGCTCTTTGGCACCATCGAATACCGGCGTTGCCATGGGTACACCGGCACGCAGGTTGTTACCCAGCGCCATGATCTCGTCGTCGTCGAGACTGTCGAGATCGGTTTTAACCACCGCACCTTCGTGGTTATAAACCTTGTCCAGGAACTCACGCAGCGGCGCAGCCTTGCCTTCGTTGTCGATAATCTCACCGATCCGGTAACCGAGACCTTTGGCCGCCCAGCCAAGGTGTGTTTCCAGCACCTGACCGATATTCATCCGCGACGGTACACCGAGCGGGTTAAGGCAGATATCCACCGGATTACCGTCTTCGGTATAGGGCATATCTTCCTGCGGAACGATCATCGAGATAACACCTTTGTTACCGTGACGACCGGCCATTTTATCGCCCGGTTGCAGACGACGTTTTACCGCCAGGTAGACCTTGACCATTTTCAGCACGCCGGGCGCGAGATCGTCACCGGAGGTGATTTTCTCTTTCTGCTCGATAAAGCGCTGCTCGAAGATCTCTTTGAGCTCTTTGAGCTGAGTGGCCATCTGCTCGATTTGCACGTTGGCGTCTTCATCGGAGATACCGATATCCAGCCAATCGCTTTCTTCGAGCTTGTCCAGATACGCCTCGGTGATCTCGGTGCCGCTGGTCAGACCGAGCGGGCCGTGATCGGCGGTTTTACCCAGCAACAGACGGCGGATACGTGAGTACAGATCGCTTTCGATAATGCGTTTTTCATCATCGAGGTCTTTCCGCACCTGACGCAGCGCTTCATTTTCGATTTCCAGCGCACGTGAGTCTTTTTCAACGCCGTCGCGGGTAAATACGCGCACGTCGATAACCGTACCGTCCATACCGGAAGGCACACGCAGCGACGTGTCTTTCACGTCGGATGCTTTCTCACCAAAGATCGCACGCAGGAGTTTTTCCTCCGGCGTCAGCTGCGACTCGCCTTTCGGCGTGACCTTACCGACCAGGATGTCATTGGGTTTTACTTCCGCACCGACATAAACCACACCGGCTTCGTCAAGTTTGGACAGCAGACCTTCGCTGACATTGGGGATATCGGCGGTGATCTCTTCCGGCCCGAGCTTGGTGTCACGGGCAACACAGGTCAGCTCTTCGATGTGAATGGTAGTAAAGCGGTCTTCTTTAACGACGCGCTCGGAGATGAGGATGGAATCCTCAAAGTTGTAACCATTCCACGGCATAAAGGCCAGCAGCATGTTCTGACCGAGCGCCAGCTCACCCATATCGGTGGAAGGCCCGTCTGCCAGCACATCACCGCGCGCAATCACGTCACCGGGGTTGACCAGCGGACGCTGGTTAATGCAGGTGTTCTGATTGGAACGGGTGTATTTGGTCAGGGTGTAAATATCAACACCGGCCTGCCCTGCTACGGCTTCGTCGTCGTTGACACGAACCACGATCCGCGAGGCATCAACCTTATCGACCACACCGCCGCGCTTGGCGACCACGGCAGAACCGGAGTCAACCGCTACGATACGCTCAATACCGGTACCGACCAGCGGTTTCTCGGCGCGTAGCGTCGGCACCGCCTGACGTTGCATGTTTGAACCCATCAAAGCGCGGTTCGCATCATCGTGCTCGAGGAACGGAATCAAGGCCGCTGCCACTGACACGATCTGCTTCGGCGACACATCCATGTACTGGATCTTGTCCGGCGTCGCCATGGTAAATTCGTTGTTATGACGTGAAGCGACGATATCGTCGACCAGCTCACCGGCTTCATTCAGGTGGGCATTCGCCTGAGCGATAACGTAGTTACCTTCCTCAATCGCCGACAGATATTCGATCTCGTCGACAACCTTGCCGTCTACAACCTTGCGGTACGGGGTCTCAAGAAAACCGTACTCGTTGGTGCGCGAGAAAATCGCCAGCGAGTTGATCAGACCGATGTTCGGTCCCTCCGGCGTTTCAATCGGGCAAACACGGCCGTAGTGCGTCGGGTGAACGTCGCGTACCTCAAAGCCGGCACGCTCACGGGTCAGACCACCCGGGCCAAGCGCCGAGACACGACGTTTGTGCGTGACTTCCGACAGCGGGTTGTTCTGATCCATGAACTGGGACAGCTGGCTGGAACCGAAGAACTCTTTCACCGCCGCCGCGACCGGCTTGGCGTTGATAATGTCCTGCGGCATCAGGCCGTCGCTCTCAACCATACCGAGACGTTCGCGCACGGCACGCTCAACACGTACCAGACCAACGCGGAACACGTTCTCAGCCATTTCACCGACACTACGGATACGGCGGTTACCAAGGTGGTCGATATCGTCGACGGAACCGTTACCGTTACGGATATCGATCAGTACGCGCAGTACATCGAGAATATCTTCCGGCGACAACACGCCCTCGCCGGTGGATTCACTGCGACCCAGGCGACGGTTGAACTTCATGCGACCGACCGCTGACAGGTCGTAGCGCTCGGATTCGAAGAACAGGTTGTTAAACAGATTCTGCGCCGCCTCTTTGGTCGGCGGCTCACCCGGGCGCATCATGCGATAGATCTCGACCTGCGCTTCGAGTTGCGTGCGCGTCGGATCGGTAGCCAGCGTGGTCGAAATAAACGGTCCGTGATCAAGATCGTTGGCGTAGATCAGTTCGCATTTTTTGATCTCTGCATCAACGATGGTTTGCACGAGCTCTTCCGTCAGCTCGGCATTGGCTTCGGCGATCAGCTCGCCGGTTTCCGGGTCCGCAACATCATGCGCGAGCACCTTGCCCACCAGATAGTCCTGCGGAATCTCAAGCTTATCGACGCCCTCTTTCTCGAGCATGCGTACGTGCTTGGCAGTAATGCGGCGACCTGCCTCTACAATGACGGTCTTACCGGCTTTGATATCGAAAGTTGCGGTCTCACCACGCAGACGTTCCGGCACCAGATCCATGGAGATCTTGGTTTTACCGAAGGTAACGACTGTCTTCTCGAAGAAGATGTCGAGGATCTGCTCGGTGTTATAACCCAAGGCACGCAGCACGATCGTAGCAGGCAGCTTACGACGGCGGTCAATACGCGCGTAGATGCAGTCTTTCGGGTCGAACTCGAAGTCAAGCCAGGAGCCACGGTACGGAATCACCCGCGCCGAGAACAGCAGCTTGCCTGAGGAGTGTGTTTTACCGCGGTCGTGATCGAAGAACACGCCCGGTGAACGGTGCAGCTGAGACACGATAACGCGCTCAGTACCGTTGATGATAAAGGTGCCGTTATCGGTCATCAGAGGCAGTTCGCCCATGAAGACTTCCTGCTCTTTAACGTCCTTAACGACCTTGCTGTTGGCCGGTGCGGATTTATCGTAAATCACCAGACGCACCAGCACGCGCAGCGGCGCCGCGAAAGTCATACCCCGGATGCGGCATTCCCGCTCGTTGAACGCCGGCTTGCCCAATGTGTAGTTCACATAGTGCAGCTCGACATTGCCTGAGTAACTGACAATCGGCATGACACTTTGAAACGCACCGTGAAGCCCGACATCTTCGCGCTTGTCAGCATCACGGTCGGACTGGAGAAAATTCCGGTAGGAATCAAGCTGCGTCTGCAGAAGATAGGGAACGTCCAGAATCGACGTACGTTTCCCGAAGTCCTTGCGGATGCGTTTTTTCTCAGTGAAGGAATAAGCCATTGACGTTCCTCATTATTCGGCTAGAACTCTGATCTATCGCGCAGAGAGGCGGAATAAATTTCTTTTAAAACAGAAACAGGAAAAGGCCGGCGATGATGCATCGCCGACCCCTTGTGCGTGTGAGTTACTACCAGGGACACACGCAACTGGCAGAATTACTTGAGCTCGACAGAGGCGCCAGCTTCTTCCAGAGCTTTCTTGAGTTCTTCTGCTTCTTCTTTGCTCGCGCCTTCTTTGATCGGAGCCGGAGCGCTTTCAACCAGTTCTTTGGCTTCTTTCAGGCCAAGACCGGTTGCGCCACGTACTGCTTTGATAACAGATACTTTGTTATCGCCGATACCAGCCAGAACGACGTCGAACTCAGTTTTTTCTTCTGCAGCCGCACCAGCGTCACCGCCGGCAGCAGCCGGTGCAGCAGCAACTGCAGCAGCAGCTGAAACACCGAATTTTTCTTCCATGGCAGAGATCAGGTCAACGACCTCCATCACAGTCATGTTAGAGATAGTTTCAAGGATGTCTTCTTTAGAAACAGCCATTTGTGTAACTCCTGAATAATGTCTTCCGCTTTTCTTAAATCAACGCGGAAGTTGAGTGAACAAGTATGCTTATTTAGCCTGGCGAACCGCTTCAACGGTACGGACAAGCTTGCCGGGAACTTCATTGAGCGTACGGACGAACTTGGCAACAGGCGCCTGCATCACAGACATCAGCATGCTGATAGACTGATCGTAGGTCGGCATGTCGGCCAGTTTAGCCAGCTCTGCCTGAGCAACCGGCTGACCGCCGATAGCACCGAAAGCAGGAACGAGCTTGTCGTTGTCCTTGGCGAATTCACGAAGAATACGTGCAGCCGCGCCGGGATCATCGACAGAAAAAGCCAGCAGCAGCGGGCCTTTCAAATCGCCTTTCATACACTCGAAATCGGTTCCCTCTATGGCCAGACGAGCCAGGGAGTTTTTCACAACTCGCAGGTAAACACCGTTTTCACGTGCTTTCACACGCAGCGCGGTGAGTTGACCTACAGTCAAACCCCGGTACTCGGCGGCTACAGCTGAGTGCGCTTTCGCTGCCACTTCGGCAACTTCAGCAACGACTTCTTTCTTTTCTGAGAAAGTAAGAGCCATAGTGCACCTCTCGTACAGGACCCTCAGTCGAGGTTCCGATTGAACAAACAACCGGTAAACCGGTTGCACCTGGGTTGGCACGCCGGCAACGCCGGCCATACCATCTGCGCAGGAAATTAAGCACCGAAGTGCACCTGCGGTCTTTGACGTGCCAAGCCGGAGGCTTGTTCACTCAAAGCTTGCTTCGGCGCGGCGACAGTCTGCCGCCGCACCTTATCAACACATCAAACCAGCGGCTGATGGTCGATAGTCAGGCCCGGCCCCATTGTGGAGGAGACGGTAACCTTATTCATGTAAACACCTTTGGCCGCGGTAGGCTTGGCTTTGACCAGGTCAGCCAGCAGCGCACGCAGGTTTTCTGCAAGTGCGTCAACAGTAAAGTCAGCCTTACCCAGCGGGCAGTGAACGATACCGCCCTTCTCGGCACGGTAGCGAACCTGACCGGCCTTGGCGTTTGTCACAGCACCGGCAACATCAGGCGTCACGGTACCGACTTTCGGGTTCGGCATCAGACCGCGCGGTCCGAGAATCGTACCCAGAGCACCAACCACACGCATGGCGTCCGGCGAGGCGATCACAACATCAAAGTCCAGGTTGCCCTGCTTGATGGATTCAGCCAGATCTTCAAAACCAACAACGTCAGCGCCGGCAGCCTTGGCTTTTTCGGCATTCTCGCCCTGGGCGAAAACAGCAACGCGTACAGTTTTACCGGTACCGTTCGGCAGCACAGTAGAACCACGGACGTTCTGGTCAGATTTACGCGGATCGATACCGAGTTTGACTGCCACTTCGACTGTTTCGTTGAACTTAACAGTGGACAGTTCTTTGATCAGAGCAAAGGCCTCTTCTGCAGAGTAAACCTTGTTTGCTTCGACTTTTTCAGCGATCAACTTTGCGCGCTTGGACAGACGAGCCATTTACACACCCTCCGTTTCTATACCCATACTGCGGGCACTACCGGCGATGGTGCGTACAGCCGCATCGAGGTCAGCAGCAGTGAGATCAGGCTCTTTTGCCTTGGCAATTTCTTCCAATTGCTCACGGGTTACCTTGCCCACTTTTTTAGTGTTGGGGGTACCGCTACCGCTTTTCAGGCCAGCTGCTTTTTTCAGCAGAATGGAGGCCGGCGGTGTTTTCATCACATAGGTGAAGCTGCGATCGTTATAAACAGTGATCACAACCGGGGTCGGCAGACCCGCTTCCATTCCCTGCGTAGCCGCATTGAAGGCTTTGCAGAATTCCATGATGTTAACGCCATGCTGACCCAGAGCAGGACCAACGGGCGGACTCGGATTTGCCTGACCGGCAGGCACCTGAAGCTTGATATAAGCCTGGACTTTCTTAGCCATGAATTACTCCACCGGGTACAAACGCCTTACGGCTCCCCATCAGATTAAACAAATTCGGCACTGACCGACGGTCAGACCTTTTCAACCTTTTCGAATTCAATTTCGACCGGCGTTGAACGACCGAAGATCTGTACTGCCACCATCAGGCGGCTTTTCTCGAAATTAACTTCCTCGACCACTGCGTTGAAGTCATTAAACGGCCCGTCGATAACACGCACGACCTCGCCAACTTCGAACAACACTTTCGGACGCGGCTTTTCGACACCATCCTGAACGCGCTGCATAATCGCATCGGCTTCCTTGTCGGTAATCGGCTGAACCTTGGGCTTGCCGTCTTCCTTGGCGTTGGAAGTCACATCACCGATAAAACCAAGCACGCGTGGCACATCTTTCACCAGGTGCCAGGTCTCTTCATCCATCTCCATACGGACAAGCACGTAGCCGGGGAAAAACTTACGCTCGGACTTGTATTGTTTGCCCGCGCGCATTTCCACAACCTCTTCAGTCGGAACCACGACTTCGTCGAACTTTTCCTGCATCCCGAAGCGTTCAATACGCTCTTCGAGAGATTTTTTTACCGACTTTTCGAAACCGGAAAACGCCTGTACGACATACCAACGCTTTGCCATATCAACCCCCGATCCCGGTAACCAGCTGAAACGCGCCTGACAACACCCAGTCAAGCAACCACAAGAAGAGACCCATAATAAAGACAATAACCATCACGATAAGCGTGGTCTGCGTCGTCTCCGCCCTGCCGGGCCAGACAACCTTACGAACCTCGGTGCGCGCATCCTTGAAAAAGGAAAACGTCCGCCGCCCGGTTCCGGTCTGGGAAATCACAAACACGGAGATACCGGCCATCACCAGCAGACCGATCACCCGGAATAGCAGTGACACATCTGAGAAGACGTAGAACAACGCGATACCGACGAACAGGACCACAGCCGCAACAGCGAGCTTGATTTTGTCAGTCGAAGAATTTTCCTGCACTTCGGTCTTAGAGACCATGACGTCTACCTGATCGAATGCGCAGAGCCTGACGCTCTGCGCGGAATGTGGCAGGCCAGGAGGGAATCGAACCCCCAACCTGCGGTTTTGGAGACCGCTGCTCTGCCAATTGAGCTACTGGCCTAGACATAAAAACGCGGAAGGCTTGGCGAACCTTCCGCGCTATTTACTCAGAGAGAGTAAACCTTACTCAATGATTTTCGCTACAACGCCGGCGCCGACAGTACGGCCACCTTCACGGATTGCGAAACGCAGACCGTCTTCCATCGCGATCGGCGCGATCAGCGTAACTGTGACGTTTACGTTGTCGCCGGGCATAACCATTTCGGTACCTTCCGGCAGATCAACCGCACCGGTCACGTCAGTTGTACGGAAGTAGAACTGCGGACGGTAACCGTTGAAGAACGGCGTGTGACGACCACCTTCGTCTTTGCTCAGCACGTATACTTCGGCTTCGAACTTAGTGTGCGGCGTGATGGATTTCGGCTTACACAGAACCTGACCACGCTCAACTTCGTCACGCTTGGTGCCGCGCAGCAGGATACCAACGTTATCGCCGGCTTCACCCTGGTCAAGCAGCTTACGGAACATCTCAACGCCGGTAACAGTAGTCGCCTGAGTATCGCGGATACCAACGATCTCAACTTCTTCACCGACTTTAACAACACCGCGCTCGATACGACCGGTTACAACAGTACCGCGACCGGAGATAGAGAAAACGTCCTCTACCGGCATCAGGAAGTCACCGGCTGTCGCACGTTCCGGTTCCGGAATGTAGCTATCCATGGCTGCAACCAGCTCGAGGATGGCCGGCGCACCGATTTCAGACGTGTCGCCTTCCAGCGCTTTCAGCGCAGAACCCTTGATGATCGGCGTGTCGTCACCCGGGAAATCGTAAGCGTCGAGCAGCTCGCGCACTTCCATTTCAACCAGCTCAAGCAGCTCTTCATCATCGACCATGTCCGCTTTGTTCAGGAACACAACGATGTACGGAACACCAACCTGACGTGACAGCAGGATGTGCTCGCGGGTTTGCGGCATAGGGCCGTCAGCAGCAGAACAAACCAGGATTGCGCCGTCCATTTGCGCCGCACCGGTGATCATGTTTTTCACATAGTCAGCGTGTCCGGGGCAGTCTACGTGTGCGTAGTGACGTGTCTCAGACTCATACTCAACGTGTGATGTCGCAATCGTGATACCACGGGCTTTTTCTTCCGGCGCATTATCGATCTCGTCGAATGCTTTTGCCGATCCGCCCATCGCTTCAGCCATTACTTTAGTCAGTGCCGCTGTCAGCGTGGTCTTGCCGTGGTCAACGTGACCGATCGTGCCTACGTTTACGTGCGGCTTTGTTCTTTCAAATTTTTCCTTAGACATCAGGAGTCACCTTAAGATTGAATCCAAGCAAGCGTTGCCCGCAAATTAGATGGTTTTAAAATTGTAGCTGGAGCCCATAACCGGATTTGAACCGGTGACCTCTTCCTTACCAAGGAAGTGCTCTACCGACTGAGCTATATGGGCGTTTGCTTCACTCTTTCCCGCACCCGACTTTCTGCTGCCCTGCCATGAAAGTCGCGCTTAAAGATGGAGCGGGTGATGGGAATCGAACCCACGTAGTCAGCTTGGAAGGCTGAAGTTCTACCATTGAACTACACCCGCTCTGAATAGGCGCTCTCAGCGATCCTGTGCAACCAGCACCAGCTAAAACAATGGTGGAGGGGGGAGGATTCGAACCTCCGAAGGTAGAACCAGCAGATTTACAGTCTGCCCCCTTTGGCCGCTCGGGAACCCCTCCAAAGTCAAGCCGCGCATTATCAAGATGTGTTCCGCGCTTGTCAACCTTTTTTAGCAATCGAATTTTCCAATCAGCGTTTTTGACCGCGATCCGGAACTTACCCGACTGTCATACCCTGTACGCACAAATGGCAAACGGCGTTGCTGCACCATTCACGCCGTGCGTTTCAGGGAGGCGTATAATAGCAGCGCTTTGCGGCGGCAACAAACCCCGATTTGCATCTCAATACAATCTATAATCGTTTTTCTGGTTCCGCAGCCTGACCGAGACCCCTTTCCGGCATGAATTTTCTGATTATTGTTACCTTTCTGAGCCTGTTCAGCGTCGACTATCTGGCCAACAACCTGCAAGTCATACCGCAGAAGATGTTTCTGATTCCGGAGGCCATGGCCGCGGCGGCGATGGTCGTGGTGGTACTGAGCGGTATCTCACGCCGGCAACTGGATATGGCGCCCAAGTACGCCATCTTCCTCGGCTGGTTCCTGTTAACCGTCACCGCCGGCCTGATTCTCAACCATGTGGATTCGCTGGTGGCCATCTCCGGTATGCGGATTTATCTCAAGTCCCTGCCCTTTTTCCTGCTGCCGATGGTTTACACCTTTTCGGACAAGCAGATCCGCGTGCAGCTGCTCTGGTTACTGGGGCTGTGCCTGACACAGATCCCGGTCACGCTCTATCAGCGCTTCGTGCAATACCGCGGCGTGCTGACCGGGGATCCGATCGGCGGCACACTCGGGGTCAATACCTCCGGGGTGCTGTCCATTCTGCTGATTTTCGGCATTGCCCTGTTGGTCGGCTTCTACTTTAAGAAGCTGCTCAAAGCCTGGCAGGCGATCCCGCTGGCGCTGCTGTTGTTTATTCCCACCACGCTCAACGAAACCAAGGTTGTCCTCATCCTGTTTCCGTTTGTCATCATTTCGCCGCTGTTCTTCGCGCCCAATATTGCGCACCGCGGGCGCAAGCTGCTGCTTATGTCAGTGGTCGGCAGTATCTTTATGGTGTTGTTCTTTATCGCTTACGACGTGCTGCAAGGCGAGCGCGAAGGCTCTCTGGTCGAGCGCATGAAATCCGGAAACATGTTTTCCTATATGTTCAAAGGGACGGACAAGGTCGGTAAATTCAGCGAGCTTGAGGTGGGCCGTTTTGATGCCATCGCGTTTGCCGTGGATAAAGCCAGCAATCAGGGGCACAGCATTTTCGGCGTGGGCATAGGTAACGCCTCGCCTTCCAACACCGACAAGCTGGTCGGAGAATACTGGAAAACCTACTACTGGACCGTGCCGGAAAAGAACATGGCCTCGCGCGTGATCTGGGAGATGGGCTATACGGGCCTGCTGATCTACATGGGATTTTTCATTTTCGCCTTTCTGGATGCCAAGGCGCTGGCAAGAGGGGATGATTTTGTCGCGGCATTTGCGCTGGGCTGGACGCCTGTGGTGCTGATTATGGCCGGCTCGTTTGTCTATATGCAGACCTTTGTCATCACCATATTTTCACATCTGTTCTTCTTCTACGCAGGCCATATCGCCGCCACCCGCTTTCGCAAAAAGAAACAGGCTTACTCCGAAACCGAGCACGCCAAGCGACATGACCCGAAACGCTTCGCGCCGCAGATCGATCCCCGCGGCACGAAGAAGTTCAAACCGATGATCGGCTGAGCCGCATCAGGCCTGCGGCGCTGTACCGGCCACGACCTGCCGGTACAGCGCCGCGGTTTTATCCGCCACATCCGCCCAGTCGTATTTTTCCCGGACCATCGCCTTACCCGCTTCTGCCACCTGCTCCCGCAACACCGCATCTGCGGCCATCGCCTGCAAACGCGCCGATAAGGCGTCCACATCACCGAGCGGGAAATAACACGGCTCAGCCAGCTGCAATTCCAGATGCGCCGGAATATCGCTGGCGATCACGGGCAGACCGTAACTCATGGCTTCAAGCAAGGCGATCGGCAAGCCCTCGTGCGATGAAGGCAATACAAAGATGCCCGCGTTGCGCAGCAGACCGGCCAGTTGCGCACCACGACGGAAGCCGGCGATCACCACATTCCCGGTTTGCCCGGCCAGCGCCGATACCTCCGTGACATAGTTGTCAGCAGCGGAAACGTCACCCACCAGAACCAGCTTCCAACCCTCAAGCTCTGCCCCGGCGAAAGCCCGGATCAGGTCTGCATGGCGCTTTTCTGGCACCATACGACTGACCAGCAGCACATAACGCCCGGCAGTCAGATCCAACTCATCCAGCACCTGCGCCTCGCCGTCCTGCGCGGCACCGGGCATACGCACACCATTGGGGATCAGCGTACTTTCCTTGCCATGCTTTTGCCGTACCAGCGTGCGGATCACCTCTGAAATCACAATCCGCGCATTGGAAAAACGCATACCGCCGAATTCACCGGCTTTGAGAATAAAACGCGCAAAACGGCCCCATTTCTCCCGGTCATAATCCGGCCCGTGATGGGTGACCACGGTTTTCAGCCCGAACAAACGCGCCAGCGGCGTCACTATGGCCGGCCCGATGGCGTGTATATGCAAGACATCCGGGCGCCGCAGCGCGGCGTAACACACACCCAGGAGCGAATGCAGCATCGCCTCCAGACCACTTGAGCGCGGCGACCACAAGCGGTGAAAACGCACGCCCTGCCAGGTTTTAAGCTGCGGGTCTGCGTAAGGCGCACGGGTCAGCACATCGACCTTAAAACCACGCTCAACCAGCAAGGGATAGAGCGCCTGGCAATGGGTTTCGACGCCACCCTGCACATCCGGGAAACCCCGCAAACCGAGCACCATCACCTGAATTGGTTTAGTTTCCGACATTGGCACCCACTCCGGCGTAAACGTCTTTAAGCATCGCCAGATGCGCTTCGCGGCTGAAATCCGCTTCCATCCAGCGCCGCCCGGCCTGTCCCATCTCACACAGCGTCCCGTCGCTCATGGCAGCGACTTTCGTCATCAGTGCCGACAGGGCCGCCACATCAGCCGACGGGAACACAAAACCGGTTTCCCCTTCGCGGATCAGTTCCGGAATACCGCCGATATCCGCGCCCAGCACCGGACGCGCCATAGCGCAGGACTCCATCACCGAGATCGGCGCGTTTTCATACCATTCCGACGGCAGCACCACCGCCCGCGCGCGACCTATCGCTTCATGCAGGGGATCGCCGCGCAAAAAGCCGAGAAACTCGATATTTTCTGCACCGCCGGCCAAGGCCTTCAGCGCCTCGCCGTCCGGCCCGGTACCGGCGATTTTCAGCTTCACACCACTGTCCAGCGCCGCTTTGATCAAAGTACCCACACCCTTCTCGAAAGACAGGCGACCGAAATAGAAAAAGTACTCACCGGCCTCCCCGTAAGGCGTGAAAGCCTCAGCATCGACAAAATTGGGCACATAGGCGAACTGCTCCGCCGGCCAGCCCCATTCGACAAACTTGTCCTTGTAGAAACGGCTCGGCACGATGAAACGGTCCACGTGCTTGCGGTAGCTGCCTAACCATTGGTGCAAATAGCTTTCCGCCATAATCACCGCACTACCGAGCGCCGAACCTTTGATGCAGCGGTTAGTCAGGACGTGATAGTTCTTGCCACCCTTGCACTTTTCGCAGATGCCCTGATCGTTGAGCATGCGATAAGCCGGACAGGCGATTTTCAGATCATGCAATGTAACCACCACCGGCAGACCCGCCTCTTTGAGCACCGGCAGAATCGACGGCGACAGATGATGATAAATGTTGTGCGCATGCACTATGTCCGGACGGAACTGCGCCAGCAGCTCACGCAACTTGCGGCGCGATTCGAAGGAGTAAATGATCTTCGGCACAGCTTTGGCTTTTGCCAATGTGGAATCGATGGCATCGAACTCGAGCGAGTCGATAAAATACTGCGACCAGGGCGATGCCTGATTGCGTTCGTCGTGCATGGAAAACGGCACCACATCCCAGCCCTCGCGGCTGAACAGGGCCATTTCTTCAAAAAACACGCTCTCTGCACCACCGCGCAGATAGAAATAATTATTGATTGATAACAAGGCTGGCATGGATCGGAAACTCGGGGCCGTAGTCTTTGGAGTCCGGCGGCATCAGCTTGGACGATGCGGCACGACGAAGAAACGCAGGCGCGCGCACGATGCAAGGCGCGCGCAACTTACGCTAACTATAGACAGTTTTGCGTTAATTTCTGCGACTAAGGCGGGCTTGCACCGGAATTTCAGTCGCTAAGACAAGGCTTTAGCGCTTCGGGGCAGGCGCTGTTGATGCGCCCTTCAACCTTTTTAATCGCAGGCAAAACCTGCTCAGTAAGGTAATCGGACGGTTTGCCCGGAGCTTTATCCCTGCGGCTGCTAAAAGCACTGCTCCAGTAGACATGATCGGCACCCAGATAATCCAGCGCCATGGACATCACCTCGTCGGTTTCGTCGTAGCGCAGGTCCCAGGTCTCAGCATTGGGCGAGACGGATAACACGCCGCGGTATTTTCTCAGCGTGTCATAACCGGGGATGGAATAGCCGCAAACATCCTCTTCGGGCAGGTCGCGGCGCCGGCACGGCACCATATCCGGCAAGCCCAGCGCGCCACCGCCGACCTGCGCCATATGCGCGGCCAGCTCGTCGAGCATGCGGCTGCCGTTACCGAGAAAGTTGACCTGCATCAGCACCATGGTGTGCGGGAAAGCCTGCTTGGCCTCGGTGTAAAAGCGCTTGAGCTGCGTCAGCCATTGCTGATGACTGAAGTCACCGGTACCCCCGATGGCGGTTTCACCGTCGGTGATCATTTCGAAATTCGGATGCGAGTCGAAGGCCTCGCCCAGGGCGCGGTACAGCGCGATTTTGCGGTCCATCACCGCCGGCTTGTACAACTCGACCATGCAGGTCACACCGGCGTGCTTATAGCTTTTGCCGAACTCACCGCCCTGCTTCAGATAGGCCGGCACCGGCGCGCTTTTGCAGTCGCCGCCGAAGTTGCGGTCACGGATATACAGACCGAACTGCTTGTCAGTGCCCTCGAGCGTACGCAGAATATCGGCGACCGGCTGCAGATTGTATTTGCCCTGCTCCGGCTCAAGCACGCGCCACTCCATATGCGCGACAAAGCCGCGGATCGCCGGCTCATCCAGATACGCCTGAATAAAGCTGATACGCCGCGCATTGCGCTCGGCCGGCGGATAACTGCGGCTGATCTGAGTAAAAACGTAGTGCCCCGGATGAAACTTGGTGCCCTCGCCCTCAATCCGCGGCGCCTCGCTGCGCCCGGCCTGAAAACACGCTGTCAGCAGCATTACAAGACCGGTACAAGCGGCCTGTCGGCTTAAAGTTTTGATGCCGGAAACGGTAAACTCCACCACGCTGTCCTGTTCCTGAAAGTGAACGCCAGTATAACGACGCGCTTCAGGCCGGCATCGTGACCAAATACTAATCCCCAGAGAGACCATGACCGACACCTATCCTCTGCGCGCGATCGGCGCGATTATCGCGATGACGCTGCTCACCCTGCTCGCCTTCAGCCTCTATCCGCAATACAAAGTCAGCGGCGCGGCGCTGGTCGACACAAGTGCCGACGGCTTCGGCGACTGGCAGCAATCAGGTGTCGCGCGGCTCTTCAGCCTTGAGGGCGACAGCGCCTCGATCACACTGGACCGGCCCGGCTATAACGCACGCCTGATCCGCACAATCACAGCCCCGGCCAGCGAAGGGCCGCTGCACCTGCAGGCCGAGCTCAGCGCACGAAACATCGTTGCCGGCGAGAAGAACTGGGAAAACGGCGCCCTCACCCTGGTGCGGGAAGACGCCAACGGCAAACGCCTCGGCAGTGACACGCTGATCTCGCTTGAAGGCAGCCACGACTGGCGCACGCTGGACACCTTTGTCGACATTCCTGCTCCGACCCCGCGACTGTCGATTGTGGTACGCATGCTCGAAGCGCAGGGCACGCTGTCAGTCCGCCAGCTGCGCCTGACACCGGCACAGGCACAAGCGGGTTTCGGCCTGATGCACAAGACGCTGGTGGCACTCTGGGTCGGCACCGGGGTGTGGATTCTGGCCGGACTGATCCGCCGCTACCGCCTCAACCGCGCACTGCTGGCGATCGGCCTGACCGCCGCACTGACCTTTACCGGCACCCTGATGCCCAAAGCCAATGTGACCGGATTGGATGGCGAGATCGCCGGCAAACTGCCCGCTGCCGTGACCGACACGCTTTACACCGCTATTGACACCATTCTGCCGGGCTACCTGAGCACAGCCGATCAGGCGATCAGCAAGTTCGGCCATTGGTTGGCGTTTTTCAGCCTGACCGCAATTGCGCTGCTGATGGTGAGACAGGCGTCTGTGCGGCTTATCGTGCTGGCCGGCCTGTCGCTCGCAGCCGCGACCGAAACACTGCAACTGCTGACCACGGCGCGGACACCGCATGTAATTGATGTGTTGATTGATGCCGGCGGTATTGCAACAGCGGTTCTGCTGTTCGCCCCGCTACGCGCGTGGCTGCGCCAGCGCAGGAAGGTTAAAGCGTGATTTTATTGATCACCGCACGGTAGGCCGCCAGCAGCAGCCCGCGGGCCACGCGCACGCGGCTGAAAGCGCCGGTTTCGCGCCGCAGAGCGGCCTTGTGGTAATCCCAGAACTCGTCAGAGAAAGCACGGAAGGCCGCTTCGCGCGACTTCCATAAACGAAACCCCAGAAAGCGGTAGTAGTGTTGTAATTTGCGCTCAACAAGTCCGCTCAGCTCATCCTCGCTCAGCACCCGGGCGCCGTATTTTTTCAGCATCATCAGGTCAGCCGGAATATAGGTCTGCATGCGCTTGGCGAAAGTACTGGTGGTTTCGTTATGCCGGCGGGTAAAGGTCAGCACCTGATGCACAAACGCAAAATCACGCTGCAACAGGATGTCATAGCAGACCTCGGTGTCGGCGTGCAGATTGTCTTCGTTATAGAAAGGACGGCGTGCGCGTACTTCATCCGAGCGGTACATGATCGACGAGGGACTGCCGAACAGATCAGGCCCGCCGAGAAAACGCTTGCGCAGCATCTCGCGGCCATCGACGCAATGCGACGGAAACGGCAGACCGTCCAGACTGACTGACTCTTCCTCGAGACGATACGCACCGATAATCCCGGCCTGCGGCGCGGCCATTGCCGCCGAGACCATCTGCATCAGGCAATCCGGAAACAACCAGTCATCGGCGTGCACAACCTTGCAGAAACGGCTCTCATCACTGATCAGCGACATGGAACGGTTCCAGTTCGGCATTTGCGCCAGCTGCTGCTCGTTGCGGAACACCCGGATGCGACTGTCCTGCGCGGCATAGCGCTGCGCCAGCGCATAGGAACCGTCGTCGCTGGCATTATCCAGAATCAACAGTTCCCAATGGCTGTAGCTCTGCGCAAGTACACTGTCCAGCGCTTCGGCAAGATAGGCTTCGCCGTTGTAAACAGGTGTTACCACGCTTACCAGCGGTTGTTCGTTTTCGGGGATCATCGGGTGTCAGACTTATGGCCTATTGGGGGTTAGCGGCGCGCTGACCAATGACTTTTGCCGGGATGCCGGCGGCGATCGCCCCGGCCGGGATATCCTTTGCCACAACCGCCCCCGCACCGATGACCGCGCCTTCGCCGATGGTCACCCCGTCGAGCACGGTCACACCGAAACTCAGCCAGACATCGTCTTCGATCACAATGCCGCCTTTGCTGGTCAGCGGCTGATCGCCGATGGGCTGGCCGGCAAGAAAGCCGTGGTTATAGGGATAGAAAGCACAGTTGGGCGCAATCTGCACGCCGCGGCCTATGCGCAGCTGGCCTTTATAGGCCGACAACTGACAGCGCGGCTGGATATGGGTGTTTTCACCAACCGTCACAGCGCCACCCTCGCCGACCTCAACCACCACATCCTGATTCAGACAGGCACGCCGGCCGAGCGTGATACGGCTGTCCGCGTCGGCCTGATAAAGCACAACCCGGTCACCGACAAAGCTCTGTTCAGCGAGGGAAATCTGCTCGCCGTGCAGACGTGCAGAGCCGGCAATAAACGGCCGGTGCGTGAGCATGGCGAGCGCTCTTGCGCCTTTGTAGGGCGGCGCGGCCAGAGCCGCCAGCGCATACGCCCGGCGTCCGAACCGGCTGCGACCGGCGAACTTCAGACAAGCCCGCGCCCAGAAGGTCTGGAAAGTGTTCACCTGCGCACCGATGCCTTAATTACATTTACCCAGCAACAGCGGGTTCTCATCGATGGCTTCTTTCCAGCCATCGGCCATCAGCTTGTAACCGGCTGCGGTCGGATGGGTGCCGTCAGACGACAGAACAGTCGAGGTGGCCGTACCGACTGCCGAATAAATATCGACCAGCGTCAGGTCGTCGCCGCTGCTGATGCGGCTATTGACCAGCGTTTCCACGTTGGCGTTGTAGTAGCCGACATTCTCATGGTCATCGGCCGCCTTATTCTTGTCGATAATTTTCGCCACAAAGGCATGCGCCGACCAGTTATCGCTTTCCCAACCATCGAGCTCATCGAGCAGGCGCTCAAGACCGTCCGCCGTGGTTCTGAAACGGACGTTATTGGTACCGGCATGAATCAGCAGGACATCCGCACCATTGGCCGCCAGCCACTTATAGAGACCGTCCTGTGAGGCGTTAAAACCGCCGTTCTCGTCGGAATTACAGTCCTGACTTGTCCCCTCACCGCAATCCGGGTCACTTTCGCCGGCCAATTCGTAGTCCGTAAAACCGGGATGCCCTTCGTGCTCCACATCGCTGAACGCGTTGCTACCGGCGCTTTCGCCGCCGACAAAATCAAATGAGTAGCCGTCTTCCAGCAACAGATCGTAAAGATATTCGCGGTAACCGACCCGGTCAGCCACGGAGGTCGGCGTCGGATTACCACTGCTGTCTTCGCCGTTGATGCCCTGGGTAATCGAATCGCCCAGCGGCATGATCCGTACCGGATACAAGCCCAGCTCATGCTCGTAACTGAGCGTATTGCCGAACTCGTCGCTGACCGTAACACCGATCGCGTCGGCGCCGCGCGCGCCACCGCTGTAGGCGAAAGTGGCCTGGCCGGTGGTTTCACTCAGCCCGCTGACCGTACCTTTCTCCGGCTGCGCACTCAGGGAGAAACTCAGGCCGAGATCGGCACTGACACCGCCCGGTGCCAGAGACAGGGAAACCGAAGAGGAATTGACATTGATCTCACTGCAGGCGCTGGTCCCGTTCACCACATAGAGCGTCACCGTGCCCTGCTCGCGGTTGCCATCTTCGTCGACCGCGCTGTAGACAAAGCTTTCCTCGCTTACACCGCTGGCGGGGCTGTAAGTAAAGGAGCCGTCACTGAGCAAGGAGAGCGTGCTGCCGCTGGTCAGGCCGGACTCGATCGCCACCGACGAAAAGTCCGCCCCGTCGTTGCTCAACACCCCTTTGGATGCCGGCACACTCACACTGCCACTGGTGGCAAACGCATAGCTGTCGTCGACCACACTGCTGGCGGCACCATCGCTGTCACTATCGGAACAGGCACTCAAAGCAGCCACGGCCAGCGCCACAGCCAGAGGGGTCAAGCGCCGGCAAACCACACGGGGAGAAGAAACTGAATTGAACGTCACGATGCATCCTCGGCTCAAAAACCTGCCGGACTCCTGATCCGGCAGGGTTTTCAAACAGTAGTTAACTGAACGGCGAGTATACGGATGCAGCACGGTCAAAGCTGAACGGCGCTCACAATCACGCCCCGCCAATTAGGTCAGCCATCTTTACGCAGGGAAAATATGCGACGAACATCATCCCCCGACGATAGCCTGATACGACGTGATTGTAGTCCAGCACTCAGCTTTTGTGTTCTTCTTCACACATTTGGGGAGGGGTCACCCGCGCCGCCGGACAGTTTCCGCGCCAGCCAGGTATCCAACGACCAGCGGCCGGGACCGAAAGCGAAGATCAACAACAGCAACATGCCCCAGACCACATGCTGGTTAATACCGGCCTGATTCAAGCCCGGATAGGACAGCACCGCGACGATATTAAACAGAAACAATGCACCGGCTGACAGACGCCCGCCGAGACCCAGCACCAACAGTACCGGCAGGATCAGCTCAGCTGCCGTGCCCAGCACCGCCGCGCTCTGCGGCGACAGCAGCGGCACCTGATATTCATAGCTGAACAAATACAGGGTCGAATCCCAGGTCTGGATTTTGGTCAGGCCGGAACGGAAAAACACCATCGCCACCCACAAGCGCGCCAGCAACAGCGCCAGCGAGCGGGTATTGAACGCCAGCGTAGTCAGCTGTCGGTTGGCTTTTATAATCAATTGCTTCATCGAAAAAACTCCGTCGCTTTGCGACCTTAAGATCAGCTAAAGCGGCTAAATACGCCGCGCTCAACAAAAGCCAGGAACTGCGCCGGCAGATCGAACTCCGGCTCGCAGGCCAGGGCACAGGCAAAAGCCGCTTCCAGTTCGCCGTGATCCCCGAGCGCCTCCAGCAGGGCCGCCTGCGCGGGACTCAGTAACTCACACTGCACCACGCCCCGGCGGCGACACACCAGAATGTGCTCCCGATCCTGCACGTCCGGCGTCACACCCTCGCCTTGCCCGCCGGCCAAACACCACTCGCGCAGGCGCAGCGTGCCTTTTGCAGCCCGTATCAGAAACACGGCCGGACGCAGCATGGCCCGGCTGAAACCGCTGGCCGCCATGGCACGGAAATCATCGCGGCTCTGGCACGGCGCATCAGCCGCGTGATAGCTGGCGTGCACCGCCCACTCCAGAGCCGCCAGATCCGGCACAAATGCCATACCGGCAAGTTCATCACAGCTGCCTGACCATGCCGCAAAGCCCTCGCCATACTCGTGCAAACAAGGTCCGCACGGCGGCCGCGCACAGACAAAGCGCTCGCACAAGGCTGCAAAACACGCTTCGCCAAGCAAGGCCCGGGTGGCGGGAAACACAGCAGCCAGCGCGTCACGCAAACTGGCGCGATAGTGATTGCGGTGAATATGGATCAACTGAGTGGCAGGCAAAGCGCCGCGCAGCCCAAGCCCGCTGATATCGCCGTCACGATACACGGCGGCAGCGAAATGCCGCTGCCACTCAGGCAACCCGTGCACAACAGCGCTCCCGGATCGTATCGGCTTTACGGGCCTCAGCCAGCAAGGCACGCAGCGGCGGCAGATTGGCATCGCGCTCAATCAACAGCGGCACCTCCGGCAGATCCGCAGCACACTGCCGGTACAGCGCCCAGACCGCCTCACACACCGCACTGGCATGATCATCGATCAAAACCGGCCCGGCGGACGTTTCACGCACGCTATGCCCGGCCAGGTGCAGCTCGCCTACCGCAGCAAAATCAATCTCAGCCAGATAATCACTGACGCTGAACTTAAGATTGGCGGCGCTGACAAAGACATTGTTCAGATCGAGCAGCAACCCGCAGCCGGACTGCCGGACCAGCGCGTTCAGAAACTGCGGTTCAGAGAATTCATCCGCCTGGCAGGCCAGATAGCGGGAAGGGTTTTCAATCAGTATTTTTCTATTAAATACATCCTGCACGCGCTGGACATTTTCAACAAAAATACGCAGCGATTCTTTTGTATAAGGCAGCGGTAAAAGATCATTTAAATACGCACCGTCAGAAACACTCCAGCTTAAATGCTCGGAAACCATCGCGGGTTCAATACGTGAAAACAAGCGACTGATTTTCTGCAAATGCGTTTCATCGGGAGCACCGGCACTGCCAAGCGATAAGCCAACCCCGTGAAAGCTTACCGGCCAGCGTTCTGCAACCTGTTCCAGATAACGCAACACCATCCCGCCACCGAGGAAGTTTTCGGTATGCACTTCGAGCCAGCTGAGCGGCTCCGCAGATTGCAGAACATCATCAAAGTGCCCGTGCCTGAGACCTACCCCGGCAGACGCCGGGACAGGTTTTGCACTGATATACATGTACCAATGACTCAGCCGGCTTCCGTACTGCCACCGGGAAGCTTGTCGCAAAGACCTGCCGGCATCACGACAAAAGCATCTTTCTGCGCGTCTTCAGTGGAAGTACCGGCGCAGGATGAAGTCGCCGTAGCGCAATCGTTCTTACCCGCCTTCACTACCCCGAAGCATTTTTCCATATCTTTTTCTGCAGCTATGGCACCTGTTGAAGCCATAGACATACCCAGCGCCATCAGGGAACCGACAGCAGCCATTGCAACAGTATTCTTTTTGCTCATAAGTTTTCTCCGGCAATTATTTATTAAATAAAAAGTACTAGAACAATCTCACCTGAAGTTTAAAAAACGTCACATGCGAACCTTTTGTCAGGCGTGATAAAAAAGAGTTCCGGAGAAACTGAAAATAAAATCCGGCGCTGCAAAAAGATACAAGCACCATGCGGGAATAATGAAAGGATTTAAGACAGAGCGCGCGGCGCAGACTGCCAACAGGAGGGGACGCGCCGGCCGCAGAGCGCAGCCGGCGCCTGGTCAGATCACACGGGAGAAGCGCTGCTCTTTCTGCTCGCGCAGACGGCGGTCAAACACCATGCAGATGTTGCGGATCAGGAAGCGGCCGGCCGGCAGCACCTGCAAATCATCAGACGTCAGACGGACCAGCCCGTCATCGATCAGATGCTTCATGCCATCGCTCAGCTCGGGCGCAAAATAGGACGCGAAGTCCAGACCCAGGCGTTCACCCAGCGCGGCGAAATCGAGCCTGAAATGACAGGCCAGCTCCTGAATCACTTCGCGCCGGATCACATCGTCACGGGTCAGCGACAGCCCGCGGGTAATAGGGATTTCGCCCGCGTCGATGCGCGCATAATAGGCATCGAGCTCTTTTTCGTTCTGCGCATAGCAATCGGCGACACTGCTGATGGCACTGACGCCCATGGCCACCAGATCGCATTCGGCATGGGTGGTATAGCCCTGGAAATTACGATGCAGCGTGCCGTTTTTCTGCGCCTGCGCCAGCTCGTCCTGCGGCTTGGCAAAATGATCCATACCGATATATTCGTAACCGGCCCCGGTAAGCTTGGCGATGGTCAGATCAAGGATCTGCAGCTTGACCTCTGCTGCGGGCAGGTCCGCCTCATTAATACGCCGCTGCGGCTTGAACAGGGTCGGCAGGTGCGCATAGTTAAAGACCGACAGGCGATCCGGTGACAGGCGGATGATTTCATCCAGGGTGGTGGTGAAGCTTTCCACGGTCTGAAACGGCAAACCGTAAATCAGATCGACACTGACCGAGCCGGCACCGTGGCGGCGGCAGGCCTCGATAATATCGCGGCTCATGGACAGCGGCTGGATCCGGTTCACCGCTTTCTGCACCTGCTCGTTGACATCCTGCACACCGAGACTGAACCGGTTAAACCCCATCCCGCGAAGCGCTGCGATGGTCTCATCCGTCACCGAACGCGGGTCGATTTCAATGGAGTACTCACCCTGATCGCCGTCGAGCAGAGTAAATGCCGAGCGGATTTTCTCCATCAGCGCACGCATCTGACTGACCGACAAAAAGGTCGGCGTGCCACCACCGAAATGCAACTGTTCAACCGTGCGGCTGCGGTCGTACAAGGCCGCATGCATGTCGATCTCACGGTAGAGGTAATCGAGATAGGTGTCGGCTTTGCTGTAATCCTTGGTCGCAATCTTGTTGCAGGCACAGTAGAAACAGACGGTGTCGCAGAACGGGATATGGAAATACAGCGACAGTGGCGCGCTGTCGCCGCGCTCATGACTAAGCGCGGCATGTTGCCGGTAGTCAGCAACAGTGAACTCCGGCGTGAAGGAAACCGCCGTTGGATAGGATGTGTAACGGGGTCCGGCTTTGTCGTAACGCTTGATCAACTCAGGATCAAATTGCAGGCGGGTCATAGAAATTCCGGCAAAATAGCTTTAAAGCGCCGATTCTACGACATGCACGCGCCCGACCACCAAACCTGAGTCAAACGCGCTTCAGATTTGCGGCACCAGGTGCAGGCTGTGGCGGCGATTTTCACGGCCCAGGAACTGCTCGATACGCCGCCAGGTCATCACTACCCGCGACAACAGGAAGCCGGCAGTGGCCATTTGCAGCGCTTCGTTGGGGAAATCCGCCACCAGCGCCACCACGCCGGGCAGCCATAACTTCACAGACGCCAGCCAACCGATAATCAACAGGACCGCAAACAGATTAAGGCGCTGAGCCAGCAGACCGTTGATGCGGATCAGTTCGGTCTTTTCCAGGCGCTGCAAGGCGATCGCCATCATCACGCCCGGCACAACCAGCAACACATAGTGAAACGGCAACTCGACAGCATCGACGCGCCACACCGCCCGGGCCAGAAAATACACACCGAGCAGTGAGAAAACCCAGAGTTTCAATCGCAATGGTGCACCGAGCTGATGCAGGTAGATATCCAGATGTCGCACGCTGATCCCTCCATAAAATGAGGCTTAAATCACAAAAGCAGTACTTACACAAACACGCATTACAATTTCACAATTTGAGTATTTCACAGATCAGACTTGACGACCAGCCCGCAGAATAAACCACGCGCGCACAAAAAAGCCCGGTCGTTGCCGGCCGGGCTTTTCGTCGGTACGGTTGGCAAGGCGGATTATTTCGCCGCTTTGCGCTCCTGTACTTCTTTGACAACCGCATCCGAAACGTTTTTCGGGCACGCCAGGTAGTGGGAGAACTCCATGGAGAACTGACCACGTCCTGATGTCATGGTACGCAGGTCACCGATATAGCCGAACATTTCAGCCAGCGGCACGTCTGCTTTGATACGCACACCGGTCGGACCCGGCTCCTGCGATTTGATCATGCCGCGGCGACGGTTCAGGTCACCGATAACATCACCGACGTGATCTTCCGGCGTGAAAACGTCAACCTTCATGATCGGCTCAATCAACTGCGGTCCCGCCTTCGGAATAGACTGGCGGTAAGCGCCTTTGGCCGCGATTTCAAACGCGATAGCCGAGGAGTCAACCGCGTGGAAAGCACCGTCAGTCAGCGTGACTTTGAAGTCGAGCAGCGGGAAGCCCGCCAGTACGCCTTCAACCATGCTGGCCTCGAAGCCTTTCTCAACAGCCGGCCAGAATTCACGCGGTACGTTACCACCGGTTACAGTGGACTCGAAGACAAAACCGGAACCCGGCTCACCCGGCTCGATAACGTAATCGATCTTACCGAACTGACCTGAACCACCGGATTGTTTCTTGTGCGTGTAGCTGTCTTCAACGCGCTGCGTGATGGTTTCACGGTAAGCCACCTGCGGCTTGCCCACTTCAACCTCAACACCGAAGGTGCGGCGCAGAATATCGATTTTGATATCCAGGTGCAGCTCACCCATACCTTTGAGGATGGTTTCACCGCTGTCTTCATCAGTTTCAACGTAGAAGGACGGATCTTCTGCCAGCATTTTGCCCAGCGCCACGCCCAGCTTCTCGGAAGCACCTTTGTCTTTCGGCGCAACCGCGATGGAGATGACCGGATCCGGGAAGACCATCGGCTCCAGTGTGGCCGGTGATTTCGGATCACACAGGGTGTGACCGGTCTGCACGTTTTTCATACCGACTACCGCGATGATGTCGCCGGCCTGTGCCGAGTCGAGCTCTTCACGTGAGTCAGCGTGCATTTCCACGATACGGCCGATACGTTCGGTTTTACCTGTGAACGTATTCAGCACGGTCATGCCTTTTTCCAGCTTACCGGAGTAAATGCGGATAAAGGTCAGGGCGCCGAAGCGGTCATCCATGATTTTGAATGCCAGCGCGCGCAGCGGTTTTTCCGGATCAACGATGGCGTATTCGCCGGTTTCGTTACCTTCCAGATCCACTTCCGGCTGCGGTTTAACTTCAGTCGGGCTCGGCAGGTATTCAACAACGCCGTTGAGCACCAGCTGCACGCCTTTGTTTTTGAAAGCAGAACCACAGAACGTCGGGAAGAAGTCCAGGTTGATGGTGCCTTTGCGGATGCACGCTTTCAGCGTGTCGATATCCGGCTCTTCACCTTCCAGGTATTTTTCCATGGCGTCATCGTCCTGCTCGACGACAGTGTCGATGAGTTTTTCACGGTACTCATCAACCAGGTCAACCATGTCTTCCGGCACGTCTTTGATTTCGTACTTCATCGGATCGCCGGACTCATCCCAGACCCAGGCTTTCTTGGTCAGTACATCAACCACACCGACGAAATCATCTTCCGTGCCGATCGGCAGTGTCATGACCACCGGCTTGGCTGCCAGCACGTCTTCGATCTGCTTGACCACGCGGTAGAAATCAGCACCCATACGGTCGAGTTTGTTGACGAAGATAATACGTGCAACACCGGACTCGTTCGCATAACGCCAGTTGGTTTCGGATTGCGGTTCTACACCACCGGAGCCACAGAAAACACCGACGCCGCCGTCAAGCACTTTCAGCGAGCGGTACACTTCGATGGTGAAGTCAACGTGTCCGGGAGTGTCGATGATGTTGAAACGGTGACCGTCCCAGAAGCACGATGTTGCGGCCGACTGGATAGTAATACCGCGTTCCTGCTCTTGTTCCATAAAGTCGGTGGTGGCTGACCCATCATGAGTCTCACCGAGCTTATGGATCTTACCGGTCAATTTCAGGATACGTTCCGTGGTTGTCGTTTTACCTGCATCCACGTGCGCGAAAATACCGATGTTTCGGTAGAGAGATAGATCAGTCATGTTAATACTCGTATGTGCACTCAATTGGGCGTATCGAAGGTCGGGAGACCGCCCCGATCCAACGCGTGTCATGTCCCCGCGATTGCGGTAACGCGACCCCGCGGCCGCTGCCTCGCGCACCCGGACATGAAGGGCACGGAGTAACTCCGTTCCGGACAAGTCCAGACACGCTCAGAGCCTGCCGCGAAAGGCTGTCTCGGAAAAACCCGGCATTTTAACCAAATTCCGGACTGAAATGGTGAATTTTTTGGAAAGGCGCTAAAAAGCCCCGCTAAGGGGCTTTGCTGCTCCTGAATTTCTGTAGACGCGGCGCTCAGAACGCACCGGGCGGCAACGTCACCGCCGCCCCGCTATCACTGCAGAATCGCTGCCTGCCTGCGATCAGGCCGACATTTCCTCGTCATCTTCCCAGACGTCAGAGTCGATATCATCCTCCATATCGGCTTCGACATCACTGACTTCGTCCAGCTCATCAAGATCGGCTTTCTCTGCCGCCGGCTTGGCTCCGGCCTCTTCCTCACGCAAATTCAGCACTTTGCTGCGATTGTCGTGCGTCTTCATGAATTCTTTGCGCGCCGCGGTGAAGCGTTTGTTCAGATCGCTGTCGAGTGCATCGATTTCCTCCTGCGTCAGCTCACGCAGCTTGGAACCGACGATCTCTTCGACATACTCGACGATCTGATCGCGCTCAACATTATAAAGGTACAACCGCCCTGCCAGCGCCTGCGGCAGACTATCGTCGCGAATGACGACGGAGGCGTTGCGCTTGGTTTCCAGTTTGCCGTACCAGAGTGACGTGTTCGGGGAAGCAGCCATGTGTTGTTAACCCTCCTGAGGAGCAAAGACAGCGTTAAAAATGCGTTAACAATTTCTGCGAATTCTATTACTTTCTGCCAAAAATCCAACTTTTTTTTCATTCCATAACGCACTGTTTTGTAAGGGAATTTCAAAATAGTTGCGGATTTTTTCCGGCAGCTGCAGATTGTCTTAACCTAACGCCGCCCAAGTAAGCAAAACGCTCGCCAATCAGGACGGTTTGTCAGCACTGAAAAAGGGATAGAAAAACTCAATTGACGGACTGCAGGCTCTGCGCGTCACGGATATCGGCCGCTTCCTTAAGCAACCAGCGGACAAACTGGCGCACCGGCCGCCGCTGCTGGGCTGTTTCGCTACGCACCACGTGGTAGCTGTGCTCAAGCGGCAGGCGCATATCAAACGGCACAACCAGCCGTCCTTCGCCCACATCAAAGCGCGCCAGCTCGTCGATACTCAGAAGAATGCCCTGCCCGTCTATGGCCGCCTCCATGGCCATCTGCACGTGATTGAAGTGCAGCCCGCGGCGCGGATTCACCCCGCTGACAGCATAGGTTTCAAGCCATGCCGCCCAGGTCGGCCGGCCCGGGTAGTCGGTGTCGTCATGCAACAACACATGGCGGGCGAGATCCTGCGGTTGGCACAGACGCGGGCGCTTGGGATCGCTTAACAGGACCGGGCTGCACAAGGGCACGCCTTCCACATCAAACATCCTGTCCACGTGGTAACCGGGGTAATCGCCGGAACCGAAGCGGATCACCACATCGACCTCGTGTGTGCGGGTCAGGCGCTCGATGGCTTCCATACCACTGTTGACGTCCAGCAACTGCACATCACTCATGATCCGCATATCGATTTCCGGATGCGTCGCAGAGAAGCGGTGCAAGCGCGGAATCAGCCATTTGGTGGCAAACGACGGCGCCATCCAGACCGCGATCATTTCCGCCTCACCCGGCACACTGCGCATGGCATTGACCGCCTCGCCAAGCATGTCAAAGCCTGCCCGCAAGCCGGGTAGCGCCCTTTCACCGGCGGGGGTAAGACTGATGCCGCGGTTGTGGCGCACGAACAGCGGAAAGCCCAGATAGTCCTCCAGCGTGCGGATCTGATGACTGATCGCCGCCTTGGTAACCGAGAGCTCTTCGGCCGCACGGGAGAAGCTGCAATGCCGGGCTGCAGCTTCGAATGCGCGGAGCGCGTTGAGTGGGGGTAAACGCTGATGCATGATTGGAGTTTAGGAAATTTTGACTCAAGGGTGATAATAACTCGTTTGTTGCATTGCACAAATTGCCGCTATCTTTCACATCACGGCGCTGACGCAGCGCCAGCGTATTTCATTGTGCAGGAGAACAACCATGGCAACAGCAAGCGAATTTTTCACCCGTCTCACCGCTGTATTCGAAACCGTCGGCCGCGAACGTGCGCGCCGCGAACTACTCAACCTGAGCGACCGTTATCTGGAAGATCTGGGCTTTTCACGGGCGCTTTTGCAAGAAGGCGCTGAAGCCTGGCCGTGGCGCACGGAAGAAGACCGCCCGGCCTATCTGACACCCGCACAGCCGGTGCACACCGCGCAGGAGCAGACGCCGACTCTGGCCCGCGTTGCCTGAGTTCTTACACGGCAAGCGCCAGCGCGGCACAGTACTGCGTCCCTGCCCCGCCGCCGGCACCGTTGTAAAACTTAAGCTGCAGCCATGAAAAAAGGCCCGGTAATCACTTACCGGGCCTTTTTCTTTTGCGCTGCGGTGCTGTCAGCTTCAGGAAGCCAGCGCCTGGCGGACTGACGCGAGTTTCACACAGACCACAAACACCTCCATCGCCGCGCGGATGTTATCCAGACTCGGGAACGAGGGCGCAATGCGGATATTGCGGTCCTGCTCGTCCTTGCCGTAAGGGAAGGTCGCACCGGCCGGCGTCAGCACCACACCGGCTTCCTTGGCCAGACGGACAATTTCGCCGGCCAGACCGGGACGGGAATTGAACGAGACAAAATAGCCGCCCCTGGGACGCGTCCATTCGGCGATATCGGAATCACCGAAGGCCGTATCAAGTGCCTCGAGCACAGCGTCGAAACGCGGCCGCAGCAGTTCAGCATGCTGTTTCATATGCGCACGCAGCGCACCGGCATCCTTTAACAAACGCAGATGGCGAAGCTGGTTGACCTTGTCCGGCCCGATGCTGGCGATGCCCAGATGCTGTTTAAAGCGCGCCAGATTCTCCTGCGAGGCGGCCATAAAGGCCACGCCGGCACCGGCAAAGGTGACCTTGGAAGTGGACGCGAACTGCACCACGGAATTGAGCGTACCGTGTTTTTCGCAGGCCTCGCGGATATTGGCCAGCGGCAACGCCTCGTCCAGATCATGCACGGCATAGGCGTTATCCCACATAACGCGGAAATTCGGCGCGGCAATCTTGCCCAGTGCGGCGATGCGGTCGACGGTCTCATCGCTGTAAATGCAGCCGGTGGGGTTGGAATACTTCGGCACACACCACATACCGCGGATCGACTTGTCTTCGGCGATCAGTTTTTCCACCACATCCATGTCCGGACCGTTTTCGGTCAAGGGCACCGGAATCATCTCGATGCCGAACTCCTCAGTGACGGCAAAATGACGGTCGTAGCCCGGCACGGGGCAGAGAAAGCGCACGGTGCCTTCGTCTTTCCAGGCTTTACCGTCTTTACCGACACCGAACGTCCAGGCGAACTGAATCTGCTGATACATCAGCGTCAGGCTGCTGTTGCCGCCGATCAGCACTTCGCCGGCCGGCACACCGAACAGCTCCGCGGCAAAGGCTTTCATATCCGGCAAGCCGTCAAGCCCGCCGTAGTTACGCACGTCCGTGCCGTCGGGCGCGCGGTAATCGCCGCCCAGATCGCCATCCAGCGCATTGGCAAGATCAAGCTGATCAGCCGACGGCTTACCGCGGGTCAGATCCAGTTTCAGGCCCTGCTCACGAATGCCAGCGTACTGCTGCTCCAGTTCCTGCGCCCATTGCTGTAGTTGATCCTGACTTGCCGAACTCAGTTGCACCGGATTCTCCCCTGCAAAAAAGTTCAATGAATACACCTCTGCACGACAAGTTTCAATCCCTTTGCACCGGCCCCCGCGGCTGTTTTTGCAGGGCGTGCCTGACATAACTGGCGTACTACGTGCTTGAGTCCACAGAAATTGCGTTCAGATACCGAATTTTAACCCCTCGCGGGTACACGCCCGCTTACGGCAGATTTGTCTATGACAGGCCAATACGACAAGGTTTCAATATTGAAGACGGCGGCTGCACCGGACGCTTTGCAAGCCGTACTGGCGCAACTGGACAGCGTCATTCTGGGCAAACCGCAGCAAGTGCGTCTGTCGCTGGCGTGCCTGCTGGCCGGCGGGCATTTGCTGATCGAAGACAGTCCGGGCGTGGGCAAGACCACCCTCGCCCACGCACTGGCAGCCACGCTCGGTCTGGACTGGAAACGCCTGCAGTTCACCAGCGACCTGCTGCCTGCCGATGTCACCGGAGTCAGTATTTTCGACACCCGAAGCCATGATTTCCGTTTTCACGCCGGGCCGGTGTTTACCCAGTTATTGCTGGCCGATGAGATCAACCGCGCGCCGCCCAAAACCCAGAGCGCGCTGCTCGAAGCCATGGAAGAACGCCAGGTCACCAGCGACGGACAAACCCGCCCCCTGCCGGCACCGTTTTTTGTTATTGCCACGCAGAATCCGGCCGACCGCATGGGCGCCTACGGTCTGCCGGAAAGTCAGCTCGACCGCTTTCTGGTCGGCATTGAGCTGGGCTACCCGGACGCGGCCGCAGAACGGGCCCTGCTGGCCGGCGGCTCACGCCGCAATCAGGCCCTGAACCTGCAGCCACTGGCCGGCGACGCACAAATTCAACGCTGGCAGGATGCCGCCGCCGGGATTTTTGTCTCGGATGCGATTCTGGACTATATCCAGGCCCTGCTTGAGGCCAGCCGCAACGAGGCGGCCATCACCCTGTCCGGGCTGAGCCCGCGCGCAGGCGTGAACCTGGTCGCACTGAGCCGCGCCTGGGCCCTGCTCAACGGCCGCGAGATGGTGCTGCCGGAAGATGTCCAAAGCGTGTTCGTACCGCTGGCCGGGCACCGCCTGACCGGTTCTGTCAGCGAAGGCAAGCGGGTTGCCCGCAACCTGCTGGATCTGGTCGCGGTCGACCGGGACAGCTGATCCGATGCAGCGCGCTGCCCGCTCAGCGGCCTGGCCGCCGGTGTTGAAAAAAGCACGGCAGCGTTTTCTGCGCGCCAGTGCCCGCGATGCACTGCCACTGACCATCTCCCACGAGCGGATCTATATTCTGCCCAGCCGGCGCGGCTGGATGTTTGCGTTGTCGCTGCTGGTCATGCTGGTAGCCTCGATGAACTACCTGCTGAATCTGGGTTTTGCCCTGTGCTTTGTGCTGGCCGGACTGTTTGCCTCATCGCTGCTCGCCACCTACCGCAATCTGGCCGGTCTGAAGTTCGAAGCCGCCACGGCCGACGATACCTTTGCCGGTCAGCACGCGTGCTTTGTCCTGCAACTGCACAACCCGCACGGCCGCGCCCGGCCCGGTATCCGCGTCAGCACCGCCGGCGGTCATGAGGTGTATGTCAGCCTGCCGGCGCGTACCGGCGTACAGGCCTCACTGAACATCCCGGCCACCGAACGCGGACGTTTGCCACTCGGACGCCTGACCATCTCCAGCGACTATCCGCTCGGCCTCTGGCACGGCTGGTGTTATGTGCACACGCCCTGTGACGCACTGGTCTACCCTGCGCCGGAAGCGGACGCGCCGGCCTGGCCGGCTCACGCACAGATGCGCCGCAAGGGTTTTCTGCAACAAGGCAGCGAGGGCGAAGACAACTTCGACCAACTGAAAAACTTCCGTCCCGGCGATCCCCTGTCGCGGGTGGCGTGGAAAACCGTGGCCCGCGGACAAGGCTGGTTCAGCAAAAGCTTTGAACCGGAAGCGGCCTCCAACAAACTTATTTTCAATCTGGCTGACACGCGTCCGGCGGGCAATACCGAGCAGCGTCTGTCGCGGCTGTGCGCGTGGATTCTGCACGCCGAGCGCGAACAACGCAGCTACGCCCTGCAGCTGCCGGGCTACCATTCCTCGTCCGGGCGCGGCCCCGTGCACCGCGATGCCCTGCTCGAACAACTGGCCCTGCTGGAGCCGCACGCATGAAAAACAGCGGCGGTCTGATTACCCGCGCCGGTCTGTACTGGCTGACGGCGCTGATGCTGCTGACGCAACTGCCGCATGTGTTCAATCTGCCGTGGTGGATTTCGCTCAGCAGCGTGGCGCTGGTACTGGCCAAGCTGGCCCTGCACCGGCACGGCTCGGACCGGCGTTGGTTCCGCCCCGCGGTGGTGGTGGCTCTGGCCCTGCTCGGGGCGTTTTTGTTGCACTGGCAATACGGCTACCTGCTGGGCCGCGATCCCTGCGTGGCGCTGCTGTCGCTGCTGATGGCGCTGAAGTTCAGCGAAACCCGGCAGCGCCGCGATGTGACCCTGCTGATCTGCCTGGCCGGTTTTCTGCTTTTTACGCGCTTTTTCTATTCACAAAGCCCGCTGACCGCAGCCCTGACTCTGCCGGCGCTGCTGGCCATGGGCGGCTGCCTGTATGTCCTGCGTGATCAGACCGACTACCCCGGCCTGCGCGCGGTGCTGCTGCTGGTCGGCAAGCTGCTGATACAGGGGATTCCGCTGGCGGCCATCCTGTTCGTTCTGTTCCCGCGTCTGACCGGCCCGCTCTGGTCGCTGCCGGCCGATGCCGGCACTGCCCTGAGCGGCTTGTCCGACAGCCTCGCGCCCGGCATGGTCAGCCAGTTGTCGCGCTCCGGCGAGGTGGCGTTCCGGGTCGAATTCGATGATGCCCCACCGGCACAGGCCGATCTTTACTGGCGCGGCCCGGTGTTTGAAGTCTTTGACGGGCACCGCTGGTCAGGCGCACAGCAGAATCTGCTGACCGAACCGCAGACCGTGCCCGCGCAAGGCGAACTCAGCCACTACACGGTCACCCTCGAAGCGCACCGGCAACGCTGGTTGTTTGCGCTGGATCAGGCAGTCACGCTGCCGCAACAGCTACACGGCGCGGTGTCGCAGGCGCCGCTGGCCCGGCTCAGCCAGAGCCGTCAGCTACTGGCCACACGCACGGTGGATTCGGCGATCCGCTATCGCCTCAGTTCCGCGGTCAGCGACCGCTTTGGCGATCTGCAGCCGGCGCTGCAGCGCAATCTGCAACTGAACGACAACAACCCCGCCACACTCGCGCTGGGACGGCGCCTGCGCGCGGAGCATGCCGACGACAGCGAACTGGTCGGCGCCGCCCTGCGTTATTTCCGCGAACAACCGTTTTTCTACACCCTGCGTCCGGATCTGCTCGGCGATGCCCCGGTCGATGAATTTCTGTTCCGGACCCGGCGCGGCTTCTGCGAACACTACGCCAGTGCCTTCAGCTATCTGATGCGCGCGGCGGGCATACCGGCCCGTGTGGTGACCGGCTATCAGGGCGGCGAAATGAACGGCGATTACCTGATCGTACGCCAGTCAAACGCCCATGCCTGGTCGGAAGTCTGGCTCAATAATCACTGGCAACGCATCGACCCGACCGCCGCAGTGGCACCTTCGCGCATCGAATCGGGTCCGGCGGCGGCGCTCGCTCACGATGAGCCGGTACCGTCGGTTCTGCGCCCGCTGAACGGCTGGATGCACAGCCTGCAGCTCGGGGCCGATGCGCTCAACTACCGCTGGCGGCGCTATGTGGTGGATTTCGGCGCCGAGCGCCAGCGCAGTCTGTTTGAGTTTGCCGGTTTTCCGTCACCGCAACCCTGGCAGGTGCTGAGCGTGATTCTGCTGCTGGCCGGCCTGTGGGCGCTGGTGATTCTCAAGCTTCCCGCGTTGCGGCTCCCGCGGACACACGATGCAGCAACACTCTGGGCCCGTTACCGCACGCGTCTGAAATCGGCCGGTCTGGCGCTGGGCAAACAGCACGGACCGAACGGGGTCTGCGAGATGGCCACAGAAATCTGGCCGCGTCACCGGCAACACTTTGCAGCCATCTCGCAGGCCTATATTCAGGCCCGCTACAGCGCCGACTCGCGGGACCCGGCCTTGCGCCGTGAGGCCGAACGCAGACTTCGCGAAGCACTGCGTGCGCTGCCCTCTGCCTACCAGTTGCGCCGCAGTCATCCCGCGCACGCCACCACCGGTCATGTTCTGTGGCGATTTCAACACTGGCTCACGCACTGATGTAAAGCCTTGCCGTCGGCAGGCTATCCCGTGGCATACTCTTGGGGGTACCATGACCTCACGCGTGTTGCCCACGGAACTGCCATGCCCGACCAGGAATTACTGCAAGCCCGCCTTTTTCAAAAGCTCAAACAACATCTGGAAAACGCCAGCCCGGGCACGGAAATTCAGCAAGTCGAAACCCATATTTCCCGCCTGCTGATCGGCCCGCACGAGGTCTACAAACTCAAAAAGCCGGTTAACTTCGGTTTTCTGGACTTCTCCACGCTGCAACGCCGGAAAGGCTTCTGCGAAGCCGAAGTCCGTTTTAACAGCCGTCTCGCGCCTCAGTTGTATCTGGGCGTGGTCGCACTCGATGCCGACGGCATACCCGACAGCGGCGAGCCGGCGGTCGAATACGCGGTCAAAATGCGCCGCTTCGACGACAGCGGCATGCTCGACAAACTGCTCGATGCGGGATTTGTGTCGGTCAGTGATGTGATTTGTCTGGCCGAGGATATCGGCCGCTTTCACCTCGGTGCAGCGGTGGTTACGGATCCGCAGTTCGGTGCACCGCGCAGCATCAGCCATTGGTTCGACGAGAACTTCGGGCAGATCCGGCCGCTGCTCGGCGAGCCGGCGCTGATAAACCAGCTGGCAGACATACAGGCCTGGGGCGAGGCGCAAAAGCAGGCCTTAACCCCGCTGATGCAGACGCGCCATGACAAAGGCTTTATCCGCGAATGCCACGGCGATCTGCATCCGGGCAATATCGTGCTGCACGACGAGCAGTTTCTGCTGTTCGACTGCATCGAATTTAACGATGAGCTGCGCTGTATCGACGTGATCAGCGACGCGGCGTTTTTGCTGATGGATCTGTTCTACCGCGGCCGACGCGATCTGGCCTATACCTTTCTGGATCGCTATCTGCAGGTCACCGGTGACTATGAAGCGCTACCGCTGTTGCATTTTTATATCGCCTACCGTGCGCTGGTAAGGGCCAAGGTTGCGCTGCTGACCCTGCAACAATCGGCCGCCGGGGAGCGGTCCGCGCTGCTCGGCACCTACAAGCGCTATGCGGCACTGGCCTTTGAAATGTCGCAACCGGCCGCAGCGCGGCTGGTCATCACACGCGGGCTGTCCGGCAGCGGTAAAACCACCTACAGCCGGGCCCTGTCACGCCTCTCGGGGATGATTTGCCTGCGCTCGGATGTGGAGCGCAAGCGGCTCGCCGGCCTGGCCGAAACAGACCCCAGCCACAGCGCCGCCGACGGCGGGATTTACACACCGGAATTCACCGAGCGGACCTATCAGCGCCTGGCGCAACTGGCGGCCCTGAGTCTCTCGCACGGTTACTCCGTGGTGATCGACGCGACCTTTCTGGAGAAATCCCGCCGTGATGACTTCCGTGCGCTGGCGCGCAGCCACGGCGCGGGCTTTTCCATTCTGAATCTCTTTGCGCCGCTGTCAGAACTGGAGCAGCGTATCCGCCGGCGCCGCAACGACGCCTCCGAAGCTGACATCACGGTGCTGCACAATCAATGTGACAAGGCCGACCCTCTGCAGGACGATGAAAGAGCCCATCTGATCGACGTGGATACACTGCAGGTGCCGCCGGGCGGGCGTGGCTTTACGCAACTGATCCGGCAACACATTCACTGACCCGGCCCGGCTTCAGAAATCAAGCTCGACTTCGTAACCGGTATACTTGCGCACATTGATCACGCCGGTATCGAAAATCAGATACTGGCCTTTGATACCCAACAGGATTCCGCTGACGTCGGGATTTTTGTCAAAGTTGTGCGAAACGATTTTGCCCGGGTATTCCAGCACCGGGTAGTTGATTTCCGTCACAGGCTCATCCACCGCGGTCACGGCCTGCGCACCGAACTGCGCCGCGATGCCATCAAGCCGCCCGGCTATCTCATCGCGGACGCCGGCCAGACGCGCCGCCAGATCGATTTTCTCCGGCTCGCCTTTGAGCAGCGCCCGCCAGTTGGTTTTGTCCGCCATAAAACCGGCTATGGCCACCTCCACCTCGCCGGAGATGCGCCGGCTGGCCACTTTATAAACCGGTGTTGCCTGTACCGCGCCCTGATCGATCCAGCGGGTCGGTATCTGCGAATGCCGGGTAATGCCGACTTTGATGCCGGAGGTGTTGGCCAGATACACATAGTGCGGCACCAGACAATGACTCTGCCCCCATTCCGGCTCGCGGCAGGTGCCCTGATCGAAATGGCAGGTCTCGGGCTTGAGAATGCACATATCGCAGCGCGCCAGTGATTTCATGCAGGGATAACAATGCCCCTGCGAATAGCTTTTGCGGGTTTTGCGCCCGCAGGCGCAGCAATGTATCGCGCCGGTGAAATGCAGACTCAGTCTCTGCCCGAGCAGCTCGTTCAGGGGGACGGCGTGCTCACCGACCGGCAAGGCATACTGCACTGTGTCCTGCAGACTTGCCGTCATTTTTTCAAGATTACCGCGCATACTCAGCTCCCGTACGTCCGCGCTTGTGTCTGGCCGGCACTAGCCGGCTATGACAAGATGAGGCCCGTCACTACACCAAGAGGCCCGAGGAAATGACCGACACTCACTTTGCAACCGGTCGCTGTCAGTGCGGCGCGGTGCACTATAGCATCTCGTCCCCGCCACTTCGTATGGCCCAGTGCCACTGTCTGGATTGCCAGCGTGTCACCGGCACCGGCCACGCCTGCAACGCCTTCTTCCGTGAAGAAGACGTGACGCTGCACGGCGAGGCCAGCGAGTACATCAGTACCGCCGACAGCGGCCACGAAATCCGCTTCTACTTCTGCCCCACCTGCGGCAGCCGACTTTGGAAACGCAACAGCGCCAGCCCGGGCATACTGAATATTCCGGTCGGCGGTCTCGACAATAAAGACTGGTTCAAACCGGATGTTGTCCTTTACACGCGAAGCGCACCGGCCTGGGACCTGACCGATCCGGCTGTGCCGCACTTTGAGGCTATGCCGACAGCCTGAGCCTCAGCGCGGTTTTAAACCTGCAAAAAGTATGTGGCCCTATCCGTGCACCACAAGCGCAATGCGGGTTCCGCGGCCTGCTTCACGCTGTCACAGATATTTTCCTGACACGGTAAAGGAAGTCATCAAGAGGCCGAAAAATGAACTGTGTTGCCGTCAGTGGCTAACAATTTTCGTCATAGCTTCCCGGCAGCGGAAGCAGGCTGGCATACAATCCCCGGCGGGCATGAGGCCCGCCCCGTAAACACGGAAGTGCAAATTGGACATGGAAGTACAGTCTGAAAACACTGGTCGCATTGTCGCCATTCAACACGATCTGGTGATGTCGATCGGCCTTGATCTTGATCTGAACCGCATGCTGACGTTCTTTCTCCACAGCTGCCTGAACCGGCTGGAGATGAGCAGTGCGCATCTGTTCGTCTATGCATCACCGGCTAAAGGCGAAGGTCTGCAACACTTTATGAGCCTGCCTTCGCAGAATGTTGAAGTTCCCGGCATCACCGATAATGCCCACAGCATCTCCAGTACCCTGCGCCCGGTTTTCAGCTCCCACAAGGATACGCATGAGGTAACCTTCTCACTGAAGAATCTGGGCTTTCTGGTATTACGCAAGTCCGGTACAGCACTTGATGAGCTTGTCGCCTACAGTCTTATTCCGGTCATGGACCGCCTTGCAGTCAGTTGCCAAGCTTGTCTTGATCATCAGAACATCCTTAACGAGATCGAGGCCAGACGCCAGGCCGAAGCGGCCGTATTGCGCCAGGCTTCGCTGGACAGCCTGACCAATCTGCCGAACCGCCGCGCGCTCTATCAGCGCCTGTCTTCGTTGCTCAGAGGTGAAGATCCGGACAGCAGCTGCGGGGCCGTGCTTTTCATCGATGTCGACCGCTTTAAATACATCAATGACACCCTCGGCCATCTGATCGGCGACGAGCTGCTGATTAAGGTCGCCGAGATTCTCGGCCATAACGCACGTGAAGGCGACTTTATCGCCCGTCTGGCCAGCGACGAGTTTGTTATGGTGATAAACCGTCAGAACAGCAACAAGCACGAGCTTGCCGAGGTCGCACAGACAATCGCCGGACGCATTATCGACGCCACCGGCACGCCGCTGGCGCTGCGTGAATACAAGCTCAATGTCGGATTCAGCATCGGTATCTCACTGTTTCCGCAGAATCTGGACTCAAACCTGTGCGCCGAAGCCAACGCCGAGAACCTGGTGCGTTTTGCCGATACGGCAATGTATGCCGCGAAGAAAAACGGCCGTGACCGCTACATGTTGTTTTCCAGCGAAATGCAAGCCCGTAACGAATCACGCTTGCGTATCGAAAAAGCGCTGACCGAGGCGCTGGAAAACGGCGAAATGGAGATGCACTACCAGGTGATAGTTGCCCCCAGCGGGAAAATCCTCGGCGGCGAATCACTGGTGCGCTGGAACAGCCCGGAGCTGGGTTTTGTCTCTCCGGCCGAGTTTATTCCGATTGCCGAAGAAAGCGGCCTGATCCGTGAAATCGGCGAATGGACAGTGCGCGATGCCTGCGCCCTGATCCGTAAAATCAACCATGCCCCGGCGCAGCGCTATCCGACATTCGAATACCTCAGTGTCAACGTCAGCCCGCGGCAATTCAAACATCCGTCGTTTGCCCGCAATATCATCGCCATCGTCGAAGAGTCCGGGATTTCCCCCGACCAGCTGCGTCTGGAAGTGACCGAAGGTGTCGCCATCGACAATATCGACGACACCATCAAGAAAATGCAGATCCTGCTCGACTACGGCATCAAGTTCTCGCTCGACGACTTCGGCACCGGCTACTCCTCGCTGTCCTATCTGCACAAGCTGCCACTGCACACCATCAAGATCGACCGTGCTTTTGTCACCGACATCAACGAGCATCCGGAAAATCAGGCCATTGTCGACGCCACCGTGGCCATGGCCGAGCACATGGGCAAGAAGTGCATTATCGAGGGCGTGGAAACGCAGGATGATCTGGCCTATTTCCAGGGCATAGGAATCGATGCCATGCAGGGCTATTATTTTTCCCGTCCGGTCAATGAAACAGAGTTTCTGGACCTGCTGAAAAAACGCGCCATGTTCGATCACCGTAAAATCGCAGCCCTGACAGCCGAGGTCATACCGTATAAATTCCGCGGCAGTATCTGAGCTCCGGACGGCGCTGACCGGCAGCGTTCCCCGCACCAGCTGCAACATCGCGGTTTGCCGTTTGCGCCGCCGCAGCCTATAAAGTGCCTCATGGGACGACATGCCTTATTACTGATCATTGTGGCCGGCGCGCTGAGCGGCTGCATCACCACGCCGCCGGCCACGCATGATGATCTGTGTGCGATTTTTGAGGAAAAACGCGGCTGGTACAAAGCCGCGATCCGTGCCGAAAAGCGCTGGCAGGTGCCGCCGCCGGTCAGCATGGCTTTTATCCGTCAGGAAAGCAGCTTCAGCCACGACGCCCGCGCGCCGCGTAAATACGCTTTTTTCGGCCTGATCCCCTGGGGCTATCAAAGCTCTGCCTACGGCTACTCCCAGGCACTCGACGGCACCTGGCAGCAGTTCCGCGATGAAACCAAACAACCACGCGCATCACGGCGCGACTTTGCCGCCGCCATCGATTTTGTCGGCTGGTATATCGACATGTCCCACCGTCAGCTCGGCATCGGGCGCAGCAATGCCTACCACCAGTACATCAGCTACCACGAAGGCCCTGCCGGCTATGCCCGCGGCGCCTGGAAAAACAAACCGGCCCTGCTGCAAACCGCCTCACGCGTCGCGGCAAATGCCAAGACCTACACCATCCAGTATCAAAGTTGTAAGGAGTCACTTTCCCGTGGCTTCTGGTATCGTCTCTTTCATTGATAACACGACAGGAGAAAATTGTGACAGCACTGACTCGCAGGGCGCGACCGCTGCTGGCCGGACTACTGATGTTGCCGGCGCTGGCGGCAGGCCAACAGGCCTCCTCACCGGAGAACCCGGGGCTGGCCGAGTCATTCGGCAACCCGGATAACTACACCAGCACCACACACGGCGACTGGGAACGCGTCTGCGAGAAAACCGGCGGTGCTTGCATTATGGCGCAGGTCGGTAAAGACAGCCTCGGCACCCCGGTGATGGAAATGCGCATCCGCAAACTGCCCGAACCGCGTGAAGTCGAAGGCAAGAAAATTGTCGCCGTGGTCGATCTGCTGACCCCGCTCGGGGTACTGCTGCTGCCGGGGATCGAATTGCGCATCGACGACGGGCCTGTGTATACGGCCAATTATCACCTGTGCAGTGAAGTCGGCTGTCTGAGCCGTGAACCGCTCGCCGAAGACACCGCCAATGCCTTCAAGGCCGGAGGCAAGGCCACCGTCAGTCTGGTCGCCGCCGCCAAAGGCGAAGTCATCGCGACCATTTCGCTGAAAGGCTTTACTGCCGCCTACGACGCGCTCTGAGGTCTGTGCGCTAACCGGCAAGGACGCCGGCCAGCGCGAACAACAGCACCAGCGCCGGCACCGGCCAACGCAGCACCCACAAAGCAAAACCACCCAAGGCCAGCCAGGCCATATCGCTGCTGTTATGCACGGCCGACACAAACACCGGCTGATAAAGCGCGCTGAGCAACAGGCCGACCACCACCGCATTAATGCCCGCCACCGCCGCACAGAAACCTGCCCGCGCGGCCAGTCTTTCCCAGCTTTGATACAAGCCCAGGACCAGTAAAAAACCCGGTAGAAACACCCCGGCCGTGGCCAGCAATGCGCCGCCCGGCGGCCAGGACGACATCGTCGCGCCCAGATAAGTCGCCAGCGTAAACATCGGCCCCGGCACGGCCTGCGCCGCCGCATAACCGGTCAGAAACGTATCCGCACTAAGTGCATCGCCGAGGGTCTCCTGCAACAAGGGCAGCACCACATGACCGCCGCCAAACACCAGGCTGCCGGCCTGGTAAAACGCGCTGAACAATTGCGCCGCCGGCCAGAACACCGGCAACAGCAGCGAGACGGCAAACAGCACCGCAAACACCAGCAGAGCCGGATGCAAACGCCAACGCCCGGCCGTCGCCGCCGGCGTCTCAGGGCGCGTTTCGCGCAACAGCAAAAAGCCAAGTCCTGCACCAACCGGCAATAAGAGCATTTGCATCAGCATGCCCGGCCAGAACCACATCGCCACCGCCGTGCCGAGCGCCAGCGCCTTGCCTGCAGTACGGGCACAGAAGGCCCGTCCCATCGACAGCACCGCATCGGCGACCACTACCACGGCCAGCAATTTCAGGCCTTTAACCACCCCGTGCAGCTGCCCGTCCACCGCTGCCGGCTCACCGACGGCAAGCAAATACATCAACACAAACGAGGGCAACGTAAAGCCGGCAAAGGCCGCCAGCGCACCGCGCAGTCCGGCAAAGCGGTAACCGATCGCGAAGCCAAGCTGACTGGAACCGGGCCCCGGCAAGACCTGCGTCATGGCCAGCAGGCGGGCGAATTCGGCCTCACCGATCAGTTCCGCAGTCACAAAACGTTTACGGAAATAGCCCACATGCGCCGCCGGCCCCCCGAAGCTGCCAAGACCCAGCCAAAGAAACTGCAGAAACAAGCCTGTTGCGCTCATCCTTCCTCCCCGCTGTTGATAGTATTGTTGTGCGCCGGGATCGCCGCTCAGCCTCAGCCGGCTTGCCGGAACGGCACAATCCGGGCGAAACCGAAACCGCGCATCAGCCGTTGCATGGCCGCGTCGGGCCGGTCAGATGTAAAGACCGCAACATCCGCCAGCGCCGGCGTCTGCACCTCGGCCGACAAGGACGCGGCGCGGATCAGGCTCTGCGCACGCCGGGCAATCGCCTCCGAGGTATCAATCCAGTCCACCGGCCAGGGCGCGACTTTACGCATCCGGTTCACCAGAAACGGGAAATGCGTACAGGCCAGCACCACGATATCCGTGCCCTGCCCCGCCCGCCCGACAAAACAGGGCGCGATCTCCTCGCGCACGGCGTCTTCATCGACAAAGCCGCTGCGCATATAGGCCTCGGCCAGGCCCGCCAGCCCGGCCGCAGCGACCAGCGTGACCTCAGCACGGCTGGCGTACTGCTCGATCAGCGTGCGGGTATATTGCCGTTTGACCGTGCCCGGCGTGGCCAGCACCGAGATCTGCGCCGAGCGGGTCCGTTCGGCGGCCGGCTTAATCGCCGGCACCGTGCCGACAAAACACTGCTGCGGGAATTGCTCACGCAGATGCTTGATGGCCAGCGTCGAGGCTGTATTACAGGCGATTACCACCAACGCCGGGCGGAAACGCGCAAGCAAGCTGCCGAACAGGCTGCTCAGCCTGTCCAGCAAAGCCTGCTCCGGCCAGTCACCGTAAGGAAAGGCGGCATCATCCGCCACATAGACATAATGCAACTCCGGCAGTATCACCCGCGCCTCTTTCACAACCGAAAGACCGCCTATACCACTGTCGAAGAACAGAATCGTGTTTGAGGACATGGATCCGAGTGTAGCACCCTGCCATCAGGCCGTGCCGCTTGCCACGGGCCGCCGTGCAGGGCATAAAGAGCACGGGCAACAGCAGGTGCAGGCAAAGTGACAACAGCAGAACAACTACAGTGGCCGGTCATTATCCACTACGCGGGGGATCCGGAACTGACGCTGCTACGCTCGCAGGCTGAGTGGCCGGACTGGTCGGCTGAGAACCTGCCCGATGCCGATCCGCGCGACTGCCTGATCGACAGCGCCGGGCGACGCTACCGCCTGCGTGGCAGCGGTCTTGAAGAAGACGGTCACTGCACGAGCGCGGCCGTTGTGGACATGATCCGCGCCCATCTGTCGGACGGCGGCCACTGTTGTGTGGCGAAGTTCAGCGCTGCCACGGCGGGCGCGGCCATTGCCGCGCTGGCAGACATGCTCGGGTAAGCACCGCTAGGCTCCGGCGGGCCTTTTACGCAATAAATCGACCCGCTGCGGGATCAGAAACTCTGCCTTGCCGCACTCATCCAGATGCCGGTTGAAGGCCTGACGGACCTGCTCGAGCAAAGCCGGTTCGAGGCTGAAGTCCGTATGCGTCGCGCCGAGAATGCGTGACTCAAACGCGGCAAAACCGTCGAAACAGCGGCGGCTGTAGAAAAAAACCTGTCCGGCAGCCTCAAGCAGCTGAGTCTGAATGGCCCGTTCAATGGCCGCATAGGCCGCGTCACGCACGGCTTCTTCGTCATGAAACAGCCGCATAATCGCGTTGAACTCACCGGCGAATACCGGCTCGGAAAAATACGCCAGTCCGCCGGGTTTAAGCACGCGGGCGATCTCAGCAAAAGCCTGATCCATCAGCGCCACCGGCACGTGGTGCAGTGATTTCAGCATAATGACCGAATCGACGCTATTGTCCGGTAAATCAATAGCTTCGGCGCCGCCGGCCTGAAAACGCACATTCGGCAGATCATTGCTGCGACGATTCTCAGCCAGCGCAATCGCGTCCACTTCAGTGGCGATAATCTGAGCACCGGGATAAGCCGCCGCCAGACGCCGGGTGGTGGCGGCAGTGCCACATCCGAGTTCCAGCAGAACCCCGTCCGCCGGATTTAACAGGCGACTGATTTGTTCGGGGTCGGACGACACAGTCAGTTCGCCCTGCGGATATTGCCGTCTTTTCATAATCCGGAACTCCTTCCAAAACCAATTATGTGTCAAATAGTTACGTAAGAACACGTTGTGAACACGCGCTCACACTTGCGGGTTAACCCTGTGTATCATCCTGCCGAAATTACAGTTGGATACCAAATAACCCAAGGACACAAAATGAAGCACATCATACTCGGTGGCGACGGTTTTCTGGGGACAGAATTAACCCGTAAGCTGATCCGGCGCGGTGAAAGCGTGGTGATCGGCGATATCAAACAGACACATGAGTCAGGCATCTATGATGATCCGCGGGTCAGCTGGATGAAGCTCGATGTCACCTGTCCGCAGGACTTTGAACAACTGGACGTGGCAGTAGATGATGTGATCTACCATTTCGCGGCAAGGCTGCTGATGCCGATCGTGCCGCGCAAACAGCGTCAGGAAGTCTTCCACCAGGCGCTCTACGTCGGCACCGACAATCTGCTGCAGTTTATGCAAAAGCGCGGACTGCAGCGTCTGGTCTACTTCACCACGGATATGGTCTACGGCCACACCGAACAGCATCCGCGTACCGAGGCTCATCCGCGTGCACCGCTCGGCCCCTATGGCCAGGCCAAATGCGACTCCGAGCACCTGTGTGAGCAGTACCGCAAACAGGGTATCAATATCACGATTTTCCGCCCGCGCCTGATTATCGGTCCGGGCCGACTCGGTATTCTGGAGAAGCTCTTCAAAGCCGTGGACCGCAATCTGCCGGTGCCGACCATCGGCAGCGGCCGCAACTACTACCAGTTTATTTCGGTCAGCGATTGCGCCGAAGCGGCGCTGGCGGCGGTCCGCGCCGGCCTGCCCAACGAGGCCTACAATCTCGGTTCGCTGAACCCGCCGCGTGTGCGCGAACTGCTCGGTACGCTGATCCGCGAAGCCGGCAGCCGCTCGTTTATCCTGCCCACACCGGCGCCGCTGGTGAAATTTGTTCTGGCACTGCTGGACCGCGCCGGCACCCCGGTCATGGATCCCGAGCAGTACCTGATTGCCGACGAAACCTGCGTGCTGGACGTCAGCAAGGCGCGGGAACAGCTCGGTTGGGAACCGCAGGACGACGATGTGAGCATGCTGCTGGCAGCCTACCGGAGCTATCGCAGTGACGCTGAGGCGCCGCAAAGCAACCCGGTTTCGCCCGGCTCCAGCTGATGCAGAAGGCTCTGCTTACGCTCTGGCGCTCAGCCTTTACACTGCCTGCTAACAACATCGGCGTCTGGGACGGCTGGCGCGGGCTGGCTATCGCCTGTGTTCTGACCGGTCATTTCGGCCAGACCGCCATGATCAAAGAAGACCGGCTCGGGGTGGATTTGTTTTTCGCCCTGTCAGGCATGTTGATGGCGCGGCTGCTGTTCGAAAAACGCACGGACCTGAAGACCTTTTACGTGCGCCGCTTCAGCCGCATCTTCCCTGCCCTGCTGGGCTTTGTGGTGTTCTGCTACGCGGTGGCGGTGTTAGCCGGCTGGGCCTTCACGCCACTGGAGGTGGTCACGAACCTGACCTTTCTGCGCACCTATATTCCCGCCGACCCGCATATCTGGGCCGGCGAGGTGCCGGTCAAAAACCTCTGGTCGCTGAACGTGGAGGAGCACACCTACGTCATTATGAGCCTGATGGCGCTGCTGGCGATGTCGATCAAGGGCGCACGGCTGATGCTGCTGCTGATCGGCCTGGCCTCGGTGCTGATCAGTCTCTGGTACAACGCCACCCAGGTTTACGAAGATACCTATTTTCTGCTGCGCACCGAATGCGCGATCGGTTTTGTCGTGATTTCAGCCGCTTACCGCTTGCATCTGGCCGACAATCCCTACACTGTGCCGGGCTGGCTGGTGACACTGGCCGTACTGCTGAGCGCGGCCTGCTATCTGGTTGCCGTGCCGTTCTGGGTGAGTTTTGTTGTACCGCCGTTTCTGCTGGCCTTCGCGATCAATCACCTGCAGGACTGCCGTGGTTTGCTCCGATGGTTGTTAAGCTCACGGCCGCTGCGCTATCTGGGCCTGTGGTCCTATTCAGTGTATCTCTGGCAACAGCCGCTGTTTGAATACCAGTGGGCGATACCGGGACCGGGCTGGGGACTGCCCATGCTGCTGGCGCTGATCACCGGCGTGCTGTCTTATATGCTGATCGAATCACCTGTACGCACCTTTATTAATGAGCGTTGGGAACAGCGCGTGCTAAAGAAATCACATGAACGACGTAAAACCCGAATCATCCCCCGGCATACCAACTGACATGGGCACGACACCATGGCGGCGGTTCCGCGATCACTTAAGCCGTGAAGCACAGCGGCACGGCCCTGCAGAAGCCTTTTTTCGGCTCTATCTGGCGGCCTTCTGTCTGGCCGTGTTTGCCTTTGCGCTGGCACGACCGATTATGAACTGGGACATGCTGGCCTATGTGGGCTCGGCCAAGGCCTGGGAAACCGGCGATCCGCAACTGCTGCACGATCACGTCTACGGACAACTGCACTACTATCTTGACGCGCAGACATACGACGAGCTGACGCAAAGCTCGCCTTACCGGCGCAATATGCTGGAAGACCCGAAAGGTTTTGCCCAGTCCCTGCCCTGGTATCAGGTCCGTGTTACCTATACCGGCCTGATTCACCTGCTCGAGCAGGCCGGCATCAATCCCTTCTTCGCCAGCCACCTGATTTCGGCCTTGGCGGTATTTGCCGGTATTTTTGTGTTCTATCTGGCTTTCCGTGATCACATCACCGGCTTTTTCTGGTACGCGTTGCCCTTTACCCTGCTCATGAACGGCACCATCCAGTCGGCGCGGCTGGCCACTGCCGACGGTCTGGCATTTCTGGCCACGGCGCTTCTGTCACTGCTGTTTCTCCGCTCATCGCGCTGGCTGTATGCCCTGCTGCCGCTGGCTATGCTGGTACGCACGGATCTGATCTTTGTGGTGGGGCTGATGCTCGGTTACCGCTTTCTCGTCGCCCGCAAAGAACGCGTGCTGGCCGTCGCGTCGCTGCTGGTGACCCTGCTGATCTATCAACTGCTCAACCAGCACTTCGGCTACTATGGCTGGAAATCACTGTTCTATCTGGTGTTCGTGACCGACTACGGCATGCATTACCCCGCCGATACCACGCCGGTAGTCGGGCTTGCCGATTATCTCGGCGCCTTGCCGACAGGTCTGATGAAGTTGGTGGAAAGTGACGCGTTTGCCGCCTTTGCCGCGATCTTTGTCATGCAGCTGGCGGTGATGTTCAGGCTCGACGGCCTGCGCGGGGCAGCGATACGTTTTCTGCGCGAACCGCTTTTTGCACTGTCAGCGATCGGCGTGGTTTACGTGGGCGTGCATTTTCTGGTGTTCCCGCTGGGTATTCCGCGCTTTTTTATCGCGCAGTACACCACGGGGCTATTGGTGTTCCTGGCATTGCTGACGTCGCTTTGCCGGCGTATCGACCCGCGCGAGCGGGCCCGGCATATGCTGCTCAACGAACGCCGGCACGACTGAGCCACGCCGGCGGCTGCCGGCGCGGCAAACCTCGCCGCGCCGGCTCAGAACTCACGACTCAGGCCTTTTTGACAAACTCGGATTTGAGCTTCATCGCGCCGATACCGTCGATTTTGCAATCGATATCGTGATCACCGCCGACCAGGCGGATATTGCGGACCTTGGTGCCGACCTTAACAACCGACGAAGAACCTTTGACTTTCAGGTCTTTAATCACCGTCACGCTGTCACCGTCCTGCAGCAGATTACCGTTAGCATCCTTGATCTGAAGCGCGTCCTCATCGACTTCAACTTCATTCGGATTCCACTCGTGGGCACATTCAGGACAGATCAGCATTTCGCCGTCCTGATAGGTGTATTGCGAAGCACATTTCGGACAAGGCGGTAATTCACTCATGGGATATTCTCGGTTGCGTCAAAGGCGGGCATCATATAGGCATGGATTATGGCAAGACAACCGCCATAGCGCAGAAACAGCGCGCCGGGGGCTTCTTAAGCCATTGTTTTTCCAACATCCCGCTAACAAAACCTTACTTTTTTGGAGGAAAATTCAGAGCCTGGCACCTGTGCCGTCCCGCGCACCGGTATGCCGCTCCCTTTCATGAACAGGGTCTCAACGCTATAATGCGCGGTAGAGTCATCAGACCACCACGATGATTCGCCACCTTGGACCTACACACTTTCGCTCAACGACCGGCAGCGCGTGCCGACGCGCGACGGGCATCAGGAAGCACTATGACGACCAAAAATCCTAAAATTATATACACGCTCACTGACGAAGCACCCTACTTCGCCACCCAGTCCTTCCTTCCTATCGTAAAAAGTTTCACCTCCGCAGCCGGTATCGACGTTGATGTATCAGACATCTCTGTTGCTGCCCGTGTACTGGCGGAATTCTCCGACTATCTGACGGAGGAACAGAAAGTCGAAGACAACCTGGCCGAGCTTGGCGCTCTGACCCAGGAACCGGACACCAACATCATCAAGCTGCCGAACATCAGTGCCTCGGTTTCCCAGCTTCAGGCCTGCATCAAGGAACTGCAGGAAAAAGGCTACGCGATCCCGGACTTCCCCGGTCAGCCGCAAACAGAAGAAGAAAAAGAACTGCGCATCCGCTACGGCAAATGTCTGGGCAGCGCGGTCAACCCGGTACTGCGTGAAGGTAACTCTGACCGCCGCGCACCGCGCGCCGTGAAAGAATACGCACGCAAAAACCCGCACTATATGGGCGAATGGGCACAGGCCTCGCGCACCCACGTCTCACACATGCACCACGGTGATTTCTACCACGGCGAAAAATCCATGACGCTGGATAAAGCCCGCCGCGTGAAGATGGAACTGATCACCGAAAGCGGTGACGCCATCGTGCTCAAGCCGGAAGTCGCGCTGCTCGAAGGCGAGATCATCGACAGCATGTACATGAGCAAAAAAGCCCTGTGTGAGTTCTACGAGAAGGAAATCGAAGACGCGCACAAATACGGCGTGATGTTCTCACTGCACGTTAAAGCGACCATGATGAAAGTCTCGCACCCGATCGTATTCGGTCACTGCGTGAAGATTTTCTACAAAGAAGCCTTCGAGAAACACCAGAAAACTTTCGATGAGCTGGGCGTAAACGTCAACAACGGTATGGTTGATCTGTACGAAAAGATCAAACAACTGCCGGCCTCCCAGCAGGAAGAAATCCGCCGCGATCTGCACGCCTGCCTCGACGGACGTCCGGAACTGGCCATGGTCGATTCCGACAAAGGCATCACCAACTTCCATTCACCGAACGACGTGATCGTCGATGCCTCCATGCCGGCCATGATCCGCAACGGCGGTAAAATGTACGGTGCTGACGGCCGCCTGAAAGACGTTAAAGCGGTTATGCCGGAAAGTACCTTCGCCCGTATCTATCAGGAGATGATCAACTTCTGTAAATGGCACGGCAACTTTGATCCGGTCACCATGGGTACAGTCCCGAACGTGGGCCTGATGGCGCAGAAAGCCGAGGAATACGGCTCTCACGACAAAACCTTCGAAATCCCGGCCACGGGTACTGCCAATATCACCGACCTGGACACCGGCGAAGTCCTGCTCAGCCAGGACGTCGAAGAAGGCGATATCTGGCGTATGTGTCAGGTCAAGGACGCGCCGGTCCGCGATTGGGTCAAGCTGGCGGTTAACCGCGCACGCGCTTCCGGCATGCCGGCCGTGTTCTGGCTCGACCCCTACCGCCCGCACGAAAACGAGCTGATCAAAAAGGTCAACGAGTACCTGAAAGAGCACGACACCAGTGGCCTGGATATCCAGATCATGTCTCAGGTCCGTGCCATGCGTTATACGCTGGAACGTGTCGTACGTGGCTTTGACACCATCTCCGTCACCGGCAACATCCTGCGTGACTACCTGACTGACCTGTTCCCGATTATGGAACTGGGCACCTCTGCGAAAATGCTCTCCATCGTACCGTTGATGGCCGGTGGCGGCATGTACGAAACCGGTGCCGGCGGCTCCGCGCCGAAACACGTACAGCAGCTGGTCGAAGAAAACCACCTGCGCTGGGACTCACTGGGTGAATTCCTCGCTCTGGCCGCCTCTCTGGAAGACGTGGGCGCCAAATTCAGCAATGCCCGTGCGAAAATCCTCGCCGACACGCTGGATCAGGCCACATCCAAACTGCTCGAAAGCGGCAAGTCACCGTCCCGCCGTACCGGCGAGCTGGACAACCGCGGCAGCCACTTCTACCTCTCGCTGTACTGGGCGGAAGAGCTCGCGGCACAAACCGAAGATGCGGAAATGGCGTCACACTTCGCCAAACTGGCTGAGCAACTGAAAGCCAATGAAGCGAAAATCGTCGAAGAGCTTAACTCGGTACAGGGCAAGCCCATCGAGATCGGCGGCTACTACCTGCCTGACGTCAAACGTGTTGTCGAAGCCATGCGCCCGAGCGCCACGCTCAACAGCATTATCGATTCAGCACAAGACTGATGGGCTCTGACTCAGCTCAGAAAAAAGCCCGGCAATCGCCGGGCTTTTTTTATGCGTCACATTTATGCGCCACGGGCCTGCTGCCCGCTATCGGCGGCAGCCAGAAAAGCCGCAAACTCCTCTGCCGGCACCGCCTGGCTGTAGAAATACCCTTGGTACTGCTCACAGCCGAGCTCACGCAGGAACTCCAGCTGTTCACGCGTTTCCACACCTTCGGCCACCAGGGGGATGCCCAGAGCCTGAACCATGCGCACGATCGCCTGAACCACGGCATCACCGCGTTCCTCACCGATCTGACTGATAAAGCTGCGATCGATTTTCACCACATTGGCCTTGACCGTGGTGAGCCGGTCAAACGAGGAATAACCGCTGCCGAAGTCATCGATTGACACCGGTATCCCCGAGGCCTGCAGCTCAACCAGGCGCGCTGAGGTGTTGTACTGATCGAGCATCACCGAGGATTCGGTCAGCTCCAGCTCCAGCATCGATGGCGCCATACCATAGCGCTGCAACAGCGCTTTTATACGCGAGACGATGCACGGGTCCTGTAACTGCAAGGCTGACACATTCACCGAGACCGGAATTGCCGGCAGCCCCTGTTCACGCCAGGCCTGATTCTGCTGACAAGCCTGCTCCAGTACAAAATCGCCCAGACGGTGGATAAGGCCGCTCTTCTCGGCCATGGGAATAAAGACTTCCGGGCCGATCATACCGCGCTCATCGTGGTACCAGCGCACCAGAGCTTCGGCACCGACCACCGCACCGCTGCCGACTTCCACTTTCGGCTGGTAGTGCACGCGCAACTGCCCGGCACTGAGCGCCCCGGCGAGATCGCGTTCGAGGTCGCGCAAACGCTGCACATCTTCCTGCATCGTCTCCACGTAAAAGCGATAGGTATTGCCCCCCTCTTCCTTGGCCTGGTACATGGCCAGATCCGCCTGTCTGAGCAGCTCATCGGTACTGTCAGCATTCTGCGGATAGACCGATATGCCAATACTGGCACCGATCTGAATCGCGTGTCCTTCAAGCTCCAGCGGTGTCAGCAACTGCTGCAATATGCGTCCGGCCAGCAAGGCCACATCACCATGATTGTTCAGTCTGCCGACGATCAGGGCAAACTCGTCACCGCCGAGCCGTGCGGCGGAATCATTGCCGCGCACCGCATCGCGGAACACCTTGCCCACATGCTGTAAAAGCTGATCCCCGACATCGTGGCCCAGGTTGTCGTTCACTTCCTTGAATTTATCCAGGTCAACAAACAACAGGGCAAACGGCTCACCGTAATGCTCGCAACGGGCATAGGCGGCATCGAGCTGATCGCGGAAAAGCACGCGGTTGGCCAGCCCGGTCAGATCGTCGTACTGGGCCAGATAGGACATCCGCTGCTCGGCCTTACGACGCTCTTCATTTTCCTCCTGAAGCGCCTGATTGCTCTGCTCCAGTTGCTCGGTACGCCGGCGCACTGTGTCTTCCAGATTCTGATTGACCCGCTCCAGGACACGCTCGACATCGCGCCGTTTGGCAATCTGCTTTTTCAGGCCTGTGACGGCTTTCTCCAGCGACTCGGCCATGGCGTTGAGCGATTGCGAAAGCTGCCCCATTTCATCACGGCTGTCGACCGGAAAACGGTAGCGTAAATCACCCGCGCTGAAACGGCCTATGCCCTGATTGAGTTTCAGGATACGATCGGTCAGATAGGTCGCCATCCAGATCGCAATCGCCATCACCACCAACACCATCAGCGAGGTGGATAAACTCAAATGGCGGAAGAGCACACTGACGTTCTTGTCGATACTCTCGCCCAGCGCCTGACGTTGCTCTGCAAGCCTGTCACCTTCTTCGGCAAGTATGGCGTCGATCTGTCCCGACACCCGGGTCGCGGCGCTATGGAACTCCGGCACATTGGCACCGATAGTCACCACCCCGAAGCCGCGCTCATTGTCGCCGTAACGTCCGGTGTAATACGGAATCGCCGCCGCGGTCGTGAGTTTCCAGATACCACTCCAGAAGATCACAAACGAGCCCGAGCCGCCGTTACGGGTCAGATTCCACCAGCCCGAGCACTGCGGCGCGAACTTCAGATAGCGGCAATCCAGTGCCAGCTGTTGTTCTTTTATCTGTGCCGCCGAGGGCTTCAGCGAGAGGCTCTGATCGGCAAAAGGCGTCAGCGTGGCACTGAACTGAGCGAAGCTCTGCCCGCTGGCCTGCCAGCGCGCGTAGCTGTCCTGATCCAGCCAGGGCGCCACCTGCTCACCGGTCTGCGGGTCGTAGCCGACGATAAAGTAGTCACGTGGATGGGAAATATTGCGCCCCAGATAGTCCCACATAAACGCATAGTTGCCGGAACCGGCATCGGAAATATCGCTGAAACGTTCAGGAGTCGGCACACGGTGGTCGGTAAAAGCCATCAGATGCGCATGATCCAGCGCCAGCGTCACATAGCCGACGCGCTGTCCGTCGCGCAGCACCGGTTTCACCCAACGGACAATCCCGCGAAAGCGCTTACCGAGCGGATTTTCCTTGCCGGCATAAGCGGCCTGCTCCGGCTCAAACGGCACACCGGCCTGAGCAACCTTCTCAGGCGTATAACTGCCGATCAGCGGCGAACCGACATAGGCGCCGATCACCTCGGAAACATAGATCTCCCCGTCACCGAGCGCGGCGGCCCGGGGGAACCAGTAATCGGCCTTGAGAAAGGTATTGCTGCGCTCGGAGAGGTCCCGCAACACCGGCTCACCCAAGAGATCACCGCGGGTCACACGGATCTGCTCATGGCCCTGCAGATCGACGAAAGCCGCTTCCAGATATTGTGGCTTCAGGGTCTGCTGATAAGGCTTGAAGGGCGCGGTGTAGTGAAACTCACGGGCATTGTCCGGCAGACGCGCGGTCACCGCCGGGCCTGTCTGCGCGGCCGCGGTCTGAGCCGCTTCCCAGCCGTCGCCGTCGGCATTAAGCCGCCAGGGTCCGTGTTCCGGCACATAGCGCTGGCGTGAATCGAGAAACTCGCCGTAATGCGGCGCATCCGCCTCCAGCGCCGCCAGCTGAACAATGTCGCGGTCAACGCTATAGAGAAACGCGGCCACAGCCTGCGCCAGATCAACGGTCTGCCGTTCGATCGCTTCCTGCGCCTGATGGTCCAGTGCGGTCACGGCTTCATCGACCGCCAGCCGGCCCACATCACCGGCGGTTTCCTGCATCCGCCCGGCCATATCGCCGACCTTGACCTCAACATCGGTCACGAGCGGGGTCATAGCTGACCAGATAAGCCAGGCCAGGGCCAGCAACGGCACAACCTTGATAAGAACGAAAAGCGAAACGAGCTTGGCGCGGATCCCGGCGTGGCGGGCAAATATATTCAAATGACGGACTCCTTTCCGGCACTTGTCAGCGGCCCGCCTGACACGCTGAACGCGAAGCGGGAACGAATCGGTCAACAGCGCATAACAGAACTACACGCCGTTTTACGTTGAAAATAGCGACCGCGGCGCGCAAAAGCTTGAGACCCGGACAAGCCCGGGCCTGCGGCCTTTGCCGGCACTGCGACTCAGTCCAAAAAGCCCAGAAAGCTGAGCAGGGACGGGACGATCAACGGCCCGATAAACGCCATCAAGGCCATGCCCAGGCCCGAAAAAGCGCCCATCTGCGGCGAGACCTGAAACGCCCGCGCGGTGCCGATTCCGTGGGCGTTCAAGCCCATGGCAATCCCTTTGACGGCATCATCCTCAATGCGCAACAGCGCAAACAAACGGGTGCCGAAACTGGCCCCGATAATCCCGGTGCTGATCACCAATACTGCGGTCAGCGACGGCAGGCCACCGATATGCTCGGAAACCCCCATGGCAATCGGCGTGGTCATGGATTTGGGCGCAAGCGACAGCGCGGTGTCGGTACTGGCCCCCAGCAGGCGCGCCAGCACAACCGAGCTGGCAGTGCCGGCCAACACCCCGCCAAGCACCCCGACAAACATCGGCAGGGCCAGCGCACGCAGACGCCCGAGCTGTTGATAGAGCGGCACGGCAAAAGCCACCGTGGCCGGACCGAGCAGAAAGTGAACGAACTGCGCGCCCTCAAAATAGGTCTGGAAGGCGGTGCCGCTGAGCGCCAGACAGAGCATGATGATAATGATGGCAATCGCCACCGGATTGACCAGCGGATTGCCGCCGCTGGCCTGATAACAGCGCACGCCGGCAATATAGGCCAGCAAAGTCAGGGTCAGTCCCAGCAGCGGGCTTTCGGCCAGATAGACCCAGATCTCAAGTAACTCGAAACTGTCCATCAGACCCTGCCCCGGCGATGCTGCCATTTGAGAACCCAGTGCATCAGCAAGGCGGTCACAGCCATGCCGAATAAGGTGCTGAGGAATAGGCTTGTGACCAGCGGAAACCACTCACTGCCGATACGCTTGAGATGCAGAATCACGCCCGCGCCGGCCGGCACGAACAATAAGGAAAGGTTATTCAGCAGGGGCTCGACGGCGCTGCTTAAGGCCACCGGCACCTTGCGGAAAAGGAGAAGAAACACAAACAACAGGATCATGCCCAGTACCGGCCCGGGTACCGGAAGATGAAACAAGCGGGAAACGACTTCTCCGACCAACTGAAAGGCCAGTAAAAAGGCCATTCCCTCTAAGAACTTCACGACTCACAGCTCCACTGCATTGCAACAAAAAGCATAGTGTGTCACCTGTGTCGCCGGGCGGCAAGATCACCCCGCACGGCCCTGTTGCCGGACAAAAAAAACCCGGCCGGAGCCGGGTTTTTATCAGAACGTGTCCGCTCAGGGCACATCCGGCAGATTCAGACCGACCAGGTCCTGCATCACGCGGATAACCTGGCTGCTGTAACCGGACTCGTTGTCGTACCAAACATAAAGCACAACACGGTCACCATCGACGATGGTGGCTGCCGAATCGACCACACCGGCATTCACAGAACCGACCAGATCCGTCGACACCAGCTCGGTCGAAGAGGTGTAACCGATCTGTTCCTGCAAGGATGAGTGCAGCGCCTTGTCACGCAAGAAGGCATTGAGCTCTTCCTTGGTGGTGGATTTATTCAGGTTGAGGCTCATCAGTGCCATGGAAACGTTCGGCGTGGGTACGCGGATCGCATTACCGGTCAGGATACCGGACAGTTCCGGCAGTGCCTTGGCGACGGCCTTGGCAGCACCGGTAGAGGTCAGCACCATATTCAGCGGCGCACTGCGGCCACGGCGTTCTGCCTTGTGGTAGTTGTCGATCAGGTTCTGGTCATTGGTGTAGGAGTGAACCGTTTCGATGTGACCGTTGCGGATACCGAACTCGTCATTCAGGACTTTCAGCACCGGCACGATCGCATTGGTGGTGCAGGACGCGGCGCAGAGGATTTTGTCTTCCGGCGCGATGTCCTTATGGTTAACGCCGTAGACGATGTTTTTGATATCGCCTTTGGCCGGTGCGGTCAGCAGCACCTTGGAAACACCTTTGGACTTCAGGTGCAGGCCCAGACCTTCCTCGTCTTTCCAGATACCGGTGTTATCGACCACCAGCGCATTCTTGATGCCGTACTGGGTGTAATCGACCTCATCCGGTGAGTTGGAGTAGATCAGGCGGATCACGTTACCATTGGCGATAATCGAGTTGGTCTCTTCATCGACAGTGATGGTGCCGGAGAACGGACCGTGCACAGAATCACGGCGCAGCAGACTGGCGCGTTTTTCCAGATCACCGCCTTTACCGCGTACAACGATGGCGCGCAGACGCATTTTGTAGCCGCCACCGGTGCGGTCGATCAGCATCCGTGCAACCAGACGTCCGATACGGCCGAAACCGTACAGCACCACGTCCTTCGGCTCACCCGGATCTGCCGGTTCGGAAGTGATGATGCTGCTCAGCTTGTCTTTCAGGAAGGCATCCATGTCGCCGCCTTTCTGATTGAACTCGTGGCACAGTTTGCCAAGGTCAATACGGGCCGGAGACAGTTCCAGATGGGTGAGTGCTTCGAGCATTTTGTAGCTGTCAGCGATTTCCAGCTCTTCGCCGACCATCTGACGGGCAAAGCGGTGTGCTTTGATAATGTCGAGCTTATTGCCGTCCATCAGGCGGCGGCCGAAGACGCGGACCACCAGGCCTTTGTCACGGTAAAGCTCGCCGACGAGGGGAATCATTTTTTCAGCGAGGGTCTGACGCGTTTTCCACTGTTCGAGGATTTCGTCGCTATTGATAGAAGCCATGTTGTACCTTTTCACATATCGTTGAAAACCGTACGCCGCTGATGTTGCACAGCGTGCGCAGATTGGTTCTTACCCTGCCCCGCCTTTTTCTTAAGCGGCGGAGTCAGTGGTCCGCACAACCTTTGCGGCCGGGCGGATATGCCAGCCCCTCTCTTTTTTCGGGAGCTTGTTGGCGGAAACACAAAAAATTGCCGTCACCGGGAATCCGGGGCGCATTCTAGCACGCAGTGGTGTTTTTTCGCGGTCTGAATCAATCAGTTGCTTCGTGCGTCACGAAATCGGCACGAGCCCCCATGTAACGGCAGACCGGCGGAAAAATTCCGTTTTATACATCCTTTATGAAGGTTTCGCGGAAAGAGGCCGGCACACTGACGGTTTTACCCTGCTGATAATCGAAAAACACCGCACTGCAGCAAGCCTCGGCGACCACCACCGCCGTGTCGCGGTTACTCACCAGATAAAAGAAATCACAACCGAAGCGGTTGAAGTTGCCGACGCTGACCTCGATCTGCAGATAATCGCCGTGAAAAGCACCGGCGCGGTAAACCACGCGCGAATCGACCGTCACCAACCCAAGCCCTTCAATATCGTGCTCGTTATAGTGATAGTGCTTCAGAAAACGCAGCCGCGCTTCGTCGATAAAGGCCGTCAGGGAACGGGCCGGCAGACCGCCGCCGAAGCCGGTATCGCCCACCCGGACATCCAGCACAGTCGAAAACAGATAACGGGCGGGCATCCCCGGGCGCTCTCGTAACATCTCTCATCCCTCATTGAAACCAGCTTCAATCATAGGCCCCGGTACACAGGGCCGACATGACCGGCGTCATTTATGAAGGCGGTTCAGGCGTTCAAACGGGCCAGCAAATCCCCGAGCAGCGCACTGGCGCCGATACGGAAATTGGCCGGGCTGACCCAATCGGCGCCCATCAGCTCTTCGGCCAGGGAGATATAGCTTGCGGCCTGCGCAAACGTGCGCACACCGCCGGAGACCTTCAGCCCGCACACGGCGCCCGAATCACGAATCGCGCTGAGCATGGCGCGGGCGGCCTCAGGCGTGGCGCCCTGGCCGGTCTTACCGGTGGAGGTTTTGATGAAGTCCGCGCCGGCCTCAATGGCCAGACGCGAGGCGCGGTAAACGTGACTCTCGTCACCCAGTGCGCCGGTTTCGAGGATGACTTTCAGCGCGTGGGTATTTCCGCAGCGCGCTTTGCAGCCGGAAATCAGGGACTCGCAGACGTCATAGTCAGCATCGAGAAAATTCCGCCAGGGAAACACCACATCCACCTCATCCGCACCGTCGCGGATCAGTTGCATGGTTTGTTTTTTTGCCCCTTCGGGGTCGGCGGCACCAAGCGGGAAGTTCGCCACCGACGCCACCCGCACCGGCGTGTCGCTTAACAGCTGCGCCGCCAGCGCCACCTGTGCCGGCATCACACAAACCGCCGCCACCGCCCCGTAAGGCGTGATCGCGCGCTGACACAGGCTGCGCACGGTATCGTCCGTATCATCGTCATTGAGACTGGTCAGATCCAACAAAAGGATCGCCTGTCGGGGTGAAAGCGTTGTGCTCATCGTATCCTTTACCCTGCGGCTGCGGGCCCGACGGCCCTGTCGGCGTGGCATTCTGCACCAGAGTGGCGCTGTTTGCCAAATGCCGCCGGCCGCTTAAGCGAACAGCCCCGGCAACGCCTGATGCTCTTTCAGCAAAGGCAGCTCATCAAAGCCCAGCCAATCACGCGCCACCGTGCGGTAATAACGCCGGTAGTCCACACCGGCGATCAGATCACCGTCACTCAGCCGGGTCAGCGAAGGGCTCTCGCCGTAGAACCCACCGCGCACGCCACCGCCGAGCAGAAAGTGCGCCGCGGCGGTGCCGTGGTCAGTGCCAGCGCTGCCATTTTCTGCCGCACGCCGGCCAAATTCCGAGTAGCTCATTATCAACACATCCTGCCAGCGGCCGCGCCGTTTGAGCTCATCCGAGAAGGCCCGCAAACCCTTAGCCAGCTGAGTTAGCAAACGCCCGTGACGTGGCAACTGTGCCGCATGGGTGTCAAAACCGGCCAGACCAAGCTTGTAAATCCCGACCGAGCTCTGGCTACTGATCAACGAGGCGATGGTCTGCATATCACGGGAAAACGGATCTTTGCCGAAGCCTTTGAGCTCGGCGGGCTTTTCTGCCCGGGCGAAATCCAGCGCTGCCGCCTGCATGGCATTCTGCACCGAGAGTAAATGGCGCAGGGCCGGGTTTGCAGTTTCCTGCTGCACCCGACGCAGACGTTTGGCGTTGTTGACGAAGGCCTCGAAGTTGTTAATCAGCAGCGTATTGTCGGGCGAACCGGCCAGCGGACCGGCGTCTTCACCCAGTGCAATAAAACGCTTGCCGGCGGGGCGGCTCTGCAGATACGGCGCCAACCAGCCACCGCTGAGGAAACGATCCGCACCGGAGGCACTTTCCCAGATATCAATCGAACGGAAATGCGAGCGGTTCGGCGACGCATAGCCCAGACCTTCGACAAAGGCCATATCACCGGCCTGCCAGAGCGGCAGCAAGGGAGCCAGGGCCGGATGCAGACCACGCCGCTCATCCAGCGCGATGACCTGCTCGCGCGCGATTGCCAGGCGCGGACGCAGACGCCGGTAAGCCGGATCAGCATAAGGCACCAGCGTGTTCAGGCTATCGTTTGCGCCTTGCAGTTCCAGCAGAACCAGCACCCGCGGCCTTGAGGGCGCGGCCTGCCCGGATGCCAGCGGCAGACTCAGCGCCGCACCGGCCAGCAGCTGTTGCAGTAAACGGCGTCGCCTTAAATCAGTTTCCATCATTCTTACACCTTTAATACAACTGATACACCGGATCCAGTGCCCAGTGTTTGATCGTCGCCTCGCGCGTAGCGCCGGGCGGCAAAGGCTGCACCGGTGCCGAGACCAATAACAATGACTGCAGGCGCGACCTTGCCATGCCCGTCCCGTACAAAGCCGGCGGTGCGGCATCGGTCTGTAACACGCCACCGCTGCGCATCGGGTTGTCCATCGCACCGCCCTGAGCCGGCCCCTGCGGCGTGCTGAGCAGGCGATGCAGAAAACTGCGCCGGGTAAGCCAGCGCGAGGCATCGATCCAGTCGGTATAACCGGGCCAGCCTTTGACATTGGGCGGGTTCAACAACCACTGCCCCATGCGCCGCATGGCCACCACCAAAGGGCGGTAGTCACGTGGTGCAATGGAAAACGCGCGCAAGGTACCGGCCACCAGTTGCAAAGGTGATTTGATCAACACGCCGCGATGGCGCGGGTCCCAGAATGCGTCACTGAGGAAAATGGTTTCGAGCAGGGGTTGTATTTCGTAGTGCTGTTCGCGCAGTTGTGCAGCCCAGCGACTGACCAGCTGCGGATCCGGCTGCGGCGAAATAAACTCACGCCATAAGGCGGCGACCAGAAACTCGGCCGTGGCCGGCTGTTGTAGTATCAGGCTCACCAGATCATCGCCGTCAAAACGACCGCGCTGGCCGAAAATCACTTTCTCACCGGCATCATGCTGGCGGGTACGGATCTGAAACGCCAGATCACCGTCCAGCGACCAGCCGCTCAGGGCGCGGGCCGCTTCCCGTATATCCTGCTCGGTATAGTGCCCTTCGCCGAGACTGAACAGCTCAAGTAGCTCGCGGGCCAGGTTTTCGTTGGGGTGATCCTTGCGGTTCTGCCGGTTGTCCAGATAGATCAGCATCGCCGGATCACGCACGATGCCGCGCAACAGGGTTTCGAAATTCCCCAGAGCATGGCGGCGCAAAAACATATGCTGGCGATACAGCAACTGGGCGTTGCCGACCTTGGTAAATGAAGAGGTAAAGCGGTTATGCCAGAACGCGGTCATACGCTCGGCCAGCGGGTGCTCACTCAGCACGGTATTGGCCAACAGCCACTCTTCCAGCTCCCGCTGCCACTGGCTTTGCTGTTGCCGGACCCGTTTACTGACCTGCGCGCGCGGCTCGCCGCTGCGCTGCACTTCGTTATACACGCTTAACACCGGCGCCTCTGCCCAGTCCGGCGCAGCCAAGGCCGGATCTGTCCGGGTATCGCTGAGCAGTCGCGCTACAGCTTCCTCGCGGTCTGCCTTAAGCCAGCGCTGATAGTCAGCCGGCGGACGATCAAAACCGCTGCGCACCAGCAGGTGGCGCGCCTGCGCATCGGTCAGTGCCTGCACCGGCGCGGCCACCGCCAATAGCAGTGACAGCACTGACAGCCCTCGTATCCACTTGCCCATGGCCTCTCCCGCCATCGCTCATCCGGCGCTTTACACGCAAGCTTCGTGCGGAAACCGCGGCCACCACAGTGCACTGTCTGATGCGTAATGCCTCAGGGCGCTTCGCCAAAGAAGCCGCCGAGCGCGTCGATCAGCCCCTGCGGCTGCTCGAAACTGTGCTGATGGGCGCAGCGCGGCAGCACCACGCGCTGCGCATCCGGCAGCAAGCCGGCCAGCGTTTGCGTGGCCCTGGCCGGCGTCATGCAATCCTCATCGCCGCTGACAAACAACACCGGCGCGCGCAGTGCCTGTGCGGCCGTTTCACCATTGCGGTAGCGGTTACAGGCGAGCAGATCATTGTGCAGCACGCCCGGCCGCTCGTGATACTGCTGCGAGAGACGCAGATTGACCAGACTACTGCCAGCCGGAAACGCGCCGTGCAGACGGCTGGTGCGACTTGTGCCGTAGAAGGTGGTCAGGCTGTGGATCAACGGATCACCCTGCGCTGCCGCCTCCAGCAGCGGCGGAGCCACCTGCATGGGATAGGCATTGCCGATCAGGGCCAAAGCACGGCAGGCCGCACCGGCATCGGCCGCTGCCTGCAGGGCCACCAGCGAGCCCATGGAATGCCCGGCGAGCGCATAGCGACCGGCGCCGAGCGCCTGAGCCAGCCGCCCCACCCAAGCCGCCATGGACTCGATATCCTGCAGCAGGACGCCGCCGGAACGTCCGTGCGCGGGCAGATCCGGTGCGATCACCCGCAAACCACCGGCCGCCAGCGCGCGCGGAATATAACGCCAGAATGTCTGATCCAGCCCGGCCCCGTGCACAAGAATCAGCACCGGTGCCTCAGGCGCGCCAACATCCAGCGCATTGACCACGTGTCCGTCCACTTTCAATGTCATGCCGATATCTCCCCGGCTCTGGCCAGCGCTTTAAAAGCCTGCGTCATATCCGCACTCAGGTCGGCAATGGCCTCCAGCCCCACGGACAGGCTCACCACAGCCGGTCCCGGCGCGCCGGCCCCGGAGCGGTAAAACACGCCCGAGGTCAGGGCCGGAATATTCACATGGCTGAGGTCACGGCGCGCACCGACGGCACAGGGAATTAATGCAAGGGCGTTACAGAAAAGAACCGCCTTTGCCGGGCTGGCAAAACGCAGAGACATCAAGGCGCAATGCGGTGCCTCATCTGACACCTCACAGGGCAGCTCTGATTGCCCGGCCAGCCAGGCCCGAAGCGCCGAAAAGCGCTCACGGCGCAATCCGTCCGCAGCAAGACGCTGGGGCAAGGCTTGTAAAAATGCGGCTGCCTGCGCTGCCCCCATAAACGTGCCGTGGCGAGGCCTGTCGTAATAACGCAGTCGCTGCAGCAAGGCCAGACGACCGTGTTCATCCGCAAAACTCACACCCTGCTCTTGCGCGACCGGCAGCGCACAGGCGGGATGCCCTGTCCAGGCATAACGGCCGCTGTCGAGGATCAGGCCGGCCGGCTCGCCTTCTGCGCCGTTGAGGCCGCTGATATCGGCGACGATCAGTGCAGCGGCCGTATCGCAGCGAAGTTCACTGAGCAGTACCTGCGACAGCAATAATACATGTACTGCCCCGTCGTCCTGCGATAAGGCAGGAACACTGGCCGGGTCGCAGTGAATCTCCAGTGTCTTGCTTGTATTTTCGTCGGCAGTCTTGTTTTTTCCTGGCAGGTGCTGGTCTTGTAATTCAAGCTCCTCCAGCACAGCAGCGATCTCAGCACCGGGATCGCCGTGCAAACGGACCGCCTGACCGGGTCCGGCCAGCGCCCGGATAAGCAATCTGACGGCAGCGGCATACGAACAGGTCAGCAGCGCAGCGGCGGCTCCCCCGGTCGCGGCCAGTGCCGACTCCAGACGCTGTGTGGCCGGACTACCGGCAAGGCTCAGATTCAGCGCTTCGGCGCGTCCGGCCGCGGCGGCGGCAAGCGCTTCAAGCCCGCCGCTGTCGTGTGCTTGAGGGTCTGCGGCCCGCACGGCCAGAGTGGCCGGTGCCGGCATTGGGTTGCTGGCCATGCTGTGACTCCGTTATTGATACGGATTGCATTAAGCCACACACAGGCACAGTGTCACAATGGCAATTCCGACACCGCCTTGTGCTCACACTGACGGGCAGCCTGTTGCAGCAGCAGACGCCACACGCAAGCCTTGCTTTCACAATCGAGGCAACGGAAGTCCGCCGCACACAAATGCCCCGATTTGAGCAAGCGTTGCAGGGTCTGTTCATCCAGTTGCATGCGCACTTCAGACATGGGATCGACTCCGGGCATCGGCAGATGCCGCTTATTTCACACAGAATAAGTGAGGCGTGCCGGAGCGGCGCGCCTGAGGCTCCGGGGGACAGGCTCCGCAAGGCGCGGGCAGCACATTCAGGACAGGGAGCAAGCGGCTCAGGCAGGCGATATCCCGGTTCAGACAACGCAGCCGTTGCTGCTTAAAGATCAGCACATCGCACAGAAAGTCCATTTCCGCCTGCAACTGGCGCATTTCTTCACGCAGACGCTGGCGCTCGAGCTGCTTTTCCGTAAGTCGTTGTTTCTGACTGATCGTAAGATTTCCCGACATAGCGACGTATATCATTAATGCGAACGATTTGCATTTAAACATCAAATGCGGACAAAAAAAAGCCCCCGTCACTGACGGAGGCGTTTTTCCTGCCGGAGCGGGTCCCGCCCGCCCTGCGGCCCTTACATCTGTTGTTGCAGATACAAAGGCAGACCCAGCATATCGATCAGCCGCAGCTGTTGTTCCAGCCAGTGGGCATGGTCTTCTTCAGTGTCTTTCAGCTGAATCAGCAACATGCGCCGGGTATCGTAATCCAGCGCATCCTCGCAGACCTTGATGGCTTTGCGCAGGTTTTCCGCCACACTGTACTCCAGCGCCAGATCGGCTTTGAGCATGCCCGGCACATCTTCACCCGGCGTGAACTTGTCCGGATTTGACAGGTCCGGCGTGGCTTCCAGAAACAGCATGCGGTTGATCAGCATATCCGCATGGCCGGTCTCTTCTTCCATCTCGTGGTTAAGCCGCTCGTAGAGCTTGGTGTAACCCCAGTCGAGATAGCGACGGGAATGGATAAAGTACTGATCACGGGCGGCCAGTTCGCCGTTGAGCAGATGTTGCAGCTGTGCGATGACGTCGGGATTTCCTTTCATGAGCGGTCTTAGTCCATTTGTGTCTGCAGGTAGTTTTCAACACCGACCTGGCTGATCAGTGAAAGCTGGGTTTCCAGCCAGTCGACGTGTTCTTCTTCGCTTTCGAGGATTTCCTGCAGCATATCGCGCGTGACATAGTCTTTTTGCGTTTCGCAGCAGGCAATCGCCGCCCGCAGGTCAGGAATTGCCTTGTTTTCCAGCTTCAGATCGCATTCGAGCATTTCCTGCGGATTCTCGCCGATCATCAACTTGCCGAGGTCCTGCAGGTTTGGCAGTCCTTCCAGAAACAAAATACGTTCGATAATCACATCGGCGTGTTTCATTTCGTCGATCGATTCGGCGTATTCTTTTTCGTTGAGTTTGTTCAGCCCCCAGTTTTTGTACATGCGGGCGTGCAGGAAATACTGATTGATCGCAGTCAGCTCATTGCGCAGGATGCAATTGAGATGCGTGATGATGTCGTCCGACAAGGATTGCATTTGCGGGCTCCGGTCAATGCCATTAAAACGGGGAAGTTTGCGCCGGGCCGATGTGAATATCAACCGCTCAGGGACGGGGCGAAGCGGTCTTTACCGTCTTTACAGACAGGCGGCAATATCGGCTTCTTTGACGCTGAGTTGCTGCAGCTCGTCGACCACCACTTCCAGCGCACAATCGCTGCAACGGCCGCATTGCGAGGCCACGCCCAGCTCTTCACGCACATCGTCCATGGTATGGCAACCGTCCTGAACCGCTTCGCGAATCCGGCTGTCGCTGATCCGTTTGCAAACGCAGACTATCATGCTCGCTCTCCTGAGTAGTAAGACGCATCTTAATGCGAACTATTCTTACTATCAAGCACAAAAGCGTTTATTCGTTCGCAAAAAAAGCCCCGGCGAACAGCGTCCGCCGGGGCTCTGGCATGATCCGTTGCTGCAGACGGTCGCTTATTGCAAACCGACGCGGTAGCCGACGGCCAGCATCATATCGTCCACATATTCCAGACCGCCGTAGGCTTCACCCGGACCCAGCGGCAGTACCACACCACCGCCGAAGGCCAGCTCGGTGTCAGAATCGGAATACGTGCAGCGGCCGAAATTAACGCCGTATACATCGCACACATCCACATCAGCGCTGAGGTATTCCAGCCCCACGGAACCATACCAGTTCATGGTCACGTTCTGGGTCGGGATGTCGTCTGAAAAGACCGCACGGACGGAGAAGGCGGTGAAATCGACGTAATCACCGGACGACATATGGAAACTGCCGTTCAGCGCGGTGTCGATCTCCGGCAGAACACCGTCGAGGGTGTAAATCAGACCACCACCGAAGGCAAAACCGTCGTCACCATTAAAATCATAATCAGCCAAACCCAGATCACCGTAAACCGCGAGCTGTTGATTCAGCTTGTAAGTGGCTCTGGCGCCGTAGAAGTCCAGATCCCCGACCTGAATACCGCCCTCGACCGAAAGATTGGTGTAGTTGGCCACGTTAGCGGAACGGCCGAACGCAAATCCGAATACCTCTGCGCTGGCAGTCGATGACATGATCGCGCCGGATACAGCAAGCGCCAATGCGAGTTTTTTCATAAGAATTCCTTTGCCGTAATTGATGAAATCGCGCTGGATTGTAGCTGGTTTTTGCTGACAATTCCTTACCGTGCCGGGAAACACCGGCTGCCATCGCGGGATCACGCAAAGCAATAAAAAAAGCCGGGCGCTTGCGCACCCGGCTTTGGCAGAATCCCGTCGGGAAGCTCTGACAGAAAACCTGTCAGAAAAAGCCCATCGGGTTGACGTCGTAGCTGACCAGCATGTTTTTGGTTTGCTGGTAGTGCCCGAGCATCATTTTGTGGTTTTCGCGGCCAACACCGGACTTTTTGTAACCACCGAAAGCGGCGTGTGCCGGGTAGTGGTGGTAGCAGTTAGTCCAGACACGACCGGCCTGAATGCCACGGCCCATGCGGTAAGAGCGGTTCATGTCGCGGGTCCAGACGCCGGCACCGAGACCGAATTCGCTGTCATTGGCAATCGCCAGTGCTTCGGCTTCGTCTTTAAAGGTCGTTACAGCGACCACCGGGCCGAAGATTTCTTCCTGGAATACGCGCATGCTGTTGTTACCTTTCAGCAGCGTCGGCTGTACATAGTAACCGCTCTCCAGACCACCGATCTGCTCCTGACCACCGCCGATCAGCACTTGTGCGCCTTCCTGACGGCCGATATCGAGATATCCGAGGATCTTGTCGAACTGTTCCTGCGAGGCCTGCGCACCGACCATTACGTCTGTGTCGAGCGGGTTGCCGCGTGTGATCTGCTTGGTACGGTCGATAACCCGGGCGATAAAGTCATCGTACATGGTTTCCTGTACCAGCAAGCGTGACGGACAGGTGCAGACTTCGCCCTGATTAAAGAAGGCCAGAACCGCACCCTCAACGGCTTTGCTGACGAAAGCGTCTTCCTGCTGCATCACGTCGTCGAAGTAAACGTTCGGTGATTTACCGCCGAGCTCGACCGTGGACGGAATGATGTTTTCCGCCGCGCATTTGAGGATATGAGAACCGACCGGCGTGGAACCGGTAAAGGCGATTTTGGCGATGCGGGTGCTGGTAGCCAGCGCCTGACCGGCTTCCTGGCCATAGCCGTTAACGATATTCAGTACGCCCGGCGGCAGCAGGTCAGCGATGGTTTCAACCAGCACCAGGATGCTGGCCGGCGTCTGCTCTGCCGGTTTCATCACCACGCAGTTTCCGGCGGCCAGTGCCGGCGCCAGTTTCCAGGCTGCCATCAGCAGCGGGAAGTTCCACGGGATAATCTGTCCGACCACACCGAGCGGCTCGTGGAAATGATAGGCGACAGTATTGCCGTCGATTTCGCTGATACCGCCTTCCTGTGCACGGATACAACCGGCGAAATAACGGAAGTGGTCAACTGCCAGCGGCACGTCAGCGGCGAGGGTTTCGCGTACGGCTTTACCGTTGTCCCAGGTTTCTGCGACCGCGATTTTTTCCAGGTTGGCTTCAATGCGATCGGCGATTTTCAGCAGCAGGTTGGAACGTTCTGTAACAGATGTGGCGCCCCAGGCGTCTTTGGCTTTGTGGGCGGCATCCAGCGCGAGGTTGATATCAGCTTCATCGGAACGGGGCACTTCGCAGAACACCTGCCCGTTAACCGGCGAGACGTTCTCGATATAGCGACCTGCTACCGGGGCTACCCATTCGCCACCGATAAAGTTCTCGTAGCGGCTTTTAAAGTTAACGACGGCGCCGTCAGTATTCGGGTTTGCGTAGATCATGTCTTCCTCCGGAAATTCTTGTCAGACCTTCTTGGTGAAGGGTGAGATCAGAATCGCTCAGCGGAGGTTGGATAAAGGTTGGTTTTGCCTTCCCAAGCGCCATTCTTTGGTATGACGTCCGGTGTATTTATGCGCTTTTTACATAAAAACCGTAAATAAAACAGGGAATTTAACTTAGCGGCAAATGGCCGACAGGCGCGCAATCGCCTCGTCGTTGTCCGGATTGGCGGCGGCAAAACGCACGATCACGTCCTGATCCTCACAGCTGCTGATCGCGCGGGAGATCGCCGCATCCAGGCAATAACGCCAGTGCGTCAGGGCCGGGCAATCGGTGGCACTGAAGAAGCTGCCGCGGATTTGCTGCAGCGCGGCTGTGTACTTGCCGCCCTCGAGCAACTGCCAGATCTGCAGAAAATCCGCTTCCACCGGCAAGGTCAGACGATAAGGCCGCGAGTCGATCGCGCCGCCGAGCATTTTGCGCAAATGGGAAATTTCCGCCTTGAGTGTGCTTTGGCTGCGGTTTTTGTCGCCGTAGAGCGCCTGCAGCAATTGCTCGGCACTCATGCCCATACGGTGCAAGGCCAGCAAGGTGAGAATTTCCAGCTGGCGGCGGGTCAGGCGCAGCGCCTGGCCGTTGTAGAACACGTCCGGCGTCCCCATCAGGTTCAGGGTCAGACGTTTCTCGCCCGGCACGCGGGCCAGCTGTTCGGAAATCGAACGGGCGATGCTGGTAACAAACCCACCGGCCAGGGCATTGTGGCGCCGCACCGGGGCGGACATATCAATCACACCGAGCCGGCGTCCGTTGCGCGGGTCAATCACCGGTGCCGCATAACACACCCAGTCGCCGAGACAGTGCACAAAATGCTCCTCACCGACCACGTCGCCCGGCCGCCCGCTTTCCAGCGCCACCGACAAGGCGTTGGTCCCCATGGCCTGCTCGCCCCAGCAACCGGCCGGTGCGAAATTGACCTTTTCCGCCCAGCGGCGCAAAGGCCGCGGCCCCTGCATCCACAACAACCGGCCTTGGTTATCGGCCACCACCGCGAGCATATCGGCATTGGCTGCTGTGGACGAAAACAACTCCAGTTCCCGCTTGCAGTAGAGATTGATCGGTGAGGCATCCCAGCCGCTGCGGATCTCGGCCTCGCTGACCGCCGGCGCCGCCTCACGGTTATGCGGTAAATGCTGCTCCGAGCGGTCCCAGGACTCTGCCAGCGCCGGGCCGAGCAATCCTGCGCGGGCCGGCGAAGCCGATTGCCGGGCGGCCCGGGCGGCCAGCCGGCGTTCATTCACGGACATAGATATAGTCATTCAGCGCTCCTGCTGCCGGAATGCGGCGACAAACAATCAGTACCAGCCTGCCATTCTTACCGCCGTCAGGACACCCTGCCAATACGACAACAGTGCCGGACAGCTGCTACCTTGGTCTGAGGCGCGGCGCCTTAACGCCTGTTGCGCAGAATCTTCCAGGGCAGCGGAATCAGTCCTGCAACACGCTGCCGGTAACGCGGGTAGTCATCCGGGAACTGGCGGCACAGACGCGCCTCTTCAATGCGCGAGCCGATAATCAGGTAAAGGCTTAAGGCCAGCGCCGATACCAACATCATCAAATCCATATTGCGCGACCAGATCAGCAACAGCCCGGCAAAATACCAGGGATGGCGCACAAAGCGGTGTATAGGAGAAATGACAAACTGCGCGCCGTGTTCGGGCGACACACGGCGCTCACGCCATTGCCGAAGCCCGAGGAAATGCCCGCCGTCATAGTGGCGCATGGACAGCAGCAAGACCACAGCGGCCAGTGCGGTCATGGCCGCAGACACGTACCACCACGGCCCCTGCCAGTGAATCAGCAACTCACCCCGCCAGCGCCACATCAGATACAAAGGCACAAGAACCGACACCGTCGCGAACAGGTTGTAGGCCAGCCGGTAGCCCGGGGCCAGATCCGGATACAGTTGCGCCACCCGCTGTTTCAGCCGGTCAGAGGCGAGCCAGCTGTGCAATACAAAATAGATCAGCCACAGCAAGGCCAGAATCCCTGCCTGCATACCTGTGCCCATGGCTTAACTCCCCTGTTATAAGTGACCTCACCTACAAAGGCAGGTCGAACTCACCGTCGCGCGCCTGACGGTAAGGGTTTTTGGTGTCCGGATCGGGCTGGGTTTTGAAGTAACGCAACTTCCACAAATACTGCTCGGGGCAGATCATCACGGTATTTTCCGTTGCCCGGTTAAGCAGACAGGCGTCTTTGACAGCATCCCCGCTGGGATAATCCTTCAGCGCCGGCAGAATGCTGATCTGGTAGCTGCCGCTTTCGGGTAAATAATGGCAGTAGACCGGAAAGACTTTGGCGCCGGTCATGCTTGTAATACGCGGCAACATGGCAAGCGTGGCCTTGGGCCGGCCGAAAAACGGCGCAAACACCGAGCCGTCCCGGCCCAGATCCTCATCGCTGAGATAAAACAGCGTCATACCGCGTTTGAGATCGCGGATCACGGTTTTAAAGCCTTCACCGCGTGCGGCCAAGCGCCCGCCGCGCTTGGAACGCAGACGGAAGATCAGCCAGTCAATCACCGGGTTTTTGAACGGCTTGTAAAAGCCCTGCATTTTGTAGTCAATCGCCAGCCGGGTGGTAATCGCATCGATCGAAAGACTGTGGCTGACCAGAAAGATCACGCTCTCACCGGCTTTGATCGCTTTATCGGCCTCTTCCGCGCCGACCACACGCACGCGTTTGCGGACCATGGCGTCATTGCCCCACCAGAACAGCGGCGCATCGAGAATGACCTGAAAAAAGCGTATAAAGTGCTTTTTCAGCAACTCATAGCGTTCCTGCGGGCTAAGCTCCGGAAAGCATATTGCAAGATTGACCCTCGCATAATGACGGTGATTGCTGTCTTTTTTCAGATACAAGCGGCCCAGAACCGAACCGAGCCCATTGCGCAGCGGCCGGGGCAACAGACGGATCAGTGTCATCAGGCCTATGCCTGCCCACACACCCCAATAACGCGGATGCAACAGATCCATTGCGAAAGCGCGTCCCGCGCCCTCCACCACCGCACCGCCCTGTTTGCTGTTGTTCTTGTCAGCTGTCATGAGAACTGTCGCCGGCCTGTGCCCGGGCACGTTTGAGAAACACCGTGATTTCCTTTTCAGCCTGTTTATCGCCATTGCCGCGCGCGGCAAGCAGGCCCTGCTCAAACGCCTTCGCCGCCTCTTCGCTGCGCCCCGCATCGGCCAGCGAACGACCGAGCAGCTTCCAGGCGGCAGTGTATTCCGGCGAGTAACTGACCGCCTGTTGCAGGTGTTCGACGGCCTCAGCGTAACGGCCCTGCCGGTGGAACGCCGAGCCGAGCGTAAAGCGCAGTAATGCGTTGTCCTTGCCCAGTTCGAGCATCTGCTCAAACACCGTGGTATCCGTCATTGAAGCTCCTCTTTTTTCGCCACAATCCATGATTCATTACGTAGCCCTGTGCTGACATCCCCTTGCCGGCCTTCATCACGGAAAGCCAACACGCGTAAGCCGGCAAACAACCGCAGCAATTCATTCGCTCCGAGCAGGAAACGCGGATCGGACGGACCTGCCGAAGTGGTCTTTTCGCGGGTGAATGTCTGGTAGAACAGCACCCCGCCCGGCGTCAGCGCCTGGCAAATCGGCCCGCTCAGAGCGCGCTCAAGAAAGCGGCTGACCACAATCACATCAAACTGTGCACGGGGCAAAGCGGTCGCACTGAGATCGCAGCAACACGTTGTCACCGATAAGGAACGGGCCCGGGCCTCGGCCGAGAGTTTTTCCAGCGCCACTGCCGAAATGTCCCAGGCGGCGGTCTCAAGTCCGGCTTCGGCCAACAGCAAGGCATTGCCGCCCAGACCACAGGCCAGATCCAGTGCGCGGCCGCTGTCGGGCAACAAATGCCGGTTTTCACTCAACACCTGCGCCGGCGGTGCCGGCCGCCCGTCGCCGGCACGATAGCGGGCATCCCATTTTTCTGCAGAATCGGTCATTATTTGCGCCAGAAAGCCGGAGTAAACAGTACGATAAAAGTAAAGATCTCAAGCCGCCCGAGCAACATCGCCACACACAGGACCAGCAGCGGGCCGTCGTTCAAACTGGCGTAGTTGGCCCCGACCTCACCGAGTCCCGGTCCGAGGTTGTTAAGACAGGCTGCCACCGAGGAAAACGCCGTAACCTGATCCAGCCCCAGCGCCATCATCACCAGCAGCATCAACACAAACAATGCAACATAGGTGGCGAAAAAGCCCCACACCGCGTCGATCACATTATTCGGCATGGCGTGATTGCCGACCTTAACCAGCAAGGTGGCTTTGGGATGTACAAGACGGGTCAGCTCACGCATGCCCTGTTTAAAGAGCAGCAACACGCGGATGACCTTCATGCCTCCGCCGGTCGAGCCGGCACAACCGCCGACAAAACTGGCAAACAGGAGCATCACCGGCAGGAAACCCGGCCAGGTGTAGTACTCGCGGGTGGTAAAGCCGGTTGTCGTGCCGATTGAAACCGCATGGAAAATGCCGTCAAAAAACGACGCCCGGGCGCCCTCTTCGCCGGTGATATACAAATAGCCGCTGGTGATAAACATCACCAGCCCGAGCACCAGCACATAGGCTTTGAACTCGCTGTCCTTGCCGTAGGGGCGCACCGACAGGCTACGCACCGCCATAAAATGCAAGGCGAAGTTCACACCCGAGACCATCATGAACACCACTGCGATCATCTCGATCACGCGGCTGTTGAAGTAACCGAGACTGGCATCGTGGGTGGAAAACCCGCCGACCGCCACGGTCGAAAATGCATGCCCGATGGCGTCAAACGGGGTCATACCGGCAAACCAGTAGGCCATGCCGCATAGAAAGGTCAGAGTCAGATAGATGTACCAGAGCGCCTTGGCGGTCTCGGCCACCCGCGGTGTGAGTTTGTTTTTGGTCGGCCCCGGTATCTCGGCCTTGTACAACTGCATCCCCCCTATGCCAAGCATGGGCAGGATCGCCACGGCCAGCACAATCAAGCCCATACCACCGAGCCATTGCACTTCCTGGCGGTAGAACAGGATCGATTCGGGTAAGGTGTCCAGGCCGACGATGACCGTCGCACCGGTTGTGGTCAGGCCCGACAGGGATTCGAATATCGCTTCGGCGACACTCAGGTCCAGCGGATCGTGCATATACAGCGGCAAGGCACCGAACAAACCCAGCACTGACCAGAACAGCACCACGACCAGAAAGCCTTCGCGGATTCCCAGTTGTGCCACCTCGCGCCGGGCCGGCCAGTACAACAACAAGCCTGTCCCCAGCGTGAGAATAAATGCATCAAGAAATGACACCAGCGCACCGTCGTCAAAATACAATGAGACGATCAGCGGAGGGACCAGCGACAAACTGAAAATCGCCAGCAAAACGCCCAGCACCCGCTGGATGACGCGATATTGCATTAATGAAGCCCTCTGCTGCGTGCGCCCGGAATTGACATAGCCGGTCTCAGATAAAGGTCACGTTGACCTGGAAGAGCCGCTCGACCTCGGGAATATGCGCCTTGTCCAGCACCAGCAGAATCACGTGATCCTCGGGCTCGACATAGGTGTCGTGGGAAGCCGAGACCATCCGCCCCTCACGCACCAGCGCACCGATGGTGACATCCTTGGGTAAAGGCAGTTCACCGATTTTGCGGCCGACAACTTTAGAGGTCTCCGGATCGCCGTGGGCAACCGCCTCCATGGCTTCGGCCGAGCCCTTGCGCAGGGAATACACGGCCACCACGTCGCCGCGCCGGATATGGGTCAGCAAGGCACCGATGGTCACCTGCTGTGGCGAGACCGCCAGATCGATAAAGCCGCTTTCCACCAGATCCACGTAAGCCGGGCGGTTGATCAGCGACATGACCTTGCCGGCCCCGGCACGCTTGGCCAGCATCGCCGACAGGATATTGGCCTCATCATCATTGGTCAGCGCACAAAACACATCCATATCACGGACGTACTCGCCCATCAGCAGCTCGTGATCGGCGGCATCACCGTTGAAGACCAGAACGTTTTTCAGGTCCGAGGCCAGCTGATCGGCGCGCTCGGTGACCGACTCGATCAGTTTGACGTGATAGCGGTCCTGCAAGCGATGTGCAAGCCCTGCCCCGATATTGCCGCCACCGGCGATCATGATGCGCTTGTTGCGCTTTTCGGTGGTCCGGAACTGCGCCATGACCTCGCGGGTTTCCTTGCGCATGGCCAGAAAGAACACCACATCATCTTCGTGGATCACCGTATCGCCGTCGGGAATCAGCGCGTGTTCGTCACGGAACACCGCCATAACGCGGGTTTCCACATCCGGCAATAAAACCGACAACTGCCAGACCGCCTTGTCTTTCATGGGCGCTTTGTCGTCAACCGTCACACCGACCATGCTGACGCGGCCTTCGGCAAAGCCCACCACCTGCAGCGCGCCCGGGTGTTCGATAATGCGTTCGATATGGTCTGTGACCAGACGTTCGGGACTGATCAGTACGTCGACCGGGATGTGGTCGTTTTTGAACAGCTGAGCCCCCTCGGACAAATAACCCTGGGAGCGGATACGGGCGATTTTGGTCGGGGTGTGGAACATGGAATAGGCGATCTGACAGGCCACCATATTGACCTCATCGGCATTGGTCGCCGCGACGATCATATCGGCGTCTTCGGCCCCGGCGTCCTTGAGCACATGCGGGTGCGAGGCGTAACCCTCAATCGTACGCAAATCGAAGGTATTGGACAGCGCACTGAGGACCTCGCTGTCAGTATCGACCACCGTTACATCATTATTTTCCCTGGCCAGATTCTGCGCTACCGTGGAGCCGACCTGACCGGCGCCGAGGACAATGATTTTCATGTTCGGATTCTTCTCCGTGAAGCACTAAACCGGCCCAACCCCGCACTGAATGACAGCGGCAAGTCACGGGGAAGTCGCGCGCATTGTAGCCGAATTCAGCCGCCGATGCGGCACTGCAACGACGGCCTCTCAGTCGCGCGCCTTACCCAGATCAATCTCCAGTGAGCGGAGCTTGCGGTAAAGATGCGTGCGCTCCATGCCGACGCGCTTGGCCAGCTCGCCGATATTGCCCTCGGCCAGCTGCAACTGGTAGAGCATATAGGTGCGCTCAAACGCCGTGCGCGCCTCGCGCAGCGGCAGATCCAGCGACAGCCCGGAAAACAGGCCCGCCGGTTCCGGGGCCGCGCCGCCGCCGAGCACACGGTCCACATCGCGCGCTTCGACCTCCACCTGCGGGGTCAGGATCATCAGCCGCTGAACCAGGTTTTTCAGTTCCAGCAGATTACCCGGCCAGGACATATTGCGCAGACGGTTCTGCGCGGCCACATTGAAATGCCGGTAAGGCAGGTTTTCGCTCTCGCTGAAGCCGGTAACAAAATGCTCCAGCAGCGCCGGCAGGTCTTCGGGATGCTCACGCAGCGGTTTGCACTCGAGCGTGGCGGTGCTCAGGGCGCTGTAGAGTTCGGTGGAAAATTCCCCGCGCCGCACCAGCGCCGGCAAATCAGCCGCGGTCGTGGCAATAACGCGGATATCCAGAGGCAGGCGGCTGAGCGCACCGGCGCGGCGGATCTCGCGGCGCGTCAGCGCGTCGAGAAGAAGCGTCTGGGCCACCTCCGGCAGCTGCTCGGCATCTTCCAGCACCAACGTACCGCCGTTGGCCGACTCCAGATAGCCGCAGTTCAGTGAGCCGTGGCTGTTCTCGCCAAGCAGCTCTCGGGCGGCATTGGCACTCGACAGGCTGTCGCAACGCAGCAGGATAAACGGCCCCGCCGAGCGCTGGCTGGCCGCATGCACATGCCGGGCGACCAGCGACTTGCCGGTCGAGGGCTCGCCGACAATCAGCAGATTCAGGTCCTTGGGCGCCAGCGCGGCAATCTCATCGCGCAGCCGGTTCATATAGCTGCTATTGCCGATCAGCGGCGTGATTTCCGTCACCTGCCCGGTCACATCATCACTGACCGGCTGCACCAGGGCCTTTTCCACCGTCAGCAGCAACTTGGCCAGTGACAGGGGTTTTTCGATAAAGTCCACAGCCCCGTGGCGGGTCGCTTCGACGGCGGTCTCGACCGTGCCGTGACCGGACATCATCACCACCGGGAAACCCAGCTGACCGTTCTGGCGCAGATCTTTCAGCAGCGTGATACCGTCCTCGCCGGGCATCCAGATATCGAGCAGCATCAGCGCCGGGCGCTGTTCGGCCAGCACTTCACGCGCCGCGCCCGCATCACCGGCCACCTGCACGTCATAGCCTTCGTCTTCGAGGATTTCCTGCACCAGCGAGCGGATATCGGGCTCGTCATCGACAACCAGTATCAAAGGGTTACTCATCGCGTATGAACTCCATGGGCGGCGCGCTTGCCGGGATCGGAAAACGCATTATGACGCTGGCACCGCCTTGCTCATTGTTTTCAATCATCACCAGTCCGTTGTGCTCTTCGACGATCTTCTTAACGATCGCCAGCCCCAAGCCGGTTCCCTTGGGCTTGGACGTAACATAGGGCTCGAACACCATATCCAGCTGATCCAGCGGAAAACCCGGCCCCCTGTCCTCGACCCGTACCTGCAGCTGCCGGTCATCGCCCTGCACCCGCAGGCAGGTTTCCAGCAGAACATAGGCGTGTTCGCTGTCCTTCTGTGCCTCAAGCGCATTCTTGATCAGATTGTGCAGCAATTGCCGCATGCGTGTCACATCGGCGGGAATCGTCGGCAGATTGGTACCGAGCTGCAAGGCGATATCCACCTTGTCCTCCACATCGCGATACAGATCGACCACCTCAAGCACCAGCGAATTGAAGTCCGTGCGGACAAACCTGGCCGCCGGCGCATCGGCATAGTCGGCGAAAGCCTTGACCATCGACTTCATCGCGTCGACCTGCTGCACGATGGTGTGGGTCAGACGGTCCAGCAGCTGCGCGTCCTCACCCTGCATTTTGTCCAGATACTTGCGCCGTAAGCGTTCGGCCGACAACTGAATCGGCGTCAGCGGATTCTTGATCTCGTGCGCCAGACGCCGCGCCACTTCGCTCCAGGCCGCGTTGCGCTGGGCCTGCACAATGCTGGTGATATCGTCAAACACCACCACCACGCCGGTCGAACGCCCCTCCGGATCACGCAACTGCGCGCCCCGGCAGAGCAGCAGGCGGCGGCCCCGCGGACCGAAGATTTCCACTTCCTGAGTCCAGTCCTGACGCTCACCGAGATACTGCTGATTGGCCGCCACAAACTGGTGGATCGCGCTGGCCTGCTCGCCGGCATCGGTAAGCCGCAAACCGAACAGATCCTTGATGTCCTCGCCGAGAATCTGCGCGGCCGCATCATTGACCGTGTTGAGCATACCGTCGGCATCCAGCGCCAGCACGCCGGTGGAAATATGCCGCAGCACGGTCTCCAGATAGGCCCGCTGACTCTCCAGACGCTGGCGCGACTGTTCCGCAAGAATGCTCGACTGCTCGAGCCGGCCGGTCATTTCGTTAAAGGAGTCAACCAGATAGCGGATCTCGTCGTTGCCGTGTTTGTAGATCCGGATCGAGTAATCCCCTTCCGCGATCTGCTTGGTGCCTTCGACCAGATTATGGATCGGCACCATCATGCGCCGCGCAGCGTAAAAGGCAAACCACAGCGCCGTCAGTACGCTCAGCGCCAGCGTCAGGGACAAGGTCAGCAAGGAGCTGAGTTTCAGGGGATTGCTCAGAAACGCCATCTGCTGATAGCGCTGGTAGCTTTCCTGCACCCCGAGCGCCAGCTCACTGGAACGCTTGCCCACCGGATACAGGGCCTGCAGCACATCATGCCCGTCCACATCGTCGTCACGCAGCACCGGCACCACCACGCGGATCACCAGATCCCCGGCACCGTAGGGGTCCACACCGACATAAGGCAGGCCCTCGGCGGCGTTCAGCGTAATCGACTGCGGCGGACGCTCCGGCTCGATCTCCGTATCACCGAAAAAGCCGGTGCTGGCCAGCAGCGTATTGTCACGATCCAATACACTCAGTTCGGACGCATCGATGCGCCCGCCTAGCGTCTCCAGCAAGGCTCCGACCTGATCGCGCGGCACGCCGGCCACCTGGCCTGCCACCTCGGTGGTAACCCGGCGCATCACACGCATTTGCTGATCCAGCGAATCGCGGCTCAGCTCCAGCGCATCCTGCAGCACTTCTTCGACTTCGATGTCAAAAAAACTGTCGATATTGGCGGTGAGGAACTTCACCGAGAACAGATACACCAGTGTCACCGGCACCAAGGCCAGAAACACCGACATGATAATCAGCTTTACGGTCAGCCGTGAACCGGCCACCCGGCGGCGGAATTCGCGCAGCATCTGCACGGAATTGGCGGCGATCAGAATCGCGATGAAAATCAGCACCACCGCGTCGGTGATCAGCAGCCAGAAATAATATTTGCCGAAGCTATCGACACTTTCGGTGGTGTTGCTCAGCACATAGAGCGACACCACCAGAACCGCAAACAGCACGCCCATCAGGACGACGCTGCCGGTAATGCGTTTGGTCAGTCCAGCGGCCATACAAGCACGTCACTTTTCATCAGATAGCGCCGCGTCGTATACGCCTGAATCTGCAGGGGTGCGGGCAGTTCCGACGGGTCTATGGCCAGTTGGATTTCCACCCGGTAGCGCTGCGGCATGTCCACATCACGGGCCGCCACCAAAGGCTCGGCGCGCAGATTGCCCAGATAGTCCAGCGCCTTGTCCAGCGAGTCGAAATTACTGGAGTGGCCGCTGCGGGTTTCGGTCACGCGAAAATGCCGGGTCAGCTCAAAGTAAAACAGGCGATAGCGCTTGGTGATGGTCCGGACCGTCTCGTCCGGCCAGAGATTGCGCTGTCGTTTAACCTCAATGGTCAGGTCGAAATACAGCGATACACCGTTGGCCAGAGCTTCGGTGGGGCGCGCCCGCAAGCGCAGATGAGAATCCAGATCGAGCAGGTAATAATCGCCCGGGCGGTACACGCGAACGTTTTCGAACCAGACCCGCTCGGCCGCCATGGCCAACAACGGTAAGCACAAGGCCAGACACAGCACCAGCCTGTAGCGGACCGGGCGGCGCCCGGTTTGCGTCGATGTTGGGAGTCTGTGAGGTGTCACGCGGTATGGGTCTCAGGTCGCCTTTTCGAGCAGGGCATAGAAAAAACCGTCCATGCCAGCCTGCCCCGGCAGAATCTGGCGGCCGGCGCCGTCTGCCACGCCCCAGTCGGCCTCTATGGTAATACGTCGCGCATCGGCGTGCGACTGAAGAAATTGCCCCACCTGCGCGCTGTTTTCCTGACGCGTCACCGAGCAGGTGGCGTACAACAAACGTCCGCCGGGTTTCAGAGTCCGCCAGGCGGCCTGCAGAATCTGCTGCTGCAAGACCGCCAGCGCCGGCAGGTCGGCGGCTTTGCGCAAGTGCCGGATATCCGGATGGCGGCGGATCACGCCCAGCGCCGAACACGGCACATCCAGCAGAATCCGGTCAAACAGCTGCCCGTCCCACCACTGCTCAGGCTGCGCGGCATCGGCACAGCGCACCTGCGCCTGCAGGCCGATACGGTCGAGGTTTTCGTGAATCCGCTGACAGCGGCTTTCGTCATTATCGAGCGCCAGCAGTTGCGCCTGCGGTGCGATCTCCAGCAAATGACAGCTTTTACCGCCCGGCGCGGCGCAGGCATCGAGCACACGGTCACCGTCACGCGGGGCCAGAATCTGTGCGGCCAGCTGCGCTCCGGCGTCCTGCACACTGCACAATCCCTGCGCAAAACCGGGCAGACTGCCGACCGGCGCCGGATGCGCCAGCACCACCGCGCCGGGCACCAGCGGATGTGCCTCAGCGGCCAGTCCGGCCTCCTGCAGCTGTGCCAGGTAGTCGTCGCGACTGCACTGCGCGCGGTTAACCCGCAGCGTCATGGGCGGGCGCGCGTTAGCCGCCGTCGCTATGGCCTGCCACTGGCCGGGCCAGTCAGCCTTGAACTGACTGAGCAGCCAGTCCGGCAGGCTGTATTGCGCGCGCCAGCCGTCAGACCAGACTTTTTCGCTCTCCGCAGCTTCGCGCTGATAGCGCCGCAGCACTGCATTGACCAGCCCGCGGGCCCAGTCTTTGCGGCGTTTTTTTGTCACCGCCACGGTTTCCTGCAAGACCGCATGAGCGGCAATGCCGGTAAATTCAAGCTGATACAGACCCAGCACGATCAGCAGGCGGATATCCCCGTCGCGCTGTTTAAGCGGCTTGTCCATCAGGCTGTCGGTCACCCGCGAGAGGCGTTCATACCAACGCAGTACGCCGAAGCAAAGCTCCTGTAAAAGCGCGCGGTCACGCTCGGCGACGGTCTGTTGTGCGGCGGGCAGTACGCGGCTCAACGACAAGCCTTTTGTCATGACGTCCAGCAACACATCCAGTGCCGCTTCACGGACCGGCTTCGGTCGCGCGGGGGAATTCATCGAACTGCTGCGCCGGCGCTGAAACGGTACACCGGCTCAGCCCAGCTGCCGGCCGGCAATATCGCGGCCGTTAAGAAATGTCGCCGCATCAAGGGCTTTCTTGCCCGGCAACTGCAGCAGTTCCAGCGCCAGCGTCCCGTCACCGGTGGCCACCAGTATGTCTTTGCCGGGGCTGACGGTGACCGTGCCCGGCGCACCGCTGACCGCCTCGCTTACCAGACGCGCACGCCAGAGACGCAGCGCTTTGCCGTCGAGTTCGGTAAACGCCACCGGAAACGGATTGAAGGCGGCGATCTTGCGCTGAATCTCCGCCGCCGGACGCTGCCAGTCGATACGCGCTTCTTCCTTGCTGATCTTGGCCGCGTAATTGGCCTGACTGTCATCCTGAACTTCGCCTTTCAGGGTGCCCTCACACAAGCCGGGCAATACCTCAAGCACGCCCTGCGCGCCCAGCTCTGCGAGCGCATCGTGCACACCGGCCGCAATGCTGTCAGGACCGATGGGCAGGTGTTTTTTCAGCAACATATCGCCGGTATCCAACCCTTTGGCCATCTGCATAATCGTCACCCCGGTTTCCTTGTCGCCGGCTTCGATGGCCCGCTGAATCGGCGCTGCACCGCGCCAGCGCGGCAACAGGGAGGCGTGAATATTGATGCAGCCGAGCGCCGGAATCCGCAACACCGACTCCGGCAGAATCAGCCCGTAAGCGGCCACCACCATAATGTCCGGCGCCAAGGCGGCCAGTTCGGCCTGCGCGGCTTCGTCTTTCAGGCTCAGCGGCTGAAAAACCGGCAAACCGGCCTCCAGCGCAAAGGTTTTGACGGCACTCATGGCCACCTTGCGCCCGCGCCCGGCCGGCCGGTCGGGCTGGGTGTAAACACCGATAAGCTCATGAGCCGAGTCGTGCAGTGCGGCAAGCGCCGGAACGGCGAAATCCGGCGTGCCCGCGTAGACCACGCGCAATTGCTGACAATTCAAAGGGGGTATTCCTGCGAAGTTAGAACCACGCGCCACCGACACGGTGACGCGACAGCCGTCTGTCCGTCAGCGCTCGCCTTATCCGGCTTTGCGCTGTTGTTTTTCGAGTTTCTTGCGAATCCGGTCGCGTTTGAGTGCTGACACGTAATCGACAAACACCTTGCCGTTGAGGTGATCGATTTCGTGCTGCACACAGGTGGCGAGCAGACCGTCGGTCTCCAGCTCAAATTCCTTACCGTGCTCGTCGAACGCTTTGACGCGGATTTTCTCCGGCCGCTCGACGGTTTCGTAAAATCCGGGCACCGACAGACAGCCTTCTTCGTGAGTGTTCATGCCGTCCTGTTCAAGCAGCTCCGGGTTGATAAAGACCATCGGCTCGCTCTTGTCTTCGGACACATCAATCACGATCACACGCTGGTGAACGTCAATCTGGGTTGCCGCCAGACCTATACCGGGCGCGTCATACATGGTCTCGAACATATCCGCCACCAGGGTGCGCAGCGCCTCGTCGAAGGTCTCGACAGGCGCGGCTTTCTTACGCAGATTCGGGTGCGGAAAGACCAGAATGTCTCGGATTGCCATAATTCTTTTCCATTTACTCTCAGCGAATCAGCAAAGTGTATCAGGCATCGCTATGGGCCGGAACCAAGCTAAGCACTGCGCGCCATCCGCTGCTGTCACCGGCCTGCCCTGTACGACCGCATTTACGTGCATTTGTTCACAACAATGGCACAAATTCTGCTGAACACCCGCAAACAGTCGCGCTCAATTCCGGAGTGCTGACCCACGGCCGTATCGATAGACGGAGAAGAACCTTGAAGAAACTGCATCACCACGGCGCCGCCCCACTGCTCACCGGCCTTTCTCTGGCCATGATGCTCAGCGGCTGTCAGTTGTGGAACTCGTCCGCGGAACAGGACACTGCCGAACCGGTGGCCACCAGCGGCTATTACAGTGAGACCATTGAAACCGAACGCCGCGTGCGCGTTATCGACCCGGATGCGGCCGGCTATCAACGCCAGACCGCGCCCGACCGCCGTGCTGAAGTCAGCCGCGCCGTGCGTAACGACCGCCCGCAGACCTACACCGTGGTCAAAGGCGATACCCTCTGGGACATCTCCGGCAAATTCCTGCACAAACCCTGGCTGTGGCCGGAGATCTGGGATATTAACCCGCAGATCGAAAACCCGCATCTGATCTACCCCGGTGACGAGGTCTCCCTGCGCTATGTGGACGGCAAACCGGTACTGGTGGTGTCCCGCGATGGCACCGTGATCTCCGGACCGGGCGATGCAAACGCGATGCCGCCGCATGAAAACGGCGTGGTGCGTCTGTCACCGCAGATCCGCGAATCCTCGCTGTCCGGCGCCATCCCGATGATCCCGGGCGATGCGATCCAGCAGTTTCTGGTTTACCCGCGTGTGGTCGATATCGAGGATCTGACCGACGCCCCTTACGTCATCGGTGATTTCGAAGGCCGTCTGGCCAGTGCCAGCGGGCAGCAGATCTACGTCCGCGGCGACCTTAGCGACGATCACTCAGACTACGGCATCTTCCGTCAAAGCAAAAAGCTGCAGGACCCGGACACCGGTGAACTGCTGGGCTACGAAATCACGCATGTAGCTGACGCCACCCTGCTGGAACACGGCGATCCGGCCACGGTGATGATCAGCTCCGCCAAGATGGAAACCCTGGCCGGCGACCGCCTGTTGCCGCAGAACCAGAATTACGTGGTGCATAACTACATGCCGCGCGTGCCGCAGATTGAAGGCGAAGGCAAAATCATTTCGCTGTTCAACGCCATCAGCCAAAGTGGCCGCAATCAGGTCGTCGTGCTCAACCTGGGCGACCGTGAAGGCGTGCGGGTCGGCGACGTGATGGCCATTGAACACCGTGGCGGCCGCATCAAAGACCGTTTCAGCGGCAAGTCGCATGACTACGTTAACATCCCCAACACGCGCATCGGCGTGCTGATGGTGTTCCGCACCTTCGACAAGGTCAGCTACGGTCTCATTATGGAATCGACCCGCCCGATTCACAAAAACGACGTGGTCGCCGGCATCTGATCCGGCCGCCACCGGCAAAACACCCGAGGGTCTGTCGCCATCCGGCGCAGACCCTTTTTTATTGACCGTCAAATCACCGCCGCGAACTAGACAGAATCCGGGCCCTGCTTTACGTTTAGGCCCCAGGCCTGACAGAATCCCCGCCATGGACCCGACACAGATCTGCCTGCGCCTTGCCCTGACGCCCGGCATAGGACCGGCCGCGGCTCAGTTGCTGCTTGGCACCTTTTCCGACCCGGCTGATATCCTCAGCGCGGGCACCGCCGCCCTGCGCGACGCCGGCCTTAATGAAGCTCAGGCCGAAGCCGTCAGGCGCGGCCCCGATCCGGCCCGGCTGGAGGCCGCCCTGAAGTGGGCTGCCGACCCCGACAACCACCTGCTGGCGCTGACCGCCGCCCACTACCCCGTAGCCCTGCGCGACCTGAGCGATCCGCCTGTGATGCTGTTTGTCACCGGCGATTGCGACGTCCTGCACACGCCTCAGCTGGCCATGGTCGGCAGCCGTACCCCGACACCGGCGGCGGCACGCACCGCGCGTGAGTTTGCCGCCGCCCTCGGCGGTGCCGGTCTGACCATCACCAGCGGCCTGGCCTTGGGTATCGACGGCGAATCACACCGCGGCGCACTCGATGCCGGCGCGCTGACGGTGGCTGTGACAGCGACCGGACCGGACCGCGTCTATCCCGCCGCGCACCGCGATCTGGTTCATCAGATCGTCGCCGCCGGCGGTGCCATGGTCACCGAATTCCCGCCCGGCGTCGGTGTGCATCAGTCGCGCTTTCCACGCCGTAACCGCCTGATCAGTGCCCTGAGCCTCGGCACCCTGGTGGTCGAAGCGGCCACGCGCAGCGGTTCGCTGATCACCGCACGTCTGGCCGGCGAACTCGGCCGCGAAGTGCTGGCCATCCCCGGCTCCATCCACAATCCGCTGTCACGCGGTTGTCACCGCCTGATACGCGAAGGGGCCAAGCTGGTCGAGACTGCCGCCGATGTGCTCGAAGAACTGGCGTCACGGCTCGGCGAGCTGTCCATCCCTGAGCCCGGCCCGGACGCAGAAACGGCGCCGGCGCCGGCCGGTGAGCTGGACGCCGAGTACCGGCATCTGCTGGCCTGTCTGGACTACTCACCGACCCCGATCGATCAGCTCGTCGAACGCAGCGGTCTGCCCGCCGGCGCCGTCGCCTCCATGCTGCTGTCGCTGGAGCTGCAGGGCTATGCCGAATCGGCCGGCGCCAACCGTTACATGCGCACCGGCAGCGGCTGAGGAGAAGGCCGCGACGACCACCTGAGCGGCGGCGGGCAGCAAAACGAAGGTTGAGTCTGCAGGCGCAAACAGGTACGTTCGGTGCTAGTTCCTGCACTACAGCGTTTGCAAAAGAGCCGTCCATCGCTCTTAAGCGACTGTATTTCAATCAAATTTCTGCCAATAGCGCGCCATCCTGCGAAGGCCTGCGCCGAATTGCCATCACGCAAGCTGTCAGAAAGCGGTCGACCTGACGCGACCTTTTATGAACAATACGTGCGATTTTTCGCCGGCACATCGCAGCCCAAACGTGCCGGTCACTCACAAAACAACACACTGACGCGGAATGAGTAAATACCTGATCATCGTGGAATCGCCCGCGAAATGTAAAACCATCCAGAAATACCTCGGCAAGGATTACGAGGTGCTGGCCTCCTACGGACACGTCCGGGATCTGATCCCCAAAGAAGGCGCGGTCGACCCGGATAACCACTTCGCGATGAAGTACGAACTCGGCGAGCGCAGCGAAAAACATTATCAGGCCATCGTCAAAGCGCTGAAAAAAGCCGACGTCCTTATGCTCGCGACCGACCCTGACCGCGAGGGAGAAGCCATATCCTGGCACGTCTTTGAGCTGCTTAAAGCCGATGGCTTGCTGGAAGGCAAAACCGTCCAACGGGTCGTTTTCCACGAGATTACCAAACGCGCGCTCGAAGAAGCGGTCGCCCATCCGCGCGAGCTGTCCATGGACCTGGTCAACGCCCAGCAGGCACGCCGCGCACTGGATTATCTGGTCGGCTTTAACCTCTCACCGCTGCTGTGGAAGAAAATCTTCCCCGGCCTGTCCGCCGGTCGCGTGCAGAGCCCGGCGCTGCGCCTGATTGTCGAGCGCGAAGAGCAGATCGAAGCCTTCGTGCCGCAGGAATACTGGTCCGTGCTGGCCGATGTGGAAAAAGACGCCCAGCCGTTTAACGGCCGCCTGACCCGCCTCAACGGCGAGAAGGTCGAGCAGTTCACGATCAATAACGAAACCCTGGCCAATAACGCCCGCGACACCCTGCTGGCTGCCGCCAACGGCACCCTGGAAGCGGTTAAGGTCGAGAAGAAACAACGCAAGCGCAACCCTGCCGCGCCCTTCACCACCTCAACGCTGCAGCAGGAAGCCGTGCGTAAACTGGGCTTTTCCGCCTCGCGCACCATGCGCATTGCCCAGCAGCTCTACGAAGGGATCGACATCGGCGAAGGCACAGTCGGTCTGATTACCTATATGCGTACCGACTCCGTGACCCTGTCACAGGACGCACTGACGGAAATCCGCGACCTGATCTATCAGCGCTACGGCAAGGACAATCTGCCGGAAACGCCGAACATCTATACCAATAAGTCGAAAAACGCCCAGGAAGCGCACGAGGCGATCCGTCCCTCCTCGGTGATGCGCGCCCCGGAAGAGATGAAAAAATACCTCGACGCGGACCAGTTCAAGCTCTACAGCCTGATCTGGAAACGCGCCGTGGCCTGTCAGATGATTCATGCCACACTCGATCAGGTGGCCGTGGATCTGGCAGCCGGGGAAGCCGGTATGTTCCGCGCCAACGGTTCGACAGTTCGTCACCCGGGCTTTATGACCGTCTATCAGGAAGACGCCGACGACAAAAAAGCCGGCAAGGATGACGAGCGCAAGCTGCCGGAAATCAACGAGGGCGACAAAATCCCGCTCAAAGATATCGTCCTCGGCCAGCATTTCACCGAGCCGCCCCCGCGCTTTACCGAGGCCAGTCTGGTCAAGGCGCTGGAAGAATACGGCATCGGCCGTCCGTCGACCTACGCCTCAATTATCTCGACCCTGCAAAACCGCAAATACGTGGAAATGGACCAGCGCCGTTTTCACCCGACCGACACCGGCCGCATCGTGACCATGATGCTCAAGGAGTTCTTCACGCAATACGTGGATTACGACTTTACCGCCAACCTCGAAGACGGTCTGGATACGGTCAGCCGCGGCGAAAAAGAATGGATTCCGCTGCTCGACGAATTCTGGAAACCCTTTATCGCCAAGGTCGAACAGGTCGGCGACGACATTCCGCGGCCCTATTTTGAGCGCCTGCTGGGCACCGACCCGGAAACCGGTAAACCGGTTTCCGTACGGGTCGGCCGCTACGGCTCTTTCGTCCAGATCGGGACCAAAGACGACGAAGAAAAACCCCGGTTCGCCAGTCTGCGCCCCGGCCAGAACCTCTTTACGGTCAAACTCGACGAAGTAATGGAGCTGTTTAAACTGCCCCGCGCGCTGGGCGAAGTCAGCGGCTGCGGCGAGGAATTCGACGGCAAAAAAATCAGCGCCAATATCGGTCGCTTCGGCCCCTATCTGCGCTACGGCGACAAATACGTCTCGCTCAAAGAGCCCGATGACCCTTACACCGTCACGCCGGAACGGGCCCTGGAACTGGTGCAGATCAAGGTCAAAGAAGACCGCGAAAAAGTCATCAAAGTCTTCGAAGGCACCGACATCCAGATTCTCAAAGGACGCTGGGGGCCGTATATCACCGACGGCAACAAAAACGCGAAAATTCCCAAAGAGATGAAGGAAACACCGGAAAAGCTCGATCAGGCGACCTGCGAGAAACTGCTCGAAGAAGCACCGGAACGACGCGGCCGCGGCAAGAAGAAAGCCGCCGCGAAAAAAACCGCAGCGAAGAAGACCAGCGCCAAGAAAACCGCGGCGAAAAAGACCACGGCCAAGAAAAAAGCCACCGCCAAGAAAAAGGCGACGGCCAAGAAAACCGCGGCCAAAAAGAAAGCCACCGCGAAGAAGAAAGCCGCTGCCAGCGAAGCGGACAAGTAACACCCCGCTCCCGCCACCGACAGGTGGCGGGGCTTCTGCTGCCCACGGCTCAGGCCGCCTAATCCGACACCGATCATGTCCGATTCCGACGCCATTTCCCTCTACAGCCAACACGCCGCCGGCCATCTGCGTCGCGGTGGTATTCTTATCTACCCGACCGAAGGGGTTTACGGCATCGGCTGTCTGGCCAGCGACGAGGCGGCGATACAGCGTCTACTGCAGATCAAACACCGCGATCCGGCCAAGGGCCTGATCCTGATCGCCTCGCGCATCGCCCAGATCCGCCCCTGGATCAGCCATATTCCGGCCGCCCGCCGCGAACAGATTCTGGCTTCCTGGCCGGGCCCGGTCACCTGGGTCTTACCGGCCGCGCCGGGCATCTCCGCGCTGCTGACCGGCGGCCGCAACACCATCGCCATCCGCGTCAGCGCCCAGCCTTTTGTCCGCGCGCTGTGCGACGAGCTCGATGCGGCGCTGATCTCCACCAGCGCCAACCGCTCGGGCGAGCCGCCGGCCACCACACCGGCCGAACTGCAACAGACATTCGGCAGCGAAGTCGATTATATTGTGCCGCTGATGCCGGGCGACCTGCAGGGCCCGACCCCGATTTTCGATGCCCAAAGCGGCAAACAGCTTCGATAGACAACGGACACCATGAGTACGATCAGCAAAGACGACGTCAAAACTTATCTGCTGGATCTGCAGGACCGCATCTGCAGCACACTGGCGGCCTATGACAGCCACGACTTTGCCGAGGACGTCTGGCAACGCGACGCCGGCGGCGGCGGACGTTCACGGGTGCTGGCCGGCGGCAGCGTCTTTGAACAGGCCGGGATCAACTTCTCGCACGTTTACGGCGACAAGCTGCCACCTTCGGCCACCGCGCACCGTCCGGAACTGGCCGGCCGCGGCTTTGAGGCCATGGGCGTGTCGCTGGTCATCCACCCCAACAATCCCTACATCCCGACCTCCCACGCCAATGTGCGCTTCTTTATCGCCGAGCGGGACGACAGCGAGCCGGTCTGGTGGTTCGGCGGCGGTTTTGATCTGACGCCTTACTACGGTTTTGATGAAGACTGCCGGCACTGGCACAACACCGCACGCGCGGCCTGTGCACCACTGGGCGACGAGGCCTACAGGCGCTACAAAAAATGGTGTGATGAGTATTTTTATCTCAAACACCGCGACGAACCGCGCGGTATCGGCGGGCTGTTTTTCGATGATCTGTCCGGGCCGGATTTCGCCACCGCTTTTGCCTTTATGCGCAGCGTCGGCGACCACTACACCCGAGCCTATACGCCGATTATCGAGCGGCGCAAAGACACGCCCTGGGGTGAACGCGAACGGGATTTTCAACTCTACCGGCGCGGGCGTTATGTGGAATTCAATCTGGTCTTCGACCGCGGCACGCTGTTCGGCCTGCAATCGGGCGGCAGAACCGAGTCCATCCTCATGTCGATGCCGCCGAATGTGCGCTGGCGCTACAACTGGCAGCCCGAACCCGGCACGCCCGAAGCGGCACTTTACGAGCACTACCTGCGCCCCCGTGAATGGGCCGATGAAACCGGGCAATAAGACAAGCCCGCCACCGCACGGAAGCCTGCGACCTGCCAAGCGGGCACAGCACCGTGACCGACTGAGCTGAACCAAACACCATGCTATTTAATTCGAAAGAATTCATTTTCGTTTTTTTTCCGATCACCCTGCTGGTTTTTATCTACCTCAGCAATCGCGGCTGGTTCCGCCAGTCGCTGGCCTGGCTGGTACTGGCCTCGCTGGTGTTCTACGCATGGTGGAAGCCGGTATATCTGTTCCTGATCTGCGGCTCAATTCTGATTAACTATTTTATCGGATTACAAGTCTGCCCCCATCGCAGCAAACACAGCACGTCCACCCGCAAGGCGCTGATGATCGCGGGGGTAAGCCTGAATCTGGCTTCAATCGCCTGGTTTAAATACGCCGGCTTTTTCGCGGCCAATATCAACACCGTCTTCGGCACCGGCATCGACGTCGGCACGATTATCCTGCCGCTGGCGATTTCCTTTTTTACCTTTCAACAGATCGCTTATATCGTTGACGCCTGGCGCGGTGAAACCGAGGAACATAACTTCCTCAACTACGCGCTTTTTGTGACATTTTTCCCGCAGCTGATCGCCGGGCCGATTGTCAGCCACCGCGAGATGCTGCCGCAGTTTCTGACCTATCGTGCACGCCACTTTGACTACAGCAATCTGGCCGTGGGCATAGGCCTGTTCTGTCTCGGCTTGTTTAAAAAAGTCGTGATTGCAGACGGCGTCGCCGTCCATGCCAATACCTACTTCGACGCCGCCGCAGCCGGTGCCACGCTGAGCTTTCTGGAAGCCTGGGCCGGGGCCCTGGCCTATACCATTCAACTGTATTTCGACTTCTCCGGCTATTCGGACATGGCCCTCGGACTGGCACGGGTATTCGGCATCCGCCTGCCGCTGAACTTTTACTCCCCCTATAAAGCACGCAGCATCATCGATTTCTGGCGCCGCTGGCATATGACGCTGTCGCGCTTTCTGCGCGAATACCTGTATTTTTCCCTGGGCGGCAACCGCAAAGGCAAAACCCGCCGCCAGATCAATCTGATGGCCACCATGCTGCTCGGCGGCCTCTGGCACGGTGCGGCCTGGACCTTTGTTTTCTGGGGTTTTCTGCATGGTTTTTATCTGGTCATCAATCACAGTTGGCGCGGCCTGCGGGCACGCCTGCCGGCCGGCAACATCCTGACCCGCACGCTTGAGCAGACTGTTTACTGGGCCATCACTTTTCTTGCCGTGGTGGTGGCCTGGGTGTATTTCCGTGCCGACTCCATGAGCACAGCCAACAGCATCGTCGCCGGCATGGCCGGGCTGAACGGTCTGGCGCTGCCCATCGAATGGCTGGGACGTGCGCCGGAACTGACCGCTCAGTTACAAGCCTGGCACATCGACTTCAAACCACTGCTCTCGGCAGGACCGATGATGACGCCGCTGAAGGATCTGGCCGCGCTGCTGGGCAACCGTATCGAGGCCCCCGGCGTGGGTCCGATCACGGCCATCGCCTATATGGGATTGATTCTGCTGTGGACGCTGTTTGCACCGAACTCGCAGCAATGGATGCACCGCTTCGATCCGGCCCTGACTGAACGTGGCGCCGCGATTGCGCCGGTCTGGCCGGAACGTCTGGCGGTGCGTCTGAACCTGTTCTGGGCCGCCGTCTTCGCACTCATGCTGGCCTACAGCCTGTTCGGCACAAGCGAAACGTCTCAGTTTCTGTACTTCAATTTCTAAGGGCTGCCGCGTATGAAAGTCTCCGTCCCCGCCGCGATACTGCCTCCCTCGCAAGCACGCGCCAGACGCTTCAGTGTGGCATTTCTGCTGCTGGCTGTGGTTTTGTCGCTGGCGATTTTTGTCTGGAAACGCAGCGATGTCTTTCCCTGGATCGGCAGCTGCAACCCTGCCGGCTACAGCGACGAAACCTTTATGGCCTACTGCCATTCGTCGCGTTTCGGTGACTTTGAGCACCGTGCCTACTGGAAGCAGCTTGAACCGGTCATGCAACACGTGCAGGCCGCCGATGTGCTGTTCCTCGGCAACAGCCGCACGCAATACGCTTTCTCAACCCAACCGGTGCTGGAGTGGTTTGAGCAACACAAGATTGCCCACTATGTCTTCGGTTTCGGCATGGGCTCGCAAAACACCGTGCCCGAGCGCATGGCAGAAAAATACAAGCTCAAACCTTCGGCGCTGGTAATCAATGCCGATCCGTTTTTCACCGACTATGTCAGCATTACCAACCAAAACGCATTTGAGGAATCACCCACGCGGGACTGGGAATACAAGGCCAAAATGTGGCTGCAGGCACGGCAGAAAAGCAGCTGTGCCGACGACGCCTCAGGCCTGATGGCTAAGCTGCTGTGTCAGGGTAAAGACGAAACGCTCTACCGCTACCGCGAGAACGGCCATTGGGATGTGCGTTTTTTCCGCAAAAACATGCATATCCCGGTCAAGGTGGATAACAATCAGAATCTCGGCGTGACCGTCGATCAGGCCGCGCAGATTGCAACGCGCTTTTTTGAAAACTTCGGCATCGACAAAGAATGCGTCATTCTCACGGTCACACCGCGCGCGCAGACACCGCTGGCCTTTGCCACGGAACTGAGTGAACGGCTTGGCGTATCCGGCATCTTTCCCATGCCGGAGGACTTGATTACCGTGGATGCCTCACATCTTGACCCGGACAGCGCCGACCTCTGGTCAAGTCAGTTTATGCAAGCCGCAGCAGCAAAACTGGAACGCTGCGCTTCAGCGGCAAACTGATCAGGAAAACAACAGGAAGTAACCGGCATTGTAAAATGCATGCAGGGCAAACGGCGCCAGCAGATGCCGGTAACGGGCCATGGCCCAGCCGAATACCAGAGACGGGAAAAACACCAACAAAGCCCAGAGCGGCGGGTGATAGAACAAATGCAAGGCCGCGAACAGCGCGCTGGTCAGGAGATTCTCAGGGCTGAAAAACAGCCGGCCGCCGGCGCCGGAAAAACGCGCTTTCAGTGCCGGCTGCAGATTGCCGCGGAACAGCCACTCCTCTAACAAGGGCTGCAGTAACACCAGCTGCAGCAACCACCACCAGGACAAGGCCTGCCCCTGCGGGCGTATGCCCGCAAGCCACATCAGCGCCCAGCATACCGGACCGGCCGCCAGCGCCGCGATCAGCCCGGTATGCCCGCCCGGGATCACCGCGGATCGGTCTCGCGGATCTCAATCCGTTCCGGGTTAAGACCGCTGCTCTGATCGCGGTTAGCGAAAGCCAGGAAACGGGTTTGCCGCGCAGGCACGCCGGCCTTGCGCAGGAACACCCCGATATTCTTCAGACGCGCGCGGGTAATCGCGCGGGCGACCTGTTCACGCGGCGATGCGGAACTGAAAGCACGCAGCTCGACGGTAGCCGCCGGGTATTTCTTCAGCAGGGAAGCCAGCCCGCGCAGTACCGCCTCTTCATCGGCGTTGAGCGCGGTACGGGTGCCGCTGAACTTCAGGCCGCTGAGTACGCCTTTGAACAGCGGGCAACCATCGGCGCGTACCGGGTAGCCCGGCCGCGAAGCGGTACAACGGTCACGATCATCCGGCACACCGTCGGCGTCCGCATCGCTGACACGGGCCACGGGCGCAGGTGTCGGCGCGGGTGCTGCCTGCGGCGGTTTGGCCGGCAGCACCGGCGCGGGAGCCGGCGTGGATACGGGTTTCGCCTGCACCGCCGGTTCCGGCACAGACGGCGCCGGTTCGGCTGTACGGACAGGCGCGGCGCTCGCCGGCACACTGCTCACCGGCATCGTGTGCGGCGTTTGTAAACTACGGCCGAAACGCATAAACAGCGACAGCGAAGCGGCCACCGCATCGGCGTCAAAGAACTCCAGATCCGCACGCAGGCCCAGCGGACCGAGCACACGCAGCTCGGCACCGACACCGGCCAGCATATGAATCCGCGACTCCGGGTCCAGCGTGGTATCGGATTCCAGATCCAGATAGCCCAGCCCCAGGCGCGCAAACAGATTCAGATCGGCGCTGTCCGGCCCGTGGGCGTCCTGATAGTCGTAAAAACGGTACAGCCCGGCCACGTCCGCGGCACGGTAAGTCACGGTGTCACCGTTGCTCAGGCTTGCCTCGCCCAACTCGCTGACATTCAGTTCCAGCGAGCTCAGTTCATTGAAGTCATAACCGAAAAAGCCACGATACATCTCACCATCGCCATCTTCGCGCTGGTAAATATCGAAGGGCACAGTGGGGTCCAGACGCGACGCGCCGTAACCGGCACCGACGTACCAGCCCGGCGTCATGGCCTGCAAAGAAAGGGGCGTGCTCAGCCCGATAAAAAAGGCTGTGGCAAGTGCCTGAGAGCGAGAGTATTTCCGTAACATGGTCGCGACAATCCTGATTTCTGACAAGGAGTCCGGCCGGCTAAGGCCAATGCCCTCTCTACAGCATCATCTGTACCACAAAAAGCCGCTTTTCAGGCACTTGCGGCCGTACTCAGCCTTCCTGCAGCCAGTCGGCGATTTGCGGCGCAAAATACGTCAGCACACCATCGGCACCGGCGCGTTTAAAACAAGACATGGCTTCCATGACCACCTGTTTTTCGTCCAGCCAGCCGTTCTGCGTGGCCGCTTTCAGCATGGCGTACTCGCCGCTGACCTGATAGGCAAAGGTCGGCATACCAAAGTGGTCTTTCACCCGCCGCACCACATCCAGATAGGGCATGCCCGGTTTGACCATCACCATATCCGCGCCTTCCTCGATATCCAGGGCCACCTCACGCAAGGCCTCGTCGCCGTTGGCCGGGTCCATCTGATAGCTGAACTTGTTGGCGCCTTTGAGATTGCCCGAAGAGCCCACCGCATCGCGGAAGGGACCGTAATAGGCCGAGGCATATTTGGCCGAATAAGCCATGATCTGGGTGTGAATATGACCGGCACTTTCAAAGGCCGAGCGGATCGCGCCGATGCGTCCGTCCATCATGTCCGACGGCGCGACTATATCCGCGCCGGCCTCGGCGTGTGAGAGCGCCTGTTTGACCAGCACTTCGACGGTTTCATCGTTCATGATGTAACCCTCGTCATTCATCAGGCCGTCCTGGCCGTGCGAGGTGAAGGGGTCCAGCGCCACATCCGTCATCACGCCCAGCTCCGGAAAGTGCTCTTTCAGGGCCCGCACGGTGCGCTGCGCCAGACCGTCAGGGTCGCTGGCCTGCTCGGCATTCTCGGTTTTCACTTCCGGCGGGGTAACCGGAAAAATCGCCACAACGGGAATACCTCGTTTGCAGGTTTGTTCGGTCTCACGCAGCAGCTCGTCAATCGTCTTGCGCTCAACCCCCGGCATGGACGGCACCGGCTCGCGCTTACCCTGCCCTTCGATCACAAACACGGGATAAATCAGATCCGCGACAGTGACGACATTTTCGCGCACCAGACGGCGTGAAAATTCGTGGCGACGGATACGGCGCATGCGTGAAGCGGGACAGGCGGCTGTGCGGATGGTTTTCACGAGAGTGACTCCGGAGTTAATTGACCGGCCCAGAATCATACTCGCTTGCCGCACGCTTCCCAACTGATGCAACGCAACTATCGTCACTTGCGTGCACCGGTCACTGGTACCGATCTTTGCATTCGTCGTAAAATAGCCGATCTGCCTGCCCGCATGCGGGCCCCAAGAACCTCCGTTACGTCGGAACCGGAATTTCATGAGCGCTTTTCAGACCATTCTCGCTGCCATTTTTGTCACGATTTTCGTCACCATCGGTATGCTGTTGTTGTTCCGCGACCCGATCCCCTATGCCTACAACAATATTGAGGAATCACTCAGCCAGAGCCTGCACAAACGCGGCGCTCACTGGGCCCGTGTTTCGGTCGACGGCGACAAGGTCGTCATCAGCGGCATTGCCCCCTCGGCAGAGGATCTGCGACTGGTAAAATCCGTGGTCGCCAGCGAAGGTCAGGGCGTCAGCGCCAGCTTCCAGGGCGTGGAGGTCAAAAGCACCGTACGCACGGAAGGGGTGGATGATCAGCTGGCCGATATCGACTCATTCCGGGAAAAGTTCGAGCAGGAGAACCCGCAAGGGCGTTACCAATTGCCCGCCGACGCCACCGGCAGCAACGCGGCCCGTTACAACGGCAGCGACGCCGGCAAAGTCAGCAGTGGCGTCAGCGCCGGCACGAGTCCGGCCGGCACAAGCGCTGCAGCAGCACAAAGCAGCGACGACAGCGCAGCACCGACACCGACTCTGGTGCTGAACTGGCGTCCGCTACATGCCGACTGCCAAGCCGATGCCGTCGCCCCGGAGGCACGCTTTCCGCTCTTCTTCCGCGGCGAGACCGCCGCTCTGCTGGCCGAAACCCTGACCAATCTCGACCTGCTCAGCGCCTACTACCGCGAATGCCGGTCGCTGGTGTCGATCACCGCAGATCAGCCCCTCGCCGCCCCCGACCAGCTCACCTCGCGCCGTCTGGACGAGGTCCGCTACTACCTGATGGGGACCGGCGTCGAACCGGAAGCCATCCTGATAAAATAAGCCCATGACTCATCATTACTGCGTAGTCGGCAACCCGATTGCCCACAGCAAATCGCCCCTGATTCACGGGCTGTTCGCCGCACACTGCGGAATCGATCTGGAATACGGTCGCGCCGAACTGCCGCTCGACGGCTTCCGCGAAGCATTCACCAGGCTGCTGCAGGAACAATACCGCGGCTGCAATGTCACCGCGCCGTTCAAAGGCGAGGTCGTCCCCCTTTGCCGCCAAATCAGCGACCGGGCACGCCTGGCGCAAGCGGTCAACACCGTAATCCGCCTGCCCGATGGCAGCCTGCGCGGCGACAATACCGATGGCGTGGGTCTGGTGACCGACCTGAGCCGCAATCTGCAGCACCGTTTGCAGGACAAACGTATTCTGATCGCCGGTGCCGGCGGTGCGGCCCGCGGCATTCTGCCGTCGCTGCTTGAGAGCCGCCCGGCGCAGGTCGTCATCAGCAACCGCACCCATGCGCGCGCCGAACAGCTGGCGGCCGCACTATCGGCATACGGTCCGCTGGCCGCACGGCCTTACACGGAACTCGACAGCCGTTTCGACCTGATTATTAACGCCACCAGCGCCAGCTTCGGCAGTGACGTTCCGCCTGTTCCCGGGCATTGCATTGACGGCGATACCGTCTGCTACGATCTGGTCTACAGCGACGAGCCGACCGCGTTTCTGCGTTGGTGCGAAAGCCGCGGTGCCGGCGCCCTGCATGACGGTCTGGGGATGCTGGTGGAACAGGCTGCCGAGTCGTTTTATCTGTGGGAAGGCGTACGTCCGGACAACAGCGCGGCAATTATCCAACAGCTGCGCAACACGGCGCCCTGAACATGCGTCTGGCAACGGCGCTGCTGTTATGGCTGTTAGCGGCCTGCTCACCCGCACCGGCCACGCTCGGCGATGCCAGCCGGCTGCCACAGGCAAAACTGCCGGCCATCACACTTTCCATCGGCAGCGTCAGCCTGCTGGCGGAAGTCGCCGATACGGACGGCGAACGCCGCGCCGGTCTGGCCCGGCGTGAGGAACTTGCCGCAGGTGACGGGATGCTGTTTGTTTACCGGCAGGATACGCCGCTGTATTTCACCATGCGTGACACCCTGATCCCGCTGTCGATTGCGTTTATCGATGCCGACGGGCGGATTTTCTCCATTCAGTCCATGCAGCCGGGCAGTCAGACGCTCTATTCACCGGGCACGCCGGGACGCTACGCGCTGGAAGTGCCGCAAGGCTGGTTCCGCGACAACGGTATCCGCGTCGGCGACCGGGTCCGCAACCTGCCCGCACCTTAAGCCCCACCGCAGGCTTTGCCTTTTACCCGAGGCACAAAAAAACCCGCCTGAGCGGGTTTTTTCGTTGCGTCACGGGCAGCTCCGCTCAGTGGCGGAAGTGGCGCATACCGGTAAAGACCATGGCCATTCCGTGCTCGTCGGCCGCGTCTATCACTTCCTGATCACGCATGGAGCCACCGGGCTGAACCACCGCTGTGATGCCGGCCTCTGCGGCGCTGTCAATGCCATCGCGGAAGGGGAAGAAGGCATCCGATGCCATCACCGAACCGCGCACTTCCAGGCCTTCATCAGCGGCTTTGATGCCGGCGATACGCGCCGAATAAACACGGCTCATCTGACCGGCGCCGATGCCGATGGTCTGATCGTCGCGGCAATAAACGATGGCGTTGGATTTGACAAATTTGGCCACTTTCCAGGCAAACAACAGATCCGCCATCTGCGCTTCGGTCGGCGCTTTTTTGGTCACGACCTTCAGATCGTCCTTGGTGATCATGCCCAGATCACGGTCCTGCACCAGCAGTCCGCCGTTGACGCGTGAATAATGCAAGCCCGGCGTACGCTGCTCAGGCCATTCACCACAGGCCAGCAGGCGGACGTTTTTCTTGGCGGCAGCAAGCGCTTTGGCTTCGTCGGTCACAACCGGCGCGATAATCACTTCGACGAACTGACGATCGATAATCGCTTTAAGGGTCTCACCGTCGAGCGTGCGGTTAAACGCGATAATGCCGCCGAAGGCCGAGGTCGGGTCGGTCTGAAACGCACGCTCGTACGCGGCCAGCGGCGTTTCTGCCACGGCAACACCGCAGGGGTTGGCGTGTTTGACGATCACACAGGCCGGGGCGCTGAACTGCTTGACGCACTCCAGAGCCGCATCGGTATCGGCGACGTTGTTATAGGACAGCGCCTTACCCTGCAACTGCACAGCGCTGGCAACCGAGGCTTCGGCCGGTTTTTTCTCGCGGTAGAAAGCCGCCTGTTGGTGGGGGTTTTCGCCGTAGCGCATGTCCTGCACTTTTTCGAACTGCAGGTTGATGGTACGCGGGAACTGCGCCAATTCGTCCTGCTGCAAACGGCAGCCGAAGTAGTTGGCGATCATGCCGTCGTAGTTGGAGGTGTGCTCGAAGGCCGCCACGGCCAGATCAAAACGCGCCTGATAGCTCAGACCACCTTCGGCCACGGCTTTTGCCACGCCGGCATAGTCGGCCGGGTTGGTGACGATCACCACATCGCGGTGGTTTTTCGCCGCCGAACGGACCATCGCCGGCCCGCCGATATCGATATTCTCGATGGCGTCTTCCAGGCTGCAGCCGTCACGGGCCACGGTTTGCTCGAAGGGGTAAAGATTGACCACCACCATATCGATGGGATCGATGCCATGTTCCTGCATGACCGCGTCATCCGTACCACGGCGCCCGAGGATGCCGCCGTGCACTTTCGGGTGCAGTGTTTTGACGCGTCCCGCCATCATTTCCGGAAAGCCGGTGTAGTCAGAGACTTCAGTGACCTTGAGACCAGCGTCGGCAAGCAACTTTGCGGTGCCCCCGGTGGAGAGAATGTCGACACCCTGCTCGCTCAGAGCAGTGGCAAATTCGACGATACCTGCCTTATCGGAGACACTGATAAGGGCGCGTGAGACGGGTTTACGTTCTGACATGGAAATTCCGGTTGATTGATACAAGACGGCAACGCCCGCGGGCGAACGCAGGGATTTTACAGGGTGTCAGGACAAACCGGAATGGCTAAAACCCTTTTCCGCTAAGGGATTTTGCCCGCCGCCAAGGCGACGCACCGCCGATACAGGCCGGACGGTTCAGGTGATTTCGTACTCTTTCAAGCGCTTGCGCAAGGTTCCGCGATTGATTCCGAGATATTCGGCGACCCGCGATTGATTGTCACGGTAACGCTTCATCATATAGCGCATCAGCGCCTCTTCGGCCTGCGCCATCACCAGCTGATGCAAATCGGCCGGCTCCTGACCGTCGAGCATGGCAAAGTAACGGTCGAGCTCGTCGGCGACACACTGCCCCAAACGGTTCGGCGTCACGGCCTCATCCGACTGCGGCTCAGCCGAAGCGGTGCCTTCTGAAAAGTATTCACGGCGTGCGTTCATGCTGCATTTTCCCGCGTGTCCGGCGGACACGGTGCGCGGCATTCCGTTGCGCTGAAAAAGTGGTCGATGCGGGCCAACTGCCCTTCTATCGAGTCGATTTTGTTGATCTCGTTGCGAAACGCCGCCACGCCGCTGCGCTCGCGGCAATACCAGGCAATATGCTTGCGCGCGATGCGCACGCCGCGGTATTGCCCGTGCAAGGCATACAGCCCCTCAAGATGCCGCACCAGCGTGCGGTGGATTTCGCCGGCGTCCGGCGGTGCGGGCAAAGCCAGGCCCTGCAGTGCGGCAGCCGCTTCACGGAAGATCCACGGATTACCCTGTGCGGCGCGGCCGATCATCACGGCAGCGGCGCCTGTGTAGTCGCGCACACGCACGGCATCGGCGGCACTGCGGATGTCACCGTTGGCGATCACCGGTATCGAGACGGCATCGACAATGGCGGCGATGGTGTCGTACTCGGCTTCGCCGGTGAAGCGGTCAGCCCGGGTCCGCCCGTGCACGGTCAGCGCCGCGATCCCGGCGTCTTCGGCGATTTTTGCAACCCTGACCCCATTCCGGTTTTGCCGGTCCGGGCCGGTGCGGATTTTCAGGGTTACCGGCACATCCACGGCCGCCACCGCAGCACGCAAAATAGCCTCGACCAGCGGCTCATCGGACAACAGTGCCGAACCGGCGGCCTTACGGCAAACCTTCTTGGCCGGGCATCCCATATTGATGTCGATAATTTGCGCGCCGGCCTGCACGTTCAGTTGTGCGGCCTGTGCGATCTGCGCCGGTTCAGAGCCGACAATCTGTACCGAATGGGGCCGTTCACCGACATTCTGCCGCACCAGACGGCTGCGCGTCTTATCGGACGCATACAAGGACGTATCGGCCGAGATCATCTCCGACACGGTCAGCCCCGCCCCCTGCTCCTCACAGATCGCGCGAAACGGCGCGTCGGTAATACCCGCCATGGGCGCAAGTACCAACGGCACTCCGATGCGGTAAGGACCAATCTGCATAAGTGAAATTTTCGCTAAGGGGGCTAGCGATAATAGCGACTTTCAGCCCGCGGTGAAAGTCGCAAACAGCTTATCCGAAGGGGTAAAAATGCGATTGAAACCGGCCGGCATTACGCCGGCGGCTTAACGGAAAGCCAGCTCGAAGGAGCGCGCGTTATCGCCTGGGTCGACAATCTCCAGACTGACATCGACCACATCGCCGGCGGCGATTTCGCCGGGCAAGGTGCCGTCATTCAGACGCAAATACTCGTAGGGCTGGAACTGCCGCGCCGCCACCACAGCGCCACGGATATCGGACATGCTGATATCCAGCACCGGATAAGGCTGAGCCTGGTCGGCCTCGTTCCGGAACACCACATTGATCACCAGAGCATCGGCCACGCGCGGATGCGAGTAGACAGTCCGGCGCACCACCTTAAGCTGATCTTTCAGCCCGGCAGCGGCGCAATCACCGCCGGCACAGGCGGCCTGGCCCGGCACACCGCCGGAATCACGCACCGAGTACAGATACAGCCCGCCCAGGCCGATCACCAGCACCGCGGCCATCACAGCCCGGCGCAGCCAGACACCGCGGGCATCGGCCACTTCCGCCGGTGAGGCATAAACACCGGCGGCCGGACCGGCAAAAGGCTCCTCGTCTGTCTCCGGCACAAGCTCCTCAGCCGCCTCTTGCACAGGGCCGCAAAACGGCTCCTGCGCGCTTTCGGCGTCGGGCTCATTGTCCGGCGAGGCCAGCGCATCACTGCCGGGCGCCTCGTCATATTCCGAGTTGGCCATTCTGGCGAAGATGTCGGGGATCGGCTCCGGCGGCACCGCCGCGTCCGGCAGATCACCCTCGGCCCGGGTCGCTTCACCGATGATCTCGGCCTCGTCCTCAAAATACACATCATCGAACAAGGTGGTATCGAACTGATCTTCTGCGGCCTGCATGGCGCTGATGTCGATTTCCGGGATTTCCTCGTCGTCGAGGTAGGCCACTTCAGGCAGATCGGCCTCATCAGAAAACAGATCCACATCCTCGGCGATCTCGTCGGTGAGGGTATCGTCGGGATCGAAGACCATTTTGTCCCCGTCGAGCAGGGCATCTTCATCGCGGGCCGGCCCCATCGGGGTCAGCAAGGTGTCGTCGGGATCGACCAGCAGGTCGTCCGAGAGAGAACTGACAATCAGGTTGTCGCGGGAGTTGAATACGGTCAGGCACTCGCCGCAACGGACTCGCGGATCGTCGGCGCTAATGACCTCGTCAGAGAGCTCAAAAACTGTCTGGCAGTTGGGGCAGCGGGTCTGCACCGTCGCCGGCGTTTGCAGTGTTTCCATCAGGCGCTTGGTACCGTGGTTATGGGCTGTGATGACGAAACCACGCCGCCACCACAGAGGCGCGCGGCTATGCTGTCATCGTCGCTGTGCTACCACCCGCACCCATCCGTCGAGACACTCTACGGAATCGATCCGGAAGTCGTCGGCGTAGTGCTCAAGGAGCTCGTCGGCCTGCTCTTCCAACACACCCGACATCACAAGCTCGCCACCTGAGGGCAGATGTGCGGCAAAGACGCTTTTCAGCTCGCACAAGGGTTGAAACAGGATGTTTGCGACGATGATATCGTATTGATTATCGGCTAAATCCTCGGCCGATACCAGCGAGAGACTTTCAGCCACGTTATTGAGCAGTGCATTTTCGTGGCTCGCCTGCATGGCCTGCGGGTCAATATCAGTGCCTTGCGCCGAGGCGGCACCGAGCAACAATGCCGCAATCGCCAGCACGCCGGAGCCGCAACCGAAGTCCAGCACAGAGCGTCCGCGCAGGCGCGCCGAGTCCAGCCATTGCAGACACAGCGCGGTAGTCGCATGGGTCCCTGTACCAAAAGCCAAGCCCGGATCCAGACGCAGATTTACTGCGTCCGGATCTTCGGGCTCGCAGTGCGAGGGACAGATCCACAGCCGCGAACCGAAACGCATCGGCCCGAACTGATCCATCCAGGCCCGCTCCCACTGCTCGTCTTCGACCAGGGTAAATGCGCCCTCGGGCAATTCGTCCAGCTGCAGACAGTTGCAGACCACTTCACGTACTTCGGCCTCAGGCCGGCCCTGTTCAAACAAGGCGACCACTTGCAACTTGTCCCACAGGCGGACTTCGCCCGGCGCCGGTTCCAGCACCGGCTGATCCTCTTCATCGAGGTAGGTTACCGAAAGCGCGCCGGCATCGAAAAATGCCGCTTCGGTTTCTTCGGCGTGAGCAAGCGGCACATTGATCACCACCTGCGGCCAGGGCAGTCCACCTGTTTTAGTCATAGACGTCAGAGACCCAGTTTTTTCTCAAGGTAGTGAATGTCCGTACCTCCGGCGAGGAAGTTCTCATCCTCAAAGATATCCCGGTGCAGCGGGATATTGGTCTTGATACCGTCGATAAAGACTTCGCTGAGCGCCCCGCTCATGCGGGCAGCAGCCGATTCGCGCGTATTGCCGTAGACGATCAGCTTGCCGATCATCGAATCATAATTGGGCGGTACGACATAACCATTATAGATGTGCGAATCGACCCGTACACCAAGACCACCGGGCGGATGGAATTGCTTGATCATGCCCGGACTTGGCATAAAGTTGTTGGGATCTTCGGCGTTGACCCGGCACTCGAAAGCATGTCCTTTGATCTGGATATCCGACTGCTTATAAGGCAAAGGTTCGCCGGCGGCGACCAACAGCTGCGCCTTGATAATGTCGACGCCTGTGACCATTTCGGTAACCGGATGTTCGACCTGCACACGGGTGTTCATTTCGATGAAATAGAACTCGCCGTTTTCATACAGGAATTCAAAGGTGCCGGCACCGCGGTAGCCGATCCGTTTACAGGCTTCAACACAACGCGCGCCGATGTCGTTGCGCATGGCCTCGGAAATCCCCGGTGCCGGCGCTTCTTCGACAACTTTCTGGTGGCGACGCTGCATGGAGCAGTCACGCTCGCCCAGATGGATGGCGTTGCCGTGCGTGTCGGCCAGCACCTGAAACTCCACATGACGCGGTGTTTCGAGGTATTTTTCCATATATACCGTCGGGTTACCGAAGGCCGCGCCGGCCTCGGCCTGAGTCATTGCGATGGACTCGATCAGCTCATCCTCGCCGCGCACCACACGCATACCGCGGCCGCCACCGCCACCGGCGGCTTTGACAATCACCGGATAGCCGATTTCGCGCGCCAGCGATTTGTTTTTGTCCTCATCCTTACCCAGAGGACCGTCCGAGCCCGGCACACAGGGCACGCCGGCGGCGCGCATTTCGCGAATCGCACTGACTTTGTCACCCATGGTGCGGATGACCTGCGGGGTCGGTCCGATAAAGGTAAAACCACTGGACTCAACGCGCTCGGCAAAATCGGCATTTTCCGCCAGAAAGCCATAACCCGGATGCACTGCATCGGCGCTGGTGATTTCCGCGGCGCTGATAATCGCCGGAATATTCAGGTAGCTGTCAGTCGACGACGGCGGCCCGATACAAACGGCCTCATCGGCCAGACGTACGTGCTTCAGGTCGCGGTCCGCGGTGGAATACACCGCCACCGTTTTAATGCCGAGATCGCGGCAGCAGCGCAAAATGCGCAATGCTATCTCGCCGCGATTGGCAATCAGAACTTTCTCAAACATGATTATTCCCGCTCAGCTCAGGCAATGACGATCAGCGGCTCGCCGAACTCGACAGGCTGGCCGTTTTCGACCAGTACGGCTTTGACCGTTCCGGAGACTTCAGCTTCGATCTGGTTGAGGATTTTCATCGCTTCAATAATACAAACCGTGTCACCGGCTTTGACTTCCTGACCGACTTCGACGAAGGGCTTGGCGCCCGGCGAAGAGGCACGGTAGAAGGTACCGACCATCGGCGACTCAACAATATTGCCTTCCGGCAGGGCATCTTCTTCGCGTTCGGCCGGTGCAGGCGCTGCGGCGACCGGGGCCGGCGCGACAGCCGCTACCGGCACCGGCGCAGGAGCTGCAGCGGCGGGCACGCCACGGCTGATGCGAACGGAATCCTCGCCTTCTTTGATTTCAATTTCTGATACGGCTGATTCTTCGAGTAACTCGATGAGTTTTTTTACTTTTCTGATATCCATCATTATCCCGGACTTCTCTCTGACACGCCCGCGCGTGGGCAGGCCTATATAAAAAAGACATAGAACAGCGCAGCCCTGGGCGCGCCCGGTTCCAGTCGTGCAAATGTATTAAGCAGGTACGGCCAGACGCCCAGCCGAGCGGCGGGCCTTTGCATTGTGGCCGGTAGCAGGAGAACCCGATGGTTTTCCGCTTTTATTCGTGCGGCGGTCCCGGCATCACAGCGCGGAACGCTCAGGATACATTGGCCGCTTCAGGCGGCAGGCAATGTCGGTTGAAGACCCGATTCGCCGAGTAAACAGCGACATTCACTGTTTAAAAGCGGATAATGCCGCTCTCGGTGGGAACCGGGCTGCCGTTTCCGTGGCAAATACACCCGTTGTCATCCGTGATCTGCGTATTTTGGTCGAATCACGATGATTTGTCCAAAAGTTATGCGCTTTTAAGCCAAAATCTAAACATTTCGCCACATTTGAACCGCGTCAGGCAGGTCAGTATGAGTCACAACGAGCAATGGGCATTCGAACAACTCGGGCCCGATGCGATTCTCGACGCCATCGAAGCGACCGGCAGACTCTGTGACGGACGCACGCTGGCCCTGAACAGCTACGAAAACCGCGTGTACCGTGTCGGCATCGAAGACGCGCCGCCGCTGGTGGCCAAGTTCTATCGCCCGCAGCGCTGGAGCGATGAGGCTATTCGCGAAGAGCACCGTTTCTCGCGTGAGCTGGCCGACGCCGATATTCCCGTTATCGCCCCGCTTGCCGATGAAAACGGTGAAACCCTGTTCCGTCACGGGCTGTTCCGTTTCGCCTTGTTTCCGGTACGCGGTGGCCGTGCCCCGGAGCTGGATAACCCCGGTCAGTTGGAAGTCATCGGCCGCTTTGTCGCGCGTCTGCACCTGATCGGCGAGCAATGTGAATTTGTTCACCGCCCGCAGCTCAACGTCAAACGTCTGGGCGAGGACTCGGTAAACTTTCTGCTCGATTCCCCGCACCTGCCGCGCGAACTACAAGCCAGTTACCGCGCCATCAGCACGGATCTGCTGGCCGCGGTCCGCGAGCGTTTCGCCCACGCCAGCGCAGTCCGGCAATTGCGCATTCACGGTGATTTACACCCGGGCAATCTGCTGTGGCGCGACGGCACGCCGCATATCGTGGATCTGGATGATTGTTGCAACGGTCCGGCAATACAGGATTTGTGGCTGTTTCTTTCCGGCGACCGGCAATACCGCAGTGCCAGACTGGCGGATCTGCTATGCGGCTATGAAGAGTTCCGGGAGTTTGATCCGCGCGAGCTGCATCTGGTCGAAGCTCTGCGTGCCTTACGGCAGTTGTATTATGCCGCCTGGTTGGCGCGACGCTGGGAAGATCCGGCATTCCAGCAGGCCTTCCCGTGGTTTGCCAGTGCGCGCTTCTGGGATGATCATATTCTGGCGCTACGCGAACAGCGCGCCGCGATGGATGAACCGGACCTGATCTGGTGATCAGGTCCGGCCGGCCGTATCAGCCTTTGTAACGATCGAAGATCAGGCAGGCGTTAGTGCCGCCGAAACCGAAGCTGTTCGACATCACCCGCTCAAGCCCGGCGTTATCGATCCGCTCCAGCGCGATCGGCACACCCTCAGCGTCGGCGTCCAGCGTCTCGATATTGGCCGATGCGGCGATAAAATCCCCCTGTTGCATCAGCAGCGTATAGATCGCTTCCTGCACGCCGGCCGCACCGAGAGAATGGCCGGTCAGGGATTTGGTCGAAGACACCACCGGGATACCGTCCGGGAAAGCCTCACGCACTGCGCGCAGCTCGGCGATATCACCTACCGGCGTGCTGGTGCCGTGGGCGTTAATGTAGTTAACCGGCGCATCGCCGCCACTCATGGCCATGGCCTGCTGCATGCAGCGCACAGCACCCTCACCGGAAGGCGCGACCATATCATGGCCGTCAGAGGTGGCGCCGTAACCGGTCAGCTCAGCATAGATGGTCGCGCCACGCGCTTTGGCGTGTTCGAGTTCTTCGATCACCAGCATGCCGCCGCCACCGGCGATAACAAATCCGTCGCGCTTGGCGTCATAGGCCCGCGAGGCTTTTTCCGGCGTATCGTTGTAGGACGTGGACAGGGCGCCCATGGCGTCGAACAGTGAACTCAGCGTCCAGTGTTCTTCTTCACCGCCGCCGGCAAAGACCACATCCTGCTTGCCGAGCTGGATCTGTTCCATGGCGTTGCCGATGCAATGCGCACTGGTCGAGCAGGCCGATGAGATGGAGTAGTTCACGCCTTTAATGCGGAACGGCGTGGCCAGACAAGCCGAAACCGTGCTGCCCATGGTCTGGGTGACACGATACGGACCGACCCGCCGTAAACCTTTCTCACGCAGGATATCGGCGGCTTCGACCTGACTGGCCGACGAGGCACCGCCGGAACCGGCGATAATTCCGGTCCGTACGTTGGACACCTCGGACTCGCTCAGTCCGGCATCTTCAATCGCGCGTTGCATGGCGATATAGGCATAGGCCGCAGCCGGGCCCATAAAACGCAACTGTTTGCGGTCAATATGTTCTTTCAGGTCAATCGTCGGTGCCGCTGCGACATGGCTACGCATCCCCCGCGCGGCATAGTCTTCACGGAAGCTGATGCCGGAAGTGCCGTTTTTCAGCGCCGCGGTGACGGTGTCTTTGTCGTTGCCAAGGCAGGAAACAATACCGATGCCGGTCACTACTACTCTGCGCATGTTGAACTCCCCAATCTGATGATGCGGTGTGTCAGAAATTATCGGTCGAGGTAAACAGGCCGACGCGCAGGTCCTTCGCCGTGTAAATCTCACGACCATCGACCAGCATACGCCCGTCAGCTATACCCATCACCAGTTTGCGCTCGATCAGTCGTTTGATCTGCAGTTCGTAGGTAACCAGCTTGGCGGTCGGCAGAACCTGGCCGAAGAACTTCACTTCGCCGCTGCCCAGTGCGCGCCCGCGCCCCGGATTGCCTTTCCAGCCCAGAAAGAAACCGACCAGCTGCCACATCGCATCGAGACCAAGGCAGCCGGGCATCACCGGATCGGACTCGAAATGACAATCAAAGAACCAGAGCTCCGGGTGGATATCAAGTTCTGCTCGGATAAAGCCTTTACCCTGCTCGCCGCCATCGGCTGTAATTTCAGTGATGCGGTCAATCATCAGCATATTCGGCAACGGCAGGCGGGCATTGCCCTCGCCAAAGAGTTCGCCGCGGCCGCAGGCAAGCAATTCCTCCCGCGTAAAGGAGTTCTGATTCATCATTCGTCGTGTACTTTGGTTGCAGGTGAAAAACGTCGCATAGTAACGCGATACTGCCCGTCACGCCAGAATACCAGCGGGACGGGCAGTTCCCGGCTTACTCGTCGCTGCCGAAAACGCGTTGCAGCAGTTCTGTCGTGCGGGCGGCAGGATTTTCACGGATCGCTTTTTCTTCTTCAGCGACATACTCGAAGATCCCGTCGATACCGCCATCGACCACATGACCGGTCAGGTCCGCATCAAGGTCCGGCGCACCGGGAATGCTCTCGTATTTGGACAGCAGGCTGTTAAATGTGCTCACCGCGCCCACTTCCGAAAGCGATGACTCCACCACCGGCCGCATTTCTTCAGCCAGACGGTCGGACATGGATTCTTCAAAGTAACGCGTGGCCGCGTCGTCCGAACCTTCCAGAATGGACCGCGCATCGGTCACCGTCATGTCGTTGATGGCACTGACAAAGAGACTTTTGGCTTTGGGTGTGGCCAGTTCAGCGGCCTCGTTCAGTTTGTCTTCCAGCTCGGTGAAGCTGCTGCCCATACCGAAGCGGTCAGCGAAATCCTTGGCCGTTTGCAGCGACGACGGCAAGGGAATCCGAATCAGGTCATTGTCACTGAAACCACCGGTCTGGCCCAACTGCGCAACCACGTCGCCGGTGCCTTTGGTGAGCGCCTCTTTAAGGCCTGCTGCAATTTCCGACGTGGACAGACTGCCGTCGCTTGAAGCGCTGAGCACGCTGCCGGCCGACTCCTGGAGCTTTTCAACCAGCTCGCCGGAGCTGCTGCAGGCTGTCAGCGTTAATGCGGCGGATACGAGGAAAACCTGCCCGAAAGTGTGTTTCATGTTTATATCCTGTCAAAAAATCAAAGTAGATAGTCAGTCATCAGACGCCCCAGGCCGACCAGGGACACGACAATCAAGCCGCCTCCGATCCAGCGAATCAGCTGCGTCTGACCACCGGCCAGCATCCGCCGGTGCAGGCGTTCGCCCAGCCAATGCCCGGCCATCGCCGGCAGTAACAATAGCAGCGCTGCCTGCAACTGCAAATCCACACCGGCAACAATAAACGCGGCCATCTTTACGGCCACGAGAATAAACCAAAGGACGAACAGTGTAGTGCGCAATTGTGCGGGTGCCAGCTGCCGGGTGGCAACGGCCACAATCAGCGGCGCACCGATCAGCGAAGCGCCGCTCATATAACCACCCAGACACAGAATCGGCAAATCAAATCGCCGCCCTCCCCGCCAGTGCAGGTTCAACACATAAGAGACGGCATAGACCAAGGTGACAAGGTAGACAAACGCGGTCATGGCGCTGGCCGGCAGACTCAGCAGGCCGTACACACCGGCCAGTTTGGGGATCAGCAGAATCAACAGTAAACGGCGTAAATAAGGCCAGTTGACGCTGCCGGCGGCACGATTTACCGTCCACGAAGAAAAGATCAACAGATGCACTGCAATGACCGGCAGAAACAACAACGGGTCATCGTGCACCAGCAGCAATAGCGGCAAGGTCAGCGCCGCCCCGCCAAAGCCCAGTCCGGAACGGACAAAAGCACTCCAGACAAACAGCAGCCCGACCAGGAGAGATTGTATGAAACTGAGTTCGTCAAACATCAGCCTGACAAACCGGCACCGCGTGCCTGCGTAATGGACAGCAAAATCGATCGCCTGTATGAGTTTTGGTTTGCCGGCGTCACGCCGGTTTCGATTCCCGCCTCCGCGTCAAAACGCTGGTTCGCCGGCGGTGCGGCGCTTGACCGGCGCATCCGTGACGAATTCGGCGACTGGGTGCGGCGCGCCGCCGAAGGCGAATTCGACAACTGGCAGGCATCGGCCAAAGGCACGCTGGCCTTGTTGCTCCTGCTCGACCAGTTCCCGCTGAATATCTTTCGCGGCACAGCTCAGGCCTATGCTTATGAAGAGCGCGCTTTGACCTGTTGCCACCGGGGCCTGGCCGCCGGCCAGGACCGGCAACTGGGCTATGCCGAGCGTATCTTCTTTTATCTGCCGCTGGAACACGCCGAGAATGCGGCCGACCAGGCCCGTTCAGTCGCGCTGTTCAGCCGCTTGGCAGCCGGGGCGCCGCCGGAACTCAAAGCACATGCCCGCGCAACACTCGGCTATGCGGAAAAACACCGCGATATTATCAACACCTTCGGCCGTTTTCCGCATCGCAATGCGGTGCTCGGCCGCCCGCAGACAGCGGCGGAAAGCGCCTTTTTACAGGACCGGGCCAATCGTTTCGGCCAATAACAGGCAGTACGTCAGAGCATTGTAAATTCAGCGTCACGGCCCCCACTGCGGCACCGACTACGTCCATAATAGCGTGGATGTGATGCTGACCGGCCGCTTTCGCCGCTCAGCGGGGATGCTCATTCAAACCGCAAAACACAAAGGTAAACAGATTATGGACCTGATGAAACTCGGCACTGAGTTGTTGATGAACAAACTCAACGTGGATGCAGACGGCGACGGTAATCCGGACGGTATCATGGGCGCGCTTTCAGGCCTGATCGGCGGAGGTGACGGTAATCTCGATCTCGCCGGCATCGTCTCAAAAATGCAAGGCAACGGCGGCGACCTCTCCGGCATGCTCTCTTCCTGGCTGGGCGACGGCGAAAATGCGCCGATTTCCGCCTCTCAGGTCACCGAGCTGTTCGGCAGCGACAAGGTGGCCGATTTCGCCAGCCAGCTCAATCTGGATCAGGACACCGCAGCAGAAAAGCTCTCCGAAGCGCTGCCCGAAATCGTCGACAAAAGCAGCAGCGGCGGCTCCCTGCTCGATTCGGTCGGCGGCCTCAGTGGCGCACTGGATATGGCCAAGAAGTTCCTCTGAGCCATCCGCGCAGAAAAAAGCCGGCGTTATGCCGGCTTTTTTTGTGTCTGCGATTTCTAACTGTTCCGGCAGAATCTATCCGTTCAGTGATTTGCTGAAAGCGAGCATCTTGTCCAGCGGTTTGACAGCCTCGACCCGCACGGCCTCATCAACGTGAATCTCGTTCGCGCTGCTGTTGTCTTCCAGCGCATCTTTGAGTCGCTGCAGATTGTTCATGGCCATCCACGGGCAATGCGCGCAGCTGCGACAAGTCGCGCCCTTGCCGCCGGTCGGTGCGGCGACAAACTGCTTATGCGGTGCTGCCTGCTGCATTTTGTAGAAAATCTGATTATCGGTGGCGACGATAAAGGTGTCCTGCGGCAGGCTTGTGGCGGCGGCGATCAGTTGCGATGTGGAGCCGACGGCATCGGCCATTGCAATCATCTCTTCTGAGGATTCGGGGTGCACCAGCAAACCCGCCCCCGGATGTTGCTCAAGCAGTTTTTCCATGCCGTAGGACTTGAACTCCTCGTGCACCACACAGGAGCCGTTCCACATCAGCATGTCAGCGCCGGTCTGACGCTGCACATAGCCGCCCAGATAGCGGTCCGGTGCCCAGAGAATTTTCTCACCCTGCTCGTGCAGATGTTCGGCAAGCTGCACGGCAATGCTGGACGTCACCACCCAATCGGCACGCGCTTTTACCGCTGCGCTGGTATTGGCATAAACCACCACGGTGCGATCGGGATGTTCGTTACAGAAGGCATCGAATTCCTCGGCCGGACATCCCACATCCAGCGAACAGGTCGCCTCCAGCGTGGGCATGATGACGCGTTTTTCGGGGCTGAGGATCTTGGCCGTTTCGCCCATGAATTTAACTCCGGCGACCACCAGGGTGTCGGCTTCATGGGCATGACCGAAACGCGCCATCTCCAGAGAGTCAGAGACACAACCGCCTGTTTCGTCCGCAATTTTCTGGAGTTCGGTGTCGGTGTAATAGTGCGCGACCAGCACCGCATTCTGCTCTTTGAGCAGACGCTTGATGTCAGCCACAAGCCGGTCATGTTCGGCCTGGCTCAGGTGTGTCTGGGCGTTAAGAACATCTTCGGTACGCGGGTAATCGAAGACGATAGGATTTGCGGACATGTTGACTCCGTACGGCAAGCCGGCATCGCGGCACTGAACGGAAATTGTATGGGCAGCGGGCGGGGAATCAAGAAATTTCTCGATGCCCCACGTAAAATCAAAGGCTTATTTAAGCGATAGACCTGTCAGACTCAGGCTGAGCGGCCGCCCGGCAGGCGATGCAACTGCACCACCGACGATGGCTCCGCGGCCTCCTGACCGGCAGTGATCTTGGCCCGCTCGCGGTTCCAGTCCTCCAGCCAGGCGGCATATTGATCAAACGCCAGCGGCGGGCTCAGGTGGTAACCCTGCGCAATATCACAGCCCTGACGACGCAGGAAGTCGAGCTGCTCATTGTCTTCGACACCTTCGGCCACGACTTTCAGGCCAAAGTGCTTACCCAGCCCCAGTACCGCTTCCACGATGACGACATCGTCGCTGTCACGTGAAATATCCTTGATAAAGGCGCGGTCGATTTTCAGCGTATCGACAGGGAAACGTTTCAGATAGGCCAGTGAAGAATAGCCGGTACCGAAGTCATCGATCGCCAGCCCTATTCCGTTGCGGCTGAGTTCGTGCAGTGAGCGGATAACATCTTCCGGGTCGTGCATCACGGCACTCTCGGTAATCTCCAGCTCCAGTAAGGACGGCTCAAGGCCGGTTTCGTCCAGCGTGCGCTGAACCATCGGCAGCAGATCACCACCGGTGAACTGCACGGCAGAGATATTCACCGCAACCTGCAGATTGCCTATGCCCATTTCGCGCAGGCGAAGCGTGTCCTGACAGGCGGTTTTGAGAATCCACTCACCGAGGGGAATAATCAGACCGCTTTCCTCGGCAACCGGAATAAAAACATCCGGTCGGATATTACCCATGGTCGGGTGATGCCAGCGCACCAGGGCTTCCGAACCGATCGCCTCGCCTGTCTGCATATTGACTTTGGGCTGGTAGAACACTTCAAACTGGCCTTCGATAAGCGCCGTTTTGAGATCTTCTTCAATACGCATTCGCTCGGTAATACGGCGGCGCATCGCTTCGTTGAAGACCAGAAACGTGCCGCGACCGGCGTTTTTCGCTTCTTGCAGCGCAACCGAGGCGTTGTTGAGGATTTCCTCCGCCATGATCGCCCAATGCTGCGATTCATCAGTGCTGCCGTCCTGATGCAGCGTCACATCATCCGGGAAAAACGACACACCGATCGAGGCCGTGGTTTTGAGTGTAAAGCCACGGTATTCGATCGGCTGGGAAAGCACGCTGAGCATGCGGCGGGCGACTTCATGGGTGGACTCCACGTCCACGACGTCGCGCTGCAAAACGACAAATTCGTCGCCATCGAGGCGAGCGACCATGTCAACATCTGAACGCATCATGCCCTGCAGGCGACGCGCCAGTTCCAACACCATCTGGTCACCCACATCGTGACCATACTGGTCGTTAAAGAACTTGAAGTTGTCGATATCGAGCAGAAACAGCGCAAATGGCTGGTCGGACTCAAGCGCGTCCGGCACAACCCGTTTAATTTCTTCGTCAAATTTAAGGCGGTTCGGCAGCTGTGTCAGCATGCAATGGTGCGCCTGATACTCCAGCGTCTGCTGCTTGAGTTTCAGTTGCAGCCCGGCTTCACGCTGCTTGGTAATCATGCAGTTGTATTCGTCGAACAACCCGCTGAACTCGTCCAGATCCTGCAGTTCCTCGTCGCGCTTGATTTCCTTGACGCCTTCCAGACGGCTGCGGCGCAACAGCTCCACCACCCGCTTAAAAGGCTCGTGAAAATAATGGCTGGCCGACAGCAGAGAGATCACGGCGACAAACAGACTCACCAGAATCGCGGAACTGAGCAACCGCAGCGCATAGGCCTGCAGTTCAGAACGGACACCGGTGATATCGAGTTGGGCGGAAACGATCAGGTCGCCAAAGGGCGAATCCTGGTGCCAGACCACATCGGCTTCGGCAGCGGAACGGATCTGTGTGGTGCCGATATCGCCAAGCGTCGGCGCCAGGGAAGGAATCCGGCCGAAATCCAGCGTATCGCCACTGGCAACAGAATAGACTGTCGCCCCCAGCAAACGACCTTGCGCACGCAAGCCGGAAATCTGCTGGACGTTGTCCAGCCGTTCGAACTGCGCATTGAGTTTTTCCTGCTCCGCGCTCGTGAGGACACCCATCAGGTCGTCTTCGTAGAGCCACAGATTGGGAATAAACAGCAGGCCTTGCACGACCAGCACGGCGGCAAACATCCACAACACGACACTGCGGGCCGAGTGGGATCGTTGAGCAACGTTGAACAGGGCTTTAAACTGCAAAATCGACGTTCCGGTTTGGAGGAGTTTCGTGTACTTACGGTCTATCGGCGGAACACACGGCGGACTGAAGCCAATTTCACAGGATTCTGTCTTCCGGTGTTTCATCCGCTCAAAGCGCCCGTTTGTGCGCCTTTCCTGACACCGCCCGGACAGCGCAGCAAAAATCGTGCATAAACTACCCACAAAGAAATAAGGGCTTTTACTCCCTGCCCTGACCGCTGTTGGCCGGACAACAAACCCGATCCGCAACCGTCGCCGCCTGATCCGTCAGACAATGATCGGCATCACCGGCCACTCCTGCCTTTTGACACCGCCCGGGACAAGGCGTGCACGGGGCTATGGCCCTGAGCTGTATCTGCGCCTTGGATAAAGAGATGCGCCCACCCACGACAAAACACGGGTTGCGTTGAGTGACATAAGCTATGAGGGGAACTGACGCTTAGGCAGAGCCGTAAGCCGGAATTTAAGTGAAGACAGAGCAGCCCACGATCGGGCCGTGGTGGTGCTGTATTTCTGCGCGTGAGCACCAAAAAGGTCGCTGATATCCCTCAGGAGGGGGTGTGCCGGGGTTTGACAACCCCGGCACAGAGCGATCATAAATTATTGAACAATCAATAATCTACAGTCATCGCAATGCGAGCACGTCGCATTACATCATGCCGCCCATTCCGCCCATGCCGCCCATGCCGCCCATATCAGGTGCAGCCGGCGCATCTTTCTTCGGCAGTTCAGCGATCATGCACTCAGTGGTGATCATCAGACCGGCAACAGAAGCCGCGTTTTGCAGCGCTGCGCGGGTGACTTTAGTCGGGTCCAGGATACCCATGCCGACCATATCGCCGTATTCACCGCTACCGGCGTTGAAACCGAAGCTGCCTTCGCCTTCAGCGACTTTGTTTACAACAACAGACGGCTCACCGCCGGCGTTGGAAACGATCTGACGCAGCGGCTCTTCCATTGCACGGCGTGCGATGTCGATACCGACGTTCTGGTCGTGGTTCTCGCCTTTGAGGTCCGCAATCGCAGTGCGGGCACGCAGCAGCGCAACACCACCACCGGGTACGATACCTTCTTCAACCGCAGCACGTGTTGCGTGCAGTGCATCGTCAACGCGGTCTTTTTTCTCTTTCATTTCAACTTCGGTCGCTGCACCGACTTTGATTACTGCAACACCACCGGCCAGTTTGGCAACGCGTTCCTGCAGTTTTTCGCGATCGTAGTCAGAAGTGGACTGCTCGATCTGAGTACGGATCTGCTCAACGCGGGCGTCGATTTCAGCTTTGTCGCCTGCACCGTCAACAACAGTGGTGTTGTCTTTATCAACAGTGACGCGTTTTGCGGAACCCAAGTCATCCAGAGTGACTTTGTCCAGAGACAGGCCGACTTCTTCAGAAATCACCTGACCACCGGTGAGGATCGCCAGATCCTGCAGCATGGCTTTACGACGGTCACCGAAGCCCGGTGCTTTAACCGCGCAGACTTTGATGATGCCGCGCATGCTGTTCACAACCAGCGTAGCCAGCGCTTCGCCTTCGATGTCTTCAGCGATGATCAGCAGCGGGCGGCTGGCTTTGGCAACAGCTTCCAGCGTCGGCAGCAGGTCACGGATGTTGGAGATTTTTTTGTCGTACAGCAGGACAAAAGGATCTTCCAGTTCAGCGTTCATCTGCTCCTGGTTAGTCACGAAGTACGGAGACAGGTAACCGCGGTCGAACTGCATACCTTCAACAACTTCCAGTTCGTTATCGAGGGATTTACCTTCCTCAACAGTGATAACGCCTTCTTTGCCGACTTTTTCCATCGCTTCAGCGATGATTTTGCCGATGGTGTCGTCGCTGTTGGCAGAGATAGTACCGACCTGAGCGATGGCGTTGGATTCGTTGCACGGCTTGGACAGAGTAGCCAGTGCTTCAACAGCAGCAAGAACCGCTTTGTCCAGACCACGTTTGAGGTCCATCGGGTTCATGCCTGCAGCAACGGATTTCAGGCCTTCGCGAACGATGCTTTGTGCCAGAACAGTCGCTGTAGTGGTACCGTCACCGGCGATATCGTTGGTTTGGGAAGCGACTTCCTTAACCATTTGTGCGCCCATGTTTTCGAACTTGTCTTCCAGTTCGATCTCTTTGGCGACAGAAACACCGTCTTTAGTGACAGTCGGCGCACCGAAGGCTTTGTCGAGAACCACGTTGCGGCCTTTCGGGCCCAGTGTTACACGAACCGCGTTTGCCAGGGTATCCACACCTTTGAGCATTTTGGCGCGGGCGTCATCAGAAAAACGTACGTCTTTTGCACTCATTGATTTCTTTCCTCGTATCTAATCGGTTAGTTAGCGCGACAATGCGGGTCGGAGACTTACTCTACGACACCCATGATGTCGTCTTCGCGCATAACCAGCAGCTCTTCGCCGTTGATTTTCACTTCGGTGCCGGAGTATTTGCCGAACAGCACCTGATCGCCGACTTTGACATCCAATGCACGGACGTCGCCGTTCTCGAGGATCTTGCCTTTGCCACAAGCGACAACTTCACCACGAATCGGTTTTTCGGTTGCTGAATCGGGAATAACGATGCCACCGGCACTGGTTTTTTCTTCTTCCATGCGCTTGATGACAACGCGGTCGTGTAGCGGACGAATGCTCATTGTTGATATCTCCTGCAACAAACAAGTTATGTAGGTAAAAAGAGGAGCTGTTAGCACTCCATCGAATCGAGTGCTAATCATAGCGACGGGCAAGTGAAAATCAAGGGCAGGAAAAGCGAAAAAAATCCAAGCCGCGCACAGCCGCGGGACGCGGCTGTGGTGGGGTCAATCTTCCCGGCGAAACTCGCCGTCGATGATATTGCTGTCAGGTGCCGCAGGACCGTTGCCGGGCCGCACGGAACCGGCCTCATACTGCGTTGAGGACATGACGACGAGATTACTTCGCGCCAATATCCGCCGGATCAGCCAACGCCGTGTCAGCGGCAGCAGACAAAAGAAACCCATCGCATCGGTAACAAATCCCGGCGTCAGCAACAACACACCGCCGACTAACAGCGCCGCGCCCTCAAACATTTGCAAGGCCGGCATTTCACCGGCGTCGAGCTTGCTGCGCACAGCCGAGACCGTCGCAACGCTTTGTGCACGCAGCATCGCCGTACCAAGCACGGCAGTCAGAATAACGATGCCCAGAGTCGGCAACAGGCCCAGAATACCGCCGACTTTGATCAGCAAAGCGATCTCGATAATGGGGATGGCAACAAACAAAAAGAATATGGCGGGAAACACGATGCCTCGCAAAAGAATGGCCCAGTTCTGCTTAGTGTATGGGCATGACAGGCAGACACAAGCCAATCGGCACTTTCTGTGCACGAAGCCCGCATATAATGCGCTTCGTCAACTTCCGGCCACTGCCGGCGGCGGCGGCAGGAACTCATCCGGCCGCCTGCCGTCAAACGGCCGCAGATCAACACAACGCGGAACCCTTATGAAATCAATCCACGCGCTTTGCACGCTCCTGGCAGGGCTACTCTTTCAATCCAATGCATTCGCGCTCAGTGAAAGCGACATTCTGCCAGCCGCCGAAGCTTTTACGCCGACATTGCACGCCGACGCGGCAACACAGACACTACAGCTGCGCTTTGATATTCAGGACGGTTATTACCTCTACCGCGATAAAATTTCGCTAAGCGCGCAAACCGATGGCCTGTCCGTCGCGCCCCTGCAGACGCCGCCCGGCAAGACCAAAGATGATGAGTTTTTTGGCGAGATTGAAATCTACCGCGGGCCGGTCGAAGCCGTTGCCACGCTCAGCGATACAGGCGGGCTCAGCAGCGCACAGCTGCAGGTCAGATATCAGGGCTGCGCCGATGTGGGCATCTGCTATCCGCCGACCACACAAACCTTCGATGTCGATCTGGCCGCATTCGAAGCGCCTTCTGCGCCGGAGCCCGGCGAAGCGCCCTTCAGCCTCAGCAGCTTCAGTAGTTTATCCGGCGGCGGTGCGGATGAGTTTCTCGAGCCGGATTCAGCATTCCGCGTGGACGCTAAAGCCGGAACCGATGGCACTGTGCTGATCAACTTTGATATCGCCGAAGGTTACTACTTATATAAGGACAAAATCACGGTCACCGGCGATGCCTCAGTAGCGGCGCTGAGCACGGACCTGCCGGAAGGCGAAATTCATGAAGATGCCTATTTCGGGCGCACCGAAACCTACCGCTATGTGGTACCGGTTCAGGTCCACTACAACAAAGCGTCCGACAGTGCCGAAAACAGCCTGATCGAAGTGAATTACCAGGGCTGCGCTGATGAGGGACTCTGCTATCCGCCGATGAGCAAAACCTTCAACCTGGCGCTGGCACCGGCAAACGCAGTCACGGCAAGCGACCCAAGTACTGCCGCCGTAAATTCGCCCGCGAAATCAGACACGGCCGACAGCAGTAGTACACCGGCGGTAACTGAGCAGGACGCGCTGGCCACCGCTCTGGGCAGCAGCGGCAGCTGGACCATCGCCGCGACCTTTTTCGGGCTCGGACTCCTGCTGGCCTTTACGCCCTGTGTGTTTCCCATGATCCCGATCCTGTCCAGTCTGATCGTCGGTCAGGGTGAAAAGATCAGCACCGGCCGTGCGTTCATACTCTCACTGGTTTACGTACTGGCGATGGCGCTCACCTACACCGTCGTTGGCATTATCGTCGGACTCTCAGGCGAGAACGTTCAGGCGGTATTTCAGAACCCGTGGGTTCTCGGCGCATTCGCGGCGCTGTTTGTGCTCTTGTCGCTGAGTATGTTCGGCTTCTATGAGTTGCAAATGCCGGCCGCCCTGCAAACACGCCTGACTATGCTCAGCAACCGTCAGCAAGGCGGCACCCTGACCGGGGTTGCAATTATGGGCTTTCTTTCCGCCCTGATTGTCGGCCCTTGTGTCACCGCGCCCCTGGTCGGCGCGCTGATCTATATCGCCCAGACCGGCGATGCCGTGACCGGTGGACTGGCGCTGTTCTCACTGAGTATCGGCATGGGCGTGCCGCTCATACTGATCGGTGTATCGGCCGGTAAATTCCTGCCACGCGCCGGTGCCTGGATGGACAACACCAAAGCGGTGTTCGGCGTTTTGCTGCTCGCAGTTGCCATCTGGATGCTCGAACGCGTACTGCCGTTTTATGCAACCATGCTACTGTCCGCCGCGCTCCTGATCGTCTGCGGTGTGTATCTCGGCGCACTGGAACCGGTGCAACGCGAATCCTCGCGTTGGCGCTACCTCTGGAAAGGACTCGGCATACTGCTCATCCTTTACGGTGCAGTCCTATTGGTCGGAGCCAGCGCCGGCGGCAGCAGTTTACTCACGCCGCTCAAAGGCGTGTTCACCTCCGGCACCAGCGTGCAGGAACAGGGCTTGCAATTCCGGCAAGTAAAAGGTGTTGATGGTTTGAATCAGGCGCTGGAAACGGCCAGACAAAACGGCCAGCCCGTAATGCTGGATTTCTATGCTGACTGGTGTGTGAGCTGTAAAGAGATGGAACACTACACATTCCCGGACCCGGACGTAATACAGGCCCTGTCCGGCGTTCTGTTACTACAAACCGATGTGACCGCAAACGACGAGCAGGACAAAGCCCTGCTCAAGCATTTCGGCCTGTTCGGCCCGCCGGCAATTCTGTTTTTTGACAGCAAGGCAGAAGAAGTACGCAATCAGCGCGTGATGGGTTTTATGAATGCCGCTGATTTCGCCGCGCAGGTCCGCGCCGCTCTGTAGGAGCGGCGGTGCCTGATTCCTACTCCCAAGGTCGCCTGCATGCAGGCTCCTTGTATCTCTCCAGATATCCGGTAAAGCTAACCGGGTGTCATTGTGGGTCGGTGAGCCTGTCCCGCT
>JAUOPI010000049.1 GCA_030546905.1 Granulosicoccaceae sp. 1_MG-2023 | reverse complement strand
CGGGCCGGGCCCGTGCGCTGCTGAGACGGAATGTCGTCGCTTACTGAATCAGGCCGAATTCAGCGGCCAGGGTTTCGAACTCACTGACGCGCTCTTTCACAAAGGTGTCGAGCTCTTCACCGGTCAGGTCGAAGGGGAACAGACCGCGGGCGGTGCGCAGTTCATCGAACTCTTCGCTGGCGAGCATTTTGTCAAAGCTTTCAACCCACCAGTTGTAGTCCGCGTCCGAGACTTCCGGTCCGACGTAAAAGCCGCGCACGATGGGCCAGGAAATATCGTAACCCTGCTCTTTGGCCGTCGGGATATCGGCAGCATCGCCGGTCAGGCGTTCATCCGAGAAAACCGCCAGTGCGCGGACTTTGCCGCTTTGCAGATGCGGGATGATTTCCGCCACGTCGCCGGAATAGGCCTGAATATGGCCGCCGAGCAGGGCAGTGAGTGATTCGCCGCCGCCCTCAAAGGCCACATAGCGCATCTTGCGGAAATCGATATCAGCGGCGCGGGCGACCAGGGCGGACTTCATCCAGTCCTGGCTGCCGACAGTGCCACCAGCACCGAAAATCACCGATGTCGGGTCTTCTTTGATGGTTGAGATCAGGTCGCCGAGTGTTTGGAACGGTGAATCATCGCGTACCGCGATCATGCCGAAATCGGCACCGACAGCAGCCATCCAGCGCACATCATTGACGCCGTATTTGCCGAATTTTTTCTGCGCCAGATTGAGCAGGGAGCCGCCGGAAAAGGCCACGATGGTGCCGGGTTCGTCGGGGCGCTGCGCCACAACCGCGTTATAGGCCACCGCGCCTATACCGCCGGGCATATAAGAGACGCGCATCGGCGAGGACAGAAAGCCGCCGTCCTGCAGGCCGCTTTGTGCGAGTTTACATGTCAGGTCGAAGCCGCCGCCGGGTTTGGCCGGGGCAATACATTCCGGACGCTCGGGTTCGGCGAACGCCAGAGTTGAGCTGAGGGACAAAACGGCAACAGTGCCGCCAAGCAGACGCTGTACTGATGTTTTCATGATTCCTCCGAAGGGCCTTGGGTTGGGACGCCTTGGGTTATTGTTCTGCAGATTGACTGCGAATTGGTCGCTGCTCTGTATCATTTCCGGGCAGCTGCGGGGCATAGTAGCGGGCGAGGCTTTCATTTCGCTTTCAGTTGTCCTGCAAATGCCTGTGCTGGCGTCACTACGGTGATTGCACCATACTTTGCGTATGCGTCTCTTGCTCGTTGAAGACAATCATGAACTTGCCCGCTGGTTGAGCTCATCCTTGACCGGTGACGGCTATGCTGTGGACTGGCTGGGCGATGGTCAGCAGGCCGATCAGGCGCTGCAGCAGGAAAGCTACGCGCTGGTGATTCTCGATTTGTCGCTGCCGGGCCAGGACGGCCTGGAGGTACTGCGCCGCCTGCGCGCCCGTGGCCAGACTCTGCCGGTGTTGGTGGTGACGGCGCGGACCGAACTGGATGACCGCGTCACCGGTTTGAATATGGGCGCCGATGATTATCTGGCCAAACCCTTCGAGCTTGATGAGCTGCGGGCCCGCCTGCACGCGCTGTTGCGGCGCACGCAAGGCTACGCCGGCCAGACGCTGACAGTGGGGAATTTGTCCTTCGATGGCGTTAACCGCAGTTTTTACTACGGCGGTGAGCCGCTGCCGCTGAGCAAACGCGAATCGGCACTGCTGGAAGTGCTGGCCGGGCGTGCCGGCAGGGCGGTCAGCAAGGAATATCTTTTCGAGCAGGTTTTCGGCATGGAAGACGACGTCAATCCCGAGGCCGTCGAGCTGATCGTTTTCCGGCTGCGTAAAAAGCTCAAAGACACCGATCTGACTATCACCACCTTACGCGGGCTGGGCTATTTGCTGGATGTGAGCAATCAGGGTGGCTGAGCCGGCCAATCACCGCAGTCTGCGCGGACAACTATTACTGTATGTCCTGCCGCCGATGCTGTTGTTGTGGGGGGTGAATTTTTACTGGGCCTATCACAGCCTGCATGACGCGGTCACCCGTGCACACGACCGTACCTTGCTGATTTCCGCCCGGATGATCGGTGACCGCGTCCGCCTGGAAGGCGAGCGTATCCGCGTTGATGTGCCCTATGTGGCGCTTGATCCGGTTGAGCTGGACACGCCCGGGCGGATTTACTATCAGGTGCTCGATGATCAGGGGTATTTTGTCAGCGGTTTTGATGACTTTCCGGCACCGCCGCAGAACCGTGAACGCACAGCGTTCTATCCGGCGCTGGTGTCCTTCCGCGATGTCACCTATCTTGGCGAGCCCTTGCGTGTGGCGGCATTTTATCAACCTGTGGTCAGTGTGGACGGGGTCGGTAAAATCGCTCTGGTTCAGGTCGGCGAAACACTGCAGGCCCGGCAATCGCTGTTCAATGAGCTGCTGACCGGTGCACTCTGGCAGCAGGGATTGCTGGTGCTTTCCGGTGTGCTGATGGTATTGCTGGCGGTGTATGCCGCCTTGCGTCCGCTAAGCGAGTTGCAGCGCACCCTGTCGGCGCGGGCACGTGCCGGCAAGCGGCGGCGGATTGACCCGGCCGGTGTGCCGACGGAAGTGCGCCCGCTGGCCACCGAGCTTAACAACTACATCAAACGCCTCGATGCCCTACACCAGCGCCAGCGGCGTTTTCTGGCCGATGCCTCGCATCAGTTGCGCACGCCGCTGGCGGTGGTTATGGCGCGCGTGGAACACGCGCTGGAGCAGTCCGACTCGCAGCAATGGCACGATGCCCTGACCGACACGCGCAACACCACCCGCGCAACGATCCGCCTGACAAATCAGCTGTTAACGCTGGCGCGCGCTGACCGGGGCGGCGAGATCGACCGCGAGGGCTGGCAGCCGGTGGATCTGAACGCGCTGGGGCGCCGGGTCTGTCTGGCGCATTCGGCCGCCGCCGTCGCCAAGCGCATTGATCTGGGCTTTGAAGAATCGCCGCATGATGCGCACATAAACGGCGATATGACCCTGATACATGAAATGCTCGCCAATCTGGTGGATAACGCCGTGCGCTATACGCCCGGGGGCGGGGTTGTGACCCTGCGTGTGCTCGGTTCCGAGGCCGGTGTGGTGCATGTCGAAGTCGAAGACGATGGCCCCGGCATTCCTGAGGAGAAGCGGATGCGCGTGTTTGAACGTTTTTACCGCCTGCATCCGGAGGATACGAAAGGCTCGGGGATCGGGCTTGGTATCGTGCGTGATGTGCTGAAGCTGCACGACGGTTCGGTTCAGCTCGCCGACGGGGCGAACGGGCAGGGCCTGCGTGTGTGTGTAACATTGCCACGCCATTGAGCCGGTGCGTATTGACGCAACTTTGCACTTAGCTGACACAGTTTTCGCGCCGTTGATCCGCTAGCACAGTCAGAGCCGCAGGATGCGGTCATTTCTTTTGTCACACAAGGAGTGGACAGTATGTCAGTTTCAGCCATCAACACCGATTCCTATACCACTGCGGCGATGTCGCGCCCGCAACCGCCGGCCGGTGGTGCCGGTAAGCCGCCGGGTGGTGGTGAGGACATGGATTCCCTGCTGACCGCGATTGAGGAAGGCGATACCGAGACCGTTGAGGACCTGCTCGCTGAGATGCCCTCCGTCGCTGATGCCGACGATCCCATGGCGGACTTTCTGAGCGATGTTTCCGCTGCCGCCGAAGCCGGTGATGTGGAAGCGATGCAAGCCGCTGCCGACAGCTTTGTAGCTGCCGCGCCGCAAGGCGGGCTCGGTGGTCCGCAAAACGGTGGTATGCAGCCGCCTGAAGGCGCGCTGGCCGGCGGTGGCGGTGCCGATTTCAGCAGTCTGATCGATGCCCTGAGCAGTGGCGACAGCGAAGCGGCATCCTCTGCCTATGAAACGCTGACCGCCTCGCTTGAGGCGAATGCGCCGGCCGGTAGTGATGCGAACAATCCCCTGGCTGCGGCCATGGCCGAGGTGGGTGAGCTGATCGAGGCCGGTGATACGGAGGCCGCGGCAGCCATGATGGAAGACATCACCGCTGAGATGCCGCGCGGACAGCTGGTGCATATGACAGCCTGAGGCGTCGCCTGTCATCCGCACGGGCAAAAAAAAGCGCCGCAACCGGTATGGATGCGGCGCCGGAGAAAGCCGGGAGAAGCAGCCTGCTTCTCCCTTTTTTATGCTCAGCCGTTGATCAGGAAGTGAGTCCAGATGCTCAGGCCGTAGCCCAGCGCGATGGCCCAGCTCCATTTCAGGTGGCTGAAGAAGGTGTATTGGCCACGGGCCTGACCCATCAGTGCCACGCCGGCCGCGGAACCGATCGACAGCAGACTGCCGCCGACACCGGCGGTGAGTGTGACCAGCAACCATTGCAGGTGGGACATATCCGGGTTCATGGTCAGCACGGCGAACATCACCGGGATGTTATCGACGATAGCCGAGAGCACACCGACAATGGTGTTGGCGATGGTCGGGCCGAAGGTGCCGTAGAAGAACTCCGAGGCAATGCTCAGATAGCCGATAAAGCCCAGACCGCCGACGGCGAGGATAACGCCGTAGAAGAAGAACAGGGTGTCCCATTCGGCGTGGGCGATCTTGGCGAAAACGTCAAATTCGTACTCGTTCTCGGCCGATCCCGGCGGACTTTCCAGACCACGGTTGAACTTCACTGACTTGCGGCGCAGGTAGTAGCCGTAGAACTTCAGATAGGCCAGACCGAGCATCATGCCGAAGACCGGCGGAATATGCAGGAAGTTGTGGAAGGATACGGCGGTAACGATGGTCAGCAGGAACAGGACCACGATGGTCATGCCGCCGTACTTCATCATGCTGCCTTTGCTGTCGTCCCGGCCGGGCGCCGCACCGGGTTTGCCCGAGGGAATCGCAAACTGCATGATCAGCGCCGGTACCACGAAGTTCACCACGGCCGGGATAAACAGCGCGAAGAAGCCGGAAAACTCGATAATGCCTTTCTGCCAGACCATCAGGGTGGTGATATCACCGAAGGGGCTGAAAGCGCCGCCGGCATTGGCGCCGACTACGATGTTGATGCAGGCGATGGCAACAAAGTCGGGTTTGCCTGCACCCACGGCCAGTACAACCGCGCACATAATCAGTGCGGTAGTGAGGTTATCGGCAACCGGCGAGATAAAGAAGGCCAGGGTACCGGTCAGCCAGAACAGCATGCGGTAGCTGAAGCCTTTTTTCACCAGCCAGTCACGCAGGGCATCGAATACGCCGCGTTCGAGCATGGCGTTGATGTAGGTCATCGCTACCAGCAGGAAGAAGAACAGCTCGGCATATTCGAGGAAGTTGTGGCGGATGGCCTCTTCCACGGCATGCGGCATATCGTGACCGCCGTAGGCGATGGCGATCAGAATCCAGATCAGGCCGGCGGCCAGCAGGACAGGTTTGGATTTGCGCAGATGGAGTTGTTCTTCGAGGATAACCAGCGTGTAGGCGGCGACGAAGATAATAATAGAGAGGATTCCGACCCAGGAGGTCGTGAGGTCGAGTGACTCGTGGCCACCCCCTTCGGCTGCCAGCGCCGGGACTGTCAGGAACAGACCGGATAGCAGTATCAACAGTTTCAACATTGCGGTGATACTCAGGTTTTGGAAAACCGGGTATGAGCGACGCGGTGGTGCTGCGTTCAGGCTGTCGGCGGGGCGGCGTTGAGGTGCCCGGGCGGCCGTGCGAAGAGGCGGGCTGCTGCCCGGTCTGCCCGGCTACAGGTGTTCCGGTGCGGGGCCGCCGGCCCTTGTGCGATAGCAAGCCGACAGCGACGGCTCAAAAGATGTGCGATTATAAATCTCTCTACTCTGCAATCAATACAAAATTTCAATGCTAAACCTGTGTTTTTAAAACATTAGCCGCCTTATCCTGTGTTCCCGGCCGTGCTTTTCCCGGGTTTGTCCAGCTTATGCAAATGACTGATAGTCGGCATAAATCTCACTTATTCCGGATAGGTGCCCCGGCCAGTCCTGCCGTCCGCTGAGTTGTTGTTTAACGCCGGACAGGCGTTTTTTTATTGGTAAATCTCCCGTCATTTTTTTAATACTTAAAGTTTATCCCCGATGGATCTGGTTGAGATAAATCAACGCCGTCCACGGGCCCGCGCGTAGACTGAAATTGACAATCAGGCCCGCCACGCCGGCATGGGCAGGCGGGTGTCGTGATGAATAACAAGGTGCCGGCAATAAGCACCGTGGAGGGGGTATGAACAAAAGATGCTTGGCCGCAATCGCCGCCTTGGCTTGCACCAATGCCGCCCAGACAGCCGAATTCGGTGATATCCATCCGGATACTCAGGAGGCGTTGCGACAGATTTACAGCGCCACCGGCGGCGATTTTTTAATACTTAAAGTTTATCCCCGATGGATCTGGTTGAGATAAATCAACGCCGTCCACGGGCCCGCGCGTAGACTGAAATTGACAATCAGGCCCGCCACGCCGGCATGGGCAGGCGGGTGTCGTGATGAATAACAAGGTGCCGGCAATAAGCACCGTGGAGGGGGTATGAACAAAAGATGCTTGGCCGCAATCGCCGCCTTGGCTTGCACCAATGCCGCCCAGACAGCCGAATTCGGTGATATCCATCCGGATACTCAGGAGGCGTTGCGACAGATTTACAGCGCCACCGGCGGCGATAACTGGCTGAATAAGGCAGGCTGGAGTGCCGATGGTGAGATCAATTGCGATGCCTTCGGCATCCGTTGTGAGCCGGACGGCATGGAATATTTTCCGAAGCGCGAAGATTTTCCCACCACCGTGGTCGGCTTGGCACTGCCGGAGAATAATCTCACCGGTACGCTGCCGGCGGATCTGTCCGCACTTGCCTATCTGCAGACACTGGATCTGAGCAATAACAATCTCAGCGGCGCGCTGCCGACGGGCTGGCGGGTGTGGCTGGATCTGGACCTCAGTCACAACGACTTCAGCGGCGCTATCCCGGAAGGGGTCTGGATGCATACCCTGACCAGGATCGATATGTCATACAACCGCTTCAGCGCACTGCCGGCGGCGGATCTGGAAAGCCTGGGCAACACTGCGCGGACGGATCTGGCCTCCATCGACCTGTCGCACAACAGGATCAGTGAGCTGCCTGCGACGATGGGCAGTGTGATGTTTCTGACTCTGCCCGGCAGTATTAATCTGTCGGATAACCTGTTGAGCGGGGATTTTCCGTCGGTTTTGCAGGAAGTGACAGGGTTGAGCGCACTGGATCTCTCGCACAATAGCTTCAGCGGTGCTTTGCCCGAAGCGCCCCTTAGCCTGGCGTCTTTGGATATTTCCTTTAACCGCTTCAGCGGCGACTTACCCCAGAGTTTGCCGCAATCGCTCAGTCGCGAGGGCGAAGCCTTGCAACTGCGCGCCGACTTTAATGCCCTTTACAGCACGGATGAGACGGTGTTGGCGTATGTGCAAAACGCCGGTGCGGCGGATTTCCCGGCAAGCCAGACCTTATCACCGGCACAGTTGCAGCTCAGCGATATCAGTGCTGACAGCGTGGTTCTGAGTTTCAGCCGGGCCGATACCACGCCGGCAACGGAAGGCGGCTATATCGTGCAGCTGGCACAAAGCATCAACGGCCCGTTCGGCGATGTTCAGACGCTGCCGGGACGCGATACGCTGAGCACCACGCTCACCGGGCTGGATCCGCAGACCGACTACTGGGTGCGCGTGCTCAGTTACAGCGATATAGAGCCGCAGACGCTGAGCAGCGCAGCGCTGCTGCAAACCGCGTATCGCCTGCGTTCCGATGCCGCATCAGCTGAAGTGCAGGCGTTTACAACCAGCAGTGCGCTGCCGGAGGATACGGCTCAGAATGACGATCCGGACGATGATAAGGATAGCGGAGGCGTGTTCTCACCGTTGTTTCTGCTGTTTGGCGGCTTGTGGGGGCTGCGCCGCCGCCGGTAACGCAAATGTAATAAAGTCCCGCGATAATCCTGTTTGCACTGCACGTCCGGCCAGCTGTCCTGCAAGAGCAGCTGGCCGGTGTGCGTTCCACGACTGTTGCCCCGCCAGCCGGCCCCGTTTCATTCCGGTCGGGCTGTGTCTCCTGACTGATTTGTGTGCAGGTTTTGTCTGACACGCAATCGCCTTGATTTTCCCCGGCACGGCTTTCCAATACCGGACTGCAATGGTATCGCCGTGCTTGCAGGGCAAGAATAGGATTATCTCTTACCGGACTGAATACCATGCTTGTATTTTATAAGCGGTTTCTTGTTGTATCTTTGGCAGCCGTCTGTTGTTTTTTACCCACCTTTGCCGCTGCATTCGGTTTTGCGGATGTGCAGGAAAAAGCCCGCGAGCTCGCTTCGCAGGACTACAAAGCACCGCAGCCCGTACCGGAGTTTCTGCAAAAACTCAGCTATGACGAGTTCCGCAGTATCCGTTTCAATCCGGAGGAAAGTCTTTGGCGGGATGCGGGTTCGAAATTTCAGGTGATGCTCATGTCACCCGGCTTGTATTTTAAGCACGCAGTCAAAATCAATATCATCGATGCCGAAGGTGTGCACGATCTGGCCTTCAACAAGAATTTCTTTTCCACCGATGATGAAAACCTGCGCAAGCGCCTGCCGGCCGATCTGGGCTACGCCGGATTCAAACTCACCTTTCCCATCAATCAGGCGGACTTGCAGGATCAGTTTCTGGTGTTTGCCGGCGCCAGCTATTTCCGTGGTGTCGGAAAAGGCGACCGTTTCGGTATTTCTGCACGGGGCGCGGCGCTGGATACCGGGCTGATGTCCGGTGAAGAATTTCCTGACTTTGTTGAGTTCTGGCTGGAACGACCGTCGAAAAACAGCGGGCAGATGAAAATCTACGGTTTGCTCAACAGCCCGCGGCTGGCCGGAGCCTACGAATTTGTCGTCAATCCCGGCGACAGCACCGTGCTGGATGTACGTGCCACGCTGTTTACCCGCGATCGTATCGAGCTGGTCGGCGTGGCGCCGCTGACCAGTATGTTCTATTACGGCGAAAATACCGCAAGGCCGGCCGGCAACTGGCGTCCGGAAGTGCACGACTCTGACGGTTTGCTGATTCACAACGGCACCGGCGAATGGCTCTGGAATCCCCTGAACAACCCGAAATCGCTGCATATACAGTCGTTTTACGTCGATAACGCCAAGGGCTTCGGTCTGGTACAACGCGATCGTGCTTTTGCCAGCTATGAAGATACCGAAGCGCTTTATGAACAGCGTCCCTCGACCTGGGTTACGTCCAAAGGCGATTGGGGCGAAGGCCGGGTTGTGCTGGTGGAAATCCCCACGCCCGATGAAACCAATGACAATATCGTCGCCTTCTGGTCTCCCCGGGAGCCGGTGGCCGGCGGTGAAGAGATGCATTTCAGCTACTCACTGGCTTTCGGCGCCGATCCGCTGCCGTCCCAAACCCCGGGCCGGGCGGTCAACAGCTTCCTCGGACGCGGCGACATTATGGGCGGCGGAGATGAAAAGGGCGCTTACCGGATTGTGGTGGATTTCGATGGCGGCGCGCTCGAAGGGCTGAATGATGAAGCGCCGCTGGCGATTGACGCCAGCGGACAGGCCGGCACGGAAATTCTCGAACACTACGTAAGCTATGTGCCCGGGGTGGATCGTTGGCGCCTGTCATTACTGGCCAAACCGGCCGATGGCAAGGCTCTGGCGCTGCGTGCGGCGCTGAGTCTGGACGGCGAGCCTGTCACCGAAACCTGGACCTACACGCTGTTAAGCAACAACGATATCCGGGACGCGCAATGACCCGCGCCGGCGAGCCGGCAATCCGTCTGGTAAACCGCGCACTGCGTTATTTTCAGCTCAATGATGTGCCGGATGAGATTGCCTTCAGTGCCTTGCAGGATCTTTCTGCCAGACTTGCGCTTTTGCTGGGTGAGGGCGGGCTGGATCAGGCGCAGATCGACACGCTCTGGGATTCGGTGCGCGATACTGCGCTCCTGCACGGGCGGGCGCCGGGCGCACAGGTGCGGCCGCGCTCGCTACAGGACTTGCCGGTCAGGCGTGGCAGTATCGGCTACGCGGAGCTGTGATGGTGAGGCAGGTGGCAGACTCACGGCCCGCGCAGGCTGATACACAGGTGTCGCAGGATAAGGTCGGGGCCGCGGCGACGCCGCCTTTTGAGCATCCCTGGCGTCGCCGTGCCGTGCTCAGGCGCAGCGTGGTGTTTCTGCTGGTGATGGCGCAAACCGCCGCTGCCGCCTATGTTCTGCTGGCGGTGCTGCCTTATCACGGCAGCACCTGGCTTGAAAAAGCCATTGTGCTGGTCGCAGCCACCCTGTTTATCTGGATATCGGCCGGCTTCTGGATGGCGCTCTGCGGTTTTGTTGTACGCCGCTTCGGTGGTGATAAATACAACCCCAGCGTACGTTTCGCGCAGCAGCTGTCAGGGGACAGTGTTGAATTAACAGACACCGCGATTGTCTTTCCGGTCTATCACGAAGATGTCCAGCGTACGCTGGCCGGTTTGCGCGCCACCTGGCTGGATCTCACGCGCACCGGCAAGCAGGCGCATTTCACCTTCTTTGTCCTCAGCGACAGCCGCGACCCGGATATCTGGCTACAGGAGCGTGAAGCCTGTCGCTTATTGCGCGATGAACTGGGTGACGGATTCCGCCTCTACTACCGTCGCCGTATCCTTAATCTGAACCGCAAAACCGGCAATATTGCCGACTTTCTGCGTCGTTGGGGAAAACACTATACCTATACCCTGGTGATGGATGCCGACAGCATCATGAGCGGAGATGCGCTGGTCAGAATGGTGCGTATCATGCAGCTCGATCCGCGTATCGGGATATTGCAGAGCGCACCGGCCTTGATCAATGCCGTGTCCGGTTATGCACGTATTCAACAATTCGGTAACCGGCTTTACGGTGCGCTGTTTACCGAAGGGTTGGCGGCGCTGCAAATGGGCGAGGCGGTGTACTGGGGGCATAACGCCATCATCCGCACCGCGCCGTTTATGCAGTATTGCGGTTTACCGCATCTGCCCGGGGTGGGCTTTATCAAAGGCTCGATTCTCAGCCACGATTTCGTCGAAGCCCATTGTATGTGGAAGGCCGGCTACGAGGTTTGGCTTGATCCGCGTATCGAAGGCAGTTACGAGGAGTCACCGCCGACACTGGATGATGAACTTGAGCGGGACCGGCGCTGGGCCAAGGGCAATCTGCAGCACTTGTATTTTCTGTTCGGCAGCAAGGTCTCTCTGGCGCATCGCACCGCTTTTGCCAATGGCATTATGGCGTATTGCGCCTCGGCGCTTTGGTTTATCTATCTGGTCCTGATTACGGTCGAACTGGCACAGTTTGTCCTGTTCCCGATTGACTACTTCCCCGAACCGTACAGCTTGTTTCCGACCTGGCCGCAGTGGGACCCGACCTGGGCTGTGACGCTGGCGTTAAGCACCTTGTTCCTGTTGTTTGCCCCCAAGTTGCTGGCCATGCTTGAGGTACTCTTTTCAACCCGCCGGCGTCGTGCCTACGGTGGTGCGGTGGCGGTGATCTCCGGTGTGGTGCTGGAAATGCTGGTGTCGGTCCTGTTAGCGCCGATCCGTATGTTGGCCCACACCCAATATGTGTTGGGTACCTTGTTTAACCTCAGTATCAGCTGGGCCGGGCAGAACCGTACCCGTGAAATCAGCTGGCGCGATGCCTTGCTCAATCATCTGCCGGGCGCTGTACTGGCGGCTTGCTGGGCGGGCTTTGCTTATTGGTTGCAGCCGATGTTTTTCTATTGGTCACTGCCTATTGCCATCCCGCTGCTGCTAGCTGCACCGGTCTCGGTCTGGCTGAGCAGTTTCCGCACCGGCCGCGATATGCGTGAGCGGGAGATACTGCTAACGCCTGAAGAGGTCAGTCCGCCGGCGGTCAGTGCGGATCTGCACAATGCGCCGTCCTTGGTTGCCGCAACTGCGCTGACGGCGTTTGAGCGCGCGGTGGTGCATCCGAGAGTCAATGGTTTTCATGTTGCACAGGCCTACCGGCGCCAGGATACCCCGCAACGCTGCCGGCAACGCCGGATGCTTGTGCGGCGTTGTCTGCGCCACGGTGCAGCTGCCTTGACGCTGAAGGACCGCGCCTGGCTTGTTGATGACGGTAAAGCGCTGAGCGACTTACACCGGGCGGTCTGGGCTGCGGATGAGGAGTCGGTCTGGGGCCGCTGCGTGGACCGGCTGTGCCGCGAAATCCGCCGCGCTTAAGGTGCGTCTGACGGCATTCAGACTGTCTGTATCAGCCCTTCTGCTGCGCGGTATTCTGTGCTTTCGTTTGGCATACCAAGGTATCCCGTTCGTTATCGTGATTTGTTGACGTTTCTTGCGGCGCTTTTCGTGAACTGCCTTGCATTTTCATCTCCCCGGGCTTATCCGCTGGTCTGCGGGCGCCGCTAATTCCTCTGAGTCTTAAGCGCACCTTGTTCAGTGGTTTCACTGACGGGGTGCTGATGCAGACCAATCAATAACAAAAATGTGTTTTATTTTGGGTAAGGGGAATTGCTGTGAAAAACTTTAAAGAAGCTGTCAAGAAATTTATTTCTGACGAAGAAGGATTGACCATCATTGAGTATGCCGTTGGCGGTGGCGCGCTGGCCTTGGCTGTGGCCGGCGTGTTTGACACCTTCGGTAAAAACGTTGGAACGAAATTGGACGGAATACTCAATACCACTGCTGAGTGATTCCGGCGAATAATAAGTCGAAACGTAGCTCCGGCGGAGTGCCGCAGGCAC
>JAUOPI010000048.1 GCA_030546905.1 Granulosicoccaceae sp. 1_MG-2023 | reverse complement strand
GGCGTACACACGGTACGCCGGCCTCTTTTTTAGCGGAAAAACGTGGCTTCAGACGTTGATATTGGTGTCTGCATTCACGTTATCACTGCCACCGGCACCACTCATACCGATATTACCCTGCGACTGCCCCTGAACCGTGTTCATCGTTCCCATGGCTGTAGCCATAGCGTCCCCGCCCATGCCATCGACGGCACCGACCCCGGCGGCAGCAACACCGTTTACGTCCTGCATGCTCATATTGCCCTGAGCACCCATGTTGCCCTGCATTATTTCACCACCTGTTTTATCACTCATAGCCTTGCTCCCGTTAGTACGACATTGTGAGTAGATATGCGCCGTGTTTAACCACGATCGGTGAGTACAATGACATACTGAGTATAACTGTATCTAACTAAAAAGGGCTGTTTAGTACCAATGTATAGGTGTTTTCGCGCTCTTTCCGACCATAACGGCCTGCGCAGATCACCGGGCTTACAGCGAGATAAACTTGTCCGCGCTGATGTTGTCACTGCCGCCCTGCCCGCTGGCAGCCACATTGCCCTGACTCTGGCTCTGCGCCACACCGAGGCTGCCGAACGCCCCGCTTACGGCTGAACCGCCGATACCACCCACGGCACCCACGCCGGCCGCAGCAATACCGTTAAGGTCCTGCGCCGATACATTGCCCTGCATGGCGCTGTTGCCCTGCATGATGTCACCACCTGATTTGTCTGACATATCCGTTCTCCCGTCTGTTCGTGTGTTGTTGCATCCCGGATGCCCGGCGGGCTTCCTTGAGACACATCATCACCCGGACTGCCCCGACGGCAGCAACGCCGGCGCACAACCGCTTTGTGAGATTTTCACACCGGCCTTATGCCCAGAAGCCGTCCAGCTCAGCCGAGGACACCACGTGGCAGTAGATCATATTGATGATTTCCAGCTCATGGCGGTGCAGGGTTTCGGTGGCTGCGGCACAGCAATCTTCGACGACCACAACACCAAAGCTCTCATCAGCCAGACTGCGCACCGTGGAGGAGACGCACTGGTCGGTAAAGATCCCCGCCACCACCACGTCCCGGATACCGAGATTGTGCAGAATCAGCCGCAGATTGGTGCCGGTCAGCGCCGAGTCGGTGGTTTTCAGCACGGTGATCTCATCGCCCTGCGGCGCAAGCTCGGGCACAATAAAACTGTCCTCGCGATCTTTGGGTAGAAGAAGATAGTTAAAACCGGGCTTTTTCTGACTCAGGGAACGGTCACGGCCGTCTTCGGTGAGACAGGCGATGCGGGCGAAGATAACCTCCACCCCGCGTTGACGGGCCCGGCTCAAGAGGCGCGCGGTATTGGGGATCACCGCCTCATTCATACGCCGGAAAAACGGTGCCCAACGCTGCGCCTCGGCGGGATCATCGGGCACTTCCAGATAGGTGTTCTGGATATCGATCACCAGCAACGCGGTACGCGCCGGGTCCAGCACGATATCGTCCGGCTCCGCGGCGTTGGCGTAATAGAAAGATCGGAAGTCAGTTTTCCAGTTCACGGCAGGCTCCGGCTTTAGTGACAAAGCCTCACGCTAACCCGCACCAGGTCGACTGACAAGCACTCAGCCGTGCAACAGGGCCAGACGTTTTTCCAGCATCTGCAGAATCGGCCCGGCACAGGACGCCGGTAGCGCCTGCCCGGCGACCAGCGCCTCACCTGCGGCCAGCGCCGCAGGGCCCCGCGCAAGCAAATCATCGATCACCTCCTGCGCCCGGCTCTCAGGCAAACCGCAAGCCCGGGCCGTTTGCAACAAGTGCCGGACTTGTATCTGCGCCAGGCGGTAAACGCGCCTTTGCCCGTACGACATCGCCATGCGGGCTTTTTGCAAGGGCAGGCTTTTAAACGGCGCCACCGAAATCACGTCATACAAAGGCGTCAGACGGTAGCCACCGGGGGTCAGAAACAGGGAGAAATTCTTGGCATGTCCGTCGATTGCACCGAGCAGCCAGAACACCAGCTGCGCACGGTAGAACTGCATGCGGTCATGCAAGGGATCAATCGCACCGCGCAGGACCTCCATCACCTCGCGCATACCCGGCCCGCCATCGCTCTCGTACTTGCCACCCGGCATCACGCCGAGCGCCTGACACAGATCTTCCTGCGGCAAGCGGTACAGGACCTGCCCCGACCAACGACGGTCAAAGCGCGTCACCAGCAAAACCGGCTGGCCGCCGATCCGCAGCACTTCTGTGTCAGCGGTGGCCAACCCGAGGGCCCGGCAAAGCGTCAGCGAAAGATGCTCATTCCAGGGCGAATTGATAAATTCCGGGTCATTGCCGCGCATGGCGGGCTTGAAGATATGCGAAGTCGGCGTGGCGCCCTGTGGCAGCACCCATTGCCCGTCCACCTGCAAAAAAGCGGTTTTCTCCTGCACCCCGGCGATGGAAATGCGGAATGCGTCGCTTTCACCGCTCATCCCGAGTGGATTGTGATCGAGCGCCGCCAGGCGTTCGGCCATGGCCGGCTCACTCAGCGGCGTGTACTGCATACTGACCGGATCGCCCGGATCTTCACCTTCGGCGACAAACCGCAGCGCGCCCACGCAATCGCGGCCGAGCACAGCGAGCAGATCGAAAGTGGCGGCACTGTCGGCCCGTTCACGCGCAGCGATCTTTTGCCTTACCTGCGGGTCGTCAGGCAACAAACCATCAAAATAGCCTGCCACGCGGGCTCCGCTGTAGCGACGGTCAGACAGGGGCAAGGATAGTGAGACAGGAAAGGCCCGCTCCGAGGCCAGCCAGTCAGGCGCATAGCGAAAGCTGGCCGCACCGGAGGGCTCACGGCTATAGCTGCCGACACGGGTGCTACCGATATAGACGGCCAGCTGCGCCTGCTGTTTGCGCCGACCCATGCTCAGTAGGCCGCCGGATCAAAATCGTCATCGCGGCGCGGCGCCAGAGTCAGATCAAGCTGTAAAGCGCCCAGCACGGTCAGAATCGTATCAAGACGCGCCCGCGTGACGCCGGTTTCAAGATCGGATATCAGCGCCTGGCGCACACCGGCACGGGCCGCCAGCGCGGCCTGAGTCAGGCCTTGCCGGCGGCGTGCCTGACGGATTGCTTCGCCGAGTTCGCGGCTGCTGCGGATAAACATGGCAAGAGATCTCTGAAGTGCTACCCGGACATCATATACGCATTTGCGTATTAAAGCGAAATATACGAATTTGCGTATTTTGGCATTTTATTCGCCAAAGAAGATATCAGAAACCGTGCCACCCACCCGCTTCAGGTGGCGCGATGCACCCGCTGCTGCGCATCAGCCGACAAACCGCTGCGCGTCTGCCAGACCTGCGCCCGGTTGACCGGGCTGTAAATGCCCGCCGATGCCCGTGACAACAGCCAGGCGCCGCGCACTCCGGCCGCCGGACGGCGCAGGGCGTACTTGCCGATCTGCAGCCACATCCGCCCGCCGCCGAAATGCTTGCCCCGCAGATGCGCATGGAACAAGCGCCGGCAGAGAGTGCGTGAATAACCCAAGCGGGTCAGCTTCGAGTAGATCAGCGGTACATCGTGGAACTTCATGCGAAATTCCAGCTCCGGATCCCCGTGAAAGAAACTCCGCCCGGACATGAACTCAACCACATTATCGGCCATCACATGGAAGCGTCCGCGGGTCGCGCAGGCGGCCGTGATATAGAGCTGGAACAGCAGATTGCTATGCCCGTCCGGCCAGTGGCGGATGGCCTCGCGGGCGTGATCACGGCGATAGACCAGCGCCGACGTAAACACCAGCGCGCCCATCGCGCCGCGTGCGATATAGGTCGAGAACAGACGCAGCCCGTCAGCATCACTGTCATCGGCATCCAGAGCAAACTTGCGGGCCGACATCAGCTTGCCGCTTTGCGCATCACGCGAGGAGAAATTCAGCACCATTACGCCGATATCGGGATGGGCCGCCAGGCGGTCAAACACCTTCTCCAGCGCGCCGGGTTCAAGCGGATCATCATCGCTCAGCGCCCAGACAAACTTGCCCGCAGCCTGACACAAACACCAGCTGATATTACGCACCGCGCCGATATTGTGGTCCTGATGGTGCACACGCAACTGCGCAAACTGCCCCTGCCAACGCTCAAGCACATCGGCAGTCTGATCGCTTGAGCGGTTGTTTGAGACAAGCAGTTCAAGCCGCTCGCGCTTGTCCTCGGGCAATGCATCAAAGGCTTCCTTGAGCCTGCCAAGTTGCTGATCGAGAATAGCGGCGCGGTTATAGGTCGGAATGGTGATCGAGAGAAGCTTGCTCATCAGGGGAAGTGCACTCGGTGTAAGCTGAAATGGCCTGCCAAAGACACGGCGTCGTCAAAAATCCGTCTGCGGTCAGTAGCGGGGATTTGTACCCCGTTACCCCGCGCAATTCAACGCTTGAAATACGCCACAAATGCTGCTTCCGGCCGGCAGATCCGGCACGAAAAATTATAATACCGTATTTTTTTCAAGGGCTTAAACATAGCCTTCCGAAGCTGTCATTGAACATTACAAAACACCGCCCCGAACAGCCCGTCCATCCGCTGCCGACACCCCGTCAGCGACCTCTGACATGCCGGGACGTGAGCCCCTGACAGCCGCTCAGGCCATATAACGGAACGGACGGTGATTCATGGCGATAATCACATTCAGGATCACCGCACCGGCAACGCTGTAGAGCAGCAGCAAGGGTGGGATAATCAGCAGAGACAAGAGAATGATCAACGTGTCCACGCCCATCTGGAAAGCCCCGGCACTGATACCGTGTTTGTCCTGCAAATACAGCGAAAGGATATTCAGCCCGCCAAGGCTGGTTTTGTGGCGGAACAAAACCAGCAAACCAAGGCCGATCAGTATGCCGCCCATTAGCACCGCATAAGCCGGCTGCGCAATGGCCACGCTGAAAAAGACATTGTGCAGATCCACCATGGATGAAACCAGAGTCACGCTGATCAGCGTTTTCAGCGTAAACGCCCGCCCCATCCGTCGCAGCGACAACCAGTAAAACGGCAGGTTGATCACGAAAAACACCACCCCGAAACTGACCCCGCTATAGTAATGTAGCAGAAACGCCAGCCCCGCAGTCCCCCCGGTCAGCGCGCCGACCGATTTCAGCATCACCAGCCCCAGCGACACCACCAGTGTGCCGATCACAATCGCGATCGCATCCTCCAGCCGCGAATGAGGCCGGGCTGCGTGCATTTCACCCTTCTCTGGCATAACGGAACCTCTGTCATACCGGCCTGCACCGGCGCATGTTTTTCGAAATTAAACCCGGCAAGGCTTTGCCGCAGCGTGCGGTGACGTTACCCTGAGCTTCTTTTCAGGGAACTGTAACGCCATGCATCTGCGCCCCTACCTGCTTGTCAGTGCTGTACTGGCCGCCCCGGCGGTCAGCGCGGCTGATTTCGACGATTTCTCCGACCTGTTCAGCAACGAGGCCTGCGCCGGCGTCGTCGGCGTGTTGTCAGCCGATATGCCTGCCGAACCGCTCTATCAGCTCGGGGACGGGCAATGCCGGGCACTCAGCGCAGCCGCTATCGACAGCACGCTGGCCGTCTACAGCGACACCGGCTGCAGCAGGCAAATCAGCTTCGAAACGCCGGACACGGCCGCATTCTGCGCCGAAATCGCCGACAAAAACAGCTTCGGCAACGACCCATCGGCCGACACCGCAACACCTGTCTGGCGCCTGCCGCCGTGGCCGGCACTCGATGCCGGCGTGCTCAGTATCAGCGGCAACAGCCGTCCCTATCAGGCCCGCCGGATCTACCGCCGTGCCGGCGCCTGCGCCTTGGAAATACATGTTTTCAAGAAAGCCATAGACGCTGACGGCCTGAAGCCGCTGCTGCTGATTCACGGCGGCAGCTGGAAATACCGTCAGACCGGGGCAATCGGACTCTTTACCCAGATTTCCCACTACACGGAGGCCGGGTTTGCCGTGTTTACGCCCTTTTACCGCCTGACCGGCGAAGGCGAAGCCGCTGCAGCCTGCAGTAGTGCCGGCGGGGATGAGATTGTCGCCGATATCGAGGCCGCCTATCAATGGCTGCTCGGCAACGCGGCCGGCTTCGGCGCTGACGCCACCGCAGTCTATGTAGCCGGCCAGAGTGCCGGTGCACACCTGGCCGCGCGCATGGCTGTTGACCACCCCGACACCACTGCCGCCGCTCTGCTGCTGTATCCGCCGACAGATTTCGGCCACTTTATCCGCGCCTACCAGGCCGGCGAGGTGGATTCCGCACAAGGCACTGACGCCCTGGCCGACTTTCTCGGAGAGTCGCTGGCCACGGCCGACCCTGACAGCGACATTGTGCGCAGCAACAGCCTGCCCGAACGCGTCGCCGCCTCACCGGACAGCTTCCCGCCCATGTACCTGATTCACGGCGGCGCCGATGAACTGGTGCCGGTGGAGCAATCGACAAGGCTGTGCAACGCCTACGGCGGCGATCCGGCCAGCGGCGCACAGGCCGACAACAGCGACGCTGCAGCAGAAAGACAAAGCTTCGATTGCGGCGGACAAAGCCGCCTGGATGTGGTCAAAAGCGCCGGGCACGTGCTGGATTTCTGCGTCACACTGAACCCGCCGTGGAGTCTGCTGATCGACACCAGCGGGCTCTGCCCGGCCGGTGACGCGGACAGTCAGCTGGCCGCACGCAGCAGCCTCAGCGCCGCCCTGGACTGGCTGCAAAACGTGGACGGGGCCGGCACGGCACAGGACATACCCGCTGCCGACGTCTCTGACAGCGCTACGACCGACGACGGCGGTAGCGGCAGTGGCGGCGGCGCTACACTACTGGGCGCCCTGTTGCTTGCCGGGTTCGCGGTGCGAAAAGCGCGCTGAGCGACGGCTCAGGCCGGCGCGTGATGCGTGTGCCAGTGGCGGGCAATTTCCGCGCGGGTACAAAGCCAGACGTCGTCAAAGCCGCGCACATAATCCAGAAAACGCAGCAGCGCGGCCATGCGCCCGGGACGCCCGACCAGCCGGCAATGCAGGCCGACCGACATCATGCCCGGCATGCTTTCACCTTCGGCATAGAGCACATCAAAGCTGTCTTTCAGGTAGGTGAAGAACTGCTCGCCGCTGTTAAAGCCCTGATTGGTGGCGAAGCGCATATCGTTCACATCCAGCGTGTAGGGCACGATCAGGTGCGGCGCGCCCTGACGGCCTTCTATCCAATAGGGCAGATCATCGGCATAGGCATCGGCGTCATACAGCGGCGTGGTGGTTTCCAGCAGAATATCGCGGGTCCGCTCATGGGTGCGGCCCAGATACCAGCCCAGCGGTTCGGCACCGGTCAGCTCGGTGTGCAGGGCCAGCGCTTTTTGCATGTGTTCGCGCTCGGTGGCCTCATCCACATCGTGATAGTCGATCCAGCGGTAGCCGTGGCTGGCGATCTCCCACTCAGCCTCCAGCATCGCGGCAACGGCTTCCGGGTTACGCTGCATGGCCATGGCCACAGCAAACACCGTGACCGGAATGGCGCGCTCGGTAAAGGCACGGTACAAACGCCAGAAACCGACGCGGCTGCCGTACTCGTAGAACGACTCCATGTTCATATGGCGCTGACCGGGCCAGGGTTGCGCGCCGATGATTTCTGACAAAAACGCTTCTGAGGCGGCATCGCCGTGCAAGACACAGTTCTCGCCGCCCTCTTCGTAATTAATCACAAACTGCACCGCCAGCCGGGCCTTGCCCGGCCAGCGTGGATCAGGACGCTTGCGGCCGTAACCGACCATATCCCGCGGATAGTTGTTAGCGTTGCGATTCATACTGCTTAGTGCTGCCCGAGTGTCTGATACCACTGCCCGAGCAGACTTCTCTCCTCTGTTGTCATGCCGGTCAGATTGCCCAGAGGCATGGACTCTGTGGCCACTGCCCGCGCGTAAATCCCCGGCGCATTACTGATAATCTGGTCCTCGGTATCAAACATCACCCCGTTCGGCGCGGTCTTAAAGGCCGCATCGGTGGGACTGGCCGAATGGCAGGTAGTGCAGCGCTGCACGATAATGCCGTGGGCCTGCGCGGTACTGACCGGTTCCGCACTGCTGTCGAGCTCGACCTTGGCCGGCGCACTGACCCAGGCCAGGGAGAACATGGCCAGCGCCGCCAGCGGCAGAATCCAGCGCATATCACGGCCGCGGTTGCGCAGATTGAAGTAATGCCGCACACCGATACTGATGGCTGCCAGTGCGGCCAGAATCAACCAGTTCGCAGCATGGCCGAAGGTTGCCGGATAGTGATTGCTGATCATGATAAACAGCACCGGCAAGGTGAAATAGTTGTTGTGCAGGGAACGCTGAAAACCGCGTTTGCCAACCTCAGGGTCCGGCGCCTCGCCGCGGCTCAGCGCACCGACCAGATAACGCTGCGACGGCATGATACCGAAGAATACGTTGCCGGCCATCATGGTGCCGAGCATGGCACCGACATGAATATAGGCCGCCCGCGGGTTGAAAATCTGCGTCAGAATCAGCGCCACGATGGTCATGCCCAGCAGCATGACCAACAGAAACAAGCCGGGCTTATCCACCAATGGGGACTTGGCCAGCCGGTCATAGGCAAACCAACCGCCGGCGATAAAACCAAGCCCGATCAGAATACCGGCCCAGCCGGGAATGTCGGCCACAGACTTGTCAATCAGATACACGCCCGGCGAGAGGTAATACACGATACACAGCAAGGTGATACCGCTGATCCAGGTCCAGTACGCTTCCCATTTGAACCAATGCAGTGTTTCAGGCAGTTGCGCCGGTGCGACAGCGTACTTCTGCACATGATAAAAACCACCGCCGTGGACAGCCCAAAGCTCGCCTGCGACACCTTCGCTCAGGCCGGCTTTCTTTTCCAGATGCCCTTCAAGCCAGTTGAAATAAAACGACGCACCGATCCACGCAATACCAACGATCAAGTGAATCCAGCGGACAATCAGGTTAAGCCATTCGGTAACGTACGGGTCCACGAAAACTCCAGGTAATTGAGATTAAGTTGCCACGGAATGCTGACAGGCCTCGTCAACGGTGATTTCAATGCAATTGTTGCCTTCGCCGCCGCGGTCGACGACCAGAAAATCCGATTCGCCCTGCAGCGCGATAACCGGGTGATGCCAGACCCCGGGGTGGTAATTCACCCCTTCGCCGGGCCGAGTGATAAAGCAGCGCAGCGCGTCGTTGTCATAGTCGCCGGGCGGCGCAACCACAACCAGAAACGGCCGCGGTGACAACGGGACAAAGGTCTGACTGCCAAGCGGATGCTGCTCCATCAGCGCGATGCGCAAAGGCAGCGCCAGCGGCGTGGCACGGAATATACTGATCAGCGCGCGTCCGTCCCCGACCGTGACCTGGGCCAGATCATGAAAGCGCTGTGTGCTGCCGTTATTGATGCTGAACCAGTCACGGCCTTCGGTGCTGATCACATCACCGAAAGGCCGGAAAGCCTCCGCCGTAAGCGCTTCGACCGGCAATCTCACAGTTTGATACCGAGACTCTTGACCCGTCCGTACAGACGTAAGCGACTGATACCGCCGTCAGGGAAAATATTCAGGCGCACATGCGATATGGGGCCGACATCCCCGACCGTTTCGGTAAAGGTATGCACCGAATCCGGCTTGAGATAGCTTTTGCTCAACAGCTCCGGCCAGAACAGGCTTTGCGTGGCCATGGTGTCTTCGCTACCGCCCTTCACAAATGCCGCCTGAATGGAACAGGACTCGGGGTAATTGCCTTTAAAAAAGGTTGTTTCGACCACGATTTTTTCGATCTCACCGAGCCGGCCGAGTGACAGAATCGCCCAGTCATAACCGGGGTCGCGGCGGCGCCGGGTTTCCCAGCCATCGCCCATATTGATCGGCGGCGTGGGTTTGATGATGTTGTGCATGCTGCCGAAATGTTCGTCGTTACAAATCAGCGCACGGCCGCCGTACTCCAGCGCCAGCAGGTCAATCACATCGTCGCTGCCCACATGCTCCCAATCCGGCACCACTTCGCCGTAGACACGCAGACGCGCCACGCCACCATCGGGGTAGATATTCAGGCGCACATAATTCCACGGGAACTCGCTGTTGACCTCAAACAGATTATGCGAATCCGGTTCCAGTGAGGTGGACGGCAGAATCCGCGTCCAACTGGTGTTCTCATCGGGCACGTCATCACTGAGGCAGACATCGATTGAGGCAGACGGCGGGTAGTTACCGACAAAATGCGAGGTGTCGATATCAAAGCCGCGGATCAGACCGTGCAAACCGAGTTTGAGAATGCAGTGGTCAAAACCCTCGTGACGTTTGCGGCGGGTCTCCCAGCCATCCATCCATTTGCCGTTGTCATCATATTCATCGGGCAAAAACACAGCCGGTTCGGGCTTGAGCAGACGCTCGCGGCTACCGAAAAACTCATCAGAAGCGGAAATCACCTCGGCCCCCAGTGCGGGTTGGGCGAGGTTAATATACCGGCGGGTAAAATCGGCTGTCATGGTGTTCAGAGCTCCTCCAGGCGCCAAAGCGCGATGCGGTGAATTTGCCGCAGAGCTTCCTGGAACTCTGCCTGCGGCGAATTCTCCAAACGTGCGGCAAACGCCGCCAAAATCTGATGACGGTCGCTGTTACGCACCGCCATAATGAACGGAAAACCAAAACGCGCCTTGTACGCGTCGTTGTAGCGGGTAAAACGGCTCAGCTCTTCGGGCGTGCACTGATCCAGCCCGGCACTGGCCTGTTCGGTGGTGGATTCGTCAGTCAGGGTGCCGGCCGCAGCGGCCTTCCCGGCCAGATCGGGATGCGCATTGATCAGCGCCAGCTGGCGCGGCTCACCGCTGGCGTCGACGATATCCCGCATAATGCCGTGCAAACCCGTCAGTGTATCAAAGCCCGCCTCGCCGCGCCGCGCCCAGGCCGCCTCAGCAACCCAGGGCGAATGTTCGTAGATGCCGCCGAAACGGGCGACAAACGCGTCTTCAGGCAATGATGAAGGGATCACGCGAAACGTCGTCATTCCTGCTCGTCCGAGAAAATTTCAAACAAATCCACTGCCGGCGATTCTTCCGACAGGTGCAGCGTGCTGTGGATATGCCCGATATGTTCGAGCATCAGCGCTTCGGCTTTATCCGGGTCCCCCGCTTCCAGCGCATCGATCAACGCCGCGTGATCACAATAGGCACAGGCTGACTGCGCCGCATCCTGATACTGGGCGATGATCAGCGCCGTACGCGAGATAAGTTGTCTGGCCATATCGGCCAGGGGTTCGTTGCGGGCCAGCGCGGCGATGCGGAAATGCACCTCATTGGACGTGCGCAAGCCTTTACCGCGGGTACGGGACTCGTAATAGCGCTTTTCTTCGGCGACCAGCGATCGCAGGTCGTCGATCTCGTAAATATTGGCGCGCCCGGCGGCCATGCGCATGATGGCGCCTTCAATGACGCGGCGCGCTTCGAAAAACTGCGCCACATCAGCCACCGGTGTTGAGGTCACACTGGCGCCGCGGTTGGGCTTGATCTCAACCACCCCTTCATGCGAGAGGCGCAACAGCACACGGCGGATAATCGTCCGGCTGACACCGAAGATCTCACCCAGTGCCTCCTCAGTCAGTCGCGCGCCGGGGGCCAGTTTATGGTCGAGAATAACATCGAAAATCCGTTCGTAGATCAGCTGTTCCTGATGCGGACTACGCTTCTCCGGCGTGGATTTCTTGGTCGCTTTTGCCACAGCAATTGTTCCATTTTCAGTTGAAAATTGGTTCAAATCCTAACACATCAGGCTTTCCGAAACGTATCTGCCAAAGCTTGAGCGTCGTAACCTCAGAAACACCCTGAACTTCATCATGCGCAAATCCGGCGCAATTTTCAAGCGTGACAAAAACAGTTTTCAGTTTGGTTGTATACAATCCTAAATTCTCTGTGTACATTATCAATACGCCAGATGTATTGGCCCCAGCAACCTCTGTCCACTCTCAGGGAGCAAGCATGAGCATGACTGCCGAATCCATCGCCGCAAGCGCCGACGAACCCGAAATCCGCGACGAAAGCGGAATTATCTATGGCCTTGACGATCGCCCGCCCGTGGCCGCGAGCTTCTTCGCAGCACTTCAGCATGTGCTGGCCAGCCTGGTCGGTATCGTTACCCCGCCGATTATTATCAGCAACGCGCTGGGGCTGGATGTCAGCGACGCGAGCTACATCATCAGCATGACACTGTTTGTCTCCGGCATTGCGACCTTTATTCAGGCCAAACGTATAGGCCCGGTCGGCTCCGGCCTGCTTGCCGTGCAGGGCACCAGTTTCGCGTTTCTCGGGCCGATTATCGGTGCCGCGATCGCGGTCAAGAATCAGTCGGACCCGCAAACGGCGCTGGCCGTGGTCTTCGGCTGCGTCATGGCCGGTGCGTTTATCGAAATCATTATCAGCCGCTTTCTGCATCTGGCGCAGAAGATCATCACGCCGGTGGTTACAGGCGTGGTCGTCACGCTGATCGGACTGACACTGATCAAGGTCGGACTGGTGAGCATGGCCGGCGGCTTTTACGTTATGAACAACGTACCCGACGCCTTCGCCTCTTTCCGCAATCTGGGCATCGCCTTTCTGGTTCTGGGCATCATCGTCGCACTCAATATGAGCCGTAACCAGTATCTGCGCATGTCCTCGATTGTGATCGGGCTGGGCGTCGGCTATGCACTGGCTGTGGCACTGGGCATGGTTAACTTCTCGAGCCTCACCGAGCTGCCGCCGTTTATGGTGCCGGTACCGCTGAAGTACGGCATTGATTTCACCTGGGGGGCATTTATCGCCATCGGCCTGATCTATGTGATCACTGCCATCGAATCGATCGGTGACCTGACTGCCACCTCGATGATCTCCAAACAACCGGTCAAGGGCCCGGTTTATATGGCGCGCATCAAAGGCGGCGTACTGGCCGACGGCGTGAACTCCTTCCTCGCTGGCTTTATGAACTCCTTCCCGAACACCACCTTCAGCCAGAACAACGGCGTGATTCAGTTGACCGGCGTGGCCAGCCGCTATGTCGCCTACTTTATCGCCGGCATTCTGGTGGTCATGGGACTGTCACCGGTGATGGCAGGCTTTTTCCGCCTGATGCCCGAACCGGTGCTCGGCGGCGCCACCATACTGATGTTCGGCACCGTCGCCACCGCCGGGGTAAAAATCCTCGCCTCACAGAAACTCGGTAACCGCGAAACCCTGATCATCGCGGTCTCACTGGGACTCGGACTCGGTGTCACCATGGTGCCCGAAGTGCTGGACCGCTTTGCTCCGGCCGAAATTAAAAACGTCTTCTCATCCGGCATCACCACCGGCGGCCTCAGCGCAATTGTGCTAAATCTGCTGCTGCCGCAACGCAAATCTCAGGATTCCGACGCGGCAAGTACTGACTCCTGATGCCACTGTGCCCGCGCCGCTGCGGCGGCGC
>JAUOPI010000047.1 GCA_030546905.1 Granulosicoccaceae sp. 1_MG-2023 | reverse complement strand
GGGCAAACCGTAAATTCAGGGACAAACGCTACAGCATCCCGCCTGACGCTTGTCCGGACGGGCTATCCTTCCCGTCGTTGTCGGCAACTTCCTGCTGCCCGTTCCGGCCTCCATGCCAGAACTGTAGTCGATCTTTGCCAATTGTCAGTTTGTGTTAGCGATTTACATGCCACTGACAGTGCCATACAGGGTGTTTTTTTCATTTCAGGAAATATTCCCCCCTGCCTTGCGCCGTGCACGGGTTTTGGCGACACCCTGCACGTATAAGAAACCGTTATTTATAAAGAGCCAGCAGCGCGATAGCTTGCGTCTGCGTTTGCTTAGGACTAGAGCAGCCAGCGTGCCAAAGGTGAGCAATCAGAAAAGAAAGAGATGACATTTTTTGACGTTTCCTTACTTTTCAAAATGTTACGAAAGGCTGTCCTTGCCTTACTTAAGCTATCGGCGGGTCCTGCGGCTTTCTTAACAGGCTTTTTCGTTTACCTGACGAATTATGACTAACCCGTCGCCCGGTTAGTTTTGACACTTTGTGCACTAATTTTCCGACACCGGTGTTTTTTTTCCGTCACCGGCCTGCAAAGCACCCGCTCAGGCGCCTTACGCCTGAGCCGCCGATAAATCCGTGAAGCGGATCAAGTTTTCCGCGGTCGGGCCGAAAGTTTAGGCATGCTCAAACTACCGGGAACTCACGCCGTGCGCGCGCACCTTAACTCTGTCCACCGCCCACTTGTCCTGATTACCTCATGTCTGGCTCTGAACGCCTGCGGCTGGGTTGATTCCACCGGACGGCAAGGCAATTCAGCACCTGAGATCGTTGTCGCGCTCGATGCTGCACCGTGGGACGGCGAAGTAATTTATCTGACGGAAAGCCAGTCCGCACAGATCGACCTGACTTCCAGTGAAGATCCGGACGGATCGGTCGTCGCCTACCGCAGCGAGCTGATCGAAACCGGCTATCTGGATGCCTGCACCGCATTCCCGCAGCTGCAAAGCGCCGCCGAAAGCAGCTATAACGCCTGTGAATACGGCGTTCAGGCTGAGGAATGCGAACTGGGCGTTATAGAGTCATCTGCGCTCGGCGGCGACGGCGAAACCAGCGGTCAGTTTACCCTGGTCCCGCCCCCGCTCAGTTCGCCGCTGGGAATGACCTACCGCTGGATCGTGACCGACAATGACGGCGGCAGCAGCTATCGTGATATGACCTTCTGCCTGCTGCCCGACGGCGAATCACCGCTGGCTCTGGATGATACCTATCAGGTCGCCTACGCGGCGACGCTGACGGTCCCGGATATCAGCTACGGCGAGGAATGCGCAATCTATACCGGCGGCGACAGCGTGCTCGGCAATGACATCAACACAGGTTCACGCGACAGCGACTGCCTGCAGGCGGAACTGTTGAGCGTACCGGCAGGCGCCGGCAACGATTTCGCCGCCGATTTCAGCAGCGCCGGCGGTTTTGTTTATCAGCACAACGGCGCCTACACCGGCACACAGGACAGCTTTACCTACCGCGCTTTTGACGGTGAGAGCTGGAGTGAAGCGGCCACCGTCACGCTGCAGATCAACACCGGTAATAATAAGACGCCGCTGGCGACCGACGATCAGTTCACCGTCGAAGGCGGCTCAAATAACAACCCGCTGTACGTGATGAGCAATGACACTGATCCGGAAGGCTATGCCCTCAGCCTGAGCGAGATCAGCAGCGCCCCCGATGCCGGCGGTACGGCACAAATCCTCAGCGATGGTTATATCGATTACACACCGGCGACCGGCTTTGTCGGCCAGGAGCACTTCAGCTACCGCATCAGCGACGCCGGCGGGCTCAGCGATACGGCACAGGTGACGGTCACCGTGACCCTGCCTGACTCCGAGCCGGTCGCGGTCGACGACAGCTTTGTTGTCAGCCCCGGCACCTGGCATGAGCTGCAGGTGCTGGACAACGACACCGACAGCGACGGCGACACCCTGCGCATCGTCGACGTCAGCCGCTCCAGCGGCGGTGCCAAGCTCACCATCAGCGCCGATGCCGACAGCATCTTCTTCCGTGCCCGCGCATCACGCCGGGGTAGCGAAACCTTTAGCTACACCATTGAAGACAGTGACTACTATCAGGCGACCGCCACCGTCACGGTGACGCTTAGCAACTAATCCGGCGCGGTTCGTGGTCTGTCGCGTTAGAATAGCGCCAGACACGAACCCGACAGACTTGTTATGCCTGATTCCCCTGTGCGCTCACCCTGCGTCGGCCTTTGCTCCCTGGACAACAGCAGCGGCATCTGTGCCGGCTGTTTCCGTCACATTGACGAGATCATCGACTGGAGCGCCTACAGCGACGACGAAAAGCGTGCGGCGCTGGCGCGCTGCGCCGAACGGCGCGCCAAACATCCGTCACCACCACCGGAAAAAGACCACGATTGCTGACTATCGTCTTTAATTGCCTGAATTTTCTGACATCCGGCAAGATGCTTGCACTGAAGCGGCAAGTCCCGCAGGTTCAGGAATACACGTGCAACGCAATCGTTTTTGGCTTGTTCTCTTTGGTTTTGCCACCACCCTTATCACGCTTGAAGCGACCGGGGTCGGTATGGATACGCGCAGCAGCGCGGTGCCGCCATTGCCGGCCGGCCCGGCGGCGCTGAGCACCGTTCCGCAGTCCGCTGCAGGCACACCGGAAAACGCCAGTCCGGCGCCGGCCAGCCGCTCGACGGTACTGGCGCGGATTGACCGCGCCCCCCTGTACTTTGAAGAGAACATCGGTCAATTCAGCGAGGACGTCCAGTTCACCTCCTCCACACCGAACTACCACCTGGCCCTGCGCAACGGCCACGCGACCCTGACCCTGAACCGCAGCAGCGACGACGGGGACGGCCCGCGCACCGCTCAGCTGACCATGCAGGCGCTCAACGGGAACACCTCAGACGTGGTCGGCCTGCGCCGTCTGCGCGGCACCAGCAGCTACTACACCTCCCCCAAACGCAGCGAGTGGATTACCGGCGCACCGCACTACCGCGGCGTGAAATACAAAAACATCTATCCGGGCATCAACCTCGAATACTATGGCAACCGCGACGAACTCGAGTACGACTTCATCGTCAAGCCCGGCGCCGATCCCGAGCCGATCCGCGTCGCCTACGAGGGCGTTGAGCAGATCAGCCTCGACGAGGCCGGTAACGCGCTGCTGCAATTCGGCGGCGATACGCTGGTACAACACGCACCCTACGCCTACCAACGTATCGGCAATGACACCCGCCGCGTCGAAGCACACTACACGCTGCTGGAAGACGGCCGCTCCGGCGCGCAGCCGCGTCTGGGCTTTGCCCTGGGCGACTACGACCCGACACATGACCTTGTCATCGATCCGGTACTCAGTTATTCAGCCCTGCTCGGCGGGGATCTGTTCGATGCCGGCGGTGACATCACGGTCGACAAGTTCGGCAACGCCTACACCGTCAACCGCACGTTTACGCCAAATCCCGGCGCAGACGATCCGGCCAATATCGTCTGCCACTACGATTGCCAGTCCAATATCCTGGTGCGCAAATTCAGCGCCGATACCAACGCCCTGCTCTGGAGCGCCATGTTATCCGGTGAAAGCGATGACGACGGCCGCGGTATCGCGGTGGATGAACAGGGCTATGTGTATATCGCCGGCTGGACCACTTCCGAACATTTTCCCGTGACCGGCCACCGCAACCCCGTGTTTGCCGGCATTTCCGACGGTTTTATTGCCAAGCTTGCCCCTGACGGCACCGATCTGGTGGCCTCGGTCTTTGTCGGCACAGCAGGCGCGGAAATGCTCACCGATCTGGCCCTGGACAATCAGGGCGGGGTTTATGTGGCCGGGCGCAGCAGTCTGCCCGATTACGCCAGCACGCAAAGCGGCGAGAAACTCACGGCTGTCGGCACCGATGGCTTTGTCGCCAAATACAGCGCCGACCTGCGCAAGCGCCGCTATGCACGCTTTTTCCGCGGCTCACAGTTCGACAGCGTGGATGCTATTGCGGTCAACCGCAGCGGCGAGCTGTATCTGGCCGGCACCACCGACTCACACGACTTCGCCGCCGGCGCGGTTGGAGACGGTCCGGCCGGCGTCAGCGACGCCTTTCTGGCCAGACTCGGCAGTGACGGCGAAACACTGCACTTCATGCGTTTTTTCGGCGGCAAGGGTGCCGAATCAGCCCGCTCACTGGTGCTCGACAGCCATGAGCGCCCGGTGCTGGCCGGCATCACCACCTCGGCCGATCTGCCGCTGCACCAAGCGGCCTTCAGCAAGCCCGGCGGCGCTGCGCAGGACTGGGACGGTTTTGTTGCCAAGTTCAGCGATGACGGCCGGGAACTGATTTATTCGAGCTATCTCGGCGGCAGTGCGCATGACTACGCCACCGGTCTGGCGATCGACAGCGAGGACCGTCTGTACATTACCGGCTACACCTATTCGGAAGACTTTCCGGTGCAAAACCCGCTCTACGGCGAACGCAACGGCAACTCGGATATTTTTATCAGCCGCCTCAGCGCCGACGGCCGCACCCTGTTGTCCTCAAGCTATTTCGGCGGCAGTGCTGAAGAATCCTACCCGGCGATCGCGGTGGATTCGACCTCCAGCACCTATCTGACCGGTCTGACCTTTTCCACGGATTTCCCGGTCAACGGCGCCTTCGGTTCTTCACTGGCCGGTGCCCGCCGCGTCTCCGGCGACGGTTTTATCGCCAAAATGACCGACCTGCTCGACTACACGGTCGCCAGCGATACCTGGCAGGTCTTGTCCATGCCCTATTCGCCACCGCCGGGCGCGACGATTGAAGATGTCTTCGGCGATGATATTCCCGGCCGTTATCTGCAAAGCTGGTTTCTCTACCGCTACGATCCGGCGCTGGCCCGCTATACCTTGCTGCAGGCCGATGAACAACCGGTCCAGGGCGAGGCTTACTGGATTTTGCAGAACACCGGACAGAACGTCAGGATTGATATGCCCGAAGGCTCGTATTCGCGGCTGGTGCGCGATGATCCGCACTGCCCGGCACCGCACGGCTGCTTTGAGCGGCCGATCCGCGCCGCCACACAGGAAGCGCGCTACGAATTTATCGGCAACCCCTTCCCGGCCCCGATCAGCTGGAAATCCATCCGCGTATCGGCCAAGGGCTCACCGTGCAGCGCCGAAGCCGGCGGCTGCAATCTGCGCGAAGCCAGCGAAGCGGGCCTGGTCAACGACCACGGCTGGGCCTTCCTGCATGGCAAGAACCGCAAACTCGAAGAAGGTGGTGTGCTGCAACCCTGGCAGGGATTCTGGCTGCAGGCCTTACCGGGCGCGGGCGATGCCGCGCCACGGATCAGTATTGTGCGTTAGTCGCGAACGCCGGCCCCGGCGGCCTGCTGATCGGCATGGTAGGAAGAGCGCACCATGGGGCCGCTGGCCACATGGGTAAAGCCCATGGCTTCGCCTTCGCGACGCAGCTCGTCGAACTCTTCCGGCGTCACAAAGCGCTCGACCGGGTGGTGATCCAGACTCGGCTGCAGGTACTGGCCGAGGGTCAGCATCTGCACATTGTGCGCACGCATATCCCGCATCACCTCCAGCACCTCTTCGTTGGTCTCGCCGAGACCGAGCATCAGGCCCGATTTGGTCGGCACGCCGGGCACCCGTTTGCCGTGTTCTTCGAGCAGCTTGAGTGACCAGGCATAATCGGCACCCGGCCGGCACTGGCGGTACAGGCGCGGAATGGTTTCAAGGTTGTGGTTGAACACATCTGAGGGTGTACCCGCCAGCGCGTCCAGCGCCTTGTCCATACGGCCGCGGAAATCCGGGACCAGAATCTCGACCTGGGTCTCCGGGCAGGCCTCCCGGATCGCGCCGATACAGTCGGCGAAATGCTGCGCACCGCCGTCACGCAAATCATCCCGGTCAACCGAGGTGATGACCACGTAGTTCAGGCCCATACTTTTGACCGCATCCGCCAGGTTGGCCGGTTCATCGGCATCCGGCGGCTTGGGCTTGCCGTGCGCCACATCGCAGAACGGACAGCGACGCGTGCAGATATCGCCGAGAATCATAAAAGTGGCCGTGCCGTGGGCAAAACACTCGCCCAGATTCGGGCAGGCGGCCTCTTCACAAACCGAGGACAGCTTGAGATCACGCATCAAACGTTTGATCTCGGCCACGCGCGGATGATTGTGCGCCTTGGCCCTGATCCAGCGGGGCTTGCGGGCGGGCTTTTCGGTACGCGAAACCTTGACCGGAATACGGGAAAGCTTCTCAGCACCGCGTTGGTGTTCTTCGGAATCCAGGCGCGACGGCGCGGTAAGACGGTCCATAAGTTCTGCCAGTGTCTGATGTGAAGATTAAGAGGGCTATTCTGTCAGCCGGCCGCGGTAGTGTCTACGGCGGGGACGGCCTGACTGTAGATTGTGTCATGCAGATGCCGGATTAACACCCCGCTGAGCTCGTCCATCGACGCGGCCACACCCTGATCCCGGGTTTGCGTTACCCGTAAACCCGCATAACCACAGGGGTTAATACCGTCAAACGGACTCAGGTCCATATCCACATTCAGCGACAGGCCGTGATAGGTATTGCCGTGCCGCACGCGCAGGCCCAGCGCGGCAATCTTGCTATCGCCCACATACACCCCCGGCGCATCCGGCCGGTTGGCCGAGGCCACACCGTAATCGGCCAACGTGGCGATAATCGCGTCTTCGATAGCGCTAACAAATGCACGCACGCCTTTTCCGCAACGGCGCAGATTACACAGGGTGTAGATCACGATCTGACCCGGGCCGTGGTAGGTAATCTGCCCGCCACGGTCGGTCTGTACCACGGGAATACCGTGCGCGTTCAACAGATGCTCCGGCTTACCGGCCTGCCCCTGGGTATAGACCGGCGGATGCTCGACCACCCAGAACTCATCCGGCGTGTCCGCATCGCGCCCGTCGGTAAAAGCCTGCATGGCCTGCCAGACATCGCTGTAATCGCGACGGCCGAGCTGCCGCACGATGGCCTGTTCAGAGCACATAAAGCAAACGCTCGTGGCCGGTCAGCGACAGGTAGACACGGTCAAGCTGCTGTTTGCTCACGGCCGTGAAGGTCACCGTCACCGAGGTGTAATTGCCCTTGCCCGAATGCTGCTGCCGGGTCTGCAGGGAATCATCTTCAAGATGCGGGGAAACCAGGGATTCGACCAGCTCAAGAAAGTCTTCTTCAGCCTTGCCCATGGCTTTGATGGAAAATTCACAGGGGAATTCGAGCAGCGTTTCCTGCTCTTGGGGGGTATCGCTCATACTGACCTCGCCGGGCAGCGACTGTGCCCGGCAAGGTCTCAGGTGCGCTTACTCGAAGTAACGCAGCACCGCGTCCTTGGCCTTCTGGAACAGACTGCCTTCATTAACATTTGCCAGAGACACCAGATCGGCCTCGGCAATCACTTCATTTTCCGATTTTACACGGGTTTTGCCCAATTTCTGCCCGATACTGGCCGGCGCCACAATATAGTCGCTCAGCTCGATCTCGGTTTGCAGGGAATCACCGGCACCGCGCGGCACTGTGATGTAAACATCGCGCAGCACGCCGACCGGCAGTTCTTCGGTTTCGCCCTGCCAGATGCGGACTTTCTTGATCGGCTGACCGGCAACAAACACCTTGCTGGTTTCGTAAAAACGGAAACCGTAGTTCAGCAAACGCTGACTCTGATCGGCTCGTGCTTTATCGCTGTTGGTGCCCAGCACCACACTGATCAGACGCATCGAATCACGCACCGCCGAGGCGACCAGACAGAAACCGGCCGATGCGGTATGACCGGTTTTCAGCCCGTCGACCGAATCATCCCGCCACAACAATTTGTTGCGGTTCTGCTGACGGATTCCGCCATAGGTGTACTCACGCTCGGCATAGAGCGCGTACTCTTCGGGGTAGTCGCGGATCACTGCCTGAGCCAGCAGGGCCATGTCCCGCGCGGTGGTGTAGTGATCCGGATCCGGCAAACCGGTGGCATTCATGAAACTCGTGCCGGTCATGCCCAGCTTTGCCGCATAATCATTCATCATATGCACAAAGCCCTGCTCACTGCCGGCGATGTGTTCAGCCAAAGCCACAGCCGCATCATTGCCTGATTGAATAATAAGGCCCTTCAGCAGCTCTTCAACCGTCACACGCTTATTGACCTCAATAAACATGCGCGAACCTTCCATCCGCCAGGCTTTTTCGCTGACGGTGGCTTCGTCGCTGAGGCTGACCGTGCCCTGCGCCAGCTCGGCCGACACAACATAGGCCGTCATCATTTTGGTCAGACTGGCCGGTTCGACGCGTTCGTCAACATTGTGTTCCGCGATCACTCTGCCGCTGTGGAAATCCATTAACACATAGCTTTTGGCTGATAACTGCGGCGGCGACGGCAGCGGCACAGCCGCGCCGGCGATACCCGGCAACCAAAAACAAACACAAAGCAACAGCGCAGGAAAAGCAATAATTTTTCGCATGGTCTCGGTGGGGAACTCGTCGGAATGAAAGACAAATCGGTGCTGCCCGCCCGCGGGACGATAGCAGCGTCGTAGCGCCAACAGGCGCCGCAATCACACGACCGGCAAGCACCGGCCGCGCAATCGCTTATTGTAGGAGAAAATCCGGATTTTTGTGCCGCGCCGGATTACCGTTGCCGCAGCCGGCGCAGCCGGGCCCTGAGGTCTTAGCTGCCGCCGCTGACGCGGATTTTCTGTACCCGCGCAATGCCGGCGGCAGACAGATCCTGCATCACGTCGTCCAACAGAGCCTCGTCATAGAGCGGCCCCATCCGCACTTTAAAGATCCCGCGGGCCGGTTCCGGCAACACCTGCACCTGTGCACCGGGCACCGCCGAACTGATACGGGCTTGCAGTTTTTCTGCGTTAATCGGATCGGAAAACGCACCGAGCTGCAACCAGGTCGCGTCGCCACCGCCCGCCGCCTGCACGGGGGCCGCCTCTGTCGCGGACGACGCGGCATCGGTCATCACCTGCGCCATATTGCTTTTCGGGCCGGCCGGCGCGGTCGGCAAAGCACGTACCCGCACCCGCGCCGTGCCTTTGTCGTGGACACCAAGACGCACGGCCGCGGCATAAGACAAATCAATCAGACGGTCATCGTGGAACGGGCCGCGGTCATTGACCTTGACTGTCAGCGTGCGGCCGTTTTCCAGATTCGTCACTTCGACAAACGTCGGCAGCGGCAGGGAGCGATGAGCCGCGGTCAGCTCATACATATCGAAGACCTCGCGACTGGAGGTCAGGCGGCCGTGAAACTTTTTGCCGTACCAGGACGCCACACCGATCTCGTCATACCCCTCAGCGCTGTCGAGCGTCTTGTAGGAGCGCCCCATCACTTCATAGGTTTGCGGGTTGCCGTAGCGGCTGCGCGGCAAAGCCAGCGCCTGCGGCTCTTCGGCGGACATGGCCAGGTGCAGATGACCGGGGCCGTCCTTGTATTCAAACAAAGCAGTCGCCGGTACCGGAATCGCATCATTCTGCGGAGCCGGTGCCGGGCTTGTAGCACGCTGACCGGCACAGGCGCTCAGGCCCGCTGCCAGCACGACGGCCACTGCCGCACGCACATAAGCGGCGGCAGGCATTATTCAGCCTCCCGGCGCTGACGGATTTTCTCGCTCAGCTCAAACACGGCCATGGCGTACAGCGGGCTGTGGTTATAGCGGGTAATCACGTAAAAGTTATTGTGCCCGGCCCAGGCTTCTTCGCCCTGATCGCCCTGCAGGGTGTAGATCAGCAGATCGCCCTGACTCTTACCGCTCAGGGAAATCCCCTTTTCGGCCAGCGCCGTGCGACTGATCTGCGGTTTCAGTCCTTTACGCAGCAAGGGCTTGTATTGATCCGCCGGCACCCGCAGACGCTCGGTCACCGCCTCGCCTTTGGTCCAGCCATGTTCGGCGAAATAGTTCGCCACACTGCCGATGGCATCGGCCACGGAATTAAACAGATCGCGTTTGCCGTCGCCGTCAAAATCCACCGCATAACGTCTGTAGCTGCTGGAGATAAACTGCGGCATGCCCATGGCACCGGCATAAGAGCCTTTCAGACTCAGCGGATCAAAGCCCTCTTCTTCGGCAAACAGCAGGTATTCGGTCAGCTCGGAGCGGAAAAACTTCGCCCGCGGCGGATAGTCAAAAGCCAGGGTCGCGACCGAAGAGAACACCGGATGCGAGCCGGTAATACGGCCGTATTTGGTTTCCACGCCGATAATCGCGGTGATGATCTCGGCCGGCACCCCCCAGCGCAGCTCGGCGGCGCTCAGCGGCGCAGCATACTCGCGCATAAAGGCCACGCCCTGCGTAATACGGTCTTCTTTCAGGAAAATCGGCCGGTAGTCTTTCCATTCAAGCCGCTTCTCGGCCGGTCTGGAAATTTTCTCGATGACCGAATCCTGCCGGTCGATCGCCGCGAAATAGCTTTCCAGGCGCGCGCGCGCGATGGCGTGCCCGGTGCTGATTTCGTCGATATAGTCACGTACATCGGGGTTGTCGAGGTAGCCCGCCTGCGCCGTTGTGCTGAGCGCGGCAAGGCCGCCGAAAAGACTGAGGGCAAAAAATTGATGTCGCAAGATGATGTCCCGGTTGAGCTGCTGTATTGGTTATCCGCGCGTCCGGCAAGACCGGCGCGAAGACATCACCCGAGTATAGAACAATCCGTCAGGACAACAGGCGCCGATGCGAATGCGCGGACATGATAATCCCGAAACCGATCATCAGTGTCACCAGCGAGGTGCCGCCGTAGCTGACCAGCGGCAAAGGCACACCGACCACCGGCAACAGTCCGGTAACCATGCCGACGTTCACAAACAGATAGACCAGAAAGGTCACCACCATCGCGGCCGACACCAGACGTCCGTAGGTGCCCTGCGAATCGGCCGCCAGCCAGAGCCCGCGGATAATCACAAACAAATACAGGCCCAACAGCGCCATGGCGCCGAACAGGCCGAACTCCTCGCCGAATACGGCGAAAATAAAGTCCGTATGCCGCTCGGGCAGAAAATCCAGATGTGACTGCGTGCCGTTCAGCCAGCCCTTGCCGAACAGGCCGCCACTGCCGACGGCGATTTTTGACTGGATGATATGGTAGCCGGCGCCCAGCGGGTCGGCTTCGGGATTAAGAAAGGTCAACACGCGCTGCTGCTGATAGCTGTGCATATTGGCCCACAAGAGCGGTGCGGCCACCGCCGCCAGGGCCAGCGCGCCGAGAATATATCGCCACTGCATCCCGGCCATAAAGACAACCGCAAGCCCTGCCCCGGCCACCAGCAAGGCGGTGCCCAGATCCGGCTGCTGCATAATCAGCGCGGCCGGCAAGGCGACGATCCCGAGCGCCACCAGCAAGCGGCCGAACCGCGGCGGCAGCGGTTCCTGCGACACATACCAGGCCACCATCATGGGCACCGCCACTTTCATCAATTCCGACGGCTGAAAACGCATAAAGCCCAGATCCAGCCAGCGCTGCGCGCCCTTGCCCACATCACCGACCAGCAACACCGCCACCAGCATGGCCATGCCAATGGCGTAGAAAAACACCGAGCTGCGCTGCAACGCGGTGGGCGGCACATGCGCCAGCACCAGCATCACACCGAAGGCCAGGGCAAAGCGCACCGTCTGTCGTTGCACCGCGCCCACATCCTGACCGGAGGCACTGTAAAGCACGACCAGACTCAGGCCGCAGAGCAGCAACAAGCCGGTCAGCAAGGGAATATCCAAGCGGAGAAAACGCGACAGCAGGACAAACAGACCGGGGGTTTGCTGCTGCCCCATGGCACCGTGTTCAGTTGTTGGCAAGAGAGCGCTCCGCGGTTTTGGGGGCGGTCAGATGTTGTCCGCCGTCTTTCATGGGAGGAGACACGCCCGGCTCGCCGACCAGCCAGGCATCGAGTACACGGCGCGCGATGGGCGCGGCCACGGCACTGCCGCTGCCGCCGTTTTCGACCACCACCGAGACCGCAATCTGCGGATCTTCAACCGGCGCAAATGCCACAAACAGAGCGTGATCCTGCAGGCGCTTTTCAATCAGCTCCTTATCGTATTCGGCGTCCTGCTCTACCGTGAAAACCTGCGCCGTGCCGGTCTTACCGGCGACCGTATAGGCCGCACCGGCGAAGGCGCGGCGCGCCGTGCCGCGTTTACCGGACACCACATTGACCATGCTTTTTATCACGTAGTCCCAGTTGGTTTCGTCTTTGACCGGCAATTGCCGCAGTACTTCAGGCGCCTGCAACTGCGGCGCCTGAGCCGGATTGTCCTGCACCGCGTAGAGCAGATGCGGACGCACGATCTTGCCGCGCATGGCCAGAATCCCGGTCGAATGCGCCAGCTGCAGCGGTGTGGCGGTAAAATAGCCCTGCCCTATACCGGCGATCAGCGTCTCGCCCGGATACCAGACCTGTCCGTACTGTTTTTGCTTCCATTCCCGGCTGGGCGCAATACCGCTGCGCTCAGGATGGATATCGATGCCGGTCGGATGGCCGAAGCCAAAATCATTAAACCATTTCGTCATCAGATCCACGCCGAGCTTATTGGCCACGTCGTAGAACATCACATCACAGGATTGCGCCACGGCATCATTCAGATTCATATGCCCGTGACCGACGCGTTTCCAGTCACGGTAGCGGTGGTCATCGCCCGGCAGACTGTAATAGCCCGGACAATACACCTTTGAGTAGCGGGTCAGCGTATTGGTTTCCAGCGCCGCCAACGACATAATCGGCTTGATCGTCGAGCCCGGCGGATAGGTACCGGCCAGAGCGCGGTTGAACATGGGCCGGCGCCAGTCATCGCGAAGCTTTTTGTAGTTTGCGACACTGATGCCGTCGATAAACAGATTGATATCAAAATCCGGTTTGCTGACCATGGCCAGCACCTCACCGGTGGCCGGATTGATCGCCACGACCGCACCGTTTTCATCGCCCAGCGCTTCGCTGGCCACGTGCTGCAGACGCATATCGAGAGTCAGATAGACGCCGGCACCGGGCGTGGGCGGCTCTTCCTCCAGCACCCGCAGCACCCGACCGGCCACATTGACCTCGACCTGCTGGTGGCCGACCGTGCCATGCAGCAGCGATTCGAATTCACGCTCAATGCCCAGCTTGCCGATCTCGCGGGTGGCGCGGTAATTGACCGGATCCAGCGTCTGCAGATCGTCCTCGTCGATCCGCCCCACATAACCGATCACATGACCGGCGGTGTCCGCACCGGGGTAATGACGGCGCAGGCGGGCCACGATGTCCACGCCGGGAAAGCGATGCTTGACCACGGAAAAACGCGCCACTTCTTCTTCGCTGAGATTGGAACGCAGCGCCACCCCCTGAAACGGTGGTGCGCGACGCATGGCTTTGCGAAAGCGCGCCACGTCGTTCTCGTCGAAACTGACGTAGTCGGCGATGCCGGACAGCGTGGCCTCCAGATCATCCACATCCTCGCGGGTAATCTCGAGCTGAAATGACGGCAGATTGTGCGCCAGCACCACACCGCGGCGATCGAAAATCAGCCCGCGCGCCGGCGCAAGCGCGTTGACATGGACGCGGTTATTGGTCGATTCGCTTTGATAGTGCTCGTAGCTGCGCACTTGCAGGAAATACAGACGGGCAATCAGCACCGACAGCAGGACGACGGCAAAAACGCCCATAAAGACGGCCCGCCGCCGGAATAAGCGGGCTTCGTTGACCGGATCGACCAGTTGATCACCGGGTCTGGACGTAAACCGTTTCATGTGTCGTCAACGAAGTTCATCGGTAAAGGCATGTGCAGTCCCGCCGGAACGGCGCTGACCGCTGACAGAAAGATGGCCGTAACGGCCACGGGCCGGCGA
>JAUOPI010000046.1 GCA_030546905.1 Granulosicoccaceae sp. 1_MG-2023 | reverse complement strand
GCCCGAAGGCGCCCTTTTAAACGGCACTGAACAGCGTGTTCAGAGCGCTTTGAGGACCGCGTCCACACTGTCTTTCGCATCACCGAACAGCATCCGGGAGTTATCGCGGTAGAACAGCGGGTTGTCGACACCGGCATAGCCTGTGGCCATGGAACGCTTGGAGATAATGCAATGCTTGGCGTTCCAGACTTCCAGTACCGGCATACCGGCAATCGGGCTGCCCGGGTTTTCTTTGGCAGCGGGATTGACGATATCGTTGGCGCCTATGACCATCACCACGTCGGTCTCGGGGAAGTCCTCATTGATTTCGTCCATTTCCAGCACGATATCGTAGGGGACTTTGGCCTCGGCCAGCAGTACGTTCATATGGCCCGGCATACGACCGGCCACCGGGTGAATCGCAAAACGCACATTGGCACCGTTGGCACGGAGCTTTTTGGTCAGCTCGGACACCGGATGTTGTGCGTGGGCCACAGCCATACCGTAACCGGGCACGATCACCACTTCTTTGGCGTCTTTAAGCAGCTCAGCGGTTTCTTCGGCGCTGATCGGCGTGTATTCACCGGCTTCTTCGTCACCACCGGCAGCCGCCGCACTGGTGCCGAAACCACCGAGGATGACGTTGAGGAACTTGCGGTTCATCGCACGGCACATAATGTACGAGAGGATGGCACCGGAAGAACCGACCAGCGCACCGGTCACGATCAGCAGGTCATTGGAGAGCATAAAACCGGTCGCCGCTGCCGCCCAGCCGGAGTAGCTGTTGAGCATGGAGATCACCACCGGCATATCCGCACCGCCTATGCCCATCACCAGATGCGCACCGAACAGGAACGCCAGCACGGTCATGACCAGCAGCGCCCACAGGCCACCGTGGCCTTCAGCGCCCATAAAAGCACTGCCAAGCCAGAAGCAGATCAGCACAATCGCCAGGTTCAGACCGTGGCGCATGGGCAGCATCAGCGGTTTGGAGGCGATACGGCCGTTGAGTTTACCGAAGGCAATCACCGAACCGGTGAAGGTCACCGCACCGATAAACACGCCGAGGAAGATTTCCACCTGGTGGATGGAGTGCTCGACACCGGTCAGCTGGTTATCCGGATCGAGGTAACTGGCCACACCGACCAATACCGCAGCCAGACCGACAAAGCTGTGCAGAATTGCCACCAGCTCCGGCATCTGCGTCATTTCAACGCGCTTGGCCAGGGTCATACCAATAGCGCCACCGATCAGCATCATAATGATCAGCACAACATAGGCATTTACGTTGTTCGACAGCACCGTCGCCAGAATCGCCAGCGTCATACCGGCAATACCGTAGTAGTTACCACGGCGGGCGGTTTCCTGATTACTCAGGCCACCCAGACTCAGGATAAAAAGAATGCTCGCCCCGATGTAAGAGGCTGTCACGATATTATTCATCTCAATCAGCCCTCATCGCGTTGAAACATTTTCAGCATGCGCTGGGTAACCAGAAAGCCACCGGCGATATTGATCGTCGCGATCAGAATCGCAATTGCCGCCAGCACCACAACCACACCGGACGGCGAACCGACCTGCAATATGGCGCCGATCACGATAATGCCGGAAATGGCGTTGGTCACACTCATCAGCGGCGTATGCAGGGAAGGCGAGACATTCCAGATCACCTGCCAGCCGACAAAGACCGCCAGCACGAACACAATAAAGTGGCTCATAAACGAGGCCGGTGCCACGGAACCGACTGCCAGAATCACGGCGATAATTGCCGCCACGCTGACCACCGAGGTCACCGCTTTGCGTTTGGCGACTTTTTTCGGATCTTCCGGCTCGGGTTCGGCCACCGGCTCAGCCGCTTTGGCCTGGGGCGCGGCAGAGACGCTGATCGGCGGGGCAGGCCAGGTCACTTCACCGGCGTGCGCAACGGTTGCGCCGCGGATCACCACGTCGTCCATATTGACGTTGATGTTGCCGTCTTTTTCCGGCGTCAGATCGGTCAGCATATGACGCAGGTTGGTGCCGTAGAGCTGGCTGGACTGGGCCGCCAGCCGGCTGGTCAGATCGGTATAACCGATAATGGTCACGCCGTGTTTGACCACCGCTTCGCCCGGCTCGGTCAGCTCGCAGTTACCGCCTTGCTCGGCGGCCATATCGACGATCACGCTGCCGGCTTTCATATTCTCGACCATATCGGCGAGGATCAGCTTGGGCGCGGGTTTACCCGGAATCAGGGCGGTGGTGATAATGATATCGACTTCGGCGGCCTGCTCGCGGAACAGCGCCATCTCGGCCTCGATAAACTCCTTACTCATCACCTTGGCGTAACCGCCGGCGGTGCCGCCGTCTTCCTCTTCTTCGAAATCGAGCTCGAGGAATTCAGCGCCCATGGACTCGACCTGTTCTTTTACTTCAGGACGGGTATCGAAGGCACGCACAATAGCGCCCATGCTGGTGGCCGCGCCGATGGCAGCGAGACCGGCCACACCGGCGCCGATAATCATGATCTTGGCCGGCGGCACCTTGCCTGCGGCGGTGATCTGACCGGTAAAAAAGCGCCCGAAATGATGCGAGGCTTCGACCACCGCACGGTAACCGGCGATATTGGCCATGGAGCTCAGGGCGTCGAGTTTCTGCGCACGGGAAATCCGCGGCACGCTGTCCATCGCCATCACGGTGACGTTTTTATCGGCCAGCTGTTTGAGCAACTCTTCGTTCTGGGCGGGCCAGAAAAAACTGATCAGCGTTTGCCCTGCGGACAGACGATCGGCTTCCTCCGGGGTGGGCTTGGTGACTTTCATCACGATGTCAGCCTCAGACCAGAGTTTATCGGCGTCAGCCACCACGCTGGCACCGGCCTGCTCGTACTGCGCATCGGAGAAGTTCGCTTTCTCGCCCGCACCGGCTTCGATAGTGACATCGAAGCCGAGTTTGAGCAGCTGCGGCACAACCTCCGGCGTCGTCGCAACGCGGCATTCGCCGGCTGCGGCTTCTTTGGGTACTGCTATTTTCACGTAAAGATCTCCTGGGAAATCCGGTGGCGCCGATAAGGGGGCGGGCACCGCCGGGACAGGTTCCGAATAATCGAAGTTAATAAGAAAGCGCCATCAGTCATCCGGGGGCGTGGGCACGACCGGCTGGCCGGCAAACCGCCCGGGCAAGGCGTCATTTTTCATTCTGATTGACTTTCTAAAATTTTGCGTAAAGCGCTATCGGTTTTTTTACCGATTGGCAATAGTATTACATACACGTTTAAGCGCAAGGCTTGCAGAAGGGAATTTCAGCTTTTTTTGAAAACCCTGACGCGATTGCACTTCCGGCCTCATCCCATAGACCTGCTCTATCATACAAATGATTGAATTTATTGCGTTTGCGCAGTGGTTTTCGGTGTCAGGCGAAGCCGTTCACATGCGGTGTAATGATCCTACCGGTCTGTCAAATTGGTGCGGCATGGGGAATTCTGATTCTCACCCGGTGCCTTGCAGCCCCGCCCGGACAGGGCTTTACACACCGCAAAGCAATTAACCACCAGCGGTCACGTGGCAGGCTATCGCATTTTTTTACCTTACCTATACGTCAATTCGTAAACAACGTAATGCCACCGTGGACATGAATTCGGATGCAATTGTATGCTTCAATCGTATGCAATCCATCAGCAGACCAAAGGACAGCCAGCGTATGAATGACGATGACGCCCGCGCGTTTCTAGAATCCTTGTTCCGTACTGCGGTTGCCGCCAGCCAGCCGGCAGGGCGGCTGAAGGCCTTTTTACCGCCGCCACCGGCCGGACGCACGATTGTGATCGGTGCAGGCAAGGGCGCGGCCAGTATGGCTCGCGCCTTTGAAGACGTATGGCCGGAGCCGGTTGAAGGGCTGGTGGTGACCCGTTACGGGCACGCAACCGACTGCACGCATATTGAAGTGATCGAAGCCAGCCACCCGGTGCCGGACGAAGCCGGACGCCTTGCGGCGACGCGGATTATGTCGCTGACGGAAAACCTCAGCGCCGATGATCTGGTGGTCTGCCTGATCTCCGGCGGCGCCTCGGCGCTGCTGTCGCTGCCTTGCGAGGGCGTCAGCGCCGAAGACAAGCGCGCACTGAACAAGGCCCTGCTGAAATCCGGTGCCACCATCACCGAGATGAACAGCGTGCGCAAACACCTCTCGGCGATCAAAGGCGGGCGACTGGCCGCGCATTGCGCACCGGCGCGGCTGCTGACACTGTTGATATCCGATGTGCCGGGCGACGATCCGGACGTCATCGGCTCCGGGCCCACCGTGCCCGACAGCAGCACCTTGCAGGACGCCATCGGCGTGCTGGACAAATACGCCATCAGCGAACCGGCCGCCGCCGTGGCGTATCTGCGCGAACAGGCCGCGGAAACCCCGAAGCCGGGCGACGCCGTGTTCGACGGCAACAGCGTGCACCTGATCGCGACCCCGCAAATGGCCCTGGATGCGGCAGCGGAAGCGGCCCGTGCCGCCGGCATCACGCCGCTGGTACTGAGCGACCGCATTGAGGGGGAATCGCGCGATATTGCGCTGATGCACGCGGCCATTGCCACGCAAATCCGGCGTGTCGGCCAACCGCTGCCCGCGCCCTGTGTGATTCTGTCCGGCGGCGAGACCACGGTGACCGTCAAAGGCGGCGGTCGCGGCGGCCGCAATGCGGAGTTTCTGCTGGCCCTGACCCTGGCCCTGCAGGGCGCAGACGGCATTCACGCCATCGCCTGCGATACCGACGGCATTGACGGCACCGAAGACAATGCCGGGGCGCTGGCCGGTCCCGACTCCCTGCAACGGGCCGCCGCAGCCGGGCTCAATGCCCGCGCGATGCTCGAAGACAACGACGGCTACAGCTTTTTCGACGGGCTCGGCGATCTGCTCAAAACCGGCCCGACGCTGACCAACGTCAACGATTTCCGCGCCATTCTGGTGTTACCCGCGACAGCGAACTGAGCCGGGCAGGGCGGTACATAAAAAAAGCCGGTCACAGGACCGGCTTTTTTGCGGGTCTGATCCGGCCGGCAGATCAGGGCCGGATCAGTCCGTGGCGTATGGCCAGATGGGCGATTTCGGCATGGGTTTTCACGCCCAGCTTGTATTTGATCTGAGTGCTGTAATTGGCCACGGTTTTCGGTGCAATCGACAGGCGTTCGGCAATCGCATTGGTCTGCAGGCCCTCGGCCAGCAGGCAGAAGATCTCGAACTCGCGGGTGGAAAGATCGCTGAAGGTGTTGCTGCGTCCGCGGGTCTTTTCCATGGCCAGGGTCTGCGCCAGCGCCGCGTCCAGATAACGCTGCCCGCCGGCCACGGTACGCACGGCTTCGACCAGCGTGTCGGCGGCACTGCGTTTGGTGATATAGCCGAGCGCGCCGGCCTGCAGGGCCTGATCCACAAAGACCGTATCTTCGTGCATGCTGAAGACCAGAATCCGCGCCGTGTCCTCGCGCGCGGTAATACGCCGGATCGCTTCGATGCCGCTGATACCGGGCAGCGAGATATCCATAATCACCACATCCGGCTGATGCGTCACATAGGCGCTGTAGCCTTCCTCGCCGGAGCCAGCCTCGGCAATCAACTCAATATCGGCCGCGCCGCTGAGCACCTGCCCGTACCCGGCCCGCACGACCTCGTGGTCATCGACCAGCAGCACTGTGATTTTGCCATTATTCATCGTGATGTTTTTCCTTATGGGAAGGTAGGGCGAGCGGAATCCGGCAGTGAATCGCAAAACCACCGCCCGGTGGCGATGTCATCTCCAGCTCACCGCCGAGCACGTCGATTCTCTCACGAATGCCGCGCAGGCCGAAACGCTGGGTGCCGGCTTCGAGCGCCATGCCACGGCCGTTGTCGCAGATATCCAGAGTAAATCCGGCGGCATCAGGCGCACGCTGCAGGGTAATCGACGCCTCACTGGCCGCCGCATGTCGACTGATATTGGTCAGGCCTTCCTGGACGATGCGGTAAACATGAATTGCCGCCTCGTCGGCAAGCGCGCTCAGATCACCGCGAATGGACAGGGCGCAGAACGTGGTGTCCTGTTTTTCATTCCAGTCATCGACGGTTTGCTGCAAGGCCAGCACCAGACCGAGCTCCTCCAGCGTGACCGGCCGCAAGCGCCGCAACATGCCGTTGACCACATCATAAAGGTGATCGCAAAGCGCGGCGATCTGCGTCATCTGCGGATTAGCCGCACCGCTGCTGACCGCCATGGCCTTGATCGCGCTGATCGACTGGCCCAGCTCGTCGTGCAGCTCACGGGCCAGATGCTGGCGTTCGCGCTCCTGGGCTCGCACCGCTTCACCGGCCAGACGCTTTTCCAGCTCGGCGGCCTGCGCCAGCGACTCGGCCACATGATTGATCGCGCCCGACAAACCGGCCAGCTCGGGAAAGCCCAGGCGCGGCAGACGAATGCTGAAATCGCCGTCCTCGATCCGCCCCAGTGCCGCGCGCATGGCCCGCGCCGGCGTCATCGCGTAGCGCACAATCAGATACACCAGCAGATAACACAAGGGGATCGCCCCCAGCCCCAGATACAACAACGGCACCGTATCGCGCCACACCTCGTCAATACTCAGCGAAGGGTCCGGCCCGAGCTGGATGCGGCTGTCGCGCTCACCGGGAATCAACTGCTCGTAGTGCGGCTGCCCGTCCGGCACCAGCAGCCGGTGAAACCAGTCCGGCGCGGTATGCGACTGCGACACATTAGAGCCGCTGGCGCGGAAGGTAAAACGCGAATCGGCGGCGTAATACTCAATATAGAGCAGACGCGTGCCGGTCAGCGCTGAGACTTGCAGAATCAGTTGTCGCTTGGCCGTGTCCTGTATATCCGGATTGGTGACGATCGAGCTGATCATCGACAAGGCTGTCTCGCTGACCGCCTCGAGCTTGTGGTCGATGCGGTTCTGCAGGTTCTGCCGCATCAGCAGGCTGCCGGCCAACAGCAGCACCAGCAATAATGCGGTCAATACCAGATTAATTCGTAAGGTCAGACTCAAGCGCAGCACTCCTCCGGCGAGCTGCCATTATAGCCTGCAAAGCGGCCTTCACCGCGCGTGCGGCAAATCACCGCCACAGGGCGACGACATGGCCAGCCTCCTGCCACTTGAGGGCATATTTCCTATCTTGGTCGCATAGACTTTGCCCGCCGGGCGCTCTAGCCTTGCCCGTAAACTAAGAAAACCACCGTAGGGGAGGAACCCATGCTCAATTTGCTGTGCCGCACAGGCCGTATCGCAGCGCTGTGCCTGCTCGCACTGTGTCTTTGCGGGCAGGCCCGGGCCGCGGGGCAGTCCTTGCGTATCGGGGTATTGCAGTTCGGCACTGTTAACTGGGAAGTGGATGTCATACACGAGCACGGCCTCGACAAGGCCCACGGCGTCACGGCCGAGGCCATCGCCCTGGGAAACAAAAATGCGGCCAGCATCGCTCTGCAGGGCGGCGAGGTGGACCTGATCGTCAGCGACTGGATCTGGGTATCACGGCAGCGCGCGCAGGGCCGGGATTATGTGTTCTATCCGTTTTCCAATGCGGTCGGCGGCATGGTGGCACGCCCCGATAGCGGCATCAGCACGCTGGCGGATCTGCGCGGAAAACGTATCGGCGTGGCCGGCGGCCCGACTGACAAAAGCTGGCTGTTGTACCGCGCCTGGCTGATCAGAAACGCCGGCTTTGATCCGGCCGACAGCGCCGACGTCAGGTTCGCCGCACCGCCGCTGCTCAATCAGCTGATCAGCCGCGGTGAGCTCGACGCGGTTATTACCTTCTGGAAGTTCCGCGCCAAGCTGCTGGCCGCCGGCATGCAGCCGCTGCCGGCGATTCCGCAAATCCTCAGCGATTTCGGCATTGACGATGATGTGCCTTTGCTCGGCTGGGTCTTCGACGGCGACAAAGCCGGTAACAGGCAAGCCCTGATTAACGGCTTTTTGCAGGCCTCACAGGAGGCCAAAGCCATAATGCAAACCCGCGACGCCGAATGGGAGCGCCTGCGCGGGCGCGTCAAGCCGGCCAATGACGCAGAGCTGATCAGCATCCGTGACAGCTACCGCGAAGGCATCCCCGGCCCGCTCAGCCCGGCCAATGAAGCCGCAGCCCGGCAGGTCTTTGCAATACTGGCCGAAACCGGCGGCAAGGCCCTGACCGGCGACAGCGACACACTGGCCGACGGGGTTTTCTGGGACAGCTTCAGCGCCGACGAGAATGCCCGCTAACAACGCCGCCGTCACATATCGCAAGGCCTACCGCGGCAACTGGCTGCGTGTGGCCTCAATCGCTGCCTTTTTCGCGCTTTGGCAAATCGCAGCCACGCTCAGCGCCGATGCGGATCTGCTGCCCGGCCCGCTACGGGTGCTCAACAGCCTGCGCGATCACGCGCTGCACGGCCAGCTGTTCTTTCATCTCGGCATGACCTTGCAGCGTGTGGCGATCGCCTTTGTTCTGGCCATGCTGGCCGGCAGCGCCATCGGCATTCTGATGGGCCGGCTGCGCTGGACCAACAGCGCACTGGACGGCTTGCTGGTGATTGCCCTGAATGTGCCGGCGCTGGTGACCATAATCCTCTGCTATATCTGGCTCGGACTGAATGAGTTTGCCGCGGTCGCGGCAGTGGCGATTAATAAAATCCCCACTGTGGCGGTCACCGTGCGCGAAGGCGCGCGGGCACTGGATACGCGCTTGCTGGAGGTGGGGCATGTCTATCAGATCAGCCGCTCACGCCGCCTGCGCAATATTATCCTGCCGCAGCTTTATCCTTATTTGCTTGCCGCAGCGCGATCCGGCCTTGCATTAATCTGGAAGATCGTGCTGGTGGTCGAGCTGCTCGGACGCAGCAACGGCGTGGGTTTCCAGCTCGGCACGTTTTTCAACTTCTTCGATATCACCAGCATCCTGGCCTATACGCTGGCCTTTGTACTGGTGATTTTCCTGCTCGAAGCGGTCCTGTTCCGGCCGCTGGACCGTCATATCGGCCGGTGGCGCGCGCAATGACAGGCTTGTCAATTGAGGTGCAGGAAAAACGCTTTGATGCGCTGGCCGCGCCGGTCATAGGGCCGCTTTCGCTCAGCCTGGCAGAAGGCGAGTTTGTCTGCCTGATCGGCCCCTCGGGCTCGGGCAAAAGTACCTTGCTGTCGATGATCGCCGGGCTGGACCGGCAATGGCAGGGCAGAGTCTCCCTGGCCGGCGACGCGCCACCGGGCTTTCTGTTTCAGGAGCCGCGCCTGATGCCCTGGCTGACGGTCGCGGACAATATCGAACTGGTCTGCGCCGAACCGTCACGCCCGCGCACCCTGGCGATGCTCGACCGGGTCGGGCTCAGCGACGCGGCAGGGCGCTTTCCCAGCGAATTGTCCGGCGGCATGCAGCGCCGTGTGGCCGTGGCGCGGGCCTTTATCAACCGCCCGCCGGTATTGCTGCTGGACGAACCCTTTGTCTCGCTGGATGCGCCGGCCGCCAATCAGCTGCGCCGTCTGCTCGAGTCGCTATGGCTTGAATACAAGCCTACCGTCCTGTTCGTCACCCATGATCTGGCCGAAGCGATTGCAATGGGGGACAGGCTGGTATTTCTCGGACGCGATCCGGCCCATATTATCAAACAGCTCAGGGTCGATCTGCCGCGCCCGCGCGAGCTGACCGGCACGGCCGTGACCGCCTGTTTGCAGGCATTGCTCGGCGAGCATCCCGACCTACTCAGTGGACGACTATGAATCACCCATCCGATACACACCCACAACACCAACTGCAAGTCTGCGACCTGGTCAAATCCTACGGCAAAGTGCCGGCCCTCAAAGGCATAGACCTGCACGTGGACGCGGGCGAGTTTGTCGCCTTGCTCGGCCCGAACGGGGCCGGTAAATCCACTCTGTTTCAGCTGCTCAGCGGGCTGTTTGTGGCCGACAGCGGCCGCATCCGTATTGACGGGCGCGACCTGCGCGACGACCCCATAGGCGCTTTGGCCAAGCTCGGGATTGTATTTCAGCAGAGCACACTGGATCTGGACCTGAGCGTGCGGCGCAATCTGCTTTTTCACTGCGATATGCACGGCATGCAGGGCAGTCGCGCACGGATCGACAGCGCATTGCAAGCCATGGGCCTGGCAGACAATACCCGCTCGGCCGCGCGCGCACTGAGCGGCGGCAACCGGCGCAAGGTCGAGCTGATCCGCGCCTTGCTGCACGAACCGGCCATATTATTAATGGATGAGGCGACCGTCGGGCTGGACCCGGCCTCGCGCAGCGAGCTGGTGCGCGACGTACGCGCGCTCTGTAAAGAACAGCGGCTGGCCGTACTCTGGGCCACCCATCTGGTCGAGGAAGTCGAACAGGCCGACCGGGTTTATATTCTCGACAAGGGCACAATGCTGGCGCACGGCACGCCGGCAGAAATCCTCACGCAAACCGCCAGCGACAGCCTGCTCGATGCCTTTTTACAACTGACCGGACAAACGCGTCACAGCGGGGAGGGCGCAGCATGACCATCACACACGCCCTGCGGGCACTGCGCGCGCTGAGCATGCGCGAGCTGATCAAATTCTGGCAGCAAAAAGGCCGCATGTTTTCTGCCATGGTCCGGCCCGGCCTGTGGTTGCTGGTTTTTGCCGCCGGTTTTCAGAATGTGTTCGGGGTTTCGATTATCCCGCCGTACGAAACCTATATCGAATACCAGGAATATATCGCCCCCGGCCTGCTGGCCATGGTCTTGTTGTTTAATGGCATGCAAACCTCGCTGGCCATGGTGTACGACCGCGAAATGGGCGTGATGCGCTTGTTGCTGACCGCACCCTTGCCGCGCTGGTATCTGCTCTTGTGCAAACTGCTGGCCGGCACCGTCCTGTCAGTAATACAAGCTTATGCATTTCTGGCCATGTGCTATCTGGCCGGTATTAATCTGCCTGATACCGCCTGGCTGGCCGCCTTGCCGGGGTTATTGCTCGGTGGTGCCATGCTTGGTGCTTTAGGCCTGTTATTGTCGGTCACGATCCGCCAGCTGGAAAACTTCGCCAGCACCATGAACTTTGTCATCTTTCCAATGTTCTTTCTCAGCACGGCCCTGTACCCGCTCTGGAAGCTGGAAGAATCCGGTGCCGATCTTATCTATCAGATCGCCCGTTTTAATCCCTTCACGCATGTGGTCGAGTTTTTGCGTTTCTCCATGTACGGACAGTTCAACGCCGGCGCGTTTGCGGTGGTCAGCGGCTGTTTTCTCGGCTTTTTTGCGCTTGCGGTGATCGGCTACAACCCGCAGAGTGTGATGGTCCGGCGCAAAGGCAAGGCTTAGCGTCCGGGCCACTGAGGCCACGGCCCGCGCCAGCTGCCAACACAGCGTTTGCTGCAGCGGCGCATTCGTTTTATGCTGAAAGCCGTGCATCACAGCGGCTCTGACAAGACGCCCGCTAACGGTGCCGGATTCAAGCGTTATGAACTGTTTCAGGGCAGCGGATGTATGTCGCCGCCGGTCTTTTTGCCACCGTCAGCGGAGAGTTATCAGTGTCAGCGAACCCGAATCCAACCCACAGCCCCGAAGATCAGACGCTTCGCGCCCGAGTCAAACTGATCGGCAGCCTGCTCGGCGACGTGCTCGGCTCGCAGAATCAGGGCAAGGTCCTCGATGATGTCGAACACTTGCGGCTGGGCTTTATCAGCCTGCACCAGCAGGACGACCCGGACTTACGCGCCTCTCTCAAAGCCCATATCGAAAGCCTTTCGCCACAGCGCCTGACCGATGTCATCCGCGCCTTTACCATTTATTTCACCCTGATCAGGCTGGTCGAAGAAGGCCACCAGTACGCCATCCGCGACGACCAGGCACGCCATCTGGAACCACTCTGGAGCGGCTCGTTTAACGAAACCCTCAAGCAATTCCAGGAAGCGCAGAGCATGGACCGCAGCCAGCTGCAGGCATTGCTTGACCGACTCGGCTATTCACCGGTGTTTACCGCACACCCGACCGAAGCGCGGCGACGCACCATACAGGAAGCCGTGCGGCGGATCTTTCTTGATAATCAGTTGCTCGACCAGAAAGGCCTCAGCGAGTTCCAGCAAAACGAAATCATCGACCGCCTGCGCGCTCAGATTCAGATTCTCTGGAACACCGACGAAGTGCGTACCCGCCGCCCGACCGTGCAGGCCGAAGTCAAGTACGGCTTGTATTATTACCGCACCTCGATTTTCGAAGCCGTGCCACGTCTTTACCGCAATCTGGAACGCGCCATAAAACGCAACTATGGCGAACGCGACGGCCATCTGTCGGTGCGTGTGCCGGGCTTTATCCGCTTCGGCAGCTGGATCGGCGGCGACCGCGACGGCAATCCCTTTGTCACCGCCAAGGTCACCGAAGAAGCCGCGCGCCGTCAGCACCGCGAAATCATCCGCTGTTATCTGGAACGGGTGGACGAACTCAGCCGTATTCTGACGCACTCGGACAGGCTGATCACGCCGTCCGAAGAGTTCACCCGCAGTATGCAGCGCGACCGGCTGATCGCACACCGCGCCTACCGCGATGATCCGGACGAATTCATTACCGAGCCGTACCGGCGCAAGCTCCGGCTCATGCAGTACCGCCTGCAGTGCAATCTGCGTCTGGTCGAAGAACGGTTATACGGCTACCACGGCAGCGGCCACGGCGATGCCTATGAAAACGCCGACGAATTTCTCGAAGACCTGCGCGTGATACGCCGTTCGCTGCGCTCTCACGGCGACGGCAATATCGCCGGCGGCAGTCTCCGGGACCTGATCCGCCTGACCGAGACCTTCGGCTTTTATCTGGCGGCGCTGGATATACGCCAGGAATCGACCGTGCACGAACGTGCGGTTGCCGAAATCATGCAACAGGTGGTGCCGGGAACAGATTACGCGGCAATGGAAGAGGGCGAGCGCATACGTCTTCTGAGCCGCCATCTGGGCAGCAATACCATGCCTGCATTTTCCGAATCGCCGCTGTCGGAAGAAACCCGCGAAGTCCTGAACGTGTTTTATCTGATGGCCGATTTGCGCAGCGAAATCAGTGATGAGATGTTCGGCAACTACGTCATCAGCATGGCCCATACTGCAAGTGATGTACTGGCCGTCTTGTACCTTGGCTCACTGGCCGGACTGGCCGGCACGGATGAACAAGGCCGGCCGTTCTGTGATATCAGCGTTTCACCGCTCTTCGAAACCATCGAAGACCTCAAGCATGTCCCTGACGTGCTGGAAACCTTGTTTACCACGCCGATCTACCGCGCGTTTCTGCAAACCCGCAATAATCTGCAGGAAGTCATGCTCGGCTACTCAGACTCGGCCAAAGACGGCGGCATCGTCAGTTCATCCTGGCAGCTTTATAACGCGCAGAAACATATTGTCTCCATCGGCCAGCGCTACGGCATCGAAATGCGTCTGTTCCACGGTCGCGGCGGGACCATCAGCCGTGGCGGCGGCCCGACACACCAGGCCATCATCGGCCAGCCCTGGGGCACGGTACAAGGCAAAATCCGTTTTACAGAGCAGGGCGAGGTGCTGTCGGGCAAATACGGCAACTTCGAAACTGCCATCTACGAGATGACCCAGGGCGTCAGCGGCCTGATGAAAGCCAGCGCCCGCAAATTCGATGAAGCCCCCGAGGAACCGGCGCATTTCGACAGCCTGATGTCGCGCTTTGCCGAGCTGAGCCAGAAACACTTCAAACACCTGACCGAGGAAATGGACGGCTTTGTACAGTTCTTTTACCAGGCCACCACGGTCAGCGAAATCGGCCTGATGAACATCGGTTCGCGGCCGTCGCACCGGTCCAAAAAAGACATCTCCAAAAAGTCCGTGCGGGCCATCCCGTGGGTCTTCGGCTGGGCACAATCGCGCTACATGCTGACCGGCTGGTACGGCATAGGTCAGGCACTCGACGATTTGTTCAAGGAAGATCCGGACAATCTCGGGCGGATGCGGACCATCTACAAAGAATCGACTTATGTTAAAAACATCTTCAACAACTGCCAGTCCGTGCTGGCCAACGCCAATCTGCGTATCGCCGCCGATTACGCCGCTTTGTGCGACGACCCGGCCATCGCCAAAGAATTCCACGACACCATCAGCCGTGCCTTCGCGCTATGCGAAAAACACGTCCTGGCTGTCTGCGAACTCGACTACTGCCTGCAAAACAACGAAGCCGAAGCGCTCTCCATCAAACGCCGCGAACCCTATGTGGAACCGATCAACGCCATCCAGATCAGCCTGCTGCGCAAATTCCGCGAAGACCTCGCCAAGGACCCCGAAGGCCAGGCCGAAGACAGCCCCTGGCGCGCGCCCTTGTTAAGGTCCATCAACGCGCTCGCCGCCGGCCGACGCCACACCGGCTAGCAGCAGCCATGGCCGCGACTTGCGGCGCTTAACCGGGCCCCGCAAGTCGCCTACACCTGTAGGAGCGGCTATAGCCGCGACCAACGTAGCCCGAACCAAACAAAACAAGCCACCGCACCAACGGGACGAAATTCCAACCACCGCAGTTGAACGGTTTGATTGTAGGAGCGGCTATAGCCGCGACCAACGGAGCCCGAACCCAACACCACAAATCGCCACAACCAACAGGGCCAAATCCAACCACGGCAGGTCGCCTGTATACAGGCTCCTACAGTTGCGAACATTTGTAGGAGCGGCCATGGCCGCGACAAACGGAGTCCGAATCAAACAGAACAATTCACCGCAACCAACGACGAAATTCCAACCACCGCAGGTGCACGGTTTGATTGTAGGAGCGGCTACAGCCGCGACAAACGGAGTCCGAATCAAGCACCACAAATCACCGCGACCAACGGGGCCAGATCCAACCACGGCAGGTCGCCTGTATACAGGCTCCTACAGGTGCGAACATTTGTAGGAGCGGCCATGGCCGCGACCGCGACCGACGTAGCCCGAACCAAACAAAACAAGCCACCGCACCGACGGGACGAAATTCCAACCACCGCAGGTGCGCGCATTGATTGTAGGAGCGGCTATAGCCGCGACCAACGGTGCCCGAATCCAACACCACAAATCGCCACAACCAACATGCCCAAACCCAACCACGGCAGGTCGCCTGTATACAGGCTCCTACAGGTGCGAACATTTGTAGATACCCTCTCTCCAACATCAGTGCAAGCGGTCGTCAGACCGTTTGCACGCGATACGGGGTTTGGTGTTTG
>JAUOPI010000045.1 GCA_030546905.1 Granulosicoccaceae sp. 1_MG-2023 | reverse complement strand
ATGTCAATCCGCCGGCGTTTTTGCGTTGCGGATCCGCCACTGGCTGCGGCAAGGCGCGCGGCACTCATGCTAAGCTAAAGCCCCGAAAAGCCGATTGCGGAATTTGCTCTATGCTCGTTGTGATATCGCCGGCAAAAACGCTCGACTACGAGACGCCACTGCCGACCACCAAATACACCGAACCGGCCATGTTGGCCGATTCTCAGAAGCTCATCACCGTGATGCGCGACTACTCGGCGGCGCAGCTGCGTGAGTTGATGGGTGTCAGCGAAAAAATCGCCGAACTGAACGTGCAGCGTTTCAAGGACTGGTCAGTGCCGTTCACCCCCGACAATGCGCGACCGGCCCTGTTTGCATTTAAGGGTGATGTCTATGAAGGGCTGGATGCCTACTCGCTGAAAGCGGCGGAAATCGACTATGCCCAGCAGCATCTGCGCATGTTGTCCGGCCTTTACGGCCTGCTGCGGCCGCTGGATCTGATGCAGCCCTATCGCCTTGAAATGGGTACCAAACTGCCCAACCCGGGTGGCAGGAATCTCTATGAATTCTGGGGTTCGGATATTACCGAACGGCTGAACGGGGAACTGGCCGGACAGCAGGAGAAGGTCCTGATCAATCTGGCTTCCAATGAGTACTTCCGCTCAGTGAAAACCCGTGAGCTCAATGCCACGGTGATCACGCCGCAGTTCCGCGACTGGAAAAACGGTCAGTACAAAATGATCAGCTTTTTTGCCAAAAAAGCCCGCGGCATGATGGCGCGCTTTATCATCGATCAGAAGCCGCGCACGGCCGATGAGCTGAAGGCGTTTGATATGGCGGGTTATCAGTACGCGCCGGATATGTCCAAGGGCAACGACTGGGTGTTTACCCGCAAGCAGGATTGAGCGGCGCCGTTTCCGGACACAAAAAAAGCGTGGCTTTGCAGCCACGCTTTTTTTTCGCCGGGCGGAGCGGTTCAGGCGGCTTCGATTTTGGCCGCGTGAAAGGTCTCGACCAGATCATCCATGGCGGATTCGTCGTAGGGGCGCAGGCCGGACAAGACCATGGTTTTAAGCCCGGTGCCGATCGGCGTGCCTTGCTTGTCCATAAAGCGGAACCGCAGCAGTGCATCGCCGCGCTTGCCGTTGACGTTCAGCTCGCAATCGCATTTTTCCAGCGAGATACCGTCAAAATCCAGCGTATCGAGGTGAATTTCCATGCTTTCGTAGATGATTAACGGACGGGCCGGATTGATCATGACCGCTTTTTTGGCCATCAGCGGAACCAGAACGTGCGGGAAGGTGTAGCCGGAGAAGGCGACGTATTCGCGGGTCAGGGCCGTGATGCGCTCTGCGTCATGCGTCACTGAACCCGAGCGGGTGATGTTGAGGTATTCCTTACCCTTATCGCTGACCACCGGGAACTCGGCCGCGTCAGTGGGGCGGAAATCCAGCGCAATACCCGAGTCGACCATCCCCGAAAAGCGCAGTTGCATATGTTCGCTCAGACCGTGTTTGCGCACGCTGCAGGCAAACAGGAGATCGCCCGGCACGCAAAAACGCTTGGAGTCAGGATTGTGGATCGGGTTGTAGTCACCGGCGATATCTTTGGCAAACCGGCTGGCTTGTTCGCGGGTAAATACGATAAATCCGTTCTGCTCGGAAAAATAGTCGCTTAACTTCATTATTATTGTCTGAGTCGGTTCAGTATGGCGGGGCAAAGACGCACGCGCAGTCCCGCAAGAAAAGACGGTATTTATTGCACAATGGGCACGAAATTTCACGTTCTTTCGTGGTCAGCAAATGACGGTACAGAAATTTTCCGCCTGGCTTATTCCGCATCAGTGTCGCTGTGATCGGCCCGGAAGCGGTGCCGGTTTTCATTTTTCAGCGGCACCAGCAACCGTGTCAGGCCGGCGCGGTGGATCTCCAGCGCCAGGGCCAGCAGCTGGCCCAGACGCCCCTCAGGCCAGCCCTTTTTTTCGAACCAGAGCAGGTAAGGCTCCGGCAGCTCGAACAGCATGCGCCCGGCGTATTTGCCGAACGGCATGGGGGTGCGGGCCAATGTCAGCAGATCTTCTTTGTTCATTGCAAAAGGTGCTTCGCTTGCCATACTCGGGCCTGATGAATAGCGTAATTTTCCAGTACAAGGTGCGCGTGCCGTATGTCTGACGGTGACTGGCAGGTCTATATCCTGCGCTGCGCGGACGGCACATTCTACACCGGTGTGACCCGCGAGCTGGCGCGTCGTGTCAAAGAACACAACGAATGCGACAAACGCGGTGCCCGCTACACCCGTGCGCGCCGGCCGGTGCAGCTGATCTACCGCGAGCCGGCCGCTGACCGGCGCGCGGCATGCAAGCGCGAATGGGCTATTAAACGTCTGAGTCGCAAGCAAAAAGCACAGCTTGCCGGGTTGGCCGAATGAGTCGTCGTGTGGTCATTGCCGGTTGCGGCGATATCGGCACGGCGTTGGCGCGGGCCCTGGTGGCCGACGGCGATGCGGTGACCGGCATGGTGTCCTCGGCGAGCGGTGTGGCGCGCCTGGCCGGGCACGGCATTAAGGCGGTCGCTTGCGATCTGGACAAGGCCCCGGAGCGTTTGCCGGCGGAGATTGCCGGGGCCGATCTGGTCTATTGGTTTGTACCGCCGCCGCGCAGCGGGCAGAAGGATATACGCAGCCGCGCCTTTCTGGCGCTGCAGCAGTCGCTGCCGCGCTGTGTGGTCATCAGCACAACCGGTGTTTACGGTGATTGTCAGGGCGCGTGGATTGATGAGACACGTCCGGCGGCGCCGGGCACGGCGCGGGCCGCGCGGCGGCTGGATGCGGAACGCCGCTGGCAGGACGCTGCGACGGCGTCGTTGATGATCCTGCGTGTCGGTGGCATTTACGGGCCGGGTAAGTGGCCGTTGGCGCGGCTCAAACGCGAAGAGCCGGTGTTGGCCCGCGACCAGTCGCCCTATAGCAACCGCATCCACCGTGATGATCTGGTGCGGATTTGCCGGCGTGCCGCAGATGTGACGGTCAGCGGGGTTTTCAATGCGGTCGATGATGCGCCGGGGACCATGAGCGATTATTTTATCCGCGTGGCGCAGCACTTCGGCTTGCCGGTGCCGCGGGAAATTTCGCGCGCGCAGGCGGAGCAGGTGCTGGGAGAGGGGATACGCAGTTATCTGGGGGAATCAAGACGGATCAGAAATGATCGTCTGAAAGCGGCGTTGGGTATTTCGCTGAAATACCCAACGCTCGCCGAAGGTCTGGCTGCCGCCGGGGATCAGGCCAGCGACTCGTCCAGTTTGCTGAAGATCTGATCGCGGATCTCGTCGACCGTACCGATGCCGTGGACTTTCACGTACTTCGGTGAATTGGCTTCGCCTTTGGCGGCCCAGTCAGAGTAGTAGCCGATCAGCGGAGCGGTTTGCTCGTGATAGACGCCCAGGCGGGCTTTGACGGTTTCTTCCTTGTCGTCGTCGCGCTGCACCAGATCTTCGCCGGTGACATCGTCTTTACCTTCGACCTTGGGCGGGTTGTAGATCACGTGATAGGTGCGTCCTGATGCCAGGTGGGCACGGCGGCCGCTCATGCGTTTGATGATTTCCTCGTCGTCGACGGCGATTTCGACCACCGCGTCGATTTTGATACCGGCATCGCGCAGGGCATCGGCCTGAGCCAGTGTGCGCGGAAATCCGTCGAACAAAAAGCCGTTGGCGCAATCGGGCTGAGCGATGCGTTCTTTGACCAGACCGATAATGATCTCGTCAGAGACCAGACCGCCGGCGTCCATGACTTTTTTGGCTTCCACACCCAGCGGGGTGCCTTCCTTGACTGCCGCGCGCAGCATGTCGCCGGTCGAGATCTGGGGGATGCCGTACTTCTTGGTGATGAAGCCTGATTGCGTACCTTTACCGGCACCCGGGCCGCCGAGAAGAATAATGCGCATAGAACAATCTCCAGTGTGTCAGCAGCACGCGTTGCCGCTATCTTTGTATTGAATTATCTGTTCGCGTGAATCCGATTGTGTTCGGATGATACCATAGCCGTTTGGCAATGTTGCCCGTGCGAAACGCGTCCAAACGGGATAATTGACGCTGCCGGTTTTACAGACGCACTTCACCGGAACCTATCAATAACATGAGTAAACAGATCCCCGACGCGGTGGAAAAACTACGCGACGATATCGTTTTCCGCGATACTTTGTGTGGCTTTGATATGGAATTTCACAGCACTTGGGGGATTTTTTCACCCCGCGCCATCGACGAAGGCACCGCGCTGCTGCTGAAGTATCTCGAGGTCAATCCCACGGACCGCTGTCTTGATCTGGGCTGTGGCTACGGGCCGCTGGGCCTGGTGATGGCGAAAATGGCAGCGCAGGGGCACAGCACCCTGATTGACAAGGACTTTGTCGCGGTCGACTACGCGCAGAAAAACGCCCGGATCAATCACATCGCCAATGCGGATGTGTTTCTCAGCAATGGCTTCAGCGCCATCGGCCGCGATCAGCGCTTTGATGTGATCGTCTCCAATCTGCCCGCCAAAGCCGGTAAAGAGCTGTTCTATTTGTATTTTTACGATGCGCTGATTCGTATGGAGCCGGGCGCGCGGTTTTATGTGGTGACGGTCAACGGCCTGCGTGAATTCGTCAAGCGCGTGTTTAAGGAAGTCTTCGGCAACTATAAAAAGGTCAAGCAGGGCGCTAACTACACCATCAGCCTTGCCGTAAAGGAATAATTCCCGCGTTGATCGGTAATGTTGAGAGCGATGCGGGCGGGTCGCTTTCGACTATCCTTCTTTGTGTTAAGTCCATTCGGGCCCGCTGCGTGCAAGACGTAGCGGCACACAGTTCAGCGAAGGTTTGCCGGAAGTATCATGCGTTTGATTGCCACTTTTACCCGCACGGCCGTTCTGGGGTTCGGTCTTCTTGCCGTTGTGCCACCGGCGCAGGCGAAAAGCTACGACGGCAGTGCGCAATTCTATGCCCACGAACGGGCGATCTTCACCGAGGCCCGCAAGGCACTGGGGAACGGCAGTTTCAACCGCTTCCGTGAGTTGCAGTCCCAATTGGGTGAGTACCCGATCGCCCACTATCTTGAATACGAGCGCCTGCGCCGGCAGATCCGCACCTCGCCCAACGCGCAGGAACTCAAATCCATCTTCCGCTTCGAAAACCAGACCGGTGACAAGGCGCTGGCGGCCAAGTTGCGCAGCGCGCTTGAGGGCGCGCTGGCCAAGGAGGAGAAGTGGTCGCAATACCTCAGCGTCGTACGCGATAAGCGCAATGATGATTGCGATACCCTGCTGGCCAATATCAAGGTCAAAGGTCTGAAACGCTTTGATGACGACAGCCGCGCCCTGTGGGCCAAGCCGGTCAGTCACAGCGGTCATTGCAAAGCGGCGTTTGCCGTGTTGGAAAAGCAGGACGGTGTTTCGGTGCGTTTATTGTGGCAACGTTTGCGCGCTTTGATGGCGCGGGGCCGCACCGGTGATGTGAATAATCTGCTGGGCTGGCTCAATGCCCGCGACCGCAGTGCCATGGCCTTCTGGGTGCGCAGCTACAGTAAACCCGAAGCGCACTTGCCCAAGAGCGATGTGCTGGCAGCGGACAATGCGGTCAACCGGCGCGTGCTGCTGAGCCTGGTGCAGCGCTGGTCCAAACGCAACGCGGACACGGCCAACCGCTACTGGCAGCAGATGCGCGATCACTACAGCTTCAATTCTGAACAACGCTTCGAAACCGATGCGCTGATCGCGAGAATGGCGGCGTTTGACCGTCTCGACGAGGCGCAGGACTGGCTCAATGCCTTGCCCGATGCGCGCCTGAATAATGAACTGCGTGAATGGCGGGTGCGTGCGGCGGTGTTCAATCAGGACTGGCCGGGCGTGATCAAAGCCGTGCTTGCCATGCCTGCCGATGAGCGGGCCGAAGATCAGTGGCGTTACTGGCTGGCGCGGGCCTATGAGCAGCAGGGCCAGTCGTCCAAAGCGCGGGCGCTTTATGGGCCCTTGTCCGAAGAAATGTCCTATCACGGATTTCTGGCGGCCGACCGCCTCGGCGCGGACTACCACCTGAATTTTCCGGCACCGGCGTCGGATGCGCAGACGCTGGCGGCACTGGCAGCCGAGCCGGCGCTGATCCGCGCCCGCGAATATGCACTGGCCAATCTGGGCTGGGAAGGGCGTCGTGAATGGAGCAGTGTGGTCGAGCCGCTGGATAATCGCGGCAAACTGGCCGCCGCCGAACTGGCTTATGAATGGGGCTGGGCGGACCGTGCGGTTTACACGGCAAACCGCGGCGGGCACAGCGCCAACGGCCGTCTGCGTTTCCCGTTGCCGTTTGCCGCCCTGGTCAAGGCCGAAGCGAGTCGCCAGGCCATAGATCCGGCCTGGATTTACGGCGTGATGCGTCGGGAGAGTGCCTTTATTGAGGATATCCGCTCCGGCGCCGGCGCGGTGGGCTTGATGCAGTTGATGCCGTCCACTGCCCGTGCGGTGGCGAAGAAAGAAGGGCGTAGTAATGTGGATCTGACCCGGGCGCAGGACAATATCCCCCTGGGCAGCGCCTATCTGCGTAGCGTGTTAAACACCTTTGAGCATCAGGCGCTGGCCACGGCCGCCTATAATGCCGGCCCCTCGCGGGTCAAGCGTTGGCTGGATGAGGACCGTTCCCTGCCCGCGGATGTCTGGGTGGATGCTATTCCCTATACCGAGACACGCCGTTATGTGCGCGCGGTGATGGCCTATACAACCATATTTGAGTGGCAGCTCAACCAGCGCAGCAAGCTGACCCGACTGAGTCAGCGTATGCCGGAGATCCGGCCGGATCTGCTTTTGAGCCGCCGGGACGGCTCCTGAAACTTACTTGCCACCGCCCAGGCAGGGCGGTGAGGCGTTGGTCTCGCCGCCGCGCGCAGCCCATTCAGACGGTGTCAGTGTATGCAGGGCCAGAGCATGGATGGTGCCCTGCAGTTCCTCTTTTAATGCGGCGTTGACCAGCCGGTGCCGGGCCAGCAGCTGTTTGCCTTCGAACTGATCACTGACTATAACCACCTTGAAATGTGATTCGGACCCGGCCGGCACATTGTGGTTATGACTCTCGTTCTCAACGCTGAGAAACGCCGGCGCCAACGCCGCATGTAGTTTCTTTTCAATGCTTTCCTGTACTTGTGCCATGCAGCTCACCTGTCTGTAAAACGGATCGGGGCGTTAGTTTTGCAGCTTCGCCGACGGCTGTCATCCGTCGTAATGTTGTGCAAATGCAACAAAACTCCGATTGGGATGGCATTGATTGTGTTATACGTGGCAGGACATTGGCGGGAGAGGCTGCAGAAATGGGCTTTAAACAACGTCAGAAGAGGATTTGTTGTTTTTTTGTTGTTTTTTTCTTGCAACACGAAAATCCTTGGACTACATTCTCTTTCGAAAGCTAAACATCATCATAAAAAAACGATTTATCTTGTTTTTAGATCAGAAGGAAACATCTATGAAACTGAATAAAACTCTGGTTGCTGCCACACTGGCCGCTGCTGTTGTTGCTCCGGCCGCTCAGGCTGACGTTACTCTGTCCGGTTCTTTCGGCGGTTTTGTTGTAGCTCCGATCGACAGCGACGTTGATGGCGATGACGTGCTGATCGGTTCTTCCAAAGCACGCATCAACGTTAAAGGTTCTGAAGCGATTACGGACAGCACTGCAGCTTTTGCAGAACTCGAACTCGACTACGACGACAGTGCAAATGCCGGCGGTAAAGGCACTATCGAAGTACGTACTGCCAAAGTCGGCGTTGCCGGCAACTTCGGTACTCTCCTAATCGCAGGTCGTACAGCGTCCGGTACCTGGAACGACGTTGTTGGTCCGATGGATATCTTCGAATACGGCGGTGCTTCTTTCTTCGAACAGGGTTCACGCAGTTCTAACGTGCTCGCATACGTAACGCCGAGCTTCGCCGGTGGTCTGAGCTTTGTTGGTGCAGTTGTCGCTTCCGGGACTAACAACGATGAAGACGCTGATGCACTGGTTGCACGTGCACGCTACAACAACGACATGGTACACGTTGCTGTCAGCATGACTGACTACCCGTCTGACGAACAGCGCATCGGTGCAGCTGCTTCTGCAAACATCGGTCCGGCAACTCTGGGTCTGGCTTACGAAACAACTACTGACGATCCGACTTTCGGTGACAAAGACGTTGCTGGTGTAACTCTGGCTTCCGGTCTGGGTAACGGTTTCTCTGTTGCTCTGGGTTTCAACACTGTTCTGGAAGGAGCGCAGGAAGATGCGACTGCCATTCAGGTGCTGGTTTCCAAATCACTGTCTGACAACGTTTCTGTCTGGGCTGAGTACGATAATTACAACGACGAAGCTGTGGAGCTGGATGAGAATATAGACAGCGACATTTTCGCTGTTGGTATGAGCCTGGGCTTCTAAGCCGGGTTTTTACCTGACGCTCGAAAAAAAACCCCGCCAATGGCGGGGTTTTTTTTGTCCTGTGATTTGTTGCTGCTTGCCGCAGTGTCTCCGGTGAAGGCTGCGGGCGGCGCGACGTGGCCGGTTTATTCCCAGTTGTAACGGATGCCGACAGCGAGCAAATGCTCGTTGCCGGTGTCGGGCTGATCGGGGTGGGTGGTTTCGCCTTCAACCCAGATCCGCGCGGTTTCTGAAATCTGGTGCTGAAATCCCAGTGTCAGCGTGCTGGGGGTGCGGCTGCCGTCATCGGATTGTCCGTAAGCGATATGTAACAGGTTGGTTCCGGCGAATTTATAGCCGGCGTAGAGCTCCACCTGTTTCAGCGCCTGATCGCCCGCCCATTGGGCGTCGAGGCGCTCTTTGTCGGTGTTGTGGAAAGACACGGCACCGATCAGGGTGTCGTCCTCGTAGGTAGTGGCGATGCCGACCACATTGCCTGCGCTGCCGCTGACGCCGCTATCGGCCTTATGGTCGACGGCCAGTGCGATGGTGGCGCGTTTGGCGCGGAAGGTACCGGCAAACTGGATACGGTCGATGGTGTCCTCATCCTCAACCGCCGCAATGCTGGTGGCGGTGATCTCACCGCTGTCCGGGTCCACGGCAAAGCGGGTGTCCGCCGCTTCGCTGTTATCGCGCATGACCAGCGCGGTTTCCAGTGAGATGACCGAGAGGGAGGCGGCGTACTTGAGGCTGTGGGTCAGGCGCTCTACCGCATGGGTGTGTCTGGCCCCCAGGGCGTTAAAGCGGTCGGTACTGCCGCCGACGGCCAGATAGTAGGGTGACCACTGTGTGCCTAGGTAGATGCCGCCCAGATCCGATTCCAGCCCGAGATAGGCAAGGCGGTTGGCCTCACCGCCGCCAAAGCTGCCCTCGACGGTGTTGACGCCCACTTCCAGGCGCCCGACAAGTGCGGTGCCGTCGCCGATCTCGTGCCGCCCGTGTACGCCGATCCGCGATGAATTGTCGGTGAGCTCGGCGTCGCTGCCGTCGTCGTTATCGGTGGCCAGGGCCGAGACCCGGACGCTGGCGTAAAAGTTCGCATCGGCTGTGGCCGTGGCGGGCAGAAGCAGGCCGCTGCTGAGCAGGGTGGTGGCTATACAGGGTAGTCGTTTCACGTGCGGTCAGTCCGGTGTTGAAAACGGCAGAATGTGCAGGGCGGGAAGGTGGGAGAAGACAGTGGCCGCCCATCCCTGGGCAGCTGCATGAGGCTTTAGCCTTTGATATCGCCGTTGTCCTCTGTACCACCTGCGCCGAACTGCGGCAGGGTGATGTTGAGTTCAAGTAATTCGCAGTTTTCGTCAGATTCCATGCTGACCTGGACTTCGTCTTCGTCGATCTCCACGTACTTGCGGATCACGCTGACGATGTCCTGTTTCATCATGGGCAGATACGAAGGGCTGCCGCGATTTGTGCGCTCATGCGCGATAACCAGTTGCAGACGCTCTTTGGCAAGAGACGCGCTAGACGATTTGCTTCTGAAGAGACTTAGTAGACCCATGATTTACCCGAAAAGCCGCTTGAGGAAGCCTTTTTTCTGCGCTTCCATGAATCGGTGCGGGCGCTCTTCGCCCAGCAGACGTGCGATGGCGTCGTTATACGCCTGACCAGCATTACTTTCGTCATCCAGTATGACCGGTTTACCGGCGTTGGACGCTTCGAGTACGGCCTGCGACTCGGGGATGATGCCGAGCAGGGGGATGGCGAGCAGATCGACGATATCGTCGACGCTGAGCATCTGTCCTTCCTGTACACGATTCGGGTTGTAGCGGGTGATCAGCAGGTGCTCTTTGACCGGCTCTTCGTCCATTTTGGCGCGTCGTGATTCGCTCTGGAGAATGCCGAGAATACGATCGGAGTCGCGCACGGAAGAGACTTCCGGATTGGTCGTGATGATCGCTTCGTCAGCGAAGTACAAGGCCATTTTGGCGCCTTTTTCGATCCCGGCCGGGCTGTCGCAGATGATGTAGTCAAACTCGTTTTGCTTGAGTTTGTGGATGACCCGTGCGACGCCTTCGATGGTCAGGGCATCTTTGTCGCGCGTCTGCGACGCGGGCAGGATATACAGATTATCGACACGTTTGTCTTTAATCAGCGTTTGCTGAAGACTGGCTTCCTGATTAACGAGGTTTACCAGATCGTAAACCACGCGCCGCTCGCACCCCATAATGAGGTCGAGATTACGCAAGCCGACATCGAAGTCGATGACGCAGGTCTTAAAGCCGCGCTGGGCAAGTCCGGTGGCAATGGACGCACTGGTGGTGGTCTTGCCAACCCCGCCCTTACCGGATGTCACAACGATTATTTTACTCAATCTCAACTCCCAAAAATTACCAGAAGACCGGGCGTGCCAGCTTTTCGCTGATCTGTGAGTGTGCCCTGTCGCAGGTGAAAACCCTGAGCAGTTTCCTGCAGGTCCGTTTCTCTGGCAACGACTTTCTGCAAGCGTTGCGCAGTTCCGGCGGTGTTCGGCCGGCGTTGTTATTTCAAGGCTTCGATCACCAGACGATCACCGTCCAGCCAGATCTGTGCGGGTTTGCCTTTTAAGTCCGCAGGAATCTCCTCCAGCGGCTTGTAATTACCGGCCACGGAGACAAGTTCAGCTTCGAGCGAACGGCAGAAAATGCGTGCGTCGGTATTGCCGGTTACGCCGCAGAGCGCGCGTCCGCGCAACGGGCCGTAGACGTGAATGTTGCTGTCGGCAATCAGTTCGGCACCGGGGCCGGCCTGACCCAGCACCACCAGCTCGCCGCCCTGGGCGTAGACTTGCTGGCCGGAGCGCACCGGGCGTGTCACGATCGTGGGGCCGGCGACCGGCATGTCGATCACGCCGCCGCTGGTCAGCTCGGGCGTGGCCGGTGTGTCTTTAGCGCCGTCTTTGTCCTGTTCTGCCGTGTCGGCGGATTTGTCGGCTCGCGGCCCGCCGGCATCGAGTACCGGCAGTTTGATCGAGCAGGCCGCCGGTGAGGACTTGTCGTTAACGCGGGCGGCAATGGCGACCAGATTGTAGTCTTTGACCAGTTGCAGCAGCTTGTCCGTGTCCAGTTCGGGCATATGCTCGACCGGCGACAGGTCGATGACGATCGGGGTTTCTTTAAAGAACCCGGGCGCTTGCTGAACCTTGTTTTTGAGCGCGAGCTCAATGGCATCGGCTTCGATACTGTGTATCTGCAGCGAGAGTAGGGTATACATCCCGCCTTTGAGTTCGACTGCAGCTTGGCCAGACAAAAATCGACTCCGGTTCTCTGTTGTTTCGGCCCGCGATACTATACCAAGTGCATGGGAAAGGTGGCTGGCCGATATGTTAATTGATCTGTCACATCCCGCCCGGATCGCGGTCCGGCCCCGGCAGAGGAGCGTGCATGCGCCGGGTCGGGATGTAGTCTGATCGCGCATTGTAAAGCATCTGCCCTCACAGGTCTTCATCGGAGCCGGAAAATTTCCGTGAGTACATCCCGCAAGATCATACATATTGATATGGACGCGTTTTATGCCTCGGTTGAGCAGCGCGATAATCCGTCGCTCAAGGGGCAGCCGGTGGTGGTCGGCGGCAAGCCGGACAGCCGCGGCGTGGTCTGTGCCGCCAGTTATGAGGCGCGGCGCTTCGGCATACATTCGGCCATGCCTTGTTCGCGGGCCTGGCGTTTGTGTCCGCAGGCGGTGTTTGTGCCGCCGCGCTTTGAGGTCTATCGCAGCGTGTCGCAGCAAATCCGCGAGATATTTCAGCGCTATACCGATCGCATTGAACCGCTGTCACTGGACGAGGCCTACCTGGACGTGACCTACAGCGAGCAGGCGGGCGGTTCGGCCACGCTGATGGCGCAGGAGATCCGTCGCGAGATTGTACAGCGCACCGGTTTGACCGCCTCGGCCGGGGTCTCGAACAATAAGTTTCTGGCCAAGGCTGCGTCGGATTTCAATAAGCCGGACGGGATTACCGTTGTGTTGCCGGAGCAGGCCGAAGACTTCGTCGCGCAGCTGGAGATCCGCCGCTTTCAGGGCGTGGGGCCGGTGACACAGAAGAAAATGCAGGCGGAAGGGATTTTCACCGGCGCCGATCTGCGGCAGCGAAGTCTTGCCGAGTTGCGCCAGTTGTTCGGTAAGTCGGCGGATTACTTCTACAACATCGCGCGGGGCCGTGATGACCGGCCGGTGGAGTCGGATCGCGAGCGCAAATCAATCGGTGCGGAAACCACGTTTGAGACGGATTTGAGTGATGTGCCGCAGATGTTGTCGGTGCTGAATAATCTGGCCGAATCGGTGGTCGGGCACTTGCAGCGCCGTGAGCTGTGCGCGACGACCCTGACCATCAAGGTCAAATACAGTGATTTTCAGCAGGTCACGCGCAGCTATACCGATGCGCGGGGATTTGATGCGGCGGCCGATCTGATCGCCTGTTTCCCGTGGCTGTTGTCCCGTACTGAGGCGGCGACCCGTCCGGTGCGCTTGCTGGGGGTGTCGGTCTCGGGACTGAAATCGCTGGACGGGATGCGCCAGCTGCGCTTTGAGCTTTAGCGGGCCGCTGATCAGGCGTTGCGGATCGAGCGGCCGCCGAGGCAGACGTCGGGGAAGGTGGTCGCTTCCATGGGTTCGCAGAGGAAGAAGCCCTGTGCGCGGTGGCAGCCCAGATATTTGAGCATCTCAAACTGCTTGCGGTTTTCGATGCCTTCGGCAACCACCTCGGCTTTCAGCGCGTGGGCCACGTCGATGATCGCGCGGATGATTTCCTGGCTGCTGGTGTCAGTGACCACATCGGCGACAAACAGCCGGTCAATTTTCACTTCGTCGATGGGGAATTCACGCAGGGCGGCGAATGAGGAGTAACCCACGCCGAAGTCGTCGATCGACAGGCTGACGCCCATTTCCTTGAGCTCACCGAGAATGTTTGCCGCACGGCCGGTGTCGTCCATGATCGCCGTCTCGGTGATCTCCAGTGTCAGCTGGCGCGGTGTCAGGCCGGCATGGGCAATGGCGGTCTCCAGCGTCTGCGCCAGATTGTTGCTGTTGAACTGGCGGCGCGAGAGGTTGATCGAGAGAATGCCCGGCGACATGCCGTAACGGGCCAGCTGCTGATAATCGGCAATCGAGCGTTTCAGAACCCACTCACCGAGCTCCATAATCAGGCCGTTATCCTCGGCCAGCGGGATAAATTCAGCCGGGCTGATTTCGCCGAGTTTGGCGTTGTTCCAGCGCAGCAGGGCTTCCATACCGGTGGTCAGGCCGGAGCGCACGTCGATTTGCGGCTGGTACTGCACGTGCAGCTCGTCGCGCTCGATGGCGTGATGCATATGCCGTTCGATCAGGCGCCGGCGGGCGGTGCGGCTCTTGAGTTTGTTGTTGTAGATGCCGGGGCGGGTGAAGGCTTTTTTGCGCGCATGCACGCTGGCCGCGTCGGCGTTGTTGATCAGGCCGGTAACGGTTTTGCCGTGCTGCGGGTAAAAGGCGATGCCGACGCTGACCTGAATCGGAATGTCGGTGTTGTCCAGGGTAAAGCCGCTGCGCAGCCGGGTCAGCAGGCGACCGGCGGTCTCTTCGACGACTTCGTGGTTGGCGAAATCGGTGATCATGGCGGCAAACTCATCGCCGCCGATGCGTGCGACATAGTGCTTGGGACCGGTTTTGCCCTGCAGCGTGGTGGCGATCAGCTGCAGCACGCGGTCACCCATGGTGTGGCCGTAGGTGTCGTTGATTTCACGGAAGTTGTGGATGTCGAAAATCACCACGGCGATTTCGCTGTTGTCGTGCTGCGCGTTCAGCACCGCGGTGCTGAGGTCTTCCATAAAACGGTTGCGGTTGGGCAGCTGGGTCAGCTTGTCGTGGCTGTCCAGGTACTTCAGGCGCGACTCGGTCAGGTGGATATAGCTGACATCGCGGTACAGGCACATCAGGCCGCCGTCGCTGGTGGGGCGTTCGCTGATCAGCAGGTGGCGGCCGGTGTGGTCGACCAGCTCGTGGGTTTTGTCGCTCATCGGCAGGTGCAGCAGGTCGGCCGGCGGCGCGTCTGTGTTGGCCGGCAGCTGTCCGTTCTGCAGCAGTACCAGGACGTCATATGCCGTCAGGGCGCTGTTATCGCGGCGTACCGATTCGGGCAAGAGGTTGCGGAATTCGGTATTGCTCGATTGCAGGTAGCCGTTGCTGTCGAAAATCGCGCAGGCCGAGGAGAAACCTTCGATGGTGTCGATGAATTTGCGGGTCTGCAGGTCAACGCGCTGGTGCGCGCTGAGCTGGCTGGAAAACAGCTGCCGCTGATACAGCGCCAGTGCCAGCAAGCCGGCGGCAAACAGGCCGAAGATGGTCAGAAACAGGGTGCTGTAGTCGCCGAAATCCTGAATCAGTTTGTTCTGCTCGCGGATGCTGGCCGATTGTGCCTGGGCGGTATAACGGGCCACGTCCTGGGTGTCGCTCAGCAGCTCATCGGTTTTACGCAGGATCAGTCGCAGAACCGGTGCTGAGTCCGGTGAAAAGCCTTTGCTGCCGGTGCGCAACAGGCTTTCGATCTGATGCAGTTGGGTTTCGGTGGTTTCACGCAGCCGGGCGATGCGGGCGCTCAGTGCGGTGTCGCCGCCTGCGTCTGTTTGCGCCGGCAGAATATCATCGAGCTGGTTCTGAATCGCCTGCACCTCGTGGTGCGCGACCATCAGGGTGTTTTCTTCGCTGTTGATCAGGCTCAGTTGCATGATCTTGCGCACCGACTCCAGGCGCAGTTGCAGGCGCTCGAGCTGAATGGTGTTTTGCGCGGTCTGAGTCTGACTGATATTGCCCAGATCCAGCGCGATACGCTCGATCGAGACGATGACAAATATGGCGATGCCGGCGATCAATGCCAGGCCGATCAGCTCGGGCCAGCTTTTGACGATGCGCAGGGCGTTGTCGCCGTTGTTTCGGGACTGTTGCTCCCGTGATGGCTCGATTCGTTGCGTTGGCTCTGTCATTACGGCGTCGATATGCTGTCGGGCTTACGGGCAGGTAGCTGTCGTGGTAGCGTTACGGGTTTGCAGGGCCGGGGCCGGATGGGCGGCGGTCATGCTTGTTAAGAACTATAGTCGATTAATAAAGTAAATTATCAAAATCTGGCGTAACTCTACGATAAAGAAGAAAAAAAATCACGCCGAATAATGCGCCGTCCGGGCGCCCGGGACGATTCCATGACACTGACTTCAGGTTCTGCAGACGCACTCAAAACCCTGTTTGGCAAGGATTTTGTCGATGGCAGGTCAGCTGATGCAGCCGGCTACGGAGCCGATTCAAACCGTTATTACAAAGCGCAGCCCGGTGCGGTTGTGTTCCCGCGTACTGTGCAGCAGGTGCAGGAACTGGTCAAACTGGCCAACCGGCAGAATCTGGCGCTGGTGCCCTCGGGCGGGCGTACCGGATTGAGCGGCGCGGCCAGCGCAACCGCCGGTGAGGTGGTGGTGGCCTTCGACCGTATGACCCGCATCGGTGAGGTGAATATGACCGATCGTCTGGTTGAATGCGAGGCGGGGGTGGTTACGCAACAGTTACATGAAGCTGCCGCGCGGGCCGGACTGCATTATCCGGTGGATTTTGCCTCCAGCGGTTCGAGCCGGATCGGCGGTAATATCGCCACCAACGCGGGCGGGATTAAGGTTACCCGCTACGGGCTGACACGCGATTGGGTGGCCGGGCTTGAGGTGGTGACCGGCAGGGGAGATGTGTTGCAGCTCAACCGCGGCCTGATCAAAAACGCCACCGGTTACGATCTGCGCCAGCTGTTTATCGGCTCCGAAGGCACGCTCGGATTTATTACCTCGGCTCTGATGCGTCTGACCGTGCCGCCGAAGAATCTGCAGGTGATGTTGCTGGCGTTTAAGGACATCGACGCCCTGATGGCCGCGTCGGCACAGTTCCGGCGCGAATTGCCGGTCACGGCCTTTGAGTTCTTCTGTCAGAACGGTCTGCAGAAAGTACTGGAAAAAAGCGCCAGGGAAGCGCCTTTTGACACAGCCTATCCGTTCTATGGCCTGCTTGAGTTCGAAGCGCCTTATGAATCGGTGCTGGAGGATGCCATGGACTTATTTGAGTCCCTGAGTGACAGCGGGCAGGTGGCTGATGCGGTGCTGGCGCAGAGCGGCCGGCAGGCGGCGGATTTGTGGTTTCTGCGCGAGTCCCTGTCCGAGACGCTGTCGCACTTTATGCCGTACAAGAACGATCTGTCGGTGCAGCTGGCGGACGTGCCGGCGTTTATGGCGCGTATCGATGCCTGTGTGGCGCAACACTATCCGGATTTTTGCGTGGTCTGGTTCGGGCATATCGGTGATGGCAATCTGCATCTGAATATCCTCAAGCCGGCGGATCTGGCAGCGGCGGAATTCAAAGCGCGGTGTGAACGGGTCAATGCCGATATCTTTGCCTGTGTGCAGGCCTTCGGCGGGAGTATTTCGGCCGAGCACGGGGTCGGGTTGCAGAAGAAGAATTTTCTGGGCTATTCGCGCAGTGCTGAAGAGATCGCCATGATGCGGGCGGTGAAAGCGGCGTTTGATCCGAACGGGATTATGAATCCGGGTAAGGTATTGCCCGATTGAGGCCGGACATTGAGGCGGGACATTGAGGCGGGACATTGAGGCGGGACATTGAGGCGGGACATTGAGGCCGGACTGGCCGGGCATAAAAA
>JAUOPI010000044.1 GCA_030546905.1 Granulosicoccaceae sp. 1_MG-2023 | reverse complement strand
GCATTCAATGCCCCGTTTTTTTTGCGCCGCGTTTGCTGTTCTCAGCGGTATTGGCGTAGGTACCACCATTCGAAGAAGCGCTTCAGCCAGTGCAGCGGGCGCATTTGCGGCAGCATGAAATTCATGCCCGGCGAGCGCCACACAAACATACCGCTGTCGCCGCTGTCGACAATACAAGCCAGTTCAGTGCGGAACGTGGCATTGGCGGCTTTGCCCTGCAGTGAGGCGAGCAGGTTTTTCGCCGCGCAGGCGCCCTGCAGGTCGGCCATATGTGCTTGTTTGGGCATCCAGTCAGGGCCGGGCAGACTGGCGCAGTCGCCGATGGCGTAGACGTTTTTCATACCCTCGACCTGACAGTGTGCATCGGCCCGCAGAAGCCCGCCGGGCGATAGCGGCAGCTTGTCGCTTTGCAGCCAGCTGTGGCCGGTCATACCGGGAATAAACACGATCAGATCGGCGTCAAAATCACCGGCTGCAGTGCAGATACGACCGGCTTCGAAGCCCTTGAGTTTGTGACCGATATGCAGCTCGATGCGGTGCCGGCGCATCTGCTCGAGCAGCCGCTCAACCGCTTTTTCGCCCATACGTTGGCCGGGCCGGGGAGAAGGGCAGAAAAACACCAGACGGAATTTTTCGCGCAGGCCTTTCTGGCGCAGATAGCGTTCGGTGCCGAAGACAAACTCGAAAACAGGCCCGCCGCGCATCGCTGAGCCCTCTTCGGGGTTGCCACTGAAGCCGAAGGCGATGGTGCCGCCGTCCATAGCGGCGATGCGGTCACGCACCCGCTCGGCGTCCTCCACGCTGCGGCAGGGTATACAGGCGTGTTCGATGCCGGGCAATTGCTGCAGATAACGGGCGCCGCTGGCGATGATCAAACCGTCGTTTTCCACGGTGCCGCTGGTGGTTTCAACCAGCCGTCCGCCGGCGTGGATGGCTTTTGCTGCGTGGGGATGGAAATGCACTTTCCGGCGGTTGAAGAAGTTCTCCAGACTGATCGCTATATCCTGGCGCCGGCGTTTGCCCGACGGTACCCAGATCAGGCTCGGGTAATAGACGAACTCGGCCTTGGGCGCGATGACGGTAATAGCGACGTCTTTGTCAGCCTTGCGGATCCTGCGGATCGCGGTCAGGGCGCCAAAACCGGCGCCGACGATGGTAATGCGTTTACTCATAGCAGATTTCTTGTGTTCTCTGAATGCAGTTCCGGCAAGGCTTGCCAATGCAACTGCTAGTATAGTTGAGAATCCGTTTTGCCCTTTTCCGGAGCGAGCCGAAATGCAAGCCACGTTGATTCTTGCCAGTGCCTCACCGCGACGTCGCGCCCTGCTCGGGCAGATAGGTCTGCAGGCGACAGTCTGTCCGGCACAGATCGATGAGTCAGTGCTGCCGGACGAAACCCCGGCGGCCTATGTCGCCCGTCTGGCGCAGGAAAAAGCCGCCGCTGTGGCGCGCCGCTCGCCGGGCCGGGTGGTACTGGCTGCCGATACCGCGATTGCCTTTGCCGGGCAGATTCTGGGCAAGCCGGCCTCGCCGGAGCAGGCCGTGACCATGCTCACAGCGCTGTCAGGAAAAAGCCATGACGTCCTGACCGGCGCTGCTATAGTTTATGACCATCAGTGTCACTGGAAAGTCGTCAGCACCCGGGTACGGATGCGGCAGCTTTCCGGCAGTCAAATCAGGGCCTACGTGGCCACGGGAGAACCGCTTGATAAGGCCGGTGCCTATGGCATTCAGGGCCTTGGCGCGGTGCTTATCGCCGGGATCGAAGGTAGCTACTCCAATGTAGTTGGCCTGCCGCTGGCGGAAACCGCTGATTTGCTGCAGCAGGCCGGTATCGACGTGCTCGGTCAGCATTGACTTCAGCCCTTTTAGCGACCGGAATATCCATGTCCGAAGAACTGTTAATTAATGTGACGCCGCAGGAAACGCGGGTCGCCTATGTTGAGAACGGCATGCTCACGGAAGTGTTGATCGAGCGCGCGCGTAAACGTGGCCTGGTCGGCAATATCTACATGGGCAAGGTTGTGCGCGTGCTGCCCGGCATGGAGGCGGCCTTTGTTGATATCGGCCTGGAGCGCGCGGCGTTTCTGCATATCACCGACATTGCCAAAACCGCTACGCCCGGTACATCGCGCGAAACCGGCGCCGCGTCCATCCATAAAAGCCTGCATGAAGGGCAGATTATCGTCGTGCAGGTCATCAAAGATCCGCTGGGCAGCAAGGGCGCGCGTCTGACCACAAATCTGACCATCCCGTCGCGCTATCTGGTGTTTATGCCCAATGAGTCCAATCTCGGCATCTCCGCCAAGATCGAAGAAGAAGCCGAGCGCGAACGCCTGCGCTCGATCGTGCTTGAGTGCGCCGGCGATGCCGGTGGTGGTTTTATCGTGCGTACCCTGGCCGAAGGTGCCGGCGCCGATGCGATTGCCCACGATATGCGCTTTTTGCGGAAAGTCTGGCGTGTGGTGCAGGAGCGCATGGCCGAGAAAGTGCCCGGCAAGGTGATCTTCCGCGATTTGCCGCTGGTGTTGCGCACCCTGCGTGATATCAAGGATACGGACTTCGAGCGGGTGCGGATCGACTCACGCGAGACCTACCAGCTGGCGCTGGATTTCTGCGGGCAATATGTGCCGGACATGAAATCACGGCTTGAACACTATCCCGGCGAGCGGCCGATTTTTGATCTGTACGGCGTTGAAGACGAAATCCAGAAGGCCCTGAATAAAAAAGTCCTGCTCAAATCCGGCGGCTATCTGGTCATAGATCAGACCGAATCCATGACCACGGTTGATGTGAACACCGGTGGCTTCGTCGGCCACCGCAATCTTGAAGAGACCATCTTCAAAACCAATCTGGAGGCCGCGCAGGCCATCGCGCGGCAGCTGCGGCTGCGCAACCTCGGCGGTATCATCATTATCGACTTTATCGATATGGTCGAAGAAGACCACAAGCAGCAGGTGATGCGGGCTTTCGATAAATACCTGCAGCGCGATCTGGTGCGCACTCAGGTTTGTGAAGTCTCCTCACTGGGGCTGGTCGAAATGACCCGCAAGCGCACCCGCGAAAGTCTCGAGCAGGTGCTGACTGCCGAATGCCCGTATTGCTCCGGGCGCGGCACCATGAAAACCGCCGAGACGATCTGCTACGAAATCACCCGCGAGATTATCCGTCAGGTGCGCCAGTTCGATGTCAGCTCGCTGACCGTGGTGGCCTCGACTGAGGTCACCGACTTGCTGCTCGATGAGCAATCCGGTGATCTGGCCGAGCTTGAGGAATTCATCGGTGTACCCATCCGCCTGCAGGGCGAGGGCATGTATACCCGTGAACAGTACGACGTGGTGCTGGTCTGAATCAGAGTGATTGTCTGCGGATTTTCTCTATCTGAATTGCGGAGTCAGTGTTGAAGCGCGTTGTTCATCACACCACACGCTGGACGGTATTGCTGTTTGTCTTGTCTGTGCTCGGTCTGGCCTTGCTGACCGGCGCGGCGCGTATCAGTCTGCCGTTTGTCGGTGCCTATCGTGATCAAATCCAGTCTTTTGTCAGCGACTATCTCGGCCGTCCGGTTGAAATCGGTTCGCTGGATATGAGCTGGCGTGGCTTCGGGCCACGCTTGCAGCTCGATGATGTGGTCCTGGACGGCGGCGGTGATCACAGTCAGGACGTGCATCTGCGGCAGATTCTGCTGGGCGTGGATTTGCTGCGCTCATTGATGAACCGCGCCTGGCAGATCGGTGAGATCGCGCTGGTCGGTGCCGATCTGCAGGTCGATTATCTCGGCGACAATCAATACCGTGTCTACGGCTATCGCATTGACGCGAACAAGCCGCGCAATGACAACGGACTGGACGTGCTTGGCTGGCTGATGAATGCCGATAACGTCGCCTTGCTCGACTCCGAATTGCAGTTCCGGCACCTCGCTGAAAACCGATCCCTGAGCATGAAAGAGCTTAACGTGCGGGCGCGTAACACCGATGGTTTGCACCGCCTGCGGGTCGATGTGTTGATTCCGGAGTTGTCGCAGGCGCGTTTTACCCTGGGCGCGGACTTTACCGGCGAGCGCCATGCGCTGAAGGACTCGGCCGGTAAATTCCGTTTTGCCGCCACGGCGGTGGAGCTCGCCCGACTGAGCGCCTTGAGCGGTCGCACAATGCCCCTGGCGCTTGCCGGCAGTGCTCAGACCACGCTTTACGGTAACTGGGGCGAGGGGCGTGTCGGCGATCTGCGTGCAATCTCGCGGGTGCAGGACCTGACCCTCACAAGCGCCGACGAGGCTCGCAGCTGGCGTATTCCGGCGCTGAGCAGTGATATCCGCGCCACTGACAACGGGCAGCGTGTGCTGCTGGATGTGGGGCATGTCTCGGTTGAGGACGGGCAGGGCGGGACCCATGTGTTGGGTGCCATGCGTGCAGTAAGCAAGGACAGCGGCTGGGTCGCCGATGTGGCCGGGCCTCTGATCCGTCCGCAGCGCCTGGAGGACTTGTGGACGCTGTTGCAAAGTCTGCCGCAGACTCAGGCCGTGGCAGGGGCGCTGGCCGCGCGCCGTCCGCAGGGCGAGATCCGTGACTGGCGTGTGCAGCTGATATCCCCGGCCGGGGGCACGGCGACGCTCTCGGCGCAGGCGCAACTACGGGACCTGACGGTGCAGGCCTATGGCAAATCGCCGGGCGTGGAGAATCTCAACGCCGAACTGCGTATGCGTGACAGCGAAGGCACGGTGCGCCTGGCTGACGGCCCGTTGGTGCTGAACTGGCCGAACTTGTTCGAAGCGCCGCTGGCGCTGCAGCAGGTTGAGGGCGAAGTGGGGTTTTTCGCCGCTGAGCGTGCCTTCGGTATCCACGCCGATGATATCGCCCTGAGCACCGCTGATTTTGACGGTGTGATTTCTTTTGATGTGGCGCGGGCCGGTGATTCGCCGGCACAGATGAAAATCTCCGCACAGTTCGGTCAGGTCGATGCGGTGCGCGTCAGACCCTATCTGCCGGCCCGCAAAATGAGCCCGAAACTGATGGCCTGGTTGGACAGCGCCATTCAGGGCGGGCAGCTGCAGGACGGCTATCTGGAAATCGACGGGCCGGTCAAAGGCTTTCCTTATTACGACCACGAAGCCCGGTTTGAAGCCGGCTTTACGCTCAGCGACGGGCAGATTGCCTTCGAGCCGCAATGGCCGGTACTGGAAAACGTCCAAGGCACGCTGCAGTTCCGCAATGCCGGTTTGGCCTTTACCGACGGCAGTGCCACGACCGCGGGCAATCAACTGCAGGAAGTGTCGGTGTCCTTACCGAATTACCGCAAGCCGGCCTTGCAGATTAAGGGGCAGTCGCAAACCACGCTTGAACAGGCCTCTGAGTTTATCGCCGCCTCGCCCTTGCAATCGCTGCTGGAGCCGGTGATCGGCGGCTCGACGCTCAGCGGTACGGCCGGTTTGAATGTTGAGCTGAAGGTGCCGCTGAAAAAGGATCAGGGCGACAAACTAGCAATAGAAGGCGTGGTTTCATTTGCCGACAGCCGTTGGCAATCGACGCGTATGGGCTTTGACCTGCGAAAACTCAATGGCGATCTGGGTTTCACCACTGACAGCCTGACCACGCACAATATCCGCGCTGAGTTCCTCGGGGCGCCGCTGAGAGTGAACGCCGGACCGGAACCGGGTAACAAAGACTCCTTCACGCAGATCAATATCACCTCGCCGCTGCCTGCGAGTCAGCTGATCAAACACTACAAGCTGCCCTTTGATCATTGGTTTGAAGGTGAGTCGGACTGGTTGCTGACGCTGAATGTAAACCGCAAGGGTGACGCCGGTATGGGTGTCGATATGCAGGCTCTGTCGTATCTTCGCGGCACTGCCGTGCACTTGCCTGAGCCCTATGCAAAACCGCCGGCAGAGGCCGCTTTCGTAAAAGTACAAGGCGAGTTCTCCCCGCAGGGCATGCTCTGGACAACAAACTACGACGGCAAAATCTATTCGCGCACACGTACGTCCGCGGCTGGCGGGCTGCATTCGCTGGAGGTCAGTTTCGGGCACTTACCGGGCACGGAGATGCCGCCGGCGGGTATTTATCTTGAGGGGCAACTGCCGTCCTTGGCCTTGATCCCGTGGATCAGCGAAGGCGTCACCCTGATCGATAAGCTGGGGCAGGGACAGGATCAGGCGAAAGGCGATCGGGAAAAACTCAAGCCTGTCACCACGCGCCTGTCAACCGCACATTTGCTGCTCGGGCAGGTCGATGCCGGTGCCGCAGATATTACGACGCGTACCACGGACGAAGACATCTCCGTGGATTTCGCTTCGCGCTGGCTGAACGGCGTGCTGCATCAGCCACGGGTTTACTGGGATGACATCAATCCGGTGCGTGCCGATGTGCGCCTGCTTGACTGGCAGTTCCTGCAGGCACTCGGTTCCGACAGCGACGCTGAGGGAGACGCTCCGGCCAAGCGACTGGACCCGCGCAGCTTCCCGCCCTTGCAACTGCGGGTCGGGCGCTATGTGCACGATGATTTCAGGCTCACCAATCTGCAGCTCAATACCTATCCGGCCCTCAATGGCTTGCGCAGTGATGTGCTCGGTTTTGCCAATGCGGGCCTGACCGTGACCGGTCTGGCCGACTGGTCGGTGTCAGAGGATGGTTTGCAGCACCATACCGATATCAGTCTGTCCTATCAGGTCGATGACCTCGGTGTCGGGATGGAAGCGATGGGCTTCGGCGGTGCGTTCGCTGAAGGCCGCGGCACCGGCGAGCTCAGCCTGAGCTGGCATGACGCCTTATACGCGCCGCCACTGGAGACGATGTCCGGCGAATCGGTGTTTAATCTCGAAGAAGGCCGTTTTCTGGCGGTCGAGCCCGGTGCAGCAAAGATGCTCGGGGTGTTTGCCCTGCATGCGGTGCCGCGGCGCCTGATGCTGGATTTCCGCGACCTCACCGATGAGGGGCTGCGGTACGACAGCATCGACGGCAAGCTGCATATCGGCGATGGCAAAATCCGTATGGACTATCTGCAGATGCAGGGCCCGATCGGGGTGGTCAACAATAGCGGCACCACCGACTTTATCAACAAAACCTATGACCAGCAGATTGTCGTGCTGCCGCGTCTGACTTCGACCTTGCCGATTATCGGCCTGATCTCCGGCGGTGCGGTGGCCGGGGTCGGTGTGCTGCTGATCGATCAGGCGCTCAAAAGTATGGGCGTGAACTTCGACGAGGTCGGACGCCGTGAATACAGCCTGACCGGCACCTGGGATGATCCGGTTGTAAGCCGCAAAGCGTCGCGTATCATGCGCCTGCCCGAGCCCGACAATCGCTGAGCGGCGGGCCGGTGCATGGGCTCACGGGCCTGTGCTATTGTGGACACTTACACGGCTTTACCTCACTGTCACCACTGAGAGCATCCGGGGTTTCCTTTATGACAATGGCCGCGGCCATCCAAATGGCGTCAGGGACGCTGGTACACGCAAATCTCCTGGAGGCGGCGCGTCTGATCGAGCAGGCTGCCGGCGAGGGCGCGCGGCTGATCGTGTTGCCGGAGAATTTCGGCCTGATGGCCATGACTGACCCGGACAAATACCCGGATGTGGAAGCGCCCGGCGACGGGCCGATGCAGGCCGCGCTGGCCGCCTGTGCACAGCGACACGGGGTCTGGATTGTCGGCGGTACGATTCCGCTCAAAAGCGCCGATCCGGCGCGTCCGGTACAGGCCTGTCTGCTGTTTGATGACCAGGGCCGCCAACAGGCACGTTACGACAAAATTCACCTGTTTGACGTGGCTCTCAACGGCGGTGCCGAGACCTACCGGGAGTCGGATACGACCATGCCGGGCAGCACCGTGGTGGTAGCCGATACGCCTTTCGGGCGGCTTGGCCTGAGCGTCTGTTATGACTTGCGCTTTCCTGAGTTGTACCGCGCCATGCTGGATCAGGGGGCGGAGATCTTTGTCGCGCCCAGTGCTTTTTCCTGCACCACCGGTGAGGCGCACTGGGAAACACTCTTACGCGCCCGTGCCATTGAAAACTCGGCCTATATGATTGCCGCTGCACAGGGCGGTTTTCATGTGAACGGCCGTGAGACCTGGGGCCACTCCATGATCGTTAACCCCTGGGGCACGATTGTCGGTCAGTCGCAGCCCAAGGGCGCAGGCTTTGCGCTGGCGCAAATTGACCGGCAGGAGCTGCAACGCTGTCGCCGTGAACTGCCTTCCGTGCAACACCGGGTACTGCACAGCGATTCGCCGGCCACGGTGCAGGCGTGCACGACGGTCTCAGCGACGTTGACTATCACAGATAAAGAACAGGATGTGCCCTATGTTTGAACTAGCCAAAGCGCAACTGCTGGAACGGAATGATCTGAGCCTGAATCAGCTCGACGATGCCCTGTCGTCGCTGATGACGCATGAGATCGACTACGGCGAGTTGTATTTCGAATATGCGCATCAGGAATCCTGGTCGCTCGAAGACGGCATTATCAAAGGCGGCAGTTTCTCTATCGAGAGCGGTGTCGGCGTGCGTGCCGTCAGTGGCGAGAAGACCGGTTTTGCCTACTCGGATGATATCCGCGCCGATGCACTGCTTGAAGCCGGTCAGGCCGCGCGGGCCATCGCCCGTGCCGGGCAAGAGCGCCGCGTGAGTGTGACAGGGCAGCGTGATGTGCCGCAGTTGTATCTGCCGGATAACCCGATTGAGAGCCTGGATGAAGCGGCCAAGATCGCCTTGCTGCGCCGGGCCGATGAGGTCGCACGCGCGGCCGACCCGCGTGTTACCCAGGTCATGGCGAGTTTGAGCGGCACCCATCAGTTTATGCTGGTCACCGCCAGCGACGGCACGCTGGCCGCCGATGTACGACCGCTGGTGCGCCTGAATGTCAGCGTGGTGGTCGAACACAAGGGCAAACGCGAGCAGGCCGGTTCCGGCGGGGGCGGTCGCTTCACCTACGCGGAGCTGGCTGACAATGACCGCGCTGCAGAGTATGCACGCGAGGCTGTACGTCAGGCGCTGGTTAACCTCGAGGCGGAGCCGGCGCCGGCCGGCAGCATGACGGTAGTGCTTGGCCCGGGCTGGCCCGGCATCCTCCTGCACGAGGCAATAGGGCATGGTCTGGAAGGCGACTTCAACCGCAAAGGCACGTCCGCCTTTGCCGGTCGCATCGGTGACAAGGTGGCCGGTGATGAATGCACGATTGTCGATGACGGCACGCTTGCGCGGCGCCGCGGCTCGCTGACCGTCGACGACGAAGGCACGCCCTCGCAGAACACCGTGCTGATCGAAAACGGCATCCTCAAGGCCTATATGATGGATAAAACCAATGCGCGGCTGACCGGCGGCCAGTCCACCGGCAACGGTCGCCGTCAGGGCTATAACTATCTGCCGCTGCCGCGTATGACGAACACCTATATGCTGGCCGGCCAGCATGATCCGGCGGAGATTATCGCCTCGGTGGACAAGGGCATTTATGCGGTTAACTTCGGCGGCGGGCAGGTGGATATCACCTCGGGCAAGTTTGTCTTTTCCGCCTCCGAGTCCTATCTGATTGAAAACGGTAAGGTCACGCGGCCGGTCAAGGGCGCAACCCTGATCGGCAACGGCGCCGATGCCCTGACCCGTGTCTCCATGGTCGGCAAGGATCTGGCGCTGGATGCCGGGGTCGGTGTCTGCGGTAAGGAAGGGCAGGGTGTGCCGGTCGGTGTCGGTCAGCCGACCCTGCGGCTCGATGAGCTGACCGTCGGCGGCACGCAGGCCGGCTAGCGGGCCGGGCTGAGGGTTTTAAACTGCGGTGGATTGCCTTCTGAGGCGATGACCAGAGACCGGCCGTCGGCGGAAAAACTGATCGCTTCGGCCTGGGTCAGGCGGTGTTTACCCAGCAGCTGCGGCGGGTGCTGCAGTACGTTTTGCCAGCTGGCCCTGTCCGGGTTCTGCCACAACCAGACCGAACGGTAAGTCAGCACCGCCAGCTGCCGGCCGTCGCCGCTGATGGCCGCGCCGGTCGGTGTTTCCGGATTAACCCCGGTCACTGCCGCGAACAGTTTGCCCGCCGCTGAGGGGCTGACGCCGTTCAGCACGGCCTGTTTTTCGGCGAGCTGCACGGTGTCGTCAGCGGCATCGGGCAGCGGCCAGTCGAGGGTATAGATATCGCTCTCGCCGCGGCCTTTGCTGAGCAGATAGAATCGCCGTTCAGCGGCGGCATAGAACACCGCTTCGCAGTTGACCGGACCGTCTTCGAAACGGAAGCGCAGCTGACCGGCGGGGACCGGCTCAGAGGCCTCTGCCGGCCAGCGGAAAAAATACAGGTGGCTGGCGTCGTGACGGCGCAGGTTGTCGCCGGTGTCGGCGATGACCAGCAGCCGCCCTTCGGGCAGGTCGACGAAGGCCATGTCTTCCCAGTCACGGTTTTCAAGTGTCGTCGCGAAGCGCTGTGCCGGATTCAGTGAATCGGTCAGGGTAAACAGATCGGCGGTGTTGCCGCTGTCGTTGACGGCCGCATAGGCCCCGGACGGCAGGGTCGTCAGACCGCTGATTTCGCTCAGATCGGCGGGCTGAAAGGCCGTGACCGTTTGCGCTGTGTGCTGACAGGCGCTGAGCAGGACGACGCTCAGGAGGGCAGACAGACGTTTCACGCGTCTTCGTGCAGCGTCCGGATCAGACGGAACAGCTCGCGGGCGCTTTTCGGGGGCTTGCCGGCGCTTTGTTCGCGCTGCGCATTACGCACCAGCTGACGCAGCTGCTGACGTTCGACCTGCGGGAAGCGGTCGATAAAGGCCTGCATGGCATCGTTACCGTCGTTCAGCAGGCGTTCGCGCCATTGCTCGCATTGCTTGAACACGGCATCGGCCTGCGAGGCCTGCAGACGGATGCGTTCCATGGCCGCTTCGATGGGCGCCACATCGGTATGGCGCAGCAGTTTGGCGATGTATTGATGTTGCCGTTTGAGAGCGCCGTGTGCTTTGATCGCACGGGCCTGATCCACGGCCTGACGCAAACCGTCGTCAAGCGGGATCTTCTCAAGATTGGCCGGTTGCAGGGCGACGATGGCACGGCCCAGTTCAAGCAGGGCGTGGGCTTCGCGTTTGAGCTGACTTTTACTGATCAGCTCCTCATCGTCGTCGAAATCGTCGTGGGTGAGTTCGTCGTTCATGCGCGCGAGACTAAACCAAAGCGGCCCGCAAGGCTACGGGGTGAGGGCAGATTACGCAGCGCTGTCGTCACCGCTTATACGAAAATACAACAAGAGGCAGGTCATGGCTGACATTGCACCGGCGTCACTGGCGCCGCAGCGACAACAACTGGAACGACTGGCCGCTCTGGCGCTGGAAAGCGCGAAGCAGAGCGGGGCGGACTCGGCAGAGCTGGCCGCCAGTCTTGATGAAGGGCTTTCGGTGCGGGTGCGCAACGGCCAGCCCGACACGGTCGAGCATAACCGTGATAAGTCCTTTGGTATTACGGTTTACCGTGGCAAGAGTAAAGGCTCGGCCTCGACCACGGATTTCAGCGAAAGCGCCATTCGTGAGACCGTGGCAAGAGCCTGTGCCATCGCCCGCTACACCTCGGAAGATCCCTGTGCCGGCCTGGCCGATGCGGATCTGATGGCCACTGACCTGCCGGATCTGGATCTCTACCACCCCTGGCAGATCAGCGCCGAAGAAGCGATTGATAAGGCCTGCGAAATGGAACAGGCCGCTTTCGACGCTGACAGCCGCGTCAGTAAACCCGGCGGTGCCAATGTGGGCCGGCATGAAGGGATTTCCGTGTACGCCAACTCGCACGGCTTCTGCGGCATTGTGCCCTCCTCACGGCACAGCCTGAGCTGCTCGATGATCGCCGGCGAGGGCAGCACGATGCAGCGCGATCATCACTACAGCGTGTCGCGTTTGCCGTCTGAACTGGACTCACCGGCCTCGGTCGGCGCCGAGGCGGCGCGCCGTGCCGTTTTACGGCTGGGCGCGAAGCCGGTCAAAACCGGTGTTTATCCGGTGCTGTTTGATCCGTCCATGGCGCGCAGCCTGTTGCAGCATTTTGTCAGTGCGGTCAGCGGCTCGGCGCTTTACCGGCGTAGCAGTTTTTTGCTCGATAAGGCCGGCGAGCCGGTGTTCTGTCCGGCAGTGACGCTGCGCGAAGAACCGCTGATTCCGCGCGCACTGGGCAGTTCGGCCTTTGACCGCGACGGTCTGGCCAGACGCCCGCGTACGCTGGTCGACGCCGGGGTGCTGCAGGGCTATGTGCTGGGCAGCTACAGCGCCCGCAAGCTGGGGTTGCCGTCCACGGCCAATGCCGGCGGTGTACGCAATCTGATTCTCACGCCCGGTGAGCAGGATTTGCCGCAGTTGATGAAAACCATGGGTACCGGCTTGCTGGTGACCGAGATGATGGGGCAGGGTGTGCGCCTGACCACCGGCGATTACTCACGCGGTGCGGCCGGTTTGTGGATCGAAAACGGTCAGATCAGCCATGCCGTACAGGAGATTACGGTGGCGGGTAATCTGGCCTCGATGTATCAGAATATCGCGGCGATCGGTGCTGACACGGATATTCGCGGCAATATCCGCACGCCGTCGATTCTGATCCGCGAGATGACTATCGCCGGGCAATAAGCCGGCTGCGCACAAAAAAGGCCGCGCAGAGCGGCCTTTTTTGTCACCTGCTCGAGGGAACTCAACCGCCTTCGCGCAGCTTGCGGATTTTCAGGCGCGCGACCAGCTCGCCGCGTTTGAGTTGTTCGATCATCACCGGTACATAGTCGAGTTCCGGCGCAAACCAGGTCACGGTCTCCCGTGAGCTGCCTTCGCGGATACGGCGTACCACGATGGTGTCGAAGCTGCCGAGCGCGGTATCGACGGTTTGCCGCCCTTCGTTAATAAACGACATGGCTTTGATCTTTCCACCGTCGAGGATTTGCAGATCGGCGCGTTCAAAGCCCTCACGGACCAGATCCATTACCGTCAGGGTCACGGACAGGCGATCGAGAATCGGGTCGGTGAGTTCCTCGGTGGCTTCTTCACCGCGGTGGCGGATGGTCAGTTCCTGCGCCTCCCAGTTAAAGTCCGCTTCCACGTTGCGGCGTTTCTCGTCGCCGGCCTGGCTGAAGCTGTAACTGTGCGGGATCAGTTCTTTATCCTGAGTGACGCTAAGGACGCTGACCTCATTGATTCGGCCTTTGCCGGTCAGGCGGAAAATGCCCGCCGGTTCGGTTTTCAGGCTGTAGACCCATTCACCGTCGCCGGCCTGCAGTGAGAGCGTGGCGATGCCGGCATTGATCAGGTTATTGCCAACCGTGTACTCGACGTAAAACGGCTTGAAACTGCCGATACGGTTGGGGTCGTCGGTCTGCGCCAACAGCGGCGTTGTCAGCAGCGCCAGCGCGGGAAGTATCCATTTTAAAACTGTTCGGGTCATTCAGTGGGTTTCCGGTTCGGTGAGGCGGCCATTGTACCAACGCCCGGGCTTAATGATGTCTGAACCCCGGAACAGGCAGCGCTGGCCGTCGATGCTGAGCTCGCCTTGTGTGAGCCATTTCACCACCTGAGGATAGATCAGATGTTCGGCGCCGAGTACGCGGGCGGCGAGATTTTCCGCGTCGTCACCTTCGCAGACATCGACCACGCCCTGCAGGATGACCGGCCCGCTGTCGAGCTCGGCGGTGACCAGATGGACGCTGGCACCGGCGCGGGTATCACCGGCCTCGAGTGCCCGCTGGTGGGTATTCAGGCCGGGATACAGCGGCAGCAGGGAGGGGTGGATATTGAAAATGCGCCCGGCGAAATGATCGATAAACACCGGTGTCAGAATGCGCATGAAACCGGCCAGTAGCAGCCAGTCGGGACGGTAGGCATCGAGTGCCTGATTCATCGCCGCATCGAAGGCTTCCCGGCTGGGGTAGTCGCTATGGCTGATGGTCAGGGTGGGGATGTCGTGGGCAGCGGCGTAGTCGAGACCGGGGGCGCCGGCTTTGTTGCTCAGCACGCAGGCGATATCCGCGTTGATATCGCCTGCGCGGCAAGCCTCGACAAGCGCGCGCATATTCGAGCCGCGACCGGAAATCAGGATCGCGATACGGGGTCGGGTTGCGCTCACTTGATCAGTACGTCTGCCTGTTCGCCGTCGGCCGCGCTGATGCGGCCGATGGTCATGGCCGTCTCGCCGGCCGCGCTGAGGTGTTCGAGCGTGGCTTGTTCGTCCGCGGCGCTGACCACCACGACCATACCGATGCCGCAGTTGAAGGTGCGGTACATCTCACTGTCACTGACCTTGCCGTGTTCCTGCAGCCAGTCGAAAATGGCCGGCCGCTGCCAGCTGCTGCTGTCGATTTCGGCGCGGCTGCCGGCCGGCATCACGCGCGGCAGGTTCTCCGGCAGGCCGCCGCCGGTGATATGGGCCAGCGCGTGTACGTCGACCTTTTCCAGCAGGCTCAGCAGCGGTTTGACGTAAATCCGTGTCGGCTCCAGCAGAACCTCGCCCAGAGTGCGTCCGTCGAAGGCATCCTGCGGGCTCTGACCGCTGACTTCGAGGATTTTGCGGATCAGGGAATAACCGTTGGAGTGCGGGCCGCTGGAGGCCAGACCGATAATGACGTCGCCGGCTTTGACAGCGGCCGGGTCGAGAATACGGTCTTTTTCGACCAGACCGACGGAAAAGCCGGCCAGATCAAAATCATCGCCTTCGTACATGCCCGGCATTTCGGCTGTTTCGCCGCCGACCAGTGCCGCGCCGGCGCGCACGCAGCCTTCGGCAATACCGCTGACCACCGCCGTGGCCGCATCCACATCCAGCTTGCCGGTGGCGTAATAATCGAGGAAGAACAGCGGTTCGGCGCCGGCGACGATAATGTCGTTCACGCACATGGCGACCAGATCAATGCCGACCGTGTCGTACTTTTGCAGGTCAATGGCCAGTCGCAGCTTGGTGCCCACGCCGTCGGTGCCGGAAACCAGCACCGGCTGGCGGTATTGGTCCAGGGGCAATTCGAAGAGCCCGCCAAAGCCTCCGAGTCCGCCCAGCACACCGGGGCGTTTAGTGCGTTTTACCACTGGCTTGATGCGTTCTATCAACGCGTTTCCGGCGTCGATATCCACGCCTGCGTCGCTATAACTCAGGCCCTTATTTTCTTTACTGTCTGGCATTTAGGGGACTCTCCGGTGCCAAGATTGGTTACAATGGCGCCTTTCCCGCGACCTTCGGTGGCGGGGCAAGGCTGGCAGCAGGCGCCATTCTACCGCGTTCGGGCAGGCCGTTGTTGCCGAAAATTTCAGGTTCTGCCTGCACGGTGCGCTTGCACGTGCCGTACAGGCAGGCGATCAGGACTGACTCACTATGAAATTTCCCATTCCTCGCTTACTGGCCGGATTGATTCTGCTGTCGGCATTCAGTCTTGTGCAGGCACAAGAGCTCAGTTACGAGGTCGCTGTCAGCGAACAGAGCCGGGCGCAGTTCGACGCTGCTGCGCGTACCGCGCTGAGTTCGGCGATTGTCGATAAGGCCGGCACCCGGGCGGCGCTGGAGCGTCCTTCCGTGCGGGAGGCCTTGCAACGGCCGGCCGATTTTGTTGAAAGCTACGCCTACCGTGAGCTGTCGTCGGCCGCCGCGGTTTTGCGCATGCTGACCACGGCCGAGGTGCGTGACACCGGCAACGCGCGTTATGTGCTGAGCCTCAGTCTGAGTCCGGTGGCGGTGGACGCGGCGCTCGGTGAGACGGACAGGCCGGTGGCCAGTGCTGCGGTCGAGAGCAGTACATTGTTCTGGATTGTGGTCGAGGAAGCCGGTCAGGCACGTTTGCTTGGCGGTGATGACGACCTGCAGAAGCAGGATCAGTTGAAGGCGGTGGCGGCCGGACGGGGCGTGACCGCAGTGCTGCCGGTGCTGGATCTGCAGGACCGGCAGGCCCTCAGCGTGGCGGATGTGCGTGGTGGTTTTGCTGACAAGATTCTCGCCGCCTCGGCGCGTTACGGTACCGATTCGGTGGTCACCGGCGTGATCAGCAGCCGCAGCGGTCAGCTCTGGACCTCCAACTGGCGTCGCTACAGCGAGCAGGGCGGTGGCCGCTTCAGCCACACGGCGGCCGATCTGGGCGGGGTCTTCAACCAGGCGCTGAGCTGGATTTCACAAACGGCGCTGGCCAGTGACGCCAGCCGGCCTGCGCTGATGCAGTCGAGTGTCGGTTCGCGGATCTGGGTAGCCAATGTGCGCTCGGTCGATGTCTATGTGCGTATCAGCGATTTGCTCGGCGGCATTCCCGGTGCGCAGAGCGCGCAGATCATTCTGCTCGGCAACGGCGGCGCGCTGTTTGAAATCAAACCGCGTTTGTCGGAGACACAGCTGGCGTCGGCGCTGGCCCGTGCGCCCTGGCTGCGTCAGAGTCTGCCGGTTGGCGATCCGGCGCTGAACAGCGACGGTCCCGGTAGTGCCGATCTGTTCTATGAATACGGCGGTTAATTCCCTGAATTGAAACGTTGGCGGTGACGTACTTGCAACAACAGATTCCCTTGCGCCTCGGCGCGACCGACGACATGACGTTTGACACCTTTCACGAAGGTGCCGTGTCGCTGGCGGTGGACAGCTGCTACCGCCTTGCCGGTGCAGAAGGCGATGAACAACAGCTGTTCCTGGCCGGGCCTTCCGGCTCGGGCAAAACCCATTTGCTGACCGCCAGTTGTACGCGTGCGTCATCGCTGGGGCAGCGCATCGCCTATGTGCCGGCCGGATCGATTCGCCAGCGCGACGATCTGCACGGCCTGGAGATGATGGATCTGGTTTGTATTGATGACGTGGGCACGCTTGGCAATGAAGCGCAGATTGCGGTGTTCAGTCTGATCAACGACGCCCGCCAGCAAGGCTGTCGCTTGTTGTTTGCCGGTGCCGATACGCCTGCGCATCTGGGGCTGGGGCTGCCGGATCTGGTGTCGCGTTTTACCTGGGGGCCGGTTTATCAGCTGGCCCGTTTATCCGATGAAGAAGTGCGCCGGGCGCTGGTTTTGCGTGCGGCGGCGCTGGGGCTGGATATTTCGCCGGAGGTGGCGGAGTTTCTGTTTCTGCGTCAACCGCGTGATCTGTCCGTGCTGAGCGGATCGCTGAATCGCCTGTTGCAGGCCGCAGCGGTGGATAAGCGCCGTTTGACCATACCGTTTGTCAAATCGGTGCTGGGCTTGTAGTTCTCGTAGTTAGGCTGGTTGGTAATAAAAAAGGC
>JAUOPI010000043.1 GCA_030546905.1 Granulosicoccaceae sp. 1_MG-2023 | reverse complement strand
TTAATCGCCGGCGCCTTTTGTCGGGCCTTAAGGTTTTCCTTGCGCCGAATCAGGCCGCGCGCTGGATATCGGCCACGGATTTGTCACCGGCTTTGAGCAGGCCGTCGAAGTAGGCGATGGTTTTACCCAGTCCTTCCTCGAGCTGGATGGTCGGCTCCCAGTCAAGCTCTTGCTTGGCCAGTGAAATATCCGGTTTACGCTGCATCGGATCATCACTGGGCAGGGGCTTGTAAATCAGCTTGGACTTGGAACCGGTCAGTTCAATGACTTTTTCCGCGAGTTGCTTGATGGTGAACTCATTCGGGTTACCGATATTAACCGGACCGGTAAAGTGATCGCCCGTGTTCATAATACGTACAAACGCCTCGATCAGATCATCACAGTAGCAGAACGAGCGGGTCTGACCGCCATCGCCGTAGAGAGTGATGTCCTGACCGGTCAGGGCTTGCATAATGAAGTTGGACACCACACGGCCGTCATTCGGGTGCATGCGCGGGCCATAGGTGTTGAAAATACGGCCGACCTTGATGCGCAGATCGTGCTGGCGGTGGTAATCGAAAAACAGGGTTTCGGCGCAACGTTTGCCTTCGTCATAGCAGGAACGGATACCGATCGGATTGACATTACCCCAGTATTCTTCGCGCTGCGGGTGGACATGCGGATCACCGTAGACTTCGCTGGTCGAGGCCTGGAAGATCTTCGCGCCGACACGCTTGGCCAGGCCGAGCATGTTGATTGCACCGTGTACGCTGGTTTTGGTGGTCTGTACCGGATCGTGCTGATAGTGCACCGGTGAGGCGGGGCAGGCCAGGTTGTAAATTTCATCGACTTCGATATAGAGCGGAAACGTCACGTCATGACGCATCAGTTCAAAATGCGGGTCATCGCGAAGGTGATTGATGTTCTGCTTGGTGCCGGTGAAGTAGTTATCAAGACAAATGACGTCATTACCTTCTTTCAGCAGTCGCTCGCACAGGTGGGAGCCGAGAAAGCCGGCACCGCCGGTAACGAGTACGCGTTTACGAATAAGGTTAGTCATCGAAGTCATAGGTAGTTTCCGCTAATCCTGTTCTGTGTCAGAAATTTGTTGCCGGCCTTTTGACGCCGTTGGCGATTTGCCGGCACTTCGGGCCGCCCTGTCGTGCAGTGACGGCGTTTGCAGCAAACATTGCAAATTGATTGCCAACACCACAAAACTGTAGGAGCGGCCATGGCCGCGACCCGCCGGAGCCAAACCAGGCACCGCCTCCGCCATTGTAGGAGCGGCTATAGCCGCGACCCGCCGGAGCCAAACCAAGCACCGCCAGTCGCCTGCATGCAGGCTCCTACAAAAACCACCGCATCATTGTAGGAGCGGCTATAGCCGCGACCTGCCGCAGCCACATCAAGCACCGCCAGTCGCCTGCATGCAGGCTCCTACAAAAATCACCGCACCATTGTAGGAGCGGCTATAGCCGCGACCCGCCGGAGCCAAACCAAGCACCGCCAGTCGCCTGTATACAGGCTCCTACAAAAACCACCGCACCATTGTAGGAGCGGCTACAGCCGCGACCTGCCGCAGCCAAACCAAGCACCGCCGGTCGCCTGTATACAGGCTCCTACAAAAATCACCGCCGCCATTGTAGGAGCGGCTATAGCCGCGACCCGCCGGAGCCAAACCAAGCACCGCCGGTCGCCTGTATACAGGCTCCTACAAAAACCACCGCCACCATTGTAGGAGCGGCTATAGCCGCGACCTGCCGGAGCCAAACCAAGCACCGCCAGTCGCCTGCATGCAGGCTCCTACAATTGCACCCCGCACGGCAATTTTGTTTGCCCCATCACACTTCAGAGATTCGCCGCGCGGCCGCTATTCCCGTTCAGAACACACATTTCACTGTACAAACCTTGACGGCGCCCCGGTTGCGCCGGTTCGAATACGGGACAACAACATGCGTCAACACCGCACACGCTTTCTCCTCGCACCGCTGACGATAGCGATGGCATTGGCGGCACCTCAGCAATCTCTGGCCAAAATCGTCAGCATCCCGCTTAACGGCACGGCCGTGATCAATAACGTGACCAATATGAGTGTCACACCGCCGTTGCTGCAGTTAGGGGATATCCGTGTCGGTGAATCAGGCGAGCAGACCATAACCATCAGCAACCGCGGTTCAACAGGTGATAGTCCGATTACCATCTTGCCCGAGCTCACCGGTGCCGACAGTTCTGAGTTTATGGTCGAGCGGCCGGCTTCAACCGAAATACAACCCGGCGAGTCCATTGATGTGAACGTGACCTTTTCTCCGGTCACCACCGGGGATAAATCTGCCTCGCTGGAAATCAATCAGACCGGTGCGTCCGGCGAGTATATTGTTTTTCTGAAAGGCGTAGGGGCAGAGCAGGCGGCAAGCAATCTGGTCGCCGCGAGCAGTAACTTTTCTCTTGGCGAGACCGAGATGGGTGTCGCCACTCAGAAAACCATCACACTCTCCAGCGAAGGCGACGCTGACGGGCCGCTCATTACCCTGGAAGAGAACAGCATCAGCATCAGCGGCGATAACGCCGACGATTTCAGTGCGGACATGGATACGCAGGTGATTCTGGAGCCCGGCGGTTCCTACAATCTGCCGGTCACCCTGTACTCCGAGACCTACGGCGACAAATCCGCCACCATGACCATCCGTCATGACGGCACCAATGACAACGTCAAAATCGAACTCAGCGGCGAGGTCATCAACCCCGAGTTGCTGGTCGAAGAAGAAACCCCGGAATTTACCAACGGCACACTGAGCGGCGTCACACTGACCCGTCCGACCAAGGTTCAGTTCGGTCCTGACGGCAAACTCTACGTGACCCAAATGAACGGCATGATTCATGTCCTGACCGTCAAGCGGACCGGTAAAGCCGCTTACGAGGTCACCGACTCCGAAAGCATTGACCTGATCTACAACATCCCGAATCACGACGATGACGGCACGCTGAACAACACCATCAAAGGCCGTCTTCTGACCGGCTTGTTTGTGACCGGCACCGCCGAACAGCCTGTGTTGTATATGGCCTCAGGCGACCCGCGTCAGGGTGCAGGCCCTTCAGGCACGGACAAAAACCTCGACACCAACTCGGTGATTCTGTCGAAGATCACCAAACAGGATGGTCAGTGGGTCAAGACCGATCTGGTACGCGGCCTGCCGCGATCAGAAGAAAACCACCAGGGTAACGGGCTTGTACTGGATCAGACGGGCACGAAAATCTTCTTGTCCATGGGTGGCAATACAAATATGGGCGCGCCTTCGAACAACTTCGCGCGCTTGCCGGAAGTGGCCCTGAGTGCGGCGATTATTGAAATCGATCTGGAGAATCTGCCGACCATACCTTACGACCTGCCGACGCTTGATGACGAGGACCGCGCCGGCGTCAATGACGCCAACGACCCCTTCGGCGGGAACAACGGTAAAAACCAGGCAAAACTGGTCGACGGCGGCCCGGTGCAGATCTATTCGCCCGGCTATCGTAATGCCTATGACCTGGTGCTGACCGAAGCAGGTCGTCTGTACACCATCGACAACGGCCCCAATGTGAACTGGGGCGGCGTGCCGGTCGGCGATTGCAGCAACGACCTCGACGATACCGGTAACACCCGTCAGGACGGCTTTCACTACATCAGCCACAAAGGCTATTACGGCGGACACCCGAACCCGACACGCGGAAACAAGAGCAATACATTTAACGAAACAAACCCGCAGACACCGATCGAGGGTGATGAGAACAGCGTTGAATGTACCTATCTGTGGCCGGGTAAAGCCGATCAGTCGCTGACCACCTTTGTTAACTCGACCAACGGCATTGCCGAGTACACCGCAAGCAACTTCAGCGGTGCCATGAAGGGCGACCTGCTCGCCGTCAGCTATGACCGCGCGATGTATCGTCTGGAGCTCAACTCCAGCGGCGACACGCTGCTCAAGAAAAGCAAGCTTATTAACGAGTCAGGTACCGTGCCGCTGGACGTGACCGCCCAGGGCGATAATGACATTTTCCCCGGCACAATCTGGATCGCCGATTGGTCGAAAAACGCAATTACGGTTTATGAGCCCAATGACTATTAAGCATAAATACAACCTGAATCCCACACGGACAGCCGGCATGAAGCCTGTCAGCACGTCTTGGCACCGTATGCTTCCGCTCACACTGTTGTGCGCGACGCTGGCGGCCTGCGGCGGCGGTAGCAGTGGCAGTAGCGCCTCGGGCAGCGACAGCTCCGGCAGCGACAGCACGGACGAACTTGTGACCAGCAGCGGCACCGGTGCCTTGCCGTCCATGTCCATGCACAGCAACACCTTTAAAGGTGATCACTATTCCGGTTCCGGCCAGTGCACCACGTGCCATACCGCGATTGACGCCAGCGACGCACTGATCGACGAAGACGGTATTGATCTGTCCTTCCGTCTTGAGTACGAAGGATCGATGATGGCCAACGCCAGCCGCGACCCGTACTGGCGTGCCAAGGTTGCATCCGAGCTTGAGCGCCACCCGGATCTGGCCGAAGAGATCAACGATACCTGCTCGCGTTGTCATGCGCCCATGGCGAATGACGCCATGCAAAAGGAAAATCTGGCAATCGAGATCCTCGGCGAAGAGGGCATCCTGAGCGACAGCCACGCCTATTTTGATCACGCGATGGAAGGGATCAGCTGTACCTTGTGCCACCAGATCGAAGACGACGGCAACCTGGGTACCATCGACGGCACATCCGGCAAGTTCAGTGTCGCGCTGCATCCCGAACAGGAAGGCGCTTATCCGCCGGCCTACGGCCCGTACACCGACCCGACCGATGCCTATATGATCGGCCAATCCGATTATCAGCCGGTCTATTCAGAGCATATCAGCGAGTCGACCATGTGCGCGACCTGCCATGACCTGCGTACACCCTCGGTGGACGGAGAAGGCAATGTGGTCAGCACCTCCGAAGAACAGTACTTCCCCGAGCAGATGGTCTACAGCGAATGGTTGCACAGTGCCTACGGTGACGGCGACGATGACGATCAATCGTGCCAGTCTTGCCATATGCCAAAAGCCAAGGGTGCGGTCGAACTGGCCAGCTCCGGCGGCAGCGGTGAGCTGCGCGAGGACTTCTCACGTCACACATTCCTCGGCGGCAACACCTTTATGCAAGGTCTGCTGCAGAAATACAGCACCGAGCTGGGTATCTATGACGGTAGCGACGGCGTAACAGACGAGTCCTTTGAACGCTCGATCGCACTGAATAAAGCCTTTCTGCGAACCGCTGCCGGGGTTTCCATCGCCGGTGCGGAACGCGACGGCGATACACTTATGGTCACGGTGAACGTTTACAACAACACCGGTCATAAACTGCCCTCAGGCTACCCGTCACGACGCGTATTTCTGCACCTGGTCGTGACCGATAACGAAGGCACGGTGATTTTTGAATCCGGCAAGGTCAACGACGACGGTAGTATTGCAGGTCTGGATACTGACGAAGACAATACAAGCTATGAGCCTCACTATCAGATCATCAGCAGTGAGGATCAGGTGCAGTCTTATGAGCCCATTATGGGCGATTCCGATGGTAATGTGACGCACACCTTGCTGCGTGCAACACACTACCTGAAGGACAACCGTTTGTTGCCGTACGGCTTTGACAAAACCACTGCCCCGGACGACATCAAAGTGGCCGGTAACGCCTACAATGACGGCAACTTCCAGGGCGGCAGCGACACTATCGTCTACAAGATCCCGGTGGATGACGCCGAGGGGCTGAACGTACTGGCCGAACTGAAATACCAGTCGCTGGCCTACGGCCACCTGCAGGATCTGTTCGACAATGTGGAAGTGGCCGAAGTGGATGAGTTCAAGACCATGTTCGACGCCACTGACGGCAAGGTGGTCTCGCTCAGCGGTGACTCGGTATCCGTCGAATAAACACAAGCCATAGCATCCAAAGCCGGCCGTCTGCGCCGGCTTTTTTTTGCCCGTTCAGTTTAGCGGGAAACGCTTACCGGCGATCTTCACCGAACGCTGCAATTTGCTCTGATAGAGAAACCGTGCGTTTTCATCCGCCTCGCCATGAAAAGCGATCTCCTGCCCCTTGGCACTGGCCACCAGCAGACCGTTTTGCAACAGCAAACGCGTACCGGCATGACGGCTGATTTTATCCCCGGGCAGAATATCGCCGCTCAGATTCAGCGGATCGGCAGCACTGAGGGGGATCAGCATGTCATCCCGGGGCATAGCCGGAACACGCCGCAGCAGGGCGGCCGCTTCGGGTAAGGCAAACTGGATACCGCTGAGGCCATCGACAAAACGTCCGCCCTCGACCTCACCGCGCGCCTCGAGTTTTTGCAACACCGGCAACAATTCACGCCACGGGGGCGCGGCCGGTTCACGCGCCACCAACTGGCGGAATACCACGCCGTAGCGGGTCAGATAGAGATTCAGAAAATACTGCAGAAAGTCGTAATCGAGCCGTCGCACCGACTCATCCAGCACCCGCACGTCCTCACCCAGCGAACTCAGCGTAGACCAGCGCCCGCCGTCATCCACCGACGGTTGCAGCGATTGCACACGGCGCCGTCCGATACCACGGCTGTAAGAGGGGCGTTTTGACGAGGGCAGGGCAAGCGCCCGGAAACCGGCAAAGCTGTCTGCGGTGACCAGACCGGCGGCCACCAGTTCTGCCAGCGACTCCTCGCACTGGGTCCGCAGTTGCTTTGTCCGACGCACGATATCGCTGAAAAAACTGGCGCCGTCCTCGTGCAGCACAGCGAGCACCGCTGCGGCACTGCTGCTCAGCTCCGATTCCTCCGCACTGCCGGGATAACCGGCCTGTTTCCAGAAGTGAATATCCTCACGCGGCACCAACACCACGCCGGTGCGGGTCAGACGGCGCTTGCCGCCGGCGGGCTTCTTCTCCGCCAGCGGAAACCAGACAAACCGCCCGCTGCTGCACAGGGCATCCAGATCGGCCTGATGAAAATCTTCCAGCCGTGCATGCAAGGCCTGCGTCAAAGCCTCGCTGTTCATGGGATAACCGGCCAGCGTAAACAAGGCATTGAGCAAGGCTTCCGGACCACGCGCACGCTCCGCACCCAGACCATGCCAGTGACACAGAAATCGCATAAAATCCTGCAGGGAAACACTGCTGACACGTTTGCGTTTACTCTGCAGATTGCGCCGGTGAATCCGCGCCAGCAGGGTGCGCTCACACCACAAATCCTGCCCTTCAAGCGTCATGCGCACCGCATAGCCTTCCTGCTCCAGCGCCAACAGCGCCTGACTGAGCTGACCGGCCTGCCCGGCAAAACCGGCAGCCAAATCCGCTTCGCTGACCGGTCCGGTAAACTGCAAGCGTGCGCGTACCAGCGCCAGCGTTGCATCGGCGAGTACATCGCCGCTCCCGGCAGCAACCGGGTCGGGCGGAGTCAGAGGCGGTTGCGCGGTTTCCTGCGGCCACAGCACGCGGCACTGCGCGAGACGTTCGGCCGCGACCAGCCGGGGCCCGAGACGGCAGGCACGTCGCGACTGTGCCAGTTCAGCCAGCAAGCCACGGCTATCCGGGGTCAGGCTTTGCACCTCCGACTCGAGCAGAAAGCCGTAAACCTGCAGGGCATCCTGTAACTCATCGGCATCACGCACCAGCGGGCGCGCCTGACGGCGGACCTCATCAACGGCGGCCGGATCTATGGCCGCCAGCGGGGCAACCGCGTCGGGCTGCGTGAATCGCCCGCTTTTGACCGCCAGGGTGCGACGCTCTTCAGCCGGGGCATCATCAAGAAAAGCAAAAGGACGGGCGTTAAGAATCTCCTGCGCCAATACCGAAGGCGCGGAAAGATCACGTGCGACGACGCGAATCTCACCGGCCTCCAGGGCTTGTAATACGCTTTCCAGCCCGTCTATATCCATCACATCGTGCAGGCAATCCCACAGGGTCTGATTCACCAGCGGGTGATCGGGCACCTCACGCTCGCCGGCGATATTCTCAAAACAGGCCAGTTGATCGGGAAAGACCTGTGCGACCAGATCTTCGGCATCATTGCGCTGCCATTGCGCAGGGACACGCTTGCCGTTGCGGTTACGCTGAATGGCCAGCGAGATACACGCGCACCAGCGCCAGTGGGTTTCAAACATGGGCGCATCGAGCAGGGCCTGAATCAGGATATGGCGCACGCTCTGACTGTTCAGATAACGCGCCACTTCCTCCAGCGGAAAACTGTGGGTCGCGCCCAGCGAGAGGATAATGCTGTCTTCCAGGGCCGCCGCTTGCAGTTCGAAATTAAACTTGCGGCAAAACCGTTTGCGCAATGCCAGGCCCCAGGCACGGTTCAGCCGCGAGCCGAAACAGGAATGCAGCACCAGATGCATATCACCGGTTTCATCGAAAAACCGCTCCAGCACCAGGGTATTCTGATCGGGCATGACTTCGATGGATTCGCGCGCGATCCACAGATAATCCACCAGCTGCAAAGCCGCGGCGCGACTGCCGGGCAGATGGCGCTCGCACCAGGCTTGTGCTTTTTCACGGCCGCCTTCGGCAAACAAACGGTCAAATTCCGAGCGCAAGCGTGACACCGCCAGCGATAAGGCATCACTGCGCCCGGGCGCTTCACCGAACCAGAAGGGGATATTCGGCGGCTGGCCCTGTGCGTCTTCCACATGAACCTTGCCCGGTTCCACACGCAGAATCCGGTAAGAGGTGTTGCCGAGCTGGAAAATATCGCCCGGCAGGCTTTCAAAGGCGAAGTCTTCGTTCAGCGTACCGACCGAATAGCCTTCCGGTGCCAGCACCACGTCATAGTCAAATAAATCAGGGATGGCCCCGCCGTTGGTAATCGCCACCAGTCGCGCACCGCGGCGGGCGCGCAGGCGTTGATTAACACGGTCGCGATGCAGCCAGGCACCACGACGCCCGCGCCGTCCGGTATAGCCTTCGGCCAGCATGGCGCAGACCTCAGCGAACTGCGCCTCGCTCAGATCACGGTAGGGATAGGCGCGGCGGAACAGGCGGTAGAGTTTCGGCTCCGACCACTCTTCGGCGGACACTTCAGCGACCAGCTGCTGGGCCAGCACATCCAGTGGCGCTTCGGGAATCTCAATCTGCTCCAGCTCACCGCGTGCAATCGCCTCAAGCAAGGCGGCGGCCTCAACCAGATCATCGCGGCTCAGCGGAAACAAACGCCCCTTGGGCGTGGCGCGCAAGGCGTGACCGGAACGGCCCACCCGTTGTAAAAAGGCGGAAATACTGCCCGGCGAGCCGAGCTGACAGACCAGGTCGATATCACCGATATCAATCCCCAGCTCCAGCGAGGCGGTGGCCACCAGCGCCACCAGTTCGCCGTTTTTCAGACGCTGCTCGGCATCGAGGCGGTGTTCGCGGGCCAGACTGCCGTGATGCGAGGTGACCGCATCTTCACCGAGACGCTCGGCCAGATGCCGGGCAGCCCGTTCGGCGAGCCGCCGGGTGTTAACAAAAATCAGCGTGGTGCGGTGACTGCGGCACAGCTCAGCAAGGCGGTCATAGACTTCCTCCCAGACCTCATTGCTCATCACCGCTTCCAGCGGCGAGTCCGGCACCTCAATGGCCAGGTCGCGTTCGCGTGTATGACCGGTATCGACAATCGTGCAGGGGATTTTCTCACTGCCGGTCAGGTAAGCGGCAATGCGCGTGATCGGCTTCTGGGTGGCGGAAATACCGATCCGCAGCTGCGGGTGCAGGGCCAGATCGGCCAGCCGCTCCAGCGACAACATCAGATGCGCGCCGCGTTTGTCGCCGGCAATGGCATGGATTTCATCGACAATCACCGAACGCACCGTGCTGAGCATTTTGCGTCCGGACTGACTGGTCAGCAGGATATACAGCGATTCGGGGGTGGTAACCAGAATATGCGGGGCTTTGCGGCGCATGCGCTCGCGGGTTTTGCTGTCCGTATCGCCGGTGCGCACCGCCACCGTGATATCCACGTCGGGCAGGCCTTGCATCATCAGCTCGTCGCGGATGCCCATCAGCGGCAACTGCAGGTTCTTTTCGATATCGTTGGACAGGGCTTTCAGCGGCGAGACATACAAGACCCGGGTTTCATCGGCCAGCGCGCCGTCCAGACCTTCCTGCAGCAGATCATCGATTACGGCCAGAAACGCCGCCAGCGTCTTACCCGAGCCGGTCGGCGCCGCCAGCAGGGTGTGTTGCTGTTGTTTGATGGCCGGCCAGGCCTGCGCCTGCACCGGACTGGGCGACCCGAAACAACGGGTAAACCAGTCGCGTACCGCGGGATGAAACGCCGTAAAAGGCATCAGTCCGCCGGACCGGTATCGAGACAAAAGCGCCGGATCAGGTCTTGCAATATCTGCACAGTGCGGTCGATCTGCGCCACCGGAATATACTCATCGGGCTGGTGTGCGGTGCGGATATCACCCGGGCCCATCACCACCACGTCCATGCCCAGCGCTTTGAGATAGGGCGCTTCCGTGCCGAAGGCCACCGCCTGCGCCTCGTGCCCGCTGAGCTTTTCCGCGGCCTGCACAATCGCCGAACCGGCTTGTGTTTCCACCGCCGGAATACCCTCGAAGAGCATTTCAAATTCCAGTCCGAATACGCTGTCCTCGCCCAAAGAAGCGCGGATGCGATCACGTAAAGCCTCACGGGTCTCGGCCACATCCATGCCCGGCAGCGGGCGCAGATCCACCGACAACTCACAGGCCCCGCAAATCCGGTTGGGGTTATCACCACCGTGGATATGGCCCAGATTCAGGGTCGGGTAGGGCACGGCAAAAGCATCGTTGCGGTAACGGGCCTGCAGCTCTTTGCGGAAACTCAGAATCTCGCCGATCACCGTATGCATCGCTTCCATGGCGTTATGCCCCAGCGCCGGATCACTGGAGTGACCGCTGCGCCCGCGGATACGCACGCCCTCCATAAAAATCCCTTTATGCATACGCACCGGCTGCAGATTGGTCGGCTCACCAATGACGGCAAAGCGGCCGAAGTCTTCCCCTGACTCCATCAGCGCCTTGGCACCGAACATACCCGACTCCTCGTCCGCGGTGGCCAGCAGGGTGACAGCCCGCTGCAGATCATCGGCGGCAAAGCCCTCAGCCGCCTTAATGGCCATGGCGATAAAGGACTTCATATCGGTACTGCCCAGCCCGTGCAGGCGGTTCTCGCGCAGGGTCAGGGTAAAGGGATCGCTGCTCCAGAGCCGCTCATCACAGGGCACCGTATCTGTGTGGCCCGACAACACCAGGCCACCCTGACCGGCGCCTTTGCGGGCAACCAGATTGAAATGCCCCGGCTTGGCCGCCACCGCATGGATATCACAACGGAAACCGGCCATCTCGGCCCATTCGGCAAGCTGATTGATCACTGCCTCGTTACTCATATCAAAGTCGGGATTAACGCTGCTGATGGAAGGGATACTCACCAGCGTTTGCATCATTTCGGTCAGGTGCGGCAGTGTCATGGAATCGCGTGCCCTTAAGCCAAAGAGGTCAATCGGAGAATAAATGAAAAGACGCCGCTGCGAAACAAGCAGGCTTGCCTTTGTCTGCGCGGGTCGCGGGTGTAGAATGACCGGCTAACTTATGTAAAAGACACCTGCGGAGCGCTAACATGCCCGAATACCGATCACGTACCACGACCCACGGCCGCAATATGGCCGGCGCCCGCGCCCTGTGGCGCGCCACCGGCATGACAGACGGTGATTTCGACAAGCCGATTATCGCCATTGCCAACTCCTTTACCCAGTTCGTGCCGGGGCACGTGCACCTCAAGGATATGGGCCAGATGGTCGCCCGCGAGATCGAAAAAGCCGGCGGCATTGCCAAGGAATTCAACACCATCGCCGTTGACGACGGCATCGCCATGGGCCACAGCGGCATGCTCTACAGCCTGCCGTCACGGGAGATCATTGCCGACTCGGTCGAATATATGGTCAATGCCCACTGCGCCGATGCGATTGTCTGCATTTCCAACTGCGACAAAATCACCCCCGGGATGCTCAACGCCGCACTGCGCCTGAATATCCCCGTGATCTTTGTTTCCGGTGGTCCGATGGAGTCGGGCAAGTCCAAAATCGGCGGCGAAGTCGTGCATCTGGATCTGGTCGACGCCATGGTCTCAGCGGCAGACCCGAAACGCACCGACGAAGACGTAATGACCATGGAACGCTCGGCCTGCCCGACCTGCGGCTCCTGTTCCGGCATGTTCACCGCCAACTCCATGAACTGCCTGGTCGAAGCCCTGGGCCTGGGCCTGCCCGGCAACGGTTCCATGCTGGCCACCCATGCCGACCGCCGCGATCTGTTCCTGCGCGCCGGACGCACGATTGTGGATATCGCACGCCGCTACTACGAGCAGGATGACGACTCCGTACTGCCGCGCAATATCGCTACCCGCGCCGCGTTCCACAACGCCATGTCACTGGATATCGCCATGGGCGGTTCGACCAACACCATTCTGCACCTGCTGGCCGCCGCCCAGGAAGGCGAGGTGGACTTCGACCTCAGCGATATCGACCGCCTGTCGCGCAACGTGCCCTATCTGTGCAAGGTCGCGCCCAATACCCAGAAATACCATATGGAAGACGTGCACCGCGCCGGTGGCGTTTACGGCATTCTTGCCGAGCTCAACCGCGCCGGTAAGCTCAACACCGACATCCCGACCATCCACAGCGCCACATTGGGTGAAGCCCTGGCCGAATGGGATGTGATGACCACGCAGAATGAGGAGGTCAAATCCTTCTATCAGGCCGGTCCCGGCGGTGTGCCCACGCAGGTCGCCTTCAGCCAGGACAAACGCTTCCCCACGCTGGATAACGACCGCAAAGAAGGCTGCATCCGCAGCGCCGAACACGCCTACAGTCAGGACGGTGGTCTGGCCGTGCTGTACGGCAATATCGCGCAGGACGGCTGCGTGGTAAAAACCGCCGGCGTGGACGAGAGCATCCTCAAATTCTCCGGCCCCGCGCGTGTGGTTGAAAGTCAGGAAGAGGCCATCCGCGTCATCCTCGACGGCGAAATCAACGAAGGCGATGTGGTGCTGATCCGCTACGAAGGCCCGAAAGGCGGTCCGGGCATGCAGGAAATGCTCTATCCGACCAGCTACCTGAAATCCATGGGCCTGGGCAAAGCCTGTGCGCTGCTGACCGACGGGCGCTTCTCCGGCGGCACCAGCGGCCTGTCCATCGGCCACGTCTCGCCGGAAGCGGCCGAAGGCGGCGCCATCGGACTGGTCGAAGAGGGTGACATTATCGAGATCGACATCCCCGGCCGGACCATCAACGTCAAACTCAGCGACGACGAACTGCAACAGCGTCGCGACGCCATGGAAGCCCGTGGCGCAGACGCCTGGAAGCCGGTCAAACGCGACCGCGTGGTCAGCAAAGCGCTGCAAGCCTACGCCATGTTTGCCACGTCCGCCTCCACCGGCGCCGTGCGCGATCTGAATCAGATCAAAAAATAAACCGCGAAGGCAAAAGTGCACACGACAAGAGCGGCTGCGGCCGCTTTTGTTGTCTCAAGGCCGCCTGTTTATCCGAACGCTTAGCTCCGGGACCTGAAACCCATGACCACCACAGAACTTCTGCAAACGCTCGCCAGCGCGCCGCAAACCATTGAATTTGACCACGTCATGCAGCTGATCGGCGAGCACTACCAGTACACGCCGACAGCCTTTAAAAACGGCACCCTGCACAACGCCGCCGGCCAGAACGAAGGCTCCTGCAAAGTGTTCGCCTTCGCGCGGCTGCATAATCTGAACAAAGAACAAACCCTGGCCCTGTTCGGCCGCTATTACCGCGACGACGTCCTCGGCAACCCCGACGGCCAGGACCACGGCAATATCCGCAATTTCATGCAGCACGGCTGGGATGGTATTGAATTCGAAGGTGAGGCGCTCAGCGCTTAGACCGGAGGGTTGGGTGTCAGATTGCGTCCCGGTGCTTGCCGTGCACGGCTGACGTCAAGCCCCGTCGGCCGCCTGTATACAGGCTCCTACAAAACCACCGCAATCCCTGTAGGAGCGGCCATGGCCGCGACCTGCCGGAGCCCGATTCAGCCCCCCCCGGTCGCCTGCATGCAGGCTCCTACAAAATCACCGCAATCCCTGTAGGAGCGGCTATAGCCGCGACCTGCCGTAGCCCGATCAAGCACCGCCAGTCGCCTGCATGCAGGCTCCTACAAAACCACCGCAATCCCTGTAGGAGCGGCCATGGCCGCGATCTGCGGAGCCCGATCAAGCACCGTCGGTCGCCTGTATACAGGCTCCTACAAAACCACCGCAATCGCTGTAGGAGCGGCTATAGCCGCGACCTCCGGAGCCCGATCAAGCACCGCCGGTCGCCTGCATGCAGGCTCCTACAAAACCACCGCAATCCCTGTAGGAGCGGCTATAGCCGCGACCTGCGGAGTCCGGTCAAGCACCGCCGGTCGCCTGCATGCAGGCTCCTACAAAACCACCGCAATCGCTGTAGGAGCGGCCATGGCCGCGACCTGCGAAGCCCGATCAAACACCGCCGGTCGCCTGTATACAGGCTCCTACAAAACCCACCCGGAATAACCCCCGCGCGCATCCAACTAACCCGCGCAGGATTCAATCCACGCATGTCATGCCGCTAACAATTGTGACGATATGTTGTACAACACGGATGTGGACCAGGCAGGCGCTCTACCTCCGCAACAGGGGGCAAGCCAACAGCGTTGCCGGCCCGCCCGGCATAAAACGCCGGTCAATGCTAAGGCTTCAATACATGAACTTTCTTTCCCGCATGCGCTTGCAAGCGCGTTTGATCACCGGCTTGTGCGCGGTGCTCATCATACTCGGCAGTGGTGTTGTGGCCGTCAATCTGGTGCTGAAGCAGCACAACACTGAGGCGCAACTGGCCTTAAGCGGCGAGTATGCCCACGAGATCATTGCCAGTCAGATCAAAAAGAAACAGGACACAGGCCTGGCTGTGGCCACCGCGATTGCCTTTAACAAAGCGATCGCCACAGCACTGGCCGAGGGCGATCACCGGCAACTGCAAGCCGATTTCGCCGCTGTGCGTTCGCATTTTGCCAACCATACAAATTTTAAAAACATCGCGGTCGAGCTGATCGACGCAAACGGCCAATCCCTGTTTAACTCCGTTGCACCGGACGGTCCGGTCCCGGCGGCTAACAGTAATACGGTGGCGCAGCGCAGCCTCGACAGCGCTCTGGCGCAAAGCGATATGACCATGCTTGATACCGGTCTGGTGCTGTCCAGCGCGGTGCCGGTTACACACGCCGGGAAACTGGTCGGCGTGGTGGTCGTGAACCAGGGGCTGCGATCCGTCGACAGCGACCTGAGCACGCTGGGCAATTTCTATATGCTGGTGGTGGACCCGACGCGCCTGACAAACGCCACGCTGGCAGAACGCCTCGGGCGTAACAGCCCCCTGCAGGGCGGTTATGTGCCGGCAAATGACAAGTGGTTCCGCACGGCAACCCACGAGGCCATGTCCGCAGCCGATATGGCGCAGGTGGTCAGCCAGTCAGTCACCCTCGCACAAGATCATGTCTACGCCAGCATTCCGGTCACGGATACGCAGGGCAATACCTTTGCCTGGCATGTGGTGGCCCAGCCGCGGGCCGGCTTTGACGCCGCGCTCGGTGAACGCAACGGCGTTGCCGACATGATGGTGCTGGCGGTACTGGCCACCGCAGCGCTGATGCTGACGGTTAACGTGTTGATGGTGCGTGCGCTGATTACCCGGCCGCTGAGCCGGATACAGGCGCGGATTGTTGAAACAACTGACAGCGGTGATTTGACACTGCGCCTGCCCGACACCGAGGGGGCGGACGAGCTGTCCGTACTGAGCCGCAGTTACAACGGCATGCTCGATCAGCTTAACCGCGCCTTTGAAGAGATTACCGACGTGGCGCGGGGGCTGGCGCAAGGGCATTTCGACAAACAGGTCCGCAACCACTACCGGGGCGATCTGCAACGGCTCAGCCAGGCGATAAATGAAACCGTCACCGGCATCAGCAACACCATGAATACGCTTTCAGAGCTGGCCACCGCGCTCAGGGAAGGGGAGTTCTCACACCAATGCGATACCCGCGCGCCCGGCGCTTACGGGCAGATGCTCGACAACCTCACTCAGGCCATGTCCGATCTGTCGCTGACCGTCGACGGGGTAAACGGGGTGATGGATTCACTGGCCGGCGGTGACTTCAGCCGCCGCGTCAGCGTCACCGCCAAAGGCGATCTCGGCCTGCTCAAAGACCGTGTTAACCGGGCCGCGGACAGCGTCAATCGCGCCGTCGACGAACTCTCACGCGTTTTGCAGGCCCAGTCGCAAGGCGATCTGACGCAACATGCCAGCAGCGGCTTCAGAGGCGATCTGCAGTCCCTGATGGCAACGGTTAACAAAACCAACGACCGCCTGAACGGCGTGATTACCGGCTTTACCCAGTCGGCAGCCGAAGTCGCAAGCGCGGCAGCCGAGGTTAACCAGGGTTCACGCAGCACCACCGAACAGGCGCAGAATCAGGCCACCGAGATCACCCGCACCGGCCAGATTATGCGGCGCATTAACGAGACGGTGAAAAACAACCGCGAGATCGCCGATCAGGCCCGCCAGCTGACAGAGGAAACCAAAAGCCGCGCCATGAACGGCAATGAGGTGATGCATCAGACCATCGAGTCTATGAGTGCCGTGCGTGAGCAAAGCCGTGAGATCACCGACATCACCAACCTGATTGACGATATTGCGTTCCAGACCAATCTGCTGGCGCTGAACGCCTCGGTCGAGGCCGCGCGGGCCGGCGAGCACGGCGCGGGGTTTGCCGTGGTCGCCAGCGAAGTACGCAATCTGGCCAGCAAATCAGCCGACGCGGCACACACCATCAAAGAGCTGGTGCGCACATCGGTCGAAACCATCGAATCCGGCACCGAGAACGTGAACCGCAGCGGTGAAATCCTGTTCTCAATCAGCGAATCGGTCGTCGAAGTCAACGATATCATCGGGCAGATTATCGGCGCGTCCAACGAACAGGCCGACAGCATCCGCGATATCAATAATGCAATGACCGGCATCGAAGAAATGACCCAGGAATATGCCGCCGTGGCCGGGCAGTCGCTGTCCGCCTCGGAGGCGCTGACTGATGAGGCCGCACGCATGACCCAGGCAATGACCTTCTTCCGGGTCAAAAACGCGGCCAATGACGCGAGCGGAGAAAAGCAGGCATCAGGCTTCTGAACAGGCCCGGTGACCGCCCACGCATGCCGTCACCGGGCAAAAAATAAGATCTAACTATAAAAACGGAGGAAACATGTCTAAGAAAATTTTGCTGGCCGTATTCTTGTGCGTCTCTAACTTCTCTTACGCCGGCGTTTATAGCGATGACTTATCACGCTGTCTGGTGGCATCGTCCACGCCGGAAGACAGAGCAACACTGGCCAAGTGGATGTTTACATCCATGGCCCGACACCCGGCTGTCGTATCAATGTCATCAGTCACCGACCAGCAAAGGGATAGCACCAATAAGGCCGTAGCGGACATGTTCGTCAGCCTGATAGCGGACTCATGTGTCACGCAGACAAAAGATGCGCTTCGATACGAAGGCGAGCTTGCCATGTCACAGGCGTTTGAGCTGCTTGGCAAGGTGGCCGCAACAGAACTGTTTGCACATCCTGACGTGGCTCAAGCACTGACAAGTCTTGAACAGCATATCGATATAGACAAACTTGCGTCCGTGTTTGAGTAACAAGGTCACCTCAACCCCTGGCTTGTATTTCCCGACCCGCGCAAGCGGAATGACACTGTCCGGGAAGTACAAGCCTGTGTATGGCATTGACCGGACACATCCCTGAACTCAGCTCGCAACACAAGGGCGGGGCAGGGCGACGCGACGTTCTGCAGAGCCACAAAAAAGGGCGCCCGAAGG
>JAUOPI010000042.1 GCA_030546905.1 Granulosicoccaceae sp. 1_MG-2023 | reverse complement strand
TTGCCGGCCCTTTTTTCATCCGCATCGGACTTGGTAGACTGCGGAATCGTCTCAATGTGTTAGCTTTAGCTTATGATTGATTTGCATTGCCACATATTGCCGGGCATTGACGACGGCGCTTCTGATCTGCCCACAGCGCTGATGATGCTGCGGCTGGCCGCCACCAATGGCATCACGCATATGGTGGCCACGCCGCATATCCACCCGGGCCGCTTTGATAACGATATCCGCACCATCGGGGATGCCTACCGTCTGCTCAAGGAAGGCGCGAAGGAGCAGGGCATCAACGTCAAACTGGGCATGGCCGCCGAAGTGCGCATCGACCCGATTGCCATCAGCATGCTGAGTGACGAACGCATCCCGTTTATCGGTGAGCGCGATGGCGAGAAAATTCTGCTGGTGGAAATGCCGCACAGTCATATCCCGGCCGGCACGGACAAGTTTCTGACACGTCTACTGGATTTGGGTATCCGCCCGCTGATTGCGCATCCGGAACGGAACAAGGAAGCCATGCGCAATCCCGAGCGCCTTACGCCGCTGATCGAGATGGGCTGTCTGATGCAGGTCACCGCCAGCTCGGTATCAGGCAGTTTCGGTCATCAGGCCTATATGGTCGCGGCCGGTCTGCTGGAGCAGGGGGCGGTGGAAATTCTCGCCTCCGATGCGCACAACACCCGCCACCGCCCGCCTGAGCTTTTCCCCGGCATGGAGTCGGCTGCGGATATTATCGGCCGCGAAGAAGCGCTCAAACTGGTGCTCGACAACCCCATGCGACTGGCCTGGTCGCAGTTCAGCAAAACACCGGTCGATATTTTTCTCTGATTGACCCGTGATCTTGCGGGTTTGCATGCATTTTGTTAGACAGAACCGAAGCCTTTTAAAGCGCCTGTTCAAGGCGTCGGAAAACAGGCATTTTTTTCAATCCGGAGAGTCGACGAATGGCAAAACGCAAAATCAGAGATATAGAAGGGATCGGACCGGTCGGTGCGTCGAAACTGGCCGAAGCCGGTATTACGGACACAGACGCATTCCTCAAAGCTGCCTGCAGCAAGCCCGGGCGCAAGAAACTCGCTGAACAAACCGGACTGCGCGAGCCGCAGATCCTGACCTGGGCCAATATGTGTGATCTGTTCCGGATCAACGGCGTCGCCGGTCAATACGCCGAGCTGCTGGTCGCCGCCGGTGTGGATACCGTCAAAGAGCTGGCCACCCGCCGTGCCGATAATCTCGCCGCCAAAATGGCCGAAGTGAATCAGGCTAAAAAGCTCACCCGCCAGGTCCCCGCGCAGGGGCAAATTGCCAAATGGATCAGCGAAGCGCAGGAGCTTCCCGCCATTATCACCCATTAACCCTGTAGGAGCCTGTACACAGGCGACCGCCCGGGGCAAAATCCCGCACCGCCGCTCCTACAATCCACCTGTAGGAGCCTGTACACAGGCGACTCGCCGGGGCGAAATCCCCACCGCCGGTCGCGGCCATGGCCGCTCCTACAATCGATCTGTAGGAGCCTGTACACAGGCGACCCGCCGGGGCGGAATCCCGCACCACCGGTCGCGGCCATGGCCGCTCCTACAATCCACCTGTAGGAGCCTGTACACAGGCGACTTGCCGAGGCGGAATCCCGCACCACCGGTCGCGGCTATAGCCGCTCCTACAACCCACCTGTAGGAGCCTGTACACAGGCGACCCGCCGGGGCGAAATCCCGCTCCACCGGTCGCGGCCATGGCCGCTCCTACAACCGGCACCTGTAGGAGCCTGTACACAGGCGACTAGCCGGGGCGAACTCACCACCGCCGGTCGCGGCTATAGCCGCTCCTACAACCCACTTGTAGGAGCCTGTACACAGGCGACCCGCCGGGGGCGAAATCCCGCACCACCGGTCGCGGCCATGGCCGCTCCTACAACCGGCACCTGTAGGAGCCTGTACACAGGCGACCCGCCGGGGCTGAACTCACCACCGCCGGTCGCGGCTATAGCCGCTCCTACAATCGATCTGTAGGAGCCTGTACACAGGCGACTCGCCGGGGCGAAATCACCCACCGCCGGTCGCGGCTATAGCCGCTCCTACAACCAATCACGGCCGTATACGTGGCTCTATCTCCAGCTCAATATCAAATTTCGCCAGCACATCTGCCTGTATCCTGGCCGCCAGCTCGCAGATCTGCAGGCCGTTACCACGGCCCGTGTTAATCAGCACAATCGCCTGCCGGTCATGCACACCTACGCCGTTTTCACGGTGGCCTTTCCAACCGGCTTTATCGACAAACCATGCCGCTGCCGTTTTTATACGCCCGTCATCCTGCCGGTGGCCTGGCAGATCCGGGTAAAGCGCGCGCAGGGCGTTAAAGCGGTCGGCGCTGATGGTCGGGTTCTGGAAAAAACTGCCGGCATTGCCGATGTGTTCCGGATCGGGCAGCTTGCTGCGGCGGATAGCGATCACGGTCTCGCGGATCAGTCCGATCGAATCGTCCGGGGCGTCCTTGCCCAGCGCATCGCGCAAGGCCTGATAGCTCAGCACCGGCGTGGGTTTGCGTGACAGGCGCAGGCGGATCTGCGTGATCACCGCCCGTCCTGCCAGCGCTTGTTTGAAAATGCTGTTGCGGTAGCTGTACTGGCCGGCATCGCGCTCAAGTACATGGGACTCGCCACTGTGCGTATCCAGATACACCACCTGCTCAAGCCGGTCGGCCAGCTCCACACCATAAGCGCCGATATTCTGCACCGGCGCGGCGCCGGCAGAGCCCGGGATCAGCGACAGATTCTCCAGTCCCCAGTACCCGCGCGCCACGCATTGTTGCACCAGCTCGTCCCAGACCACACCGGCACCGGCTTCGACAAACACCGCGTCGCCGTCTTCACGGAAACTCAGCCCGTCCATCGCGGGCCGCAGCGTCAGGCCGGGGATGTCGCCGGTCAGCACCAGATTGCTACCGCCGCCCAGAACAAACAGCGGCCAACGGTTCTCGCGGCACAAACTCAACGCCTGGCGCAGTGAGTCCGTATTCCGCGGCTCGGCAAAGTAACGCGCCTGCACATCAAAACCGAAGGTATTGCGCCGGCGCAGCGAATAGTTTTCGAGGAGATTCATGCGGCGTAGTTTACGCCAACCGGGCCGGCGTGTGGGAGCCGCTACCGTAGTGCAAGCCAATTGTAGGAGCGGCTATAGCCGCGACCAACGGAGTCTGACCCGACCACCGCCGGTCGCCTGTATACAGGCTCCTACAGCAGGCGTTGCCCGGCATTGGCGCGGGCGCATTGTAGGAGCGGCCATGGCCGCGACCTGCGGAGTCTGCCCCGCCCACCGTCAGTCGCCTGCATGCAGGCTCCTACAGCAGGCGTTGCCCGGCACTGGCGCGGGCGCATTGTAGGAGCGGCCATGGCCGCGACCAGCGGAGTCTGATCCGCCCACCGTCAGTCGCCTGTATACAGGCTCCTACAGCAGGCGATGCCCTGCATTGGCGTGGGCGCATTGTAGGAGCGGCTATAGCCGCGACCAGCGGAGTCTGATCCGCCCACCGTCAGTCGCCTGTATACAGGCTCCTACAGCAGGCGTTGCCCGTCATTGAAGCGGGCGCATTGTAGGAGCGGCCATGGCCGCGACCTGCGGAGTCTGATCCGGCCACCGTCGGTCGCCTGTATACAGGCTCCTACAGTGGGCGTTGCCCGTCATTGGCGCGGGTGCATTGGGCGCGGGTGCATTGTAGGAGCGGCTATAGCCGCGACCAACGGAGTCTGATCCGCCCACCGTCGGTCGCCTGTATACAGGCTCCTACAGTACCAATCCGCAGCGCACAAAAAAGGCCGCGTCAGCGGCCTTTTTCGGTTCGATGCATAAGGCTGCCTCAGGGGCGACCGATGCAATCGTATTCAAAGCCATGCTCACGCATGACTTGCGGGTCGTAAATATTACGGCCGTCGATAACCACCGGACGTTTCAGCGATTGCTTGACCGTATCCCAGTCCGGGCTGCGGAATTCGCGCCACTCGGTGTTGATCAGCAGGGCGTCGGCGTCCTGGACGGCATCCATCGCGGTGCCGATCAAAGCGAGGCGTTTTTCCTCAGGGTAGAGGTGACGCGCTTCGTTCATGGCAACCGGGTCATAGGCGCGCACATCGCCGCCGTGTTCGAGGATTTTCTCGATCAGCACCCGTGACGGCGCTTCGCGCATATCGTCGGTGTTGGGTTTGAAGGAGAGACCCCAGACCGCAAAGGTCTTGCCGGCGATATCGTTGTCGAAGGCTTTCATCAGCTTGTCAAAGAGAATGTGCTTCTGACGGTCATTCACGTCTTCGACCGCCTGTAGCAGCTGCGCGTTGTAGCCTTGTTGCTTGGCGGTGGCGATCAGTGCTTTCACGTCTTTAGGGAAGCAGGAGCCGCCGTAGCCGCAACCGGGGTAGATAAAGTGGTAACCGATGCGCGGATCAGAGCCAATGCCCAGACGCACGTCTTCGATATCGGCGCCGAGGCGTTCGGCCAGATTGGAAAGCTCGTTCATAAAGCTGATTTTGGTCGCCAGCAGGGAGTTGGCGGCGTATTTGGTCAGCTCGGATGAGCGGCGTGACATAAATACCAGGCGTTCGCGGTTACGGCAGAACGGTGAGTAGAGTTCGCGCATCTGGCTGATCGCGTACTCGTCGTCAGTGCCGACCACAATGCGGTCCGGCTTCATAAAGTCTTCAATGGCCGCGCCTTCTTTCAGGAATTCCGGGTTGGAAAGCACGTTGAAAGTCAGGTTTTTGCCTTTTTCTTTGAGCACCTTGTTGAGCTCGGCCTCAACCAGATCACCGGTGCCGACCGGCACAGTGGATTTGGTCACCACCAGTTTGTGGCTGTCCATAAACTGACCGATGGTGTTGGCCACGGCCAGCACGTGGCGCAGGTCCGCAGAGCCGTCTTCGTCCGGCGGTGTGCCAACGGCGATAAACTGCATCTCGCTATGTGCCACAGCGCGGCGCATATCGGTGGTGAAGTCGAGGCGGTCGGCTTCGACATTGCGTTTGATGACATCGTCGAGACCGGGTTCGAAAATCGGCACTACACCTTTCTTCAGAGAGGCGACCTTTTCCTCGTCGATATCGACGCAGAGAACGTCATTGCCGACGTCGGCCAGCAGTGAACCGGTGACAAGACCAACGTAGCCAGAGCCGTAAACCGTAACTTTCATAGGTATTCCGTAATCCTGTTAGATAAATTCTGTTGCGCGCGCTTCGCTGCGCGGCTTAAAGCCGATTTTGCACAGCGATTGTAACTGATTGAGTTATAGCTGGTTTGCGTGGCTTCGCCAGCAATCCCGAGCTTGCCCGGATTGTAATCGGCCGGGCAACGCCGCGATGTCTATCGGAAGCAAGTTCCCTACCAGTGGCGACAACGCAGCGCCAGATCGCGGCCTGATAAGAAGGTATCGGCCCCGCCGCCGGTGAGTTGATAGCCATTGTAGGAGCCTGCATGCAGGCGACCGGCGGAGTTTGATTGTGCCCCGGTGGGTCGCCGCTATAGCGGCTCCTACAAATGCCGGCGGTGTTGGTTTGGGTGCGGGCTGTTGTAGGAGCCTGCATGCAGGCGACCGACGGAGTTTGGTCGAGCCCCGGCGGGTCGCCGCTATAGCGGCTCCTACAGATGCCGGCGGTGTTGGTTTGGGTGGGTGCTGTTGTAGGAGCCTGCATGCAGGCGACCTGCGGAGGTTGATCGTGCCACGGCAGGTCGCCGCTATAGCGGCTCCTACAGATAGCGGCGGTGTTGGTTTGGGTGGAGTGCTGTTGTAGGAGCCTGCATGCAGGCGACCGACGAAGTTTGGTCGTGCTCCGGCAGGTCGCAGCTGTAGCGGCTCCTACAAATGCCGGCGGTGTTGGTTTGGGTGGAGTGCTGTTGTAGGAGCCTGCATGCAGGCGACCGACGGAGTTTGATTGTGCCCCGGCAGGTCGCAGCTATAGCGGCTCCTACAGATTGCGGCGGTGTTGGTTTGGGTAGGGAGCTGTTGTAGGAGCCTGCATGCAGGCGGCAGGCGACCGGCGGAGTTTGATCGTGCCCCGGTCGGTCGCCGCTATAGCGGCTCCTACAAATGCCGCGGGGTTGGTTTGGGTGGAGTGCTGTTGTAGGAGCCTGCATGCAGGCGACCGACGGAGTTTGGTCGAGCCCCGGCAGGTCGCCGCTGTAGCGGCTCCTACAAATGCCGGCTCAGGGCTGTCAGGTCGCTGCGGCGGAGCGTGTCCAGAGGCACTGCCGCTGGCTATGCGCGCTGCCACAAAAGCCGGCTTCAGGCTTGTCTGTCTGAACATTGTTGCAGTAATGTTGCGCGTTCAAGCCCGCGATTTCTCAGGAAGCTATAGATGCGTTGTATGACTCTTGCCCGGTTCAGTGAGCTGTGGCGCCGTAATTTGCTGCCGGGGGTTGCGGACCGGTCCGGCGCGGTGTTTGATGCGCTCGAGCGTCGTTACGGCGAGTCCCATCGCCACTACCACAATGCCGGGCATATCGACCTCTGTCTTGATCTGTTCGATGACGTGCGCGGTCAGCTGAACGATGACGACGCGGTGGAACTGGCGATCTGGTTCCATGATGTGGTCTACGACGGGCGTCTGACTGATAACGAGGCCCGCAGCGCGGACTGGTTTGCCGAGCAGAGCGAAGGGCAGTTCAGCGCGGCGTTGCGCGGGCGTGTCAGGGAATTGATTTTGAGCACGACGCACGACCACCATCCGGTCGGAACCGATGAGAAGGTGCTGCTGGATATAGATCTGGCCAGCTTCGGACTCGATTGGGCGCAGTTTGCCGAGGACGGGGTGAATATCCGTCGCGAACAACCGCACCTCAGCGATGAGGCCTTTTTTGGCAAGCAAATGGCTTTTCAGGAATCCTTGCTGCGTCGTCAGCGCTTCTACCTTACCGACTACTTCTTCCGCCGGTTTGAAACCAAGGCCCGTGAGAACCTGCGCCGGCATTTGGATGAGTTGAATGCGCGGGGTTTTTTTGCGGTGTCGGTGGAGTAGGCTCGGATCGGTTGGCGTGCGTCTGTAGGAGCCTGTATACAGGCGACCTTTGGGGGCGGAATCGGGCTTTGTTGGTCGCGGCCATGGCCGCTCCTACAGTGTTTCGGGGGATTGGGTTAGGTTCTGCAGGTTGCGGTCGGGTCAATCGCGTCTGTAGGAGCCTGCATGCAGGCGACCTTCGGGGCGGAATCGGGCCTTGTTGGTCGCGGCCATGGCCGCTCCTACAGTGGGCCGAGCGGCAGGTTGCGCTCGGGTCAATCGCGTCTGTAGGAGCCTGTATACAGGCGACCTTCGGAGGTGGAATCGGACTTCGTTGGTCGCGGCTATAGCCGCTCCTACAGTGGGTCGGGGATTGGGTTAGAGGCGGCAGGTTGCGGTCGGATCAATCGCGTTTGTAGGAGCCTGTATACAGGCGACCTTCGGGGCGGAATCGGGCCTTGTTGGTCGCGGCTATAGCCGCTCCTACAATGGCACCGGGACATCTGTAGGAGCCTGTACACAGGCACCAGCGGCGGCCACTCAAGCTTGGGCAGGTCGCGGCCATGGCCGCTCCTACAGTGTTGTGCGGGTACCGGGAGTGATCGCAGCTTGCGGCTATAGCCGCTCCTACAGTTTGGTGGCGATCAGGACTTCGCGTTTGCCGGGCGGGCCGGGGTGTTTTTTGACGCTCAGGCCGCAGCGTTTGAGGGCGCGGCGGACGTCGCCTTTGACGCAGTAGGTGGTCAGGCGGCCGCCGGGGCGCAGGGTGTTGCAGAGGCCTTGCAGGAAGTCGTCGGTCCAGAGCTCGGGGTTGCTGTCCGGGCTGAAGGCGTCCTGATAGACCGCGTCTACTGCCCCGGGCAGGGTGGCGTGCAGGGCGTCGCCGCAGAGTATCTGCAGACTGACCGGGCCGTGTTGCAGGTGCAGGCTGTCGCCGGGCGGGCATTGCAGCGCCTTTTCCAGGGCATCGACCACGGGCGCGGCGTCGGGCAGCAGTGTGCCGTAGTCCAGGTCGCGCAGGGTGGCGGCGCTGATCAGGTCTTTTTCCAGCGCCGTGTAGCGCAGCGTGCTGTTATGGCCCAGGGCGCAGGCGGCGCTGAGCAGGAAGTTCAGGCCCAGGCCGAAGCCCACTTCCAGCACGTGTACGGCGCGACCTTCTGCCAGAGCGTCGGCGATGCCGCTGTTTTGCAGGTACACCATGCGGCTTTCGGTCAGTGCGCCGTGGGTCGAGTGATAGGTCTGCCGGTAGGCGTCGCTGTAGGCGGTGGCTGAGCCGTCTTCACTGATAAGCGGTTTCAAGGCTGTTGCTCCGGATTGGCCGGATGAGGTTCGGCGGGCAGCAGGTAGTCGCGCTCGGAGCCGAGTATCACCGCCAGCCAGCGTGTTTCTTCGTTCCCTTCCAGGGCAATCTTCAGCGTCATGGTCAGCGGCACGGACAGCAGCATGCCGACCGGCCCGAGCACCCAGCCCCAGAACACCAGTGACAGAAACACCACCAGCGTGGACAGCCCCAGCCCGCGCCCCATCAGGCGTGGTTCGATAAAGTTGCCGATCACGGTGTTCAGAAACACATAACCGGCGGCGGCCAGCAATGCGCTGCTGGAGCCGAGCTGGACAAAGGCCAGCAGCACCGCCGGCACAGCGGCGATGATCGAGCCGATATTCGGCACATAGTTCAGAAAAAAGGCCAGTAAACCCCAGAGCGCGGCGAAGTCCACGCCGAGCCCCCACAGCCAGAGCGTCACGCCGAAGCCGGTCAGCAGGCTCATCAGGGTCTTCATCGCCATATAGTCTTTCAGGGTGTCGATAAAGCGCTGATAGCGCGCCATGGTTCTTTCCGGATCGCGTGACAGCGCCGAGAGCTTGTTCGGGAAGGAACTCACTTCCAGCAGCATGAAAATCACCGTCAGCAGAATCAGAAAGCTGTTGGTCAGCACATTGCCGAAGCCGCTGACCGTATTGGCGGCCAGATCCATGGCGGTGGACGGATCGAGGTATTGCATGACCCAAGAGGCCGTCAGGTCGATGCCGTGCAGGCCGAGCCAGGCAAACACATTCGAGACCGCGTTCTGCAGACTGTTGCGGTAATCGGGCAGGGCCGCGCTGAAACCGGCCAGTGAGGAGCTGACAATCGCGGCGACCCCGGCAGTCATGCTGATGATCAGCAGCATGACCAGGGTAATGGCCAGACCGGTAGGGACGCCGCGACGGCGCAGCCAGAACAGGGGCGGGCCGCTGATCACGACGATAAAGCTGGACAGAATAAAGGGCGCAATCATGTCGGCCGAGGCTTTCAGGCCGGCGATGATGATCACCGTCGCGGCGAACATCAGCATAAAGCGCAGGGTCGGAGTCAGCATGCCCGCTGGCGCTTGCATGGTGTCAGTACCGGCACGGGCGACCGGCGCAGCGGGCCGGCCGGCAAACCGCGCCGCTTTGGCCGGCGGCGGAGGCGGTCACCGCTTGCCGTAGGCGTGGGTGAGTTTTTCGTGGTAGCGCTCGCACTGGGTCGCGTAGTCCGCGGTGCTTTTGGGCATGGGGACCCGTGCGCTGGCGATCCAGTTAATCAGGTTTTTACCGCGCCGTACCAGCTCGCGCCCTTCGAGCAGGGTGTATTGAAGGTTGCTGTTGCGGGTTTTGGCAGGGCGGTGCGGCTCGAAGTGTTCCAGATGCTCGCCGGCAGCAACAAATTCGGGCCAGACCTGAAAAATATGCTCATCGCTTTTCATGGTTTCGCTCTCGCGCTTGGCGGCGACCGCAAAACCGGCGATCACGCGGTGCAGGCCGTCGTAGGCGGGGAAGTCACAAAAGCAGTTTTCCATGATATCGGCGACCTTGTCGATGTTTTTCCAGGTCTGCGCGATCTTGATATAGCGGGAGGTATAGAACTGTTCGAGCGTGATGGTAAAGGCGCGGAAAGGCTCGCCCCAGAGCTCGTCTATGCCTTCTTCGCCGGAGTGGTGCTTGACCTGCTTGCCCAGCTCCAGGGCTTCTTTAAAGCAGGCGCCGCATTCTTTCATCAGCTCGTTGGAGCGGCTGATCTCCACGCCTTTGGATTCGAGCTCAACCACCGCGGTGAAAATGTCGGTGGCGTGGTTGAACAGCGCACCGGCCAGCATGGCGGCGTTGACGCGTTTGCGGTGCGGGTCGGTTTCGGCCTCCCAGGCTTCGCGGGCCTGGGTGAGGCGGTCACCGGGGGTGTTGATGCCGGGCTCGGTATGGTGGAAGGTCCGGCGTGTCAGGTGATTGATCAGCTGACGTTTGTTTTCGAGGGTGTTGGGCGGCGGCTCGTAGTAGTGAATCCAGCAGCCGTCGTAGTGAATATAGGTGTGTCCGCCGACCGTGCGCAGGCTGCCGTCGGTGAGCACCTCGCCGGGACGCGGACGCCACAGGCCATCGGTGCGGAAACCGTTAGCGGGCATCAGTACCGGCGCGTCGGTGTTGGCGACCCGGGCGCGGGTTGGTTTTTTTATCGCAGTAACCATAATGACATCTTAATTACAGACCAAACACATTTCGAGCACTAACGCCGGGTCCCGACGAGCACGGCACGCTTGGGTGCCGGATGGCCCTCCACGGTACGTGTCGGGTCGTCGGGATCGAGGCATTGGGCCAACGATTCGTACTGCATCCAATCAGTTGTACGCTGCTCATCCGTTGTCGTGGTGCATTCGTCCACGATGCGTACGTCGCAAAAGCCGTTCCGTTGCAGCCAGAGTACCAGTGCCCGGCTGCTGGGGATGAACCATACATTGCGCATACGCGCATAGCGACCTTGCGGTACCAGCACGTGCTGTTCATCACCTTCTATGACCAGCGTCTCCAGCACCAGTTCGCCGCCGCGGCGCAGCTGGCCGGCCAGCTCGCGCAGATAATCCATCGGTGAGCGGCGGTGATAGAGCACGCCCATCGAAAAGACCGTATCAAACCAGCCCGTGTCCTGCGGCAGGGCTTCCATGCCAAGCGGCACAAAATGCACGTCGCGGCGACCGGCGTAGCGGTTAATCGCGGCGAACTGGCAGGCGAACAGCAGGCTCGGGTCGACGCCGATGACCTGCCGCGCACCGGCTTCGTGCATGCGCCACAGGTGGTAGCCGTTGCCGCAGCCGATATCCAGCACACGCCGGCCGCTGAGATCGCTGATATGCGGCTGCACGCGGTCCCATTTCCAGTCCGAGCGCCACTCGGTGTCGATGTCGGTGCCGAATACCTGATACGGGCCTTTGCGCCACGGCATCAGCCCGCGCAATGCGCCGAGCAGGCGCTCCTGCGCTGCCGCTGAGAGGCTGTCTGCATGGCCGACGGTGACCGCGCCGCCGTCGTAGCGCAGCGCTTGCAGCGGCGCCGCCGGCAGTGCTGCCAGTGCGTCGAGCCAGCGTTGCAGGTCGCCGTGATTGGGTTCATCCAGGCGCGCGCGTATGCGGCTGACCAGGGTCTCGGCAAAGGCCGCCGGCTCAGGATCATTGAGCAGGGCGGCCTGCAGGGCATCCGTGTCGATCATCGCAGGGCAATAATCGAGACGAAGTTAAAACACTGAAACCACACCTCGGCGCTGCTGAAGCCGGCGTTTTTCAGGCGTTCGTAATGCGCGGGCAGCGTGTCGGGGATCAGGACGTCCTCGAGGGCGCTGCGCTTCTGGCTGATCTCCAGGTCAGAGTAGCCGTTGGCGCGCTTGAAACTGTGATACATCTCGGTGTGCAGTACCTGCTGCTGCGGATCGCTGAAGGCGATTTTCTCCGACAGAATCAGCGCGCCGCCGGGCAGCAGGCCATCGGCAATGCGCTTGAGCAGCGCCGGGCGCTGTGCCGGCGCGAAAAACTGCAGGGTGAAATTCATCGCCACCACCGATGCGCGTTCGAATTCTACATCGGCAATATCGCCCAATACCACCTCCACCGGCACAGTCGATGTGTCTGTATCTATGGCCTCGCGGCAGCGCCGGATCATGGGCTCGCTGTTGTCCACGGCGATAATCCGGCAATCGGGCGCATGAATACGCCGGCGCATGGCCAGGGTGGTGGCGCCCAGCGAGCAGCCGAGGTCATAGACCTGACTGCCGGGCGTGGCGTAGCGTTCGGCCAGCGAGCCGCTCTGGGCGACGATGGTGCTGTAGCCGGGCACCGAGCGGCCCACCATATCGGGGAACACGCGGGCGACCTGCTCATCAAAGCTGAAACCTTCGATGCGGCCTAAGGGTTGGGCAAACAGGGAATCGTGGGAATCACTCATGGGACGGCGTCAGTTCAGGTTGTGGTCGGGCGCGATACGCGGCTCAGGCCGGATCGGCCTGCGTGTCGGCGAGGAAGTCACTGACCAGCTTGTAAAAGACCGCCGGTTTTTCCGAATGCGGCCAGTGACCGGTACCGTCGATCAGCTTGGCCGTGGCGTTGGGGAAAAGCGTGTTTATGCGCTCGCGGTCGTGGGCCTGAATGTAGTCAGAATGCGCGCCCTTGAGAAACAGCGCCGGTCCCGTAAAAGGGCCTTCGAGGGGCGGAAAGTCGATAATCGCCGGGTAGTTCTTGATGATGGCCGGCAGATTAAGCTTCCAGCTGAAGCCCTGATCCTCGCGGACCAGATTCTTCAGCAAAAAGGCGCGGATGGCATGGGTTTCTACCCACTTCTTGACATGCGCATCGGCTTCGCTGCGGCTTTTCAGGGCGGCCACGTCCAGCGTGCTCATCGCCTCGAGTATCTCGTTATGGCCCGGCTCATAGGCCTTGGGCGCCACATCGACCACCACCAGCTTGTCGATCCGCTCAGGGGCCGTCAGCGCCACCGTCATCGCCGTCTTACCGCCCATGGAATGGCCGAGCAGATGGGTGCGTTCCAGGCCTAATGTATCCAACGTATGCAGCACATCGGCCGCCATCGTCGGGTAATCCATAAAATCATCGTGCGGCGAACGGCCGTGATTGCGCAGGTCCATGCCATAGACCGTGTAGTCTTTGGCCAGAGAGCGGATCTGCGTGCCGAGGTTCTCCCAGCTGCCGAAAAGCCCGTGCAAAACCACCAGCGGCGGACCGTCGCCGGTGCGGTGAGTGTAGAGTTCAAGTGCCATGCGCGGGAGTTTACCGCAGCAATGTGGGAGCGGCTACAACCGCGACCATTTGCCCCCGCAAGTCGCCCTGTAGGAGCGGCCATGGCCGCGACCGCCGGAGCTGCGTTTGCCCCCGCAGGGTCGCCTGTATACAGGCTCCTACAAAGCCCCCGGAAGCCGATTCCCGTTGTAGGAGCGGCTATAGCCGCGACCGACGGAGCTGCATTTGCCACCGCAGGTCGCCTGTATACAGGCTCCTACAAAGCTTGCGGAATCCGATTGCCGTTGTAGGAGCGGCCATGGCCGCGACCGGCGGGGCTTCGTTTGCCCCCGCAAGGTCGCCTGTATACAGGCTCCTACAACACCTCCGGAAGCCGACTGCCGCGACCCGCCGGAGCCGGATTCACCCCCGCAGCCCACCTGTGCACATCCCCCTGCAGGCAATCTGTGCGTTTTGCGCGAATCTGTTGGATAATGCCCGGCTACCGCGCCGTGGCGCGGGCGGTTTGTAACTACTAAAAAACGGACGGATTTTCGATGGCCTATAGCAGAGCCCATAAGCGACTTAACATGATTCGCCAAAACGGGCAGGGCGAGACAGTGGGTGAACGCCTGATCGGCCTTGAGAAAGAATGTCTGCGGGTATCGGCGGAGGGGACGATTTCGCAGCGGCCGCATCCGCGGGCGCTGGGCGCGGCGCTGACCAATCCGGTTATTACGACGGATTTCTCCGAGGCGCTGCTGGAGATTGTCACGCCGCCGTTTAATGACGTGCGTGAGACGCTGGACTTCCTTTGCCAGGCGCAGCGCTTTGTGCACGCCAACCTCGAAGACGGAGAGTTTCTCTGGAGCACCAGCATGCCCTGTGTGCTCAACGGTGAGTCCAGTATCCGTGTGGCGCAGTACGGCTCATCCAATGCCGGGCGCATGAAAACCATCTACCGCGACGGGCTGGGCTTGCGTTATGGCAAGTCCATGCAGGTCATCGCCGGTGTACATTTTAACTTTTCCTTCTCCGACAGCTTCTGGCGTTATTACCGCGAACTGGCCGGTTCCACGCTCAATGAAACCGATTTTATCAGCGAGCAGTATTTTCATTTGATCCGCAATCTGCTGCGCTACGGTTGGCTGGTGCCGTATCTGTTCGGTGCCTCGCCGGCGATCTGCAAGACCTTTCTCGGCGACCGGCCCAAGCCGCCGGAGATGGATGTTTACAACCACAATACGTATTACGAGCGCTACGGCACCTCACTGCGTATGGGTGATATCGGCTACACCAATAAGAAAGAAGGCGATGCCGGTGCGCGCGCTGACTACAGTGCGGTGGCGCCGTTTGTCGGCTGTTTGTATGAGGCGCTGACGCGGCCGCACGAAAAATTCAGCCGCCTGGGGCTGAAGAACGCCGCCGGTGAGTATCAGCAGCTGTCGACCACCTTGCTGCAGATCGAAAACGAATACTACAGCACCGTGCGTCCCAAGCAGATCCCCGACGGCAATGAGATGCCGATGCTGGCCCTGCTGCGCAGGGGCGTGCGTTATGTGGAATTGCGCTCGCTGGATGTGAATGCCTATCACCCGCTCGGCATCAGCGAAGAGCAGGTGCGTTTTGTCGAGATTCTGATGTTGTTTGCCTTGTGTCAGGAAAGCCCGCTGTTAAGCGACGCTGAGCAGAAAAAGATCGACTACAACATGAACGCCGTGGCGCACCGCGGCCGCGAGCCGGGGCTGTGTCTGCATACCTGCGAGCGCGGCGAAATCCCGCTGCGTGACTACGGCAGCGAGTTGATGGACGCCATGACGCCGTTCGCCGAGTTTCTCGATTCCGTCTACGGCAGCGATGTGTTCAGCGCCTCCTTGCTGGCGCAAAAGGCCAAGTTTCTGGACCCGAACCTGACCCCGTCGGCGCATATGATTGAGGAAATGCTCGAGCAGGACGGTTCCTTCTACGGCTTCGCGCTGCGCAAGTCGCTGGAACACAAAGCCTATTTCGAGCAGAAAAGCGTAAATGCCGGAATCGAAGCCATGCTGCGCGAACAGGCCGCCACCTCGCTGCAAAAGCAGGCCGCGATGGAAGCGGCGGATACGCAGTCGCTGGATGCCTATCTGGCCGACTACTTCAAACAACTGCGCTGCGACGAACTGGCCGCCTACCGCGAAGCCAACGGGCGTTAAAACAGGCCGGTGGCGTGTGGTGCGCTGATCCGGCAAGTGTGACGGAGCTAAACAGCCATGATCGAAAAACAACCGTCCTGTGCCGACGACAAGGAACCCGGACTGCTGCCGGTCAGTGAGGCCTTGCAGCGTATCTACCGGCTTGTGCCGCGTATTCAGGAGGCCGAATCCGTCCCCCTGCGTGAGGCGCTGGGGCGTGTGCTGGCGGCCGATGTGGCCTCGCGCATCGATGTGCCCGGTTACACCAATTCAGCGATGGACGGCTACGCCATTTGCAGTGCCGATTTGCCGGCAGAGGGCGAGGCCAGCCTGACGATTACCGGCAGCGCGTTTGCCGGGCGGCCGTTCGACGGGCAAGTGGGTCAGGGCGAGGCGGTGCGGATTATGACCGGCGCGGTGATGCCCGATGGTGCCGACACGGTGGTGATTCAGGAGCGCTGCGAGGCCGACGGCGACATGCTGCGCATTGACGGCTCGACCGCCCCGGCGGCCAATGTCCGCTACGCCGGTGAAGACGTGCGCAAAGGCGAGACCATTCTCGAAGCCGGCGAGCTGTTAATGCCGGCGCATCTGGGAATGCTGGCCTCGCTCGGGGTCAGTGAGGTCAAAGTCACGCGGCGGCTGAAAGTCGCGTTTATGTCCACCGGCGACGAGCTGCTGCCGCTGGACGGCGGCTTCCGCGAACCGGCCAGGGGAGAGATCTTCGACAGCAACCGCTACTCCATTTACGGCATGCTCAGCCGTCTCGGCGTCGAGGTGATCGATCTTGGTGTGGTGCGCGATGAACCGGGGCTGATTGGCGACGCCTTCCAGCGCGCCGCCGCACAGGCCGATGTGGTGATCAGCAGCGGCGGTGTCTCGGTCGGCGAGGCGGATTTTGTGTCCGACATCCTTCACCGCATGGGCGATGTTGCCTTCTGGAAGCTCGCCATGCGTCCCGGCCGGCCACTGGCCTGCGGCAAACTCGGCGATGCGGTCTTCTTCGGTCTGCCCGGCAACCCCGTGGCGGTCATGGTCGCCTTCTACGAATTCGTCCAGCCGGCGCTGCGCACCATGTCCGGCGTCCGCCACAGCCAAAGTACGCCCCCGCGCTTTCGCGTGCGCAGCACCAGCGAGCTGCGTAAATCCGAAGGCCGCACCGAATTCCAGCGCGGCATTCTCTACACCGACGAAAGCGGCGAAACCGTCGTGCGCTCCACCGGCAAACAGGGGGCCGGCCGTCTCAGCAGCATGTGCAGCGCCAACTGCATCATCGTTATCGACCCCGGTCGCGGCAACATCCAAGCCGGCGAGTACGTCGAAGTCCAACCCTTCCACGGCCTCGTCTAAACACCCCGCCCATTGTAGGAGCGGCCATGGCCGCGACCTGGGGTGCCACATCCGCCACCGAAGCCGCGCCTCTTGTAGGAGCGGCTATAGCCGCGACCGCCGGAGCCTCAATCCGCCACCGAAGGTCGCCTGTATACAGGCTCCTACAAAGACCACCAACCCACGCCGGAGAATATTGTAGGAGCGGCCATGGCCGCGACCGCCGGAGCCAAAATCCGCCACTGAAGCCGCGACCGCCGGAGCCTCAATCCGGCACCGAAGGTCGCCTGCATGCAGGCTCCTACAACCGCCCCCAACCCACGCCGGAGAATATTGTAGGAGCGGCTATAGCCGCGACCGCCGAAACCTCAATCCGCCACCGCAGGTCGCCTGCATGCAGGCTCCTACAACGACCGCCAACCCACGCCGGCGAATATTGTAGGAGCGGCCATGGCCGCGACCGCCGGAGCATCAATCCGCCACCGCAGGTCGCCTGTATACAGGCTCCTACAACGACCACCAACCCGCACCGGCGAATATTGTAGGAGCGGCTATAGCCGCAACCGCCGGAGCCTCAATCCGGCACCGAAGGTCGCCTGCATGCAGGCTCCTACAATGGCCACCAACCCACACCGGAAAATATTGTAGGCGCGGCCATGGCCGCGACCGCCGAAACCTCAATCCGCCACCGCAGGTCGCCTGCATGCAGGCTCCTACAACGCCCACCAACCCACGCCGGCGAATATTGGAGGAGCGGCTATAGCCGCGACCGCCGGAGCCTCAATCCGCCACCGCAGGTCGCCTGTATACAGGCTCCTACAACCACCTACCAACCCACGACCGGCAAACACCACGCGTCAAAAACTTGCCTGCAAATATCTGCGCAATTATCGTTTCTACATCACATCCAGGGATTGGTGGTGATATGGAAACCAAACAAAAACGGGGATACCGGCAGCTCAGACGCGGGCGCTGGTCCCTGGAATCTCAGATCTATCACGTCACGTTCGTGACCTATCAACGACAGCACTACCTGCGCGATTTCCAATGTGCGCGAAGCGTGGCCAAGGCGCTGCGGGCGGCGCGGGAACACGCCGATACGCTGGCATTTGTGGTGATGCCTGATCATGTCCATTGGCTGTTGCAGTTAGGTGCCGGACGCAATCTGGCGCGGGTGGTCGGTATGGTGAAGGCCGATGTCTCGCGGCATGCGCGGCCGGTCGACGGCGGGCGCTTGTGGCAGAAGGGGTTTTACGACCATGCCCTGCGGCGCGAGGAGGACGTGCGTGAGGTGGCGCGGTATATCATCGCCAACCCGTTGCGCGCCGGGTTGGTCAGATCGGTGCGCGATTACCCGCATTGGGATGCCGTATGGTTGTAGGAGCGGCCATGGCCGCGACCTGCCCAAGCCTGGGTGGCCGCCGCTGGTCGCCTGTGTACAGGCTCCTACAG
>JAUOPI010000041.1 GCA_030546905.1 Granulosicoccaceae sp. 1_MG-2023 | reverse complement strand
TTTAACACCGGCCACCCCGCGGGGGCGCCAAACTCCGCGGGCGCGGCCTTGCCCGCGCCTACAACCCCCGCCAACTGTGTAGGAGCCTGTACACAGGCGACCACGACGCTTCGGCAAACTCCGCTGTCGCGGCCATGGCCGCTCCTACAGCACCAACCAACTCTGTAGGAGCCTGTACACAGGCGACCGCGACGCTTCGGCAAACTCCGCTGTCGCGGCCGTGGCCGCTCCTACAACACCAACCAACTCTGTAGGAGCCTGTACACAGGCGACCGCTTACTGCGGCGGCGCCCCTTCCGGCGGTACACCCTCCGGTGGCACGCCATCAGGCGGCAACTCACCATCCGTCGGCAACCCTTCCGGACCTCCCACATCGGTTTCACCGACACCCTCGACGGTCTTACCGTGGAAGCAACCGATAAACAGGTTTTCACCGGCACCGGCGGCGTGATAGTGATAGCCCCGCACCTCATCGACCTGCCCGCGGCATTCGTCCAGCCCTTCTGGTTCATTGCCGTCAGCATCCAGCAAACCGTAGATACCGTAGCCGTCCAGCGCATAGCCGATCAAACCGGCATGACCGTCATCACTGCTTGCCACTTCGGAACAACCGGTCGCCGCATGGTAGTGATAGCCCTCGGTCGGATTAACATGACCGCCGCAGTCATCAAACGCGGCAATGGTGTAATTGGCCAGAATATCCTCCACCGGTGCCGATGCGGTCATATGGATACCGGTCAGAGCGAGACCGATCTGGGCACTGAGCGAGCCGGTTGCATCCGCGGCGACCGGCGTGACCGGAATCAACCAGGTCTCAGACACTCCGCCGTCGATGTAATCCACGGAACACTCCACGCAGTAGTTCTGATAGGCCTCATCCACATCCGGTCGGGCGGCCGCTTCACAGGCTTCCTGTGTATCGGTGACATACACATCACCGCTCACCGGATCATAGAGCTGCCAGTTGTCGTCATCATAGAGGTTGGGCAGATTGAGGATAAAATCACCGTCCACATCCCAGACTTCGCCGCTGCCATCGAGCCAGATTCCTGCCTCGTCTGCAGTGCTATAGATGCTTTCGGGGCAAAACGGTCCGACCTCGTGCGTCGGCGGCGCGCCCGCGGTAACAAACTGATAGCAGCTCGTTTCCGTACCGTCACTCAGGGTGCAGTCGACAATCTCCGGCTCGGATACCAGCGCATCCTCAGCAAACAGCGTCGGATCCACATCAATACTCAGCGTGCCGTCAGTGTCGGTGTCCGTGCTGGTGTCCGTGCTGGTATCGGAGCCGGTGTCAGATACGGAGGTCTCCGTGTCGGAAGAGTCCGAATCACAGGCGCTCAATCCGACGCCGCAGCCAACCAGGCCCAGCCAAAGCAAACAGGAAGCATTTTTTCTTATCATTCAGGGATCCTTAATCTCGGCAATATTCTGTTTTTTCCATCAACCACAGCACCTCGCGGTACTGCCGGCCCAAGCATAGACAGATAATGTGCAGAACATGTGCAGTTCACTGACTTGCCGCCCCGGTGCGCTATTCCTACCGCTGCCAGCGCGTCCGGTGCGCCGTCAGTTCAGGTAAACATAGCCACCCGCCGGGGGTTTCGTGTTAGCTTGCATAAGCTGGACACGCTTGTTTCAGGACAGCGATGCGCACTTGATTGACCACCAGTACAACCAATGGAGCTATGGCTATGACTAAAAAACCACTGATCGCATGCGCCGCCTTTTTGGCCTTTTCGTCGCAGGCCTTTGCACTCGATGCCATTTTTGCCAGCGCCGACTGGGACGGAGTCACCGTACCTGAAGGACAGCAATGTCAGAAATTCGGTGGCAGTGACCCGGCCACACCGGCCTGGACTGTCAGCGATATTCCCGTCGGCTCGGATGCCATCCTGCTGGAATACAGCGACCGTGATTCAGAACGGATGAACAACGGCGGACACGGCAGAATGCAGTTTGCAATCGAACCGGGCAGTGACAGCGTCAGCATTCCCCCGGTACCCGGCCATAGCTTTGAATTGCCGGCCGGATTCACGCTGGTCGAAGAACACCGTGGTGCCGGCTGGGATCTTGAAGGCGCTTATATGCCACCCTGCTCCGGCGGCAAAGGCCACGCCTATTATGTGACGATCAAAGCCCTTAAGGGCGATCAGGTGACCGCTGAGACCGTGGTCGAAATGGGTTCCTACTGATCCCGACGCAGTCCGTAACCGGCCCCGCCCCGATCAGCGGGCGGGCCGGTGCTCAAGCCCGCCCGCTTTCCCCCTTTCTCTGCCTTACTCCGCAACGCTCAGGCGTTGACTTTCACCTGCGTCTAATTAACAGTCTGTAGCCGGCACGCGCGTGCCCGCCGGGATGACTTGTCAGTCCCGTGAAGTACAAGCGCGTCATGCCGCCCAATCTTTGGTTTTCCGACAATCATGCACCGCAATGCATCTGAAGAGAGCTCAGCGATGATCCCCCTGAAAAAGCTTCTGCCCGCCTTCGCCTTCTCCGGCCTGTTGTCCGGCACCGCACCGGCTCTGGCCGCGGAGGTGAATCTGCGATTCGCCCATTTCATGCCGAAGAACAGCTGGCAAAGCGAACGCATGTTCGACGCCTGGAAACAGGCTGTTGAAACACAATCCGACGGGCGCATCCGCGTCACCGTATTCCCCGCCCAGACCCTCGGCAAAGCACCGGCCGGTTACGACAATGCCAAAAACGGTATCGCCGATATCGCCTGGACCGTACAGGGCTACACCGCCGGGCGCTTCCCGCTGAGCCAGATTATGGAGTTGCCGGGCTTGTTCAAAACCGGCGCGGTCGGCTCATGTGCCTTCCAGAAGCTCTACGACAGCGGTGCCCTCGACGAGGAATACAAAGACACCAAAGTGCTCTACGTGCATACCCACAGTCCCGGCCACCTGCATACCAGGGACAAGGTGGTAACCACCCTGGAAGACCTGGAGGGGCTGAAAATCCGCCGCCCGACCGATCTGATCGGCGATCTGATCGGCGGACTGGGTGCCGAGCCGGTCGGCATGCCGGCGCCGGAAATCTACCAGAGCGTGCAGCGCGGCATTATCGACGGCTATATGCTGCCCTGGTCCGCGGTTAAGAGCTTCCGCGCCTATGAAGTCTCCAAACAGCACCTGGATTTCGGTTTTTATTCGCTGGCCTTTGTCACCACCATGAACAAGCGCAGCTACGAAAACCTGCCTGCCGACCTCAAACAGATCATCGATGACAACAGCGGTATGGACTGGGCGGTTAACGCCGGTCAGGGCTACGACGATGCCGATAAAACCGGCCTTGACGTTATTGCCGCCGAAGGCGGTACGGTCAACCGGCTCAGCGCCGAAGAACGCCGCCGTTGGCAGGCGGTGGCCGATGAGATCACCAAGGCCTATATCACAGGCCTTGATGAACAAGGCTTACCCGGCAGCGAAACCTACCGCCGGGCGCGGGCCTACGTCAGCGAATGCGAAACTGAGCTGAACTGAACACGGCAACGGGGAATCCGCAGTGGAAGCGATCATCAGGCTATTCGACCGGCTCGCATTTGTCGCCCTGCTGGGCATGTTGTCGGTGGTGGTGGCCGGGGTGCTGACGCGGCTGCTGTTCGACCTCAGCGACGGCCGCCTGAATCTGCTCTTTCCCGGTTCGGTTGAGATCGCCGGCTATGCGCTGCTGATCATGGTGTTCGCTTCCCTGCCCCGTGCCGCGGTCAACGGACTGATCCGTGTACAGGTGCTTGTCAGCGCCTTACCGGCGGCCATCCGGGCCACACTGACGCGTCTCTGGAATCTGGCTCTGGCACTGTTTGCCGCACTGCTCAGTTGGCTGTTCAGCGGCCGCGTCCGCGAGATGATCGAGCGCGGCGACCGGACTCAGGATCTGGGTATACCGCTCTACCTGTTCTACGCCGCCCTTAGCGTGTGTTGTATTGCAACCATGGCCACCTGCCTCTGGCTGACATTTCGCCGCCGGACAGGCCCCTGCGCACTGCGCCAAACCGGGAGCTGAACGTGGACCCACTGCTGACCGGCCTTGGCGGAATCGGGGTCATACTGGTATTACTGGCACTGGGTTGCCCGGTCGGGCTGGCCATGATCGGCGTCGGCGCTGGTGGTTTCGCCATGATCGTCGGCCCGCAACCGGCCCTGAACATGCTGGAGACCGCCGCCTTCGGGACCGCATCGAACTACTCGTTCACGCTCATCCCGCTGTTTCTGCTGATGGGCAGTCTGGCCGCCCGGGCGGGCTTTTCCAAAGACCTGTTCGATGCCTCGCGCTATTTCTGCAGAGGCTGGAACGGCAGCCTCGCGCTGGCTGCAATCACCGGCAGCGCGGCCTTTTCGACTATTTCGGGCTCGTCCCTGGCGACCGCCTCAAGCATGACCCGGGTCGCCTACCCGGAGATGATGAAACAGGGTTATCCGCCGCGTCTGGCCGCCGGCGCACTGGCCGCCGGCGGCACGCTGGGCATTATGATCCCGCCCTCGGTGGCCCTGTTGTTATACGCCCTGATCACCGAACAATCCGTCGGCGATATGTTTCTGGCCGGCTTTCTGCCGGGCTTGCTCGGCTACGCACTGTATCTCATTACCGTCAGCATTATGCTGCGCCGCTGGCAACCGGCCGCCGAACAATCGCCCGACCCTGACAGCACGCCGGCCAAGGCCCTGCGCCAACTGGCGCCGGTGGCGCTGCTGTTCGCGCTGGTTATGGGCGGACTCTACGGCGGGATTTTCTCGCCCACCGAAGCCGGCGGTGTTGGTGCCGGGCTTGCGTTGATTTTTGCACTTGCACGCGGCCTGAGCCTGGGCGATTTCTGTGAGGCAGTAAATGAAACCGTGGCGCTCAGCGCCGGGATTTTTATCATACTGATCGGCGCGGATGTGTTCGGCTACCTGTTGTCTGTCAGTCAGGTGTCCTTCGCCATGGTCGATCTGATCGACGCCTACCGGCTTAGTCCGTGGATGGTGATGGGGCTGATTGTACTGTTTTATATCGTGATGGGCTGCTTTCTGGAAAGCCTGGCGATGATCCTGCTGACCGTCCCCATATTCTACCCGGTCGTGGTCGCCAGCGGCTTCGACCCGGTCTGGTTCGGCATTATCGCCGTTGTCACCGTCGAAACCGGCCTGATCTCCCCGCCCGTGGGCATGAACCTGTTCGTTGTCCAAAACGCCGCCAAGGGGCTCAGGATGAGCGATATGATGATCGGGATTCTGCCCTTTGTGCTGGCCGACCTGCTCCGGCTTGCCTTATTGATTTTCATCCCCGCCATCAGCCTTTACCTCCCCACCCGCTGAGCGTCTGTAGGAGCGGCCATGGCCGCGACAACGGCGCCCTCCGATAGCCCCGCAAGGTCGCCTGTGTACAGGCTCCTACAATTGCCGCACCAACGACTGTAGGAGCGGCTATAGCCGCGACAACGGTGCCCACCGATACCCCGCAAGGTCGCCTGTATACAGGCTCCTACAATTGCCGCACCAACGACTGTAGGAGCGGCTATAGCCGCGACAGCGGTGCCTACCGATGCCCCCCGCACGGTCGCCTGTATACAGGCTCCTACAATTGCTGCACCAACGACTGTAGGAGCGGCTATAGCCGCGACAGCGGTGTCTACCGATACCCCGCGAAGGTCGCCTGTGTACAGGCTCCTACAATTGCCGCGCCGACAACTGTAGGAGCGGCTATAGCCGCGACAGCGGTGTCCACCGATACCCCGCAAGGTCGCCTGTGTACAGGCTCCTACAATTGCCGCGACAGCGGTGCCCACCGATGCCCCCGCAAGGTCGCCTGCATGCCGGCTCCTACAGCGCGGGCTTACTCATGCAGGCCGCACTCTCTTTTCAGACCGTGAAAGCGGGTTTCTTCTTCCGTCATGCCCGGCAACAGGGGTTGGCTGGTATGCCAATCCCCGACCGACATATATCCCTTGTCCCATAAGGGGTGATAAGGCAGGTCGTATTTTTTCAGGTATTGATAAACGTCTTTGTTACGCCAGTTGATGACAGGATGGACTTTGTAACGACCGTTCTGAATCCGCAATACGCCAAGGTCGGCACGGCTGCGGGATTGCTCACGGCGCAGGCCGGCAAACCAGGTGCCGATATTCAGTTCACTCAGCGCCCGTTGCATGGGCTCGACTTTATTCTGCTTGTTGTAGTCCTCGATTCCCTCAACACCCTGCTCCCAGCGCTTACCGTAGCGTGCTTCCTGCCAGGCGGGACTCATCTCGGCCCGGTAGACTTTCAGGTTGAGGTTCAGACGCTCTACCATCTCATCGATAAAGCGGTAGGTTTCTTCAAACAGATAGCCGGTATCGGTCAGGATCACCGGGATATCCGGTTTCACCTGCGTGACCATATGCAGCAACATCGCGCTCTGAATGCCGAAACTGGAGCTGAGCGCGTGTTCGCCGGGCAGGTTTTCCATGGCCCAGACCACGCGTTCCTGCGGCGTGAGCGCTTCGAGTTCCGCGTTAACCTGGTCAAGTGTTTTGCCTTCAAGCGGGCTTTTTTCGCAAACAGCGTTGTCCATGATCAACCTCAGTGAGAGCCGGGCTCCCGGGTGTTGCCGCGTGCGTCACCCCGGAATGCAAGCCGGGGCAGTCCGCGCGCGGCGGATAAAACAACAATGCCGGATTGACCGGCCGGGTTTGGCCGGCCGGTCCGCAGCATGCCATGCAGCCACAGCCGTGCGGGCTGCGAACCGGCGGCGGCTTAATAAATGTCTTTCTGGAAGCGTTTTTCGTCGCGCAGGCGTTCGAGGTATTTTTCCGCTTCGTCAAACGGCAGCTTGCCGTGCTCGGAAATCACCTCTGCCAGAGCCTGCTCAACATCCTTGGCCATATGGTTGGCGTCGCCACAGATATACAAGTGCGCGCCACGCTCGAGCCAGGCAAAAACCGCCTCGCCCTGTTCACGCAGCCGGTCCTGCACATAAATCTTTTTCGCCTGATCACGGCTGAAAGCCACATCAAGACGGTTCAACAGGCCGCTTTTGAGATAGCCCTGCAATTCAACCTGATAGAGAAAATCCTGGGTGAAATGCGGGTTACCGAAGAACAGCCAGTTATCGCCGTCCGCACCCTGCGCATCGCGTTCCTGCAAAAAGGCGCGGAACGGCGCAATCCCGGTACCCGGACCGATCATGATCAGCGGCGTGGACGGATCAGCCGGCAGGCGGAAGTTGTCGTTGCTCTCGACAAACACCCTCACCTTATCGCCTTCTTGCGCACGACGGCTGAGATAGCCTGAGCAACCACCGAGATGCACGCGGTCAAACGCGTCCCATTCAACCACACCGACAGTCAGATGCACTTCGTCTTCAACTTCCGCCTGACTGGAGGCGATTGAGTAGAGCCGCGGTTGCATTTTGCGCAAAGCACCGAGCAGCTCCTCAGCGCTGATTTTGCCCGGATGTTCACGCAGAATATCGAAGATCTGCCGTTCAGCGAGATACTCCCGCAGCGCGGCTTTGTCTTCCGCCAGCCCGGCCAGCGTTTTATTGCCGGTCGCTGCGGCGTATTTTTCGACAAACGCGGGATAGGACTGAGTCAGTTCCATCTCCTCAATCAGGACATCACGCAGCGGGCGCTGTTGATCGGCAAAACTGACCTGCTCACTGCCATCGAGCTGCAACAGCGCCAGCACAGCATCAACCTCATCGGCGTCATTATTGAAATAAACGCCCAGCGCATCGCCCGGCTGATACGTCAGGCCTGACCCGTCCAGGGAAATCTCGATATGCCGGACGTCTTTGCTGCTGTCACGGCCGGTGATCTTCTGTACCACACTGAGTTCGGCAGCAAACGGCGACTTTTTGTTATAAGGCGATGCGGCCGTGGCCGCGACCTGCAAGCCCGGCATGGCCACCACATTACTGGCCGGTCCGGCGGCGGCTTTCAGTTCCGGTTCAAAGCGCTCAACCGTCTCGCTGATCCAGGCCGGCGTGTGGTCGTCGTAATCCACATCCAGCAGTTTGCGCTCAGAGATCACCTTGGCGCCCAGCGCTAACAGGCGCGTTTCAAGATCGATCGCGGTCTGGCAGAAAAACTCATAACTGGAATCGCCCAGACCCAGCACGGCAACCTGCGTCCCTTCCAGACGCGGTGCTTTTTTGGAGTTCAGGAAAGCACAGAATTTTTCAGCGTTTTCCGGCGGCTCCCCCTCACCGTACGTCGAGCAGACCAGAGTCAGAAACTTTTCGTTCTTCAGCTGATTGAGTTTGTAGTCTGCCATGTCCGACAGTTTGACCGTCAGGCCACGCGCCTTGGCCGCCTCTGCCAGCTCCGTGGCCACATGCTTGGCATTACCGGTCTGCGAACCATAGAGAATCGTCAGCGGTGCGGCTTCGGCAGCAGGCGCTGCCGCCGGTAGCGTAGCGCCGCCGAGCTGTGCGCTGGCGGCCAGATAGCCACTGACAAAAGCCTGTTGCAGCGGGGTCAGCGTGCTGACGAGCTGACTGACTTGCTGAGACTGTTCGGGGGTCAGCGGGTTTACACCCGCGGGCATTTGATTGAGCAACATAATAGCTGTTCCGGATCGAATCTTTAGCCGCCTCGGCGGCGCTGGTTAAAGCCGCCCTGCAAGCGGGCGGCTTTTGCGGAGTGTTCTGCTTCAGGCGATCAGGCGTGAAAGTCCGTTTTAGAGACTTTCACTTCCGCGACGACACCTTTTCGGATCACAAAGTCGCCAAAGCCTTCGCCTTCGTTGCGTTCTGCAACCCAGGCACCGATCAGCTCATCCAGCTCACCGAGGATCACCTCGGGGCTGACATTCTCACGGTAGAGTTTCGGGATTCGGGTGCCGATGCGGTTACCGCCGAGGTAGAGGTTGTATTTTCCCGGGCCTTTACCGACCAGCCCGGCTTCGGCCAGCATGGCGCGGCCGCAACCATTGGGACAGCCAACCACCCGCAGCACAATATGCTCGTCAGGCACGCCGTGTTTGACCAGCAGTTTCTCCACCTCCGTAATCAGTTCAGGCAGAAAACGCTCAGACTCAGCCATCGCCAGCGGACAGGTCGGCAAGGCCACGCAGGCCATGGCGTTTTTCTTCAGCTCGGTCGTGCTATCGTCGATCAGTCCGTGCTCACGGGCGATGCGCTCGATCTCGTCTTTCTGCTCCGCCGGCACGCCGGCGATAATCAGATTCTGATTCGCGGTGATCCGGAAATCGCCCTGATGGATTTCGGCGATTTTGCGCAGACCGGTTTTCAGCGGTTTACCCGGGTAATCGAGAATCCGTCCGCTGAGGATATACAGCGTCAGGTGATGCTTGCCGTCGATCCCCTCAATCCAGCCGAAACGGTCACCGCGCGAGGTAAACTCATAGGGCCGCGAAGGTTCGAAACGGATCCCTGCGCGGCGCTCGACTTCAGCTTTGAACGTGTCGATGCCGACCCGGTCCAGGGTGTATTTGGTTTTGGCATTTTTACGGTTAACGCGGTTACCCCAATCGCGCTGCACGGTGACCACGTGCTCTGCGACCGCCAAGGTGTGTTCGAGCGGAATAAAACCGAAATCATCGGCTTTACGCGGATAGGTGGACTTGTCGCCGTGCGTCATGGCCAGACCGCCGCCGACCAGCACATTAAAGCCGACCAGCTTGCCGTTTTCGGCAATGGCAATGAAGTTCAGGTCATTGGCGTGGACGTCGACCTCGTTGTTCGGCGGCACACAGACCGTGGTCTTGAACTTACGCGGCAGATAGGTCTCACCGAGAATCGGCTCTTCGGTGCTGTGGGCTTTTTCGTCGTTGAGCCAGATCTCATAGTAAGCACGGGTTTTCGGCAACAGGTGCTCGGAGATTTTTTTCGCCCATTCGTGGGCCTCAGCGTGCAGCCCGGACTCGACCGGATTGGTACTGCACAACACATTCCGGTTCACATCACCGGCCGTGGCGATCGAATCAATCCCGCAGGAATTGATCAGCTGATGCATGTGTTTGATATGCGGCTTGAGCACACCGTGGAACTGAAAGGTCTGACGGTTGGTCAGGCGCACCGAACCGTACAGGGTGTTTTCTTCGGCGAATTTTTCGATCACCAGCCATTGCGCCGGGGTAATCACACCGCCGGGCAGGCGCGCACGCAGCATCACATTGTGCAGGGGTTCGAGCTTTTGTTTGGCGCGCTCGGCACGGATATCGCGGTCATCCTGCTGGTACATGCCGTGAAAACGGATCAACTGGAAGTTATCGGCCGTAAAACCACCGGTAATGCGGTCCTGCAGATCCTCTTCGATGGTGCCGCGAAGGAAATTGCTCTGCTTTTTCAGGCGCTCGTTGTCGGCGAGCTTGCCCTCAACGATCAGTTGCGGTGCGTCAGTGTTGCTGTCAGGCATGGGGTTTGTGCTCATAGTCAGTTGCCTCGACGACGATCTGCCGGTCCTGCGGACCGCGCCTCTCATCGTGACTAAAACCTCGTAATTAAGTCAGGAATGGCGCAGAGTCAGTTCACGCCAGAATGCGCTGCAGTTTGGAGCGCGGCGTATATCTTGTAAAATGATGATTCCTGCTTAAACATCACGATTGCTGATATGGAACTACGACAACTACGCTCGCTGGTCGCGCTCGAAGAAAGCGGCTTCAATGTGACCGCCGCAGCGCAGCGCTTACATCTGGTGCAATCGGCGGTGTCCCAGCATCTGACCCGGCTCGAGGATGAGCTCGGCACCGAATTGTTTATGCGTCAGGGCAAACGCCTGACCGGACTGACCGAGGCCGGTCGTCAGGTGCTCTATTACGCGCGCAAGACCCTGGCCGACTGTGACAACATCCTCGCCATCGGCCGTGAACACGTCGAAGAAGCCACCGGCACCCTGCGCATTGCCACAACCCACACGCAGGCCGTGTACGTGCTGCCGCCGCTGATCCGCGAGTTCCGCCAGCGCTACCCGCAGGTCAAACTCGAGATCCAGCAGGGCACGCCCGAGCAACTGGTGGAAATGGCATTACACGATCAGGTGGATTTTTCTGTCTGCACCGAAGCCGTCAAAGAGATTCCCGGCATCACCGCGGTGACCTGCTACCGTTGGAACCGCAGCCTGATCGCCCCGCTCGGCCACCCCGCCCTGACCGCCAAACCCTTTTCCCTGGGCGAAATTTGCGACTACCCGCTGATCACCTATGTGTTCGGTTTCTCCGGTGCCAGCCAGTTCCGAAACAGCTTTGCGCGTCTCGGCCTGGAGCCCGACGTGGTACTCAGCGCCGTCGACACGGATGTGATCAAAACCTATGTCCGTGAAGGACTCGGCCTCGGCCTGATTGCCAGCCTCGCCTACAGCGACACCCACGACGCCGACCTCGGCCGCCGTGACCTGTCCGGCCTGTTCCCCTGGGAGCTGACGCGCGTGGTGTACAAAAGCGATAAGTACCTGCGCAAATACGAAGAAGTGTTTATCGATCTGCTGCAGACCCGCATTGCAGACGATGGGAAATATGTCGAAGGGTCGTAGGAGCGGCCATGGCCGCGACAGCGGTGCCCGGCGCAAGCCAACCGCAGGTCGCCGGTATACAGGCTCCTACAATCGATACGTCAACACCTGTAGGAGCGGCCATGACCGCGACAGCGCTGCCCGACGCAACCACCGCAGGTCGCCTGCATGCAGGCTCCTACAATCGATACGTCAACGCCTGTAGGAGCGGCCATGGCCGCGACAGCGGTGCCCGGCGCAACCACCGCAGGTCGCCGGTATACCGGCTCCTACAATCGATACGTCAACACCTGTAGGAGCGGCCATGGCCGCGACAGCGGTGCCCAACGCAGCCACCGCAGGTCGCCGGTATACCGGCTCCTACAATTGATACGCCAACACCTGTAGGAGCGGCCATGGCCGCGACAGCGGTGCCCGACGCAGCCACCGCAGGTCGCCTGCATGCAGGCTCCTACACCAACACTCAGTCCACAACCTCAATGCCGTTGACGCTCTGGAATCCTCTGGGCAGCTTGCTGCCGCGTTTACCGCGTTCGCCGGCGTAGACCTCAAGCTCGGCGCCTTTCAGGCCGAGATGACGCTTACCCGAGAGGACCTTAAGCTGCTTGCCCTGCGGGACACTGGCAGCGGCGACCATGGCTTCCTTGCCTTCCTTAAACGCCTTGCCGGCGATATTGATCAGGCGGTTGCCCTTACCGCGCGCCATTTCCGGCAGTTCGGAGGCCGGGAAGGCAAGCATATTGCCGTTGCTGTTGATACCGACAATCGTGTCGGAGCTGACATCCCTGACACGGGTCGGGATCAACACCTCCGCCCCTTCCGGCACAGTCAGCACCGCTTTACCGGCCTTGGCTTTTGACACGATATCGCCCAGACGCACGATAAAACCGTAACCGGCCGAGGTCGAGAGCAGATAACGGTCATCATCCGAGCCCATCATCACGGCAATAAAACGCGCACCGTCAGGCGGCTTGATCTTGCCCGACAAAGGTTCGCCCAGACTGCGTGCCGACGGCAGCGAGTGTGCCGGCACGCAATAGACCCGACCGGTGGAGTCGAGGAACATGGCGTTGCCGTTGCTGCGCCCGCGTGCGCTGTCGTGGAACTCGTCGCCGGTCTTGTAATTCAACGCGGCAGCATCCACATCGTGGCCCTTGGCCGCACGCACCCAACCACGCTTGGACAACACCACGGTGACCGGCTCGCTGGGGATCAGATCCGCTTCGTTCAGCGCCTGGGCAGCACTGCGCTGGACAATCGGCGAACGGCGGTCGTCGCCGTAGGTTTCCATGTCTTCGCGCAGTTCTTTTTTGATCAGGGTTTTCATGCGTCGCTCGGAACCGAGGATGGCCTGCAACTCGTCGCGCTCGGCAATCAGGGCATCCTGCTCCTCGCGGATTTTCATTTCCTCGAGTTTGGCCAGATGACGCAGTTTCAGTTCGAGGATGGCCTCGGCCTGCAGGTCACTGATCCCGAAGCGCTCCATCAATACCGGTTTCGGCTCATCGTTATTACGGATAATCGCGATGACTTCATCGATATTGAGGAAGGCGACCATCAGGCCTTCGAGGATATGCAGGCGTTTTTCGACCTTATCGAGACGCCAGCTCAGACGCCGGCGCACGGTTTCGGTGCGGAAACTCAGCCATTCGCGCAGAATGCCTTCGAGGTTTTTGACCTTAGGACGACCGTCGATGCCGATAATATTGAGATTCACGCGGTAGGTGCGCTCAAGATCGGTGGTCGCGAACAGGTGATTCATCAGCCCTTCCACATCCACGCGGTTGCTGCGCGGCGTGATGACCAGACGGGTCGGGCTCTCATGATCGGACTCGTCACGCAGGTCCTCGACCATCGGCAGCTTTTTCGCGTTCATCTGCTGCGCGATCTGCTCGAGTATGCGCGCGCCGGACACCTGATGCGGCAAGGCGGTGATAATAATATCGCCCTGCTCTTTTTCGTAGAGCGCGCGCATACGCACACTGCCGTGACCGGTTTCGTAGATCTTGCGGATGTCCGCGGGCGTGGAAATGATCTCCGCATCGGTCGGATAATCCGGTCCCGGCACGATTTCCATCAGCTCATCCAGATCCGCCTTGGGTTTATCCAGCAGATGAATACAGGCCGAGGCCACTTCGCGCAGATTGTGCGGCGGAATATCGGTGGCCATACCGACCGCGATGCCGGTCGACCCGTTCAGCAGCACATTCGGCAAACGCGCCGGCAACAGCGACGGTTCGGTCATGGTGCCGTCGAAATTCGGTACCCAGTCGACCGTGCCCTGTCCCAGCTCCTGCAGAAAGACCTTGGCGTATTTGGACAAGCGCGCCTCGGTATAACGCATCGCCGCAAACGACTTGGGGTCGTCCTGCGAGCCCCAGTTGCCCTGCCCGTCGACCAGGGGATAACGGTAGGTAAACGGCTGTGCCATCAGCACCATCGCTTCGTAGCAGGCGCTGTCACCGTGCGGGTGAAACTTACCCAGCACATCCCCCACGGTACGGGCGGATTTTTTGTGCTTGGAAACATTGGACAGGCCCAGCTCGCTCATCGCATAGATGATGCGGCGCTGCACCGGCTTCATACCATCGCCGATATGCGGCAAGGCGCGGTCGAGAATGACGTACATGGAATAATCCAGGTAGGCCTTCTCCGTGAACGCCATCAAAGGTTGTTCTTCGATGTCGTTGAGGTACATATCCGAGGACATGGGGGCTCTCAGGTAAACAGAATAACTGCGCGATTATAGTTCTTATCAACCGCATTGGTAGCCGCATCACCTGTAGGAGCGGCCATGGCCGTGACCGGCGGGGCCTGATCAAACACCGCAGGTCGCCTGTGTACCAGCTCCTACAACATCCCCCCGACGTCCTGTAGGAGCGGCTATAGCCGCGACCGACGGGGCCCAATCAAACACCGCAGGTCGCCTGTGTACAGGCTCCTACAACATCCCCCAGCCACCTGTAGGAGCGGCTATAGCCGCGACCGGCGGGGCCCGGTCAAACACCGCAGGTCGCCTGTGTACAGGCTCCTACAATATCCCCCGGCCTCCTGTAGGAGCGGCCATGGCCGCGACCGACGGAGCCAAATCAAACACCGCAGGTCGCCTGTGTACAGGCTCCTACACCCGGCTGATAACCACCGACGCATTCACCCCGCCGAAACCCAGTCCGTTGCACAGCGCATGTTGCACCGGTACAGGACGCGCGTGCAGCGGCACCAGATCCAGATCCTCCATCCCCTCATCGGCGCTATGCAGATTCAGGGTCGGCGGCAAACAGGCTTCGCGCACGGCCATGGCGGTAAAAATGCTTTCCACCCCGCCGGCGGCCCCCAACAGATGACCGGTCGCCGATTTAGTCGAGGAAACCGGGATACCGGCCAGCGCATCGCCGAACACATTTCGCAGCGAGGTAATTTCTGCCTTGTCACCCACGGGGGTGGAGGTAGCGTGCGCGTTGACGTAATCGATTTCTTCCGGCGGCACAGCGGCCATGCGCAGTGCCGCGCGGATGGAGGCAGCCCCGCCGGCGCCGTCGGCCGCGCCGGAGGTAATGTGATAGGCATCGGCACTGGTGCCATAACCGCTCAATACGGCCAGTGGCGTGGCACCGCGCGCGGTGGCGTGTTCGAGGGTTTCGATCACCAGCAGGCCGGCCCCCTCGCCCATCACAAAACCGTCCCGCTCGCGGTCGAACGGCCGGGACGCCGCCTGCGGCGCATCGTTGCGTGTGGACAAGGCTTTCATGGCATGAAAACTGGCCAGCGCCAGCGAATCAATACAGGCTTCAGTACCACCGACCAACGCCACCTCGGCCTCGCCGCTGCGGATCATCCGCATACCGTCGCCAATGGCCTGAATACCGGCGGCGCAGGCCGTGACCGGACAACCCAGCGGCCCTTTGAAACCATAACGGATCGACAACTGCCCGGCTGCCATATTGGCCAGAAAAGCCGGCGCGGTGAACGGTGAGATACGCTTGTAGCCGCGCTCCAGCAGTGTGCTGTGCGATGCGGTGATGGTCGGCAAACCACCGATTCCGGTCGCCACGATGGTCGCTGTGGCGCGTTGCTGCGCCTCGTCCTGCGGCTTCCAGCCGGCCTGACTCAACGCCTCTTCCGCCGCGGCCAGTGCGTACAGGCTGAACAGATCCAGCTTGCGCCGTTCTTTGCGGTCGGCGACGGCATCCGGATCGAAGCCGGCCACCGGATCGGTCCCGCGCGACGGCACCAGCCCGGCAATCTGCACCGGAAAATCCACATCCTCAAAACGATCCTGTCTGACGATCCCGCTACGGCCTTCGGTCAGGCGCTGCCAGACCGCATCCACTGTGCAACCCAACGGGCTGACAATCCCCATGCCGGTGATGACGATCGGCGATTGCATATCAAGTACTCCGGTTTGTATCCACCGTGCACCCTAGCGCCGGACATATTATGATCAAGATAATATTTCCCGGCCCGCGACCGACCATCCCCATGCCATACCCGAAAAACCGCAAAGCCCAGTCCCAGCAAAAGATCCTCGACTCCGCCCGCGATCTGTTCCTGCGCTACGGATTCGAGAAAGTCTCGATCAGCCAGATCATGAAGCTCGCGCGCATGACCCACGGTGCCTTCTACGCGCATTTCGAATCCAAAGAGGCCCTGTTCAGCGCCTCCTTCCTCGACACCCTGCGCGACGCCCGCCGGCCGCGGCTGGCCAAAGCGCCGTTTACCGTCAAGCACCTGATGTCGCTGATTACCGATTATCTGAACCTGCGCGAACTCAGTGAACACGCCAGACCCGGTCCCGAATCCGTATTGGTCAATGAAATCGGCAGCAGCAACCCGCAAATCCGCGCGCTGTACGAAACCTCGTATTTTTCAATGAAAAAGATGATCGAGCGCCGTATCACCGCCCTCAGCCGGCTGAACAAATTACCGATCAGCGCCGGCGATCAGGACAGCATCGCCGAAAAAGCCCGCGCCATTATGACAACCGTGGTCGGGGCCGTGGCCATTGCCAAAAGCCTGCCCCACGAAGAAGAACAGCGCCTGCTGCTGGCCACTGCACAACGGCAGATTCTGGCCATACTCGGCGCTGATGAAGAGGAATTCGACGGCTTCGCCGCCGCCTGAGAATCTGTAGGAGCGGCTATAGCCGCGACCGCGGAGGCCGCCGACGCTACGCAAGGTCGCCGGCATGCCGGCTCCTACAATGCTGCACGCCTGTAGGAGCGGCCATGGCCGCGACCGCGGAGGCCGCCGACGCTACAAAAGGTCGCCTGTATACAGGCTCCTACAATGCGGCACACCTGTAGGAGCGGCTATAGCCGCGACCGCGGTGGCCGCCGACGCTGCGCAAGGTCGCCGGCATGCCGGCTCCTACAATGCTGCACGCCTGTGGAGGCGCGGCTACACCTTAGTCGCCCTGCCCTTGCAACCAGGCATTCATCAGGCCATTGGTTGAATCGTCGTGGCTGCTGACGGTCAGCCCGCTGTCGAGTTCGTCGGCAATGGTTTTGGCCAGCTGCTTACCCAGCTCGACGCCCCATTGATCAAAGGAATTGAGCCCCCAGACAACGCCCTGCACAAAGACTTTGTGTTCATAGAGCGCGATCAGCGCGCCGAGCGTTTTCGGGTCAAGCACATCCAGCAGCAAGGTACTGGTCGGACGGTTGCCTTCGAACACCTTAAACGGCACCAGCGCTTCGACTTCGTCCTCACCGTAACCGGCCACGCGCAGCTCGTCGGCCGCTTCACCGGCGGTTTTCCCACGCATCATGGCTTCGGTTTGCGAGAAGCAGTTAGCTGCCAGCAGGCGATGCTGGTCATTCACCGGATTATGGGTTTTAACCGGCAGGATAAAGTCGGCGGGAATAAACTGCGTGCCCTGATGCAGCAACTGGAAAAAAGCATGCTGTCCATTCGTGCCGGGCTCGCCCCAGATCACCGGACAGGTCTCGTAGTCCACACGATTACCATCCAGATCCACGGACTTGCCGTTACTTTCCATTTCCAGCTGTTGCAGATACGCGGGGAAACGATGCAGATACTGATCGTAAGGCGCAATCACCTGACTGGAGGTGCCGAAGAAATTGCGGTACCAGACGCCTAACATCCCCATCAGCACAGGCATGTTTTTCTCAAACGGCGCGGTACGGAAATGCTGATCCATTTCATGTGCGCCGGCGAGCATGTCTTCGAAATTGTCCATACCGATGGCCAGCGCCAGACTCAGCCCCACCGCCGACCAGAGCGAGAAGCGGCCGCCGACCCAGTCCCAGAAGCCGAACATATTGTCGGTATCGATTCCGAAGTCACTGACCTGCTGTGCATTGGTGGAAACGGCGACAAAATGGCGTGCAATAGCAGACTCATCGCCCCCGCATTGCGCCATCAGCCAGTCGCGCGCACTGTGCGCGTTGGCCAGGGTTTCCTGCGTGGTAAAGGTTTTGGAAACCACCACAAACAGGCAGGTCTCGTAATCGACTTTTTTCAGCGCCTCACTGATATGCGTGCCGTCCACATTGGACACGAAGTGCAGATCGAGATCGTCCTTGGCATAAGGCTTCAGCGCTTCCGTGGCCATATAAGGCCCCAGATCCGAGCCGCCTATACCGATATTGACGATACTGCGGATCGGTTTGCCGGTGCAGCCTGTCCACTCACCGCTGCGGACCTTATCGGTGAACGTGCGCATCCGCGCCAGCACATCCATCACGTCCGGCATCACATTGTGGCCGTCAACGAAGATTTTCGCGTTGCTGCGGTTACGCAGTGCGGTATGCAACACCGCGCGTTTTTCGGTGGTGTTGATGATGTCACCGGAGAACATCGCTGTGGTGCGCCGCTCCAGGCCGCGCTCCTTGGCCAGATCACACAGCGCTGCGATGACTTCTTTGTCGATCAGATTCTTGGAGTAATCGTAGAGAATCCCGCCGGCAGACACCGTAAAACGCTGGAAGCGTTTCGGATCCGCGGCGAACAGGTCACGCATATGCGTGCCGGCCATATCGGCGTGGAGTTCAGTGAGCCGGGTCCAGGCCTGCGTATTTTTCAGGGCCGATGAACCGGTGTCCTTGTCTGAGTTGTGCTTATGCGAGGATGCCATTGAATTCGCTGTGTAATCCGAAAAGTCAAAAGAATAAACAAGCAAAAAGAATTCCGCTTGTCCGCGACGATCTTAGCTCTGTTGAGTATAAGCCAGAGTCACCGTCTGTCTCCATTGTCCATCCGGTCAGGCTGGCGGACAAAACTGTAGGAGCCTGTATACAGGCGACCGGCGGTATGTACGGCGGCCTCCGTTGTCGCGGCCATGGCCGCTCCCACAGGCGGGCACATTGTAGGAGCCGGCACGCCGGCGACCGACGGTGCGTGCGGCGGCCTCCGCTGTCGCGGCTATAGCCGCTCCTACAGGCGGGCATCATTGTGGGAGCCGGCAGGCCGGCGACCGACGGTGCGTACGGCGGCCTCCGCGGTCGCGGCTATAGCCGCTCCTACAGGCGGGCACCATTGTAGGAGCCGGCATGCCGGCGCCCGGCGGTGCGTCGGCGGCCT
>JAUOPI010000040.1 GCA_030546905.1 Granulosicoccaceae sp. 1_MG-2023 | reverse complement strand
GGCCGGGAAGCGCCGCGCCGCCGGGCTGTGAGCGCTTAGTGGTAGTAGCCGACGCCGATAATCACGTCATCGATCTGCTGTACGTAGGCGGTTTTGTCTTCGAGCTGATTGGTCTGACGGTTCAGCCACTGGTAGGCGATGGTGCCGGCTTCGTCGCCGGCTGCGGCCAGGCTTTCCATGATCATGTCATAGATGGAATTGCCGGCGGCATCTTCGGTGCCTTTCAGCGCTGTGCCCGCCAGCGCCGGGTTGGCTCCGCTGGCCAGATAGTCGCCCTGCGGGTCGATGGCGAAGACGTACAGGTCACCGCGGCTGAATTTGCCGTCTTCCTCGTTAAACGCGGCCAGTGCGGCCTCGCGGCCCAGTTCACTGTAGGTGGCGATGGCATCGTCGAAAAAAGCTTTGGCTTCTTCGGGTGTGCTGCGGTGGGCGGCCAGTGCGGTGCCGGCCAGGGTCAGGGAAAGAACCAGAGTGATCAGAAGTTTGCGCATGATGCTGTTTTCCTTCAAGGTGAAATAACAAAACCGTGTCAGCCGGCGCCGTGGCAAGCACGTGCGGCCTGTTGGGGGCACAGTAGTTTCTGCACCGGTTTGCGGCTTTGATACGTGTCAAGCGCGCTCACGCAATGGCCTCATCATTTAGTAGGAGATGCCGACCTCTGTCTACAGCACGTTTATACAGTCTGTAAGACTGATCTGCTGGTCAGTGCCGGCTGTTGGGCGCATCATGAAACCATGTCAGTTGCATCATAAGGAGAGCACACGATGAGCATGCAAAGTCTGGACAGTTTTTCTGCCCTGGATGAGTTGCAGGCCGGAGGCAAGCGCTACCGCTACTTCAGCTTGCCCAAGGCCGCGGCAACGCTTGGCGAGCTTAACCGGCTGCCGTTCAGTATCCGCATCCTGCTGGAGAATCTGCTGCGTTTCGAAGACGGACGCAGCATCAACGCCGATACCATCAAACAGGTGGTGGAGCAGGCCCGCAGCGGAAACGAGGATTCGGATATCGCATTTCGTCCGTCGCGGGTGCTGATGCAGGATTTTACCGGGGTGCCGGCGGTGGTGGATCTGGCTGCCATGCGCGATGCCATGACCGAACGCGGCGGTGACCCGCAAAAGATCAATCCCTTGTCGCCGGTGGATCTGGTCATCGACCACTCCGTGATGGTCGATTACTTCGGCACACACAACGCCTTTGATCTGAACGTCAAACTGGAAATGAAGCGCAATCTGGAACGCTACGAGTTCCTGCGCTGGGGCCAGCAGGCCTTTGATAATTTCCGCGTCGTGCCGCCCGGCACCGGTATCTGTCACCAGGTTAACCTGGAATACCTCGGTCAGGTGGTCTGGCAGGCGCCGCAGGATGACGGCGTCACCTTGGCCTATCCCGATTCGTTGGTCGGTACTGACAGCCACACCACCATGATTAACGGCTTGTCGGTCCTGGGCTGGGGTGTCGGCGGTATCGAAGCCGAAGCGGCCATGCTGGGTCAGCCGATCAGTATGCGCCTGCCGCGCGTGGTCGGCTTCCGTCTCGACGGCAAACTCCCCGAAGGCACTACCGCCACCGATCTGGTGCTGACCGTGACACGTATGCTGCGCGAGCATGGCGTGGTCGGTAAGTTTGTTGAATTCTACGGTCCGGGACTGGATGAGCTGTCGCTGCCTGATCGCGCCACCCTGGCCAATATGGCACCGGAATACGGCGCCACCTGCGGGATCTTTCCGATTGACGCCGAAACCCTGCGCTATCTGAAATTCACCGGCCGTGATGAGGTTGTGCCTTTGGTTGAGGCCTACGCCAAGGCACAGGGCCTGTGGCGCGATGCCGATGCGGTGGAGCCGGATTTTCATGAGACGCTGCAGCTGGATATGGCCGATGTGGTGTCCTCGCTGGCGGGCCCGAAACGGCCTCAGGACAGCATTGCGCTGCCGGATATGGGCCGCAAGTTCAGCGGCTATCTGGAAGGCGAGAAGGCAGAAGGGCGCGGCGAACGCGCGCCGGTCAGCGGCACCGATTACACGCTTGGCGACGGTGATGTGGTGATCGCTGCGATTACCAGCTGCACCAACACCTCCAACCCGGCCGTTATGCTGGCCGCCGGTCTGGTGGCGAAAAATGCCCGTGCCCGCGGCCTGAAGGTCGCGCCCTGGGTAAAAACCTCACTGGCACCGGGATCACAGGTCGTAACCGACTATCTGGAACGGGCCGGACTGCAGGATGATCTGGACGCGCTGGGTTTTGATCTGGTCGGCTACGGTTGTACCACTTGTATCGGTAACTCCGGTCCGCTGGACGAGCCCATCGCGTCGGCAATCGAAGCCAATAATATCGTTGCCGCGTCGGTCTTGTCGGGCAACCGGAACTTCGAAGGCCGTATTAATCCGCATGTGCGGGCAAACTATCTGGCCTCACCGCCGCTGGTGGTGGCTTTTGCGCTGGCCGGTACGGTCAATATCGACCTTTCCAGCGAGCCGCTGGGCGAGGGCAGTGACGGCAAGCCGGTTTATCTGAAAGATATCTGGCCGGCTAAAGCCGAGGTGGATGCGCTGATCCACGATTGCATCGACCGCGAAATGTTTACCCGCCGTTACGGCGATGTGTTTACCGGACCGGCGGCCTGGCAGGCAATCGACGTCAGCACCGGCAATACTTACCAATGGCAGGAAGCCAGCACCTATGTGCGCAACCCGCCGTATTTCCGCCTTGCCAACCCGTCCGAAGACGACATCATCGGCGCCCGTCCGCTGGCTATCCTCGGCGATTCGGTCACCACCGACCATATCTCACCGGCCGGCAGTATCGCCAAAGACAGTCCGGCAGCGGACTACCTGCGGGCCAACGGTATCAGCGAAGATGAGTTCAACTCCTACGGCTCACGCCGTGGTAATCACGAAGTCATGATGCGCGGTACCTTTGCCAATATCCGCCTGAAGAACGAACTGGTGCCGGGTGTCAGCGGCGGCTATACCAAATACCTGCCGGACGGCGAACAGATGGCGATCTTTGATGCGGCCATGCGTTATCAGGAAGCCAGTATTCCGCTGGTGGTGGTCGCCGGCCGTGAATACGGCACCGGCTCTTCGCGTGACTGGGCGGCCAAGGGCTCGCGTCTGCTGGGTATACGTGCGGTGATCGCCGAGAGTTTCGAACGGATTCACCGCTCCAATCTGGTCGGCATGGGCGTGTTGCCGCTGCAGTTCGCCGACGGCGACAGCCGCAGCAGTCTGGGCCTGGATGAAACCTGCAGCTTTACCGTGCTGAATATGTCTGAGCTCGCACCGGGGGCTGAGGTGCCGGTGGCAGTACGCCGCGACTCGGGTGATGAGTTTATGATCAGCACCCGTTGCCGGATCGATACCGCCGAGGAGATGGACTATTTCCGCGCCGGTGGCATTCTGCAACATGTGTTGAACGAGCTGAACAAAGCCTGAAGCCCGGGTTGGCGCGTATTCTGCTCGGACGGACAGGTCGAATAAACCTGAATTTTGCCGAGCATGCTCTATTGCGTCAGCCATAAACCACTGCCACTACCGGACGTCCCCGGTCTGCAATTAATGCAGGTCGGGGGCGGGCCGGACTTCAGCCCGGTCCGCGATAACAGCGGCGAGCATATCGCCGCACGTAACGCGGGCTATTCCGAGGCCACGGCCTTTTATCAGGTCTGGAAAAACCGTCCGTCTGAGTTCGTGGGTTTTTGCCATTACCGGCGTTTCCTGCTCACGGACAGCCTCAGTACCCGTCTTGCCGGACAACTACATGAACCGTGTTTGCCCGACGGGACGCCCCTGGAAAACTACGCCTCAGGGCGGCGTGTCGCGCCCGGAAGCTTTTTCAACGCATTACAAGACCGTCCCGATTATGTGGCGCAATTGCAGTCGCAGCTCGGCGATGCTGATGTGTTGCTACCGCGCTCCAATCCCTTGCCGCCGGGCGGGTTTATGGCCCAATACGCCGGGTCGCATCCGCTCTGGCCGTTTTTTAATCTGCTGTCGCTGATGTCAAAAGAAGACAACCGTCTTGCCGCCGACGCGGTGGCCTTTTTCACCCGGGCAAGGCATGCCTACTGGAATAATCTGATGCTGATGCGCGGTGAGCTGTTTGATCAGTACTGTCAGTTTCTGTTTCATTGGTTGTTCGAACTGGAACAGAAAACCAGTCAACCCCAACACCCGTATCAAAAGCGGGTATTTGCGTTCCTGTCTGAGCGTTTGCTGAATTTCTGGATTCACCGCGAGGGACTGAGCGTGGCGGAATGTGATTGGTGTATGACAGAAGATATCGGTATGACCGATGAGCCGCATCAGCGCCGCGTGAGCGCCTCAACGCCCTGATGCCGGGCCGGCCGTAGCCGGCACCGGGTCTGAGGCTCAGGCCAGCATGCCGGCTTTTTCAATAAAGCCGATAATGTCGTCGAGTCCCTGTTTCTCTTTGAGATTGGTAAATACATAGGGCTTGTCGCCGCGCATGCGCTGTGTGTCGCTTTCCATCACCTCAAGCGAGGCACCGACATAGGGGGCCAGGTCGATTTTATTGATGACCAGTAAATCCGAACGGGTAATGCCGGGGCCACCCTTGCGCGGAATTTTCTCGCCTTCGGCCACGTCGATAACGTAGATGGTCAGGTCGGCCAGCTCCGGGCTGAAGGTGGCCGAGAGGTTGTCGCCGCCGCTTTCGATAAAAACGGCCTGCAGATCGCTGAAGCGGGCTTGTAAATCTTCCACGGCCGCCAGATTCATGGACGCGTCTTCGCGGATCGCCGTATGCGGGCAACCGCCGGTTTCCACGCCGACGATGCGTTCCGGCGGCAGGGCTTCGCTGCGGGTTAAAAACTCAGCATCTTCGCGGGTATAGATATCGTTGGTCACCACGGCGATCTGATAGCGGTCGCGCATGGCTTTGCAGAGCGCGTCAAGCAGGGCGGTCTTGCCGGAGCCGACCGGCCCGCCGACACCGATGCGGAGCGGGGATGTGCGCATAAACTCTCCTCAATCAAGGCTTGTGCCTGGCCGGTCAGGACCGGAACAGGCGGGTGTATTGGTAATGGTGGCGGCTGCTGGCTATCGCCAGTGCTGTGCTGCCGGCACCGATATCATCATCAGGCAGAGACAGGGCTGTATTGATGGCCTCGTCCACTTCAGCGGCCAGTGCGGCCAGAATCCGCTGCCCGTCGCTTTGTCCGAGCGGGATAATCTTGACCCCGGCCAGACAGGTGTTTTCCAGCCAGCTCCAGGCGTAGCCGGTCAGCATGGCCGGTTTGCTGATCTCCCAATGCGCGCAGGCATAAGCAAAGCCTGCACACTGGCAAGCCGCCAGCACCGGGCGCAGCCCGGCGGAAACCGGCAGATCAAGTTTTTCCAGCACGCCGACCAGCGCGCGACCACGGTTGGCTTCTTCCAGACGCAGCTCGGCGCTTTCGCGGCAGGCCAGAGTCAGTTGCGCCCAGTCATTGAGCGCCTTGTCGTCACCGGCCAGCGCGGCGTCGTAGAGCCGCACCAGTAAGGCCAGATCGGTCGCAGCCAGTGCCTCGCGCAGAAGGTGGCCAAGCCAGGCTTGCAAATCGTCGGCATCTTTTACCCAGCCCGCTTCCACGGCCCATTCCAGCCCTTGCGAATAGGTAAAGCTGCCGACCGGCAGGGACGGGCTGATCAGCTGCATCAGGCGCAGCTGTGCCAGACGTGTGTCGGAGCCGCCCGGCTCAGTGGCTATGGCCATGGTCGTCGCCGTGATGATGGTGATGCCCGTGGCCGTGGGAATGGCTGTGCCCGCCGCTGCGTCCGCCGTAGGCGCCCGGTTCCGGCTCAAAGGGCTTCTCGGTCACGTCCACGCTGAGGCCGAAACCGCGCAGCATGTCGTCGAGCACATGGTCGTGCAGATAGCGCACAAAACCGTCGCCGATCTGCAGGGGCACGTGGCGGTTGCCGAGGTGATAGCAGGCCCGCGCCAGCATCAGGCTGTCGTCACAGCGGCATTCGGATACGGTCTCGGCGGCAGCGACCACGGCGATGATTTCGCCGCTGTCGCTGGCCAGCAGATCGCCGTCCTTCAGCGAGTCACCGCGTTCCAGAAAGACGCCCGCATCGCGGCCGTCTTCGAGGGTGATGCGCACCCGGCTTTTGATGCGCTGTTCCAGTGGCATAAGCGCACGGGTGCTGACGGCGCTGCCGGGGCGGTTTTCGGTTCGTTGTAATCGGAGCATGATCAAAACAGAAAATAACGTTGTGCCAGCGGTAATTCTTCGGCCGGATCGCAAGTGAGTGCCTGACCGTCAGCCTTGACCTCGTAGGTTTGCGGGTCGACTGTAATATCGGGCTGATAGTCGTTCAGGCGCATGTCTTTTTTCTCGATGCCGCGGCAGTTCTTCACCTCACCGATCAGCGATTGCAGGCCGAGGTCCGATGCAACCCCGGCTTGCATTGCAGCGCCGGACAGGAAGGTCATGCGCGTTGCCGGCAGCGCCCCGCCGAGCGCGCCGAACATGGTCCGGTAGTGCACCGGTTGCGGTGTCGGGATCGAGGCGTTCGGGTCACCCATGGGCGCGGCGATTATCATGCCGCCTTTGATGATCATGGCCGGCTTGGCGCCGAAAAAGGCCGGTTTCCAGAGCACCAGATCGGCCAGCTTACCCACTTCCACCGAACCGACTTCGTGGGAAATACCGTGCGCTATGGCCGGGTTGATGGTGTATTTGGCGATATAGCGGCAGGCGCGGAAATTATCCGCCGCTTCGCTGCCGCCACTGAGGTGCCCGCGTTGTACTTTCATTTTGTGCGCGGTTTGCCAGGTGCGGGTAATGACTTCGCCGACCCGGCCCATGGCCTGGGAGTCCGATGCGATCATGGAAAACGCGCCGAGGTCGTGCAGGATGTCTTCGGCGGCGATGGTCTCGCGGCGGATGCGTGATTCGGCAAAGGCCACGTCTTCGGCAATCGCCGGACTCAGGTGGTGGCAGACCATCAGCATATCCAGATGCTCATCGACCGTGTTGACCGTATAGGGGCGGGTCGGGTTGGTCGAGGAGGGCAGCACATTGCTCAGACCGGCTGCGCGGATAATATCCGGTGCGTGGCCGCCGCCGGCACCTTCGGTGTGGTAGGTGTGAATGGTGCGGCCCTTGAGTGCGGCAATCGTGTCTTCGACAAAGCCGGACTCGTTGAGGGTGTCAGTGTGTATGGCAACCTGGGTGTCGGTGGCTTCGGCCACGCTCAGGCAGCAGTCGATCGCCGCCGGTGTGGTGCCCCAGTCTTCGTGCAGTTTCAGACCGATCGCGCCGGCGCTGACCTGTTCTTCAAGCGCTGCGGGCAGGCTTGCATTACCCTTGCCGAGAAAACCCAGATTCACCGGCACCGCCTCAGCTGCCTGCAGCATGCGGTGGATATGCCAGGGCCCCGGTGTACAGGTGGTGGCGTTGGTGCCGGTAGCCGGGCCGGTGCCGCCGCCGATCATGGTGGTCACGCCGGACATCAGTGCGTCTTCGGCCTGTTGCGGGCAGATAAAATGAATATGTGAATCAATGCCACCGGCGGTCAGGATCATGCCTTCGCCTGCGATCGCTTCGGTGCCGGGACCGACGATAATCGTCACACCCGGCTGCACATCGGGATTACCGGCTTTGCCGATCGCCGCAATGCGGCCGTTTTTGATGCCCACATCGGCTTTGATTACGCCGCTGTAGTCGAGAATCGTGGCATTGGTGATGACGGTGTCGACCACTTCAGCGGCCACATTCTGGGCTTGCCCCATGCCGTCACGGATGACTTTTCCGCCGCCGAACTTCACCTCATCACCGTAAATGGTGTAGTCCTTTTCGACTTCGATAAACAGCTCGGTATCACCGAGGCGGACCTTGTCGCCTACCGTCGGGCCGTACATTTCGGCATAGGCGCGTCGCGAAATTTTAGCCATGTCTTATTGCTCCAGCTTGCCCATCACGCGGGCATTGAATCCATAGACCTTGCGTTCACCGGCGTAGGCCACCAGCTCGACTTCGCGGCTTTGACCGGGTTCAAAACGCACGGCTGTCCCCGCCGGAATATTCAGGCGGAATCCGCGACTGGCTTCGCGATCGAAGTCGAGCGCGCTGTTGGTCTCGTAAAAATGGTAGTGCGAGCCGACCTGCACCGGCCGGTCGCCGGTGTTGGCCACATTGAGCGTTACGGTCGGGCGGTCGGCGTTGAGTTCGATATCGCCTTCCGGGGTGATGATTTCTCCGGGTATCATGCTCATCTCCTCAGACAATCGGGTTGTGTACGGTGACGAGTTTGGTGCCGTCGGGGAAGGTCGCTTCCACCTGCACTTCGTCGATCATGGCGGCCACGCCGTCCATCACATCGTCGGCGCTCAGCAGCGTGCGCCCGTAATCCATCAGCTCGGCCACGGTGCGTCCGTCGCGCGCGCCTTCCAGAATGGCTGCGCTGATAAAGGCGACAGCTTCCGGGTAGTTGAGCTTGAGGCCTCGCTCCTTGCGTCGCTCGGCGAGCAGGGCGGCGGTAAAGAGCAGTAATTTATCTTTCTCGCGCGGTGTCAGTTCCACGGTTAATCTCCTCAGTGCTGATTCTAGGTTGCCCAGATCCGCGGTGCGTCGGGCGCGGTATCCAGTGTACGGGGGCGTAGCAGATCGCGCGCGCCGCGGAACAAGCGGTGGCAGTCGGCGGTATCCTGACCCAGGTAACGTAATACCAGGATGTCCCCGCACAGGGTGACGCCGGCACAGGCGTCTTTAAGTGCGCTGCAGTGCGCCTGCAGCGCATCGCAGAGTGTTTGATCGGCGCCGCTGGCCAGCAGGGTGGCGTTGACGGCGGCGCCACGCAGGCCGCTGATGTCGTCGGCATTATCCGCCCGCACACGCAGCCGTTCGCGCAACAGCGGCACCCCTTCGCGGCTGATATCAAGGCCGAACAGAGCATCGCCATGATCAAAGCGCTCGTCAATGACGGGCCGGCCCAGACAGTTGATCTCCCAGGCCAGCAGTCTTGCGCCGGCGCCCAGTTCGATGTGGGTGCGCAAGTCAAGCCGTGCCCCGGGGAACAGAATATTCTCCTGCGGCAGCCATTCCAGCGTGGCGTTCCCGGCCAGCCTCAGATGCTGGCGCTGAAAGGCCCGCGGGCCGGCCGAACGGTAGAACTTGGTCGCGCCCGGGGTGGTGATCAGCGCGTGTGCGCCGGCCTCGCAGTGGACGTTGATATCGAGTGTATCACCGCCGACCACACCGCCCGGCGGATGCAGCAGATAGACATGGCAGGGTGCGCCTTCCGGATAAAACGGGCGCTGCACGGCCAGCGGGCCGAGCCGCCGGCGCCCAGACAGAACGGTGCGCCCGGGGCGGGCGGTAAAGCGCAGGTCCAGTTCAGCGCGCCAGCCAGAGGCTTGTTGTAAAGATGTGTTCAATGTTGCTGTTTCCGGTACGGGATGGAACCCGGGTCAGACGGTGAGGTATTGCTGAATCAATTCATCGCTCAGTTCCGGCATTTCACCGGCGGCCACATCGCGGCCACGGTCAAGAATACAGAAACGGTCACCCACTTTACGGGCAAAGGGGAGTTTTTGCTCGACCAGTACCACGGTCAGTCCGGCTTCGCTGTTCAGGCGCCGGATAACATCGCCTATCTCAGCGACGACATTCGGTTGTATGCCCTCGGTGGGTTCGTCAAGGATCAGCAACTTCGGGTCTGTGACCAGCGCCCGGCCAATGGCCAGCTGTTGCTGTTGGCCGCCGGACAGATCGCCGCCGCGCCGGTGCAGCATTTCCTTGAGTACAGGAAACAGCTCATAGACTGCCTCGGGTACTTTACGCGATTTGTCTTTGCGCGCCGGCAGGCCGATTTCCAGATTTTCCTGTACGGTCAGGGCAGGAAAGATCTGCCGCCCCTGGGGCACATAGCCAACGCCGAGATACGGGCGCTGTTCCGCGGCTTGGCGGGTGATGTCCTGTCCTTCGAGTAAAATCTGCCCGGAGCGCACTGCACGCAGGCCCATAATGCACTCCATCAGCGTTGTCTTTCCGACGCCGTTGCGGCCCATAATCACGGTGCAGCGTCCGGCCGGCACTTCAAGTCCCAGATCCCACAGCGTGTGGCTTTCGCCGTAGTATTGGTTGAGCGACTCGATCTTCAGCATAGGGTCATTCTCCGAGATAAACTTCGACCACGCGCGGGTCATTCTGCACCTCATCCATGGAGCCTTCGGCGAGTACGCTGCCTTGATGCAAGACTGTCACTTTCTGTGCAATCGAACGGACAAAGTCCATATCGTGTTCGACCACCACCACAGAGCGCTCGCCGGCCAGTGAAGTGAGCAGCTCGGCCGTGCGGTCCATCTCCTGATGCGTCATGCCGGCGACAGGCTCGTCGACCAGCAACAGGTGCGGGTTCTGCATCAACAGCATGCCGATTTCCAGCCATTGCTTCTGGCCGTGGGATAAGGAGCCGGCCAGTTTGCCGGCATGTTCGTGCAGACCGATCGTATGCATGACCTCATCGATGTGATCGGCCTGTTCGCTGCTGAGGCGGGCAAACAGAGTCGGCCAGACCCGCTTGTCCCCGTCCATGGCCAGCTCGAGGTTTTCGAATACGCTGTGGTATTCGAACACGGTCGGCTTCTGGAACTTGCGCCCGATCCCGGCCTGGGCGATTTCCGGCTCGCTCAGGCGCAGCAGGTCAATGCGCTGGCCGAAGTAGGCGGTGCCGGTGTCGGGCCGTGTTTTGCCGGTGATTATATCCATCATGGTGGTTTTGCCGGCGCCGTTGGGGCCGATAATACAACGCAGTTCACCGGCTTCGATATAGAGGTTGAGATTGTTGATCGCCTTAAAGCCGTCAAAGCTCACGCTGACATCCTCAAGATACAGGATATTGCCGTGGCTCAGATCCAGGTCGCGGGCTTGTATACGGGGCTTGAGGAAGTTAAACACTTCATCGCGCCTGACCGTCTCACGCAGCTGATCGACAGAGTTCATTGCACTTTCTCCTTTTTGCGGAGCAGGCCGACGATGCCGTGCGGCAACAGCAAGGTCACCAGAATAAACAGCGCACCCAGGGCAAACAGCCAGAAGTCCGGCAGGGCGGCGGTAAAATAGGTTTTGCCGTAGTTGACCACAATTGCCCCCAGTACCGCACCGTAGAGTGTGGCGCGTCCGCCTACCGCGACCCAGACCACCAGCTCAATCGAGTTAAGCGGTGAGAACTCACCGGGATTGATGATACCGACCTGAGGCACATAGAGGGCCCCGGCGATACCGGCCAGTATGGCTGAAAAGGTGAAGATCCAGAGTTTGACGTGTTCCACCCGGTAACCGATAAAGCGCGTGCGGTCCTCGGCGTCACGGATCGCCACGGCGACCCGGCCAAGACGCGAATTCATGATATAGCGACAGGCCAGGTAGCCCAACGCCAGTGCTACGGCTGAGGCGATAAACAGCCCGACGCGGGTTGAATCGGCCTGCAGATTAAAGCCGAGTATGTCCTTGAAGTCGGTCAGCCCGTTATTGCCGCCGAAGCCCATTTCATTGCGGTAGAAGGCCAGCAATAAGGCGTAGGTCAGGGCCTGGGTGATGATTGATAAATACACGCCTGTCACCCGCGAACGGAATGCCAGCCAGCCGAAGACGAAGGCCAGCAGCCCCGGCACCAGCATCACCATCAGCATGGCAAACCAGAACATATCAAAGCCCTGCCAGAACCAGGGCAGCTCCTGCCAGTTGAGAAAGACCATAAAGTCGGGCAGATCCGGATTGCCGTACACACCGCGGTCGCCGATCTGACGCATCAGATACATGCCCATGGCGTAACCGCCGAGGGCGAAGAAAGCTCCGTGGCCGAGGCTCAGTATGCCGAGATAACCCCAGACCAGGTCCACCGCCACCGCCAGCAGGGCGTAGGTCAGGTACTTGCCCAACAGGGTCAGGGTATAGGTGGACACATGCAGCGGGCTGTCGGCCGGGACGGCCAGATTCAGCACCGGCACCAGAATCGTGACCAGGGTCAGTATGGCGAGAAATACCTGGCCGCCACGGTCATTTTTAAGAATTCGTGAGATCAGCATTTTAATTCCCCGCCGCGCGGCCTTTTTGCGGAAAGAGTCCGCGGGGGCGTTTCTGAATAAACAGGATGATAAAAACCAGCACCAGAATCTTTGCCAGTACCGCACCGGCCCAGGGCTCCATCACTTTGTTCGCCACCCCCAGTGACAGCCCGGCCACCAGTGTGCCGAAGAGGTTTCCGACGCCGCCGAAGACCACCACCATAAAGGAGTCGATAATATAGGCCTGCCCCAGGTTCGGGCCGACATTGGTCAGCTGGCTCAATGCAACCCCGGCAACACCGGCGATACCGGCGCCAAGCCCGAATGTCATGGCGTCGACCCGTGCGGAACGCACTCCCATGGCGCGGGCCATGGCGCGGTTCTGGGAGACGGCGCGGACCTGCAGGCCGAGACGTGTTTTACGCAGAATCAGATACAGGGCGGTGAACACAATCAGGCAGAAGATGAAAATATACAGCCGGTTATAGGTCAGTGATAAGACGCTGTTGATCTGCCAGGAGCCGGACATCCAGGACGGGTTGGAGACCGGTACATTCTGCGGCGAGATCAGGGTGCGTACCAGCTGTTGCAGTATCAGACTGACGCCGAAGGTCGCCAGCAGGGTTTCCAGCGGACGCCCGTACAGAAAGCGGATAATACCGCGCTCGATGAGGATGCCGACCGCGCCGGACACCATAAAGGCAGCCGGAATCGCCAGCAGCAGGCTCCAGCCGGTGGCACCGGGCATGGCTTGCTGGATCAGGTAAGTGGTGTAGGCGCCGAGCATGATCAGCTCGCCGTGGGCCATATTGATCACACCCATGACACCGAAGGTGATGGCCAGTCCTATGGCTGCCAGTACCAGCACGGAGCCGAGACTGAGGCCGAAAAACAGCGTTTCGAGATGGCCGTAAAATTCGATGCGTCCGGCGATGCTTTGCAGGGCATCGGCCGCGGCCGTGCGCAGCTCAGGCGCCTCGCTTTCGTTGTCAGCGATACGGCGCAGGGTGTTGCGCACGGTTTGGTTCAGGCTGCCGGACAGGCTGTCGATGGCTTCCAGGCGTTGTTGCGCTTCGCCGTGCTGAAGTTCGGATAATGCAATGCCGGTTTGCAGTGCGGCGCTGACCTTGGCGTTGTTTTCCGTTTCCAGCAGTGGTCGCATCACCGCGCCGAGATTGTCGTTATTCGCGTCGATCAGCTCATTGACCGCGCGCAGGCGCACATCGGGATCCGCGCTTTTCAGTGTCAGGGTGGCGAGAACTTCGCGGATCTGTTTACGCACGGCGTTATTTGTGCGCACCTTGCTGACCGCTTTACGCGGTACTGTGCCCAGCTCACTGCCGTCGCTCAGGGCGCGCAAGGCGTATTCCTTGCCGCGCCGTTCGCCGGCGACAAAGCGCTGTGCGGCTTCTTCGTAATACAAGTCGCCTTCCATCAGCGTGCGCAGAAGCGGTTCGCTGATGGGGTCACCGCTTTCGGCGATCAGGGTGACGGCTTTTTGTTTGTCCTTGAGCGACTTGCTGATCAGTAATTGGTAGGCCTCGTCCAGCGGACCGGGCGATTGCTGTGCATAGACAGCGGCTGACATCGTCAGCAACAGGCACAAAGCGACCAGAAAGCCAAGTGCCCGGGAACCGTGGCGGTGCTGTTCGTTCGCTAATACGGGACGCATAGTGGTGTATTCCGGAGGCTGAAAGTAAGACCGGCGTCGCGGAGGGCGACGCCGGTGGTGACGCTATTGCGGTATCACCGGATCAGTAGTTCTGACCTGAACAGGTTTTGGTGACAGTATTGTAGTTACCGCAGCGGACCGGATCGGTCCAGTCGGAGATAATGTCTTTGGAGCCTTCGAGGAAGTCAGACCAGGCGTCGCCGGGCACTTCACCGTCGGTTTCCCAGACCACTTCAAACTGGCCGTCGTCCTGAATCTCGCCGATCAGCACAGGTTTGGTCAGGTGGTGGTTTTTCAGCATGGTCGCAGTGCCGCCGGTCATGTTCGGGGTTTCGATACCGATCATGGCGTCAACCACGGCATCCACATCAGTGGTGCCGGCTTTTTCAACTGCCTGCGTCCACATATTGAAACCAATGACAGTGGCTTCCATGGGGTCGTTGGTGACGCGCTCTTCGTCGCCGATAAACGCGTGCCAGGCGTCGATAAAGGCTTCGTTTTCGTCGGATTCAACGCTCTGGAAGTAGTTCCAGGCTGCCAGGTGGCCGACCAGCGGTGCGGTGTCTATACCGGCGAGTTCTTCTTCACCGACGGAGAATGCAACAACCGGAATGTCTTCGGCAGAGATGCCCTGATTGCCCAGTTCTTTGTAGAAGGGCACGTTAGCATCGCCGTTGATGGTCGAGACCACGGCGGTTTTCTTGCCCTCGGAGCCGAACTTCTTGATATCGGCGACGATACTCTGCCAGTCGGAATGACCGAAGGGCGTGTAGTTGATCATGATGTCTTCGTCGGCGACACCCTTGGCTTTCAGGTAAGACTCGAGGATCTTGTTGGTGGTTCGCGGGTAAACGTAATCCGTGCCGGCCAGCACCCAGCGTTCCACTTCCAGTTCATCGGCCAGATAATCAACCGCCGGGATGGCTTGCTGGTTCGGCGCGGCGCCGGTGTAAAAGACGTTTTTCGAGGATTCTTCACCTTCGTACTGCACCGGATAGAACAGCAAACCGTTAAGCTCTTCGAGCACCGGCAGGACGGATTTGCGGGAGACCGAGGTCCAGCAACCGAAAATCACATCAACCTTTTCCTGTGCCAGCAGTTCGCGGGTTTTCTCGGCGAACAGCGGCCAGTCAGACGCCGGGTCGACCACAACCGCTTCCAGTTGCTTGCCCATCACCCCGCCTTTTTTGTTCTGCTCGTCAATCATCATCAGAACGGTGTCTTTCAGTGTGGTTTCACTGATAGCCATGGTGCCTGAGAGAGAGTGCAGAACGCCGACCTTAATGGTCTCGTCGTCGGCCAGAACGATAAAGGGGCTGCTCAGTGCAGTGATCGCCAGTGTTGCCAGCGAGAGTTTTTTCAATGTGAAACTCATTCGTTTTGCCTCTGTGATGTGTCTGCTTGAGTGGAATTACAGGCCGGTGTCGGTACACCAGCTATGGAAAGAGAAGTGCGACATGCCCGGCGGCAATATCACGGCTTCAAAGCCCGGCGGTGCTTGCCCGGGCAGGGTGCCGGTGCCGGGGTGAACACGTGAGTAGTAGAACTGCGCGCCGATCAGCTCGGCGATTTTGTTTTCTGCCTGATCAAGCCAGTCCGCTTCATAGGTGTCTTCGTGCATAGCGTCGCTCCTCACGGGGTGCGCGCCCGGCGGCGCTGAATTTACCGGGCTGTTATATGCACTTCCTTAGAGCAATGGCGGTGCCATTCATTAACGTATTGTAAAATAAGGAAAAACCAAGGTTGAATTGTTTTTAAATGCACTATTTCGGTGCTTTTGCCGTAATTGAACGCGCAACAGTGGTGCATTTGGCCGCCGGTTCGGGGCACGCAAAGAGGGCGTGAGCTGGGGTGCAGGGCGCGTTCGCGGGTCTCGGAAGCGCAACTTCGGTCAGGGTGGGAAAGCTTGCAGGACGGGCTTGAACCCCGTCCTGCAGAGGTTGTTGTTCAGCCTGCGACGGCGAAACGGGCTTGTCCGGCAACCGGGGCGTCTGCACTCATGGCAGGCGCAGCAGCTGGCGGTTGTGTCGCGGCGGTGCTTGTGGTTTGGGCCTGGGCGGCACGCGCAGCGCTTTTGAATTCGTAGTCGCTGTTGCGGGTGCGGATCTGAATGCGCGCGGTTTCCGGCACGCGCGGGAACAGGTAATAGCCGTTCTCGTCACTGACGCATTGGCCGAACGGGCCTGCGTCGAGTTCGATGCCGGCCACCGGCTGGCCACGGTGCATAATGCGTCCGCCCACATCAATCAGTTTGATGGCATCGACGCGAACCGTGCTGTCGGCATCCAAGCGACCGGCCAGATCCGCTGTTTCGTGGAACTGATAATCCCGGTGTTGCAGTGTCAGGCGGTAGTAAGCGCCTTCGGTAATACCACTGATGCAGAACAGGCCGTGCGCATCGGAGCGGGTCTGGCCGTGTTCGCCGGCGTCGACGAGCACATCGGCAACCGGTTCGCCGGCATGCATGATGCGGCCTTGAATTTTGCACAGACGCAGGATGTCAAAATCCAGATTCAGTTCGGCGAAGTTGCCGGCAATATCGTCAAATACGGTTGTGGTCGTGGCGTCGCGGTCGCTGCTGGCGGCGGACGGGGCTTGCACTGAAGTCTGTACCGGCTGTTGCCGGCTGCTTTCGGGTGCCGCCATGCTTGCGCTTTCAGTTGTTGTAACCGGCGCGGCATCGACGGACGCTGTGATTGTTTGCGGGCTTGTAGTAGCCGCGGCTTGCATTACCTGTGGTTCATAAGCAGGCGTTTGCGGGGCGGTGGCCGCTTGTGTTGCACCGGCTTCGGGCAGGGGCGCGCTCATGGCCTCTGCGGCGGCGCTGTTGTGTGTTTCTTCGGCTTGCGGCGCTGCGGCGAGCTGATTGTCAGCCGCGCTCTGCACGCCTTCATGCAAGGAGGAGCGGGCCCGTACAAGGTAGTTACCCATGCGCATTTCGGTCATATCGTCGATCAGACAGTACTCGTCGCTGATCAGCGGCGAGTTGTTGACCATGATAATGCTGGCACCGGAAATATTGGTCAGGATCAGGCGGTAGTGTCCGGCCTCTTCGTCCCATTGTTCACTGAGCCGGGCGTGACAGCCCTGTAGCAGGGCACGGTCGAGTTTGACGGTATCGTCGTTATAGGCGCCGATGGTGATTTCGGCTTCGTCAAAAGCCAGTGCTGTGATGTCACCGGTCCGGCCGGCGTTTAACGGTGTAATGCGCAGCTCAATGCCCATGAGCAATTCTCCCTGATGCGTAAGGCCGGCGTTCGTGTCGGAAAACCGGCGAATCCCTGGTTATAAAACCCGTTTACGGGAGTCTATGCATCAAGAATGCCGGTTTGTAACCCCCGGCCTATTCAGGTTCGGCCGGCTGCGGTCGATGCGGGTTGGCGGCACGTGCTTCGAGCTCGGTGCGGATGGCTGCGAGCAGGGCGTGTTGCTGGCCTGATACGGCTTTGCCGGCGCTTTCGAGCTGTTCGGCGCGGTAGTCAGCCTGGGTGCGGACCTGCTCGAGTTGTTCTTCACTGAGAAACCACAGGGGCAGGCACACTTGCGGTGGTTCGCCGAACAGATCGCAACCGGCCGGGCGCAGGGCGTGAAAACGTTCTTCGAGTTGAATATAGATGGCTTCCGCGACCAGCGCTTCCTGATAGATCCGTTCGGCCAGGGTAGCCAGGGTGGCGTTGTCCAGTGGTGCCTGCTCAGGGGCATAGGGCAGCAGGCGCGCCATCAGATCGGCGGCCGCGCTGACCAGTCCGGTGGCGCGGACAAAGCGGTTGTGATCGCTTGAGCTTTCGTCGCGGGAGAATTCTGTCATAGACCTATCCATAGTCTTATGCGGGTTGTGCACTTCCATTAGCTGCACTGTCTATTTTTATTGTCGGCCCGCAGCGCCGGAGCTTCAGGTTTGTCAGGTTAAGTGAGACCGGCAAACGGTTAGCCGGTGTTGGTGTTAGAATGCGGCCACCTCAATATCACGGAGTCTGACACCATGAGTGGACCGGAAGCATCGCTTCTCAAACGCCTTGAGAGTCTCGAGCAGCATCTCAAGAAAGAAAACCCGGTTTTACTTGATGCGGTGGGCGATTTCCGCCAGCTCGACGATATCGGTTACGCCACGGGCCTGCTCCAGAGCGACGATTCGTACTCACTGCAAATCCCCTGGTGGCCGCTGATCTCGATACTCGGGACCTTCTCTGCCGGTAAGTCCTCGTTTATTAACACCTACCTGGGTGAGAACATTCAGAAAACCGGTAATCAGGCCGTCGACGATAAATTCACCGTGATCTGTTACGGCGAAGACAGCGAAGGCAAGGTCTTGCCGGGCCTGGCGCTGGACGCGGATCTGCGTTTCCCGTTCTACAAAATGAGTGACGAGATCGACAAGGTCGCCGAAGGCGAGGGCAAGCGCATCGATGCTTATCTGCAGCTCAAGGTGACTAACTCACCGGCGGTTAACGGTAAGATTATTATCGACTCACCCGGATTCGATGCTGACCAGCAGCGCACGTCCACGCTGCGCATTACCGATCATATTCTTGACCTGTCGGATCTGGTGCTGGTGTTTTTCGATGCCCGTCATCCGGAGCCGGGCGCCATGCAGGATACCCTGCAGCATCTGGTGCAAAGCTCCATCAACCGGGCGGACTCGAATAAATTTCTGTATATCCTTAACCAGATAGATACGGCCGCGCGTGAGGATAATCCCGAAGAGGTCATAGCCGCCTGGCAACGCGCCTTGTCACAGTGCGGTCTGACCGCCGGGCGTTTCTATACCATTTATAACGAAGCCAAGGCGCTGCCGTTTCCGGACGACGAAACCGGTAAGCGCTTCAAAGCCAAGCGTGACCACGATCTCGATGACATCATGCAGCGCATCTCGCAGGTCGAGGTCGAGCGGGCTTACCGGGTGGTCGGGGCGCTGGAAAAAGAAGCGCGCGCCATCGAAAACACCGATATTCCTGCCGTCAGCGAGCTGATGCGGACCTGGGCACGCCGGGTGTTGATCGGTGATGCGGTAATTTTCGGCGGTATTGCGCTGTTGGTGTTGCTGGTCAGCCTGTTTACCGGCTCGCTCGGCGCCTTGGCGATCGGTGTGATTGCGGCATTTTCCGAACCGACACTGGCGCTGGTATCGCTGCTGGTGGTGGTCGGTGCCGTACTGGCGGTGCATTTCACCCTGCGGCACAAGGTCGCGGACCGTATGCTGCGTAAGCTCAAAACCTCAGGGCAAACGCTCTATTACGGCGCGTTCGAGAAAAACACCCGCTTTTTCCGCAGTATTTTCCGCAAAAAGCCGACCGGCTGGAATGAAGCTGCACGACGCCGGGTGCATGAAGTGGCCGAGCATGCTTCCGCCTATGTGCAGACGCTTAACGACCAGTTCACCAACCCGTCCGGTGAACGTAAAGACTGAGCCGCTCAGACGGACACAAAAAAGG
>JAUOPI010000004.1 GCA_030546905.1 Granulosicoccaceae sp. 1_MG-2023 | reverse complement strand
CTGTAGGAGCCTGTACACAGGCGACCAGCCCAAGCTTCGGGCGGTCTCCGCGGTCGCGGCCGTGGCCGCTCCTACAATCGGCACCTGTAGGAGCCTGTATACAGGCGACCCGCCCAAGCTGCGGGTGCCTCCGCTGTCGCGGCTATAGCCGCTCCTACAAAAACACCTGTAGGAGCCTGTACACAGGCGACCTGCCCAAGCTGCGGGTGGTATCCGTGGTCGCGGCCGTGGCCGCTCCTACAAACACACCTGTAGGAGCCTGTACACAGGCGACCTGCCCAAGCTTCGGGCGGTCTCCGCGGTCGCGGCCATGGCCGCTCCTACAGGATCAGAAACGAAAACCGGTTTTGATGCTGTAGGTTGCCTGATCGCCGGTCATATCCGCTTCCAGCCCCAGATTCATGCCCATATTGATATTCAAGCCGGCAAAATACTTGGTCTGATCGACTTCTTCTTCGCTGAGATTGGGCTCTTCAACGGCGTCGGCATTGGTACGCACATGCCCGATGCCCGCGTAAGGGGTCAGCATGGCAAAACCTTTGGAGATGGTTAATTCGATACTTTTGTTGTCCAGCTCCAGCTCATCCAGGCCTTGCAAGGTGGTATAGGCGGCGCGGATTGCCACTGCCGGTGTGGTGATGCCGCCCTCAAGAATGGCATAACGCAACTCAGCACCCAGCAGGCGGATATCGGTTCCGGGCGCGGCGGCATAAAACGCGGCCACATCCAGGTTATAAGGCAGACCTTTGTGCAGATGCAGTTTCGGCAGTGGCAGGTAGCCGAAATCCCAGTCAGAACCGGCGGCTTCTTCAAAGAGATCCTGATCCAGCTCGGTGGCGGTCACCTCCAGCGAGACATCAAAGCCCAGGGTGCCGAGCGGCTCGGCCGGCGCCACAGCTTTGTAGCTGGTGGCTGAACCCAGCTGTTCGGTCAGATCGCGGAACTGATCCTGGGCCAGATTCTGCAGCTCGTCGAATTCCGTACCGGCAAAGGCGGGGCCGGCCAGCAATGTAGCGCCGGCGAGTACCGGTACCAGAGCAATTTTTTTCATAGTCTGAATTCCTTAATGACAATCCGTTATGGCTGCCGTATAGCAATATTAGTACCGCTATTGCGACACCGGCTTCGTTCTAGGCACTTTCCTGACTGGCTTCTTCATAGGCCTCCATGGCCTCCATCCATTGCGTTTCCAGTGTGTCGTGCTCTTTTTTCAGCGCTGCCTGTTCGCTTAACAGAGTCTGCAAACGCTCCTTACCCTCGTCGGTGTAAAGCGCCGCATCGCTCAGCGCGGTTTCGATCTGCGCCAGACCGGCAGCGGCCTTATCAACTGCCTTTTCGAGCTTATCGAGCTGCTTCTTCAGGGGCTGCAGACGCTGCCGGGCTTCAGCCTGACGGCGCTTACGTTCTTTGCGGGCCGCCGCGCTGTTCTCGTCGTTAGCGCTCTTCTGCGCTGCCCCGCCCGCCTCCCGGCGCTGCTCGGCCAGCCAACCGGCGTAGGCATCCAGATCGTCGTCAAAGTCACGCACCCGGCCGTTGTCGACCAGCTTCAGGGTGTCGGCACTGCAGCGCAACAGATGGCGGTCGTGCGAGACAATCAGCAAGGCGCCCTGAAACGATTGCAAGGCCACCGTCAGAGCGTGGCGCATATCGATATCAAGATGGTTGGTCGGTTCATCGAGAACCAGAAAATTCGGCTTTTGGTAGACAATCGCGGCCAGCACCAAGCGCGCTTTCTCGCCGCCGGACATCTGCGCCACGGGCTGAAACGCATCATCGCCACGGAAACCGAAGCCGCCCACATAATCACGCAGCTCCGATTCAGCCGCCTTGCGGTCTATCCGCATCAGATACGACAAGGGGGTTTCCTCATCGTGCAGCAGCTCAAGCTGATGCTGGGCGAAATAACCGGTGCGCAGATGCGGCGAGGCGCCCAGCTTCCCGCCCTGCAGGGGAATTTCGCTGACCAGCGATTTAATCAGGGTCGACTTGCCCGCCCCGTTCATGCCCAGCAGGCCGATCCGGTCGCCCGGTTCAATGGAGAAATTCACGCCGCTGAGGATGGTGTTGCCCGGATAGCCGCAGTCAATCTTCTCCACCGTCAGCAGCGGACTGGGCAGACGCCCGGGTTCGCGGAAACTGAAGTTGAAGCTCTGATCCACATGGGCGGGCATAATCTGCTCCATGCGTTCCAGCGCCTTAAGGCGGCTTTGTGCCTGACGGGCCTTGCTGGCCTTGGCGCGGAAACGCCGCACAAAGTCCTCCATATGGGCGATTTCGCGCTGTTGCTTTTCGAATGTGGCCTGCTGATTGGCCAGCTGCGCGGCCCGTTGCGTCTCGAAATCCGAATAGCCGCCGGTATAGAGCCTGACGCCGCCATGTTCGATATGAGCGATATGGGTACAGACGCGATCGAGGAATTCGCGGTCGTGGGAGATCAGCAGCAAGGTGCCGGGATAATGCAGCAGCCAGCTTTCCAGCCACAGCACCGCATCCAGGTCGAGGTGATTGGTGGGCTCATCAAGCAGCAGCACATCACTGGGACACATAAGCGCGCGGGCCAGATTCAGGCGCATACGCCAACCACCGGAGAAATCCGCCACCGGCCGGCTCTGCTGCGCTTCGCTGAAGCCCAAGCCGTTAAGCAAAGCCGCGGCACGCGCTTCGCTGCTGTAGGCGCCGTGTTGTTCGAGATCGGCATGCACACGGGCCTGCCGGGTGCCGTCACCGGCCGCCTCGGCCTCGGCCAGCGCCTGCTGCAACTCACGCAGGTGCTGATCGCCGTCGATCACATATTCGCGCGCGGCCTGCGCACTGGGGGCGACCTCCTGATCGGTGGAGGCAAACACCAGCCCGGGGGTGATACTCACATCCCCTTCATCGGCCTCCAGCCGGCCCAGCAACATGGCGAACAGGCTCGACTTACCGGCCCCGTTAGCGCCGGTCACCCCAACGCGGTAGCCGCGATGGACGGTCAGGTCGACCTCGCTGAAAAGAACGCGGGTACCGCGCCGCAAAGTGGCATTTTTCAGTTGCAACATGAGTTCCGATCGCCGCCGATTCAAAAGCGCAGAAGTCTAGCACTGTTTGCGCTCCGGCTCAGAGCGCACTGCGCGGCTCAGTTGCCGGTTGCGGCCGGCAGCAGAATCCAGTGGCCGCGGTTTTCCTCAAAGGCGTGGGTACTCAGGGTGATCCGCTGGCCCAGCCCGATGACCACACGCCCGCCGGGCTTATCCTCCTGCAACACGGTGGCCGCCGTATCGGCAGTCAGCACCACACCAAGCGCCTGCTCCAGCGCTTCGCGGTAGACCTTGATCACCACCGGCGGCGAATCAAGCCGCACCATGGCGCCGGAGCGGCGGATCTCCACCACCGTGCCCTGACGCGGCGGGCGCGCGGCCGGCGCAAGGTCCAGATCCCCGACCAGCAGGTCGTGAATCGCCAGGCGGAAAACCTCACGGTCCAGCCATTTTTGCTTCTGCCGGGCGCGGTTGGCCGCCGCCACCACCTCATCGCGCAGACTCAGGTCCACCGCCGGCGCCTGCGGCTCGACGCCGTCAAAACACAACTCCGCCAGCTCCTTATGGGTAAAGATGCCCGCCACCTCGCGCATCGGCGAGCTGAGCCGCGCATAGCCGTCGAGTTGCAAAGCGTGGTGGCCGCCGTACTCGGCGGTAAATTCCGAGGCGCTGTTGAGCATCCGCATCTGGTGGGAAATGGTCTCAAACACCGCTTGCGTGGGACCGCTGCGCGGCAGACGCCGCAGATAGGCGGCCAGCGTTTCACGCGGCCCTTGCTCACCGTCGCGCCAACGCCAGCGCCAGAGCGCCGGGTCCAGCTTGTGCAGATCAATCAAGCCGTCCAGCATGGCGCTGAACTGCCGCAAACGCTGTGCTTCCGGGGCGCGGTGAATGCGGAACACGGGCTGGATCTGCGGATTGCCCAGCGCCTGCGCCAGCATCACCGCGCCCTGGTGATTACAGAGCAATGAAATCTGCTCATTCCAGTTTTCGCACTCAACCCGTTCGCCGCGGCGCAGCTCAAGCCGGTTTTCCTGCGGACAGGGAGTAACCTCAGCGGAAAGGCGCTCAAACTGCACCACATTGCGCTCACGGGCCCGCGCGATGCGTTTCTCGCCGACCTCACGCAACAACATCAGCGTGTCGGTGTAGTCCTGCCCGCGCAGCGGCGAAGACGCCGGATCATCATGCAGCGCCTGCACGCCGGGGTATGAGAGTTTGGCCCGCGAACGGATCCGCGCCCGGATAAGCGCAGTCGAGCGCACCCGCGCATCGCCGTCGAGGCGGATATCGATCACCACCGCGCGGCGCGCCACTCCGGCATTCAGGGAGACCAGATCTTCTGAAAGCGCCGGCGGCAACATGGGCACGGAAAAACCGGGCAAATAGTAACTGGCGCCGCGTTGCACCGATTCGCGGAACAGCGCACTGCCGACCGGCGCGTAATAGGATGCATCGGCCAGGGCGTACACCACCCGGTAACCGTCATCCTCGCGGCACAGATACATGGCCTGATCGAGATCCCGTGAAGCCGGGTTGTCGATGGTGACAAAAGCCAGCCCGGTCAGGTCCTGCAGGGCCGGATCATCAATGCCCGGCGCGGCCTGCCATTGCGCAGTTTCACGCAGTGCCGCCGCAGACCAGGCCGGGTCCAGCCCCGCCTCATCAAGCAGACGGTATAATCGCGCCTGCACCGAACCGTCCCGCGCAATGCAATGCAGGCTATCGCCCTCGCGGATCAGGATATCGCCGCTGCCGGCGTCCGTATCCGGCGGCAGGGCCAGCCTGACCGGCTCGCTGTCGCCGCCGCGGAACAGCCGTTGGCCGCGGCCATCCGGCAGCAATTGAAAGTAAGCAACAGGCGAATGCGTGATCTGGGAATCTGTCATTTGTCGTCGGTCTGCTATAACGTTGCCTTCACCCAACACAATGGCGGGCCCGGCCCGCACTATAGCCGATCAGCGCCGGCGGCCCAATCCGCAGCGCGATGGCGGAGAGCACATGGAAAACTCATTGCAGGCGCGCAAGGCCGTTCTCGACACCGCCCGCGCCATGAACACACTGGGCTTGAATCAGGGCGCTTCAGGCAATGTGAGCGTACGCACTGAAAACGGCTTCCTGATCACACCCTCGGGGCTGGCCTATGACGACTGCAGCGCCGCGCAGATCGTGTTTGTGGACTTCGACGGCCACTACAGCGGCGATCTGCGCCCCTCGAGCGAATGGCATTTCCACCGCGATATCTATCAGGCCAAAGCGCAAGTACAGGCCGTCGTACACGCTCACTCACCGGCCTGCACCGCGCTTGCCGTACTGGGACGGGAAATTCCTCCCTTTCATTATATGGTCGCCATGGCCGGCGGTAAGACCATCCCCTGCGCTGACTACGCGACCTTCGGCACAGAAGCGCTGTCGGAAAACATCCTGCAGGCACTGCAAGACCGGCGCGCCTGTTTGATGGCCAATCACGGCATGGTCGCCACCGGCAGCTCGCTGGACAAGGCTCTGGCCCTGGCCGTTGAAATCGAACACCTTGCGGCGGTATACCGCGATGCCTGCCTGCTCGGCGAGCCGCAGCTGATCGACGATGCCGAAATGGATCGCGTACTGGAGAAATTCAAGACCTACGGAAACCGCACATGATCATGCTGGCCCGCGCGCTCTGGCGTTGTATTGCCTGGCTCGACCTGATTCTTTTCACACTGCTGATGTATGCACTGTCGTTTATTCCGCGCAGCCGCTTCGGCAGGATCTACGACCGTCTGTTTCAGACCTGGTCGCGGACCTTTGTGCGTGCGCTCGGCGTGGACCTGCGGCTGCACCAACACTACGCGGGCAGCCTGCCGGCGCATTATATTGTGATCGCCAATCACCCCTCGGCATTTGAGGATATCGGCATCCCGGCGCTGTTTCCGGCCTACTCGGTGGCCAAGATCGAGGTGCGCGACTGGTATTTTGCCGGGCGCATCAGCGCCGCCGCCGGCACGCTCTACGTCAAGCGCGAAGACAAACAGGCCCGCGCCGAGGCCAAAGAGACCATCCGCACGGCTCTGCTGGCCAAACGCAATATCGCCATCTATCCCGAAGGCGGCTGCAAGGGCCGGCGAATCCAGCCATTTCTGTACGGGATTTTCCAGCTCTCACTGGAAACCCGAACGCCGATCGTACCGGTGTTTATTCACTACGAGGCCCAGGAGGCCTTCGAATGGCAGGGACAGACCCTGCCGCGCAAAATCGCCGAGCTGTTGTTTGCGCCGAATAAAACCGCGCACTACCACGTCTATGAGCCGATTGATCCGGGCGCCTTCAGCAGCCGTGAAGACTATACCGAAGCGGTGCACGCCCTGTATCTGGCCTGGCAGGAGAAACACCTGCTGTGAACACCACTGATGTCGTGATTATCGGTGCCGGTGCGGCCGGTCTGATGTGTGCCATTGAAGCCGGCAAACGCGGGCTCAGGGTCACCGTGCTGGAAAAAGCCGACAAACCCGGGCGCAAGATTCTGATCTCCGGGGGCGGACGTTGTAATTTCACCAATCTGCACACCACGCCGGACAACTACCTCTCGGACAACCCGCATTTTTGCAAGTCCGCGCTGGCCCGTTACACGCCCTGGCATTTTATCGGGCTGATGAGTGCACACGGCCTCAGCTATACGGAGAAGACGCTCGGGCAGTTGTTCTGCGACCAGAAAGCCCCGGCCATCGTCGCCATGCTGCTCGATGAATGCGCCCGCGCCGGCGTGCGTATCCGCTGCGGGGAACAGGTCCGCGAAATTGACTGGCAGGACGGGCGCTACACAGTCAAAACCGCCGACGCCCACTACCGCGCCGCCAATCTGGTGGTCGCCACCGGCGGGCCGTCCATTCCGAAGATGGGCGCCACCGACTTCAGCCAGAGCGTGGCCAAACGCTTCGGCCTGCACACCATCCCCTTCCGCCCCGCGCTGGTGCCGCTGGTGTTTTCCGACCAGGACAAAGCACGCTGGTTCGCCGGTCTGTCCGGCATCGCCCTGCCGGTGACCGCCAGCTGCAACGGTGTCAGCTTCCACGAGAACATGCTGGTCACCCACCGCGGCCTGAGCGGCCCGGCGATTCTGCAGATCTCGTCCTTCTGGCGCAAAGGCGATCCGCTCAGCATCGACCTGCTGCCGGCCCACAATGCCGCCGAACTGCTCAATCAGGCCCGCGAGCAACATCCGGAACGGCATTTGCACAATTGGCTGAGCGAGTATCTGCCCTCACGTCTGGCGCAGCGCCTGTGTGAGGTTATTTCCTTGCAGGGACCGCTCAAGCAATTAAGCCCGCGGCAGCTAACCAATCTGGCCGGCTTGCTCAACGGCTGGACGCTGACACCCTCGGGTACCGAAGGCATGCGCACCGCCGAGGTCTCGGCCGGCGGCGTCGATTGCAATGAGCTGTCGTCCAAAACCCTGGCTGCGCGCAAGCAACCGGGCTTGTACTTTATTGGCGAAGCCGTGGATGTCACCGGTCATCTCGGCGGTTTTAATTTCCAATGGGCCTGGGCCAGCGGCTGGTGCGCCGGGCAGGCACTGGGCTTGTAGCGACAGAAATAGATGACATAATTGCAAGACATCATTTAACGCTGGACGAAGTGCCATACAGAAGGCATTTTTATGCGCTGGTCGGCATAGCGCATAACCTTGTTTTCTTCAGGGTTTTTCCAACAATCCAGCATCTTTCAGTTTTGCCGGCAATTCCGAACAAAAAGAGACTATTTAACATGCGCCAACGTTTTACGCGCGCAAGCGGCCGACGCTTGCTTCCCGCGGCCGGCAGCCTGCTTGCCGCTGCCTTTTTCCTTACCGCCTGTCAGGCTGAATCACAAAGCGCGGCTCCGGCCGGTGCCATGCAGGCGCCGCCGACCAAGGTTGATGTCGTGACCATTCAGGCGCAGCCCTTTGAGCTGACCGAGCAAAGTTCGGGACGGGTCACCGCATTCCGCTCCGCCGAAGTGCGCCCGCAGATCACCGGCATTATCGAGGAGCGCCTTTTCGAAGAAGGCTCCAAGGTGAACGAAGGCGACCTGCTCTATCAGGTTGATCCGGCCACTTACGACGCCGCCCTGGCCAGCGCCAAAGCCAACCTGGCGGTCGCTCAGGCCACGGCCCGCAACGCCCTGAACCGCGCCGAACGCTACCGCGATCTGATCAAGAAAAACGCCATCAGCAAACAGGACGCCGACGATGCCGAAGCGGCCTGGCGTCAGGCCGAAGCACAGATCGAAGCGGCCCGTGCAGCGGTACAGGCAGCCCAGATCAATGTCGACTACACGCGTATTACCGCCCCGATCAGCGGTTTTATCAGCCGTTCGTCGGTCACCGAAGGCGCACTGGTCTCGGCCGGTCAGGCCACGGCGCTGGCGACCATCCGCCAGCTCTCGCCGATTTATGTTGATATCAAACGTTCGGCTTCAGCGACCATCCTCACCCGCGGCCGGGAAGGCCGGATTCCGGTCACTCTGGAACTGGAAGACGGCTCGACCTTTACCGAAACCGGCACCCTGCAATTCAGCGAAACCAGCGTCGACGAAAGCACCGGCATGGTCACCGCACGAGCCCGCTTCGACAACACCGACGGCACCCTGCTGCCGGGCATGTTTGTACGTGCCAATATCATCGCCGAGGTTATCGACAATGCCATTCTGGCCCCGCAACAGGCGGTCAGCCGCCAGCCTGACGGCAGCACACTGGTGATGACTGTGGATGAGAACAACACCGTGCAACCGCGCCCGATTACCGTCTCCCGCACCATCGGCGACCAATGGCTGGTTACCGACGGCCTGAGCAACGGCGACCGCGTGATTGTCGCCGGCCTGCAGAAAGTCAAACCCGGCGCCACCGTCGAGCCGATCGACGCAAACGCCGACAACGCAGGTAACCCGGAGTAAGTCATGGCCCGTTTTTTTATTGATCGCCCGGTTTTCGCCTGGGTCATCGCCATCATTATCATGATGGCGGGGATACTCTCGATCGAGTCATTGCCGGTGCAGCAGTATCCGGATATCGCACCGCCGTCGATCCGCATATCGGCCAGCTATCCCGGAGCTGCGGCCCAGACCCTCGAAGACAGCGTCACGCAGATCATCGAGCAGGCCATGACCGGCCTCGACGGCATGCTCTATATGAGCTCGGAAAGCGACAATACCGGCAGTGTTTCCATCACCGTCACCTTTGCCGCCGGAACCGACGCCGATATAGCCCAGGTGCAGGTGCAGAACAAACTCAGCACCGTCGAGTCACTGCTACCTGAAAGCGTGGTCCAGCAAGGCGTTACCGTCACCAAGTCCTCCAGTGGCTTTCTGATGGTCGTCGGCCTGATTTCCTCCGACGGCAGCATGAGCCGCAACGATCTGGCCGATTACGCCATCAGCACCCTGCGCGACCCGCTGTCGCGGGTGGAAGGCGTCGGCAGCATCCGGGTATTCGGCTCACAGTACGCCATGCGTATCTGGCTGAACCCGGAAAAGCTCAATGCCTTCAAGCTCACGCCGGTGGATGTCATCAGCGCGATTTCCTCGCAAAACACCCAGGTCTCGGCCGGGCAGCTCGGTGGCTTGCCGGCCGTTGAAGGCCAGCAGCTCAATGCCACCATCATTGCGCAGACCCGTTTCGAGTCGGTGAAGGAATTTGAAAACATTCTGCTCACCGTCAACAGCGACGGCTCACAGGTCCGCCTGGGCGATGTGGCGCGGGTCGAGCGCGGCGCGCAATCCTACGGCGCCGACAGCCGCTTTAACGGCCAGCCGGCCACCGGTATGGCAATCCAGCTGGCCACGGGCGCAAACGCACTGGCCACCTCGGACGCGGTCAAAGCCAAGGTAGCCGAACTGGAAGCCTTCTTCCCCGAAGGCCTGGAAGTCGTTATCCCTTACGACACCGCGCCGTTTGTACGCATCTCCATTGAAGAAGTGGTGCACACACTGATCGAAGCGATCGTGCTGGTCTTTCTGGTCATCTACCTCTTCCTCGGCAATCTGCGTGCGACACTGATTCCGACCCTGGCGGTACCGGTGGTGCTGCTGGGCACCTTCGGCGTGCTGGCGGCCTTCGGCTTCAGCATCAACACCCTGACCATGTTCGGTCTGGTGCTGGCCATCGGCCTGCTGGTCGATGACGCCATCGTGGTGGTCGAGAACGTGGAACGGGTCATGGAAGAAGACGGCCTGTCACCGCGCGAGGCGACCCGCAAATCGATGGGACAGATCACCGGCGCGCTGGTCGGTATCGCTCTGGTGCTGTCGGCCGTATTCGTGCCCATGGCCTTTTTCGGCGGTTCCACCGGTGCGATTTACCGGCAGTTCTCCATCACCATCGTCTCGGCCATGATTCTGTCGGTACTGGTGGCCATGACACTCTCGCCGGCGCTTTGTGCCAGCATTCTCAAGCCGCCCAAGCACGAGGAAAAACAAGGCGGCTTTTTCGGCTGGTTTAACCGCCGCTTCCAAAGCGCCACCAACGGCTACACCAATGTGGTTGCCGGCACAATCTCGCGCCCGGTGCGCATGGTGCTGATCTATCTGGTGCTGGTCGCCGGTATGGTGTTTATGTTTACACGCATTCCCACTTCGTTTATTCCCAACGAAGATCAGGGCATGCTGCTGACGCTGGTGCAACTGCCGCCCGGCGCGACGCAGGAACGCACCGGCGAGGTACTCAAAGACGTCAGCGACTGGTTCAAGCAACAACCGGAAGTGGACACGGTCTTTACCGTGGCAGGCTTCAGTTTCGCCGGCTCCGGTCAGAACACCGGCATGAGCTTTATCCGCCTGAAAGACTGGGATGAACGTACCGGCCCCGGTGAAGACGCCGACAGTCTGGTCCGCCGCGCTTTCGGCGGGCTGAGCCAGATCCGCGACGCGTTCGTCATTCCCATCAACCTTCCGCCGATCCGTGGTCTGGGCACCTCAGCCGGTTTTGATGTCATGCTTCAGGACATCAACAATCAGGGTCACGATGCCCTGATGGCCGCCCGTAACCAGCTGCTCGGCATGGCTGCCCAGGACGAGCGCCTGACCGGTGTACGCCCGAACGGTATGGAAGACGTGCCGATATTCCGGGTTGAAATAGACGAAGAACGCATACGCGTGCTCGGCATCTCGATCTCCGACGTCAACACCACCTTGTCGGCGGCCTGGGGTTCGAGCTATGTGAACGACTATGTGGACAACGGCCGCGTCAAACGGGTCTATGTGCAGGCGGATGCGCCCTACCGCATGGTGCCCGAAGACATTGAGCAGTGGTATGTGCGTAACAACAAAGGCGAGATGGTCCCCTTCAGCGCCTTTACCACCACCTACTGGGAATACGGCTCACCGCGTCTGGAACGCTTTAACGGTGTGCCCTCGGTGAACATTCAGGGTCAGGGCGCTGCCGGCGTCAGTACCGGTGTGGCCATGGGCGCGATCGAAGAGCTGGCTTCACGCCTGCCCGCAGGTTTCGGTCTGTCCTGGTCAGGCATGTCCTATCAGGAAAAAGCCAGCGGCTCGCAAGCCCCCTTGCTCTACGCGATCTCGATCCTGACGGTCTTCCTGTGTCTGGCCGCGCTCTATGAGAGCTGGTCCGTGCCTTTTGCGGTCATGCTGGTCGTGCCGCTGGGCGTGCTCGGTGCCTTGCTCTTCACCTCCTTCCGCGGACTGAGTAACGACATCTACTTCCAGGTGGGGCTGCTGACGACCATCGGGCTCTCGGCGAAAAACGCGATTCTGGTCGTGGAGTTCGCCAAATCACTGGTCGATCAGGGCAAGGACATCTTCACCGCCACGCTCGAAGCGGCCCGCATGCGTCTGCGCCCGATCATCATGACCTCGATGGCGTTTATCCTCGGTATTACACCGCTGGTTATCAGCAGCGGCGCCGGGGCAGCCAGCCGTCACGCCATCGGTACCGGCGTGATGGGCGGCATGTTGTCAGCGACGTTTCTGGCGATCTTCTTTGTGCCCTTGTTCTACGTGCTGGTCTACCGCCTGACCGTACGCAAGCGGCCACAGCAGGACGACGCTGCCGGTCAGTCTGACTGAGCCCGCCTCAGCCAGCGGAAAAAAGCGCCTTCGGGCGCTTTTTTTTTGCCTGCAACAAACCGCGCCCACGCACCGCTTTCAGGCGGCTGCGCACTGCGATGGCGCTTTTTAGATGTATTTTATATGCCTTATTTTGCGCAAAATACCGTATCTGACTGAGTTTCTTGGTCTTTTTAATTTGGCACAGCTTGTGACCGCTTAGAAGCGATTCCCCTGCGCCGATGGCGCGCCCAACCCGAAGGTCAAGCCGATGTCACTCTCTGAAAACACGATCACGATCGTCAAACGTACTGCGCCGGTGATAGGCGAACACGGCCAGGCCGTGAGCGAACGCATGTACGGGATACTCTTCAGCCGCCATCCTGATCTCAAACCCTTGTTTGCAGCAGCGCCCGCCGAACAGTCGTTCAAACTCGCCGGCGCGATTACAGCCTATGCGCAGAATATCGATAAGCTTGAGAATCTCAGCGGCGCCGTCAACCGTATCGTGGCGACCCACGTACGCAGCGGCGTTGTCGCCGAACACTATCCGGTCGTTGCGGACTGTCTGATGGAGGCGCTTGATGACGTGCTTGGCGAAGCATTTACCGACGACATCAAAGCCGCCTGGACCGAGGCCTATCAATTCCTCGCCGGTTTGCTGATCGATGCCGAAGCCAGACTGTATGCGGAACAGGCCGCATCCTGAGGTCAGCGTGTTTCAGGCACGCTTGTACGGCCCCGGCAGAACGCCGGGGCCGGTATGAGAATATCCGTTCAGCCGGCGCTTTGCTCAGCACCAGCAGGTGATGCCGGCGCTTTGAGGGTCAGGCGCAGCACCACATAGCCCAGCACGCCGGACAACAGCGAGCCGAGAATAATACCGAGCCGCTCATCAAAAACCTGGTTGACCGTGGACTGCTCAAAAGCCAGTGAGCCGATAAACAGACTCATGGTAAAACCGATCCCGCACAGCAAGGCGCCGCCGTAGAGATTGATCCAATTGATACCGCGCGGCAAGGAAGCCCAGCCATAGCGGATCGCCAACCAGCAAAACGCAAACACGCCCACTTGTTTACCGATAAACAAACCGGCCGTAATCCCCATGGTCACCGGATGCACCAGCTGCGCCATCCCCATCCCGATCACACTGACCCCGGCATTGCAGAAGGCAAAGATCGGCAGGATCACCAGCTCCACCATATCGCGCAGCGAACGCTCCAGCTCATGCAGCGAGGAACGCCCGTCGTGGCGCGGCTCGGCGGGGATAAACATGGCCAGCACCACACCGGCCAGCGTGGCATGCACACCGGACTTGAGCGTCGCCACCCACATCACCACCCCGACCATCAGATAGGGTTCCATGCGCAACACGCCGGCACGCCGGATCAGAAACAGCATGACGATACACAGCGCCACCACGGTCAGCGCGAACAGCGAGATTTTGCTGGTGTAGAAGAGCGCGATAATGATGATTGCGCCGATATCATCGAAGATCGCCAGCGAGGTGAGGAAGATTTTCAGCGATACCGGTACCCGCGGGCCCAGCAAGGCCAGTATGCCCAGCACAAAGGCAATATCCGTGGCCGCCGGAATGGCCCAACCCTTGATCGCGGCCGGGTTGTCGTAGTTAAACAGCACATAAACCAGCGCCGGCACCGCCATGCCGCCGATCGCCCCGACCGCAGGCAGGATAATCTGCCGCCGGTCAGACAGCTCGCCTTCGAGAAATTCGTGTTTGAGCTCCAGCCCGACGAGCAGAAAAAACACCGCCATCAGGCCGTCGTTAACCCACAGCAGCAAGGGCTTGGCGATCTCCAGCGCCCCCACCTGCACCGAAACAGGGGTCTCGACCAGCAGATCGTAATAATGACTCAATGGTGAATTAGCCATTAATATGGCGACTACCGAGGCGAGCACCAACAACACGCCACCCGCGGCCGGGTGGTAAAACACGGATGAACCCTTATCCTGTACACCGTTCATTGCAACTCCTGTAAGGCTAAAACTGACAAGGTCCGCATGTTTTCTGCGCCACCGGATACCGACATTACACCATAACTAAGTGCTTAATAAACCGGATACTACCGGACGGTCAGGCGCCGCCGACGGCCATGAAGCCATGCCCATCATCTGCTATGATCGCGGCAACTTTTTCAAGGCATACCTTGCGGGGACCCCGAACCATGCGAACACTGCGAAATCCGTTGCTGATCCTTTTCCTTGCCACCGCGCTGCTCAGCGGCTGCGGCATCAACAATATTCCGACCTATGACGAAGGGGTAAAAGCGGCCTGGAGCGAAGTACAGAACCAGTACAAACGCCGCGCGGATCTGGTGCCCAACCTGATCGAAACCGTCAAAGGCTTTGCCGCCCAGGAAAAAGACGTGCTCAATCAGGTGGTCGAAGCGCGCGCCAAAGCGACCCAAACCAATATGTCACCCGAGATCCTAAGCAATCCTGATGCCTTTGCTGAATTTCAGGAAAATCAGGCCGCCCTCGGCGGTGCCCTGGGTCGTCTGCTGGCGGTGGTCGAAGCCTACCCGGACCTCAAATCCAACGAAAACTTCCTCGCCCTGCAATCGCAGCTCGAGGGCACCGAAAACCGCATCGCGGTGGCACGCGGCGACTACATCAAAGCCGTCCAGCGCTACAACACCGAGCTGCGCACCATTCCCGGCCGCTGGTGGCACGGTCTGATGTATTCCGATATGCAACCGGCCGAGACCTTCAGCGTCTCCGAAGCCGACACCGCCAATCCGCAGGTCAACTTTAACTGATGTCCGCCCGCCGTTATCTTCGCCGCCTGCTGGGCGGCCTGGTACTGGCGCTGACGGCCCTGCCCGGTCTGCTCAGTGCGGCGCCGGAGCTGCCGGCACTGAGCGGACGGGTGGTCGATGCCGCCGGCATTATTCCGGCGGACACGGAGGCTGCCCTGACAGCGCGGCTGGCCGCCGAAGAGGCCGAAAGCAGCAATCAGATCGTGGTCGTGACCCTGCCTGATTTGCAGGGCTATGACATTGCCGACTTTGCCCTGCAACTGGGACGCAGCTGGGGCATAGGTCAGGAAGGCAAGGACAACGGTGCGCTGCTGGTGGTCGCAGTCAATGAACGCAAAGTGCGCATCGAAGTCGGCTACGGTCTGGAAGGCTTTCTGACCGACGCCCTGAGCTCGCAGATTATCCGCAGGGAAATCCTGCCGGCCTTCCGCAATAACGACTATCCCGGCGGGATCGAAAACGGTGTTGATGCCATGCTCGGCGCGATCGACGGCAGTTACACGGCTGAGCCGGAACAGGACGGTGGTATCGATGACGGTCTGATACCGCTGATCTTTATCGGCCTGTTCGGCCTGACCCAACTCCTGCAGCGCGTGGTCGGCGGACGTCATGCCGGGCATCTGCTGTTTGCCGGGATGCTCGGCTTCGTCGTCAGCATGGCCAGCGGCGTGGTGCTGTACGGCATAGGCGCGGGCGTGGCGATGTTCGCCTTTCTCAGCCTGTTCGCCAACAAGGGCGGCGGCAGCGGTGGCGGCAGCACAGGCACACTGTCCTCCGGCCGCAGCGGCGGTTTCGGTGGTGGCGGCGGCTTTAGCGGCGGCGGTGGTGGATTCGGAGGCGGCGGCGCCTCAGGAGGCTGGTAAACAATGGCATTTCTGACTCTGGACGAAAAAGACAAACTGCGCCGCGCCATCGCGCAAGCCGAATCGGCCACCAGTGCCGAGATCGTCACCGTGATCGCCGGCAGCAGCGACAGCTACCGTTTTATCCCGGTTTTGTGGGCCGCCCTGCTGGCACTGGCCGTACCGGGACTGAACTTTATCGCCGGCCGGCCCCTGGATCCGGCCCTGACCTACCAGCTGCAGATTCTGGTGTTTTTCCTTATCACCCTGTTGCTGCAGAGCACCGCCTTACGCAGCAAGGTCATACCGCGCAGTGTCCGCCATCAGCGCGCCGCACGGGCTGCCCGCGAGCAGTTCCTGGCGCTGAACCTGCACAACACCGCTGAACGTAACGGCGTGTTGATTTATGTGTCAGTCGCTGAGCACTACGTCGAAATTCTCACCGACATCGGCGTCGCCGAACGCATCGACAATCAAACTTGGCAAAAAACCGTCGATAAGTTCGTCGGGCGCGTCAAAGCCGGAGAAACCTTCGAGGGCTTTATGGCCGCAGTCGACGATTGCCGTCAGGTACTGCAACAGCACTTCCCGGCCAGTGCACGCAACCCGAATGAACTGCCCGACCATCTGGTCGAGTTATAAGCGCAGCTGACAGCCGGTCCGCCAAACGGCCGCCGGCTGTCGCAGACACGCACGCCCGGCCTGTGCTAGCGTGCTAAATACAACGACAACACGCGGGGACAGAACCGGGGATGGAACAGGCATCATACCGCCGCAGCGCTGCAGCACGTGCAGCCTTGCACGGCCTTATCAGGCCCCTGGCTCTGAGCTGCCTTCTGGCGAGCAGCGCCTGCCAGCCACAATCCTCCCTGCCGTCCCCTTCAGACACCCCGGTCGCCACGCCCGCACACAAGGCCGCGCCGGCGGTCCTGCCGAAGAGCAACAGCCGCACTGCCGGCGGCGACAGCTTCACCGGCCTGCGCCTGATCAGCGAACAGCACGACAGCCTGGGTCAGCGGCATCTGCGCTACCGGCAGTATTTTCGTGGTCTGGCGCTGTGGCCGGGCGAGACCATCCTGCATTTCGACAGTAACGGGCAATTGCTCGGCAGCGACGGCCGCCTTGTGACACCGGCTGATGACTTCACCACCGAAGCGACGATCGACGCCGCCCGCGCCGCCGAGGCCGCGCTGGCGGCTCTCGGCGCGGGCTGGCAGGCCGGCCACAGCGAGCTGCTGATTGCCACCGGTGACAGCGCGCCACGACTGGCCTGGGCGGTGGCCGTGCAACGCGGACTGAAACAGCGCACCGTACTGATCGATGCCGGCGACGGCGCTCTGATCAGGATTATCGAAGAAACCTGGTCGTAAAACGGCCGCAGCGGAAGATAAGCAACATGAATAAACGCCTCCCATCGCCACTCCGGCAGCCTCTGTTCAGCGGCGCACTGGCCGCCCTGCTGAGCAGCTCCGCAGTCCAGGCGGCGATGACAGCGCAAGTGAGCTTCCCGGATAACTTCCGCCTGCGCGCCGACACCACGCTTAGCAGCTGCGCCTTGAGCGCACGCACAGGCCCGACGCAGGTCAAAGACGTCGCCGTACCGTCGGCATCCTCTTTCAGCGTGCCCTGGCAGAGCAACAGTGACGCCACGGCGACGGCGTTTGCCGGCCCGGCCGGTCTCAGTGCCGCTCAGCGCGCCGCCCTGAAAGACGTGCGCACCGCCGATCAGGATTTCGCCGCCCGCTTCGGCGATGACGGCAGCGTACGCAGCCTCCGTTTCAGCCGCGATACGGCGCTCAGCGTACAAAGCAAAAGCGCCGCCGATCCGCTTGTCGCCGTGGCCCTCGGGCGTGACTTTCTGCTGCAGAACCGCGCCCTCCTGCACAAAGACGGTGACGACAGCGATTTCACCCTGACACGCCGCTTCAGCGACGCCCTGGGACAGGAGCACCTGGTCTACGAACAGCACGTCAACGGGCTGCCGGTCTGGGGCAGCGAAGTGCGTCTGCATTTGCAGGCCGATCAGAGCCCGGCCCTGTTTCAGGGGCGCTATCTGTCACCGGCGCAATGGCCCGACGCAGAAGCGACCATCAGCGCCGCACAGGCCGAACAGGTGGCCCGCGATGACCTGCGCTATACCCCCGAGATACTGGCGCGCGAGCTGCTCTACTACCGCGCCGCCGGCGAGGACAGCCCGCGTCTGGCCTGGCGTATCGAACTGCGCGCCGGCCTCGGCCTGCATTTCAATTATTTTGTGGATGCCGGCAACGCAGAGCTGATCCACAGAATGAACCTGCTTGCGCACGGCAGCAGCGTCAGCGCCAGCGGCCGCGATCTGTCCGGGCAAACCACCGACTTCACCGCCTGGTATCAGGATTCGCTGTATTTCATGGTCGACCCGACCTTTCCGCTCAACGACGTCACCGAAGACTACGACCCGATCAGCAACGGGATTTACGATACCGGCGACGCGGCGGTCTACAGCGCCGACAACAGCGACGGCTCGACCGTGCTGCATATCACCAGCGGCAGCCGTGACAGCGGCTGGGATGCGGCGGCAGTCTCGGCGATGGACAATATGCGCCGGGTTTATGATTTTTATCTGAACCGCTTCGGCCGAAAAAGCCTCGACAACAACAATATGTCGCTGCAATCGATCGTGCACTACGGCGAGGATGTGGCCAACGCCTTCTACAGCGGCAAGATCATGGTCTACGGCGATGGCGACGGCACCACCTTCAGCTCGCTGGCCTCCTGTGACGACGTGGCCGCGCACGAGATGACCCACGGGGTAATACAGTTCACCGCCAACCTGCTCTACGAAAACCAGAGCGGCGCGCTCAATGAATCCTTTGCCGACGTGTTCGCGGTTTTATTTGACGAGGAAGACTGGACAATCGGCGAAGACTGCACGCTTGCCTCGCCGGGTTACACGCGCAGCCTCTCCTCACCGGAGCTGGGCCTGACCACGCAGCCGGACAACTTCGACGACTACCAGTATCTGCCCAATACCGAAGACGGCGACTACGGCGGCGTGCATATCAACAACGGCATTCCGAACTACGCCTTCTATCTGACCGCCAGCACCATCGGCAATACCGCCGCCGGCAAGATTTACTACCGCGCCCTGACCACCTATCTGACGCGTTCGAGCGGCTTTCTCGATGCACGGGAAGCTCTGGAACAGTCCGCCGAAGACCTCTACGGCGCTGACTCGGCCGAGCTCAATGCGGTCAGCAATGCCTGGGACACGGTCAATATCACCGCCACCACCGCCGGCAGCGACACGAACAGCAGCAGCACCAGCCCGGTCGACGGCGAAGATCTGCTGGTTTACATCGCGGCCACCAGCAGCAGCGCCGGTGATATTTACGTGCAGAACTTCGGCAGCGACTGGAACGGCAGCAGCAGCGGCGCGCTCAGCGGCCCGGTCAACAGCACGCCGGTCAGTATCGCTTACCAGCCCTCGCTGGCCACCCTCAGCGACGGCACCTATGTGCTTTATGTGGGCACAGATCTGAATCTTTACGCGACCCGGCTGGGCGTTCAGCAAACCAGCACCGTCAACGGTGAAGGCATCATCCGCAATGCCGCCATCTCGCCGGACGGCGACAAGATCGCGTTTCTGCTCAGTGATTATGACAGCAGCATTTATATCTACTCGGTCAGTGACAACGCCATCAGCGAATACCCGCTGACCCTGACCGACTATTCAGAGAGCAGCAGCGGCAGCGCCACGGTGGTGCGCTATGCCGACAGCCTGGCCTTTGACTACACCGGCACGCAGGTGCTATTTGACGCGCGCCTGTGCGCGCCCATCCCTGACAAAGCCTGCGACGAAGACGACCTGAACAGCGGCAGCAACTACTGGAGCATCGGCACGCTTGACCTGAGCGCCGACGGACGCAGCAACTTCCCCTTCCCGTCGCAGCCGTCCACGGTCTCACTGGGCTATCCGCATTTCGCCTACAACCGCAACGACGTGGCGGTGCTGGACTACGCCGAGTACGACAGCAGCAACGACAACTTTATCTCGGCGCCGGTCAGCTATCAGTTTGAAACCCAGCAGCTCAGTCAAATCTCGCCGGGCGTGGAAGGCGCCAGCGTCTGCTACAGCATGCCGACCTTCTGGGCCGACGACGAACAGGTCACCTGGCGCTATTACGACGGCGATCAGGCGGCCGTTTCCGCGGTCTCCGAAGCGAGCGACTGGAGCGGCAGCGACAGTACGGTGCTGGTCAACACCAGCGCGGTCTACGGCCCGATCATGCACCGCAGCGGTGTGCGCACGCTGGCCTCTCTGAGCAACGATCCGGCCGCGCTGGACTTCGGCACAGTCAGCCGCGGCAGCAGTGCCACGCGCAGCCTGACGCTGCGTAATCAGGGCAACAGCGCCCTGACCATCACCAGTATCACCAGCAGCAGCGGAGTCTGGAGCCACAACGGCCTGAACGCCACGCTCACCGCCGGTGCGCAGATTACGGTCGACGTGGTGTTCACACCCGATGGCAGCGCCGACGACTACCGCGGCAGTCTGCTGATCGAAAGCGACGCCGCCGACAGCGCCCTGGTGGTTGCCCTGAGCGGCTCGCAAGCCGGCTCCGGCAGTGGCGGCGGTGCCGCCGGCCTGTTACTGCTGCCGCTGTTCGTGCTCTGGCGCACACGCCGGCGAGTCCGTCGCACACGCGGCAATTGAAACCTTTCGCCACCGCCCATACTCTCAACCTTATGTCCGGGGCCCGCTGGCGGCCCCGGTTGTCTTGACTGTGACAGACGGAATCCTATGACGCACCCTGCTTTCCAATTGCTTTCCTCGCGCCGCATCGACTCGCTCAATCTGACGCTGGAGGATTACCGCCATACGGCCACCGGCGCGCGGCACTTCCACTTCGCCGCCGACGATGACAACAATGCATTTATGGTGGCTTTCCGCACCATTCCGCAGGACTCCACCGGCGTGGCGCACATTCTCGAACACACGTCCCTCTGCGGCAGCCGGGACTTTCCGGTACGCGACCCGTTTTTCATGATGACGCGGCGCTCGCTGAGCACCTTTATGAATGCCTTCACCGCCAGCGACTGGACCGCCTACCCCTTCGCCACCCAGTCACCGAAGGACTTTGACAATCTTCTGCGGGTCTATCTGGACGCCACCTTCTTTCCCAATCTGGACGAGCTGGATTTCCTCCAGGAAGGCCACCGGGTCGAGTTCAGCGAACCGGACAAGCCCGACTCGCCGCTGGAATTCAAAGGCGTGGTCTACAACGAGATGAAAGGTGCCATGAGCTCGCCGGTGCAGCGCATCTGGCAGGATCTGCAGTCAGCCCTGTTTATCAACAACACCTACCACTACAACAGCGGCGGCGAGCCGGCCGCCATCCCGGACCTGACTCACGCGCAGCTCAAGGCCTTTCATGCACGCCATTACCACCCCTCCAATGCCCTGTTTATGACTTACGGCAATCTGGATGTGAGTGCGCATCAGGCCACCATTGATGACAAGGCGCTGAGCCGTTTCAGCGCCCAGCCGGGCGATTTCACCATAGCCCCGGCGACGCGTTTCACGGCACCGAAAAACGTCACCACCCGCTTTGCCACCGATCAGGACAACGACGAACCCCAGGCCCAGGTGGTGCTGTCCTGGCTGCTCGGCGAAACCAGCGATCCGGACGCCACTCTGGACGCCCAGATGCTGGCCAGCGCGCTGCTCGACAACAGCGCCTCCCCTCTGCGCAAAGCACTGGAAACCACCGATCTGGGCAGCGCCCCGTCGGATCTGTGCGGATTTGAGGACGGCATGACCGAAGGCGTGTTTGTCTGTGGATTGGAAGGCTGCCGCGCAGAAGACGCCGACAAAATCGAGGCGCTGATTCTGTCGGTGATCGAAGATGTTGCCCAAAATGGTGTGCCGCAGAGCCAGCTCGAAGCCATTCTGCACCAGATTGAACTGAGCCAGCGCGAAGTCGGCGGCGGTCATTTCCCCTACGGCCTGCAACTGATGGTCAAGTCCCTGCCGCCGGCCCTGCAGCAGGTCGACCCGATCAAGGTGCTGGATCTGGATCCGGTACTCGAACGGCTTAACAAAAGCATCCGCGACCCGGACTATATCCGCACGCTGGCGCGCACTTGGCTGCTCGATAACCCGCACCGTGTACGCATGACAGCCCTGCCGGACAGCAAGCTGGCCGACGAAGAAAGCGCCGCCGAGCGCCGCCGTCTGGATGCCATGGCCGCCGAGCTCAGCGAAGCCGATCGCCGCGCCATTGTGGCCATGACCGAAAAGCTGCGCCTGCGTCAGGAAAGCGAGGATGACCCGGAGCTGCTGCCGAGCGTTTCGGTCAGCGATGCGCCCAAGGAACTGAAAATCCCCGAAGCGCAGACACACGAACTCAATGGCGCGCCGCTGTCCTACTACCCGCTGGGCAGCAACGGTCTGCTATACCAGCAGGTGGTGGTCACGCTGCCGGCGCTGGACCAGAGTCTGATCGATGATCTGCCGCTGTTTTGCGACTGCCTGAATGAGGTCGGCACCGGCAAAACCGACTACCTACAGGGGCAGGAACGTCAGGCCGCGGTCAGCGGTGGTATCAGCGCGCGCCTGTCGGTACGCAGTCCGGCCTCGGACCTGCTGGCCCTGAACGGCTATCTGGTGCTGGCCGGTAAAGCCCTGCACCGTAATGCCGAAGCGTTTTTCTCGCTGATTTACGACACCTTCAACGATGCCCGCTTTGATGAAACAAACCGTTTGCGCGAGCTGATCGCGCAGATCCGCGCCCATCGTGAATCGGGTATAACGCAAGCGGGACACCGGCTCGCCATGCAGGCGGCCGCGGCCGGCACCTCGGCCTACGCCGCGCTCAGCCACCGCTGGAACGGCCTGGCCGGCACACGCCGCCTGATCAGCCTGGACACGGCCCTGAAAGACGAACAGGCCCTGCAACAGCTGGCCGACAACTTCCGCCGTATCCGCGAGGCCATACTTGCCGCGCCCCGGCAGTTCCTGCTGGTCGGCGAAGCCGAGCACTTTGCCGCGCACCGCGACGCCCTGGCCGCGCAATGGCCGGACAACCGCCCCGCCGGCAGCGCCACGCTGTTTCAGGCACCGGCGCCCGCGCAACGGATTCAGGCCGGCTGGACCAGCAGCACCCAGGTCAACTACTGCGCCAAAGCCTATATGACCGTACCGCAGACCCACGAGGACGCCGCAGCCCTGACCGTGCTCGGGCATTTTCTCAGAAACGGCTATCTGCACCGCACGATCCGCGAACAGGGCGGCGCCTACGGCGGCGGCTCCACCTTTGCCACCGACAGCGGCACCTTCCGCTTTTATTCCTACCGCGATCCGCGCTTTGCCGGCACGCTTGACGACTTCGACCGCTCGCTGGCCTGGTTGCAGGAAAACCGCCACGACGCACGCAGTGTGGAAGAAGCGATCCTTGGCGTGATCTCCGATATCGACCGTCCGGACGCCCCGGCCGCTGAAGCCATCGGCGCCTGGTATGCCGCTCTGCACGGGCGCACACCGGCCCTGCGGCGCGAATTCCGTGAGCGGGTTATGGATGTGTCACTGAGCGATCTGCAACGCGTCGCCGACAGCTGGCTGAAGCCGGAAACCGCGCACACGGCTGTGATTACCGATGCACAGCGCCTGGCCGAATTTAACGAACAGAATCCGGCCCGCGCCCTGACACCGGAGCCACTGAAAAAAGCGGACGCTTAAGCCGCAGGCGGGACACCAGGAAAAGCCGGCATCGCCGGCTTTTCTTTTATGCAGGAGACGACGCCTGCCCCTCATCCAGTCCGCGCCAGACAATCTCCAGCAGCTCATCACAATAGGCAAGCAGCGGTTGGTCGATGGCGCCGTCGAGGCGCAGATTGATCAGACGCACGCAACTGCCGAAGATCAGCGTCTGCGCAATCACCGGCGAGACCGCACGGAGCTCGCCCCGCTCAATCGCCTCAGCAATCTCAGCGGCCAGTCGGGTAAACGGCGCAGTGCGGTTCAACGGCACGCTCTCGCTGAGAAACTCCGTGTGTTTGGCATTGAACACGAAGGCAATCATATGCCGGTGCGTCTCGGTGAACTCAAACAGCCGCCGGATCAGATTGTCGCAGCGCGCGCGGATGCCCTGCGACTCCTGCCAGACGATATCGATCAGCTCATCAAGCTCCAGCAGCAAGTGATCATACAGCGAGCGGGCAATGCCCTCTTTGCCACCGAAATGGTTGTAAATCGAGCCGATGCTGACACCGGCGCGTTTCTGGATGTCGTGCACCGAGACCTTGTGGTAGCCGCGGTCGACAAACAGTTCGAGTCCGGCCGTCAGGATGCGGCAATCGAGCGGCTCCGGGTCGGGTACGGGTTTAAGTAGATATGGCATGGGCGACAGTATAGTGATTATTGACAGAAATGAACATTCATTCTATTGTCGGGCCAGTGGTGATTCCGGCACCGGCCCGCGAAAATCCTGATTCCCTTGAACAACCTGAGTTTTAGCCGAGGAGCAAAGCAATGAAAGCACGCGCAGCTGTCGCCTGGGAGGCGAAAAAGCCACTGTCCATCGAGACGGTCGATGTGGAAGGTCCCAAAGAAGGTGAAGTCCTTCTGAAAGTCGTCGCGACAGGCGTCTGCCATACGGATGCCTTTACCCTCTCGGGCGATGATCCTGAAGGTGTATTTCCGGTCATCCTGGGCCACGAAGGCGGCTGTGAAGTCGTCGAATGCGGCCCCGGCGTGAAAGACCTCAAACCGGGCGATCATGTTATCCCCCTGTATATTCCGGAATGCGGCGAATGCGAATACTGCCATTCCGATAAAACCAATCTCTGCCAGTCCATCGCCGAAACGGTCTGGACCGGCTTTATGCCCGATAAAACACGCCGTTTCTCCATGGGCGGAAAACCGATATATCACTATATGGGTTGCTCAACGTTTGCTGAGTATACCGTGGTGCCGGAAATTGCCCTGGCCAAGATCAACAAAGCCGCGCCGCTGGACAAGGTTTGCCTGCTCGGTTGCGGTATCACCACCGGCATAGGCGCGGTACTCAATACCGCCAAGGTCGAGCCCGGTTCCACGGTTGCGGTATTCGGTCTGGGCGGTATCGGTCTGTCTGTCGTACAGGGCGCGGTTATGGCCAAGGCGTCGCGGATTATCTGCGTGGACCTGAATCCGGAAAAATTCGAGATGGCCAAAGCCCTCGGCGCAACCGATTTCGTCAACCCCAAAGATCTCTCCGTCAGCACCACCGAAGCGATTGTCGAAATGACTAACGGCGGCGTGGACTATTCCTTTGAGTGTATCGGCAACGTCAACGTTATGCGCGAAGCACTGGAATGCTGCCATATGGGCTGGGGTGTCTCGACAATTATCGGCGTAGCCGGCGCCGGTCAGGAAATCTCCACCCGCCCCTTCCAGCTGGTCACAGGCCGTCGCTGGCAGGGCACCGCCTTCGGTGGTGTCAAAGGCCGCTCACAGCTGCCGGGCTACGTTGAAGAATACATGGCCGGTAATATCGAACTGGATAAAATGGTCACGCACACCATGGGACTGGAAGACATCAACAAAGCCTTCGATCTCATGCACAGCGGCGAAAGCATCCGTTCCGTTATTATTTTCTGATCCGCGACGAGACAGCATGAAACAAATTGAATCCATCAAGGAGTTCGGCGGTTTCCTGAACCGCTACACGCACGACTCGCAAAGCTGCCAGTGCGAAATGACGTTTTCGGTTTACCTGCCACCGCAGGCCGAAAAAGGTCCGGTGCCAACCGTGTATTATTTATCCGGACTCACCTGCACCGATGACAATGTACGCACCAAAGCCGGCGCGCAACGCTACGCTGCCGAGCTCGGGGTCGCCCTTGTCATGCCCGACACCAGCCCGCGCGGCGAGGATGTGCCCGATGAGCCTGAGCGCTACGATCTGGGCAAAGGCGCGGGGTTTTACGTTGACGCCACCACTGAACGCTGGGCGAAGCACTATCAGATGTACAGCTATGTCACCCGGGAACTGCCCGAGCTGGTGGAAGCGGAGCTACCCTTGCAAAAAGGTCTGCGCTCCATCACCGGTCACTCCATGGGCGGTCACGGCGCGTTGATCTGCGCTTTGAAAAATCCGGGGATGTACAAGTCTGTCTCCGCCTTCGCGCCGATCTGTCACCCGCTGCGTTGCGGCTGGGGTGAGGGCTGTTTCGGCGCTTACCTCGGCGATGACCGCGAGGCCTGGAAAGCCTGGGATGCGACCGAACTGGTATTGGCCGGCGCCAATCCCGGTGAGATTCTGATCGATCAGGGCGACGCCGATGAGTTCCTCGCCGATCAGCTCTATCCGCAGGATCTCAAGGACGCCTGTGCCAAAACCGGGGTCAGCATCAACGCCCGTATGCAACCCGGCTATGACCACAGCTACCACTTCATCTCCACCTTTATCGGTGAGCATCTGGCATTTCACGCCAAGGCGCTCGGCCTCTGAAGGGCCTCTTTCTTCCGGCGGCAAACAGCCGCCGGAAGCACCGCGCTTGACCTTGATCAATTGAGGAAAATCAACGACTTCCGTCTTCGACGCACCTAGACTAAGCCCATACTTTACGACCTGCTGAGGCTTAATCTCATGGAACTCTGGATGGACCTTCTGTTTGGCAACTGGATCGGTTTACTGTCAATGGGCACTATTGCTTTCGCCCTGGTGATGATGGCTTACCTGTGGTTTATGTTTTACAAGCGTTCACACGAAACACACAGCGAGTAAGCGTCCTGGACAGCCGGATCCGGGGGCACTGAAACTGCCGGATCCGGATCGTTGCAGGCATTGACCCGCGAACGACACAGGTTAGACTGACCTGCCTTGGTTCTTAATCAAACAGGTCGGGTAATGACTTTGTCCCCTACAGTTTCGTCGGCCTTGCCTGAATCGCTACTGGCGTCATTGCAGGCCAACTCGCGCTCTGTCGCATTGCCGCAAGGCATTCACGCCTTTGAGGCGGGCCAGCCCTGCAAAGCATTTCTGCTGGTCACCCACGGTTCCGTCAAGGTGGTGCAACACGCTGACGACGGCCGGGAAATTGTCCTCTACCGCGTGCAGGACGGCGAGTCATGCCTGCTGACCACGGCCTGCCTGCTGTCCGGCGAAGACTATGCCGTCAGCGCCATCACCGAATGCGAAACCCGGGCGCTGGCCCTGCCCGCCGACACCTTCAACACCCTGCTCGATACCGACAAAGACTTCCGCCACTACGTCTTCCGCCATTACAGCGCACGTATGAGCGATTTTATCCGTCTGGTACGTGAACTGGCATTCGGCAATCTGGACCGGCGTCTGCGCCACTGCCTGCTCGAACGGGCCGGCAATACCGGACATATCAGCATGACCCATCAGGCACTTGCCGATGAGCTGGGCAGCACCCGCGAGGTGGTCAGCCGGCGGCTCAAGGAATACGAAAACCTCGGCTGGATCCGCCTGCATCGCGGCGAAATTGAACTCCTGGATACGCAGGGACTGGGGCACACGCACTGACAGGGCCTGTGTAACTCCGGTCACAGACAGCCACCGGCGGCAGGCCTATTCTGAGCCTGAAGAAACTAACGCAAAGGAGAGAGCCATGTTCAAGAATAACGTTGGTGGTGCAGACAAAATCATCCGCATCGTGGTCGGTCTGGTGCTTTTAAGCCTGATTTTTATCGGCCCGAAAACACTCTGGGGCCTGATCGGTATCATCCCGCTGGCCACCGGGCTGATGGGCACCTGTCCGCTTTACAGCATTTTCGGCATCAGTAGCTGCCCGGCCAGCAAAGACCAGGCATAAGAAAAAGCCCCGCTCCGGCGGGGCTTTTTTTTCACACAGCTAAAGGCAACTCAAGCTGGTCCAGATTGGTGAGATTGATTTCCCGGTCGGCGGCCAGGCGCTGCAAGTCCTTCAGGCATTCGGCCATCAGCCCTGCATCGATCCGGTTGTGCTCCCGCCCGCGACCAATGCCGTCCGGCAATGTAATACACAGCTGACCGCCCAGATGTTCGCGGAATTCATCCAGCGCCCGGCTGATATCAATCTTGTTCAGTTCGTAGTGAAAAAGGCCGAAACCCAGATCACGGAATAATTCCGTCACCGCGTGCATTTCGTCACCGGAGATCAGATTCATCCGCCAGCTATAGAGGCTGTCGAGCATAATACCGATGGCCACAGCTTCACCGTGGCGGACACTGCCGAAAGTGACTTCTTCGAGCTTGTGCGCCAGCCAGTGCCCGAAATCCAGCGGCCGCGCCGAGCCCTGTTCAAAGGGATCACCGCCACTGCCGATATGCGCCAGATGCAATGCGGCGCAACGCTCGATCATATAGCGCATGGCGTCTTCTTCGAACGCGGCCAGTGCTTTACGCTCGCCATGCAGAAAATCAAAGAAGTGTGCATCCTTAATCATCGCGACCTTGACCGCTTCGGCCATACCGGCGCGCAGATCACGCGGACTCAGCGTTGCCAACAGATTCAGGTCATTGACCACAGCAAACGGCGGCGCGAAGGTGCCGACAAAGTTCTTCCGCTTACCGTGGTTAATCGCATTCTTTACGCCAACCCCGGCATCATTCTGACTCAGTACCGTACTTGGCATACGGATCAGTTTCACGCCGCGGTGCGCGGTCGCCGCAGCAAAGCCGGCCGCGTCCTGCACCGCGCCTCCACCGAGTACCAGCACAAAGGAATGACGGCAGATAGCTTCATCGGCTATACGGTCGTAAAACTGCTGCACTTCCAGCGGCGCTGTCTTGCACACCTCACCGCCCTGAAAGATCAGGGGTTCACCAGTCAGGCTTACGCGATCCGCGTTGGCCTGCGCCCACTGGCGGATACGTGCGGGCAATCCGGGGGCCGCCTCCAGCAAGCCGCTGTCGATGACGGTCATGACACGGTGCGGCCCTTCTCCGGCCGCTTCCAGCACCTCACGCAATACCGGACTGTCAGCCGCGAACACATCGCGCGCAAATACAACCGGATATTCGTAACTGACCTCAAATTGCTGCCGTAATACTGTTACCGCCATGATTCCTCCAGAACAAGATTGGCTTCGTCTTCGTCGCGCGCACGGGGTCGGCGACGACGCCCCCGGTAAATCATGGCCGTGGTCCACAGGGCACAGATCACCATTCCCCAGAGTTCGCGAACCATCTCTTCGGTCGCGCCCTTCATGCCAACGGCCGCAAAGGCTTCCAGCGAGGTATTGGGAAACGCCGGCGAAAGCCACACCACTGCCGCCAGATACACGCCCAGCAAAAGCCAGAGCAGGGGTTGTATTGCCACACCGGCAACACAGAAAGCACTGGCCAGCACGGACGCACCGTAGAGACCAATCCAGAAATAACTGTCGGGATCATTGAACTGCACAAGCACCGCATACAACATAAGCAGCGTCATCAGGAATGCAAAGCTTCTGAAGAGCATGGTTTTATTCCGCTGTTACTGAGATAGACCAAAATAGCTAAGCAAAAAACGGTGCACATCGCATACCGAGTCCGGCCGTTGCAAAGACGCCGGTGCCGTACTGCTGAAAACCGGCCGCTCTTCAGGGCGCGTCGCCGGACGACCGTGACTGCCGCGCACCTGTTCGCCGTTCAGCGGCACCACGTCCATCAGCATGCGAAAGCCGAGTTTTTTCTGCAGCAGGCGTCGGATCACGCGCAGCTTGGGGAATCGTAAGCGGGGATCGATAAACAGTTCTGCCGGGTCGTAGCCGGGCTTGCGGTGTATGTCGACGGTCGGCGCGAAATCAGGCGCACGCGCATCATCGAGCCAGTAGTAATAGGTAAACCAGGCATCGGCTTCGGCAATAGCGAACAAATCGCCGGCGCGGCTGTGATCAAGCCCTTCGGCCCGCATCGCCTCCCGGTCCAGGACTTTGTCTATACCCGGTGTTTTGCGCAGCAGCTCTGCCACGCTTGCAATATCATCGCTGTCACGCACATAGACATGGGCCACCTGATGGTCGGCAACAGCAAAGGCTTTGGAGGCGCCGGCATCGAGCAACTCGGTACCGAGCGAATCACGCACACGTAAAAGCCCCGCTTCGCGTAAGGTGCGGTTGATATGCACCGGTTTGTCGACGCTGAAAATGCCGTATTCGGAAACCAGTGCCACTTCCGCACCATCGCCCGTCACCGAACGAACCAGCCGTTCGACCACCTCGTCGATTTGGCGCAAATCCTCCGCAATCGCCGGCGCGTCGGGGCCGAGACGTTGCAGGTTGTAGTCCAGATGCGGCAGGTAAACCAACTGCAGATCCGGTCGGTTATCACGGAATTCAGTGGCGGCAGCCCGCCCGATCCAGTCACTGGAACGGATATCGGCGGTCGGGCCCCAGAAATTGAAGAAAGGAAAGGTACCGTGCTCGGCTTGTAGTTTTTGATGCAATTGCGGTGGCTCGGAATACAAGTCCACCACTTTGCGCCCGTCGGCCGGATAATGCGGTCGCGGGGTCACGGCATTGTCCACGTCGGAGTACATATTGTACCACCAGAACATATTCGAGCAGCGAAAGTCCGGCCGCTCGCGGCGGATGGTCTGCCAGATTTTCGGGGCTTCGACGATATGATTGGACTGTTGCCAGAACTTGATCTCGGCCTGCTGACGCCAGTACCAACCATTTCCGACGATACCGTGCCGGGCCGGCGCTTCGCCGGTCAACATACAAGCCTGCGCCGTGGTCGTCACGGCGGGTAAACTTTCCTGCAGGGGCGAGATACCATGCTGCTCGGTAAAAGCACGGATAAAGGGCGTGTGTTCACCGATCAGCGCCGATGTCAGCCCCACCACATTGATCAAAACCAGAGGCTTTGCCACAGCCGCTTCGCTCATCAGGCCTCCAGCAGTCCGTAATGCTGCATGCGCTGACGCACATAACGCACCTCGGCCTCGATGCCTTCGACCAGCGATTGCTTATCGACCGGACGCACGCTTTCGGGCAGCACTTCCCAGGTGTAGGTTTCGATTTCCAGATGCGGACGGATCTGCGGGTTTTCGGCCAGAAAAGACAAGACCTGTTCGTTGACTGCACGGGTAGTCTGCAGTCCGCGTTCATTGATCACCGACAATTGCAGAGGTACGTGATAGTGCACGCGCCATTCCTGACCACTTTGTGGTGGCATCCGCTCCAGTGCCTCGGACAGATCGTTAAAGTAACGCACCTGCCCGTCCATGCCGCGGATACTGGTCTGATGCAAATAGCGCGGTTCATTGAACGGCAGCAACTGCTCGATATCCGAAGGCTGGTGAATGGCCAGCGACAAAGCACTGGAGAGCTGGATCTTACCGATCGCAATGCCGGCCCGTTTCAGATCTGCAAGTGAGGCCCCGACCCGTTCAAACATCACCGCCTGATGACAGACATCAAAACAGACGCCGAGATAGCGATTGATCAGCGCCGTATCCAGACCTTCTTCTTCGGCCAGTTTCGGTAGATCACGACTGAACAGCGCCACGACCTGACGCGTGTGCTCAAGCACACAGCCGGGCTCCATTTCCAGACAGACCCGGATATGGCGGCCGGTTTTTTCTTCCAGACGGCCCAGCCCCTCTACCAGGTCAAGCAGATTAAGCAGCGCATCCTGATGGCGCAGTGCGCTCCAGTTTTTCCTGAATCCCAGCGGCAAGGTCGAGATCGTGCCTTCAGCGACGCCCTCGTCCAGACAGCCGGCCAGTATCGTCGCCAGCGACAAGGTGTAGTCCAGACGTTTGCGGTCGGCCCAGTCCGGTGAATAGACGGCTTCTTTGACCTGCTTGTTGTGGAAATTCCCGTAGGGAAACCCGTTCAGCGAGTTCACCTGAAGTTGCTGCGCCTGCAAGGTTTTATGCAAGCTGCCTGAGGCATCGGCTTGCATTAATTCCCGGCTGGCCTGGTGGCTGATCCACAGCCCGGCGTTCATGCTATTGAGCGCCGCGCAGTGCCGTACCGGACCTGCAAATTGCTCAATATTGCCGTTAATTTCACTGAGGCTCTCGCCCGGATGCACATTGGTGCAGTAACTCAGTTCTGTCGCTTTCCAGCCCATATGCCTGCCCTAGCCTGCTTCTACAATCGGGGTTTGCCCGCGCAAGGCGGAGTTGTCTTCCCATGTACGCGTCTGATCAATCAGCGGCCGCGTCACTTCTTCCAGTGAGATCTTGCCCGAGGGTTCATAGAACCGGATCGGATTCTCAAACAGGACTTTATAAATGGTTTCCTCATCGAAGCCGGCGGCCTTCATGCATGCGCCGGTTTTCGGTACTTTAAGCGGATCACTGACACCCCAGTCTGCTGCGCTGTTAACCACCATCTTCTCGGTGCCGTACTGCTGCAACAGCGCGACCATGCGCTCTTCACTCATTTTGGTATTGGGATAAACCGAGTGAGCGCGCCAGCAACCGGAATCGAGCACCAGCGGCAGGGTTTGCTCATTGAGGTGATCGATCATCACCAGTTCTTCGTTGACGCCCACCTCACGGACCAGATCCAGCGTGCGGCGGGTACCGTTGACCTTGTCACGGTGCGGCGTATGTACCAGTACCGGCAGATTCAGGTCTTTGGCCAACTGCAACTGCTCGGCAAAGAAGCGCTCTTCGTTTTCGGTAATATCGTCATAGCCGATCTCGCCTATGCCCAGCACGTTTTCTTTCATGCAGTAGCGCGGCAGGATTTTCATCACTTCTTCAGCCAGGGGGACATTGTTGGCTTCTTTCGGATTCATGCCCATCACGCAGTAGTGACGGATACCGAACTGCTCGGCGCGGAAATGCTCCCAACCCACCAGCAGGTCGAAATAGTCAACGAAACTGCCGATGGCGGTACGCGGCTGGCCCTGCCAGAATGCCGGTTCGATTACGCCGATCACACCCGCGGCGGCCATGTTCTGATAGTCATCAGTGGTCCGCGAAACCATGTGAATATGAGGGTCAAAGTATTGCATCGTCAGTTTCCTGTCACGTCAGTCTGTGGATACCGGCAGGCTGCATTTCCTGTACCACCGAACGCAAAGCCGGATGTTGCTCATCAGCACCGCGCCGCGCTGCGGCGGCGCTGATCAGCGGGTCGCTGTCGCGCCCTTCGGCGGCAGCGGCAGCCAGCGCACTGTAAATGCCAAAACGCGATTCCTCATCATCACCGGCCAGTGCCGCCAGCCAGACCTCACGGGTCTGCGCCGAAGGCGCCGCCGGGTCCAGTGCCAGCCAGATCGACGGCGGAATGCTGCGCCCGGCCAGCCGGCGCTCGTGCAGATAGTCGTCAGCCATACGCGCCAGCTCACTGTTACGACGCGCGGCCAGATCGGTCATGCCACCGATATTGAGCCCCAGGAACAGGCTTTTCAGCGCCAGCTGGTTAAACTCACGCTCAGCCAGACAGCGTGCCGGTAAAGGATTATTCAGCGCCAGGGAAGCGAACAGGCTCACCGTGTTGACACGCAATACCTGTCCGGCAATACCGACCGCCTCGGCCGGTTCCAGCAACCAGTAGAGCGAACGTAACAAGGCCGCTTTTTCGTTATCGTCACTGTAGGAGAACAGCGTCTCACAGAACACACGCGGCGACGCATCGCACACTTGCATTGCCTTGGCAGCCCAAAGCCCGTAGGCCAGCTCTGCCACCGAATAGCCGATTACACGCTCGCCCCGGGCCTCACACAGCGCCGTGGCCGCGACCTCAAGACTGAGCGTCAGCTCGCCCTCCCCCAATCTGCGACGTCGCTGTGAGGAAGCCTGCATAACGCTCAAGGCAGTTTTTTCGATATCCGGTCCTGCATTTTCGATTGCGCCCAGTGATGCCTGCAGCCAGTCCCGCGCCGGTCCGGACAGCGTCTGCTGAAGACGCTGCCAGGCCGCGCCCTGCCAACTGACAAGCCTTGTATTTTCAACTGACACTGATCCACCTCCCGACATAGCGTCCCGGCAATAACAAAAGCAAAACCACACAGGCCGCCGGTATAAAACCGGCTATCCCCAGCACACAGGCGTCCATCACAATCACACCCATCACCAGCTGTTTGACCAGCCCCTGAACCGCCTCTGCACGGGTCAAGTCCGCGCTACCGCGTAACAACCGCGCCAGCCAGACACACCAAAGCAGCACAGACAGGCCGGCAGTGAGCGGCACACCGTAGCTGAAACTCAGCAGAAGCAGGCATAAGCCAGCCAGAGCGAATAATCCAAGTGAGGTATTGCGAAAACGGCTGAAGTCACTGACACCGCTTTCCGCCTCGGAAATACGGGTCAGCCCTGCAACATAGAAAAACAGCGGCAAAGGCCAGAGCCAGAAGGCAGCCCCTTGCAGACCGGCGGCGGCGAAAATAAACAGCCAATGGGCGTAGCGGCACGCCGCCATAACCCAGATATGCAGTGCCGACGGCAAGCGTTTGCTGTCGTAAAGCACAATCAGCCCGGTCAGCAAAGCGGCGAACAGCAAGGCTCTCGGCCCGAGCAGCGCAGACAATGCCAGCCCCGCCAATATCAGCGCAAAGCTCAGACGCCAGGCCATCACTGGCCGGATCTGACCGCGCACCAGCGGCCGGTCGGCACGCAGACGGCGGTCTTCATCCAGGTCAAAACAATCGTTAAGTGCCATACCGGCGAAATACAGGCACAGTGAGGCGAGCAATGTCAGCAGCAGCACCGGCGCCTGCACCGCACCGGCGGTGGCGATCAGATGCGCAGCGAGCACATTGGACACAGCACTGAAGCCCGCCGGCAGGCGGATCAGTTGGAAGTACGGTTTCATCATGCCGATTAACTGCGCAATCCGTGCCAGCCGGGCGCATTAGGGCAATACCGCGTTCAGAGTGGAAATATCAGTAGAAAAGCGCCGCCGGCTGCGGCCTGCAGGCAAAAAAAATCCCGTCGATTTATTGACTCAACCGACGGGATTCTGGTCTGTCTCAGCGCATCCGGCTCAGGAGAAAGGATGCTCGATAAAGACATTCTGACAACGATCAGGCCCGGTAGAGACAATATGCACGGGCACACCGACCAGTTCTTCAATGCGGCGGATGTAGTTCACCGCAGCGGCCGGCAGATCGGCATGTTCAGTCACGCCCACCGTGCTTTGTGACCAGCCCGGCAGTTCTTCATAGACCGGAACGCATTTGGCGAGATCCTCAGCACCGCAGGGGAATTCGCTAATCTGCGTGCCTTCGAACTCGTAGGCAGTACAGATCTTCAGGGTTTCCAGACCGTCCATCACATCAAGCTTGGTCAGACAGATCCCGGTCAGGGAGTTCACCATGGCGGCGCGTTTGACCGCAACCGCATCAAACCAGCCACAGCGGCGCTGACGGCCGGTGGTGGCACCGTACTCGTGCCCCTGCTCGCCCAGATGCGTGCCGATCTCATCGAACAGCTCAGTCGGGAACGGACCTGAACCGACACGGGTGGTGTAGGCCTTGGTAATACCGAGAATGTAGTCGATTGCCGCAGGTCCGGCACCGCTGCCGGTGCAGGCGCCGCCGGCGGTGGTATTGGACGAGGTAACAAAGGGATAGGTGCCGTGGTCTATATCCAGCAGCGTACCCTGCGCCCCTTCGAAAAGAATCTTCTCGCCTTTGACGCGCAGCTCGTTAATCAGCGCCGGCACGTCAGCGACCATCGGTTTGATCTGCTCGGCCTGTGCCAGGCACTGATCGATGGTTTGCTGTGGATCGACTGCATCGACCTTGTAGTACTGCGTAAGGATGAAGTTGTGGTAGTCGAGCACTTCACGGACCTTGGCTTCAAAATAAGCCTGGTCAAACAGATCGCGCATACGGATGGCGCGACGGCCGACTTTGTCTTCATAGGCCGGCCCGATGCCGCGACCGGTGGTGCCGATCTTGCCTTTTCCGGCGCTGGCCTCACAGGCCTGATCGCGCGCCACGTGGTAAGGCATGATCAGCGGGCAGGCGTTGCTGATACGCAGACGCTCTTTGACCGGCACACCGCGCTCTTCGAGCATGGCGATTTCATTGAGCAGCGCTTCGGGCGAAAGCACCACGCCATTGCCGATCAGACACTGCACGTTGTCACGCAGAATACCGGACGGGATCAGATGCAGGACTGTTTTTTCGCCGTCGATGACCAGCGTGTGGCCGGCATTATGACCGCCCTGAAACCTCACCACGGCCTTAGCCTGTTCGGTCAGGAGATCGACAATTTTACCCTTACCCTCGTCACCCCATTGGGTGCCGAGGACCACAATACTGTTAGCCATGGTTGTATTCTTCAGTTTTCCAGGTTCCATCTTTCAGCACCAGCCGGCGTGTAAACACCAGCGTGTCTGTTTCGGGAACGGCTTCAGACAACGCGCAGGCAACGGTTTCACCGGCACTGCGCAAACGAGAGATTTCCTGCCAGACACCGGGGTGACTGGTATCGGTGACGAGTATCGCTTCACGACGCGGATTGTGATCCGCGCCGGCCGCGCTGCACGCGAGTTCGTTAAGCACTTTCAGATCCGTGCTGAACCCCGTCGCCGGACGGCTGCGACCGAAACACGCGCTGACGTCATCGTAACGCCCGCCGCGTGCCACTTCCTGACCGCTGCCGTCAAGGTAGGCCGCAAACACGACCCCCGTATGATACGTGTAACCGCGCAGTTCTGACAGGTCATAGTGAATACGGATATCGGCATGCCGGGCCCGCAGCTGCGTACTGATTTCGCGCAGGTCATCGAGCGCACCGCGCACTTCCGCCGATGCCCCTTCGAGCAAAGCCGCCGCTTCGGCAAGCACGGATTCATCACCACTGAGGCTGACCAGCCCGCGCAGGCGCTGCGCCATGTCGCGGCCGCTGACATGTTCGCCGATAAAAGCATCCAGTTCGGGCACGGACTTGCGCTGATACATATCGAACAAGGCCGTCTCTTCCGCCTCACTCAGGCCGGCTTCGTGCGCCAGCCCGCGGAAGATACCGACATGGCCGAGGTCCAGATAAACGGTTTCGGCGCCGCAGCACTCCAGTGTGGCGAGCATCAGACTGATGATTTCCGCATCACTGCCGGCACCGGCATGGCCGTAGAGCTCTGCCCCGAGCTGCATGGGACTGCGACTACCGAACAAGCCGTCCGACAGGGTACGCAGTGTCGTGCCCATATAGAACAGGCGCGAGACACCCTCGCGTTTCAGGCGGTGGGCTTCAATACGGGCGATCTGCGGCGTCATATCGGCGCGTACACCGATAGTGCGACCGTTCAACTGATCGACCAGTTTGAAGGTTTGCAGATCGGATTCGCGCCCTGTGCCGGTGAGCAGGGACTCAAGGTATTCGATAAAGGGCGGAACGATCAGCTCGTAGCCCCAGGAGACATAGAGGTCGGTGATCTTGCGCCGCAGGTGTTCAAGGCTGGCCGCCTCCGAAGGCAGGAGCTCATCAACGCCCTCGGGCAGTATCCAGCGATTTTCAATCATCGGGTAACTCTAGATGGAAAGGGTTATTTTATAACAAGGATCAGAATAAGTCCCGCCAACATGCTCAGCAGTCCGGCGGTACGCAAGCTGGCGACAGACAGACGCTGCATATCCAGCAACATGCGTTTCATGGCAGAAGGGGCTGCTGCAAGCAGCAACCCCTCGATTACAAACACCAGGGCAAAAGCCGTCAGGATTTCAGACAACAAAACGCGTCACTTGCCGGCGCTGTCTGCCACCGCACTTACTCGGCTTCGCCGAGACTTGGCAGTTGATTGAAATACCGGAAGAACTCCGAATCCGGCTTCAGCAGAAGCACGTCACTCTTACCCTGGAAGACCTGTTCATAGGCTTTCAGGCTACGTGACAGACGGAAGAAATCCGCATCCTGAGTGTACGCATTGGCATAGGTTTCGGCCGCCTGCGCATCCCCTTCACCGCGGATCTGTTCAGCTTCACGGTTGGCTTCAGCGATGATCTCCGCGCGCTGGCGGTCTGCATCAGCACGGATACCCTTGGCCGTCTCTTCACCGCGCGAACGGAAGGCTTTGGCCACCGTGGCACGTTCTTTTTCCATCCGGCTGAAGACCGAGTCACTGACATCGGGCGGCAGATCAACACGTTTTACGCGCACGTCGATAATCTCAATACCCAGGTCATTGGCACGCTCGTTGACGTTCTCCTGGATCTCCACCATCAGCTCGGCACGCTCGCCGGAAACCACCTCTTCGACGGTGCGCTGACCAAAAGCATCGAGCACGCCCTTACGCATGAACTGACCCAGACGCATGGTTGCGGCCCGCTCGTCACCATTGGTGGCGAGGAAGAATTTGGTCACATCGGAGATGCGCCATTTGGCGAAAGCATCCACGACCACGTTTTTCTTTTCGCTGGTCAGAACCCGCTCCGGCTCGGCATCCAGAGTCAGAATCCGTGAGTCGAATTTGAAGACGCGGTGATAAATCGGCAGGCGAAAATGCAAGCCCGGCTCAAAATCGCTGCGGTCGATATTACCCAGCGCCAGACGAATGGCTTTCTCACGCTCACCCACCGTAAACAGCGAGCTCAGCAGAACGAGAATCGCGATCAGCGCGGCGATGCCGCCGAACATAGGATATCTGTTCATTATTGTGTCTCCCGTGAGCGGCTGCGCGACCCGCTGAGCGGGGTACTGGTGCGCGAAGTACCGGGTGATTGCTGAAAGCTCTCCGGCGAACTGGAGAAGGTGTCCTCGGACGGCATGATAGTCGTGCCACTGAAGGACGACGTGCCGGTGCCACCCTGTTGCATCAGCTTATCAAGCGGTAAATACATCAGGTTGTTACTTCCCTCGCCGCCGTCGAGCAGGATTTTACTGCTGTTCTGCAGGACGTTTTCCAGCGACTGGATATACAGACGGTCGCGCGTGACTTCCGGGGCTTTCTTGTATTCGTTAAGCAAAGCCAGAAAACGCGCGGACTCACCTTCGGCGGCTTTGACCACCTCAGTGCGGTAAGCCTTGGCCTGTTCCAGAATGCGTCGCGCATCACCACGGGCACGCGGCACGACTTCGTTGGCATAGGCCTCGGATTCGTTGATATAACGTTGCTCATCCTCACGCGCTTTGATGGCGTCAGAGAACGCGGCCTGTACCGCCTCAGGCGGCTGTGCGGACTCAAGGTTGACCGTGGTCACCAGAATACCGGTGCCGTAGTTTTCCATGATTTCCTGCATATTCTCCAGCGTGGACTGCGCAATCGCGCTACGGCCCTGGGTGATAATCGGGTCCATATTGTTCTGCCCGATCACTTCGCGGATGGCACTTTCGGCCACTTCCTCGAGTGTCAGGTCCGGACTGCGCACATTAAAGAGGTATTTCGCCGCATCGCTGATGTTGTACTGAACGGACATGTCGATTTCGACGATGTTTTCGTCCTTGGTCAGCATCGGTTGCGAACGCAGCCGCACAGAACGGATCTGATCCACATTGACCCGCTCCAGGGCCGCAACCGGCCATGGCCAGTGCCAGTGAGGACCGGGACCGGTGGTTTCGCTGAACTTACCGAACCGGGTTACCACGCCGCGCTCGGCCGGCTGGATAATGTAAATACCCGAAGCGAGCCAGAACACCGCGATCACGGCACCGATAATCAGAAAACCACGCGGTCCGATATTGCCGGCACCACCGCTGCCGCCGCTACTGCCGCCGCCGCGACGCCCGAACAGGCCGCCGAATTTGTTCTGCAGGTTTTTAAAGACCTCATCAAGATCAGGAGGTCCGCCGCTTCCGTTGTTCTTGCGGTTACCCCACGGATCCTGGTCATTACTTCCACCAGGCTCGTTCCAGGCCATAGTCAGCTCCAACTACGTTAAATTATTCAGTCTTTGTAAATGCAGCGCGTCATTCTAGGGTTCCCCCCGACGTGCCGCAAGCGATGTAACTAAGCGATGAGACTCAGGCGCGTCTCGTCCAGACCAAAGCGCTTGCACAGCCTGACCCAGTCCGTTTTGTCGGTATCGACTTCGAGACGGATACTGCCGTCATCGCCATATTCTTCGGTGATCACAGCGCCGCCTTCAAAGAGCCTCGCCCTGACCTGCCCTTCGTCGGGCTGCAGACGCAACCAGCCGTGCACACGGACATTGTCGACCCGCTCGGCAATCGCCTCACGCAGTAAATCCAGCCCTTCGCCGTGCATGGCCGACAACCAGACACGGACCGGTTTACCGTCAGCATCCCGGTCAACATGGGGCGCGGTGCCAAGCTTATCAACCTTGTTGTACACGAGCAGGGCCGGATTGTCTTCGGCCCCGATCTCTGCCAGCACACCATCCACATCACGCATGCGCTGATCCCGGGCCTCATCGGCCGCGTCAACCACATGCAGGAGAAGATCCGCTTCACGGGTCTCGAGAAGCGTGGACTGGAAAGCATCGACAAGCTCGTGCGGCAGATTGCTGATAAAACCCACCGTATCTACAAGGATGACCTCACGGCCGCCGGCAAGTTCCAGACGTCTGAACGTCGGATCCAGCGTGGCGAACAACTGATCGGCCGCGTAGACCTGATTGCCGGTCAGCGTATTGAACAGGGTTGATTTGCCCGCATTGGTGTAACCGACCAGCGACACCACCGGTACTTCAGAGCGTTTGCGGCTCTGCCGGCCCTGTTCGCGTTGACGGCGTACCTTGGCCAGCCGTGCACGGATCGCTTTCACCCGCACGCCCAGGAGACGCCGGTCTGTTTCCAGCTGGGTCTCACCCGGCCCGCGCAGACCGATACCGCCTTTCTGGCGCTCCAGATGCGTCCAGCCCCTGACCAGGCGCGTGGACAGATGCACCAGCTGGGCGAGTTCGACCTGCAGCTTACCTTCGAAGGTGCTGGCACGCTGCGCGAAGATATCGAGGATCAGACCGTTACGGTCAAGCACCCGGCAGGAGAAGCGCTTTTCGAGATTACGCTCCTGACTCGGCGACAGCGGCTGATTGAAGATCACCAGCTCGGCGCCGAGCGTATGCACGGCATCGGCGATTTCGTCAACCTTGCCACTGCCGGCGTAGTATTTCGGGTCCGGCCGTGCACGCACGCCGCAAATCAGATCAAGCACCGTCGCGCCGGCCGATTCGGACAGCTCGCGGAACTCCCTGATCTCATCATCGCTCCCGGTATTACCGGGCTGATCGATGTGAACGAGCAGCGCCCGCTCACCCGTCGAGGGTCGTTCAAACAAGGTTCAGGGATCTACCGAAGCGGAGACAATCAGTCGTCGTTATCGTCATTATCACCCGGCGCGGCGATTTTCACCGGACGGCTGGGGACAACAGTGGAGATGGCGTGCTTGTAAACCATCTGACTGACTGTGTTTTTGAGAAGCACAACAAATTGATCAAAAGACTCAACCTGCCCCTGCAGCTTGATGCCGTTGACCAGATAAATAGAAACGGGGATTCGTTCCTTGCGCAGCGCATTGAGAAAGGGTTCTTGTAACGATTGCCCTTTTGCCATATTCAGCTCCCGGTTTTTCTTGTAATTGCGTTGTTATGTGTGAGTGGTTCTGTTTCTGGCGTTAACCTGAAAAGCTGCATTCAACCGGTGCGGAGGGCTGCACTCCGAAGCCGGTACGATTCACAGCACCGACCCTGGCCGGTAACACTGTGTACGCCACTGGTATCTCAAGCGGGGAATGGGCTCAGAAAAAACGCCAACGTTCGCGATTGTCACTGTTGACCCGCAAGGTGTCAATGGCTTACGGCAACTTGCGCGCACTATCGGGCAGCCATTCAGGTACCGGACAGGCGACGCGGGTCAGAATCCCTGCCATCTGATCACAGGAAGCCAAGCCATGATGCGTATTCAAAAGACTCTGCTGCTGATCCTGCTGGCGCTCAGCCCGCTGTTAGCCCGGGCTGATGAAACCAACGCAACGCTGACCGTGACACAAGGCTACGCGACAGCCTTCGAGGCCAGTGCTGAGCCGGCATTGGCGGCCAAATACGGCCGCTATGACGACGACCGCCTCTACACCATCAACGACGTGGCGTTGACCCTCTACCGCGACCGCGATAACGACGGCTACTTTTCCGCCTTTGAACTGGTCACCGATGTGGACGTGGAATACGGCAGTGCCGAAGTCTGGCTTGAGGTCTGGATCCGCCCTTACGGCGGCTACTACCAGCACCTGCGGTCCTCGGACAGCTTCATCATTGAAGGGGCTGCCGCCGCCGACACCTATATCATCGACGCCTCGCTCGACTACGATATTCCGGCCGATTACTACGACCTGATGGTGGAACTGCACAGCAGCACGGCCGGCAACCGGGCCGTGGACGTTGCCGACGAATGGCAGTTCCGCCAACTGGGTGCTTTACCCCTAGAATCGACCCACTATGCCGCCGGCGCCGGTGCAGCCGGCCCGCTGCTCGGCCTGCTCAGTGGCGGTCTGCTTTTGCTGCGCCGCCGCTACTCAATTGCGTGAAAGCAACACAAAAAATTCCTTTGACCTGATACGATTCGGTATTGCAGAATGGATAAGGTTGTCCCACGGGACAATTTTCACACAAGAAAAACAGGAAGATTTGTTCGGCAAATCATGCCTATAGCCTATTAACCGGCTGTATTGGCTTCACACACACGATTTTGGCTTCACACACAATTTGCTTTTACCTGACAGCCGCAATAACAACCAATTCATAACGGCCGGTGCCTGGCGCCCGCCTGCGCCTGATCGCAGCTGTCTCCCGAAATCTAAGCAAGCCATGCACGCCAGCACGAGAGGGGAATTCCATGAGCGGTGCATTCGAAAAGGTCTATCAGGAATCGATTAACGACAAGGAAGGCTTCTGGAAAAAAGCCGCCGACGCAGTCCACTGGTTTAAAAAACCCGACACCATTCTCGACACCAGCAACAGCCCGTTTAACCGCTGGTTTGTCGACGGCGAAATCAACGCCAGCTACAACGCACTCGACGTGCATGTCGATGCCGGTCGCGGCGATCAGGCGGCCATTATTTACGACAGCCCGGTCACCGACACCAAACAAACCATTACCTATTCGGAACTGCTCGACCGGGTTTCCCGTTTTGCCGGTGCACTGCAGGAGCGTGGCGTCAGCAAAGGTGACCGCGTGGTTATCTATATGCCGATGATTCCGGAAGCGGCTGTGGCCATGCTGGCCTGTGCCCGCATCGGTGCCATCCACTCCGTCGTGTTCGGTGGTTTTGCCTCCAACGAACTGGCCGTGCGCATCAACGACGCCAAACCGAAACTGATTCTCACCGCCTCCTGCGGCATCGAAGTCAAGCGCGTTATCGAATACAAACCCCTGCTTGACGAAGCCATCGAACTCGCCGAGCACAAACCGGACGCGACCGTCGTATTCCAGCGCCCGCAAGCCACCGCAGAACTGCAGGAAGGCCGCGATTTCGATTGGAAAACCGTCGAAGACAATGCCCAAGCGGTCGCAGCCGTACCGGTCAAAAGCACCGATCCGCTCTACATCCTCTACACGTCCGGCACCACCGGCCAGCCCAAAGGCGTGGTCCGTGACACCGGCGGCAGCGTGGTCTCCCTGAAGTGGACCATGAAAAACATCTACGACACCGAGCCGGGCGAAGTCTTCTGGGCGGCCTCGGATGTGGGCTGGGTTGTCGGTCACTCCTACATCATCTACGGCCCGCTGTTCAGTGGTAACACCACGGTGATCTACGAAGGCAAGCCGGTCGGCACGCCGGACCCGGGCGCCTTCTGGCGGATGATTTCCGAGTACAACATCAACACCCTGTTCACCGCGCCGACGGCGTTCCGCGCCATTAAGAAGGAAGATCCGGACGCCACTTATCTGGCCAAATACGATCTTTCCTGCCTGCGTACGCTGTACCTGGCCGGCGAACGCTGCGACCCGGACACCCTCTACTGGGCGCAGGACAAGCTCGGCGTACCGGTCATCGATCACTGGTGGCAAACAGAAACCGGCTGGTCTATCGCCGCCAACTGCAAAGGCATTGAACTGCTGCCCGTGGTTGCCGGCTCCCCGACCCGCCCGGCACCGGGTTACGACATTCAGGTTCTGTCCGAAGACGGCGAGCAAATGGAAGCGGGCGATATCGGCGCTCTGACTGTTAAGCTGCCGCTGCCGCCGGGCACTTTTATCGACCTGTGGAACGCCTCAGACCGCTACGTCAGCTCCTACTTCTCCAAGTTCGAGGGCTACTACGAAACCGGCGACGCGGGTTATATCGATGAAAACGGCTATATCTTCGTTATGGCCCGGACCGATGACATCATCAATGTCGCCGGTCACCGCCTGTCCACCGGCGGCATGGAAGAAGTGGTCGCTGAACACCCGGATGTGGCCGAGTGCGCGGTCATGGGTGTGGCAGACAAACTCAAAGGCCAGATCCCCATGGGCCTGATTGTGCTGAGCGACACCTGCACCCGCGACGAAGACGAAGTCATCAAAGAAGTCGTCAAACTGGTCCGTGAGAAAATCGGTCCGGTCGCGGCCTTCAAAAACGCCCTGGTTGTCAAACGGCTGCCCAAAACGCGCTCCGGCAAGATCCTGCGCGGCACCATGCGTGCCATCGCGGATAGCGCGGAATGGAAACTCCCGGCCACCATCGACGATCCGGAAATCCTCGACGAAATCACCGAAGCGCTCAAAGCGGCAGGCTACGCGCAAGACTGAACTTCGTCGTTAAACCCCACACACCAACGGAAACCGTTACATGCAAGAGATCACCAAGCTCCTTGAAGAAAAACGCCAAGCCGCCCGTATGGGCGGCGGTCAGGCGCGTATCGACAGACAACATAAAAAAGGCAAACTGACCGCGCGTGAGCGACTCGAGATTCTGTTTGATCCGGGTACGTTCGAAGAGTGGGACATGTTCGTCGAGCACGATTGCTACGACTTCGGCATGGAGAAACAGCGTGTGCCGGGCGACGGCGTCGTCACCGGTCACGGCACGGTCAATGGCCGTACTGTGTTTGCCTTCAGCCAGGATTTCACGGTGCTCGGTGGTTCGCTGTCCGATGCGCATGCGCGCAAAATCTGCAAAATCATGGACCAGGCCATGAAAGTGGGCGCGCCGGTTATAGGTCTTAACGACTCCGGCGGTGCGCGTATCCAGGAAGGCGTCGGTTCACTGGCCGGTTACGCCGAAGTGTTCCAGCGCAACGTACTGGCCTCCGGCGTGATCCCGCAGATCTCCATGATCATGGGCCCCTGCGCCGGTGGTGCGGTGTACTCACCGGCCATGACTGACTTCATCTTTATGGTCAAGGACAGCTCTTATATGTTCGTGACCGGCCCGGATGTGGTCAAAACCGTAACCCACGAGGAGATCTCGCAGGAAGATCTCGGTGGCGCAACCGCCCACACCGGCAAATCCGGTGTGGCCGATCTGGCGTTCGAAAACGACGTCGAAGCGCTGCTCTATCTGCGCAAGTTCCTCGAATTCCTGCCGTCCAACAACCGCGAAAAACCGCCGGTCATGGACACAGGCGATGCGCCGAACCGCCGCGATATGTCACTGGACACACTGGTGCCGCCGAACCCGGCCGTGCCCTACGATATCCGCGAGCTGATTCTGAAAATCACCGACAACGGCGACTTCTTCGAACTGCAGCCGAACTACGCCGGTAATATCATTATCGGTCTGGCGCGCATGGAAGGTCAGCCCGTCGGAATCGTGGCCAACCAGCCGATGGTTCTGGCCGGCTGTCTGGATATCGAATCCAGCCGCAAAGCCGCCCGCTTTGTACGTTTCTGCGATGCCTTCAATATCCCCATCGTTACACTGGTTGACGTACCCGGCTTCCTGCCCGGCTCCGATCAGGAACACGGCGGCATCATCAAACACGGCGCCAAGCTGCTGTTTGCCTACGCCGAAGCGACTGTGCCGAAAGTCACGGTTATCACCCGTAAAGCCTACGGCGGCGCCTACGACGTGATGTCCTCCAAACACCTGCGCGGCGATGTGAATTACGCCTGGCCGACCGCGGAAATTGCGGTAATGGGTCCGAAAGGCGCGGTAGAGATTATTTTCCGTTCCGAACGTGATGATCCGGAGAAAATCGAAGCGCGCACCGAAGACTACCGCCGTAAATTCGCCAATCCGTTTGTCGCCGGTGCCATGGGCTACATCGATGATGTGATCATGCCTCACGACACCCGCCGGCAGATTTGTCGCGATCTGCGGATGCTGCGTAACAAGCAGCTCGAAAACCCGTGGAAAAAACACGACAACCTGCCACTTTGATCCCGCACCACACCCGGAATCAAAGTCGCCTTAACGGAACCTAAGAACCAAATTATGAGCCAGAAAATCAATAAGATCCTGATCGCCAACCGTGGCGAAATCGCCTGCCGGGTCATCAAGACCGCACGCCGGCTCGGCATCAAAACCGTCGCTGTCTATTCCGACGCTGATGAAGCGGCCCTGCATGTGCAGATGGCCGACGAAGCCGTCAATATCGGCCCGGCCGCGTCCACCGAAAGCTATCTGCGCATCGATAAAATCATCGAAGCGACCAAGCAGACCGGTGCCGACGCCATCCACCCCGGTTTCGGTTTTCTCTCTGAGAACGCCAACTTCGTGGAAGCACTGAAAAAGGAAAACATCACCTTTATCGGTCCGGACACCCTCGCGATCAAAGCCATGGGTGACAAAATCGAGTCGAAAAAACTCGCCCTCGAAGCCGGTGTCAGCTGCGTTCCCGGTCACACCGAAGCGCTCAGCGATGCCGACGAAGCGCTGAAAATCGCCGGCCAGATCGGCTGCCCCGTGATGCTCAAAGCCTCCGCCGGTGGCGGTGGTAAAGGTATGCGCGTGGCCTGGACCATGGATGAAGTCAAAGACGGCTTTATCAGCGCCCAGAACGAAGCCCGCTCTGCCTTCGGCGATGACCGCGTATTTGTTGAGAAATTCATCGAGCAGCCGCGCCACATCGAGATTCAGGTGCTCGCCGACCAGGCCGGCAACTGCGTTTACCTGCACGAACGTGAGTGCTCGATCCAGCGCCGTCACCAAAAGCTGATCGAAGAAGCGCCCTCGCCCTTTCTTGACGAAGCCACCCGTAAAGCCATGGGTGAGCAGGCGGTACAGCTGGCCAAAGCCGTGCAGTATCAGTCAGCCGGTACGGTCGAGTTTATTGTCGATAAAGACCGCAACTTCTACTTCCTTGAGATGAACACCCGTCTGCAGGTCGAACACCCGGTCACCGAGTACATCACCGGTCTGGATCTGGTCGAGCAGATGATCCGTGTCGCTGAAGGTCAGCCGCTGGCATTCAAACAGGAAGAGATCAAACTCGAAGGCTGGGCTATCGAGTCACGTATCTACGCCGAGGACCCGGAGCGTAACTTCATGCCTTCCACCGGCCGCCTGACCAAATGCCAGCCGCCGGCAGAGTCCGATTCCGTGCGCGTGGACACCGGCGTTATCGAAGGCAGCGAAATCAGCATGTTCTACGATCCCATGATCGCCAAGCTGGTGACTTACGGTAAAGACCGTAAATCGGCTATCGACGCCATGATGGAAGCACTGGATTCCTACGTGATCCGCGGTATTCAGCAGAACATCCCGTTTGTCGCGGCGCTGCTGAAACACCCGGAATTCAGGGCCGGTAATCTGACCACCGGTTTTATTGACCAGTACTTCAGCGAAGGCTTTGATTCGGTCGCGCAGCCGCCGGAACAACCGGCTCTGATGATCGCGGTCGCCGTTGAACAACAGTTCCGCGACGACGCGGCCTACCACGATGTCCGCAACAAAGACGCGCTGGTCATGACCGACTACGTGGTCAAGCTCAACGACGAAGAGCACGAAGTCAGCGTCAGCGGCGATTTGCTGAACCGCAAGATCACCATCGACGGCACAGCCCATACGCTGACCATGGAGCCGAGCGGCAACAAAATCCGTCTCAGCGGTACCTTCGACGGCGAAGCCTTTACCCTGCAGTGTGACCGCGCCGGCATCAACTGGAAGCTGACCCACCGCGGTTGCGTGGGTATGGCCGCCGTGATGCGCCCGCGGGTTGCTGAACTGGCCCGTCTGATGCCGGTCAAAGTACCGCCCGATATGAGCAAGTTCCTGCTCTCGCCGATGCCCGGCCTGCTGGTCAAGGTCTCGGTCAACGAGGGCGACATCGTCAAAGCCGGTCAGGAACTGGCTGTGGTTGAAGCGATGAAGATGGAAAACGTGCTGACCGCCGAGCAGGATGGCGTGATAGCGTCGGTTAAAGCCGCCGCCGGCGATTCACTGGCGATCGATCAGATCATCATCGAGTTCGAGTAAACGACCATGATAGGACGACTCAATCACGTAGCCATTGCCGTACCCGATCTGGGTGCGGCAACCGCGACCTACCGCGACACGCTCGGTGCCAAGGTGTCCGAACCTGTGGACCTGCCCGAACACGGCGTGACCACGGTATTTGTCGAGCTGCCCAACACCAAAATCGAGCTGCTCAAACCGCTTGGCGAGAAGTCACCGATTGCCAAATTCCTCGAGAAAAACCCCGACGGCGGTATCCATCACCTGTGTTATGAGGTCGATGATATCGAAGCGGCACGGCAGAAACTCGTGGACGAAGGCGCGCGCGTGCTCGGCGACGGCAAGCCGCGTATCGGTGCTCACGGCAAACCGGTGCTGTTTCTTCACCCGAAGGACTTTATCGGTACGCTGGTGGAAATCGAACAGGCCTGAGCAAGCCCGGCCGATCCGCTCTTACCCGGCGCTATCCGGCGCCGGGTAAGGCATTTTCAACTACACAGCGACAGACTGTCCGAGAAGGCTATTGGCGAAAAAGAGTTTCCTCCCGCATCGGCTATACCGACTCTGGTTCCCGGCCCATCAGTCCGAGCACCGCTCACACAACCGGGCTAAAAAACTCGCCCTTTCCCTGATGCTGAGCAATATCGGGATCTTCCTGCTGTTGCTGCTTTCACTGCTTTTCTTTCACAGCCACTTGCCGCTCTGGGCCGGCATCGGCTACGCCGTTGTGTTGCTGGCCGGCCTGTCGATCAGCCTGTTTCAGATCTACGGCTTTTCACGCTATTTTCTCTCCCCCCTGCTGTTTCTGCGGCGCTGGCTGACGCTGGTCCTGCGGGGCAATCTGAGCGCACGGATTCCGGTCCACGGCGACGAAGACTTTGCCTCGGTGGCCGACGACCTGAACATGCTCAGCGCCATGCTGAAAAAGCTCACCGAAGACGCCGAAGCGCAGCTGCGCGATCACACCCGACGCATTACGGCCAAGAACCGCTCCCTGCAGATTCTCTACGAGCTGTCGGCCAGCATCACCTACTCGACCAATATGGACGAGCTGCTCAGCGCCTTTATCAACTCCGTCAGCCATTTCGCCCGCGCCGAGGCGGCCATACTGCGGCTCTGCAAAGGCGATCAGCTGTGCGTGGCCAAATCCAGCCACCCTGAGATATTCGAAGGTATCTACGCCACCGGCGACATTAATCTGGACAGCTGTGAACATGCGCGCCGGGTGGCCGCCGGCGAGCTGGCCTGGCTGCCGGCCGGCGAATCACTGCGCGGTGGCGGGCGTATGGTCTCGGTGCCGCTGTCCTATCGCAACAAGGTACACGGCACCCTTGATCTGATCGTCGACGAGGAAGGCTACGGTAATCAGGACGAACTCGAGAGCCTGTTGCTCTCGGTCGGTCAGCACTGCGGCATGGCGATAGAAAAGATCCGCCTTGATGAGGAAACCCAGCGCCTGACCATCATGCAGGAACGCGAGCGCCTCTCGCACGAACTGCACGATTCGCTGGCGCAGACCCTGGTCAGCCTGCGCTTCCAGATCCGCGTACTTGATGAATCGGTGGGCAGCGATGACCGTGAGAGCATTGCCACGCAGATTGTCCGCATCGAGAACACCATCGACGAGGCCAATACCGAGCTGCGTGAACTGATCACCTATTTTCGTGCGCCCATCGACCGGCGCGGGATTCTCTCTGCGGTCGAGCGTCTGGTGCGGCGTTTTCAGGACGAAACGGATATTTCGATCTTTCTGCAACGGGAATGGCCGGACGTGTCCCTGCCACTGAATGTGGAGATGCAGGTCCTGCGTATCGTGCAGGAAACCCTTGCCAACATCCGCAAACACAGCCACGCCAATACGGTACGTCTGATTTTGCGCGGCAATGATGACGGTGAGTACTATGTGCTGGTCGAGGACGACGGCGCAGGTTTTGACAAACCGATCAGCTCAGCCCATCCCGGCGAGCATATCGGACTCGGCATAATGCGCGAGCGGGCACAGAAAATCGGCGGTACACTGTTGGTAGACAGTGAAGCGGGCGAAGGCACGCGGGTTGTATTGCGCTTTAACTGGCCGGAGAAACAACGCGCCGGCCTCAGTCACTCATCAAACCTGTTACATGAGGGAACTTCATGAATTTGCGAGTACTTGTCATCGACGACCACACGCTGTTCCGGGAAGGCCTGCAAGGCCTGCTCACACGCCGTAATATCGAGGTTGTCGCAGCGACAGGCGACGGCACAGAAGCACTCAATCTGACCCAGCAACTGCAACCGGATATTGTCTTGCTGGATATGCGCATGCCGGCTGTTGACGGGGTGACCGTACTCGGGCAACTGATCGAAAACGGCGTCACCATGCCGGTGGTGATACTGACCACCAGCGCCGACGAGCGCGACCTGATCCGCGCCCTGCGCGCCGGTGCACGCGGCTATCTGCTCAAGGATATGGAGCCGGACGATCTGGTCGCCGCGCTGCGCGACATCCACGCCGGCAAGACCGTGGTTGCCCCTACCCTGACCCAGATTCTGGCTGAAGTGGTACAGGGCAAAGCCGATATCCCGGCTGCCGAATCCAGCCCGTTTGACGATCTCACGCCCCGCGAAACGGAAATCCTCGGCCTGCTCGCCGAAGGGCAAAGCAACAAAGTCATCGCCCGTAACCTCGGCATTTCTGACGGCACGGTAAAACTGCACGTCAAAGCCATCCTGCGCAAACTGGATGTGCACTCACGCGTCGAAGCGGCGGTTATGGCCGTCGAGCACGGCCTGCGCGCCAACAACGCCTGAGCCGTCTTAAAGGCGCGGTTCTTCCTCCCCGGCAGGTGCGGCACTCTGCTGCAACTGCCAGAGCTGGTAGTAAAGCCCCTGCTGCGCCAGCAAGGCTTCATGAGGGCCGGACTCGGCAATCCGGCCCTGATCCAGCACCAGTATCCGGTCCGCATCCACAATCGTCGACAGGCGGTGCGCTATCACCAATGTGGTGGTGCGTTTGGCAAGCCGGTTCAGCGCTTCCAGAATGGCCTGCTCGGAACGCGTATCCAGACTTGAGGTTGCCTCGTCGAAGACCATTATCTGCGGTGCTTTGAGCACCACACGGGCAATCGCCATACGCTGTTTTTCACCGCCCGAAAGCTTCAGCCCGCGTTCCCCGACCACCGTTTCATAGCCATCCGGCAGGCTGTCGATAAACCGGTCCAGACTGGCCGCCTGTGCCGCGGCCCGGATCTCGGCATCGCTCGCCTGCGGGCGCGCATAACGGATGTTGTAAGCGATGGTGTCGTTAAACAAGGCCGTATCCTGCGGCACGATACCGATCTGCTCACGCACACTGGCCTGTGTGACCTGACTGATATCCTGCCCGTCCACCAGCACCTGTCCGCTGAGCGGGTCGTAAAAGCGGAACAGCAGACGCGCAATCGTCGACTTGCCGGCACCCGAAGGGCCCACCACAGCGACTTTCTCACCGGCCGCCACACTGAAACTGACACCCTTGAGAATCTGCCGCTGCCCGTCGTAGGAAAATCCCACATCACGGAACTCGATAGTCGGCTCACGCACCTGTAAATCCGGCGCTGCGGGCTGGTCCTGTATTTCGGGCTCACGCCTGAGTAACTGCACCGCGCGGTCCATATCCGCCAGCGCATACTGCATGCTGCGATACACCACACCGAGAATATTCAGCGGCACAAACAACTGCAGCATCAGCGCATTGATCATCACCAGATCCCCGATGCTGATCGAACCGGCCGCCACATCACGGGTCGCCAGCCAGAGAATGGACGCCACCCCGGCGGTGACGATCAGTGACTGCCCGAAATTCAGCAACGACATGGTGAACTGGCTCTTACCGGCCGCCACCGCCCAACGCTGCAGATCCGCATCATAGGCGGCCAGTTCGCGCTGCTCGCTATTGAAATAGCGCACCGATTCGTAATTCAGCAGACTGTCGATCGCGCGGCCATTGGCGCGTGATTCGTAGCGGTTCATCTCATGCCGGAACTGCATCCGCCAACCGGAAAATAACAGGGTAAAAACAATATAGGTCAACACCGTAGCGAAGATCACCAGCGCATAGGCCGGGTCATAGGCACTGGTCAGCAGAAAGGCCACCAGCACAAACTCCGCCGCGGTCGGCACGATATTGAAGATCAGATAATTCAGCACCGAACTGAGTGAACGCGAGCCGCGTTCCAGATCGGCACTGATCGCGCCGGTACGCCGTTCCAGGTGAAAACGCAACGACAGCGCATGCAGGTGTGCCAGCACATCAATAGAGAGCTGGTGCATGGCGTGGTAGCGCACACGGGTGAACAACACATCACGCAATTCGGAAAACAGCGAACCGGCCACCCGCAAGCCGCCGTAAGCGGCGACCAGAAACACCGGCACCATCAGCACCGCGGCCTCACCGGCCGGACTCAGCGCATCGATAATATGCTTGAGCACCAGCGGCACGCCGACGGTGGCCAGCTTGGCCGCCACCAGACACAGCAAAGCGATGGCGACCCGCCCGCGATAAGACCAGATATACGGCAATAGACGGCGCAGGTTTTCCCAGTCGCGGCGGTTGCTGTGCGGCTTTTCGGTGCGGCCCTGTGTCGGCTTCATTGCGCCTCCGGATCCAGTTCGTCCAGCGCCTGCATCACCAGCGATCGCACATCCGTCGCGTGACGCGTGCCTTCACTGAGGGTCCGGCGCCATTGTTTCGCCCCGCGCACGCCCTGATAAAGCGGCACCAGATGCCGCACCATCACCGATAAAGGCACGCCTTCGGCCTCACGCGCGATCAGATAGTCCAGATAGGCCAGCGTCCATTCCCGGCGGGTTTGAATACGCACGGCGTCGGCGCCGTAAACCGCCGCCAACACATCACGCATTTCCCAGGGGTTGTAATAGGCTTCACGGCCGATCATCACCCCGTCCACATGGCGCAGGTGGGTCTGCACCCCGGCCGCAGTTTTGATGCCACCGTTAATCAGGATTTGCGCATCGGGGAAGCAGTCCCTAAGTGCGTACACGCTTTCGTAACGCAAGGGTGGAACGTCGCGGTTTTCTTTGGGGCTCAAACCCTGCAGCCAGGCTTTGCGCGCGTGCACGATAAAGACCCGGCACCCGCCCTCGTACAAGACCGACAGAAAACGCTGCAGCTCGTCATCGCTGTCATGCTTGTCGATGCCGATACGGCACTTGACGGTCACCGGCACCGATACGGCATCCTGCATGGCCTGCAAACAGTCACGGACCAGCGCCGGCTCGGCCATCAGACAGGCGCCGATACGGCCTGACTGAACGCGGTCACTGGGGCAGCCGCAGTTGAGGTTGATTTCATCGTAGCCGAATTGCTCGCCGCGCCGCGCCGCTTCGGCCAGTTGGGCCGGATCACTGCCACCGAGCTGCAGCGCCACCGGATGCTCCTGCGCACTGAAGCCCAGCAACCTGTCGGGGTCGCCGTGCAGCACGGCCGGGGCCGTGACCATCTCCGAATACAGCAGGCCCTGCCCGCAGAGCAAACGGAAAAAATAGCGGAAATGGCGGTCCGTCAGATCCATCATCGGGGCTACGGAAAAGCGACGGTCCGGATGAATCAAAGCCATAGCGTTCTCAATAAAAGGCGGGATAAAACACGAAGTCCGGCAGCCGGCGCGGACTCAGGGGAAACACATCTGCGACGGCGTCAGTCCTGCGCCCAGGCGGCGAAGGTCTCACCGATGACCTGACGTACCGCAGCACTGCCCTCGGCAATAGACTTTTCCACGTCGGCGAAATCGATCTCGGTCGGCTCCAGTCCGGCGGCCCAGTTAACCACCATGGTCAGGGCCGCGTAGTCCAGACCGGCCTCACGGGCCAGCGCCGCCTCCGGCATACCGGTCATACCGACGATCGTGCAACCGTCCTGCGCCATACGCCGGATCTCGGCGGCCGTTTCCAGACGCGGGCCCTGGGTAATGCCGTAAACACCGTCCTCAACCAGCTTTACACCGGCATTGCGCGCACCCTGAATCAGATGCCCGCGCAAGTCCGCATCATAGGGATAGGAAAAGCCGATATGCCCGTCACGCGGCGGCAGCGTGTCGTAGTAGGTATGTTCGCGGCCGTAGGTGTAATCGATAATCTGATCCGGCACAACGATGGTCACCGGGCCGCAGTTATCGGCAATACCGCCTACCGCACCGATCGCGATCACCCGCGTCACACCCACCGAACGCAAGGCCCAGATATTGGCCCGGTAGTTAATCCGGTGCGGCGGAATGCTGTGATCGGCGCCATGACGGGCCAGGAAGGTCACTTCATGACCGAACAGCTCGCCATGGGTCAAGGGCCCGGATGGCGGGCCATAGGGGGTTTTCACCATTTCGCGGGAGGTGATCGACAAACCCTCCATGCTGGTCAGGCCGGTACCACCGATCAGTGCTGTCTGTGCCATAACCCTCTTCCCTTATGCCAGAACCGTGAAAAGCCCGTCTGCTGCCGCAATGGCTTGCGCGCGGCACAAACAGGTGTCTGTATTGTCGCGGCGGCGCAGTCGGCTCAGACGCCGTTCACGCGCCGCATCGGGCTTGACTTCCAGCCCGTCGAGCACCTCGCCGACCGCCTGCGGATCGTTACACACCAGCAGCATATCGCAACCGGCCTGCATGGCCGCTGACGCGCGTTGCAAGGGCGTCCCCGCACTCAGCGCACCAGCCATGCTCAGATCATCACTGAAAACCGCACCGTCGTAAGCCAGCTCACCGCGCAGGATATCCTGTATCCAGAAGCGCGAAAAACCGGCCGGCTCGGGTGCCACCTGCGGATACAACACATGTGCCGGCATCACCCCTTCCACGCCCGCTTCGGCCAGACGGCGGAACGGCAGCAAATCCTGCGCACGGATGTCCTCAAGGCTACGATCATCGACCGGCAGCTCGAGATGGGAATCGGCCGCCACAAAGCCGTGTCCGGGAAAGTGCTTGGCCACGGCCGGCATACCGGCGGCGTGCAGGCCGTGCATCAAGGCATCGGCAAGCACCGACACCCGCGCCGGGTCATGGTGGAATGCACGGTCGCCGATCACGCCGGACTGACCGGTATCTATATCCACCACCGGTGTAAAACTGAAATCGATTCCCACCGCCGCAAGCTCGGCGGCAATCAGGCTGCCGGTGTCCAATGCCAGCTGCAGCGCTGCCTCCGGCTCGCGGTCATAATACGCGCCCAGCTCACGCATCGGCGGCACACGGGAAAAGCCCTCACGGAAACGTTGTACACGCCCGCCTTCGTGATCGACCGCGATCAGCAAAGGATCGGCGCTGGCCGCACGGATCGCCTGTACCAGCTCGGTGACCTGCGCGGCATTGACGAAATTACGCGAAAACAGGATCAATCCGCCAACCCGCTCATCGGCCAGCCAGCGGGCTTCCTGTGCGCTGAGCGCCGTGCCGGCGATATCAATCATCAAAGGACCGCGCACCGCGGCCGTGTGTTCAGTCATAGGATTCCCTGCAGCGGCTCGGCGCGGATCAGCGCTTTTCAATCAGACACACCGCGTAGGCAGCAATGCCTTCTTCGCGGCCGGTAAAACCGAGTTTTTCTGTGGTGGTCGCCTTCACGTTCACCGCGTCGGTCGCCACGCCCAGATCGTCGGCAATATGCGCGCACATGGCCCCGATATGCGGTGCCATCTTCGGCGCCTGCGCCACAATGGTCACATCCACATTGACGCAGTCATAGCCGAGCGCGCGCAGCTTGGCCGCCACATCACGCACCAGCACCCGGCTGTCGATGGCCGCAAAAGCGGCGTCCGTATCCGGGTAATGACGACCTATATCACCCAGTGCCGCCGCGCCTAACAAGGCATCACACAGGGCGTGCAAGGCAACATCGCCGTCGGAATGGGCTTTCAGGGCTTGTGTATGTGCAATGCGGACACCGCCGATCACCACGTGATCGCCCTCGGTGAATGCATGCACGTCATAGCCGTTGCCGATACGCAACGCGGTCATGATGGCTGCTCTCCTGCCTGCAGTTTGAGGTAGACCCCGGCCAGGGCCAGATCGGCCGGCCGGGTGATTTTGATATTATCCGAACGTCCTTCTACCAGACGCGGCCGGCAACCGGCCAGCTCCATCGCCGAGGCTTCGTCGGTGATGGTATGCCCGGCCTGCAAAGCAGCCGCGATGGCGTCGTGCAGCGCCTGCAGCGGAAAGGCCTGCGGGGTCTGCGCCTGCCACAGCCCCTCGCGCGCAACCGTCTCTGCACTGCGCGCACCGCCGGCGTCACGCTTGAGCGTGTCCTGCACCGGCACGGCCAGCAAGCCGCCATTGGGCGCGTCCTCGCTGACGCCGGCAATTAAACGCGCAATATCAGCGGCACGGACACAGGGACGCGCTGCGTCGTGCACCAACACCAGCATGTCGCCGGGCAGGCTCTGTAACAACACCTCAAGGCCGGCCAGCACCGAATGGGCACGGGTCTCCCCGCCCTGCGCCAGTGTCACCCGCGGATCATCCAGCGCCGCCGGTCGCGCCACGTCCGAAGGCCAGTCGCCCACCGTCACCACGATCCGTTCGATAGCGGGACAATCGAGCAAGGCCCGCAAAGACAGACCGAGCACGCTATCGCCGGCCAGCGGCAAAAACTGCTTGGGCAAGGCCGACTGCATACGACTGCCCACACCGGCCGCGGGCACTACCGCGCAACAGCGCTGCGACAAGCCACTCATTGCGGCGACTCCGTGTCCGGCGGCACAGGCGCATCACGCTCACGGTCGATAAACTGGTAGAAAATCTCACCGTCGCGCACCATGCCCATCTCCGAGCGCGCGCGCTCTTCGATCGCTTCCAGGCCGCTGCGCAGATCATTCACCTCAGCCTCAAGCGCACGGTTGCGTTCGCGCAGCGATTGAATCACTTCGCGTTGCTGTGCGGTTTCCTGACTCAGGCGCCAGACTTCCTGCACGCTGCCATCACCGAATATCAAACGCACCACCAGTAACAGCAGCAGCAACAGCAACGCCGCTGTCAGTAACCAAACTGACAGCGGCGTTGACGGGCGCTGTGTTGCCAGCGTGCGGCGCTCCTCAGACACAGGACTGCCGCTTATGGCTTGCGCTGTCAAAGGCTCTGATTAAAAGCCGATTTGCCAGCATAGATCGCACGGTCGCCGAGGAACTCTTCGATACGCAGCAACTGGTTGTACTTGGCAATCCGGTCAGAACGCGACATGGAGCCGGTTTTGATCTGTTTGCAGTTAGCTGCAACCGCCAGATCGGCAATCGTGGTGTCTTCGGTTTCACCGGAACGGTGTGAAGCGACTGCGGTGTAACCGTGTTTGTGCGCCAGCGAGATGGTGCGGATGGTTTCAGTCAGGGTACCGATCTGGTTAACCTTGATCAGAACCGAGTTGGCCACGCCGTTGTCGATACCGCGCTGGAGGATTTTCTCGTTGGTGACAAACAAGTCGTCACCGACCAGCTGCACCTTGCTGCCGATACGGTCAGTCAGGAGTTTCCAGCCATCCCAGTCGCTCTCATCCATACCGTCTTCGATGGAGATAATCGGGTATTTGTCTGCCCAGCCGGCCAGATAGTCGACAAAGCCGGCCGCGTCGAATTCACGGTTTTCCGAATCCAGGCGGTAAACGCCGTCTTTGTAGAACTCCGAGCTCGCCGCATCCAGCGCCAGATAGATATCTTCGCCCATTTTGTAACCGGCTTTTTCGACCGCTTCGATAATGGTGACGATAGCTTCTTCGTTGGAGGACAGGTTCGGCGCAAAGCCGCCCTCGTCACCGACAGCCGTGTTCAGGCCGCGCGCATCGAGGACTTTATGCAGGCTGTGGAAGACTTCCGCGCCGTAGCGCAGGGCTTCTTTGAAAGTCGGTGCGCCGACCGGCATGATCATGAATTCCTGCAGATCCACGCTGTTGTTGGCGTGTTCACCACCGTTGATGATGTTCATCATCGGTGTCGGCAGATAGACCGCTTCGGAACCACCCAGGCTTTCGAACAGCATCTGGCCTTCTTCATGGGCCGCCGCGTGCGCCGCCGCCAAAGACACGGACAGCAGCGCGTTCGCACCCAGACGGTCTTTGTTTTCAGTGCCGTCGAGGCTGATCATTTTCTCGTCCAGCGCCACCTGATCGGCGATGTCCATACCGAGCAGTGCGTCGCGGATCTCACCGTTGACGTTGGCCACGGCCTTGGTCACGCCTTTGCCGAGAAAACGTGATTTGTCGCCATCACGCAATTCCAGTGCTTCGCGGGTACCGGTTGAGGCGCCGGAGGGCACCGCAGCGCGACCTGTTGCACCTGAGTCAAGGATGATGTCACATTCGACAGTCGGGTTACCGCGCGAATCGATAATCTCGCGAGCGCGGATATCAGCGATTTTGGCCATTGATTTCTCCCTAATGCGTGATTCGTCCGGGAACGAATAATATTTGTAATAAAACGGATAAATTCCAAACCGGCCGTATTCTAGCAGCCGCTACCCGCCTGTCGGCGTTTAAAGTAAAGATTGCTCCACAAATCCCTGTTTTTTGACCAGCTCGTCAAGCGACTTAAGCGTCCCGAGCAGGTCTTCCATCTGCCCCAGCGGCCAGGCATTGGGGCCGTCGCTGAGCGCTTTTTCGGGTGTCGGATGCGTTTCCATAAACAAGCCGGCGACACCGGCGGCAACCGCCGCCCGCGCCAACACGGGGACAAACTCACGTTGCCCGCCGGATGAACTGCCCTGCCCGCCGGGCAGCTGCACCGAGTGCGTGGCGTCAAACACCACCGGGCAGTCCGTGTTGCGCATAATCGCCAGCGAGCGCATATCAGACACCAGATTATTGTAACCGAAGCTGGCGCCGCGCTCGCAGACCATGATGTTCTGATTGCCGGTCTCACGGGCCTTGTTGACCACGTTGATCATATCGCCGGGGGCGAGGAACTGGCCTTTTTTGATATTAACCGGCTTGCCGGTGCGCGCAACAGCATGGATGAAATTGGTCTGACGGCACAGAAATGCCGGGGTCTGCAACACATCCACCACCGAGGCCACTTCGTCCATGGGCGTGTCTTCGTGCACATCGGTCAGGACCGGCACAGAGAGCGTGCTGCGCACCTTGTCGAGGATCTTCAGCCCCGCTTCCATACCCGGGCCGCGGAAGCTGCTGCCCGAGGAGCGGTTAGCCTTATCGAAAGACGATTTGTAAATAAACGGGATGCCCAGTCTTTCGCAGATTTCTTTTAACTGCCCTGCCGTATCCAGCGCCAGCGCTTCGGATTCGATGACACAGGGGCCGGCTATCAGGAACAGCGGTTTGTCTATACCGACATCGAATCCGCACAGTTTCACGATTGACGCTCCGACTGCGCAACGGCCGCAGCAATATAGGAAGTAAACAAGGGGTGTCCGTCACGCGGATTGGACTTGTATTCCGGGTGGAACTGGCAAGCGACAAACCACGGATGGCCCGGCAGCTCGATCATCTCAACCAGCGGCTCTGCATCTTCGGACTGACCGCTAAAGACCAGACCACTGGCCGCGAGTTTATCGCGGTAATTGTTATTGAACTCGTAGCGGTGACGGTGACGTTCAACGATCACTTCCTGACCGTAAATGCGACGCGCCAGGGAGTCGTCTTTCAGCACGCAACGCTGCCCGCCGAGGCGCATGGTGCCGCCCAGATCGGAGCTTTCGTCACGCCGCTCGGTGGTGCCGCGCTGACTGGTCCACTCCGTAATCAGGCCGATCACCGGATTGGCCGCTGTTTCGTCGAACTCGGTGCTGTTAGCGTCGCTGATGCCGGCACAGTGGCGGGCGTATTCGATCACCGCGACCTGCATACCCAGGCAGATACCCAGATACGGGATGTTGTTTTTGCGTGCGTATTCAACCGCCGCGATCTTGCCTTCCACACCACGGGAGCCGAAGCCGCCCGGCACCAGAATCGCATCCAGGCCCTGCAGCCCGCCGGTGCCGGCGGTTTCCAGCTGTTCGGAATCGATATACTCGATACGCACCTTGCAGTTGTTTTTAATCCCGGCGTGCGAAAGCGCTTCATTCAGGGATTTATAGGACTCGGTCAGATCGGTGTACTTGCCGACCATGCCGATGGTGACTTCTTTTTCGGGATTGACTATCCCTTCGACCACCGCATCCCAGTCATCAAGACGCGCTTCAGGCACATCCAGACCAAAGCGGTTGGTCACAAAGCGATCCAGGCCCTGCTCGTGCAATACGCGCGGAATGCTGTAAATACACGGCACGTCGTAAGAGGAATACACCGCTTCGACCGGCACATTGGTAAACAAGGCGATTTTCTTGCGTTCTGAAATCGGCACTTCGCGCTCAGAACGGCAAATCAGGATATCCGGTTGGATACCGATGGAGCGCAGCTCCTTCACGGAGTGCTGGGTGGGTTTGGTTTTGATCTCACCGGCGGTGGCGATATAAGGCACCAGCGTCAGGTGAATAAACAGGGCACGGTCCTGCCCCAGCTCCACGGCCATCTGGCGGATCGCCTCCAGAAACGGCAGTGACTCGATATCACCGACGGTACCGCCGATTTCCACCAGCGCCACATCCACGCCATCGGCCGCCACATCGACCAGACGTTTTATCTCGTCGGTAATATGCGGGATGACCTGTACGGTCGCGCCCAGGTAATCACCGTGGCGCTCACGGGCGATGACGTTTTCGTACACACGCCCGGCAGTGAAGTTGTTTGCCTGACTGGTCTGAATCCGTACAAAACGCTCGTAATGCCCCAGATCCAGATCCGTCTCAGCGCCGTCTTCGGTGACAAACACCTCGCCGTGCTGGAACGGGCTCATGGTGCCCGGGTCAACGTTGATATAGGGATCGAGCTTGAGAATCGTAACCTTAAGACCGCGCGCTTCCAGCAACGCCGCCAGGGACGCGGCTGCGATCCCTTTGCCCAAAGAAGAAACCACGCCACCAGTGACGAAAATAAAACGCGTCATAGATCTTTATCGCCTTTGCGAAACCACATGAAACAAAAAAACGGACACGATTTCGCAACCGTTATTACTTATATGATTGAAAACAAACGGGATTACGGCGGAAGCCGCACGCACTGGAATGGATTATCTGGCGCCCCTGAACTGGGGGTGCAGAATACCAGAACTGACAGGGCGCCACAACGGCGCAGGCCCTGAGACAGCGTTTCCACAGCGGATGCGACAATTTGTCACTTTCGCCACTTGCGCCGCCTGCGTAGATTGGTTCACGTCCGGCGGACATTGCTCACTGCCTCAGGTCTGCACTGCCGGTGGAAGTATTCAGAAACTCTGGTTCAACGGCGGCTTTGATCAGGCCGCCGTTTTTTTTGCCTGCCCGCTTAGCCGTTCAGGCCGCAGCCAGACGGCTGAAAATACTGAAACCCGCCACATAGGTGCCGATCGCCGAGCCAAGCGAGCTGAAAATAAATACAAGCAAGGTCCGTGAGACGCGGTTTTTCCACCACCCTGCCGCACTGATGCAGTCATGCCGGAGGGTCGCGAAATCGGCCACCTTCGGTTTGCGCAACCATAGCTCAGCCGCCGCCGTCACCATGCCGGCGCCGATGGTCGGGTTCAGCGAGGTCAAAGGGGCTGCGACAAAGGCTGTCAACACGGTTAAGGGGTGACCGGCCGCCAAAGCCGCACCGATTGCCGACAATACGCCGTTGATCAGCACCCAGTCGCGCACCATCTCCCAACCCAGACCGGTATCGCGTGAGAAACCGATAGCAAAACCGGTCAGTATCAGCGCCACCACCAGCCAGGGGATATATTTCGGCCAGCGCTTTTTGGCCGGCAGATGATTCAGCTGCGCGATGGTCCCGGCCGGATCGGCCGGCGGATTTTCCGCCACCGTTAACATGCCCTTCATATGCCCGGCGCCGATGACCACCAGAATATGCCGGAAGTCATTGTCACGAACCTCTTCGAGCAGGCGCGAGATCATGAACTGGTCGCGCTCATTGATCATCGGGTGATAGAGGTCTTCACGGTCGCGGGCAAATTCGGCGAAGGCTGTTTCCAGCATATCGCCGTCTTTGAGCTTTTCGATTTCCGTCTCGCTGATCTCCTCGCGGGTCAGCACCCCGGCCACCAGACCGGTAAACAGATGCAGGCGTTTGAACCAGCCGATATTGGCTGCAACCCGCCGCAGGGTGGTGGCGATATCGCGGTCGATGCGCAGGATCGGCAGGTCGCGCTCTTCACTGAGGCGGATTGCCATACGCTGCTCCGCGCCGGGCTCAATGCCAAACTGCTCGGCCAGCCGTTGCTGATAGGCACCGAGCGCCAGATTGGCCGACACCATCAAAACGCGCTCTTCGCGGATCACCCGGAACAAATCCATTTTGGCCACCGCCTCCGGATCGCGCAGCGCCTGAAAGCGGCTTTCACACAGCTCCACCGCGACCGCATCATAGTCGCCGGTTTCAATCAGCTCACGGACTTTCTCGGCACTGGCTTTGGACACGTGGGCCGTGCCCAACAGAGTAATGCTGGTGCCATTGAGTGTAATGGTGCGAATCGGTTCCTGATCGGCTTGCAAAGCAGCCTCCTCGGTAAATGCAGCGACAGATCAGCTTATCGGCCTGGCGCGCTGCAGGTTAATCCCGGACTGCGTAACGCGGGTCCACAGCCAGCCCCGGCACGGCAATCAATTCATCGTCCTGCCAGATCAGCACATAGTCCGCTCGCGCAGCCGCGGGGATACCGGCTTCCTGAAACAGGGATTTCAAACGTCGCCGGCCGGCGCCTTGCCGGACGCGGATTTTCTCACCGCCACGGCGACAACTGACGCGCAAGGACAGCCCGGCCGGCAGCGCCACCCCGGCCCGCGCGCGCAAGCCTTCACGCGTTAAGGTCAGTCCCAGCTCGGGGATATGCAGCGGCACGGAGCTATCCGGCCAGGCATAATCGAAAACCGCCGCGGCGGCCGCTTCCGGGGCCAGCGTCAGGCGTCCGCGACTGAGCCGCAAACACCAGCCGTGCGCGCGAAAGAGCGGCTGCGCATCGGCCGCCGCCCGCAGAAAATCCGTCTGTATTGCCTGCAACTGCGCCCGCCCCGGCACGGGCAGATCACAGCGCCGGAACAGATAACGCAGCAGATTACGCTGGCGCATCTCACTCAGCGCGGTAAAACGCTGCCAGCACAAGCCCGCCGCCTGAGAATCAGCGCAGCCGGCATAATCCTGCTCTGCCAACTCGGTCAGCAACGCTGCCGCCTCGGCGCAATTGGCCGCGCTGCGCGCCAAGGTCCGCCGATAGGCAGGAAAGCGCTGCGTCAGGCGCGGCGTCAGCTGTTCGCGCAGATAGTTGCGGTCAAAACGGGTGTCGCTATTGCTCGGGTCCTCGACCCATTGCAGCCCGTGGCCGCGGGCGTAATCGCGCAGTTGTTCGCGATTGCAGCCGAGCAAAGGACGCAGCAAACTGCCCAGCCCCAACGGCGCCTGCGCCGGCATGGCCGCCAGTCCGGCCGGACCGGCCCCGCGCAGCAATTGCAGCAAGACGGTTTCGGCCTGATCATCGGCGTGCTGGGCCAGCAGCAATAAATCACCGGCTTGCAGCTGTGAGCGAAAAAAACCGTAGCGGGCATCGCGCGCCAGCGCCTCCACGCTCTGGCCCGGTAAAGGCGCAAGCCGCGCCTGATGAATCAGCAGACCGATGCCGGCCTCATCACACAGGCGTTGACAGAAGTCCGCCCACTGCGCGCTGTCCTGCTGCAGGCCGTGATCGACATGCAGCGCATCCAGCGGCCAGCCACCGGCGCGGCAGGCTTGCAGGGCCAGATGCAACAAAACCCGGGAGTCCAACCCGCCACTCAAGGCAAGCCGGACCCGCCGGGTTCCGGGCAAAGCGGCAATCCCGGCCGCCAGCGCTGACGGATCGGGCAAACCTGTCATCAGCCCTCTTTGAACTCTCCGAAGCTGCGCAGGCGTGCGCTGCGCTTGTCGACCAGCTCATCCCAGCCCAGTCCGCGCAACTGCCCGAGCTCTTCGATCAGGGCCTGTTTGATATTGGCGGCAATCGCATCCGGATCGCGGTGCGCGCCGCCAAGCGGCTCTTCGATCACGCGGTCAACCAGACCGAGCTTGTCGATATGTCCGGCGGTAATCCCCATGGCTTCAGCAGCCACACTGGCCTGCTCGGCACTCTTCCACAGAATCGAGGCACAGCCTTCGGGCGAGATCACCGCATAGGTGCTGTATTGCAACATCATCAGACGATCGCCGACGCCAATGGCCAACGCACCACCGGAACCGCCCTCACCGATCACCGTGCAGACAATCGGCGTTTGCAGATCCGCCATCACGAACAGGTTGCGCGCAATCGCTTCTGACTGACCACGCTCCTCGGCACCGATGCCGGGATAAGCGCCGGGCGAATCGATAAAGGTCACCACGGGGATCTGGAATTTTTCCGCCATCCGCATCAGGCGCAGGGCTTTGCGGTAGCCTTCCGGGCGCGGCATGCCGAAGTTGCGCTTGAGTTTTTCTTTGGTGTCCCGCCCCTTCTGATGGCCGATCACCATCACCGGCTCGCCGTCCAGGCGTGCCAGACCACCGACAATCGCGGCGTCATCGGCATAGGCGCGGTCGCCGTGCAACTCCTGAAAGTCATCAAAGATCCGCTCGATGTAATCGAGCGTGTAGGGGCGCAGCGGATGACGCGCTAACTGGGCAACCTGCCACGGCGTCAGCTTGGCAAAAATACTCTGCGTCAGGGCATCGCATTTTTTCTTCAGACGCCCGACTTCCTCGTCGATGTTCAGCTCGGCGTCATCGCCGACAAAATTGAGTTCGCGGATTTTCGCCTCAAGCTCGGCGATCGGTTGTTCGAAGTCGAGAAAATTGGGATTCATGGGTTGTCTTTTCAGAAAGTCTGCAGTTGCACACAGGCCAACGCCCGCAGGCCCTTAAAGGGCGGCAAGTATAGCGGGTTTGACACACATTTGCGTCAAAAGCATGCGGGAGGCTCACTTGAGAGGCAATGGACGGCAACGCGGCCTGTTTCAGCCGCGCGCCGGATCACAATAATGGGGACGATCTCTAATAAACCAACTCGACACTCTCCTGGCCGGCCAGTTTATCCAGATCAGTCAGCAAATCATGCCGCGGGGAGATCTTCCAGCCCTTGCCGGCACGCAAACGGGCAAAGGCATTACCGTTGTTGTAATCGATGACCACCGGCGTGCTGCCGTCACGGTAGCGGTCCAGCAACGCGATCAGCTGATCGAGATTGTGCACAGCGGGCGCGCCGGCCTGCAGGCGGATTTTCAGCGCCCGTGCATAGCGCGCCCGGGCCGTGTCCATATCGTAAAAATCCTTGACCCGGACGCGAAAACCGCCGTTGAAATCATCCGGCCCGAGATCACCTTCGACAATCACCGGACGGTCTTTTTGCAGCAGATGCGCTTTCTGCTCAAACAACTCCGGCCCTATAACCGCCTCCACCCGGGCACTGCGGTCGTCGAGGGTGACAAAGCCCATTTTGCCGCGTTTGGTCGGCTTGGTACGAAACGCGATATTCAACCCGGCCAGCAGCACCGGAATATCCTTGCTGCGAAAACGCCGGCCGTCGCCACCGCCGCCGGAAGCTGAGGTGTCCACCTTGCCGCACAACTCGCTGATCCGGCCGTGCACGAATTTTTTCAGCTCCGGCACATACTCCTCGATCGGATGGCCGGTCAGGAACAGGCCCAGCGTGTCTTTTTCGTAGCCGAGCTTGATGCCGTCGGGCCACTCGGGCACATCCGGATAAGGCACAACAACGGCGTCCTCGCCCGCCCCGTCGGCCGGCTCATCGAACAGACCGAACAGATCGTTCTGCCCGGCTTTGCGGTCGCGCTGCACCTGCTCGGCCGCTTTGAGCGCTTCGGGCAGATGCTCAAAGAGACTGGCGCGGTTACTGTGCAGACTGTCAAAGGCGCCGGCCTTGATCAGCGATTCAAGCACGCGGCGGTTGACCTTGCCGGTATCGACGCGCCGGCACAGATCATCCAGCCCGGTAAAAGGCCCGTTGTTGCGGCGCTCTTCGAGAATACCGTTCAGGGCCGAGCCGCCGACACCCTTGATCGCGCCGAGTCCGTAGCGGATGCACATATTTTCATCAACGCTGAAGCGGATTTCCGAGGCATTGATATCCGGCGGCAGGACGGTAATGTCATTCTCATTACAGTCATCGATCAGGATCACCACCTTGTCGGTGTTATCCATATCCGCCGACATGACCGCACTCATAAAAGCTTCTTTATGGTGGCATTTCAGCCAGGCGGTCTGATAGGACAGCAGCGCATAAGCGGCCGAGTGGGATTTGTTAAAACCGTAACCGGCGAACTTTTCCACCAGGTCGAAGATATTACCGGCCAGATCCGGGTCTATGCCCTGGGATGCGGCGCCCTCAAGGAAGGTAGCGCGCTGCTTGGCCATTTCTTCGGGCTTTTTCTTACCCATCGCACGACGCAGCATATCCGCGCCGCCGAGCGTATAGCCGGCCATGACCTGGGCGATCTGCATGACCTGTTCCTGATACAGGATGATGCCGTAGGTCGATTCCAGCACCGGCTTGAGCGATTCGAGCTGGTAGTCCGGGTGCGGCCAGGCCAGCTCCTGCTTACCGTGCTTACGTTCGATAAAGTCATCGACCATGCCCGATTGCAGCGGCCCCGGGCGGAACAGCGCCACCAATGCCACGATATCTTCAAAGCAGTCAGGCAGCAGGCGCTCGATGAGGTTTTTCATACCGCGCGATTCGAGCTGGAACACCGCGGTGGTATTGGCTGATTTGAGTAGCTCGTAAGTCGGATGGTCGTCCAGCGGCACGGCCATCAGATCCAGCTTGCCGCCGTGAATACGGTCGATGGTCCGGACCGCATTATCGAGAATCGTCAGCGTGCGCAGACCAAGAAAGTCAAACTTGACCAGACCGACCGCCTCGGCATCGTCCTTATCGAACTGCGTGACCAGACTGCTGCCGTCTTCCTCGCAGTACAGCGGCGCAAAGTCGGTCAGGCCGCTGGGCGCAATAACCACCCCACCGGCGTGTTTACCGGCGTTACGGGCCAGACCTTCGAGCGACATCGCCATATCGATCAGCGTGCGCACTTCCTCGTCGTCGTTATAGGCCTGTTTGAGATCGCCGTCCTCGGCCATGGCTTTTTCAAGCGTAATCCCCAGGTCCATCGGAACCATTTTGGCGACGCGGTCGACAAAGCCGAAGGGATGGCCCATAACGCGGCCCACGTCGCGCACCACCGCCTTGGCCGCCATGGTGCCGTAGGTGATGATCTGCGAGACCTTCTCTTCACCGTAGGTGTGCGAGACGTACTGGATAACCCGGTCGCGCCCGTCCATGCAGAAGTCGACGTCAAAGTCGGGCATGGAGATCCGTTCGGGGTTAAGAAAACGTTCGAACAGCAGGTCATATTTGAGCGGGTCAAGATCGGTGATCTTCAGCGCATAGGCGACCAGCGAGCCGGCACCGGAACCCCGTCCGGGACCGACCGGGATGTCGTTGTTCTTGGCCCACTGGATAAAGTCGGCCACGATCAGGAAGTAGCCGGGGAACTTCATCTGCGTGATGACGTTCAGTTCCGTCTGCAAGCGCTCATCATAGGGCTTGCGGATCTCGGCAAAGTCCGCTGCATTACGGTCGTAGAGCTGGTCGAGACGCATCTCCAGCCCGTCCCAGCACTCCTTGGCGAAAAACTCTTCCTCGGTCATGCCTTCGGGGATCGGGAAATCCGGCAACACCGATTTGCCCAGCGTCATGGTCAGATTGCAGCGCTTGGCGATTTCGACGGTATTTTCCAGCGCCTCGGGCACATCGCTGAACAGCTCGCACATTTCTTCGGCGCTGCGCACATATTGCCGGTCGGAATAAGGCCGCGGACGATTCGGGTCAGCCAGCACGCGGCGCTCGTGGATACACACACGCGCTTCGTGGGATTCAAAATCGCCGGCTTCGAGCAGGCGCACATCGTTGGTGGCGACCACCGGCACACCCAGCTGATCGGCGAGCAACAGACTGCCGTTGTTGACCACCAGCTCGCCTTTGCGGTCGGTACGCTGCAGCTCCAGGTAGTAGCGGTCTCCGAAGACCTCCTGCCATTCGCGGATCAGGCGTTCGGCCTCCTCCGGCTTGCCTGCCAACAGCGCCTGCCCCGGCTCGCCCTGCACACCGCCGGACAAAACGATCACGCCTTCGCTTTCGGCAAACAGCCAGTCGCGCTGGATGATCGCCCGCCCGTCATGCTGACCTTCCTGGTAGCTGCGCGACACCAACCGCGCCAGATTGCGGTAGCCGGCCATATTCTGCGACAGCAGCACCGCACGGCTGAGCGGCTCGACCGCATCGGGATTGCCGATCCACGCATCCGTACCGATTACCGGCTTGATCCCGGCGGCCATACAGGCACGGTAGAACTTGATCACCGCGAACATATTGCTTTCGTCGGTGATCGCCAGTGCCGGCATGCTTTCGGCAGCCTTGGCAACCAGCTTTTTGATGCGCACCACACTGTCGACCAGCGAATATTCGGTGTGAACACGCAGATGTACGAACTTCGGCTTCATGTTTTGTCCTGTTAACTAGGAAGCGTTACCGGCCAGCACCCGTGCGACCGGCCCGAAACTGCGACGGTGCTCGTCGAGCGGACCAAGGCGCACCAGTGCCTCGCGGTGCGCCTTGGTCGGATAGCCTTTGTGGGCGGCAAATCCGTAGCCCGGATGGGCGCGGTCGAGCTCAATCATGCCCGCATCGCGGTGCACCTTGGCGATAATCGACGCGGCGCTGATCTCCGCGACCGTGGCATCACCCTTGACCACAGGCTCACCGGCATAGACACACTTGGGCATGCGGTTGCCGTCGACCAGCACCCGTGAAGGGCGAACCGTCAGCGCCTCGATGGCACGCTGCATGGCCAGCATACTGGCGTGGAGAATATTCAGTTCGTCGATTTCGCGGGCGCTGGCTTCGGCGATGGCCCAGCACAGGGCTTTTTCGCGGATTTCCAGATCCAGCGCCTGACGGCGTTTTTCACTGAGCTTCTTCGAATCGGCCAGATGACTGATGCCATGGTCAGGCCCGAGGATAACCGCGGCGGCAACCACGGGCCCGACCAGCGGACCGCGACCGACTTCGTCGACCCCGGCAATATAGAGATCATGCTGCATAGTGTTGGTGGTATTGTCGCGCGGATGCGCCGCGGCGGTGATTCGTGGATAATGAACCGCCTAACTCTACCGCAAGACGACCAATAAGAGCACCGTTGACAGATGCAAAATTCCGTAACCCCTGCCCTGCGGACCGCCGTGATCGGCACCGGCTATCTGGGTAAGTTTCACGCACAGAAATACGCCGCCATCGACGGCTGCACACTGGTGGCGGTGGCCGATGCCAACCCGGACACCGCGCGCGCGATAGCCGATCCGCTCAACACCCGCGCGGTCAGCGACTACCGCGAACTGCTCGGCGAGGTGGATGCGGTGAGCATCGCCACACCGACCCGCACCCACTTCGAGGTGGCCTCGGCCTTTCTCGCGGCCGGCGTTCATGTGTTGGTGGAAAAACCCGTGACCGTCACCCCCGAAGAAGCCGCCGCGCTGGTCAAACTGGCCGCCGAAAAGCAATGCGTGCTGCAGGTCGGGCATCTGGAGCGTTTTAATACCGCCTTGCGGGCCGTCGAAGACAAAATCGATCAGCCGCTGTTTATCGAGTCACACCGTCTGGCGCCGTTTACGCCACGCGGCGCGGACGTCAACGTGGTGCTGGATCTGATGATCCATGACATCGACATCATCCTCAGCATCGTGCGTTCGGATGTGGCCGATATTCAGGCCAGCGGCGCAACGGTGATCTCCGATGCCACCGATATTGCCAACGCACGCCTGACCTTTGCCAACGGCTGTGTGGCCAATGTTACCGCCAGCCGCATCAGCGACAAGCAGGAACGGCGCATGCGGCTGTTCCAGAAAAACCGCTATATCGCGGTGGATTTCCTGACCAATCAGACCAAGGTCTGTGAGACCACCGGCACCGCGAGTGCGGAGGAAGGCCTGCCCGGTATTCATTGTGAAGACAATCAGCTGCAGAAAGGCGATGCCATTCTGGCCGAGATCAGCGCGTTTTGTGAGGCAATCCGCGAAGCTAAGGCACCGCTGGTCAGCGGCGAGGATGGGTTGCGGGCCTTGGAGACAGCGACCCGCATCAGCGCATTGCTGAGCTGATCAGCCCGCGGAGATCGCTTCGAGTCCCTGCGTATCGCAGCGGTAGCGGTTCTGGCCGATTTCTTCGAGCAGACCGGCACGTTTGAATTCAGCAACGGCACGACTGGCCGTTTCGGTGGTCACGCTCAGCAAGGCGCCCATATCTTCGCGGCTGAGCAGGCTGCAGTGCTTGTTGTGATCACACAAGCGGACCAGCAGACGCGCGACACGCTGACGCGCATGGCCGCTGACCAGCTCGGTTAACCAATCATCAGCCTCATTCAGCGCCGCCTGCCAGCGGTCCATAATATCCCGGTGCAGAACCGGATTGCGTTCGGCCAGATCGTGTACCAACTCAGCCGATATCCGGCATAACATTGCATCCTGCAGGACCACCGCATCGTGGCGGTACTCGGGCTTGAGCAGCACTTCCAGACCAAAGATATCGTTCGGTTTGACCAGCCGTACGATGCGCCGGCTGCCGTCGGGCAGAAAACGCTCGAGCTTCAGCATCCCGGCGCGCAGACAAAACAAATCATGTCCGCGCTCACCGCTACGGTAGACGGTTATGCCACGGTCGAGTTTGTAGTGATTGACTGAACAGCTCTGCGGCAGCAGATCTTCGCTACGGACATGTGCGAATAAGGAAAGGTCACGTGTGGGACAGTGTGCGCAATCGGCCGTACCGGCCCAGGCTTCCCGGAATTGGGTATCGGTCACCATAAAGTGCGTTCTCCGCTTTGCAGCCGGCCCCGAAGCGGTACCGGCAGATTGCGCAAGAGTCTATTACGCGCCAGAGGTGCAGAAATTGACCTTTGTTAATGCGCGTTGCGGAGCAGGCATGCCCGCCGCACTTACATGGTGTGGGTAGCGCGTTCGCTATCGAGCATGCCGACAAGGTGTTCTTCAATCACACGCCTGGTCTCGCCTTCGTCGGTTTCGTCAAATGCGATGCCGATACCTTCGGACTTATTACCCTGCGCGCCGGTCGGCGTGATCCACACGACCTTCGCGGTAGCGATCATCGGCTCCGGCGCGTCCATCAGACGCAGCAGCAGGAAGACCTTGTCGCCAAGCGCGTAGGGACGGTTGGTCGGGACAAAGATGCCACCGTTTTCGACGAACGGCATAAACGCCGTATAAAGCGCCGCACGGTCATTGATGGATAAAGAAATAATGCCTTTACGCTGTTGTTCTAGAGTCGTCATCAGGACAGTGCCCTTCACTCTCGGTTGATATGGATAAGTCTCATATCGGCAAAAATCCCCTCAAGTACAGTCTCAGTTTTAAAACTGGCACTATCGATTGCATAAAGCTGCTGCAACTTGTTGTAAATTCGGATGATTTTTTCTGCACCAAGGGCTTTGGCAAAAGGCTCCAGACGCTTTCTTTCGGCCTCCGGCAGGGCCGGCGGCGCCACACCGCTGGCCAGCTTCAGCGCACAGGCGAACCAGTGCAGCATCAGCGTCAGCAATGTCCGGGTGGGTGTTTTACCGTACTGCGAGGCGGTTTTGCCCAGCGGCTTGCGTCCGGCGATAACGTCCAGCATATCGTCGAAAAAGCCCTGTCGCAGGGCCAGATAATCCTTATCGGCCAGCTCAAATACGCGCAGCGGCTGGCCCGGCACCAGCGCCATCAGGGAATCCAGCGACGCGACCTGATCGGGCAGCTGCGCGGCCAGCCAGTCCCGCGTCATCGCGGCCTGCGCCGGCGACTGCACCAGCGACACCACCTGACAACGACTACGGATGGTCGCCGGCATAAAACCCGGCGACGAGGAAACCAGAATCAACAAATCCGAGGCCGCCGGCTCTTCCAGTGTTTTCAGCAATCCGTTGGCGGCATTGGTGTTCATGGCATCAGCCGGATCGATCACCGCCACCTTGCGACTACCGCACTGCGGGGTCAGCTCGAGCTCGTTGATCGTATCGCGAACCTGATCGACGGTAATGATTTGCTTACCGTCCGGCGGCGACAGCGACAGACTGTCAGGATGGGTGCCGGCCGCCCACAACAGGCAGGAATCGCACTCGCCACACCAGCCTTCATCGCTGGGGCGCGCGCATAACAGCGAGCGGGCCAGAAAGCGCGCAAAAGCACTTTTGCCGACACCGGACTGCCCGCTGAGCAGATAGGCATGCGGCAGACGCCCGGCCTCCTGCTGACGGCGTATACGCGCCCAGGCCGGCTGCAACCAGGGATAGAGCACCTCACTCACCGCACAGCCCCTCAAGTGCGGCGGCGATATCCTTCTGTACCGCGGCCAGTGGCTGGGCGGCATCGATCACGGCAAAACGCTCGGGCTCGGCCTGCGCACGGGCCAGATAGCCCTCGCGCACGCGCTGAAAAAAGCTCAGCTGTTCATTTTCGAAGCGGTCGCGTGCGGCGCGGGCATCGACCCGTTGCAGACCGGTTTGCGGGTCCACGTCCAGCAACAGGGTCAGATCGGGGCGCAGATCGCCCTGCACGAGTTTTTCCAGCACGGCAATACGTTGCCTGCCCATCCGGCGGCCGTGGCCCTGGTAGGCATAGCTGGCGTCTGTGAAGCGGTCACACAACACCCATTGCCCGGCGTCCAGCGCCGGCAGAATGCGTTTGTTGAGATGTTCGGCACGGGCGGCGAAGACCATCAGCAATTCTGCAGTGCTGTCCATGCCCTTATAGGCGTTGTCCAGCAGCAGCGAGCGCAATGCCTCAGACAGCGGCGTCCCGCCCGGCTCACGGGTCAGCATCAGGTCGGTGCCCCGCGCCTCCAGCCACTGGCGGATAAAGGCCAGATTGGTGGTTTTACCAACGCCTTCGCCGCCTTCGAGCGTAATAAACTTACCCCGTTGCGCCATCGCCCTCACCGCTTCAGCTGATATTTACGCACTGCCGCATTGTGTTCTTTGACCGTGGCCGAAAACACATGCGTGCCGTCACCGCGCGAAACGAAAAACAGCGCATCGCCATCCAGCGGATGCACCGCTGCATGCAGCGCGTCAGCCCCGGCCAGCGCAATCGGCGTCGGCGGCAGGCCTTTGCGCGTATAGGTGTTATACGGCGTATCGGTGCGCAGATCTTTACGCCGGATATTGCCGTCAAAGCGTTCGCCCATGCCATAGATCACGGTCGGGTCAGTTTGCAGGCGCATACCCTTCTGCAGGCGGCGGGTAAAAACCCCGGCAATCTGCGGCCGCTCGGCGGCCACGCCGGTTTCTTTTTCGATAATCGAGGCAAGAATAAGCGCTTCGTAGGGCGATTTCAGCGGGATATCCTGCTGCCGGTCCTGCCAGGCCTGATCCAGCGCAGCATCCAGTGCATCGCTGGCTTTTTGCAGCAAATCCAGATCAGTCATGCCTTTCGGGAAATGATAGGTATCGGGCAGGAACTGCCCTTCAGGATGGACGCCGGGCTTGCCGATGGCACGCATAATGGCCTCGTCATCCATATCCGTGAGCGTCTGCACCAGCACCTCGTTGGCCGCCATCACCTCGCGCAGCTGACGGTAAGTCCAGCCTTCGATAATCGTGAAGTTATAGCGGGTCACCTCGCCGCGGGTAAACAGCGACACCAGCGCCACCGGAGTAAGACCACTTTCCAGCGCGTATTCACCGGCCTGCAAAGCGGCTGACTGACCGCTCAGGCGCATATAAACGTCGAACCAGACAGTCGATTGCAAAATGCCTTCGCCCTGCAAGGCCTGCCCGAGACGCTTGGCCGACCAGCCTTTTTCCAGCGTGAACACGCGTTCGGGCGGATCAAACTCCAGCGACGAGCTGAGGAAGTGTTGGTATTGGAACCAGACGAAGGCGGCTGCAGCGCCCACAAGCAGAATGACAACAAGCAGCAGGCGTTTGATCATGGGGCATTCCCGGCAGCGGCCCGCAGGCCGCTGCGGCAGAGGGTTCCGGTCAGCTGTGACGACGCAGCACGATAGTGCCGTTGGTACCGCCGAAGCCGAAGGAGTTTGACAGGGCCACGTCGATCTTCATATCGCGTGCTTCATTGGGCACGTAATCGAGATCGCAGCCCTCACCTGGGTTTTCCAGGTTGATGGTCGGCGGCGCGACCTGATCGCGGATCGCCAGCGCGCAGAAGGCCGCTTCCACACCGCCGGCAGCGCCGAGCAGGTGACCGGTCATGGACTTGGTGGAACTGACCGCAACAGACCCGGCGTGATCACCGAAACAGCGTTTGACCGCCATGGTTTCGGCCACGTCACCGGCCTGGGTGGAGGTGCCGTGAGCGTTGATGTAATCCACCTGCTCCGGATTGATACCGGCATTACGCAGGGCGCTCTGCATGCAGCGCATGGCACCGTCACCGTCAGCCGGCGGCTGTGTCATATGGTAGGCATCACCGCTCATGCCGTAGCCGGCCACTTCGCAGTAAATTGTCGCGCCGCGCGCTTTGGCATGTTCGTATTCTTCGAGCACCAGCACACCGGCACCGTCGCCGAGCACAAAACCGTCACGGTCGGCATCCCAGGGACGACTGGCCGCAGCCGGATCATCGTTACGAGTTGACAGCGCCCGTGCCGCACCGAAACCGGCCAGACCGAGCGGGCAGGTTGCCATTTCCGCACCGCCGGCAACCATCACATCAGCGTCGCCGTATTCGATGATGCGTGCCGCATCGCCGATATTGTGCGTGCCGGTGGTACAGGCAGTGGTGATACAAATATTGGGGCCTTTGAATCCGTAGTGAATAGACAGATTACCGGCGATCATATTGATGATCGTCGAAGGCACAAAGAAAGGCGACACTCTGCGCGGCCCGTTGTTCAGATAGGCCGAGTGCTGCGCTTCGATATTCGGCAGACCGCCGATACCGGAGCCGATGGCTACGCCGATGCGTTCCGGGTTTTTCCCGGTATCCAGGCCCGAATCACGGATGGCCTGAATGCCGGCGGCTACGCCAAAATGCACAAAGGTGTCCATTTTGCGCGCATCTTTTTTAGAGATGTAGTCTTCGATGTTGAATCCCTTCACCGAAGCACTGAACTGCGTGGCAAACGCGGATACGTCAAAGAAATCGATCGGCGCGGCACCCGACACGCCGGACTTAATATTGGCCCAGGACTCTGCGACAGTATTACCTACCGGTGTGATCAGTCCGATACCGGTGACGACGACGCGACGTTTACTCAATCCCGCTTCCCCTGCAAATTAAATTTATTGACAGAACAGGCGCAGAAAAACCGCACCCCTCGTATAGGGCGCGGCTTTCACACCATATAGCGCCCGGAATTACCCCAGGTGTGCTTTTACGTAGTTGATGGCTTGCTCAACTGTGGTGATTTTCTCTGCTTCTTCGTCAGGAATTTCGCACTCGAATTCTTCTTCCAGTGCCATGACGAGCTCTACAGTATCAAGAGAATCCGCGCCAAGATCATCTACGAAAGATGCTCCGACAGTGACTTCTTCTTCTTTTACGCCAAGCTGTTCAACAACGATTTTTTTGACGCGTTCTTCGACACTACTCATAGTCTGATAGACCTCCAGGTTCAATTTCTCCGGCAACACGGCCAATTATCCGGTCGTGACCGTCGCAGGGGCATATTGTAGTGAAATCAATGCCCGCATGCCACAGCCGTATAATTCCCCGCCTAACCTGAGAATTCGTTTAAAAAGCAAATAATTACGGATATTTCTGAGGTACAGCGCGTGCGCCGGACTCAATTCATGTACATGCCGCCGTTGACGTGCAGCGTGTGGCCGGTGATATAGGCCGCATTTGCCGACGCCAGAAAAACGGCTGCCTGTGCAATTTCTTCGGGCTGACCGAGACGGTTCAGCGCGATCTCTTTCTTGAGATTTTCTTTCTGTTCTTCCGGCAGCGCATCGGTCATATCCGACTGGATAAAGCCGGGCGCGATGGTGTTGACGGTGATATTACGGGCACCGAGCTCACGGGCCAGCGACTTGCCGAAACCGATAATACCGGCCTTGGCCGCAGCGTAGTTGGCCTGCCCCGGATTGCCGGTGGCGCCGACCACGGAGGCGATATTGATAATGCGACCGCCTTTGTTTTTCAGCATGCCACGCAGACAGGCTTTGGTGACACGGAAAACCGAGCTGAGGTTGGTGTCGATAATGTCGTCCCACTCCTCATCTTTCATCCGCATCATGAGGTTGTCACGGGTAATTCCGGCGTTGTTCACCAGCACGGTCACCGCGCCGAATTCATCGGCTATGGCTTTAACCACGCTGACCACCTGCTCACCGTCGGTCACATTCAGGACCATACCGCGCCCTTTGACGCCGGCTTCGGCAAATGCCGCGGAGATCGCCTCAGCGCCCTTTTCCGATGTCGCAGTACCGACAACGGTCGCGCCCTGCGCGCCCATTTGCATGGCGATGGCTCGCCCGATACCACGGCTCGCACCGGTGACCAGAACAACTTCGTTTTCGAGTAACACTATTCCTCTCCCGCTCACTCGTTAACCAGCGCAAGCGCTTTCTCGAGTGACGCCACGTCTTCGATACAGGCCCCGGCCAGTGATTTGTCTATGCGTTTATTCAGACCGGTCAGCACCTTGCCCGGCCCCATTTCAAGAATCAGCCCGGTCCCTTCTGCGGCCATAAAACGCACGCTGTCGGTCCAGTAAACCGGATGATTCACGTGCTGCGTAAGCAGATCGATGGTGGCGCTCAGGTCTTCAGAGGGGCGCGCAGTCAGATTCTGCACCACCGGCACGCGTGCGTCCTGGCGAGCGGTGCTGCGGATTTTGTCCGCCAGCGGTGCCACCACGCCGTCCATCAGACTACTGTGATTGGGCACACTGACCGGCAGCAGCATGGCACGCCGCGCACCGGCTTCTTTGGCCTGTTCGCAGGCTTTTTCCAACGCGTCCAGATGACCTGAAATCACCACCTGACCGGGTGAGTTGAAATTCACCGCCTGCACAACGCGCTCGCCATTGAGCTGCTCGCACAACGCGGCAATCGCATCGTCATCCATGCCCAGCACAGCAGCCATACCACCGACACCGTCGGGCACAGCCGCGGCCATCAGACGGCCGCGCTCGGCCACTAGGGCCAGCGCATCGGCAAAGCTGAAGACACCGGCGGCCGTCAGCGCGCTGTATTCACCGAGACTGTGTCCGGCCATCAGCGCCGCATCAGCACCACCGGCTTCGCGCCAGGCGCGCCAGACCGCCACACCGGAAACAAACATGACCGGCTGGGTGTATTCGGTGAGCTTGAGTTTGTCTTCCGGGCCGTTCTGAATCAGGGACCAGATATCGTAACCGAGCACATCCGCCGCCTCGGCGAAGGTGTCACGCACGCCGGCATAGGCGCCGTGGAGATCGGCCAGCATACCGACAGACTGAGAGCCCTGACCGGGAAAAACTGCAGCAAATTTCATCGGGTTACCTTTTATCGTATTTGCGCTTACAGACCGAGCACATCGGTCATGTCGTAAAGACCGGCCGGTTTGTCAGCCACCCAGGCAGCCGCACGTACCGCGCCGGAGGCGAAGGTCATACGACTGGACGCCTTATGTGTAATCTCGATGCGTTCGCCGATGCCGGCAAACAGCACAGTGTGGTCGCCGACGATATCGCCGCCGCGGATCGTCTCAAAGCCGATGGTTTTGGCATCGCGCTCACCGGTGTGGCCTTCACGTCCGTAGACGGCACAGGATTTAAGATCACGGCCCAGCGCATCGGCCAGCACTTCGCCCATTTTCAGCGCTGTGCCGGAAGGCGCATCAACCTTGTGCCGGTGATGAGCTTCAATCACCTCGACATCATAGGCATCGCCCAGTGTTTTGGCGGCCATCTCCAGCAGACGCAGGGAAACAGTCACACCGACGCTGAAGTTGGCTGCAAATACAACCGGCACCGAGCGGGCGGCATCGGTGATACGCGCTTTTTGCTCATCGGATAAGCCGGTGGTACCGATCACTGCCGCCTTGCCCTGCTTTACCGCTTCGTCGAGCATGGCCATGGTCGGTTCCGGGCGGGTAAAGTCGATTGCCACATCAGCCGCGGCAATTACCCCAGCCAGATCGCTGGCAATCGGCACGTTCAGCGGCTGTCCGCCGGCCAGCAGTCCGGCATCGGTTCCCAGGAACGGACTCTGATCATGCTCCAGCGCAGCGGCGACATGCATGTCGTCGCGGTCGACCGCAGCCTGAATAAGAGAACGCCCCATACGCCCTGCGGCGCCGATTATCGAAACACTGACCATCTGTCTTTCCGCCCTCAGGCGCCTAAAAATCGCGGCATAATACCACAAAGGTGAAAAGGCTCACACACTCAGTCTGCCTGTTCTTCAATTGCCAGCAAACCGAACAGCGCGGCCTGATCCTCAACCGGCACACCTGCCGCTTCGGCCTTGGCCACTTTGGACCCGGGCGCTTCACCGGCAAAGACGGCCGTGGTCTTTTTCGACACACTGCCGGTGACCTTGGCGCCGCGCACCTGCAGACGCGCTTTGAGCTCGTCGCGGGTATAGCCTTCGAAGGTGCCGGTCAGCACATAGGTATTGCCGGCCAGATCGTCGGCTGTCTCAGCGCCGGCCCCGGCAGGCTGCGGATCAGGCCAATGCACGCCGGCTTCCAACAAATTGTCGATAATGCGGCGGTTATGCTCTTCGGCGAAAAACGCCACGATATGCTTAGCCACTATCGGCCCGATATCCTGGATCGCCTCCAGACGCTCAGCATCAGCCGCCATTAATTCGTCCAATGAGGCAAAGCTGCCGGCCAGCGCCTGCGCGGTGGCCTCGCCCACTTCGCGGATACCCAGCGAATAAATAAAGCGCGCAAAACTGGTCTCGCGCGCCTTGGCAATGGCCGCGACCAGTTTTGCAGCGGATTTCTCGCCCATCCGGTCAAGACGTGCCAGTGTCGCCGGCTCCAGCGCAAACAGATCGTCCACATGCTCGATCAGCCCGCCCTCAAGCAACTGCGCCACGAGTTTCTCACCCAGGCCTTCGATATCCAGCGCTTTGCGCGACGCAAAATGCAGCACCGCCGCCTTGCGCTGCGCCGGACAGAACAGGCCGCCACTGCAGCGCGCCACCGCCTCGCCTTCGACGGTCTCGACTTTCGAGCCGCATTCCGGGCAAGTCTGCGGCAGTTCAATCAGTCTTGCATTGTCGGGACGCAATTCGGGCAGCACCCGCGCGACCTCCGGGATAACATCGCCGGCCCGTCGCACGATGACCGTATCGCCGACACGCACATCCTTGCGCCGCACCTCATCCATATTGTGCAAGGTGGCGTTACTGACCACCACACCGCCGACCTGTACCGGCGCCAGTCTTGCAACCGGCGTCAGGGCTCCGGTACGGCCGACCTGAAACTCCACGGACTCCAGCAAGGTAGGCACTTCTTCGGCGGGAAACTTACGCGCGATCGCCCAGCGCGGGGCACGCGAAACAAAGCCCAGATCCGCCTGATAGTCGAGCCGGTCGACCTTGAACACCACACCGTCGATTTCATACGCCAAGCCAGCGCGCTTTTCGGCAAAATCCGCATACGCCTGCTGGCACGCAGCCAGACCGTGACAGGCGGTGATTTCCGGATTGACCGGAAATCCCAGCCCGGCCAGCCACTCCAGCGTCGCACTGTGAGTGGCCGGCACATCAACACCCTCAACCTGCCCCAGCGCATAGACATACAGCGCCAACGGCCGCTTGGCGGTAATGCGCGAATCAAGCAAACGCAGACTGCCGGCCGCCGCATTGCGCGGATTGGCAAAGACCTTTTGCCCGTATTTTTCCGCCCGCGTGTTAAGCGCATGAAAACCCGCCAGCGGCATAAAGACTTCGCCACGCACTTCCAGCATGGCCGGCGGCTGCTCAGTATTCAGCCTCAGGGGCACGTCGTCGATGGTGCGCAGATTGGCCGTGATGTTTTCGCCGGTGCTACCGTCTCCGCGCGTTGCGCCGCGAACCAGCACGCCGTTTTCATAGATCAGACTGACCGCCAGGCCGTCCAGCTTGGGTTCGGCGATATAGTCCACCGCCGTTTCGGCGTCGATATCGAGACGATCGTGCACCCGGCGGTCGAAATCGGCCATATCTCCGTCGGAGAAGGCATTGGCCAAAGACAACATGGGCACAGGATGGCGTACCGGCTCGAACGCCTCGACCGGCGCCGCCCCCACACGCTGGGTCGGTGAATCGGCCGTCAGCAGTTCCGGATGCGCCTCTTCCAGCGCCTGCAACTCACGGAACAGCCCGTCGTATTCGGCGTCGCTGACCAGCGGCGCGTCATCACGATAGTAGGCACGGTTGTATTTTTCGAGAAGCGCGCGCAGGGCCTGCGCGCGCGAGGCGGGTGTAGTATCGGACATCAATCAGGTTCCGCTAACGCGATGCGGGGTCAGCGTGCCGCACCACCGAAGTATTTCTGGCGGTGCATGTATTCGTAGATTTCTTCGCGCAGGTGCTGCACCGTTTGCTTGCTGAGGGTACTGCGATGACTGTCGGTCACCGTCGCACCGAGCGCACGGGCCATATCACTGGCTTCGCTGAGCAACACTTCAAACAGCACGTCAGCGGCAATCGGTCCCGGCAATTGCAGGAACAGGGTCACGCCCGGTGTTTGCATATCCTCGATGGTATCGAGATCAAAACTGCCCGGCTCAACCATATTCACGATCGAGAAAATGGTTCTGCCGCTGTAACGGGAATGGAAAATTCCCATCTCGCCGTAGTCAAAGCCGCGCTGCAGAAACACCTGATACAAGGCCGCACCTTCCAGCAAGGCGCCGGCCGGCGCCATGACATTAACCGAAATGATTTTCTCTTCACCGGCCTGCTCCGGCGCATCACCGCCGGCCCGCGCGGCCGAGGCGGCCATACGCTCTTTACGACGCGGGGTCAGCCTTGCACTGAAGGCATCGATCTTTTCAGCAATCGAGGAAAAAATCCGCTTGCCGCCGCTGCCTTCGCCCGCATCGGTTTCGGCACGCAGCTTTTCGGCAGGCGTGAAAAAATCCAGATCGTCGTCAGCCGCGGCCAGCGGATCGGCGGCCTGACGGGGCGCCTGCATAGCAGCCGGTTCATCGACAGGCTGGTCGAAGCTGAACGGCTCCTGCTCCTGCGCAAACAGATCGACATCATCGGACATGGTTTTGTCCTGCGTGTCGTCGCCGAACAAGGGCTCATCCGACTGCTGGCGCGTGTGACTGGGGATGTAGTCAGCGTCTTTGCGACGGCTGCGATTACCTGACAACGCAATATAAACCAGCAGCAATACGCCGATGATTAACAGAATCCAACGAAGTTCCATAGTGACTCGGGCCCGGTTAGAAAAAGGGTTTTCGGTGCCACAAAGCAGCCGTATTCAATACGACCACTTTATGCATCAACCATACGTGCGGCTTCTTCAACATCGACCGCAACCAGGCGGGAGCATCCGGGCTCCTGCATGGTGACACCCATCAACTGTTCAGACAGTTCCATCGTGACTTTGTTGTGGGTGATAAAGATAAATTGTACGCGCGATGACATCTCACGCACCAGCTCGCAAAAGCGGCCGACATTGGCGTCATCCAGCGGCGCATCGACTTCGTCGAGCATACAGAACGGCGACGGGTTCAGCTCGAAGAAGGCAAAGACCATGGCCACCGCGGTCAGGGCTTTCTCCCCGCCCGACAGCAGGTGGATATTGCTGACCCGCTTGCCCGGCGGGCGCGCCAGAATCGACACGCCGGTACTGAGCAGATCGTCACCGGTCATCTCCAGACTGGCCTGACCGCCGCCGAACAGGCGCGGGAAGAACTCCTGCAGCTTGCTGTTCACGCGGTCAAAGGTTTCTTTAAAACGCGAGCGGGTTTCTTTATCGATTTTGGCAATCGCGTCTTCCAGCGTTTCCAGCGCATCCGTCACGTCAGTGTGCTGGCGATCCAGATACTCTTTGCGCTCGAGCTGCTCCTGATACTCGTCGATGGCCGCCAGGTTGATCGGTCCGAGCCGGCTGATGGCGCGCTCGATATCGGCCAGCTGCGCCTCCCAGCTATCGACCGTGGCCTCTTCCGGCAGCAACTCCAGCAGAGCCGCGCGCACAAAACCGCTTTCGGCAATCTGCTCTTCGAGGGTTTTGATACGCACCCGCACTTCCTGGGTTTCGAGCTTTTCACGCTGAATTTCGTCACGCAGGGATTGCGCTTGTTTTTCAAAGCGCACACGGGTCTGTTCGTGCTCACGCAGGCGCTGATCGGCCGATTCGACCTCACTGCGCACGGTACCGAGCAGTTTTTCACTGGTGACCCGGCGCTCGAGCATCGCTTCCAGCTCCAGTTCCAGCTCATCGACCGGCGTATCCTCTTCTTCGAGCGCCATCTGCAGCTCTTCGCGGCGCTCCAGCAGGTGCGCGGTCTGGTTGCGCATCCGCTCAAGACTCTGCTCGGTGGCTTTCAGGCTCGAGCGCATGGATTCGACACGAATGGCAATCTGTTGCCCCGCATCGCGGTCGGCACTGGCCTGCGTGCGCGCCTCATTGAGCGCCTCGCGCAAGGCCTCACGTTCCTGCTGCAAGACCTCACGCTGCGTCGCAAACTCGTCGACCTGCATCAGCGCTTCGGCGCGGCGCTCTTTGGCCATGGCGAGATCTTCGGACTTTTGCCGGTATTGCTCGCGCGCGTCATTGAGTTCTTCGACAAGACGTCCGCGGCGCTGTTCGGTCTGCTCCAGGCGCTGGCGCTTACCACTGAGTTGCGAGCGCACATCGCTGAGCTGGCGCAGGGCCTGATTCAGCATCTGCTGACTGGTGTCACGCTGCGTCTCCGCCTCGCGCAGGCGCGTGGCAAACTCGTCCAGCTCAGCGCTCAGCGAGGTCACACAGGATTCGGCCTGCTCCAGCGTCGCGTTGACTTCATTGAGTTCCTGCTCGCGGACCAGCACCCCGTTTTCGTGATCGGTATTGCCGATACGCAGCCAGGTTTTACCCACCCAGATACCGCGCTTGGTGACGATAGACTCACCGTCAGCCAGTTTTTGCCGCAGCGCCAGCGCCCCTTCCAGAGTTTCGCTGACATAGATACCGGCCAGCAGATCATCCAGCGGCAAGGGTGATTCGATTTTATTGCGCAGCATATCGCCGCGGATCACCGCCGCGTCGTTACGCAGCGCCATTTCCACCAGCGAGATTTTGCCGCCGGAGTAATCCACCAACACCCCGGCAAGCCCGTCTATGCCTTCGACACAAACCGACTCGAGATGTTCACCGAGCACGGTTTCAACGGCTTTCTCCCAGCCCGGCGCCACGGTGATCTGTTGCGCCAGGCGTGGCTTACCGTCGAGGCCGTTGCGCTGCAGCCACTCGACCGCGCTGCGGTTGTCCTGCCCCAGCGCCGCCTGTTGCAGCGCTTCCAGCGAGGCTTTACGCCCGCGCAAGGCCTGCACCTGACCACGCGCCTCATCGAGCTGAGCGGCCAGGTCCTGCTGGGTTTCACGCACCCGCTGGACATTCTCATCGGCGTCGGCCAGCGTGGTCTGCAAACGCAGTTCGTCCTCTGCACCGGCAACTTCTTCGCCGATCAGCTCTTCGATCTCCAGACGCAGGGTTTCCGTATCCATCGTTTCCTGCTCGGATTCGAGACGCTGGATACGCTTTTGCAGCTCATCGAGATTGCGCTCGAACTGGTCCATCCGGGACAGTTCCACCTGCGCGGTTTGCGTGGGTTCACTGCTGCGCTGGGCAAACTGATCCCAGCGGGTCTGCCACTCCTGCAGATCCTGCTCGGCACGCGCCAGCACCTCGGCGGAGAACTTCTGCGACTCCTTGAGCTGATCAAAGGCCGGCTCGTCTTCGGCCATGGCTGTGGTCAGCTCTTCGATGCGCCGCTCATCCTGACGGATCAGTTCCTCGGCTTCGCGAATCGACTGGCTGACCTGATCGAGCTCGCGCATTTGCCGGTTACGCGTCTCGCGCACGTGTTGGATATTCTGCTCGGCGCGGCTGACATCCGCCCCGAGCCGGTAGAACTCGGCCTGAACCTCGTTGAATTTATCCGTTGCCGTAATATGCAGCTCACGCTCTTTTTCGATCGCGCTCTCGGCCGAACGCTGATGCGCGATCAGCTCTTCGAGGTGCACCTCGTTTTCGCGGATTTTGCTGTCGCGCCCGTCCAGCTGGTCGTGAAAACGCTTCCAGCGCAAAGCCAGCAACTGCGCGCGCAGTTGGCGCTCTTCGCTTTTGAAATTTTTGTATTTTTCCGCAATGGTCGACTGACGCTTGAGGCGCGTGAGCTGCTTGTCGACTTCTTCACGCAGGTCGTTAAGGCGATCGAGATTGTCGCGGGTGTGGCGGATGCGGTTCTCGGTTTCGCGGCGACGCTCCTTGTACTTGGAGATACCGGCAGCCTCTTCCAGATAGATACGCAGATCTTCCGGTTTGGCCTCGATCAGGCGCGAGATCATGCCTTGCTCGATAATCGCGTAGCTGCGCGGCCCCAGCCCGGTGCCGAGGAAAATATCGGTGATATCGCGGCGCCGGCAGCGGCTGCCGTTGAGGTAATAGGTCGACTGGCCTTCGCGGGTGACCTGCCGCTTTACCGAGATTTCCGCGTACTCGGCATACTGTCCGCCCAGCGTGCCGTCGCTGTTATCGAACACCAACTCCACCGAGGCCTGGCCGACGGGCTTGCGCGCACTCGAACCGGTGAAGATAACGTCTTCCATGGATTCGCCGCGCAAATGCTTGGCGGAAGACTCCCCCATAACCCAGCGTACCGCGTCGATGGTATTGGATTTCCCACAGCCGTTCGGCCCGACAATCCCCACAAGATTGCTTGGCATCTTGATGTTGGTCGGGTCAACAAACGATTTAAACCCCGCAAGTTTCAATCGGCTCAATCGCATCGGGGGTCAGACATCCTCAGAGACGTGGTCACTCTCATGCCACGTAAGGTGGCGGGGATTACGGAAATTCAACAGCTTGCAAAGCGAATCTGCAGTGCAGATTGATCCGCGCGCGTCACTAGGCGCAAAGGATACCAACTTCCAGAAGCGTTGCAACGGAATACACCGACCGTCACAGCCTTTTAACGTCCGCGCGTTAAAGGCAACGTCGAATTCAGCGCCCGGCTGCGCTATGGTTCGCTGTCCGTTTTCTTCAGAGAGAAACACCATGATCGGCGATCTGCTCAGAGGCAGCCGCTACCTTTTATCGGGATTTTCACTGATCGGCGAAGCCGGTGTGCGCCGCTACGTGGTGATCCCGCTGTTAATCAACGTGCTGGTCTTTGCCGGGCTGTTCTGGCTGGCCTTTGATTGGTTCAGCAGCTGGAGCGCGGGGCTAGCCTGGCTCCACCCCGACCCGCAAAGCCGGTGGGCGTTTGTGACCGGGCCATTGCTGTTTTTACTCAAACTGTTATTCGGCGCGGCGGTGCTGCTGATATCCGCCGTCAGCTTCAGTCTGGTGGCCAATCTGCTGGCCGCCCCCTTTAACAGCTTGCTGGCCGAACGCGTCGAAGCCCATCTGCGCGGCACCGGATCGCGTGATACGCCTGAATCCTTGCGCCACGTCATCGCCTCAATCCCGAAAACACTGCGCTCGGAACTGGCCAAGCTGATTTATGTGCTGCTGCGCCTGCTGCCGATTCTGCTGCTGCATCTGATTCCCGGCGTCAACCTTATCGCGCCGTTGCTGTCATTTCTTTTCGGCGCCTGGATGCTCAGCCTCGAATACCTTGACTATCCTATGGGTAACCACGGTTTTTTGTTTCGCGATGTGCGCCGCACCGTAAGCCGTCGCCGGCCACTGGCATTGAGCTTCGGCGCAGCGGTGATGCTGCTGACCGCCGTGCCGCTGCTGAACCTGATTGCCATGCCGGTGGCCGTGGCCGCGGCCACGCGGATTTGGGTCGAACAACTCGCGGACAACGAAACAGCGACAAATTGAACTGATAAGGAGACGATAAGGATGTGGATTCGACTAAGCCTGCTGCTGGCCCTGTGCCTGGCCCCGGCCGCGCCATTGCTGGCCTTTGACCTGCCCCGCCAGCAACTCACCGCGGGCGGCGTGGCGCTGGTGGAGCTGGCCCCCGACAGCGCCGAAGAACCGACCGCCAAATTCAAGGGCAAACGGGTCACCGTCGTGCAGGCCGGCGGAAAGTGGCTGGCTTTGACCGGCATCCCGCTGTCCACCGAGCCCGGCGAGGCGCGGCTTGATTTTCGTATCGGCCAGGGTCCCTGGCAAAGCCGCACCATCACGGTTAAGGACAAGGACTATCCCGAGCAGCGCCTGACCATCACCAATAAACGCCAGGTCGATCCCAACGAAGACGACATGAAGCGCATCCGCGCGGACAGCACCATTATTGCCAATGCCAAGCGCAACTGGTCAGAAGAGATGCTGGCGGACGATTTTATTCTGCCCGTCGAAGGACGTATGAGCAGCTCCTACGGTCTGAAGCGCTTCTTCAATGACAAGCCGCGCCGCCCGCACGGCGGACTGGATATAGCCGCGCCGACCGGCACGCCGATTGTCGCGCCGGCCGATGCCACCGTGATCGCCACCGGGGATTTCTTTTTCAGCGGCAATTGCGTGTTTCTCGACCACGGACGCGGCCTGATCTCGCTGTACGCGCATATGAGCCGGATTGATGTCAAGGAAGGTGACCGGGTCGCACAAGGCGACAAGATCGGTGAGGTCGGCGCCACCGGCCGCGTCACCGGTCCGCACCTGCACTGGTCAGTGGGACTGAATCAGACCTGGGTCGACCCGCGATTGTTTGTCAAAGGCCTGCACAGACAATAAACACCGCCGGCGTTGCCGTCCCTCAGGGGACGGCCACCGTGTAGATCACATTGGCGGTGATCATCATGGCGCCATCGTGGAATTCCAGCCCGGCGGGAATGCGGTAATAGTTGGTAAAGCGCACCGACTGATCAGCGATAGTGCCGGGCGCGGCAGCCGTGCCACGGTCCCCCACAAACACCGCCTGTTCGGTTTCGTAGCTGTTCAGATAATCGCCCATTTCGTCGACCACACCGGCGAGGCTGTGATCTCCGGAATGGGGATATTGCGCGGCATCGCCGAAACGCAGCGAACCGCCATCGACCGAACCGCTGCGTTCGACCCGCATAATCCGGTAGATATCATCCAGACCGGCCGATGCGTCGCTGTTGGCGGTATCAATAGAGGCCTGCGCGTAAATCGAAAAGCCCACATTGGAGGCCACATAAAAGCTGCTTGTGACAGTGCGTTCGTAGTCCAGGGAAATCACTTCATCGGGGCTGAACGGCGCCAGGCTCTCCTGCGCATCGAGCACACCCTCGCCGTCGGCCAGCACATCGCCGGCCACGCTCAGTCCCGAACTTTGCACCGATTCGGAAACCGGCGTTAAGGTGCCGGTAATCACCGGCTGCACATCGCCGCTGATCAGATCGCTATAAACGCCGTCACCATTGTCGAGATAGAGGTCATTGACTGACGGCGCACCGCCGCCGGTCGTGCCGCCCCAGACGATCACCATGCCGCGGCTGCTGAAAGCGGGCCGGTCAAGCACCGCGGCACCGGCCTCGGCGATCAAACCGGTCAGCGCAGAAAGCGCGAAAGTACAGAGAATTCCGGATTTTATTGTCATGCTGTCCGCCAAATCAGGGCGGGACCGCCCACGCGCGCCCCGTCAGAAAAATCACACTATAAAATCCCTGTCTGTGTCATTCCCCTTGCCCTGTCACAGAAGACCGGCAGGCAATATCCCTGAGGAGACCTGCCGGTGCCGGGAAAACGGCCGCAGGCAGGACACAAGCGATGTACAGCTAGGCGGATCGGCACAGATACGGAAAATGCTGAGCGCCGCACACTCACAGCGTGACCGACATCACAGTCTGAGCGCGCCGGATCACCCCGGCATGACGCGCCCCGAAGCTGCGTGCACGGCCATGCGCAAGCGCAGCCGTGCAGCGCAGCGGGACAAACGTTATTTATCGCCGTCTTCGATTGCCTCGGCGGCGTCGCCGGAGATGTCGATATCCACCGACTCGGCGGCCTCATTCAGGGTCACGTGACGGACGTCTTTGCCCTTGACGAAAAAGACCACGTATTCGCAGATGTTTTTCGAGTGATCGCCGATCCGCTCCAGAGCACGGGCACACCAGGTCACACGCAGGGCATTGGCGATTTCGCGCGGATCTTCCATCATATGCGTGATCAGATTGCGTGAAATGCTTTCAAACTCGGCGTTGATCTTTTTGTCGCTGGCGATGGTATGCAGAGCCGCTTCCGCGTCCATATGGGCAAAGCTGTTCAGCGAATCACGCAGCATACGCGTGACATGATCGCCCAGATGCTGCAGCTGGCTGTAGTGGCGCGAGCGCAGGCCCTGATCGTTCAACGACAAGGTGTAACGGCCGAGTTTCTCCGCTTCGTCGCCGATGCGTTCCAGATCCGTGATGGTCTTGATAATCGAGACCACCAGACGCAGATCGCTGGCGGTAGGCTGGCGTTTGGCGAGAATCCGCGTGCACTCCTCGTCGATCTCCACTTCCAGCCCATTGACTTTGACATCAGACGCGGCCACCAGCTCAGCCAGCTCACGGTTATTGTCGATCAAGGCCGTCAGACCGTCCTGTACCTGCTTTTCGACCAGCCCGCCCATGGTCATCACCTTGCTGCGGATGGACTCCAGCTCCTCATTAAAACGATGCGAAATATGATCGCCGAGATTCAGGTCACTCATATCGATTCCTTCTCTAGCCGAAGCGGCCGGTAATGTAGTTTTCGGTCAGTTCATGTTGCGGATTGGTGAAGATCTGGTTGGTTTCACCGACCTCGACCAGGCGCCCCATATGGAAATACGCCGTGCGCTGGGAAACGCGCGCAGCCTGCTGCATGGAGTGCGTCACTATGGCAATCGTGTACTTGGAGCGCAGCTCGTCAATCAGCTCTTCGATAATCGCGGTGGCAATCGGGTCCAGCGCCGAGGCCGGCTCATCCATCAGGATCACTTCCGGACTCACCGCAATGGTGCGGGCGATGCACAGGCGCTGTTGCTGACCGCCGGACAAGCCGGTGCCGGGTGACTGCAGGCGGTCTTTGACCTCCTCGAACAAACCGGCGCGTTGCAGACTCGACACCACGATTTCATCGAGTTCCGCGCGGGTGCGGGCCAAACCGTGCAAACGGGCGCCGTAAGCGACGTTATCGTAAATCGACTTCGGGAACGGATTGGGCTTCTGAAAGACCATCCCGACACGGGCCCGCAACAACACCGGGTCCATGTCCTTGGCATAAATATCCTCGTCATCGAGCTTCAGGTCACCCTCGACCCGGCAAATCGGGATGGTGTCATTCATCCGGTTCAGACAACGCAGGAATGTCGACTTGCCGCAACCGGAGGGGCCGATCAGCGCCACGACTGAGTTCTTGCCGAAATCCAGGCTGACATTGTGAATTGCCTGTTTTTCACCGTAAAAGACATTGGTATTGCGCGTCGACATTTTCGGGTTGTCGACAAATATGTCGCCCACCGTCTCACCCAACGCCTGATGCATATCCGGCTTTTCCGCCATGATTTCTTAACCCCTACCAGTTTTTCTCAAATTTCTTACGTAAAAAGACCGCCAGCGCATTCATGCATACCAGAAAGGCCAGTAGCACGACAATCGCGGCCGATGTTTTCGCCACAAAGGTCCGCTCAGGGCTGTCCGCCCACAGATAGATCTGAATCGGCAGGACCGTCGCCGAATCCGTGAAGCCCTGAGGAATGTCCACAATAAAAGCCACCATGCCGATCATCAGCAGCGGCGCGGTTTCACCCAGCGCCTGGGCCATCCCGATAATGGTGCCGGTCAGAATACCCGGCATGGCCAGCGGCACCACGTGCTGAAACACGGTCTGCATCTTGGACGCACCGACCCCGAGAGCCGCTTCACGGATCGATGGCGGCACCGCTTTGATCGCCGAACGGCTGGAGATAATAATCGTCGGCAAGGTCATCAGCGCCAGCACCAGACCGCCGACCACCGGCGCAGAGCGTGGCATACCGAAAAAGTTGATAAACACCGCCAGGCCCAGCAAACCAAACACGATCGAAGGCACCGCCGCCAGGTTGTTGATATTGATCTCAATCAGATCAACCCAGCGGTTCTGCGGCGCGAACTCTTCCAGATACACCGCTGCCAGCACGCCGATCGGAAAGGCCACCAACAAGCACACGGTAACGGTGAAAATCGAGCCCATGGTGGCGCCGAGCACACCGGCAATTTCCGGTTCGCGTGAATCGCCGGTGCTGAAAAACACCGTATTGAAGCGCCGCTCAATACGCCCGGCATCCTGCAGCGTCTGCACGTGGGCGAGCTGTGTTTCGTTCAAACGTGCGGTCTTCGAACCCGACTGCAGATAGGAATCCACATCGTCGTCGAGCAGGACCCAGACGCTTGTGGTGCTGCCGAACAAAGAAGGATTGTTCAGCAGACGGTTGCGGACCTGAAATTCCGCCTCCGAACTGAACAGCTTGGCCAGATCGCGTTTGTCTTTGCGCTTGCTCACCTCAGGAAACAAGGCGTAGATCGCATCACGTGTGGCGCCGCGGAAGTTAGCGTTATCAAATTCCGTCGCGCCCTCCTCCAGGTCCAGCGCTTCGGCCGTGTAAGCCACATCGAGCTTGACGTAGTGAATAAAGAACGCGGGATAAGCCTTGGTGAAGATATCCAGCATCAGCACCACAAGAAAGGCAAACCCGGCAAAGACAGCCGCCCGGCCGTACCACTGAAACCGCCGCTCGCGCTTATAGCGTTTGGCGAGACTTTGTTTAATTCGGTCTGTGTTAGTCATATTGTTCACGGTATTTGCGCACGATATGCAATGCGGCGATGTTAAGTAACAGAGTGACGACGAACAGCATCAGTCCCAGGGCGAAGGCGGCCAGCGTTTTCGCGCTGTCGAACTCCTGATCACCGGTCAGCAGCGTGACGATCTGCACCGTCACCGTAGTGACCGCCTCAAGCGGATTGATGGTCAGATTAGCTGCCAGTCCGGCTGCCATCACCACGATCATGGTCTCACCGATGGCACGCGAGACGGCCAGCAGGATGCCGCCGACAATGCCCGGCAGCGCCGCCGGAAGCACCACCTGACGGATGGTCTCGTTTTTGGTCGCTCCCATCCCCAGCGCGCCCTCACGCAGCGCCCGCGGCACCGCCGAAATCACATCATCGGAAATCGAAGAAACAAACGGGATAATCATCACGCCCATCACCAGACCGGCGGCCAGCGCACTTTCAGACGCCACATCCAGCCCCAGCCCCTGCCCCCAGCCGCGGATCAGCGGTGCCACCGTCAGGGCGGCAAAAAAGCCGTAGACCACGGTCGGCACACCGGCGAGGATTTCCAGCATCGGCTTGGCAAAGGAACGAAACCCCTTGGACGCGTATTCGGACAGGTAAATGGCTGACATCAGGCCCACCGGCACAGCGATCAGCATGGCGATCGCCGAGATCAGCATGGTGCCGACAAACAACGGTATGGCACCGAAGGCACCGGAGGAGCCAACCTGATCACTGCGGATCGCGGTTTGCGGGCTCCAGTTGGTCCCCAACAGGAAGTCCGCCGGCGGCACCTCGCCGAAAAAGCGGATGGATTCAAACAGCACCGACAGAACAATTCCCAGGGTGGTCACCACCGCCACCGCGGAACAGGCAAACAACAGCCATTTCGTGGCACTCTCTACAAAAATCCGTGCGCGAAAGGCCGGACGAATGCGACTCAGCCCCCAGGCAAACCCGGCCAGCGCGACCACCACAACCAGCGCATTGCGGATCCAGGAACTGGTGCGTTGCAGCTCCTGCAGATAGACCGCCACATCCCCCATATCGGTGCCACCGGGACCGACGCCACCCTGGGTGGCCAGCAGCCGGATATCGTTAAGCACCAGACTTTGTTCGCCCGTGCTCATGCTCTGCATCTCTGCCGGCAATTGCCTGACCACCATGCCGCTGATCAGAACCGGCTCAAACACGGTCCACAGAAACAGCAGCAACAAGGCCGGCAGCCCGCACCAAATGGCTGTGGCATAGCCGTAGTATGCGGGCCGGGAATGTAAGACCTGCCCGCCGGTTTTATTACCCGACAAGGCAACCGAGCGGAACCGGCCTGTCAGGTAGCCAATGACAGCCAGAACAGCGATCACCACAATCAAAGTGCCTGAATTCATCAGTAAGTCAGCGCCTGGTTAATCTGTAAAAAAAGAAAGGGCCGATATTCTATACCGGCCCTTTCCGGCTTTGCGCACAGCTCACCCGTGCGCAGCAAGCTCAACTCAGAGTGAGTCCAGAATTTGCAGTGTTTGCGCCGCTTTGCGGGTTTCTTCGCGCTTGGCTTCGTCCAGCGAAATCAGACCTTTATCGACGAGATAACCTTCCTCACCGAAAGCCTGCTCGGAGGTGAATTCATTGATGAATTCCTGAATGCCCGGAACATTGCCGACGTGCGCTTTCTTGACGTAGAAGTACAGCGGGCGCGAGACCGGATAATCGCCGGATGCAATGGTTTCAAATTCCGGCGCAATACCGCCGATCAGTGAACCCTGAACCTTATCCGAGTTTTGCTCCAGGAAGCTGTAACCGAAGACACCGAAGGCTTCCGGATTGCTTTCCAGCTTTTGCACGATCAGGTTGTCGTTTTCGCCCGCTTCCACATAAGCGCCGTCTTCACGGACAGTGTGGCAGACGGCTTTGTAGTCGTCTTTTTCCATCGCTTTGATAAACGGAAACTGCTTGCAGCCACCTTCCAGTGCCAGCTCGGCGAAAGCATCACGGGTACCTGAAGTCGGCGGCGGACCGAGTACCTCGATCTTCACAGCCGGCAGTGCCGGATTGATTTCAGACCAGGTCTGGTAGGGATTATCAATCAGCGTTTCGCTGCCATCCGGGTTGGGCACCTGTTTGGCCAGCGCCAGGAACACTTCCTTTGTGGTGACATCCATTTGCCCGCTCTCGGTGGAGTTCGCGATCACGATGCCGTCGAAGCCGATCAGTACTTCAACGATGTCTTTCACACCGTTTTCCTGGCACATCTCAAATTCAGATGACTTCATACGGCGCGAGGCGTTGGTCACGTCGGGTGAGTTGATATCCACACCTGAGCAGAACAGCTTCATGCCGCCGCCGGTGCCGGTCGACTCAATAATCGGCGTTTTCATACCGGAGGTTTTACCGAAACGCTCGGCAACCACGGTGGCAAAAGGAAAGACCGTGGACGAACCTACGATGGAGATTTGATCACGGCCCGCAGCGTGAGCTGCGCCTACCGTGGCAGCGGCAATAGCACTGGCGAGTAACAGCTTTTTCATTAGTGATGTCCTCAGGGTTTTAGTTGTTGACGGCGCGCATTGTGAGCGCCTTATATGACATCACCGTGACAGCCCGGGGAATTTATGACAGACATGGCGAACAGTGCCGCAAGCCCTTTTGCAGAGCGCTCCGGCGGGTCATGACGGGTCGGATTGAGGGGCAGAAACGTGCGCCGCAAGCCGCGCGGATGGCACAGAAAGGCCTGCAGGACAGACAAGTGAAAAACAACGTAAAAACAGGGCGCGGGAAGGCCGGCGACGTTTAACAGACCAGCTTGCGCGGGAACACAGCCTCAAACTGGGCGTACTCGCCGGGCGTACTGCTGATGCGCAGATCACCGCCGCAGCGTTCCATCACGTGCCGCGTGATGGCCAGCCCCAGCCCGGTGCCGCCGACTGCCCGCGAGCGCCCGGCATCGACACGGTAGAAGCGCTCTGTCAAACGGTGCAGATGCTCTTCGGGAATACCCTCACCGTTGTCGCGCACCACAAAATGCACATTACCGTCCTGATCCAGACTCAGCCGCACATCCACACGGGTACCGGGCGGCGTATGCAGGATGGCGTTGCGACAGAGGTTCAGCACCACTCCTTCGATTTCCATATGGATCGCGCGGATACACACCTCATCCACGATATCCAGCGTGAAGCTGTGCGTGTCGCCGGCAACCGTGGTCTGCAGATCACCGACAATGCGCCGGATCAGGTCCGACAACGCCACGTCGTCACCGTCGCCGTCATTCAAGTGAGAGCTTTCCAGACGCGACAGGGTCAACAGGTCAGCGATAATGCTTTCCATCCGTGAGGCCTGTTCGCGGGCCGATTGCAGCGGACCGACCAGCGCCTCCGGCAAATCCGGATCGCTCTGCAAAATTTCCAGATAACCGGCAATAACGGTTAAGGGCGTGCGCAGCTCATGGGAGGCATTGGCGATAAACGCCTTACGCACACGGGTCAGCTCAACGCGCTGACTGACGTCACGGGCCGTCATCAGCGACTGCTTCTTGCCAAACGGCGTAAGGTTGATCGCCACCACGCGATTGCCGTCAATCGGCGATTGCAGCTCAAAGTCGCGCGTCGCGCCGGGGTTATCAAGGTATTCGCGGAATTCCGGCAATCGCAGCAGATTGCCGATATAGCTGCCGGCGTCGCGGCGTTTATTGATCCCCAGAAGCAGTTGCGCACCATCATTGGACCACTCGATCTCGTTGCGACTATTGAGCACCACTGCGGCATCGGGCAAGGCGTCGATCGCCGCGTTAACCCGCACCAGCATATCCTTATAGCGTTTTTTGCGTTTTTTCGAGGCCACTTCGCGGCGGTAGATATGCTGCACGATCACCGCCCAGATACCACCGGCCTCCGGCGCCTTACCGGGCTTGACGCCCGAGGCCAGCCAACGCTCCAGACAATAGAGCTGATAGAGATTCCAGAGTGAGTAACCGAGCAAGGGCAAGGATACGGCCAGCAGCCAGTGACCGCTCAGCAAACCGATCACCGCGATCAGTACCAGCGTCAACCCCAGACGCCAGCGTTCCGCCTCCCAGGGTGTGCTGTTCATCGCAGCGCAGCCATCACAGACAAAGCAGCAGCGATGCTGTCAGCCGACATTGGCGGAGAAGCGGTAGCCGGCACCGCGCACAGTCTGCACCATGCCGTCAGCGCCGAAGGGTTTGAGCGCCTTGCGCAGGCGCAGGATATGCACATCGACGGTGCGCTCCTCAACAAACACCGACTGGCCCCAGACGAAGTCCAGCAGCTTGGAGCGCGAGTAGACACGATCGGGATGGGTCATAAAAAAGTGCAGCAACTTGAACTCCGTGTTGCCGATGGTCACCGCCTTGCCTTCCACGCTGACACTGTGGGAGGCGGTATCCATCACCAGGCGACCGAGTTTGAGGCTTTCATCCTCGCCGTAACCGCGCGAGCGACGCAACAACGCTTTGACCCGCGAGAAGAGTTCGCGCAGCGCAACCGGCTTGGTCATGTAGTCGTCTGCGCCGGAGTCCAGCCCTTTGACCTTGTCGTATTCCTCAGCGCGCGCCGTGAGCATAATCACCGGCAGTTCGCGGTAGATCTCTTCACGGCGCAGCTCGCGGATAAACTCGACACCGGGCATGTCGGGCAGCATCCAGTCAACGATGGCCAGGTCCGGATGCGCATCAGCGATGGCGCTGCGCGCTTCGGCCACATCACCGGCCTCGTCCACCTCATAACCTTCGCGCACCAGCGCAAAGCGGATCATTTCCCGGATGGCCGGCTCGTCTTCAATCAGGAGAATGCGTGTCATTACTCATTGCTTGTTGAATTACCCCGCCTATTAAAACCGACAATTGTGACAAGCACGTGACATATGACCGCGGATTATGACAGCTCCTAGCTGCTGCTACCGCCACGCATTTCGTCAAAGAAACTCTTCACGCCATCGAGCCAGGAATGCTTTTGCGGGCTGTGTTTTTCGCCTTTGTTACCACTGAGGGTGGCGGCGAACTGCTCAAGCAGCCCTTTTTGCTCTGCGGTCAGGTTGACCGGCGTCTCCACCTTAACACGACACAGCAGATCACCGACCGGCCCGCCATGTACGGATTTCACGCCCTTGCCGCGCAGACGGAACATTTTCTCCGATTGCGTACCGGGCGGAATTTTCAGGCTGACCTTGCCGGCCAGCGTGGGGACTTCGAGCTCACCGCCAAGCGCTGCGGTGACCACATCAATCGGCATGGCACAATGCAGGTCGGAACCGTCGCGTTCGAATATTTTGTGCGGTTTAACACGGATCGCCACGTACAGATCACCGGCCGGACCACCGCGCTCGCCGGCTTCGCCTTCGCCGGACAGACGGATACGGTCGCCGGTATCAACACCGGCCGGCACTTTCACCGACAGGGTTTTCTCCTGACGGATGCGACCACGGCCATGGCAGTCATCACAGGGATCGGAGATCACCTGACCGGTTCCGCGGCAATTGGGACAGGTCTGCTGCACGGAAAAGAAGCCCTGCTGCATACGCACCTGGCCCATACCGTTACAGGTACTGCAGGTCGTGGGCTTGGTGCCAGGCTTGGCGCCGGTGCCGTCACAGGTATCGCAATGCACCAGAGTGGGAATTTCGAGTTTGACCTCTTTGCCGGCCACCGCTTCTTCGAGTGAAATTTCCAGGTTGTACTGCAGATCATCACCACGGTGTACACGCTGGCCGCCGCGACGCCCGCCGCCACCGAAGATATCGCCGAACACATCGCCGAAAATATCACTGAAATCGGCGCCGCCCTGACCGCCGCCGAAACCACCCTGACCGCGCACACCGGCATGACCGTACTGGTCATAAGCGGCGCGTTTTTGCGGGTCACTGAGGATTTCAAAGGCTTCTTTGACTTCCTTGAAATTGGCCTCGGCATCGGGATTATTCTGGTTCCGGTCCGGATGGTATTTCATCGCCAGCCGGCGATAAGCTTTCTTCAGCTCTGCGCTACCTGCGCTCTTATCTACACCCAGAACCTCGTAATAATCACGCTCGGACATCAATCGTTTCCCGTCAAACTGCAAAATCCGCAGCGCGTTTCAGACACGCTGCGGATCTTAAAAATCGTCATAAAAAAACGGTGACCGGCAGTTGCCGGTCACCCTTGGCCGTCATATACGGCTTATTTTTTGTCGTCTTTGACTTCTTCGAACTCAGCGTCGACCACATCGTCATCAGCGTTGTTCGCCTGCCCGGCATCGGCCGCGCCGGCCGCATCACCGGCCTGTCCCTGAGCGTAGGCTTTCTCGGCGATTTTGGCAGCCGCTTCGCTGAGCGCCTGGGTTTTCGCTTCGATTGCGTCTTTGTCTTCACCGCTGAGTACTTCGCGCAGCGCTGCCACAGCAGACTCGACTTCTTTTTTCTCGTCCTCCGTGGCTTTATCGCCCAGCTCTTTGAGTGATTTCTCAGCCGCGTGGATCAGACCTTCGCCCTGGTTACGCACATCGACCAGCTCTTTGAGCTTGCGGTCTTCTTCTGCATGCGCCTCGGCGTCCTGCACCATTTTTTCGATCTCTTCATCGGACAGGCCCGAAGAGGCTTTGATCACGATGGACTGCTCTTTACCGGTGGCCTTGTCTTTTGCCGAGACATTCAGGATACCGTTGCTGTCGATATCGAAGCTGACTTCGATCTGCGGCATGCCGCGCGGTGCCGGCGGAATGTCGTTAAGGTCGAAGCGGCCCAGGGATTTGTTACCACTGGCCATTTCACGCTCACCCTGCAGCACGTGTACGGTAACCGCACTCTGGTTGTCTTCGGCGGTAGAGAACACCTGACTTGCTTTGGTCGGGATCGTGGTGTTTTTGTCGATCAGCTTGGTCATCACGCCACCGAGGGTTTCTATACCCAGTGACAGCGGAGTGACGTCGAGCAGCAGCACGTCTTTAACGTCACCGCCGAGTACACCACCCTGAATCGCTGCACCGACTGCAACCGCTTCGTCCGGGTTGACGTCTTTGCGCGGATCCTGACCGAAGAAGTTTTTCACCGCTTCCTGAACTTTCGGCATACGGGTCTGGCCACCGACCAGAATGATGTCGTTCACATCAGAGGCCGACAGACCGGCGTCTTTCAGCGCCACTTTACAAGGCTCGATAGTGCGCTCGATCAGATCCTCGACCAGCGACTCGAACTTGGCGCGGCTGAGTTTGATGTTCAGGTGCTTCGGACCGGATGCATCGGCCGTGATATACGGCAGGTTGACATCGGTTGACTGGCTGGATGACAGCTCAATCTTGGCTTTTTCGGCCGCTTCTTTCAGGCGTTGCAGAGCCAGCGGATCGCTGTGCAGATCAATGCCGTTTTCCTTTTTGAACTCATCGGCCAGGTAGTCGATCAGACGCAGGTCAAAGTCCTCACCACCGAGGAAAGTGTCACCGTTGGTCGACAGCACTTCAAACTGGTGCTCGCCATCCACTTCAGCGACCTCGATGATAGAGACGTCGAAAGTACCGCCACCGAGGTCATAAACCGCAATGGTTTTATCGCCCTGCTGCTTGTCCATGCCATAGGCCAGCGCAGCGGCTGTCGGCTCGTTGATAATCCGTTTTACATTAAGGCCCGCGATCTGGCCGGCGTCTTTAGTGGCCTGACGCTGCGAGTCGTTGAAGTAAGCCGGTACGGTTACCACCGCTTCGGTCACGTCTTCGCCCAAGTACTGCTCTGCGGTCTGCTTCATTTTCATGAGTACGCGTGCAGAGATTTCCGGGGCGGCCATTTTTTTGCCGTTGACTTCCACCCAGGCGTCGCCGTTGTCGGCTTTGACAATTTTGTACGGCACCAGGTTGATGTCTTTCTGTACCGCGTCTTCTTCGAAGCGACGACCGATCAGACGTTTTACCGCGTAAACGGTGTTCTTCGGGTTGGTGACAGCCTGACGTTTGGCCGGCTGGCCAACAAGAACCTCACCGTCATCAGCAAACGCGACGATGGACGGAGTTGTGCGGTCACCCTCGGCGTTCTCGATAACCCGTGGTTTGGTGCCTTCCATCACGGCCACACAGGAGTTAGTGGTACCGAGATCGATTCCGATAATTTTACCCATTGCGAAAATTCTCCAAAATTTGTTTCTTCAGTTGAGACTGATTTGTGTCTGGTATAAAAATGAGGGCTATTGGTGTTAATTCAACACCTTGACCGCACAAAAAATCCGGTTACTTACTTGGCCACCATCACCAGCGCCGGACGGATCAGACGCTCGTTCAGTGTGTAGCCTTTCTGCATCACAGCAACCACGGTGTTGGGCTCAGCGCCGGTGCCTTCCTGCATCGACATGGCCTGGTGCTTGTCCGGGTCAAACTTCTCGCCGGCCGGGTCCACCGCCGCCACATTGAACTTGGCCAGCAGCTGCGCGAGCATCTTGTTGGTCAGCTCGTAGCCTTCGCGGATTTTGCTGATCTCGACACCGTCTTCATTGGCCGCATTAACCCCCATTTCCATGCTGTCGATAATCGGCAACAGCTCTTCGATCAGGTTTTTCTGGCCGAACTTGCGCGCATTGTCGACTTCCTGCTGCAGGCGCTTGCGGGTGTTTTCCATCTCGGCCTGCATGCGCACACAGCGATCCCAGTTTTCCGCGGCTTTGGCTTCGGCCTTTTCCAGCGCTTCGCGCAGCGCCGCAATCTCGGCGGATTCGGCGTTCGCAGCATCAGCCTCAGCGGCATTACCGGATTCTTCACCGGTGGCTTGTTCGTCAACTACTGACGGCTCTTCAGCGTCGTATTGAACGTCGTCTTTCTGGGTCATTTCTGGCTCCGAAAAAATGCAATGAGGCGCCTCAGGCGCCCCGTATGGTAAGCGGATGTCCGTATAGATAGGGGGTGATTTCAGGAATTCAAGGCAGCGCTCAACAAGCGCGAGGTAATATCGACCACCGGCACCACGCGATCATAAGCCATCCGTGTCGGCCCGACCACTCCGAGCACGCCAACCACATCGCCTTCGACCTTATAGGGGGCGGTGACCAGCGAGCATTCATCGAGCACCGAATAGCCCGATTCCTTGCCGATAAATACCTGCACACCGTCGGCGGTGATGCATTGCTCGAGCAGATAGTACATATCGCGTTTGGAGTTGAAGGCTTCGAACAGCTCGCGCAGGGTTTCCATATCGGCCAGATCGGCACAGCCCATCAGATTGGTCTGGCCGTCGACGATCATATCGCCTTCGCCATCCTCGTCCTCGCCTTCGTCAAACATCTGCCCGGCCATTTCCACCATGCGCTGCATCTGCGCGGTCATGTCGTCGCGGCTCTGACGCAACTCGTCTTTGATGGTCTGGCGGATCTCATCCAGCGGGCGGCCGCGGAACTTATTGGAGATAAAGGTCGAAAAGGTTTCCAGCTCGGCCTTGCTGTAATCGCGGTCAACATGCACGACGCGGTTCTGCACATCTTTTTCATTGATGACCAGAATCACCAGCAGACGGCGGTCCGACAGCGGCAGAAACTCAATCTGCTGCAGAACCCGGACGTTTTTCTTCGGCACCGTGACCAGACCGGCCATCTGGGTAAAGCCCGACAGCACCGAGGAAGCGCGGCGGATCAGGGCCTGCTCGGAACCGGCTGAAGCCAGTCCGGCACGGATCGATTCCACGGAGGCGCGTTCCAGCGGCTGCACTTCGAGCATCCGGTCAACAAAGACCCGGTAACCCAGTGCCGTCGGCACCCGCCCTGCCGAGGTATGCGGTGAGACCAGCAGACCCATGTTTTCCAGGTCATACATCACATTACGCATGGTCGCCGGGCTGAGCTTCAGGCCACTGACCCGCGAAAGCGTACGGGACCCCACCGGCTGACCGTCGCGGATGTACTGGTCAATCAGTGAGCGCAGGATCTGCTGCTCGCGTTCCGTGATATCGGCAATTGTACGATCTTTATCCATGAGACAAGTGTATTTACCCGAGTCGCCGGTGATTTTCAATTTCCACGCCGCTGGCATGGCATCAGACATGACTCCGTCACGCCATCATTCTACAATGATGTGTTTTTCCGCGCGGATTTAAAGCATGCACAGCAAAAAGACACATACAGTTAACGTTGGCGGCGTCCTGATCGGTGGCGGCCAGCCCGTTGCGGTGCAGTCCATGACCAACACTGACACGGCTGACGCGCTGCGCACCGCCATGCAGGTGGCCGACCTTGCCCGCGCCGGCTCCGAGCTGGTGCGCATTACGGTCAATACCGAAGCGGCCGCCCGCGCCGTACCGGAGATTGCCGAACGCCTTGAGCAGATGAATCTGCAGGTGCCACTGGTCGGCGACTTTCATTTTAACGGACACAAGCTCCTGGCGGCAGTACCCGAATGCGCCGAGGCGCTGGCCAAGTACCGCATCAATCCCGGCAACGTGGGGCGCGGCAAGAAGCGCGACGAACAGTTCGCCACCATGATCGAAACCGCCGCGAGATATAACAAGCCCGTGCGCATCGGCGCCAACTGGGGCAGTCTCGATCAGGAACTGCTGGCGCGCATGCTCGACGAGAACGCCGCCCGTAAAACACCGCTGCCGCTGGATGCCATCAACCGTGAGGCGGTGATTACCTCGGCTCTGGAAAGCGCCGAACGCGCCGAGGCGCTGGGACTGGGCGCCGACAAGATCATCATCTCCTGCAAAATGAGCCGCGTACAGGACCTCATCAGCGTTTACCAGACCCTGGCCGAGCGCAGCCGCTACGCCCTGCATCTGGGCCTTACCGAAGCCGGCATGGGTTCCAAAGGCATTGTGGCCTCAACCGCTGCGCTGGCCGTACTGCTGCAACAAGGCATAGGCGACACGATCCGCATTTCGCTGACCCCCGAGCCCGGCGGCAGCCGCACCCAGGAAGTGGTCGTGGCACAGGAAATCCTGCAAACCATGGGCTTGCGTGCATTCACGCCCATGGTCTCGGCCTGCCCCGGCTGCGGACGCACCAGCAGCACCTACTTTCAGGAGCTGGCCGAACAAATTCAGGCACACCTGCGCGAGAGCATGCCGGTCTGGCGTGACAGCTACCCCGGCGTGGAATCCATGACCGTGGCCGTGATGGGCTGCGTGGTCAACGGACCGGGCGAAAGCAAACATGCCGATATCGGCATCAGCCTGCCCGGCACCGGCGAGCATCCGGTGGCGCCGGTTTACGTCGACGGCCAAAAAGACGTCACCCTCAAAGGCGATAATATCGCCGGCGAGTTTACCGCGCTGGTGGATAACTACGTGAAGTCGCGCTACGGCCGCGGCCGCAACGCCTGACCTTGCCGGAAGCGGTCTGGTTTGCCGACCCGCCGCCCCTGCGCGGGCCGCGGGTCGCGGTCATCGGCGCGGGGCTGGCAGGCTGCGCCACCGCCGCGCATCTGTGCCGCGCCGGGTTCGGGGTCAGCCTGATCGACAGTGCCGCAGAGATTGCCGGCGCCACCTCCGGCAACCGTGCCGGACTGGTCAATCCGCGCCTGACCGGCGAACCCAATCTGGACCGCTACTACCGCGCGGCGGCGGATTACTTTTTCCCCTATTTTGCCGATCTGTGCGCGCGCGCGCCCGTGCCGCCGGAATACGCCTTCGACGGCGTCGACGGCAGCAAACAACAAGACGCGCACACCGGCGGCTGGCTCGCCCCGCGCAGCTTCTGCCGCGCGCAACTGTCGCTGTGCAGCGATCTGCACTACCGCCTTAACACCACCATCACAAGCATCCGTGCCGTGGATCGCGGCTGGCAGCTACTGACGCAGGACGGCGCCTTATTTGAGACGGACGCCGTGGTGCTGACCCAGGGCTACCGCACAGCGCCGCTGCAGATCGACACCCACTATTTGCGTCCCCACGCCGGCCAGGTCACGCTGGTCGACAGTGCCGCCCTGCCGCGACCATTGGCGCGCCCCTTCAGCCGCCAACGCCATTACGGCATCAGCCTGCCCGACGGCGTGACCCTGTGCGGTGCAGTCAACCGCCGCGCCGAGGCCGGACCGCCGCAAGCGCAGGCCGATCTGCAAAATCTGGCCGCGCTGGCGGCCTATCTGGGTGCCGACAGCCCGCCGGATTCGGCCATTCTCGGCGCCCGTACCGGCACCCGCGCGACTACGCCGGACCATCTGCCGGTGGTCGGCGGCGTGCCTGACGAGGACTTTTTTGCCTCAGCCTATGCCATGCTTCACCACGGAAAACGCCACCGGCAATGGCCACCCGCGCGCTATTTGCCCGGGCTTTACATACTTAACGGACTTGGCTCTCACGGCATTCTCGGCAGCCCTTTTCTGGCGCACCTGCTGGTTAACCTGATGCGCGGAAACGTCAAGCAGGACACGCGCGATGCGATACACCTTCTGCATCCCGCGAGATTTATATTGCGTCAATTAAGACGAAAACCGGCCGACCGGAAAAGCTGAAAAACCCTGTGTTTGCACACACCTGCAGCGCGTGGCGGCTGCACATAGGGATGGCTTTTCGTTATACTTAATGGTTGGAATTGAAAAATCCAAAGACCGGATATCGCGCATTGCGAACCCGACGTGCGGGCCGGCACGTGGCAAGCGACGATGTCATACACACACACGAGGACCCCCATGAATAACGATACGCTAAAGCTCGCGGCGGAGTTCCCTGCTGCCGATCACGAGGCGTGGATGGCGCTGGTGGAAAAAGTGCTCAAGGGCGCTGATTTTTCCAGGACGCTGGTCACGCAGACCTACGACGGTCTGGCGATTCAGCCCTTGTATACCGATAACGGCAGTAACCGCGCCGCCCCCGGCGAGTTCCCCTATACGCGGTCAACCCGCGCCGCCGGCAATGCCACCGACGGCTGGGGCATCGCCCAGCGTTACGCTCATCCGGACGTCAAGCACAGCAATCAGCTGATTCTGGAAGACCTGGCCCGCGGCGTCACCCATTTGCGTCTGACCATGCCGCGTGCCATGCGTCTGGGCAGCAGCGATCCGCTGAACGCCGCGAGCGACGGACACGGCGTGGAAGTGTATGACACAGCAGGACTGGACCGACTGCTCGACGGCGTGCAATTGCCGCTGGTGTCGGTTGATCTGGATGCCGGTGCGGCGTTTCTCGAATACGCCTCGGCCCTGACCGGTCTGTGGACTAAACGCGGCGACGACCTGACGCAGATGCGCGGTTGTTTTAACGCCGATCCGGCTGCGGTACTGAGCGTGGCCGGCAAACTGCCCGCCTCACTTGCCGATATGACGGCGCGGATGGTTGCACTGGCCAAGTACACGTCCGGGACCCTGCCGGGTATGCGCGCCGTCGGCGTAAGCACCCTGCCGGCACACAACGCCGGCGCCTCACACTCACAGGAAATCGCCATCGCCCTGGCCACCGGCGTGAGCTATCTGCGCGCCATGACCGAGGCGGGCCTGTCGGTGGATCAGGCCTGTGCGCAAATCCGTTTTACCGTCAGCACCGATACGGATTACTTCCAGAGCATGGCCAAGCTGCGCGGCCTGCGTCAGCTGTGGGCCGACGTCTGCCGTCACTGCGGTGCCTCTGATGAGGCAGCGAAGATTTCCCTGCAGGTAGTCGCCTCGGAACGTATGCAAAGCCAGCGCGACCCCTGGGTCAATATGCTGCGCAACACTATCGCTGTCAGCGCCGCAGCAATCGGCGGTGCCGATTCCGTGTTGGCCGGCTGCTTTGACGGCGCCCTGGGGCAACCGTCCAAACTCGGCCGCCGCATCAGCCGCAACACCCAGCTGTTGCTGCAGGAAGAATCGGCGCTGCACCGCGTAGTCGACCCGGCCGGCGGTTCCTACTTTATCGAATCCCTGACCGACGAGCTGAGCGACGCGGCCTGGTCGCTGTTCCAGTCCATCGAAGGCAAAGGCGGGATTTTCGAGGCGCTGACCAGCGGCTGGCTGCAAAGCGAAATCGCCGCCGTGCGGGAAAAACGTTTCGCCGATATCGGCAAGCGCAAAAAACCGCTGACCGGTGTGTCTGAGTTTGCTTTTCTCGATGAAAGCCCGGTCGAAACCGATCCGGCCGACGCGCAGGCGGCACGCCAGAGCGCAACCCAAGCGCTCAGCAGCGACGCGATCAGTGCCGATGCGAGCGATATCGCCGGCCTGATCAAGCTCAGCAGCGACGGCGCTGCCACAACCGCCCTGGCTGCAGCACTGGCCGGCGAAGGCCCGCACGCCGAACCGCTGCTCAGCGAACGCCTGGCAAGCCGTTACGAAAGCCTGCGTGACGCCAGCGATGCCTGGCTCGACCAGCACGGCAAGCGCCCGGCGGTTTTTCTGGTCACCATCGGTAAACCGGCGCAGTTCAATGCCCGGGCCGGCTTTGTACGTAACTTTTTTGCCGCCGGCGGTATCGCCACACTCGGCGGTGAGGTCAGCAGTGATCCGGCCGGCGCCGCTCAGGCGGCCGCCGCCAGCGGTAGTCCGGTTGCGGTACTGTGCTCGACCGACGCGCTCTATGAAGAGCAAGGCGCAGACTACATCAAAGCCCTTCGGGAGGCCGGTATTGATCAGGTCTATATTGCAGGCAAGGCCCTGCAGGATCAGGTCAACACCGCCCTGTATATCGGATGCAACACCCTCGATATCCTGAAATCCACACACGCACTGCTGAAGGTGAGCTGATATGTCAAATACGATTCCTGATTTTACGGCGATCAACCGCAGCAGTACTGCGGCTAACACGGCAGCGGATAAATCCGCCGCGCCGGAGTGGACCACGCCGGAACAAATTACCCTCGATCCGGTATTCGATGCCGGCGACCGTGAGGGGCTGGATTTTCTCCACACCTACCCGGGTATAGCGCCGTATCTGCGCGGCCCCTACCCGACCATGTACGTCAACAAGCCCTGGACGGTTCGCCAGTACGCCGGCTTCTCGACCGCCTCGGAAAGTAACGCCTTCTACCGGCGCAACCTGGCGGCCGGTCAGAAAGGTCTGTCAGTGGCCTTCGACCTGGCCACCCACCGCGGCTATGACTCGGATCACCCGCGCGTACGCGGTGACGTCGGCATGGCCGGTGTGGCGATCGATTCAATTATCGATATGCGCACTCTGTTCGACGGCATCCCGCTCGACAAGATGTCCGTGTCCATGACCATGAACGGCGCGGTGCTGCCGATTATGGCGCTGTATATCGTGGCCGCCGAAGAACAAGGCGTAAAACCGGAGCAGTTGTCCGGCACCATTCAGAACGACATCCTCAAAGAGTTCATGGTGCGCAACACCTACATCTATCCGCCTGAGCCCTCGCTGCGCATCATCTCGGATATCTTCGCCTACACCTCGAAGAATATGCCGCGCTTTAACAGCATCAGTATTTCCGGCTATCACATGCAGGAAGCAGGTGCCACAGCGGATCTGGAGCTGGCTTACACCCTGGCCGACGGCGTGGAATATATCCGCACCGGCATCAAGGCCGGCCAGAATGTGGACGACTTCGCGCCGCGCCTGTCCTTCTTCTGGGCAATCGGCATGAACTACTACATGGAGATCGCCAAGCTGCGCGCCGCGCGTCTGCTGTGGGCCAAGCTGGTCAAGCAGTTCAACCCCGGCAACCCGAAAAGCCTCAGCCTGCGCACCCACTGCCAGACCTCCGGCTGGAGCCTGACCGCTCAGGACGTGTACAACAACGTGGTGCGTACCTGTATCGAAGCCATGGGCGCGACTCAGGGCCACACCCAGTCACTGCACACCAATGCGTTTGACGAAGCCCTCGCCCTGCCGACGGACTTCTCGGCCCGCATCGCCCGTAACACGCAGTTGTTCCTGCAACAGGAAACCGACACCTGCGCCAGCATCGACCCCTGGGGTGGCAGCTACTTTATCGAGTCGCTGACCAAACAGCTGGCCGAGCGCGCCTGGCAGCATATTCAGGAAGTCGAGGAGTTCGGCGGTATGGCTGCCGCCATCAGCCAGGGCATCCCGAAAATGCGCATTGAAGAGGCCGCCACCCGCACTCAGGCGCGCATCGACAGCGGTCAGCAAAGCGTGCTGGGCGTCAACAAATACCTGCTCGACGAGAAAGAGAACATCGACGTTCTCAAGATCGACAACACCGCCGTACGCGAACAGCAAATCGCCCAGCTGCAACAGCTGCGTGCCGAACGCGACGAAAGCAAAACCCGGGAAGCCCTCAAGGCACTGGAAGCGGCGGCCCGCGACGGTTCCGGCAACCTGCTGGATCTGGCCGTCAACGCCGCACGACAGAAAGCCACGGTCGGTGAAATCTCCAACGCGCTCGAATCGGTTTACGGCCGCCACGTGGCCGACCCGCACGCGGTCCAGGGCATTTACCGCAACGAGCTGAACAAAAGCGGAACAGACATGAGCAGAATCGAAAGCAAGATCGCCGAGTTCGAAAAGAACGAAGGCCGTCGCCCGCGTATTCTGGTGGCCAAACTCGGTCAGGACGGCCACGACCGTGGTCAGAAAGTCATTGCCAGCGCCTTTGCCGATCTCGGCTTTGACGTGGACATAGGCCCGCTGTTCCAGACCCCGGAAGAAGCGGCCCGTCAGGCAGTCGAAAACGACGTTCACATCATCGGCGCCAGCTCGCTGGCCGCCGGCCATCTGAGTCTGGTGCCGGCCCTGCGTCAGGCGCTCAAAGACCTTGGCCGTGAGGACATCCTGATTGTGGTCGGCGGCGTGATCCCGCCGCAGGATTTCGATGACCTCTACGAAGGCGGCGCAGCGGCGATCTTCCCGCCGGGCACCGTGATCAGCGACGCCGCTGTCGACCTGATCGATAAGCTCAACGCGGCGCTCGGTTATGCCTGAACGGCCCATCGTAAAACGACGCCGGCTCACCGTTGACGATTACGTCAGCGGTGTGCTGTCCGGCCAGCGCGGCGCGCTGGCCCGGGCAATCACGCTGATCGAGTCGTCCAATCCGCAACACGAAGCCATGGCGCAGGAAGTCCTGCGCCAATTGCTGCCACACAGCGGTGGCTCCATGCGTCTGGGCATCAGCGGCGTGCCCGGGGTTGGCAAAAGCACCTTTATTGAAGCCTTCGGCACCGGTCTCTGCGATCAGGGCCATAAGGTGGCGGTGCTGGCGGTGGACCCGAGCAGTTCGCGCACCGGCGGCAGCATCCTCGGCGATAAAACCCGCATGAGCGAGCTGGGCGTTAATGAAAACGCCTTTATCCGCCCCTCGCCGACAGCCGGCACCCTCGGCGGGGTCGCCAGACGGACCCGCGAGACCATGCTGTTGTGCGAAGCGGCCGGCTACGACCTGATTATCGTCGAGACCGTCGGTGTCGGTCAGTCAGAAACCACCGTCGCCAATATGGTCGACTTCTTTCTGGTGCTGATGCTGCCCGGCGCCGGTGACGAGCTGCAGGGCATCAAAAAAGGCATTCTGGAAATCGCCGATATGATTGTGGTGAACAAGGCCGACGGCCCGAACGCCAACAAAGCCCGTATCGCGGTGCAGGAATACACGCGCGCCCTGCGCATCGTCACGCCCCGCTCGGAAAACTGGGCGCCGCCCGTGGCCTATTGCAGCGCGCTGGAAAAAGCCGGACTGGACAACATCTGGTCGCTGATCGGCCAGTTCCGCAGCAAGTTGCAGGAAAGCGGTGAATTCGATGAGCGCCGCCAGCGCCAGCAACTGGACTGGATGTGGGCCATTATCGAACAGGAGCTGATCAGCCGCATGCGCAATGACCCGAAGGTCCGTGCCGAGCTTGCAGACACCGAGCAGGCCGTGGCCGACGGACGCCTGCCGGTGCGCAGCGCCGCATCAAAGCTGCTGGGCATTTTCCGCACCGAATAAATCCCCCGCACAAAGCAAAACGCGGCCGTTACGGCCGCGTTGTTGTTCGCTTCTTCGCCCGGTCTCCGGCTCAGGAACCGGTAAAACTCAGATAGGCTTTCTCGTCGCCGATAATCCACTGCTTGCGTGAGAACAGATCCACCACACGCTGGCGTGAACGCTCGCCGAACTCAATATACTTGTCGTCAGCGATAATCTTCAGCATCTGCTCAGCCAGATCGTCCACATTAGCCGCCTCGAACAGATAGCCGGTCTTGTTTTCATCGACCACTTCCGGACAACCACCGATACGCGGCGCAATCACCGCACGGCCGGCCGCCATGGCTTCGCGCGCGGCGAGCGGAAATGACTCACGGGTCGAGGACAGGACGAACACGTCAAAGATCGACAGATAGTCGGGAATATTACGCTGGGCGCCGGTAAAGATCACCGTGTCCTGCAAACCCAGTGCATCACGTTCAGCCGTGACCTGCTCTTTCAGCGGACCGTCGCCGACCACCAGCAAGCGCGCATCAGGTTCTTTCTCGAGGACTTTTTTGAAGGCGCGGAAAAGATAGGGATGGCCTTTTTCTTCTGACAGACGCGCCACTATTCCGAAAATTTTATTGCGCGATTTATCCAGACCGTACTGCTCAAGCAGGGCCTGACTGACCGGCTGCGGCGCAAAACGGTCAGTATCGATACCGCTGTGCACAACCTCGCACTTGTCATCCGGCAAACCGCTTGCCATGCAACGGTTGCGCTCATAATGCGATTCGAAGATCACATGATCGGTACACAGGTTCAGAATCCGGCCCGCGTAGCGGAAATGCACCGGGTTATGGATATTGTGAATTGTGGTCACGATCGGCACCCGCCGGGCGGTCTTGGCCACACGGTAGGAAAACGGCAGTACACGCAAGGCGATCCAGCTCACCAGAGTCGAGCGAACCGACTGCGGCGCGAGCATTTCCACCTGATGCTCTTTTATCGCTTTACGCAGCGCCATAACGGATTTGAAAAACTTCAGCGGTGAGGACAGGCCGAAGTGAAAATCAATATCGATGAAGGTGGCACCCTTGGCTTTCAGCTCGTCGAGCAGCTCACCTTCCGAGGTGGCAACCAGCACGTCGTGATCACGCTTGGACAGATCTTCACTCAGCGCCAGCAGATCCGACTGCACACCGCCGTAACCGAAAGGCTCCGTCATCAGATAGAGGATTTTCATCAGTGTTCCTTAAGCTTGTTTTCTGTTCGCGGAAAAGGTTTTTTCGCGCTTGAGGTCGAGTAACCAGTGAAAGATGTCAAATGCACCGTCGAGTTTCTGCGCCAACTGTGCCGGGGTGTCCTTGTCCGTCACCTCGGTACGACGCAGCGCAAACACATCAGCGCAGGCATTGTTACTGCCCGGTTTTACCGTCACCGCTGAGCGGTAACCGGCCTTTTTCACGGATTCACGCTCGCGTTCGGTAAAGTTACCCGAGGGGTAACAAAAGTCGATCACATCGAGTCCCGTATGGGTCTCAATATCGGCTTTACTGCGGCTTATTTCGCGCTCGGCGCCGGCGGCATCCAACTCTGACAACATGGGATGCGTGACCGTATGCGAGCCGATGGTAATCAGCGGGTGCCGTCCAAGACGACCGACTTCAGTCCAGTTCAGATGCAAACGCCGTGAATCACCACGGTAACGTGGGTGACTGCTGCTTTGCGCGGCAAATTCACTGGTCACATAAATCGTTGCCGGCACCTGGTATTTCTCCAGCACCGGCAAGGCATTTTCCAGATTATCCAGATAACCATCATCGAAGGTTATCACCACCCGGTTAGCCGCCGGGCGCCCTTCGCTGATTTGCGCGAGCAAATCCGGTAAAGAAACGACCTCACGGTTTGCCGCCAGCCAGGCAATCTGGCGCTCGAAATTGGCGGTACTGACGGTCAGTTGATCGTAGGCCGGCAGGTCAGCCACGCGGTGATACATCAGAATCCTGGCGCCCGGATTCAGACCGAACCAGAGACGGCTGAAGGGCCGTACCAGACTTGGCAAAACATCACGCAGGCTCATCAAACACGGACTCCGTCGTAAAGCGATTCATAGGCGCGGGCCACGGCCGCCGCACTGTATTGGGTTTCAATTTTGTGCCGCCCTGCCTCGGCCATCTGTTGGCGCAATTGCGGCTCAGCGAGCAGCTGTGTCAGGGCCTGCTTCAAGGCTGCGGCATCACCCTGCGGGTACAGCAGTCCGTCGCGGCCGGATTCGATAACATCGGGAATGCCCCCCACGGCACTGGCCAGCACCGGCGTGCCGCAGGCCATGCTTTCCAGCAGGCTGATCGGCAAGCCTTCCCAACGCGAGGGCATGACCAGAAAATCCAGTGATTTGAGGATCGCCGGCACATCGCTGCGGAAACCGCAGAAGAACACGTGGTTTTGCAAGCCCTGCTCTGCAACCTGCGCACACAGCGTGTCCTCAAGCTCTCCGCCACCGACAAACAAGCAGGCGAAAGGCACGCCTTCGGCGGCCAGCTCAGCCAGTACGGGCAAGAGATCGGTATGGCCTTTGGCCTCGTGCAGGCGTCCCACCAGGGCAAACACCGGCACGCCGGCCGGCACGGCAAAGGCCTGCTGCAGGTCCAGCGCGTCAAAAGCCCCCATACGTTGCAGATCAACGCCGTTGGGTACGGAGACGACCTTCGCCTCCGGAATTCCCTGCCCGACGATGGTATTGCGTACTTCGCCGGTACACGCGATAACCGCATCTGAGATACGCGCCAGCAGACGGTCGACCCGCAGGTGCAGCGGCGTTTTCCAGGCATTGGTGCTGTGCACGGTGGAAAAAATCCCCGGCACACGGGCCAGCCAGGCAAAGGTTCGCCCCCAGGCATCGGCGGTAAACAAATGCGTATGCACGACCTTCGGCCGGTACTGCCTGAACCAGCGATACAAAGCCCACGCATGGCGCCAGTCGTGGCCGTTGCGGCGCCCGAGGACGGTCACCGGCACGCCGCTGTTTTCGATTTCCTCAAGCAACAAGCCGCCTTCGACCAGGCACAACACCCGGTAGTCATAAGCGTCGCTGCGATTGCGCAGAACTTCCGCGATCAACCTTTCCGCACCATCGGGCGGCAAGCGGTCAATCACATGAACCACCAGCGGCTTACTCATGAGGCCGCTCCGCCTGCTTTAACCGGTGTGGCGAATTTACGCTTGCGCCGGCGTTCTTTTTCTTTCTCGGCCAGCTGTTCGTTCTGCTCCTTATGCAGAAACTGCATGACCACATACAGAATCAGGAAGTAACAGGTGAATTCGATATTGATAAAGCGCGAACCGAAAATATTGACGATCGCCACGCACGCCGACACACCGGCACCACCGATACCGATCGCCCTGATATAGGGGTCCTCATTGCGGCTCAGCTTGCGCCCCATTTCAAACATGTTCAGAAACATCAGAATAAACAGCACCATCGCCGGTATGCCCATCTGCGAACTGACATACAGGTACATGTTGTGCGGGTCGCTTTCATGCGCGTAAACGTCGGTGTAGCGGTCTTTCAGCATGGGGAAGGCTTTAAAACCCTTACCGATAATCGGATCCTCAAGCGTCATCTCGATGGCCGCTTCCCACATAATCAAACGGGTTTGCGAACTCTTATCCAGCTGCTGGCTGCTGGTCGAGGTGGCCTGCTCGGTACTGCTGATACGCGCCACGATCGACTCAGGAATCAGCGACGGAAACATGGCCAGCATGGCCACGGCCAGGAACAGCCAGAAAAACAAAAAGGCCTTGCCACGCAGATAGCCGGTTAACAGACCCGCCGCGGCCATCGCCAGATACGCCCCGCGCGAAAAGGACATAATCAGCAGTTTCACCGACAAGCCCATATACGGCAGCACCAGCCAGGCACGCCAATAGCGGATGTAGACGATAAACAAGGCGATCACCGGCAGCAGCGTGTACGCGATAAAGCCACCGAAGTTATTGGGCTGGTCGTGCGGGCCGCCAAGCCGGGCCTTATCCAGATTGGACACACCGGTCTTCTCCAGCATCTCCGGAATCGTGAAGAGCCCGACCGCAAAAGTGCCGATCGCCATATAAATCACGACACGTTTGGCCACCTCGCGGTCGCGGATAATGCTCAGCGCAACAAAATAAAGAATGAACTGATCCAGCCAGGCTTTATAGACGTACCAGATATCGTCCATAAAGAACGCAAAACCACCGGGCGTCAGCCACAGCGTCAATGCCGAGCCGGCACTTAATATAAAAAACGCCAGAATGATTTTGGTGCCCGGCAGCATCGGCAAAAAGGAAATCCGGTTTCGCTGGGCCTGAAAAAATGCCGCCAGCAACATCAATATCAAAAAGACATTGGTCCCGTTCAGCCCAGGCGCAATCGGCACGACAAACTGCTTGGAAAACGGGAAATACAGAATCCCGACCGCAAGAATCAGTTCGACGTTGTAATAGGCGCGCAGCACCAGAACAAAACCCAGCGCTGCGGCAACCCCGTACAGCACCGGTTTGGGCATGGGAATGCCGGTCAGTTTGGAAAACAGCAACATAAGCGTCGGCGCGAGCAGGAACATCAACACGCCACGATAGGTGCTGAACGCGGGAAACGAGTCCAGCGACACCTTGCCGTTTCGGGCTTGACCGGGCGCCTTACGCCGCTTCGGATTCGAAGCCGTACGCGTCTTCAGTCTTTTCTTTCCGGTCACCCGGACCGGCTCATCGGAGGCTAGCGACTGATTTGTAGAGACCATGATACAGCCTGTTTCCAAGTGTTTTTCTGAGCACGTGCTTGGCCGTCTGCACAGCCGAAATCTTTGCGTAGTACGCACGCTCGCCGCGGATCATCCGCAGGAATTCATCGTCAGATGTCGTGTGACGAATGGCGACACGCTTCAGCGGTTCACCTTCGCCCTTATCGTCAGTCCGGTTAATACCGGGTTTGGAGCCATGTAACTCGCGCAGCCCGGCTTCACGGGCCAGGCGCAGACTCTTGTCACAATAGCGGCCGCCCGGGAAAGAAAGTGAACACACCGCCGCGCCGCTGGCCTGCTCCAGATCCGCACGTGAGCGGACAAATTCCTCACGCAGTTGCGCCTCATCCATATCCGCATCGAGAAACTGATGCGTCCGGCCATGCGAACCGACGATCATGCCGCCCTCATGCAGCGCACGCACATCATCGGCACGGCAGAAATGCGGCCGCTCGTGCATAAACCCGGTGGTGATGAAAAAGATCCCCTGCATACCGGCTGCCTGCAGATCCGGCATGGCCATGGTGCGATTGCTGATATGCCCGTCGTCGAAGGTCAGCACAATCTCCTTGTCAGGCATACGCCGGCGCTCTTCGGCAATCATCGCCAACTGGCGCCGGAACGTGTCACGCGCGACCGCATAAGGACGGTCTTCGGTGGTGATCGCGTCCTGGAGATCCGTATCGGACTCGTAAAGCCCGTGGTACATCAACACTATTTGACTCATGTTTTTTTCCAGCGGACGGAACTCTTGCCGGTCAGATACCGCACCAGGCCGTGCACCGCCGCATAGTTCATCTGCAGAAACACCTTGATGAAGTTGGCCAGCTTGTTCTGCGCAACACGCTCACTCGTAAACGCAGCCACAGCCGCCGCGTAGAACAGCAGTTGGGCGAAAAAAAAGCCCTTGATCAGCTGGTTATCGGCCAGTGCGCTGGAAAACAAAGCCAGCACCATGGCGTAGGGTACGAGCAGGCGGAACACCTTGTGCGACAGAAACTGCCACCATATCCGGTTGCGCCGGGGATTAAACAACCACAGGTTCCACATAAATGACTGGTAATTCCCGGCCAGGGTACGGGACTTGCGGCGGAACTCGTCGGCAACATTGTCTGACGGCCGGTCGTAGGCCACCGCGGCCGGTTCAAACAGAGTACGTTTACCCTTGCGCAGCGTCGCGACCGGGGTTTCAAAATCGTCTAACAGCGTTTCCGGCCGGTGCGGGACAAAATCCGTACGGCGGATGGCATAAAGCGCCCCGGTGGCACCGGCGGTGGAAAAATACCGGCTTTCACAGGCGCGGATAAACTTCTCATAGCGCCAGTAAAGACCGATATTGGCAGCTTCGTGATTTTCCCCGTCGGTCATCACCAGCTCGCCGCTGACCGCGCCCACTTCCGGCAGGCTGAAATACTTGACCAGGGCCTGCAAACTGCCCTGTTCGATGGTCTGCCGCGCATCCATAAAGACGATAATCTCGCCTGTCGCACGCTGCATCCCGGCGTTCAGGGCGCTGGGTTTACCGCGCGCCTGCGCGCAGTCGACCAGCAGCACATCGTCACGCGCGGCCAGCAAGGCGACCGTACCGTCCGTCGAGCCGTCCGACACCACCACCGTCTCCACGCTGCCCGGATAATCCAGCGCCGCAAGATTGTCCAGCTTGCGCTGCAGGTTCTCCGCCTCGTTGTGTGCGGCAATCACAATACTGACCGAAGGCCAGTCGGTGATCTGCGCCGTATCCACCTGCGGCATGGCCCGCCGTCGCGAGAGCAGATAAATCAGCACCGGGTAAACCGCATAGGTATAGACACAGAAAATGACCGATAGCCAGAACAGCGTGCTCATGCAGCACCTCCGGAACGAAATTGTGCAAGTTTGGCAAACACCAGCTCACGCACCGGCGCTGCCAGCGCCAGCAACAGCGCGGCGTAGATCAAGGACACCAGCACACCCTTGGCCAGCAAGTCCGTAAACAGGCCGTCGGTATCGAACGCACCAAGCAGCACATAGGCGATCAGACTCAACAGCGGGATTAACCACAGTTGCCGCCAGGCGACGGGAAAGTCGAGACTGCGGAAAGACACCCGCGTCACACCGGCCAGAAAAACCAGATAAGACACAATCGTCATAAACGCCGCGCCGACCAGGCCGAACAGCGGCACAAAAATAAAGTTCAGGGCGATATTCAGTACCGCTGAAATAGCCGCCCAGCGCAGAAACACCGTGGTGTCACGATGAATATGCAAGCCCGCCCCTAAAAACAAAACGGCGCCTTCCAGATAGAAACTGAACGCAACATAGGGAATCACCACCGTACCGGGGGCGTATTTTTCACCGGACAAGAGCACCAGCAGATCCGGCGCCAACAGCGAAAAGCCGAAAATAACCGGCACACCAACTACCACGTAAAGGTAAAAACCGCGGGCTAGAAACTGTGCAGTGGCCTCCCGCGATTCATTCTCCCAGATGGTGGTATACATGGGCCTGACGGCCTGGATCATACCCGAAATAATAATCAGCTCGAGATAGGAACTGAGGTTATAGGAGGCCGAATACTGACCCAGCTCATTCACGCCGAGCAAGGCTTCGATGATGTAGCGGTCACTCAGACGCAAGACCAGCGAGAGCGATTCATAAGCCATCAGCGGCAGGCCGAAAGCGATCAGGGTCTTCAGCAAGCTGGCGGAAAAATCCCCTGCCGAAAACTGCACGTGTGGCCACAGGGCACGGGATACATACAGCACCATGACCACTTCAGCGATAAACAAAAATCCGATCACCGCCGCCGCGCTTAACTGCCCCAGCGCCAGTGCGATCAGAATCAGAATCAGGTGCAGGTATTTGTGCAGGACCTGCGAGACGCTGACCACGCCGCTGGACTGGCGGGCGCGCAGGAAGTTAATCACCGCACTGCCGAACAACCGGAAAAAGACAACCCCGGTACCGAGCACAAACAGCAGTGTTGCATGCCCGCTGCTCATCACACGCGGGATCAGCAACACGCCGCCCAGCAACCACAGCAACGACAGAACGCCGGCCAGCACGGCCATGGCAGTCAGTACCGTGCTATAGAGCTGGCGTTCGCTCAGCGCGTCCCGTGTGTTGGCGGCTTTGGGAAAAAAGCGGATGATCGCGTGCTGCAGTCCCAGCTTACCCAGCGCCACCGCAACGGTAATACTGGCCGTCACCAGGCCCAGCAAACCATAGTCTTCAACACTGAGATTACGCGTCAGTACCGGAAACGAAAGCACGCCCGCCAGCGCCGACAACAAGCCCGCCGACGCATAGTTGCGCAGATGTTTGAATGCAGACACGGCGTCCTCAGCCCTGTTTGCCGAAGTAATCGCGTACGTCGCTGAGCGCTTTGAACTTCACCCCTTCGGCGCGTGCCCAGTCGAGGATCTCGTAAGTGTCGTCAAGATACATCCGCACGTCGTCAGAGGTTTGCGGATAAGGCGAGGCCGCTTCGATCACTTCCATGGAATGAAACATCATATTGATCACCAGCGTTTCCTGGTGTCCGTAACGCCGCAGGTGATAATGAAAGATATCCTTCATCTCATCGACACTGGAATACCAGGGCCGGAACCAGCGCGGATAGCGGCGGAACAGGCGGTTGCGCACCGTCACCGGCACCTCAAGCACTTCATCGGCCTCAGGCTGGTGTTTACCGGCGCGGTTAAGCACACCCGGCGCAGGGAAATACGGCTGTTCCGGGGCACGCCGGAAATCGGCGCAGCCATTGGGTTCAAACCAACGGATATGCGGCGTGACACTGGTGTCAACCTTGTAGCCCAATTCGCGCAGCGCCGGCAAGGTATGGTTGCCCGCGCCATAGCGTCCGGCCCGGAAACTGGTCGGTGCGTAACCGAGACGCTCTTGAAACAGCGCCGTCAGATTACGCAGCTTGGCCAGCTCAATCTCCGGCGCGTAACTGTTCTGAAAATCCGGGCTGTCGATGCCGGCGTAGTCATAGAATTTCTTCTGCGGCTCGACAAAAGCGGCATGCAGATGCGTACCGTACTCGTACTGCCCTTGCAGTTTCTTCAGGCTCTCGACCGACTCATCGTCTTCCAGCACCTCTACGGTCAGCAGATATGTCGGGATGGCACCGACCTCGTTAAACAGCGGCTGCAACCGCTCCGGCATACCGATATTGATGGAATCGAAACGCAAGGGCTTGGAACGCGCCCAATTCGGATCGTGATCGCATTCGGTGTCGATGCTGATCGTAAGGAGCACCTCCCCCGGAGTCTTAATTGCCATTTTTATAGAGCCCAATTAGCCGCTGGCTGATCGCCGCCGAGCTGTAGCCGGATTCGATGACCTGTCGTCCGGCCTGCCCCATCCCGCGCCGGGCAGACTCGTCGCCAGTAAGGCGGCTCAGGCACTGACTGAGCAGTTCGGCCTGACCGGAGGGAAACAGCAGTCCGTTTCTGCCATTGTCGACCAAATCCGTGTTACCGCTGATCTGCGATGCGATCACCGGCAGCGAGGCACACATCGCTTCCAGCACGGCGTTGGACAAACCCTCGGCATAAGACGGCTGTACGTAGATATCAAGCGTTTTGAGAAAACCGGGCACATCATCAATCGCCCCCAGAAATGCAACCGTGTCATCCAAACCCAGTGAAGCCGACAAGGCACGGATAGTACTGAGGTAGCGCCCGTCGCCTGCGATATTGACGCTGATGCGGCTGCGTACGTCTTTGGGCAACATGGCCACGGCTTGTAGTAAGACATCCAGGCCCTTGACCTGCTCGACCCGGCCGACAAAGCCGATACGCAGACGCTCGTGTTTCACGCCACGGGCGAATTCCGGTTCGTCAAAGCGCTCCACCTCGACGGCATTGGGAATCAGCAGAATCTGTTCGTCGGTAAAGCCGGAGCCGATCAGGACCTCGCGGGTATACTGCGAAATGGTTTGCACATAATCGAGTCGGCGGATATAGCGTTGCATCATCCGGTAGGCCGGATTAAAACGCCGCCGCCGGTCAAGCACCCCACCGCTGAATTCGGCGTGTCCGGATATCTTCGTTATCACGGCGCAACCCAGCCGCCCGCGCAGCATACCCAGCGTTGCGGCCAGCAACTTGGTGATGTGGACGTGGATATAGCTGTAGTCGTTGCGGTGACGGTTCATATACAGGGCGAAATTGGCCATCAGCAAAAACGCCCCGAGGAATTTCACCCGCCAGAAGGGAATCCGTGTAATCGGAAAGTTGTCAACGCTGTCCTGCAAAGGCATGGATTTATCCAGCTGCGGACAAACAAATTCAACCCTGACCCCACGCTCGCGCAGTGAGCGCGCCAGCACCAGCGATTGCCGCTCCGCGCCCCCCATGGCCGGGAAGAAGCTATCGACGACAAATAGCACCGGCTTGACCAATACATCGCCGGAACACGGCGCCGCTGACGCGGCATCGTCCCCGGCAACAGTGTCGTCGGCCGCGTCTAATTCCATATTGAATGAGTTCATCGATGCCTTGCTAAATCAGTTAATCAACCCAAGCTCAAAGAAACTGGTGTCAACGTCGTTCGAACGGCGTCGTTTGAAAGGATCCCAGTGCAGACCGATGGTGACCTGAAATTCATCGTAATCGCGCATGCCCTCAGTACCATCGGCATCGGGGATATCGTTCTCGCCGAACTGATACTCCAACTCCGAGGTCAGATCCAGACTACGGTTCAGGGCGTAATCAAGCCCCAGGGTGGCCGTATACAAGGTGTCTGTATATTCGCTGTCGATATAGTCTTTCTGCTCGGCTTCCAGCCCGCTCTGCAAGGTCGCGGCGCGGCCCAGTGTGCGCTGCAGGTCCAGATACGCGCGGTAGGTATAGTGGTCATTTTCCTCAAACGCCGTCGACTGAGGACCGTCCACGTACTCGAGTTCACGCCCTTCTATACCGACTTCGACCTCGGAACGGATACCGCGGTAAAAGAGGTTTGCACCGAGCAGCGTTTCGTAGAACGTACCGCTCTCATCGGAAGAGTCGAACTGCCCTGTGGCATTAAGCTCGGTATCGTTCAATACGCTCGCATCAGTCAGACTGTAACTGGCTTCCAGCCCCGAACCGAAACGCCGGGTATACAAGTGTTCCCAGAGCGCTTCGAAAATACCACTGGTGTCAGTGGAACTGTCGTCTGTTTCCAGATGGGTCGCACCGACACTGATGCTGAAATTATTGGCCACACCGGTACGACTGTAGCTGAAGGTCAGATCCGTGGTTGTATAGTCGCCGCGGTCTGCCGCCTCATCGTACAACATCAGGATATGGTCGAGATCCATCCCGAGACTCTCGCGGTTGTTCAGGTACATCGACCAGCCAATATTGGCATTGACCCGATCGAAATCCTCATCTTCACCGGCCCGGTCGTGGTTGGTGTAGTAGAGTTTGGCATTCAGGTCATGATTGGCGCCGACAGCATACTGCAACACCGGCCCGGTCATGAAATAGTTCACCCGCTCCATATTGCGCGTATTAAAACCCAAACCGGGGTCAGGGTCGTAATAACCCAGAGCATCACCGACCACCCAGCTCAGGGAACGCGAGGTCAGCGCAAATTCACTGACACCGATAAAGCTGCTGAGTGCTTCGTCATCAAAGCGGTCGTGCTGATAATCCAGATATTCCAGATTGGCAATAAAATCGGCTTTGACCTTGCCGCTGGAAAGATTGCCGAACAGGCCGACGCGGTAGTTATGCGTCAGCTCATCAAGCTTGGTTTCATCACCTTCGGCCAGATAGGCGTTGTCGGTGTAGTCAGCGCGGTATTCAGCGTCATAACCGATACCGGCAGCCGCGGCATTTTGGGCCGGTAAAACAAGCGCAGCGGTTACAAGAACCGCTGCGTAATCAGAGAACTTTCGACTCATGCTGTTTCGCTTCAATCGCCGTTCAATTCGTTGTTAAGTACGATTCCCGCAAGTTTAGCGGTATCGATCTCGTCGACTACTGCATCAATCTGGGATGCGGTAACACCACCGTAAGGCGCGACCAGCACGATGTAGTCACACAGGTCGGACAACACCCTCGCATCGGCGGACGTGCTGATGCTGGGGCCGTCGATCACCAGATAGCGGTTATCGTAGCGCTGCTTGATTTCGGCCAGAAAACGCCGCATTTTCGCGGAAGTCAGATACTCTGAATCGCCTTCCTGACGCTGCCCGATCGGTACAATACGCATGCGCGGAATACCCGAGGGGCTGACGATTTTGTCCACCCCCAGATCCGGGTCGGCAAGATAATCAATCAAGCCGTAACGCGGTTGCATTTTCAGCAAACGCAGCAGCTTGTCCTGCGACGGATGCTGAATATTGCAATCGATCAGCAACGAGGTTTTGCTCTTGTCGAAGGCGATGGTCGAAGCCAGGTTCAACGCGATAAAGCTCGCCCCGCCCTGCGGCACAATCGAAGTCACCAGCACCGAGAAGTTACCGTTGGGTTTAAGCTGGAATAGCTTCGTACGGATCTGCCGCAGCGAGTCAACCAGCTCCTCGTTATCCGAACGCGGATGCACGACACCGATCTGCTCAAGCTGTTTGTCATTAAACAGCCGCGGATCCTGCATCAGCCCGACTTCGGCCTCCGGCAAACGCTCACCGATCTCGCGCTTCTCCTGCGCCGGTCGCATCACCGGTACCTTCGGTGTCGCAGGTGTTGCAGGCGTTGCCGCAACAGAGGCCGCCGGTGCCGATGTTTTTTCCGGCGTGATGGCAGGCTTGGTTTTACGGACCCGGCGTTTGGTTTTACGCTCGGTGTTCTGTGCGATTGACAGCACGTTGGCCAGTCTTGCGCGGTTGTCAGTCATTATCAGGCACCTTGTGTGAATTTAAGCCAGGACACGATTCCGTACGCGACCAGCACAGCAATTACGATCAGCGTCAGTAGTGACTTTCGACGGTACCAGGCTACTTTCTCGCCGCTGCGTTTCATTTGCGGCACAGTGGCCAACAGCGGCAGTTCCAGTTCTTCGGTAATGGTCGACGGCAAACGGATACGCGGGTCGACCTGCAAAAATGCAACCAGATAAGCCAGTGGCAACAACAGACCCAGCAGCAGTCCGCCGAGCGCGAAGTGCATAAAACGCACGCCGGTAGGCAGAATCGGGTAGGAAGCCGGTTCCTGAATCCGGTACAGCACGCCCTGACGTTCTTTATCGAGCGTCATGGACACCCGCGCACTTTCACGACGGCGCAGCAGATCCTGGTAAATGTCTTTATTCACTTCGTAGTCACGGGTCAGCTCTGCCAGCTCGCGCTCGACTGCCGTGGTTTTATTGGAGCGTTCAAGCTCTTTTTGCAGCAATACGCGGGTCACTTCCAGACGCGACTTCAGTGAATCGGCGTAGGCCTGGGCACGGGACGCTTCACCGCTGAGTTGCTGGTAAACCGGACTGACCGAGTTATTGCGCGAAACGAAGGTCTCTTTGCCTATCACCACCGCCTGAGGCTGGTTGGCCTCTTCCAGACGATGGGCACGCTCACGTTCGGCCAGCGACTGCAGGTCTTCGATCTGCTGACGCAGCTTGACCACATCCGGATAGTCCGGTGTGTATTGCAGCAGCAGCAATTCCATCTCCTGTTGCAGCTCGCGAATACGCGACAGGTACTGGCTTTCGCGATAAACATTATCCGCGGTCACCGCCACCTTACTCAGCTCAGCGGCCAGCGCCCGGGCACGTGAGTTGGCTTCAGCGTATTCAAGCTCGGTGGATTCGATCTTGCGGCGCAGCTCAAGAATACGTTCGTCCAGGTTTTCTTCCGTTCCCGGACGCGCATCGGTGGTGCGGGCACGGAAATCCTGCAGGCGTTTTTCCGAATCCGCCAGCTTTTGCCGGTAGGTTTCCACCTGGGTAACAATAAACTCGAAGGCCTCATTACTCTGCTCGGATTGCGAGAGCATGGTTTTCTCGAGGAACAGATCGGCGTAGCGACGGGTTGTCTCGTAAGCGACCTGCGGGTCAGAGTTTTCAAAACCGATACGCAGCAGCTTGCTGTTGACGTTTTCGATCTTGGTTTTCTCTATGACCTTTTCCTTGATCCGCTCCTTCTCAGGCAGCGACATGGAATCGGTCCACCAACCACCTTCGGTGAGGATTTTTTCCATGATCTCCTGGCTGAAGAGGATTTCGGCGGCGATATAAGCCTTATCTTTGGCGCTATCGTTTACTTCAGCCGCCCCGTCCAGCAGCGGTCTGACGATATTGCTTTCATCGATAAACAAGGTAACTGTGGAGAGATACTTCTTTTGCCAGAAGTAACCCGCACCCAGCATCAACAGGCTGACCAGCGCGAATATGGCGACCAGGGTTGCGCGACGATGCTTTCCTTCCCGGACAAGCAAAGGCCCCCATTCTTCTAATGTGATGTTTGCCATTATTTTATAATCGCTTAGTTATCAGTAAATTCAGAAACGACGTTCCGGGATAGATACAACATCACCGGGCTCCAGCTCGTAGTTCGTGTCGAGCCGGCCTTTAAAGAGGATCTGCTCCAGATACACCGGGTAGGACTGCACACCGCTTTCGGTTTTACGGTAGAGCTGAGCCAGATCCGGTTCGGCGAACTCATTGACGCCACCGGCTTCCAGCACCAGGTCAAGTACGGTGATACCCTGACGGAAGCTGATCGATTTGGGATCGGCCACGGCGCCGACTACACGGACCCGTGAGACAAATTCGTGACTGACCAGTTTGGAGACGATGACCGAGGCTTTCGGTGAACGCAGATACTGACCGAGCTTTTGCTCGATCTCAGTGGCGACCTGCTCCGGGTGCTGCCCTACCGCGCGGACATCGCCGATCAGCGGAACTGAGATGTAGCCGTCCGGGCGAACCGGCACTTCCACCGACAGATCAGGGTTTTTCCAGATCGTGACCCGGACTTCGTCGCCGGGGCCGATTTCATAGGTCGGCGTCGCGCTGTACCCGGCCGGTTTCGGTGCCAGGTCTTCGGCCTTCGGCGTTCCCTTCGACCCACAGGCCGAAACAAGAACAACAAGCATCAAGATGAGAAACTTTTTCAACAATGACATTTTCAGTTCGCCATATCCGGTTGATTATTGATTAAAGTGCTATCCACGTATGCGAGTGTTTTTCAGCCACATAGGCAGACGGGTCTCTACAACAGCGGTGTTGTTCCCGCTCTGACCACGCAGATCCGGCCGCACAAAGCAGCGTTCGATCAGCTTACGGTTTACTATCGGCGCCGGGGGTCACAATTTGAGCCCTCTGTTTTCGCTGCGGCGCAATTATCACAGGGTTTGCTATACAAAAAAGCGGCCATGTGCAAAATCTGCGTTCACATCACAACTTACAACACAGGTCTGCCAGGCAATTGCGACCCAAAGCGTGGTGAGTATACTGCCAACACTTTGTCGGAATCCGCCGCCCTTATTAACGGTAATATTCCCAAGCCTGAACACCGCCAATACTATGACCACCGAGTACAACGAGTGCTACGACAGACTTGAATTACCCCGCAATGCGGATTTCCGCCAGGCGCGTCTGCAATACAAAAAGCTGACGCAACGCTGGCATCCGGACCGCCACCAGGGCGAGGACTCGGCCGTGGCGCATGAGCAGTTCCGCGCAGTCCGTGCCGCTTTCGAGTCCTTAAAAGCCTTTCACAGCAAAAACCAGCGTTTGCCGTTTGAACCCGAACAGCTGGATGATTCGGCCTTTGAAAGCGCCCGCGTGGAAGTGGCGCGCCGTGAACATACGGTCGCGCGGCAGCGGCGCAGGAGAAAAACCAAACGGGCCCCTGTCAGTCGTTTGTCATATGTACTGGGTTTTCTGATCATCGCCTTCCTGATCTACAGCAGTACAACCAAGAAAAGCGACTACGTCGGCGGGGACATCTTCGATCCGCCGTCGGGCGGCGGCGCTGCCGCACCGGCCCAGTCCGGCAGCAGTTCAGGCCGGCGCGCACCGCTGCTCGGCGGTTCCGACTCAGACAGTTTCGGCCATTCGCTTAACCGCAAACTGTTTGGCAACTGAGGCGCGCGCCCTCAGCGCACGCCCTTGCCGAAAAACACCACCTCGGCGGTCTGAAACAGAATCAGCAGATCCAGAAAGATCGTGTGGTTTTTGACATAGTAGAGGTCAAATTCCTGCTTATGCCGCGAGTCGTTGATGGACGCACCGTAGGGATAGCAGACCTGCGCCCAGCCGGTAATACCGGGTTTTACGCGATGACGCTCGTGGTAGTAGGGAATTTCCTTGGCCAGCTCTTCGATGATTTCCGGACGTTCCGGACGCGGGCCGACAAAGCTCATATCGCCGACCAGCACATTGACAATCTGCGGTAGTTCATCGATCCGGGTACGGCGCAGAAACGCACCGACACGGGTGATACGGCTGTCGTTTTTGCTTGCCCACTGCGCCTTGCCGTCTTTCTCGGCGTTAACCGACATACTGCGGAATTTGAGCACCGAGAACGGAATGTTGCGCTGCCCGGTACGTACCTGACGGTAAATCACCGGCGCACGCCAGCCATCCTCGATTTTGATCGCCAGCCAGGCCAGCAGCATAAACGGCCAGACCACCGCCAGCAGCAGCGCACTGACCCCCACATCGAAGCTGCGCTTGAAAAGGTCACGCAGGGCACCCTGATCAAAACCGTCAGAGAAGATCAGCCAATCCGGCTTCATGATGTCGAGTGGCAACTTGCCCTGCTCTCGCTCAAAAAAGGTCAGCACATCAATCACATCAATGCCGCTGAGCTTGCATTCCAGCAGTTCGTCGATGGGCATTTTGCCGCGACGGTCGTCCATCGCAACCACCAGCTCTTCAACGTCGTTTTCGGTACAGAACTCCAACAGGGTCTTTGAACCAAGGCTGATCACATTGTCACTGTCGACCTCGTGTTCGGACTCCTCGTCCAGCCGGATGTAGTTGATCACCTTGAAACCACGGCGGTCGGAGCGGCGGCGCAGGCGTTTATCGATACTGGCTGCGCGTCGTCCGGTGCCGATAATAGCGACGCGCACTTTGATGATGTCTTTGTCCACGTAGTACAGAAACAACGGGCGTATGGTGCCGACCATAAAAAACGCCAGCACCGTCGAGATCGCCAACACACCCCGGCCCAGATAGAGGATCGGCACCATGTAAAATATCAGTGCCAGCACACTCGCCCCGGCCACAAAGCCGATCAATGTGCGCAGAAAAACGCCGAGGGAACCGCCACGGAAACTGGACTGGTACAAGCCCATCGCCATCATCGAAAGCGTCATCACCAGCCCGAACAGGACGGAACTGATCACGGGTGAATCTATACCCCCGTCCGACTCCAGGACCATCCCGTCAAAACGTGCGTACACAGCCACAAAAACCGCAAGTACACAGATACCGAACTCAATCAGAGCCAGGATCAGAAAAGGAACCCGAAGGTAAAGTTTGAATAGTCGGAATGTGCCCACTGTATCTCTTTTGAATCAGCTGAATAGGTTAAGATCGGCGCGGACTCACACGGCTTCCGCACCCTGCTAAGAGGAGTATCGGGCGGCGCAAAAAAAACTAAAGAATTCCTGAATTTACCGACCTATACGGATACAATACCGCCGAATTATGATGCCCGCCGCCGGCTTGCGCTATGGTAGCACGTGCATCGCAGCATAGCGCCGGAGGCCACTCGCAAACAGTGCCGACGCTTAGTTAAACGACTTAATTTCATGGAAAAAAATATGCTTGATCTGGGACAAAATGCTCACATCGCAATCATCGGACTCGGCTATGTAGGCCTACCCTTAGCCGTCGAGTTCGGCAAGCTCTATCGCACCGTCGGCTTCGATGTTAATGAGCAGCGGATCACAGAATTACGGGACGGCAATGACCGCACCCTCGAAGTCAGCGCAAGCGAATTGCAGTCCTCCGCTAAACTGTCTTTTACCAATGATGTGGCCGGCATCGAAGACTGCAACGTGTTTATCGTGACGGTACCGACGCCTATTAACAAGCATAAACAGCCGGATCTGACGCCGCTGCAAAAAGCCAGCAAGACCATCGGTCAGGTACTCAAAAAAGGCGACATCGTGATTTATGAGTCGACCGTCTACCCGGGAGCCACCGAAGAAGTCTGCGTGCCGATTCTGGAAGAGCAATCCGGACTGACGTTTAACAGCGACTTTTTCGCCGGCTACAGCCCCGAGCGCATCAACCCCGGTGACAAAGAACACCGCGTCAGCAGCATTATGAAAGTCACCTCCGGCTCCACGCCCGAAGCAGGCGAAGCTGTCGATGCCCTGTACAAAAGCGTCATCACCGCCGGTACACATCTGGCCAGCAGCATCAAAGTCGCCGAAGCGGCCAAGGTCATCGAAAACACCCAGCGGGATCTGAATATCGCCCTGATCAACGAACTGGCGATCATCTTTGACCGTCTTGGCATAGACACCCTGGAAGTGCTCGAAGCGGCCGGCACCAAATGGAACTTCCTGCCCTTCCGTCCCGGTCTGGTCGGCGGTCACTGCATCAGTGTTGACCCCTACTACCTGACGCACAAAGCACAGGAAATCGGCTATCACCCGCAGGTCATCCTTTCCGGCCGTCAGATCAACGACAGCATGGGCAGCTATGTGGCCGAGCAGGTGGTCAAAAAGCTCACCCAGAAACGTATTCACGTGGTCGGATCCAATATCCTGATTCTCGGTTTCGCGTTTAAAGAAAACTGCCCCGACCTGCGCAACACACGCGTCGTGGATATCATCACCGAGCTTAAGAATTACCACGCCCATGTCGATGTTTATGATCCGTGGGTCGACCCTGAAGAAGCACAGCACGAATACAATATTGCCCCCATCGCCCAACCGGACACAGGTCACTACGATGCGATTATTCTCGCCGTCGGTCACCGCCAGTTTATCGAAATGGGCAGCGAGGCTATCCGTGGCTTTGGTAAGGAATCCCATATCCTGTACGACATAAAAAGCGTGCTGCCGAAAGAATCCGTCGACGCGCGACTCTAATCAGAGCGCGCCAGACTTTTAAAACCCGGAATTAGCGAAAGCATTATGAAAGTATTAGTTACCGGCACCGCCGGCTTTATCGGCTCCACGCTTACACATCGTCTGCTCGACCGCGGCGACGAAGTGATCGGCCTGGACAACGTCAACGATTACTACGATGTGAATCTCAAACTCGCGCGTCTGGAGCGACTGACCGGACGTTCGGGCTTTACCGAAGTACGCGGCGATCTGGAAGACCGCGAGCTGATCAAGGCCACCTTCGCCAAGCACAAGCCCGACCGGGTTGTGAATCTGGCCGCGCAGGCCGGCGTACGCTATTCACTGGAAAACCCGCACGCCTATATCGATTCAAACATTATCGGCTTCACCAATATCCTCGAAGCCTGCCGTCACAACGATGTCGAGCATCTGGTCTACGCCTCAACCAGCTCGGTTTACGGCGCACACACCAATATGCCGTTCTCGGTACACGACAGCGTGGATCACCCGGTCAGCCTCTACGCGGCGACCAAAAAAGCCAATGAGCTGATGGCTCACACCTACAGCCACCTGTTCCGCCTGCCGACCACCGGACTGCGCTTTTTTACCGTCTACGGTCCCTGGGGCCGCCCGGATATGGCGCTGTTCCTGTTCACCCGCAGCATCCTCGAAGGCAAGCCGATTGACGTGTTCAACAACGGCAATCACCGCCGCGACTTCACCTTTGTTGACGACATCGTCGAAGGCGTGGTGCGCACACTGGATAAGGTCGCAACCCCTGATCCGGACTGGGACAGCAACAACCCGGACCCGAGCACCAGCAGCGCGCCCTTCCGCATCTACAATATCGGCAATAACGCACCGGTGAACCTGATGGACTACATCGAGACACTGGAAAAAGCGTTGGGCAAGAAAGCCGAGAAAAACCTGCTGCCGCTGCAGCCGGGCGATGTACCGGATACCTACGCCGACGTGCAGGATCTGGTCAGGGATGTGGGCTACAAACCGGCCACCACCATCGAAGAAGGTATCGGCAAGTTTGTCGAGTGGTACCGCGAGTACTACAAAGTCTGATCGAAAAAAGGCCGCTTAAAGCGGCCTTTTTTTATAGCTTGCCGCTGAGGCGATAATACGCCCAGCCGATCCATTCATGGAGCAAGGCGGCGGTTTTCCGCAGCGCCGTCGACTGTGGCAACAAGGCCATCATCGGCACGTGGTGCAAGCCGAGATAATCCAGCGGCACCGGACAGACGTCCAGCCCAGACGCCTCAAACACAGCTGCCGCACGCGGCATATGGATCGCCGATGTCACCAGCCGGATCCGGTCGGCCTCCCCCGCTGCGGTCATCAGCTCACGCACCTGCTGGGCATTTTCGAAGGTATTCATCGACCGGCTGTCCAGACGCATCTGCTCCTGCGCCACCCCCAGCCTGAGCAACAACGCACTCATTACATCCGCCTCGGCCACCTGCCGGTAGGCCCCGCCGGCCACGTAAACGGTCGCTGAGGGCGCCTGCAGGGCCAACTCAGCGGCCTTGACCGTGCGACGATAACTGGCCGAGTGCAGATAGCCGATCTGATCGGCCGCACTGGCCCGCCCATCCAGACCGCCGCCCAGCAGCACCACCGGCAGGCCCGTGTCCGCCTCACAGGCGTCTCCGCCCGGCAGGCGCGCTTCATAGGCGGCTACCACGGGATTGACCAGCGCCGGTGCAGAAAACACCAGCAGGACCGCAATCAACAACAATCCACCGGCGCGCGCAGGAGCGCGGCAGGCACGCCACTGAAACACAACGACGCACAGCAACAGCAATCCAAACAGACTCAGGGGGTCAAGCAAGGCATCAAGCAAGGTCAAATCCTGTCAGAAAAATAGGCACCGGCGGCATTATACGCAGACCGCGGACGAATACACGGCCCCGGCCTGCCCCCTTCCGGACGCGTAACAGGAATTTGTTCATCCGCGGCTCAGGCCAGTTATAATGCCGTTTTGCACCGCCCGGGACGCACAATTGACCTATAACCACGCTATCGATGTGATCGTCGGCATGTCCGGCGGCGTCGACTCCTCGCTCAGCGCAGTCTTACTCAAAGAGCAAGGCTACCGCGTGCGCGGCATTTTCATGCAGAACTGGGAAGATGACGACGAGCACTGCACGATCCGTCAGGACTACCGTGATGCCGCTGCGGTGGCACAAACCATCGGTATCGAGCTTTCTACCGTCAATTTTGCCAGGGAATACTGGGACGGCGTGTTTGCCCATTTTCTCGAGGAATACCAGGCCGGCCGCACCCCGAATCCGGATATTCTCTGCAACAAGGAAATCAAATTCCGCGCGTTTCTCGATTATGCCACCGCACAGGGCGCCGACTTTATCGCCACCGGCCACTATGCCCGGCGTGATACTCAGGACGGCCGTGCGCGGCTGTTACGCGGTCTGGACAACAACAAGGACCAGACCTACTTCCTGTACACACTGGGTCAGGAAGCGCTGAGCCGCACCCTGTTTCCGGTCGGTGAGATGGACAAAAGCGATGTGCGGCAACTGGCCAAAAAACACGGCCTGCATGTACACAGCAAAAAAGACAGCACCGGCATATGTTTTATCGGCGAACGCCGCTTCAGCGAGTTTCTGTCCGAGTATCTGCCGGCCAACCCCGGCGATATTGTCAGCGACAGCGGCGAACTGCTGGGCCGCCATCAGGGACTGATGTATTACACTCTGGGCCAGCGACAGGGTCTGGGCATAGGCGGACGTGCCGGCGCGGATGAGGCTCCCTGGTACGTACTGCAGAAAGACATCCCGGCCAACCGGCTGATCGTCGGTCAGGGCCACGACCATCCGCTGCTGTTCTCCGATGCGCTGCACGCCGCACAGATGCACTGGACTGCCGGACAGGCACCGGCCGACAACTTCCCTTGCACAGCCAAAGTCCGCTATCGGCAGCAGGATCAGGCCTGTGAAGTCGCCGTACAGGGCGACGGCAGCGTCATCGTGCGCTTTGCCGAACCGGTCCGCGCCGTGACCCCCGGCCAGTCACTGGTGCTGTATGACGGTGCCGAATGTCTAGGCGGCGGCGTCATCGAATCAATGCAGATAAACGCCGGAGAACGCCGCGATGCTTAAGAACTTACAGAACCAAACCATTGCGCTGGCGGCGGTATTTCAGGGCGCCTGGCTGGTCAAGCAACTGGCCCATCAGGGCCGCTACGACGCGGATGCCTTTGAAGCCAGCCTGAAATCGGTGATCGGCATAGACGCCGACTCGGTGGAAGCCATTTACGACCACAACCGTGGCGTGCGTCAGGGCCTGAAGGTGCTCTGCGACCAGCTCTCCAACGTGCCCGGGCAGCGGGATGATGAACTCTCACGCTACGCCATCACCCTGCTGCATCTGGAATCGCGCCTGCGCGGCGATTTTGCCATCCACGAAAAGCTCCGCCAGGGCATCACCCAGCTTGAAGCGCAACACCGCCTCTACGGTCTGTCGGACACGCTGATTCACAACACGGCAGAACTCTACCGCGACACCATCAGCCAGCTGCGGCCGCGGATTATGGTCAACGGCGAATCACGGCATCTGGCCAATGAAGCCACTGCCGCGCGCATCCGGGCCATGCTGCTGGCCTCGATCCGCGGCGCCGTACTCTGGCGCCAGTGCGGCGGCAGCCGGCTGCGCCTGCTGTTCAAACGCAACGATTATCTGCGTCAGGCCCGCGAGCTGCTCGATCAGATGCCCGCAGCAGAGGAAATCGCGCCGCCTCAGGATTAAACCTGGCGCCCTGCCCCGGTTAGCGATCTGACCTGCGGCGACACACAAACCGCAGGCACAAAAAAAGCCGGTCAATTGACCGGCTTTTTTCGTTGCGCCTTTGATCAGGCAACCGCGATCGGAATGACCTTGTCAGCCACTTCCTTGAACTCGGCAATCTGGTCGAAGTTCATGTAGCGGTAGATCTCATCAGCCATGGTGTCGATCTTGGCGATGTGCTCCATGTACTCCTCAACACTGGGGATTTTACCCAGCATTGAACAGATCGCTGCCAGCTCCGCAGAACCGAGGTAGACGTTAGCGCCGTCACCAAGACGGTTCGGGAAGTTACGGGTCGAGGTAGACATCACAGTCGCGTTGTCTTTTACCCGCGCCTGGTTACCCATGCACAGCGAGCAGCCGGGCATTTCGGTACGCGCGCCGGCAGCACCGAAAATGGAGTAATAGCCTTCCACGGTCAGCTGATGCTCATCCATTTTCGTCGGCGGGCAAACCCACAGACGGGTCGGGATGTCACGGTGACCTTCGAGCACCTTACCGGCTGCACGGTAGTGACCGATATTGGTCATGCAGGAACCGATAAAGACTTCGTCGATCTTGCTGCCGGCCACGTCAGACAGCAGTTTCACATCGTCCGGATCGTTCGGGCAGGCAACGATCGGCTCTTTGATTTCGTTCAGATCGATCTCGATAACCGCCGCGTATTCTGCGTCGTCATCAGCACTCAGCAGCTCCGGATTTTCCAGCCATTTTTCCATGGCAGCAACACGACGCTCGAGGGTGCGCGGATCTTTGTAGCCTTCCGCAATCATCCATTTGAGCAGTGTGATGTTGGAGTTCAGGTACTCGATGATCGGCTCTTTGTTCAGCTTCACGGTACAACCGGCAGCGGAACGTTCGGCAGACGCATCAGACAGTTCAAACGCCTGCTCGACTTTCAGATCCGGCAGACCTTCGATTTCCACGACACGACCGGAGAAGATGTTTTTCTTACCTTCTTTGGCCACAGTCAGCAGACCGTCCTGAATCGCCTGGTAAGGAATCGCATTAACCAGATCACGCAGTGTCACACCGGGCTGCATGTCGCCTTTAAAGCGGACCAGTACCGATTCCGGCATATCCAGCGGCATCACACCGGTGGCGCCGGCAAAGGCCACCAGACCGGAACCGGCCGGGAAGCTGATACCGAGCGGGAAACGGGTGTGCGAGTCACCACCGGTACCGACGGTGTCAGGCAGCAGCATACGGTTCAGCCAGGAGTGGATGATGCCGTCGCCCGGACGCAGCGCCACACCACCGCGCGAGGAAATGAAATCCGGCAGTGTGTGGTGGGTTTTCACGTCGATCGGTTTCGGATACGCGGCTGTGTGACAGAAGGACTGCATAACCAGATCGGCAGAGAAACCGAGGCAGGCCAGGTCTTTCAGTTCGTCGCGCGTCATCGGACCGGTGGTGTCCTGAGAACCGACAGTGGTCATTTTCGGCTCGCAGTAAGTACCCGGACGGACACCTTTTACGCCACAGGCGCGGCCGACCATTTTCTGCGCCAGCGTAAAGCCTTTGTCGCTGTCTGCTTCGGCTTCCGGACGTTGGAAAACGTCAGACGCCTCCAGACCCATTGCCTCACGGGCACGGTCAGTCAGACCTCGACCGATGATCAGCGGGATACGGCCGCCGGCACGGACTTCGTCGAGCAGTACATTGGTTTTCAGCTCGAATTCAGCCAGCACTTCGTCTGTGCCGCTTTTGCAGATTTTGCCGTCGTAGGGGTAGATATCGATCACATCACCCATGTTGAGCTTGCTGACGTCAACTTCGATCGGCAGCGCACCGGCATCTTCCATGGTATTGAAGAAGATCGGCGCGATCTTACCGCCGAGGCAGAAACCACCGTCGCGTTTGTTCGGAACATAGGGAATGTCGTCACCCATGTGCCACAGAACGGAGTTGGTAGCCGACTTACGTGACGAACCGGTACCGACAACGTCACCGACATAGGCAACCGGGTGACCTTTTTCTTTCAGCTTGGCGATCACTTCCAGCGGATTGCCTTCCAGACCCGGACGCGGGTTTTTCAGCATCGCATTGGCGTGCAGCGGGATATCCGGACGGGACCAGGCATCCGGCGCCGGCGACAGATCATCAGTATTGGTTTCGCCCGGCACTTTGAAGACAGTGACGGTCACTTTCTGAGCCAGCTCAGGCTGCGCAGTGAACCAATCAGCATCGGCCCATGCCTGCATCACGCGTTTGGCGTTTTCGTTACCGGCATCGGCTTTTTCTTTCACATCGTGGAAGGCGTCGAATACCAGCAGCGTTTTGGACAGCGCGTCGGCGGCCAGGCCACCCAGATCAGCATCATCGAGCAGCTCAACCAGAGTCGCGATGTTGTAACCACCGAGCATGGTACCCAGCAGTTTGGTCGCGTGTGCCTTATCAATCAGCGGGCTCGTTGCATTACCCTTAGCAACGTCTGACAGAAAAGCAGCTTTGACGTAGGCGGCCTGATCCACACCGGGCGGTACACGGTTGGTGATCAGGTCGACCAGAAATTCTTCTTCACCGGCCGGGGGATTTTTCAGCAGTTCAACCAGATCTGCGACCTGCTCCGGGGTGAGCGGTTGCGGCGGTACGCCCTCGGCGGCGCGCTCCTCAACGTGTTTTCTGTATTCTGTCAGCACTTTGTGTCTTCCTGTTTTGTTTTGAGAGTCACTGTGGTGGTCTGCAGGCGACATGCATAAACCCGGATTTACGGATGTGTGGCGACATAAATCCTGCGCTGTCCGCAGACAACCGCGTATTCTACACGAACTTTAACAAGACTGGGGCAGATTAACGCGCATCCTGAAACACGTTCAGTCGCAGCCGTTCAATATCATCCCGCAAGGCGGCCGCAGCCTCGAACTCCAGATTGCGGGCCTTCTCGTACATCTGCTTTTCCAGTTCAGCGATTTTGCGACTGGCCTGCTGCGCTGTCATCAGCTCCGCAGCGCTATCGGCCGCGGCGCCGCCGGCCGCAGTGCTGCCGCCGGAACGCCCCTTCTTATCGCCGCCATGCGCTTCGAGCACATCCCGCACCGCCTTATTCAGCGGCTGCGGCGTAATACCGTGGGCCTCGTTATATTCGATCTGTTTGGCACGACGACGCTCGGTTTCGCCGATCGCCCTTTCCATGGAACCGGTCATCCGGTCGGCGTAGAGAATCGCCTTGCCGTTGATATTCCGCGCCGCCCGGCCAATGGTCTGAATCAGCGACCGGTCGGAGCGCAGAAAGCCTTCTTTGTCGGCGTCGAGTATAGCGACCAGCGACACCTCCGGCATATCCAGCCCCTCGCGCAGCAGGTTGATACCGACCAGCACATCAAATTCGCCCAGCCGCAGGTCGCGTATAATCTCCACCCGCTCCACCGTATCTATATCCGAGTGCAGATAACGCACACGCACGCCGTGCTCGTTGAGGTACTCCGTCAGATCCTCGGCCATCCGTTTGGTCAGGGTAGTCACCAGCACGCGCTCATTGACCTTGGTGCGCTTGCGGATCTCGGACAACAGATCATCCACCTGTGTAGCCACCGGACGGATCTCGATCAGCGGGTCCAGCAATCCGGTCGGGCGCACCACCTGCTCGACCACCTGGGCTGCATTTTCCTGTTCGTATTTGCCCGGCGTGGCGGAGACAAAAATCGTCTGCGGACAGAGCCGCTCGAACTCCTCAAAACGCAGCGGGCGGTTGTCCATGGCCGATGGCAGACGAAAACCGTAGTTAACCAGATTTTCCTTACGCGAACGGTCGCCTTTGTACATCGCGCCCAGCTGCGGCACGGTGACGTGGCTTTCGTCAATAAACAGCAAACCATCCGGCGGCAGATAATCGAAAAAACACGGCGGCGGCTCGCCCGGCGCGCGCCCGGAAAGATAGCGGGAGTAGTTTTCAATCCCGGAGCAATAACCCAACTCCTGAATCATCTCCAGATCAAACAGGGTGCGCTGCTCAAGACGCTGCGCTTCGACCAGCTTGTCGGCCCCGCGCAACTGCGCCAGTCGTTCAGCCAGCTCCCGCTTGATTGAATCCAGCGCATCTACCAGAGTTTCACGCGGCGTGACGTAATGGGTTTTCGGATAGATAGTCAAGCGTGGCACCTTCTGCAAAACCTCACCGGTCAGCGGATCAAAGAAGGCCAGACTCTCGATTTCGTCGTCAAACAACTCGATGCGGATCGCTTCCTTATCCGATTCGGCCGGATGGACATCAATCACCTCGCCTCTCACGCGGTAGGTGCCACGCTTGAGGTCTACGTCGTTGCGCTCGTATTGCAACTCCGCCAAACGCCGCAGCAGATCACGCTGATCGATAATATCGCCGCGATCCAGATGCATCACCATTTTCAGATAGGATTCCGGCTCACCCAGGCCGTAGATGGACGACACCGTTGCCACCACAATCGCGTCACGGCGCTCGATAATGGCCTTGGTCGCCGACAAACGCATCTGTTCGATATGCTCGTTTACCGAGGCATCTTTCTCGATAAAGGTATCCGAGGCCGCCACATAGGCTTCAGGCTGGTAGTAGTCGTAGTAAGAAACGAAGTACTCCACGGCGTTTTCAGGGAAAAACTCTTTCATTTCGCCGTAAAGCTGCGCGGCCAGGGTTTTATTCGGCGCCAGCACGATGGTCGGCCGTTGCTGTTGCTGGATAATGTTGGCCATGGTGTAGGTCTTACCACTGCCGGTCACACCCAGCAATGTCTGAAATGCAAGCCCGTCACCAAGCCCTTCGTTCAGCAGATCAATAGCCGCCGGCTGATCACCCGAGGGCGGGAACATCCTGTTTATCTTGAAGGGTTTCGACATGAGCGTGGGTTCAGCTGAAAACTAACTGACCATCATACCGCATCCTTTGCCGGATGCTGCAGTTCAAGAATGAGGGAGAGGAAACACGCGACAGGCGCTGCAAAGCGAACAGGCAAAAAAAAACGCCGCTCAATGAGCGGCGTTTTCTCTTAAATCTTAATTGGCTCCCCGGGACGGGCTCGAACCGCCGACCCAATGATTAACAGTCATTTGCTCTACCGACTGAGCTACCGGGGAACCGAAGGCGCATATAATATGCAGATCAGAGGGGTCGGTCAACCCCTTTTTAAAACTTTTTTTACTTCCGGTTTATGCGGTCCAGATCCGCCAGCAAATCCGACAAGGCATCCGTCTTGGACGAGCCTTCAGCAAGATCGTTTTGCGATGTACCCGCAACCTGCTGTGCTTCCGAAGACGTATCCGCCTTACCCTGAATGCGATCTTTCTCTTTCAGGTAATGCTGATAAAACTCATCCGGCGACATATCGTCGACGTCCGCCTCGGCGCTTTCAGCGCGCTCCGCAGTTGTACTATTCGTACCGGACTTGAGTTTTACCGTCGGCTTTACTTCCGTCACCACGGGGGCAGCGGCCCTTTGTTGCCCGGCCTCTTCCGTGCGGTGCAAAGGCACCACCGTGGGTTTGGAGGACGCAATTCTAGGCTTTTCCGGGCGAACGAGCAAGACCCCGCTTTCCATTACAAGCAACGCGCCTTCACGCAACGTACCGGCAATCTCCGCAGACTCTTCTGCAGACACCTTGTGCACGCTTTGCAGGGTATTGAGATCCTCGAACACCGGTAACTGCAACACCAGCTGCTCAGGGTCGCAATGCTCAATGTCCTCAACCGAGGCAATCTCCTCCGCGATGGACTCAACAACCGCAATCACCGCGGTAACTTCGTCCCGGTCGCCTTCGAAGGTCAGAAACTTCTCGCCGTCAGTACCATCGACACTGATCAGCGACAGGTTGATCTCGCCTTTACGACTGATACCGCAGCAGCCCGTGTAGAGCATTTCGATACCATCGATGGTGCGCGAGATCCGGTCAGGATCAGAGGCGCTTTCACCGGCATCGAGCAGACGCACTTTCAGCTCCGCCCCGCCTGGCCGCACGGTTCGTGCCGGCGTTTTGGCAACCACAGGTACGGAAGCGGAAGCGGCAGCGCCATCGGCACCGAACAGCTGCACCAGGGACGGCAGGTGATTATTGGCAAACATCACGCGACTGTAGAGCGTCACCACCTCGGCACGGGTTCTTTCCGGACCTTCAGCGGCGGTACACACGCGTTGCCAGAAGCCGCGTTTGCCCAGATCCTCAAGGTGAAGAATCCGACAAACTTTCAACTCAGCTTCGCTGAAATTCTGATATGCGTCGACGAATTCCTGACCTGCTATCCGTAGCTTTTCACCAATGTCAGCGAAGCGACCGCTTACCAAGCCGGCGCGGTATTCGGAAACCAGCGCTTGCAGGTTGGTTCGTCTGAGCAACTCAACAACCGGCGCAACGGCTGCACTGAGTTCGTTTGCGGGCATTCGTATTCTCCAATGAACGACTTATATGAGTGACTAGGGAGTCTTATCGGCGCTGGCCGGAAAAAATTGAAACCTGCGACAAACGTCCCTATTGACAGCCTGAGACGCGGTACGTTCAAGATAGATAAAAACAGATGCGTTGGCTCCGTACAAAATACCGCACGAACCCAAGCCGGTGAATAACCGAAATGGAAAATTGAAACTGGTCGGGGCGAGAGGATTCGAACCTCCGACCCCCACAACCCCATTGTGGTGCGCTACCAGACTGCGCTACGCCCCGCCAGAAGGTGCCGAAATATACAGCAATCCGGCACAGGAATGAAGTGATTTCGGCAAATTATTTTCCACCCCGGGAAAAACAGCCTGCCTGAACGAAAAAATGCGGCCACCGGGGCCGCATTTTTCGTCTTTCTTTGCTGCGTCAAACCGCTCTGCAAGCCATGACCTCAGCTGGTTTTGAGGATTTTCAGCACGTCTTCGAGCTCGCCGCGAAGCTGTTTGACCAGCTGCTGCATTTGCGAACTGTCATCCTTGGCCGCGTCTCCGGTCAGGTGCTGACGCGCCCCGCCGATGGTATAGCCCTGCTGATACAGCAAGCTACGGATCTGCCGGATCAGCATCACATCATGACGCTGATAATAACGGCGGTTGCCCCGGCGTTTCACCGGCTTGAGATCCGGAAATTCCTGCTCCCAGTAGCGCAAGACATGCGGCTTGACCTGACAAAGCTCGCTCACCTCACCGATGGTGAAGTAACGCTTGCTCGGAATCGCAGGGAGTTCCTTATTGTTGCTGACTTCCAGCATATGCTTCTACACGTGCCTTAAGTTTTTGCCCGGGCCTGAACGTCACTACCCGACGCGCTGAGATCGGAATCTCTTCGCCGGTTTTCGGATTACGCCCCGGGCGTTCACTTTTGTTTCTGAGAATGAAGTTTCCGAATCCGGAAAGCTTAACGTCGTTGCCTTCTTCAAGTGCCTGGCGAACCTGTTCGAAAAACTCTTCGACAAACTCTTTCGCTTCTCTTTTGTTCAGTCCGAGTTCTTCAAAAAGCATTTCGGCTATCGCCGCCTTGGTCAAAGCCATTATCTACATCCTGAGGGTTGCACCAAATTTTTCTTCGAGAACTTTAATGATGCCTGCAACAGTTTTTTCAACCTCACCCTCATCAAGAGTGCGGGAATTATCCTGTAAAATCAAGCCTAAAGCCACGCTTTTTAGCCCACTGGCTATCTTTTCCCCCCGATATATATCAAATACAACGAGTTTTCGCAGAACTCCCGGCGCGTTTTGCAACACGGTTCTCTCTACGTCGCCCATTGATGTGGACTCGTCGAAAAGAACCGCGATATCGCGGCGCACCGACGGGAAGCGCGAGATCTCTTCATACGCCGGCAGACAATCGCGCTCCAGCACTTCCTGATCAATTTCAAATACGTAGGCTGGCTGTTGCAGATCCAGCTGTTTAACCAGCGAGGGATGCAGGGTGCCGATCACACCGCAGGCCTGTCCGTCGACCAGCACGGTCGCGGATTGACCGGGATGCAAACCGGGCTGCGCGGCCGCGGTGAACGTCACGGCACCGGCGTGAACCGCGTTAAACACCGACTCCAGGTGACCTTTCATGGTGTAAAAATCCACCTGCCCTGCCTCACCGCTCCAGTGCTCGGCAGCGGCCCGTCCGGAAATCAGACCGGCCAGGGTTTTACGCTGTTCCAGCCCCTCAGGACCGGGCAGAAAACGCAGGCCGGATTCAAACAGGCGCAGATCCTGAATCTGGCGGTTAACATTGCGCTGAAACGCCGACACCAGACCGGGCAGCAGTGAGAGGCGCATTTCCGCCAGTTCGGTGCTGATCGGATTGGCCAGCGGCAACGCCTTTACACCCGGGCACAAGGCCTCGTGCAACTGCGGGTCCACAAAGCTGTAGGTGACCACTTCCTGGAAGCCGCGCTCGACCAGCACTTCTCTGGCACGCCAGATGCCACCGGGCAGATCCGCCACGGGGCGGATTGTCGGCGACAGCACCGGCTGGGTATCAGGCAGTTTGTCGTAGCCGTAAACCCGCGCGATTTCCTCGATCAGATCGACCTCAATACGCAGATCGTAGCGGTAGCCGGGCACCGTCGCGGTCCAACCCTCCGGATGAGCACTCAGCTCAACGCCGAGGCGCGACAGGAGGATCTCAACCTCTTCGGCAGGCACGACAAAGCCCAGAATCCGCTCAATCCGCTCGCGACGCAACAGAATCGGCTCAGCGACCGGCAAACGTGGCTCTTCAAGCACCTCTGTCACCGGACCGGCCTGACCGCCGCAGATTTCGAGGATCAGCGCGGTTGCGTAGTCCAGCGCTTCACGCTGCAACTGCGGATCGACCCCGCGTTCGAAACGGTGACCCGACTCGGTATGCATTGCATAACGACGCGAACGTCCGGCAATCATCTCGGGCAAGAACAAGGCGCTTTCGAGAAACACATTGCGACTCTCGGCCTCACAACCGGTGCTGTCGCCGCCCATAATGCCGGCCACACCGATCACGCCACTGTCGTCGGCAATCACAGTGGTGTCGTCGTCGAGTTTTATGTCACGCCCGTCAAGCAGCTTCACCGGCTCTTTGGCGGCAGCGCGACGGACACGGATCGCACCGGACAGACGGTCACGGTCAAACGCATGCATGGGCTGACCGAGCTCGAGCATAACGTAATTGGTCACGTCCACCAGCGGTGAGATCGGACGCACACCACCGCGACGCAGACGCTCAGCCATCCACAGCGGCGTGGTTTTGGTGTTATCGACACCTTCGATAACGCGGCCGCAATAGCGCACACAGGCACTGCCCGGCTCCACGCTGACATCCTGTACGGCAGCAGAGGTTTCACTGACCTCACACTGCAGGGTTTTCGCCAATGGCAGATCATTACGCGCACTGATATCACGCGCGACACCGCGGATGCTGAAGCAATCGCTGCGATTGGGCGTAATGTCGATATCAATAACGGTGTCGTCGAGGCCAAGATACTCAGCCAAAGGCGTGCCCACCGGGGCATCGGCCGGCAGCTCCATGATGCCGTCCGCATCGGAGGACAGGCCGATCTCCTCACCCGAGCACAGCATGCCGAAGGAAGGCTGCCCGCGCAGCTTGGCTTTTTTGATCTTGAAATTACCCGGCAAGACAGCACCCACAGTGGCGAAGGCCGTTTTCAGACCCAGTGCCGCATTGGGCGCGCCACAGACCACCTGAACCACCTCTTCGCCGCCGGCCACCTGACAAACACGCAGACGGTCCGCATCCGGATGCTGCTCAATGGCAACGATCTCACCAACGACCACGCCGCTGAACAGACCGCCAAGCGCGGTCACGTCGTCAACTTCAAGGCCCAACAACGTCAATTGCGCGACAAGTTCGTCACTGGAAATGGCCGGATTGACCCACTCGCGCAACCAATTTTCACTGAATTTCATTGTATAGATTCCGTCGGTCTACCCGCACACGCGGGTTTGATTCTACTTACAGCGTCTTATCGGAACTGGCTCAGGAAGCGCATGTCGTTCTCGAAAAACATACGCAGATCCCGCACGCCGTAACGCAGCATCGCCAAACGCTCGACGCCCATACCAAAGGCGTAACCGGTGTACTCTTCACTGTCGACACCGACCGCCTTGAAGACGTTAGGGTGCACCATGCCGGCACCGAGCACCTCAAGCCAGTCGCCACCTTTGATTTTGATATCAACCTCGGTCGACGGCTCGGTAAACGGGAAGTAGGAAGGACGGAAACGGATTTCCACATCCGCATTATCGAAGAACATCTCCAGAAAGGAGCGCAGATGCCCGGTCAGGTCGCTGAAGGTGATGTTTTTGTCCACCAACAAACCCTCGACCTGATGAAACATCGGCGTATGTGTCATGTCGGAGTCGCAACGGTAAACACGCCCCGGCACCAGAATACGGTACGGCGGCGGACTGGACTCCATATGACGGATCTGAACCGATGAGGTATGGGTGCGCAGCAGGCGCCCGTCCTCAAAAAAGAAGGTATCGTGCATGGCCCGCGCCGGGTGATGCTCCGTGAAGTTCAGCGCCTCGAAGTTGTGATAGTCATCTTCAACTTCAGGCCCTTCCACCACAGAAAAACCCAACTGCGAGAAAAGACTGACGATGCGGCGCGTGGTCAGGGTGACCGGATGTAACCCGCCCTGCTGCACATCACGCCCGGCCAGGGTCACATCAATACGCCCGGCAGCAAGCTCGGCTTCAATCGCAAGCTGCTCCAGCTCGGCGACACGGGCTTCTATCTTCGCCGCGATTTCGCGCTTGGCGAGGTTGATGGCTTTTCCGGCTTCCGGCTTTTCTTCTTTGGGCAGATTGCCCACCGCTTTGAGCTGATCGGTGATAACGCCTTTCTTACCCAGATAGCGTACGCGCACGGCGTCCAGCTCACGCAAGTCAGCGGCGCCCTCGATGGCACTGCCGGCTTCCGCCAAAACACTAGTCAGATCTAATGACACGAAACTGTCCTTCAAATAAAAAACGGGAAAAGGCATGCCTTTTCCCGTTCAATGGTTTCACTGTCTGAACGGAGCCTGCATAGGAGCGGTCCGTACATTCAATTCAACTTTAGAGGCTTGCCTTGGCTTTCTCAGCGATTTTGCTAAATGCTGCAAAGTCGGCAATTGCGATGTCAGAAAGCACCTTACGGTCGATCTCGACACCAGCCTTGTTCAGACCGTCGATCAGACGGCTGTAAGACATACCGCACTCACGCGCTGCTGCGTTGATACGGGCAATCCAAAGGCGACGGAACTGGCGTTTTTTCTGACGGCGGTCACGATAAGCATACTGACCTGCTTTGGTGACTGCCTGCTTGGCTACGCGAAAAACCCGACTACGGGCGCCACGATAACCTTTGGCTTTTTTCAGAATTTTTTTGTGACGGGCACGAGCCTGTACACCACGTTTTACTCTTGGCATTTAAGGACGCTCCCGATTAACGCTGATAGGGCAGCAGACGCTCTACGAGCACCTGATCTGACTCATGAACCATGGACTTGCCGCGCAGATGACGCTTACGCTTGGTGCTTTTTTTGGTCAGGATGTGACGGAGATGCGACTGTTTACGCTTGAATCCGCCAGACCCGGTTCGCTTAAAACGCTTTGCAGCGCCGCGATTGGTCTTGATTTTCGACATGTCAAACTCCCGTTTGGATTTTTAAATTCACCTGGCTGAGTCGGAGTCAGTGGATGGATCACTTTTACTACAGCGCAGGGTTCTTAAGACCAACGGCCTCCCGAAGGAGGCCGTCAGAATTTTGCAATTACTTCTTCGGTGCGAGCACCATCACCATTTGCCGACCTTCCATCTTGGGAAACTGTTCAACTGTACCCAACTCAGCGAGGTCGTTACGGATCCGCTCAAGCAGTTTACTGCCCAGTTCCCGGTGTGCCATTTCACGGCCACGGAAGCGCAAGGTGATCTTAGTCTTGTCGCCGTTCTCGAGGAATTTGGTGAGATTACGCAGTTTGACCTGATAATCGCCTTCATCGGTACCGGGACGAAATTTGACTTCCTTGATCTGGACCTGTTTCTGCTTCTTTTTGGCGTTGTGATGTTTCTTGTTGAGTTCGAACTTGTAGCGCCCGTAGTCCATGATCTTACAGACCGGGGGTTCCACGTTCGGTGAAATCTCGACAAGATCCAGCGCAGCGGCTTTTGCCGACGCCAACGCTTGATCACGTGATACTACGCCTACCTGATTACCTTCGGCGTCAATCAGGCGTACCTCGGAAGCCATGATCTCTTCATTCTTCCGATTCGCTTTTTTCGCAGAAATACTTCAATCCTCCAATAGACCGGCGCGACCCCGTGTGTTGACTTCACGTAACAGACCTTCGGCAAGCTGATCGATATCGATGCTGCCCAGATCCGTACCGTCACGGGAACGAACTGCCAGTTGATTCAATTCGACTTCCCGGTCGCCGGCTACCAGCAGATAGGGAATTCGTTTAAGGGTGTGCTCTCGGATTTTAAAACCGATTTTTTCGTTTCTCAAGTCTGTTTCGACGCGCAAGCCCTGATTTTGCAGGATTTCGGCGGCTTTGGAGACGAAATCGGCCTGTTTATCGGTGATATTCATCACCACTGCCTGCACAGGTGCCAGCCACAAGGGCAGCTTGCCTTCGTGATGCTCAATCAGAATCCCGATAAAGCGCTCAAAGGAACCGAGGATCGCGCGGTGCAACATAACCGGCGTACGACGCTCACCTGACTCGTCCACATAGGTCGCATCAAGCCGTCCCGGCATGGAAAAGTCAACCTGTACCGTACCGCACTGCCAGACACGTCCGAGGCAGTCTTTCAATGAGAATTCAATTTTGGGGCCATAAAACGCGCCCTCTCCCGGCAACTCCAGCCATTCCAGGCCTTTGTTATCCAATGCATCGGCCAGCGCTTTTTCGGCCTTGTCCCAATCGGCATCACTGCCGACGCGCTGCTCGGGGCGCGTGGAGAGGCGGTAAATCACGTCGGTAAAGCCGAAATCTTCGTAGACCGCATGCAGAAAATCGATAAACTCGCTGACTTCCGGCTGGATCTGATCTTCGGTACAGAAGATATGGCCATCATCCTGGGTAAAACCCCGGACACGCATAATCCCATGCAGGGCGCCGGACATTTCGTTGCGGTGACAGGAGCCGAACTCGGACATGCGCAAAGGCAGGTCGCGGTAGCTTTTCAGCCCCTGGTTGTATACCTGCACATGGCACGGACAGTTCATCGGCTTGATCGCGTACTCGCGGTCTTCCGTATTGACGGTAAACATGTCGTCGCCGAACTTGTCTGCATGACCGGATTTTTGCCACAGGGAGATATCCACCACTTGCGGTGTTTTCACTTCCTGATAGCCGCGCAGACGTTGGTTTCTGCGCATGTATTGCTCGATAGCCTGGTAGATCGCCCAACCGCGCGGGTGCCAGAAAACCATACCCGGCGCCTCTTCCTGCAAGTGAAACAGATCGAGCTGCTTGCCCAGACGGCGGTGATCGCGCTTCTCAGCTTCTTCGATACGATGCAGATAGGCTTTGAGTTCTTTCTTATCGCGCCAGGCAGTACCGTAAATCCGCTGCAACATCTCGTTGTCGGAGTTACCACGCCAGTAGGCACCGGCAATCTTGGTCAGCTTAACGGCTTTGAGATGGCCGGTGGACGGTACGTGCGGGCCGCGGCACAGGTCGATAAAATCACCCTGACGGTACAGCGACAGCGGCTCGTTCGCCGGAATACTGCTGATAATCTCAGCCTTATAGTCCTCACCCATCTCACGGAAGAAGCGCACCGCTTCATCACGCTCCATTTCAGAACGCTCGACCGGAATATTCTGCTTCACCAGCTCGGCCATGCGCTTTTCGATGGCATCGAGATCTTCCGGCGTAAAACTACGCTCGAAGGCAAAGTCATAGTAAAAGCCATCTTCCACGACCGGCCCAATCGTGACCTGGGCGGACGGGAACAGCTGCTTCACGGCTTGCGCAAGCAGGTGTGCGCTGGAGTGGCGGATCATGTCGAGCCCTTCGTCGTCGCGGGCCGTGATAATCGCCAGCGACGCATCCTGCTCGATAAGATAGCTGGCATCGACAAGCTTGTCGTCGACTTTACCGCCCAAGGTGGCCTTAGCCAGACCGGGACCGATATCGCGGGCTACATCAAGAACAGAAACGGCATGATCGAACTGACGGCTGCTGCCGTCGGGAAGTGTAATACGGGGCATTGCAATACTCTTCAGTGGTGACCCATACGCCAGGCCACGTGAATATAAGAACGTGAGGGGATGAAGGCAGAAAAATTGGTAGGCGCGATTGGATTCGAACCAACGACCCCCACCATGTCAAGGTGGTGCTCTAACCAACTGAGCTACGCGCCTGCCGTCGTAAGAGCGCGTATATTAACGATGCCCTCTTACCCGGTCAACCCCTACGTACAACTTTTTTTAATAAAAGCCTGATACCGTCGCCGGACAACTCAGGCCGGGCTGAGAATACGGGTGACGCCGTGCATATAAGGCACCAGCGCATCAGGAATCACCACACTGCCATCGGCCTGTTGGTAATTCTCCAATACCGCCACCAGCGTCCGCCCTACCGCAAGCCCGGAACCATTCAGGGTATGCAAGAGTTCCGGCTTACCCGTTTCAGGGTTGCGCCAGCGCGCCTGCATACGACGGGCCTGAAAATCCCCGCAGTTACTGCAGGAGGAAATCTCACGATAGGTATTCTGCGCCGGCACCCAGACCTCCAGGTCATAGGTTTTAAGCGCGGAAAAGCCGACATCACCGCTACACAAGGTCACCACACGATAAGGCAAGCCCAGTCCCTGCAATATGGCCTCGGCATGGGAAACCAACTCCTCAAGCGTCTGCATGGATTCAGCCGGACGCACCAGGTGTACCAGCTCGACCTTCTCAAACTGATGCTGACGGATCAGCCCACGGGTGTCTTTGCCGTAAGAGCCGGCCTCAGAACGGAAGCACATGCTGTGGCAGGTGTAGCGCAGCGGCAGCGACGCCGCGTCCACGATATCCCCGCGCACCGTATTGGTCACCGGCACTTCGGCGGTCGGAATCATAAAGAAACCGCGCTCATCAGTCAGACGGAAAAGATCTTCTTCAAACTTAGGCAACTGACCGGTACCGCGCAGCGTCTCTTCGTTGACGATCAGCGGCACGTTGATTTCGGTATAGCCGTGCTGCCGGGTATGCATATCCAGCATGTACTGAGCAAGCGCACGATGCAGCCGCGCCACCTCGCCTCGCATCACCGTAAAGCGCGCACCGGCGAGCTTGGCGCCGGTTTCGAAATCCAGCGCACCGGCCGGCGCGCCCAGATCAACGTGATCGCGGACTTCAAAATCAAACTCACGCGGCTCACCCCAGCGACGCACTTCCTGATTGTCAGACTCATCCTTACCCTGAGGCACCGACTCATCAAGCAGATTGGGCACACCGGCGAGGAAATCATTCAACTCGGCCTGCAGACCGGCCAGTTCCTGCTCGGCACGTTTGAGCTTGTCACCCAAATCCGCAACGCTATCGAGCAGCGGCTGAATGTCCTCACCGCGGGACTTGGCCTGACCGATCGATTTGGCGCTGGCATTTTTCTCGTTCTGCAATTCCTGGGTACGGGTTTGCAGCTCACGGCGACGCGTCTCCATTTGCTGAAATGCATCCACATCCAGCGAAAAACCGCGGCGCGCGAGATTCTCTGCGACAGCGGCCAGATCAGACCGCAGCAGCTTAGGGTCAAGCATTGCTTTATTCCTTGAAAAACATGTGAATTCAGATCCTGCCTACTCAGGGCAGACTCCGTGCCAGAACCACGCCCAACGCCGCTGCCGCAAGACAGAGCGTCAGATTCAGCCCGACACTAATAACCGCTTTTGCCACATGGCCCTGCTCCACCAGACTGACGGTCTCCAGGGAAAAGGTCGAGAAGGTCGTAAACGCCCCCAGCAGCCCGACCTGCACGGCCAGCCGCCACTCGCCCTCAAACACCGAGCGCTGGAAGATCCAGGTCGAAAAAAAACCTGCGGCAAGCGAACCAAGGATATTCACCGTTAAGGTGGCAAAAGGAAATGTGCCCGCGTGCGCGGCCAACAAGCGCATCACGCCGTAGCGCAACACAGCCCCACAAAATCCGCCCGCACCCACCAGCAAGAACTGCACACCCAATCTCCAACCCTGATCCGATGCAGTGGAGTATAGCGGCAAACACACGCTTGCAAAGCCTGCGTACCCCTCGGGCATGAGCTTTGCAGTTGCACAGCGTGTCTTGAAAATACGCTGAGCAATATGAACACAGTCCGTACGCGATCTATTCTGAACCGCGCGCTGCTACTGGCCGCGCTGAGTTTTGCCGCAGGCAGTCAGGCCGCAACACTCTACCAGTGGACCGATGCCGACGGCGTTTTGACGTATTCCCCCACCCCGCCACCGGATGCGACCGGTCTGAACGTCAAAAAAATCGACACAGCCAAGAAGCGAAACAACACGATCACCGCATCCGCCATACGCACACCGGGCACCGCCACGCCGGCACCACGCGAGCACAGCGATGCGCAACAGGGACTGATTGTCAGTCCGTCGCTGGAGACGCCGGCCGAACCGACGCGGCGCAACAACAGCGCGCCGGACGACACCGCAGTCAACACGCCGGAGCCGGTAAAGGACGCGCATTTCAATGCCCGCTGCCAGGATCTGGCTAACCGCATCACCGCCCTTGAGTCACGCATATCGATTGTCAATGATGCGCAATCACTGAACAAAACCATGCTGATGCTCTCGCGCTATCAAAAGAGCTACGACGCTAACTGCGCCGCCCGGCAGCGCTAGACCTCAGCGACCGGCCAGACACAGCGCCGTGCCGGCAACCGCATCACTGCGCTCATCGAAACGATGCCCGCGATGCAGGCAGTAGCGAATCCATTTGTGCAGAAAGCGGTTCAGCACCCACCCCTCATCAAGATCACGACGCCGGCGCTGTTCGTGACGGCGCCCGTGGATCAGGCCGCTCATGGCTTCGGCAGTTCTGGCATCGTGATAAACACGGATTGTCAGATCCGGCTCCTCGCGCTTGTCGGCCGCCTCATCAAAGACATACGTCAGACGTAAGGTCGTGGTGTATTTTTCCTTTTCCAGCACTTCCAGCTTCAGATCAACACAGCCATCCACACGGGAAATCCGCACATCACCCTTGTCCAGGGTGGCCAGCGCCGGCACCAACAGACGGATCGAGAGATAGTTCGACTCGTAACCTTCCATCAATCTGGCAAGGCGTTCTGTCGTGCGTCGTTTTCTGTAGTCCTGAAAATGCATGTAAGAACCAAATCAACCTGAAGTCTGTGTTTGCTTGCATGACCCGTGCGTCGGGTACAAAATCGCCGCTCACCGGCAGTTCGCTGTTTTATTTACACCAGTCCGGCTAACTGACACGGGCACTATCCTACAGGAAACAACACCATGCAGCTGACCAAACAATTCGGCGACATCACCTACAGCGACGCGCAACTGGTCGGCACAAAAAGCGCCTCGCTCGGCGAGATTTATCAGGCCATGCAGGGCCTGGAGGCCAAAGTGCCCGCCGGCTTTGCGGTCACCACCGACGCTTATGCGCATTTCATGCAGGAAAACCGGCTGTTCGACCTGATCGACGAGCAACTCAGCGGCATTGACCCGGCCGATGCGGACGCCCTGACCTATGCCGGAGGCAAGGTCCGCGCCGGCATCATTCACAGCAATATGCCGGATGATTTATGCGGGCATATTATAGCCGCCTACGAAGAACTCGAAGCGCTCTACGGCGCCAAACCGGATGTGGCCGTGCGTCGCTCAGCCCTGCCCAACGACGGCAAGCAGGGCCATATGAGCGCCCCGCAGGACAGCTACCTTAACGTCGCCGGCACCCGCAACCTGACGGCAACCTGCAAGCTGGTCTTTGCCTCACTGTTTACCGACCGGGCGATCGCCCGCCGGATTAAAGCCGGACAGGATCACAAAGACGCCCGCATTGCCGTGGCAGTACAGAAAATGGTGCGCTCGGACCAGGCCTGCTCCGGCGTGATCTACACCCACGACACGGAAAGCGGCTTTGCCGATATGGTACTGATCTCCTCGGCCTACGGGCTGGGCGAAAACGTCACCAACGGCGCCGTCAATCCGGACGAATTCTTCGTTTACAAACCAACGCTGGACAAAGGCTTCCGGCCGCTGGTCAAAAAGCAACTCGGCAGTAAAGAAATCAAAATGATCTACGCGCCGGAGCAACTGGCCGGGGTCTATACCAAAAACGTCCCGGTCCACAGCAGCGACCGACGCGAGTTTTCACTCAGCGATAACGAAGTCCTGACCCTCGCACGCTACGCCCGCCAGGTCGAGTCCCACTACAGCGCGCTGCAAGGCACGCCGCATCCGCTGGAAATCGAATGGGCCAAAGACGGCTACAGCGGCGAACTCTTTATCGTGAACGCCCGCCGCAAAACACTGACCGAACGTCAGGACCGCGTCTACGAGACCTTTAAGCTCCGCGAGCACGGCGAAGCCATCTGCACCGGACGCAGCGTCGGCCGCCGGATAGCTACCGGTCGGGCGCGGGTCATTCTCAACACCGGCGACATGGATCAGCTGCGCGACGGCGAGATCCTTATCACCGAAAAAACCGATCCCGAATGGGAGCCGGTCATGCGCCGTGCTGCGGCCATCATTACCAATCTCGGTGGCCGCACCTGCCACGCCGCGGTTATGGCGCGGGAGCTCGGAATTCCGGCACTGGTCGGCTGCAAAGGCGCCACAGAGCAGCTCCGGGACGGCGACAAGCTGACCGTCAACTGTGCCGACGGCGACGACGGTCAGGTCTACACCGGCGTCCTGCCGTTTGACGTGCAAAAGATCCTGCCCGACTCCCTGCCGCAAACCCGCACCAAAACCTACGTTAATCTGGGCAATCCCGAGCAGGCCCTGGAAGCCTCGTTTCTGCCGGCCGACGGCGTCGGTCTGGCGCGCATCGAGTACATTCTGACCAGTACCATCGGCATCCACCCCGCCGCGCTGCTGAACTACGACAGCCTGAGCCGCGATCTGCGCAACGCCATCGATGAAAAAACCGAAGGCTATCCTTCGCCGCGCGCGTTCTACGTGGACAAACTCGCGCAGGGCATCGGCCTGATCGCCGCGGCATTTTATCCGCGACCGGTGTACGTCCGCTTCTCAGACTTCAAGTCCAGCGAATATGCCGCCCTGCTCGGCGGCAACGAGTTCGAGCCCCACGAAGAGAATCCGGTGATCGGCTTGCGCGGCGTGCAACGCTACTTTTCGGACAGCTTTTCCGAATGCTTCGGCCTGGAGTGCCTGGCCATCAACAAAGTGGTCAAAGAAATGGGGCTCGACAATATCCAGCTTTTGGTTCCCTTCGTGCGTTCGACCCACGAAGCGGCCAATGTGCTGGAACTGCTGGCCCGTCACGACATCAAACACGGTGCCGACGGTATCCGCACCCATATGATGTGCGAAGTGCCGGCTAACGCCCTGTTGGCCGAGCGTTTTCTGGCACACTTTGACGGTTTCTCCATCGGCTCCAACGACCTGACCCAGCTGGCACTGGGCGTTGACCGCGAAGCCGGGCTCGATCCGGAGCTCGACGAACGGGATGAAGCACCGCGCATGCTGATGAAAATGGCAATCCGCGCCTGCCGCAAAGCCGGCAAACACATCGGCATATCCGGCCAGGCCCCGTCGGACTTTCACGATCTGGTGAATTTTCTGGTCAAGGAAAAAATCGACGCCATCTCCTTCGATCAGGACGCCCTGCTGCGCATGAAGCCGGTCGTCGCCGAGGCAGAAAAATAATTACATCCCGCACAGCAACCGGAAAAACCACAAAAAACGGCCTGTTCCGGGCCGTTTTTTGCGCCGATTCGCGCTTTTGATTTACAGGAAAGCGACCGCCATGCTTGAGATTGTTTGCATAATGTTGATAATGGCTGCCTTTCCCGACCTGCCCGTTGTGACCAACACGAGAAATTATGGCAAAAGAAGAACCCATTGAAATGGAAGGTACTGTGATCGACACACTGCCGAACACCACCTTCCGCGTAGAGCTTGATAACGGCCACGTTGTTACAGCACATATCTCCGGCAAAATGCGCAAGCACTACATCCGCATTTTGACAGGCGATAAAGTCACCGTTCAGATGACACCCTACGACCTGAGCAAAGGTCGGATCACTTACCGCAGCCGATAATCGGCCCGGCCAGCGCTCCGACGCGGCCCTCAAACAGCCCGCTTTTCGCCCGCCCGCCTCCGCAGGCGAGCGTTCAGGTTTTTTTGCGCAAAAAAAAACGCGCGCCCCGTAAGGCGCGCGCTGTGCCTGGTTTTGCCTGCGATCAGGCCGGCAGGGCTTTGTCGTCCTGACGGCTTTCCGTTTCGATCAACAGCTCACCTTTATCGTCCAGTGTGACAATCACGCGACCGCCGGATTTGAGCTTACCGAACAACAACTCTTCGGCTAGCGGCTTTTTGATGTTTTCACGGATAACGCGGGTCATCGGCCGCGCACCCATGGCCGCATCAAAACCGTGCTCGGCAAGCCAGGCCTTGGCGTCGGCTGCCACTTCGATGGTCACGCCTTTCTCTTCCAGCTGCGACTCCAGCTCGATAATGAACTTGTCGACCACGTTGAAGATGACGTTCTTATCCAGCGCTTTGAACTGAATAATTGCGTCAAGACGGTTGCGGAACTCCGGCGTGAACAGGCGCTTAATCGCTTCCATACCGTCGTGCGTCTTGTCCTGAACGGTAAAGCCCATACTCGGCCGGCTGATCGATTCCGCGCCGGCGTTTGTGGTCATCACCAGAATCACATTGCGGAAATCCGCCTTACGGCCGTTGTTATCAGTCAGCGTGCCGTGGTCCATCACCTGCAACAGCAGGTTGAACACGTCCGGATGCGCTTTTTCGATCTCATCGAGCAGCAAGACTGCGTGTGGCGACTGAATCACCGCATCGGTCAAGAGCCCGCCCTGATCGTAACCGACATAGCCCGGCGGTGCGCCGATCAGACGCGACACCGTGTGCGCCTCCATATACTCAGACATATCGAAGCGGATCAGGTCTATGCCCATCAGCTTGGACAGCTGGCGTGTGACCTCGGTTTTACCCACACCGGTCGGCCCGGCGAACAGAAAACTGCCGATCGGTTTGTCCACCGGCCCCAGCCCCGAGCGCGACATGATAATCGCCGAAGACAGCGTTTCGATCGCTTCATCCTGACCAAATACAATCATGCCCAGATCACGCGACAGCGTCTTGAGCTTACCCATATCCGAAGCGCTGACGCTCTTCTCGGGAATACGGGCGATTTTGGCGACGATGGTTTCGATATCGCGCACCGAAATACTTTTCTTGCTGCTTTCGGACTTAAGCCGGCGGCTGGCACCGGCCTCATCGATTACATCAATGGCTTTATCCGGCAGAAAACGGTCATTCACATAGCGCGAAGACAGCTCTGCGGCAGCCTTCAGGGCATTGTTGGAATACTTGACCTCGTGGAACTCCTCAAAGCGCGACTTCAAGCCTTTGAGGATCTCAAACGTCTCATCCACGGTCGGCTCAACCACGTCAATTTTCTGGAAACGGCGCGTCAGCGCGCGGTCTTTCTCGAAGATGCCGCGGAATTCCTGATAGGTCGTCGAACCGATGCATTTGAGCTCACCTGAAGCCAGCATCGGTTTGATCAGATTGGACGCATCCATTACCCCGCCCGACGCTGCGCCGGCACCGATAATGGTGTGAATTTCGTCGATAAACAGAATCGCGCCCGGCTCGTCTTTGAGCTGTTTCAGGATCGACTTAAGGCGTTTTTCAAAATCGCCGCGGTATTTGGTGCCGGCTACCAGCGCACCCAGATCCAGCGAATAGATAACGCTTTCTTTCAGCACGTCGGGGATTTCGCCATCGACGATACGCTTGGCCAGGCCTTCTGCAATCGCGGTTTTACCGACACCGGATTCACCGACCAGCAAGGGATTGTTTTTGCGCCGGCGGCAGAGGATCTGCGTGGCACGCTCGATTTCCGCTTCACGCCCGACCAGCGGGTCAATCCGCCCTTCTTTGGCCCGTTCGTTAAGATTGGTGGCGTACTTGTCCAGCGGCCGGGACTCGGCTTCGGCCTCATCGCTTTCAGCCTCTTCCGGGGCCTCACCACTGGCAGCACCGAAGGCACTTTCGTCCTCTTCCGGCGAGCCTTTGGCAATACCGTGAGAAATGTAGTTGACCACGTCCAGCCGGGTGATGTTCTGCTTGTTCAGCAGGTACACGGTGTGGGAATCGGTCTCACCGAAAATCGCCACCAGCACATTGGCGCCGGAGACTTCGTTCTTGCCGGAACTTTGCACGTGGAATACCGCACGCTGCAAAACCCGCTGGAAGCCCAGCGTTGGCTGCGTTTCGCGGTTTTCATCTTCAAGCAAGGGCGTATTCTCTGCGACGAACTCTTCCAGCTCAGAGCGCAGCTGATCGAGATTGCCGCCACAGGCTCGCAGCACCGTCGCTGCGGTCGGGTTATCGAGCAGAGACAGCAGCAGATGCTCCACCGTCATAAACTCAAAACGGCGAATGCGCGCTTCCTTGAAAGCATTGTTCAGTGTCAGCTCAAGTTCTTTGCTTAACATGTATTTCAGCCCTTACAGTCGCATACCCGCTCAGGTGGCTTCCATATCACACAACAGCGGATGGTGGTTTTCGCGGGAAAACTGATTGACCTGCTGCACCTTGGTCTCAGCGATCTCACGGGTAAACACCCCGCAGACGCCCTTTCCCCTTGTATGCACGTGCAGCATGACGCGCGTAGCCTGCTCGCGGTTCATGGAGAAAAACGTCTCCAGCACCTGAACAACAAACTCCATAGGAGTGTAGTCGTCATTGAGCAAGACCACTTGATACAGCGGAGGTTTCTTTACTTCCGGCTTGGAAGTCTCTACCGCCAGCCCGCCGTCTTCGATCAGTTCTTTACCGCCCATTTTCTACCTAATTCAGACTTTGCAGTTAACTTGCCAACTAGCGCCTGATACTAGCAATTTGCGCCCACAGGAACAAAACTCAAGTTACCCGTGCAAGATAAATACGGCTTCACACAAAGCCGTAATAATCCGCCGGCCCAGGGCCGGCCGGCAGCGCCGCAGTACGGCATTTCGTGCGAAATAACATACGAATCAATCAATTCGCAGCAATAGAGACGAACACGTCAAGAAATTCACATTTGCCGGTAATGGGTTCAATTTCATTGCTGTTATGCTTACGCACACTCGGCGACCGGCTAATTCACATCGCCTCATTCCCGAGCAAAACTACATTAAAACGGGAAAGCCCAAATCATGTTGTCAAAACTGTCAATTCGATCAGGTACCGCCGCAGTCGGATTGCTGTCACTGCTCAGCGCTTGCGTGGACAGTGACAACAAAAGTAGCACGCTGGTTCCCGCTGCACCGGATGACCCGGCCGTTTATATCGATACGGCCAGCGTTAACGAAGGCGACAGCGGGGAAACCGCGCTCGTCTTTACGGTCTCGCTCAACCAGGAACTGGACGGCCCGGTCAGCGTTAATTGGTACACGGAAGACGGCAGCGCCGATCAGACCGATTACATCGCCGCCAACGGCACGATTACCTTACCGGCCGGCACCACATCGGCCACCGCCGAGGTCAGCGTCATCGGCGATACCGAGCCGGAATACACGGAAAACTTCAGTATCGTGCTCGATACGCTGAACAACGGCGCCAGCGTCGACGTCATTCTCGCACGCGATACAGCCCAGGCGCTGATCGTCAACGACGACGGCTTCTACCTGAACATCCAGCCCCTCAATGACACCGGCGTTATCGCCTGCGAAGTCAGCGATTCAAACTCGCCGCAAAGCTGCAACGACGATAATAGCTACGCCAATCAGGACGCCCACTTCGGCCGCGACGCTCAGGCCATGGCCGCAACGCTCTACAAGGACGGCGGCGGCTGGGCCGGATTTGATTTCACCAAACTCGATGAGGACGGTGACGATCTGCCCAACAGCGCCAGCCAGTGGGCCTGCGTGCGCGACAACCGCACCGGCCTGATCTGGGAAGTCAAAACCGATGACGACGGACTGCGTGACCGCTTCAATACCTACACCTGGTATTTTGAGGAAGATGAGCTGCTGAACGGCGGTGACGCCGGAACCCGGGACGGCGGCCAGTGCAAAGGCGGCATCGACTGCGATACCCAATCCTACGTTGCGGCAATCGAAGCGGAAAATCTCTGCGGACGCGACAGCGGCTGGCGCCTGCCGACCCCCGAGGAGCTCCGCTCGATCAATGACTACAGCCGCGGTTACACCACACGGCCGACCCTCGATACCGACTACTTCGCCTACGACCCGGCCGTGCTCGACAGCTCACTCTACGCCAAAGGCGTCTGGTCCATGTTGTCCTACTACCCGGATGAGGAGAGCACCGTGCTGAACCGCGCGCTGGCATTCTCCTATCAGCATGGCGGTTTATTGTCGGCACAGAAAAGCGCCGACGACGAAAATCCGGTCGATGCGCTTTACATCCGACTTGTAAACGGGAGCTAAGAATGAATCACTCACAACGCACCGCTGTGCAGGCGAACGGACTCCGCGGCGCAGCCATCCTGGCCCTGCTCTGCCTTGGACTGACCATGTCACTGCCGGCTCCGGCGGCCTGCCGCCCGGATCTGTACCAGACCGCCGCACCGGAACGTTTCGAGACACTGGACGACGATATCATTGTCGACAATGTGACCGGCCTGATGTGGCAACGCTGCCTGCTCGGCCTGAGCGGACAGGATTGCGCGACCGGCCAGGCCGAGTTCCTGAGCTGGCCTGATGCGCTGCAGGCCGCCACCGACGACAGAACCGGCGGTTACAGCGACTGGCGCCTGCCCAATATCAAAGAGCTCGCATCGCTGGTCGAGTACGCCTGTACCGGCCCGGCCATGGATGAGGATCAGTTCCCCAACACCGGCATTCAGCGCAGCGACGGTGACGACATCTCATTTATTGTCTGGAGCGCCACGCCTTATTACGACAGCGCCCTGATCCGCTATCTGGACTTCTCCAACGCCGCTGACAACGCACTGGCGCGCGACTCCGAACAACTGGTCAGACTGGTCCGCGACCTCTGATTCAACGCATTGTGTACGGCCGGCACCGCGCCGGCCGCACGCTGATCACTTAACGCTTGCCGGGCTTCGGTCCGCGTCGCTTTTCTTCCTTCTGTTTTTTGTATTTCTGCAGCGGTGTCAGCTTCTCGCGGCGGTTTTCAAACGGATTTTCCTTACCGGAAAAACTGATCCTCACCGGGGTGCCGAACAGGCCCAGTTCTTTCTGGTAGAAGTTCATCAGATAGCGCTTATAGCTGGCCGGAACCCGTTCGACCTGATTACCGTGAATGACGATCACCGGCGGATTGCTGCCGCCCTGGTGGGCATAGCGCAGGCGGATGCGGCGGCCGTTGATCATCGGCGGCTGATGCACCGACACGGCGTGCTCGAGCATGCGCGTCAGCACCGGCGTGGACATATCCAGCGTCGCCGAGTCAAAAGCCCGCGATATGGAGCGGAACAGCTGATCCACACCACTGCCGGTCAGAGCGGAGATAAAGTGCGTTTTGGTAAAGCTGAGAAACGCTGTGCGCCGCTCAAGCTCGACTTTGACGTGATCGCGCTGCGCCGGCTCAAGTTCGTCCCATTTATTGATCGCCAGCACGATGGCGCGGCCCTTTTCCATCGCATAACCGGTCAGGCTAAGATCCTGGTCGGTCACCCCTTCGGTCGCGTCGACCATTAACACGCAGACGTGACTTTCTTCGATGGCCTTGAGCGTTTTGATAACACTGAACTTCTCCACCACTTCGGCAATTTTGCCGCGCCGCCGTACACCGGCGGTGTCGACCAGCAGATAATCGCGCTTGCCACGGCGGAACGGAATCTCCACCGTATCGCGGGTGGTACCGGGCTGATCGAAAGCCACCACCCGCGCCTCGCCGGTCAGGCGGTTGATCAGCGTGGACTTGCCCACGTTCGGACGCCCGATAATACCGACACGGATACGGCCGTCCTGTTCACGCGAGGCGGCCGCTGCCGCCTCGTCATCATCGAAGCCATAGCGCGCTTGCAGCGCCTCGAGCATGCGCGTCAGGCCACGGTTATGGCTAGCGGCAATACACAGCGGCTCGCCCATCCCCAGGGCGTAGAACTCGGCACTGGCCTGCTCCTCGCCGACACCGTCGATCTTGTTCACAACCAGAGAGACTTTTTTCTCGCTGCGCCGCAGGTGCTTGGCAATATCCTCATCAACCGTGCTCAAGCCGTCCCGGCCGTCGACCAGAAACAACACCACATCCGCTTCGTCTATGGCCAGCCGGGTCTGCTCGGCCATATGCACGTCTATGCCCTCTTCCTCACCGCTCAGGCCACCGGTATCGACCACCGTGTAGCTGAAATCCCCGAGCTTGCCCGCACCGTATTTCCGGTCCCGTGTCAGACCGGGAAAATCGGCCACGAGCGCGTCCATGGTTCGGGTTAACTTGTTAAATAGCGTGGACTTCCCGACGTTCGGGCGCCCCACGAGTGCAATTACGGGTTTCATAAGATGTTCGCTTGCCGGGCGGAAAAGCGCCGATTATCGCACGTTTGCGAGGCGCTGGCAGAACAGATGAGATTTCAGCTGCAACACCGCTAAACGAAACCGCCGGCGCGCCGATAAATACCCAACAGAGCCAAGGGCGCAGTCAGACCGTGCCCTGCCCCTTAACCCACTGAGACCCCGGATCCATTGCGCCATATGCTGCAAATTAACCGCGAACCTGCCATCTCACGCCTGGAAATAGCATCCTATCTGGCAATACTGCTGATCGGGCTTTGGTTTGCTTATTTTGTACACAAAAAATCGGAATTCTCCGAGAGCGATACCGCACAGGTGCTGATCGAGAAACAGGCGCAGCTGGGTCAGGTATCCAGCGCGCTGGAAAAAGTGCATCAGACCCTGCAGCTTGAGCGTAACTTCGGCTCCGCGACCGGCCTGCAACGGATCAGCGCCGTCATCGCCGAGGCGCGCCGGCATATCGGCACCACCACGGTCGAAAGCACCGGCGGTAACTCTCTGGCAGCAGAACAGCTGCTGTCCACCATCGACAAGTGGCTGACTAACGAAACCCCCAGAGGCATCCCGCTAACCTCGACCAAAGCCTACCGCTTGTCGGTTGAGGCCCTGGAGGACAGCCTGGATGATATGCGCGCCGAGCAGCAGCGCCTGGCCGCCGCACAGCATAAGCTGATCGCAAGTTACAAGGATCGCTTCAGCAGTTTCCGCGTCAGTGTGCTGACTCTCCTTCTGGGCAGCATGAGCCTGATCGTGCTGGTCATTTCACTGAACATTAAACAACGCCAGACCCAGACCAAGCTGGCCAATGAGCGCAAGCTGATTTCCGACTCCGTGAACAATCTGGAAGAAGGCGTGGTCCTGACCGACAGCGAGGACCGCTGCCTGGTCATAAACGAAACACTGGGCCGTATCTGCCCCAAACTGCGTGCGCGACTAAAGATAGATCAGTCCTTTGAGGACGCATTTGCGCGCAGCATCAACCGCGGCGATATGCGCCTGATTGAGGTGCAAACACACCATCTGATCGAATCCGACGTGGTCAGCGCCGGCACCAACCGCAATGAAACGCCGCGCGAATATATGACCGAATCGGGCATCTACCTGCGGGTTACCAAGCGCGACGCGGAAAACGGCAGCCGCATTATCACCTTTTCGGATATCACCTACCTGAAACTGGCGCAGCGCCAACTGCACCATCAGGCCACCAAAGACGGTCTGACAGGACTGGCCAATCGCAATCACTTTCTCGAACAACTCGAGTCAGCGCTGGCCGGCAGCCGCCGCCACGGCCACAAGGTGGCACTGATGCTGTTTGACCTGGACAAGTTCAAACAGGTCAACGACACACTCGGTCATGCGGTCGGTGATGAACTGCTGCGCACGGTGGCCAACCGTATCCGCGAAAACCTGCGTGAGATCGATGTCTCGGCACGCATGGGCGGGGACGAATTTGCCGCATTTCTGGATCAAATCAAAGATGTACGCGAAGTGCGCATCACCGCCGACCGGATTCTCAAGCAGCTGCACCAGCGGCTGGAGATCGAAGGCATTGATGTCGAGGTCAGCTCGAGCATCGGCATCGCGCTGTTCCCGGATGACGCGTCCAATCTCAGCACACTGCTCAAGCAAGCCGATTCGGCCTGCTACCACGCCAAACAGCTGGGGCGTAACAACTATCAGATTTTCAACCGCGATATGAAAATCCGCGCCATGCAGCAGATGACCATGGAGTCACGCCTGCGCACGGCCCTGGCCGACAACGCACTGTCACTGTCGTTTCAGCCGCAGCTCGACCTGCAGACCGGCCAATACTGCGGTATGGAAGCCTTCCTGCGCTGGAAAGACCATAAGCTCGGCAGCGTGCGTCCGGATCACTTTATTCCGATTGCGGAGAAAACCGGCCTGATTGCCGAGATTGGTGAGTGGGTCATCCGCGAGGCATGCAAGCAAATCCGCCACTGGATGGACGCCGGACAGGAACCCATGCAGCTGGCCGTGAATATCTCGCCACGCCAGTTCCGCCTGCAGAATCTGCCGGTAATTGTGGACAAAGCGCTGGGTGATTTTGATGTGGATCCGTCGCTGCTGGCCTTCGAGATCACCGAATCGATCATCATGAATGATCTGAGTACCTCGGTTGACACCCTGAAAGAACTCGGCGCCCGCGGCGTAACACTGGTGATTGATGATTTCGGTGCCGGCAGCTCGTCGCTGTACCGTCTCAAGGAACTGCCGATCCACGCCTTGAAGATCGACCAATCCTTCGTCAATTCGATGCTGGACAACGCCGATTCACGGGAGATTACCGCCGCGATTATCGCCATTGCGCAGCAACTGAAGTTGCGCACCATTGCTGAAGGCGTGGAAACCCGCGAACAGCAGGACCTGCTGCAAACTCTGGGCTGCGACGCGGTGCAGGGCTATCTGATTCACAAGCCCACCGACGCCTCGGAAATCGACCGCCTGATCAGCCTGCCCCCTGCCGCCAACACCATGCAGGCCGGCTGAGGGCACAAAAAAGGCAGCCTGCGGGCTGCCTTAGCGGATCAGTCCAGGGCTTTGGCCGAAATCTTACGCAACACCCCATCGCGCGAAAGCAGATAGATAGCGTCATCGCGCACCACAGGCGCGGCCATCACCGGCGAATTATCCAAGCGGTAGCGCCCGATCAGCTCACCGTTATCTTCGTCCAGCCAGTGGATATAGCCTTCCAGATCACCGACGATCACGGCCCCTTCGACCGGCACCGGCCGGGTCAGATGACGCCCTTCCAGCGCTGCCGTTTCCCACAGCACCGCGCCGCTCTGCTTGTCCACAGCCAGCACATGGGACTCACTGGTACTGACAAAGGCTTTATCAGCATTGGTGCTGACACCGGTGGTCGAGGAAACCGGGGTCGACCAGCTGATCCGGCCCTGCTGCGGCTCAATCCGCACCAGCTGGCCCTGATAGCTGGCCGCGTAGATATACTGCTGATCGATACTTAAAGGCCCGTCCACGTCCACCAGACGATCGATCTCCGAACGCCCGTCCGGACGTGCGACCTGGGTACGCCAGATCAGGCGCCCGTCCGTCAGCGACAAGGCCACCACAGTCCCGTCGTCCAGGCCGGTCAGCACACCGCCCGGCACGATCAGGGGCGTGGCGTAACCTTGCACGGTCAGCACCGGCACCTGAAACTGCTGACGCCAGACCTCGCTGCCGTCGTCCGGTGACAGGCCGTAGATATAGCCATCATTGGTACGCACAACCAGCATCGACGGTGACGCCGCCGGCGCGGCCAGCACTTCCGACGAAAACGACTGGCGCCAGAGAACCTCGCCCTCAGCCTTGCCGAGCGCGATCACCTCGCCATCCAGCGTGGTTACATAAACTCTCGACGCGTCACCACTGACGCCGCGCAACAGCGGCACATCAAGCCCGGTTTCCCAGGCCTGCTTGCCATTGTCCAGCGCCACCGCACTGACTGAGCCGTCATGCCCGGCCAGATAAGCAAAAGACTCGTCCAGATAAGGCCGGAATCGCTCGGCGGAGTCAGAACGCGCACCTTCAGAACCGACCTTCCAGTCACTGTCGACCCCGACCTGCGAACGTATATCCGTCAGCGGTACAGGTTTAAGAACCGCATCATTGCCGCCGCAGCCGGCCAGAGCCAGCATCAAGGCCGTTGCCAGAGGTGCTAGTTTCATCAGCCTTCTTCTTTTTCGCTTTCAGGCAGCGCCAGATCACCGATTTTCATGTCCAGCACCGCCGGGTTGACGACTTCGCCGCCAAGCGTGCGGGCTTCTTCATAACTGGCCCGTGCCTTGGCCTGATCACCCATGGCCAGCTCGATATCACCGCGAATCTCTGCCGTCAGACCGGCAAACGCCGGTGAGGCCGACTCCGGCAAGGCCGACAGCGCAGCCTGATGCTCACCCTGCGCCAGACGTACGCGCGCCAGTCGCAGAGCCGCGATGGTTTTCATTTCCTCCAGTGAGGCATTGTTCAGCGCCCAGTCAAGACGCTCGGCAGCCGTCGCCAGATCGCCTTTTTCGGAGACCAGCAGACCCGCTTCAGCCAGCGAAGCCATCACCGGGAAGGTCAGCCCGCTGTAGTCATCGCGCAACTGCTGCGCCAGGCTTGCGACCTTATCCAGATCTGCCGCACCTGCCGCCTCGACGAACTCGCCGTAAATTCCCGCTGCATCCTGGGCCCGGCCGTCCTTATAGGCCGCAAAACCGCGCCAGCCGCCGATCACCGCAACACCGAGAACAACGCCGAATAAAACCGAGCGGCCGTTCTCGCTCCACCAGGATTTAATCGCTTCGACCTGTTGTTCTTCTGTTTCGTATTCGCTCACCTTGGGGCTCCGTAATCAGTGTGTTGATGCGGGCGACAAGCCGCCCAGCAGTTCGGCTAAAGCGCCGCGTTCGATTGTCTGCTGCTCACCGGTGCGGCGCAGATCCTTGACCGTGACCTGTCCGTCCTGCAGCTCGCCGGCGCCGAGAATAACCGCCAGCGCGGCGCCGCTTTTATCGGCTTTTTTAAACTGGCTTTTCAGGGACCCGCCGGCCACGTTGGCCATAACGGCCCGGCCCGGTAAGGCACGACGCACATCCGCCGCCAGCGCCAGACCCTCGGCCGCCGGTACATCCGGCGCGATAATCACATATACATCAGCCTCCGGCACCGCGGGGAGTTTGCCGGCCGCTTCCAGCAAGGCCAGAATCCGCTCGGCACCGATGGCCCAGCCCACTGCGGGAGTCAGTTTACCGCCGAGCTGCTCGGTCAGGGTGTCGTAGCGCCCGCCGGCACAGGTGGTGCCCTGCGCGCCGAGCTGGTCGGTTACCCACTCAAAAACCGTGTGGCTGTAGTAATCGAGCCCGCGCACCAGACGCGGGTTAACACGCACATCAATCGGGAAGGCCGCCAGAATGCGCTGCAGCTCCGCAAAGTGCGCCCGCGATTCTTCGCCGAGGCTGTCCGTCAGTACCGGCGCGGCGTTAAGCATTTCCTGCATGGCCGGGTTCTTACTGTCGAGAATACGCAGCGGATTGCTGCTCAGACGCCGGCGGCTGTCCTCGTCCAGCAGGTCGTAATGGCGCTCAAAATACGCCACCAGACCGGCCCGGTAGGCGGCACGCTCTTCGGCTGTACCCAGGGTATTGATCTCAAGATGCATATCCGCATCGAGTCCGAGCCGCTGCCAGAGTTCAAATGACATCAGAATCAGCTCAGCCTCGACCGCAGGACCTGCGGCGCCGTAGACCTCAGCACCGATCTGATGGAACTGCCGGTAGCGCCCTTTCTGCGGACGCTCGTAGCGGAACATCGGCCCCTGATACCAGACCCGGCTGATCGCCCCCGGCTGCAACAGGCCATGCTGCAAGGCCGCACGGATACAACCGGCCGTGTTCTCCGGGCGCAGACTGATGCTTTCACCGTTACGGTCCTCAAAGGAATACATTTCCTTTTCGACGATATCGGTCACCTCACCGATGGAGCGGCAGAACAAGGCGGTCTGCTCAACGATCGGGGTGCGCATTTCACGGTAGGCATGGCCGCGCATGATGTCGCGGATATGGCCTTCAAGGTGCTGCCAGGCGGCACTCTGGGAAGGCAGAATATCGTGCATGCCGCGCAGGCTCTGGATGGCTTTACTCATTTAGGGATTGGTATTCCTGATGGTCGTAATTCAGGGCAGTTTGCTGGTACTGCCGTCGGCGGCGAGCACGAAACGCGCTGTCCGGTTGCTGCGCAGATGAGAGGAAAAATCCACGGCCTCGCCGTTGTAGTTAATGCTGATACCATCGCCGACACCGAGGATGATATCGAACGGCGGCACGCCTTCGAGCTTGCGCGGCGTGCCACTGGTGAGCATGCCGTACATCAGCCGCTGCTGTTGCGCATCAATCACGGACACCCACGACGCCTCCGTGGCCTGCAGCAGAAGTACATTACCGGCCACATCCGCGGCCGCCGCTGCCACATCGCTGAGCTTCGGCGCGGGCGCCCCGGCATCGGCAGGCGCATCCGCCGCTTCAGCGGTGTCTTGCGCAACGGCCTGCACCGGAGTCGCCGGCGCGCTCTGGTCAGCGGCCTGATTGACCGATGTGGCCACAACAGCCGCAGGTGCGGCCACGGCCGCCTCCGCGCTTTGCAGCGGTGCGGCGCTCACAGTCGCTTGTTCTGTCTCCGTGGCAGTGCCGGCGCTATCGCGGAATAATTCACTGTCGGGCGGAAAATCGCTGTCATCGCCGGCCGGCGCGCCCGCATCCGACGGCGTGCTCTGCGGTGTCTCTTCAGGCAACACACTGTCGACCACCGAGCCGCGGTTATTGCCCAGCCACCAGTAGACCAGCGCCAGCACCAACACCACTGCCACGGCGACCGTGGCAATGCGCATAAGCGGATCGGAACTGCGCGCTTCGGGCGGCACCACCCCGGTACTGACCGCCGGTTCCGGGGCATCGGCATTGGCTTCGTTAAATCGCGCGATCAATGGCTCAGGATCGATCTCAAGATAGCGCGCATAGGAACGGATATAGCCTTTGACAAAAGCAGGCGGCGGCAGTGCCGCATAATCATCGGCCTCCAGCTTCGCCAGCACAGTCTCAGTGAAATTGAGCTGATCGCAGATTTCCTGCCGGCTCAGCCCCTGTGATTCACGTTCCGCGGCCAGCACCGCACCGGGAGCCGCACTCAGGTCAGGCGTTTCAGATTCAGTCATCGATACCGGATGTCAGCAGTTCGCCGGCCTCTTCCGATTGAGGGAAGCGGCTCAGCAAGGTGTTGGACAGTGAGCGTGCACCAGCCACGTCTCCCTGCGCATTGCGTACGCGATAGCCCAGCAACAGGCTCCGCGGCGAGGTTTTACCTACTTTTTCGTAGCGATTGTAGTAGGCATCGGCCAGCGTCAGGCGGCCGGCTTTAAGATTCAGTTCGGTCAGGTTCAGCAGAGTCGGTGAATAACGCGGATTGGCTTTCACCGCACGCGCCAGATAGGCCTCCGCCCCGGCCATACGACCGGCTTCGAGCAAACAGATGCCGGCGTTGTCCAGCGCCTGTTCAGGGGTCTTGTAATAGCGGTTATCCACCGCCGTTTCGAACTGCTCGATCGCTTCGTCGACCCGGTTACGGCTGCACAAAAACACCCCGTAGGCGTTGTTGTTGGCCGCATTCAGCGGCTCCAGATCGATGGCTTTCTTGAAATGCCGCTCGGCCCGTTGCGGATTACCGACGCGTGCCTGCAGTTGTGCATAGGCCGCGTGCGCCAGAGGGTTGCTGTCGTCCTGCTCAAGCGCGCGCTCGAGCTTGATACGTGCCTGCTCAAGATCGCCCTGACGGTTCATGTAGTTAAGACCGAGCTGCGCATTGTATTGCGCGGCTTTTTGCCTGCTCTCGCCCTCTTTGGGCGTACTGACACAGGCCTGCAGGGCCAGCAGCGTCAGCAGCAGCGGTAAGATCAAGCGGGTGTTCATCATTGTTCTCCGAAACGGCGCAACTCGAACTTGCGATGACGGCGGCTCTTGTCCGTGACGTCGCCGGCGAGCTGGCCGCAGGCCGCGTCAATATCATCGCCACGGGTGGTGCGTTTGAGCGTCAGGATGCCGCCCTTGGTCAGAATGCTCCAGAAGCGGTCTATCGCAGCCTGATCCGAGCGCTGATAACCGGATTGCGGAAACGGATTGAACGGGATCAGATTGACCTTGCCCGGAAAATTCCGCAACAGCCTGACCAGCTCGTGCGCATGCTCGGGCTGATCATTCACACCGGCCAGCATCACGTACTCGAACATGATGTGTTTTTTGTGGTCAGTGGAGACAAACCGCCGGCACGCCGCCAACAGTTCTTTTATAGGATATTTTTTATTAAGCGGAACCAGCTCATCACGCAGCGCATCATTGGCCGCGTGCAAGGACACCGCCAGAGACACGTCGATAGCATCTTTAAGGCGGTCCATGGCCGGCACCACACCGGAGGTGCTGACCGTGACCTTGCGCTTGCTCAGGCCAAACGCCAGGTCGTCCATAAACAGAGACAAAGCCGGCACCAGGTTCTGGAAGTTCAGCAAGGGCTCGCCCATGCCCATCAGCACGATATTCGTGATCTGACGGTCTTCGGTGCCCGGATGGTGGCGCAGGATCCGGTTAACCAGATACACCTGCCCGACAATCTCAGCACTGCTGAGGTTGCGGTTAAAGCCCTGCCGCGCGGTCGAGCAAAAGGAACAGTCCAGCGCACAGCCGACCTGCGAGGAAATACACAGGGTGCTGCGGCCCGCTTCCGGGATATACACCGCTTCAACGCAGTTACCGCACTCCAGACGCAGCAGCCATTTGCAGCTGCCGTCAGCGGACCAGTTTTCCATGGCCACTTCCGGTAAACGGATTTCGGTTTTGGCTTTGAGCGTTTCCCTGGCCGCTTTGGAGAGATCCGTCATGTCGTCAAAATCGACGACATGACGGTGGTAAATCCACTTCATCACCTGCGTGGCGCGGTAGGGTTTATCTCCGATATCGGCGAAGAACGCTTTCAGCGCAGGCTGATCCAGCCCCAGCAGATTGATTTTGGATTCACTCACAACGATACCTGCGGCTTAGCGTGTACGCGGGCAAATGCCGTCTTCACCGAAGAAGAAAGCAATTTCCTGAGCCGCAGTTTCCGGTGCATCGGAACCGTGTACGGCATTTTCGTCGATAGACGCAGCGAAATCAGCGCGGATCGTGCCCGGAGCTGCTTCTTTCGGGTTAGTCGCACCCATCACTTCGCGGTTTTTAGCGATAGCGCCTTCACCTTCGAGGACCTGAACCATCACCGGGCCGGAAGTCATAAAGGCCACAAGATCGTTATAGAAAGGACGCTCTGCGTGAACCGCGTAAAACGCCTCAGCCTGCTCTTTAGACAGATGAACCATCTTGGCAGCGACGATCTGCAGACCTGCGTCTTCGAAACGGCTGTAGATCTTGCCGATGACATTTTTAGCAACAGCGTCAGGTTTGATGATAGAGATAGTGCGTTCGATCGCCATGAAATTGGGCTCCGGTTGATGATGAGTAAAACCGGCTATTCTAGCGAACACAGCACAACTAAATAAAGTGATTAAGTGGATATGATGCCGGCTTTAGCAAGGAACTCTTCGTCAATACGCCCTGCGCCCTCACGCGCCGGCATGCCGCCGCTCAGCAGACGCTCCAGATAACGCGCGATAATATCGACTTCGAGGTTCACCGGGCTGCCGGCTTTCAGATCACCGAGCGTGGTTTCCTGCACGGTGTGCGGCACCAGATTGACGTCGAATCGGTTACCGCTCACGCCGTTGACCGTCAGGCTCACCCCATTGATGCAAATCGAACCTTTGCGCGCCACATAGTGCTGCAGGGACGGATCGATGCTGAACTCATAGCGCAGGGACTTGCCGTCTTCACGGATGCTGAGCACCTCGCCGACGCCGTCCACATGACCGCTGACCATATGGCCGCCGAGATGGGTCTGCGGCGTCAGGGCCAGCTCCAGATTTACCCGCGTACCCTGCTGCATATCGCGGAAGGTCGTATGCGCGATGGTCTCGCCCGACACATCGGCAGTAAAACTGCCGGCATCGATAGCGACCGCCGTCAGGCACACACCGTTGACCGCGATACTGTCACCCAGTGCGATACCGGCGGTGTCAATCTTACCCGTGTTAATACGAACCCGTTTGTCGACACCCTGACTGGTGATGCCGGCCACTGTGCCGACCGACTGGATGATACCTGTGAACATTCTGCAAACTCCGCAAGCCGTTTATAGCGCTGAGTATAAGCGCGCAACCGGGCAAGGCCAATCAACCCGGCGACAAAGACTCAGGCGCCCGGCGCCGCCGGCCGCAAGACCAGACGCAGATCAACACCGATCTGACGCACCTCCTGCAGTTCCAGAGCAAGCCGCTCATGCATGGCCTGCAGACCGGGCAGCCGAAACAACGGCAGGCCTTCATCGCCCATCAGGTGACAGGCCATATAGAGCACGATCTCATCGGCCAGCCCCGCACCGACCAGAGCTCCGGCAAGCCCGGCGCCGGCCTCGACATGCACCTCATTGACGCCCAGCGCGGCCAGATCCTCAAGCACCGGCCGCAGCGGCAAATGCCCCTCACCGGCGCTCACCACATTGCTGTCACAGGCCCGGCTGAGGCGGAACGGCACCCGCGAGTAGACCCGCACCGGACCGGGCAAGCTGAACAGCTTTGCCGCAGGATCGATGTCGCCGCGACCGGCAATCACCGCCCGCAGCGGCTGACGCACCTCGCCGTCGATACCGAGTTCCTCGGCGCTCAGGCGCACATTAAGCGACGGATTGTCATACCTGACCGTACCGCTGCCGGTCAGCACACAACCGCTGCGCGCACGCAGACGCTGCACATCGGCACGCGCTGCCGGCCCGGTAATCCAGACACTTTCGCCGGAGGCCATGGCGGTGCGCCCGTCAAGGCTGGATGCGAGCTTGATACGCACCCACGGCAGGCCGGTCTGCATGCGTTTGATAAAACCGGGATTCAGCGCCCGCGCCTGCGCCTCAAGCACACCGCTGAGAACCGTAATTCCGGCATCACGCAAACGCGCCAGACCGCAGCCGGCGACCAGCGGATTGGGATCGGTCATGGCCGCGACAACCTGCGTGACACCGGCCTTGATGAGGGCATCGGCACAGGGCGGCGTTCGCCCCGTGTGCGAGCACGGCTCCAGCGTGACATAGGCGGTACTGCCGCGCGCATCCGAGCCGGCATCGGCCAGCGCCTGCACCTCGGCATGCCCCTGACCGGCACGGGCGTGAAAGCCCTCACCGACGATCCGGCCGTTTTTCACCAGCACGCAGCCGACCCGCGGATTCGGTTCGGTGGTGTAAAGGCCGTGACGGGCCAGACGGATGGCCCGTGCCATAAGCGCTTCGTGATTCATGCGTCCGGCTCCTCCCCGTCCAGCAGCGGCAGTTGTTGTTCGCGCTGACCGGCGTCGGGCTCGGTTTCAAGGCGATCGAGCGCTTCACGGAAAGCCGCCGCGTCTTCAAAGCTGCGGTAGACCGAGGCAAAACGGATATAGGCGACCTGATCGAGCTCTTTTAGCTCATCCATCACCCACTCGCCGATCAGACGGGAGTTAATCTCGCGCTCGCCCTGACGCATACTGCGGTGCTTGATCCGGTTAACCGCCGCATCGATGGCCTCGACACTGGCCGGGCGTTTTTCCAATGCTTTCTGGAAGCCGGCGTAAAGCTTGTCCATCGAGAACGGCTCACGGTTGCCGCGGCTCTTGATCACCCTGGGCAGGGACAGCTCCGCCGTCTCATAGGTCGTGAAACGCTCCTCGCACTCAAGGCATTCACGCCGCCGCCGGACCTGTGTCCCGTCGCCGGACAGCCTCGAGTCAATCACCTTGGTATCGTTCGCACCACAAAACGGACAACGCATGCCTTTTCCCCGTAAACGCGGCCCTGGCAGACGCCGCATCGTTCACTATCAAGCCGGTAATTTTCGCACAACCGGCCCTTGGTCGGGTAGTTTTGCAGCAATCGCCCGCAGCCGCCCAGACTCACGTATACTGGCACCTCTGACCGGGCGAAAGGATCTGCCGATCGCAAATTCCGCGATAATTTTTGTGCACTGAGGCAAACGCCGGCACGCCAATGTGGTAGACTGCGCGCCGCTCGATAGGCTTCGTGCGGAATTGAATTCCCCCAAACACTCGCTCGGCTCCGCACGTAATTAGTAATCTATCTCCCTATTAAAATGAGGATTTCTCGATGACTGAACCCAAACGCGTTGCCATCACCGGCGCAGCCGGCCAGATCTGCTACTCACTGCTGTTCCGTGTCGCTTCAGGCGAACTCTACGGCAAAGACCAGCCGGTCATCCTGCAACTGCTCGAAGTAACTCCTGCACTGGGCGTACTCGAAGCGGTCAAAATGGAGCTCGACGATTGCGCATTCCCGCTGCTGGCGGACGTCATCTGCACGGATGACGCGAATGTCGCATTCAAAGACGCCGATTGCGCGATGTTTGTCGGTGCCAAGCCGCGTGGTCCGGGCATGGAACGTAAAGACCTGCTCACTGACAACGGCAAAATCTTCAGCGCCCTGGGCAACGCCCTGAGCGAAAACGCCAAACCGGACTGCAAAGTCTGCGTCGTCGGCAACCCGGCCAACACCAACGCTTACATCCTCGCGGCCAACGCTCCGAAGATCGACAAGCGCAACATCACCGCTCTGACCCGCCTCGACCACAACCGCGCCATCAGCCAGCTGGCTGAGAAAACCGGCGAAGCGATCGGTTCCGTGAAAAACATGATCATCTGGGGCAACCACTCTGCCACTCAGGTGCCGGACGTTTCTCAGGCCACTGTTAACGGTAAAGCCGCAAACGATCTGGTCGACGAAGCCTGGCTCGGCGAGTACTTCATCCCGACTGTTGCCCAGCGCGGCGCGGCCGTCATCAAAGCACGCGGCTCTTCTTCAGCAGCCTCTGCAGCCAATGGCGTACTGATGCACATGCGTGACTGGATCCAGGGCACACCGGCCGGCGATTGGGTCAGCATGGCTGTACCGAGTGACGGCAGCTACGGTATCGAAGAAGGCCTGATCTTCTCTTTCCCGTGCACCTGCGAAAACGGTGACTACAAAATCGTTCAGGGCCTGGAAATCCCGGCTTTCCTGAAAGACAAAATCGACGCCACTGTTGCCGAGCTGCGCGAAGAGCGCGACACGGTCGCTGACCTGGTCTGATCACACAGGACCTGCGCGTCTGAAACGGGGGCTGCGGCCCCCGTTTTTTTGCCCCTGATTCTGATTCACGGACACACCCCGGCAAACACGCGGAGAAGCCCCGGTTGACGCCCCGCTATTCCCTCTGGCTCAATCCCTGCGAAGCTGACGAAGCCCAGCTCCGGTCGCTCAGCGCGCCCTTGCAGCAAGCGCTTGGCAGCCCCGCCTTCGATCCGCATATGACATTGCTCTCGCCGCTGCACAGCACGGATCTGCAAGCACTGTTCATTCAACTTCAGCAACTTGCCACCGGTCCCGCCCCGCAACTGAGCGGGCATGGATTTGAGTGCCACGCGCATTATTATCGAAGCTGCACGCTGGCGCTGCGCACCACGCCCGCGCTGACAGCGCTGCATGAGCGCAGCCTGCAACTGCCCGGCGCGCCCGCGCGGCACGATTTTCACCCGCATATCAGTCTGGCCTACGCCGAACCGGGCGCGATCACGGTCAGGCAACTGCAGGCACAACTACCCGATCTGCCGGGCAGCCGCTTGCGCTTCGACCGTCTGGTACTGATGGAAACCGGCGGCACGGCCACGCAATGGCGTCGGGTGTTCAGCACGGAGTTCACGGATGGGTGATTATGTCGGTCTGTTCCCCGCCGCCGGCCGTGGCACACGGCTGGGACTGCAGGGCATCAGCAAAGAAATCGTCGCGGTCAGTCTGCACGGCGAAACGCCGCGCCCGGTCGGCCTGTTTCTGCTCGAGGCCTGGCAGCGCGCCGGCATCGAACAGGCCATCGTAATCAGCCGCCCCGGCAAAGAAGATATACAAACCTGCTTTACCCGGCATACCGGGCAACTGCCGACCCTGCACTATATCCACGCCACCGAACCCTGGGGCACGCCCTTCACGCTGGATTCGGCCTACCCGCTGCTGCAGGGGCGCAATGTGGCACTGGGCTTTCCGGATATCCTCATGCAACCGGATGACGCCTTCGGCCAACTGAAAAACCGCTTCGAAGCACAGGACTGCGACGTGCTGCTGGGCCTGTTTCCGGCCACCGCCCCGGCGCGCTCCGATATGGTCGAGCTCGGCGCCGACCGGCAGGTCAGACGCCTGCATATCAAGCCCGCACGGACCTCGCTGCAACTGACCTGGGCAATCGCACTCTGGCGACCGGTGTTTTCGGCTTTTCTGCACGACTATATCCGCTGTGTGACGCCGCAGTTCCACACGCCCACGCCGCCAGCGGAACCATTCGTGGGTGATGTGATCAACGCGGCAATCGAGGCCGGCCTGCGGGTTGCCGCCCTGCCCCTGCAAAACGCCCGGATGCTCGACATCGGCACGCCACAGGCGCTGGCAAAAGCACAGCGCAGCGCTTTCCCATAGACCAAAAAGCGAACCAACACCGGTATTTATGCCGGCGTTGGTGGCGCCCGCAGCGGCGGCACAGTAACATGGGCGTATCGACATCAACATTTGTCAGGAGGTGCATCAGTCGCATGAATAGCAAAGGAGAAAGCGCCGCTACTGCAAGCCGCGTCACATCGCTGCCGAGGCAGGACAAGCAAACCGATATCACCGGCCATGCACGCAGTCTGTGCCGTCTGGGGCTGTCGGCCCGTCCGCTTAGCGAGCTGCAACGCCTTCCGGCCAAAATCCGCCGCTGGACCCTGCAGCTCGAGCAGCTCAGAAACGCAGGGCAATTCGCCGAGCTCTACGGCAACGCACACGAGCCGACGCTGGACACGCTCTTCTGGCTGGCCAGTTTTGAACTGGAACCGCGCCTGGAACCTTCCGGCTTCAGCCTTTTTGCCCATGCCCCGCTGAGCGAAAAACGCGTGCTCAACATCTACCGCGCGGCCCGGCAGGAATCGAAAAAGCTCAAACGCCGGATCCTTGATCATGACGATGTGATCAACAGCAGTTACCTGCCCGATTTCTACAGCACGCTGCAGGCGCTGCGCGACTACCGCGACGGCGGCCCGCTGTCACGTAAGCACCGCAGAGCGAAAAAGATCATCAAAGACGCTATGCGCGCCGCCGCTCCGGCGCTTGGCAGCAACGCCATGCAGCAAGCCCTGAGCGCGCTGACCGAGACTTACGAAGCGATGGACAGCTTCCGCAATAATGCGCTCTACCGCGAGCGTCTCGGCGACGGTTTCCGCGGCTGCCAGACCAACTGGGCCGAACTCAAACAGCACCTGCTCTACAGCCAGGCCGTGCGCCACACCTGCCATTCGGCAGAAGAAGCCGAGGCACTGCTGAATGACTGGCACACGCGCCGGCACAGCTTCAAAGCGCTGTGCGAGGCCGCCGCACAGATACACAGCGACACGGTCAAGCTGGCCAAGCTATGCGGCATCAGCGACGAAGAACGCGGCAAGCTGTCGCTAAGCGAGCTGCTTGCCCGGTCGGAAACGGCCGAGATCAGTATCCGCAAGCACATTGAACAACTCAGCACAGAGCTTCATGACGATACCTTGACACCGGCGGTGATTCTGAAATTGCAATCGGCCTGACGGCATCGTCCCGTTCACTCGCTTTACCTGAGGCGGCAGTTTTGCCGCCTTTTCTTTGCCCCGTCCATTACCGCCAAAAACAACCACTTAGACAAACTTGTTCACAGAATAACCCTTTCGCACGCCAGCGGCGGGCGGGCTGGTCTGATTCCTGAATAGTGCAAGCCACGATTCTTTGACCAGTAACAAAAGGGCACGCAGTGACTCCAACCTCCAATAGCGGACAGAACAAGAACAACGCCGGCAGCCGGGACGAAGACATTACCGACCTCCTGCCGTATCTGAACTGGAGTCGCGCCGCTTACGCACTGGAACTGCACTCAACGGCGCCCGAGACCTTTTCCCACAAACTGCAAAACGCCCGGCAAATGGTAATCGGCCTGAGCGGTTGCGATTTGCAGGAAATCCGCAGCCCGGTGCAACCGCAGGCAATGCAGTTCGATGAGATGCTCAGCAGCACCCATCGCGCCGCCTTGCTCAAACGCCATTGCGACAAGATCATTATGAGCACCGCCCTGGTCAAAAGCCGTGGTGACAAGCAACTCTATCTGGCAACCGATTTTCTACGCTGGCAGGACCAGGAAAGCGGACTGGAATACTCCGCCCCGCTGATTCTGTATCCGGTGCAGATCTTCTACAACGATCACCCGTCACACCCGGTGGAGAACTTTCTTCTCTACAGCGACACCCAGGCACCGATGGAAAACAAACCGCTGCTGGCCAAACTGCGTGACACGGTCAGCGATGCCATCAGCGATTTCGACCCGCTCAATCAACAGGCTTTCCTGCTCTCGGTGGCCGTGGCACTGCAATCACATCCGGAATTTTCCCTGCGGCGCAAAATTGCCCTGAATGTGCTGCCAACCGCCATGCCCGGCACCCACGGCTTTGCCTCACGGCGCAACCGCCGGGCCGAAGACCGCGACCTGAACTGGGACGTGGCTTACGGACTGATCCGCGAACGCTCCGTCAGCGATTTGCGCACCGTGATGAGCCTGCTCGAGGAATCGCCGGCCTGCTTCACCACCGATGACAGCGCAGCACTGTGCTCAAAAGAGCTGGAAGAACGGGCCGGCGTACTGGTCTCGCTGGGACTGGACACGCTGAACCTGCACCATCTGACCGGCCTGCCGGACCATATCGAGTCCTGGGTTAACACCATTGACGCGGTCAGCGACAACAGCCTGCTGCAGGAAATCGCCCGCAGCAGCGAAATGACCGTGGCAGTTTATGCAGGGCTTGCAGAAAGCCTGGCAATGATGGACAAGCTGCCCTCGTCTGATCCGGCACATTATCACCCGGACCACGCTTACAAAAACTGCCTGCCCACCCTGCAACGGGCAAAATTCCAGTACCGCCTGATCAACACCGAACTGGATTCTTTAAAAACATTCTTCAACCTTGACCCTTTTCCTGATCCGGAATCGTTGAAAGAACTGTGTGAGATTCTCGACGCCCAGCGCGAATGCGCATCAGCGGTGGTCGACACGCGCTACTTTCACGCCCGCAAAACACTTTCTGCCCTGCTGGTCAGCGGCAAAGCGCACTACGGTGAAAACGAAGAGTTACACCTCAAGCGTCTGGTGAAAATTCTCCGGCTGCGGGATTTGTTTGCACAGAACAGCGAATACAAGCTCGCCTTCGGCAAACTGTTCAAGGGTATGGCAACAGACTGGCAACTGTTGGAGTCACATATTGTATTTTCGCGCAAACTCGCCGAGCCGGTACATTCCGAATCCGTGGCCGCGTTTTTACTGCAACAATGGAACACCATCGGCCTGAGCGACACCGGCATCTCGCCACAACTGCAAGCCGCGTCCAAAGCCACACGGCGTCTGATGCGCTTGTTACAGATTCCGGCCGACTCGGAAATGACGATTGATCAGTTGATTGTATTGGCGCGCGAACTGGCCCCGCGCCTGCAGGCACTGTCACCGGCAGAAGCACCGGATGAACTGATGGGCAGACTCAGCGCCCAGGTGATTCTGGACACCACACGTATGTTGCGCGAATCACGCGAACGCTATAAAGCACTGCCGGAAGAGGAACGCGCCGCCTATCGCGAGACTATCGACGCGACGCTGGCGTGGATGGCAGACACGCTGCGCCAGGAGAATGTCAAACTGCAGGATATCCGATTACTGCTTAACCGGATCGCCCGCTAAGCGGGCGTCCGGCGAACCGGCTTATTCTTCGGTATAGGGTTCGATCATCGCGTCGGTGACCACGTAACCGGCAATACCGATGCCTTTGTCCTCGCGACTGACCTTCAGCTTGCCGCTGACCCAGACCGGCAGATAGGCCGTGTCGGCAGAAATCTGCTGGCCGTCCTGCACCGTGACAAACACGGTTTGATTCACCGGCGGTGGCGGCACGTGAATACAGGCACCGAAATACGGCACCAGCAGAAACTCCCAAACCGCACGCTCGCGCACCTCAAGCGGCGCGATAAAACCCGGCAGGCGTATCCACTGCCCGTCCATATCCGCGTTGACCGGCGCGTTATTCAGCTCATTCTGAATCTTGTCGTAGATTTCCATGGCGGCCGGGTCGCCATCCTGAAATTCATTCAGCTGCGCCGCATACTGATCGATGATCACCTGCGGATCGTAGTCCGCCGGCTCCAACTCACGCCAGGAGATGGTCTCGGCCGCCTGCGGCTCAGCCGACGGCCCGGCCTGAGCGTCTTTTACCGAACCCCAGGCCACGGTCTGCGCCAGCTGTGGCTCAGCCGCGTCAGCCGCAGCCGGCGTCGCGGCGCTGTCGTCCTTCTCATCGCCACAGCCGGCCAACCCCAATGACATCAGCACAGCAACGACAACTGCCTGCAGGCGAAAACACTTGATCACGGTAAACCCCGGTTAGAATCTGGACGGCCATCTTAACAAGGGACACAGGCCGGCCAGAACAGGTGATTAATATTTAATCTGCAAGCCGTCCTGCAAACTACGCCGGTAGGCCAGCCACCCCGGCACCAGACCGCTTAACAAACCGGCCCCGACCACACCGGCCAGAATCAGCCATTGCCCCGCCGACAGGCCGCGTATTTCAACCAGAACACCGAACTGTTGCGTCAACCAGGGGGCAAACAACCACTGCGCGGCATAATACAAGACCACGCCGATCAGAGCGCCGAGCATGGACACCCAGGCCGATTCGAAGACGTACAGGACCAACACGTGCCGGGCTTTTGCGCCAACGGCACGCAGCAAGGCCATTTCCCGGCGACGCTCGTTCAATGTGGCTAGCAAGGTGGTTACCACGCCGGCCAGCGCCGCAAGAAACACAAGGGCGGCGACACCGAAGAGGATTTTCTCTCCGCGTCCAAGCAAACGCCACAGCTCAGCCAGCGTGGCGCCGGGAATAATCGCCGTCATCGGCTCACTGATCTCTTCATTGAGCTGACGCTGCAGACGGAATGTCATGACGCGGTTTTTCAGGCCGATCAGCACCGCTGTGACGCCCGAGACCGAGATATCACTGCCCGGCATGACGCCGTGGATCGCATCCAGCCCGGCCACCGGCACCAACACCGCCCGGTCGATCGGCGTACCGGTGGCTTGCAGAATACCGGTAACCCGGAACGGATCGGCCGCGTGATCGGCAAAGCCGGCGGCTACCAAGCCGTGCGTCAGAATGATCTCATCGCCGGATTGGTAGCCCAGCGTGCGCGCCACCTCCGCGCCCAGCACCGCCGTGCGCGGCTCTGTGAACGGGCCACCTTCGCGAAACGCAAGTGCCTGATTGCGGCCGTAGTGAAAATGCGTGAAAAAGGCAGCACTGGAACCGACCACGCGGTAGCCCTTATGCGAGTCACCCAGTACAAGCGGCAAGGCCCAGTCGACCTCCGGCAAAGCGGCGACTTTTTCATAGGCTTGTCGTGAGAGATTGCTGGTGGCGTCCCCGATATGAAACACACTGTAGAGCAAGAGGTTTAAGGAACCACCGCGGGCGCCGGCAATAATATCCGTACCGGATACGGTATTCATAAAGCCGTCTTTGACCTGTTGACGGACATTGTCGATCGACAGAATCAGACACACACTGATAGCAATCGACAAGGCCGCCAGCAACAGACTGGCACGCCGGCGGGCGGCGCTTTTCCACCCCAGACTCAGTAGATTCATGCGCCCTCCCTCAGATCTGCAAGCGCCACAACCTCATCAAAATGCGGCCGCAGACGACGATCGTGACTGACAAACAACAAGGACGAGCCGCTGGCTTCGACCTGCGCGAACAACAAGGCCAGAAAGCGTTCCCGCGCATCATCATCCAGCGCGGAGGTCGGTTCGTCGGCAATAATCAAGGCCGGATCGCCGATCAGCGCGCGCGCCACCGCAATGCGCTGCTGCTGGCCGGTACTGAGGGCGGAGACCGGCGAATCAGCAATGGACACCGGCAACTCCAGGGCCTTGAGCAAAGCTTCAACACGGCTGCCGTTTTTCTCTGCACGGGCCCGCCGGGCCGGAGAAAAGGTCAGCGGCAAGGTGATGTTCTCGCGCACGGTCAGATGTGCCAGCAGGTTGAACTGCTGAAAGATCACACCGATATGGTCAGCCCGGAACACATCGCGCTGCTGCGCACGCATCCGGTTCAGACACTGACCGGCAATACGGATCTCACCCGCCTCGGGCAGCAGCAATCCGCAAAGCAGATTCAGCAAGGTGGTTTTACCCGAACCGCTCGGACCATGCAGATAACAGCGCCGCCCGGCAGCCAGACGCCACTGCTTTATTTGCAGCGACGTCTGGCTCCCGGGCCAGCGGAAGCTCAGGTCCGAAATGGCAATCGCATCATCACTCACGGCGCCAATTCGGCCTCAGGTTGACTCAGGGACAAACGCGCAGCGCCCTGACCTTGCGGCATGGCCCACTGCAGGCGCACGGTCTGCAAACGCGGGAATGCATTCAGCAAACCGTTCATGGACAGCGCGTCCACATCAGCAACATCATCGCACTTCCAGTTCAGTGTCCACGCAACCTCGCTGTGATGATGCTCGTGACCTTCATGATCATGATCGGCATGCTCTTCATGCTCATGCTCTTCATGCTCATGCTCTTCATGCTCATGTTCTTCGTGATCATGGCCCTCGTGGTCATGGTCGTCGTGGTCATGATCGTCGTGGTCACCGTGTTCTTCATGGTCATGCTCATCGTGCTCCAAGGGCGTTCTCGCATCGGCTGCGACCAGCACGCATTCACCACCACTGAGCACGACCAGATCGCCGGCTGTGTCGCGCAGTTGCGCCATAGCGGCAATCACGGCATCACGCTGCTCGTCGGTTTCCGGCTGATGCTCAAAGCCAAACACCGAATCGCCCGGCACATCGAGCTGCAGCTCCAGCAAACCGTCTGCCCCGGCAAGGGTCGCATCGGCGAAACCATGCTCGTGAGCACCTTCTGCGGCGATCAGAGCCGGGCTGGCCAGCGTCACAATACAACCCAGGGCCATACCACGTGAAAAATTCTTCATTCTGCTTTACTCCGGTTTAAAGCTGTAAATGGAACAGGACGGCAATGTCCGGCCGGCCTTATTGTGCTGCTGAAAGACACGCGTTTAACTGATCTGCCAGATTTTGTATAAGCTCAAAATACAAGTCAGGACCCGGCGTCAGTTCACTGCCCAGCGGATCCAGCTGACCGATCCTGGCTTGCGTATCTTCCACCGCGGTATTGACCAACTTCGGATCAAATTGGGGCTCGCTGAAAACGCAAACCGCGTTTTCTTCACGGATACGCTCACGCACCTCACGCAGACGGCGCACGGATGCTGCCACTGACGGGTTTATGGTGACGGCGCCGACATTGTTCAGGTCAAAGCGTCTGGCAAAATGGCCATAGGCATTGTGAAACACCATAAACGGCAGATCGGAGACCGGCTGCAGCTGTGTGCGGACATCGCTTTCAAGGGACTCAAGCCGGCTGAGAAAGGTTTCGGTATTACGCTCAAAAACACCGGCCTGTTCAGGATAGAGCCCGGAGAGGCGATCGCGTACTGCCACTGCCATCATGGCCGCGTTGTGGGGGTCAAGCCACAGGTGCAGATCGCGGCTGTGGCTGTGGCTGTGGCTGTGGCTGTGCTCGTCATGATGTTCATCCTCGTCATGATGTTCATCCTCGTCGTGATGCTCATCCCCGTCGTGATGTTCATCCCCGTCGTGATGTTCATCCCCGTCGTGATGTTCATCCTCGTCGTGATGGCCGGCAACGTGATCACGCAGACTATGCCCGTCGTCTGCTTCTTCCTGATCTTCAGACCAATGCAGGCCCGGCACATCCGCCAGGATCATCGCGGTCTCTTCATGACCTTTGATTGCCGAGTTCATAAACGATTCAAACTCAGGCCCGATATAGACCACCAGTTCTGCCTTGTTTATGGCCCGCACATGCGAGGGTTTCAGCTGAAAGGAATGCGGTGATTCGCTGCCGTCGAGCAGCAGCCGTGCATCGGCCGTATCACCCAAAACCCCCTGCACCACTGAATGCAACGGGCGCAAGGTGACAACCACATCCCCGTCACTGACGGTGGAAGCCAAAGTCGGCAGGCTGAACGCTGAGAGGATCAGCCCTAGTGCAAATACAGGGGATTTCATAATATAGTCATCTGTTATCGGAAAACGCGAAGATGTTATGTTATAACATCTTTTCATTCAAGTTGAGTTTGCGGAAACACCACCATGGACCCATGCCATGAGCACGAACACTGCATCGACGAGGCGCTGAGGCAAGGCGAGGAAATCTGCCGCAGCAGCGGACAGCGCTTTACCGACATCCGGCGCAAGGTTTTGCAGCTGGTCTGGCGCAGCCATAAACCTGCCAAGGCCTACGACATTCTGGAGCAACTGGCCGAGGACGAAACCGGCGCAGCCAAACCGCCTACGGTTTATCGCGCGCTGGAATTCCTGCAGGACAACGGCTTGGTTCACCGTTTAAGCAGTCTGAACGCCTTTATCGGCTGCACCCACCCGGGCAAGCAGCATCAATGTTATTTTCTGATCTGTCGCATCTGCGGCGACGTCAGCGAATGCTGCTCTTCCGCGCTGACCCGCTCCCTGCAAAACGCGGCCGCGCAATCGGGTTTTACCGTCGAATCCAGTTGCGTTGAGATCAGTGGCCGTTGCAGCCGTTGCAGCGAGAACCCCGCATGAGCACCGACCTCATAAAGGCAGATCAGCTTACCGTTATCCGCAACCGCCGGCGCATCCTCGACAATGTCTCACTACGGATCGGCGAACGCGATTTCGTAACCATCATCGGCCCCAACGGCGCGGGCAAGTCCATGCTGCTCAAGTGCATTCTCGGACTTTACAAGCCCGACGCCGGCGAGATACACCGGCGCAAAGGGCTGCGCACCGCTTATGTGCCGCAGGAACTCAATGCGGCGGCCACCATGCCGCTGACCGTAAGGCGCTTTCTGAGCCTGCGCATGCAGATCAAACGCGACAAGCTCAACAGCGTGGCCGAGCAATACGGCATTGCCGAAGTACTCGACAAACCGCTGCAGATTCTCTCAGGCGGTGAGCGGCAACGCGTTCTTATGACCCGTGCGCTGCTTAAAGAGCCGGATCTGCTGGTGCTCGATGAGCCGGCCCAGAATCTGGATATTTCCGGTCAGCTGGCCTTTTACCGTCTGGTTGAAAACATTTACCGCGAGCGCCAGCTGAGCATCCTCATGGTGTCCCACGACCTGCACCTGGTGATGGCCTCCACACAACAGGTCATCTGCCTGTACCACCATGTTTGCTGCACGGGCACGCCGCACGTGGTCTCGCAGGACCCGGAATTTGTTTCCCTGTTCGGCAAGGATCTGGCCGACATGATGGCTACCTATCGCCACTCCCACGATCACCAGCACGGTCCGGTCGATCACATCACAGGCCACCTGCATCACGGACACGACTAACAGATGATTGACGCATTTATTCTCAGAGCTTTGGCCGCCGGCATCGGCGTTGCCCTGGTCACAGCCGCACTGGGCTGTTTTGTGGTCTGGCGGCGTATGGCTTATTTCGGCGATTCACTTTCTCACAGCGCCCTGCTCGGCATCGCCCTCGGCCTGCTCGCCGGTGTTGGTATTAACGCCGGCATTCTGATCGTGTGTTCGGTGTTTGCGCTGTTACTGGTCTGGCTGCAACATCAGCATATTCTGGCGACCGACACCCTGCTTGGCATATTGGCCCACTCCGCCCTGTCGGTCGGCATGGTTGTCATCAGCCTGATGGAGTTTCCCAACTTTGATCTGCACAGCTATCTGTTCGGCGACATCCTGACCGTACAACGCAGCGACCTGATGTGGATTTACGGCGGCGGTTTTTTCGTCATCGGCGTAATCCTCTGGCAGTGGACCTCACTGACATTGATGACCATCAGCGAAGAACTGGCCCAGGCCGAAGGGGTAAACACCTTTGTCGCAAACCTGATTCTGATGATGATGATGACCGTGGTGGTAGCCGCCTCGGTAAGGATCGTCGGGATTCTTCTGGTATCCTCACTGCTGATTATCCCGGCGGCGACCGCCCGGCAATGGGCACGCTCACCGGAGACCATGGCGCTGACGGCGGCCGTGTTCGGCGTGCTGGCGGTGATTCTCGGCATTCTCGCCTCAGCCTATTTCGACACGCCCTCCGGCCCGTCCATCGTCAGCGCCGCCGCGCTCGCGTTCTTTGTCACACTCGGCATTCAGACAACGCGCGGCCGCACACAACATACAGGTCTGGACTGAACACAGGGCAAACAGGCATGACACCGGCGATTAATCTGGCGCGCAAAAAGAAAATTCCGCATACCGTCCACGAATATACGCACGAACCGGGCGCCGGTGCGTACGGCACCGAAGCTGCCCGCAAGCTGGGTATAGATCCGGCGCGCGTGTTCAAAACGCTGGTGGTGATGCTGGATAACGGCAAGCTGGCCGTGGCACTGGTCCCTGTGGCAGAGCGTCTGTCACTGAAGGCAGCCGCCAAAGCCCTGGGCGCTCGCAAGGCAAGCATGGCTGAACCGGCGCATGCGGAACGCGCCACCGGTTACGTCACCGGCGGCATCAGCCCGCTCGGACAAAAGAAACGCCTGGCCATGACGATCGACGACAGCGCCGCACAATACGAGACCATTTTCGTCAGCGCCGGCCGGCGCGGTCTTGAAATTGAACTCAGTCCGAAGGATTTGCAATCACTGACCGGCGCCGTCAGCGCCGCCCTTTGCCAACAGGCCCACTAAAACCGCAGCGGGGAATACGCCGTACGCGCAGACAGGAATCGGCCGCGCCTTGCGACCCCGCAAACGCAATACAAGCCCAAGCATAATCCGGTTCGCCCTGCGCAAACACCTACGCTGAGAAGGCGTTCTGCGGACGCGTATGCCCGCTCACCGGCAATCCTTCCGCGCACAATTAACCGGCGTCAGAAGAGACCTGAGACACACGCCTCTTAAACTCCGGGCATGCGCGGGCGGGGTCATTAATCATGGAGGCACAGAAAGGTCGAAACGAAAGGCAAAAAAAAAGGGCCCGGTGGGCCCTTTTTTCGCTTATGGCGAGAAACCTGATTTCTGTCCATAAGCTGTGTTTTGGAGCGGGAAACGAGACTCGAACTCGCGACCCCAACCTTGGCAAGGTTGTGCTCTACCAACTGAGCTATTCCCGCTTGGATGAAATCCGAATTTTTGGTGCCCGGGGCCGGAATCGAACCGGCACGACCTTTCGGTCGAGGGATTTTAAGTCCCTTGCGTCTACCAATTTCGCCACCCGGGCCAGGCTTGGCTTATCATCGCAAGTATGGAGGCTGAGCCCGGAGTCGAACCGAGATACACGGATTTGCAATCCGCTGCATAGCCATTCTGCCACCCAGCCTTTAGTCTTAACTGATAAGACGCGACGGTGATCGCCTTGCGACTTGGTACTACAAGGGCGAACCCTCAATAAAAAGCCCCGGATACGGCCGGGGCTGGTAATTCTTTGGAGCGGGAAACGAGACTCGAACTCGCGACCCCAACCTTGGCAAGGTTGTGCTCTACCAACTGAGCTATTCCCG
>JAUOPI010000039.1 GCA_030546905.1 Granulosicoccaceae sp. 1_MG-2023 | reverse complement strand
GTGTGAAGCTAACCTGTACTAATTGCCCGTGAGGCTTGACCATATAACACCCAAGTGGTTGTTATCGGACAACCTGAGACGATTTAAGTCTTACCTTAAAGACGATAAAACTCACCGAACAAGGCGATGTGGCTCGACAGAGCGGCATTGCCACCCAGTTCTCCCGGCGGCCACAGCGTTTGGGTACCACCCGATCCCATCCCGAACTCGGAAGTGAAACCATTCTGCGCCGATGATAGTGTGGGGCCTCCCCATGTGAAAGTAGGTCACCGCCGGGTTTTAATACCGGAAAGCCCGTCAGCTGATGCTGACGGGCTTTTCTTTTGCCTGCGAAAAAGTGCCGGTGTTGCCTGTAGGAGCCTGTATACAGGCGACCCTGGGAGTTGGAATCAGGCAACGCCGGTCCCGGCTGTAGCCGCTCCTACAGGTGGTTGTTGTAGGAGCCTGTATACAGGCGACCCTGGGAGTTGGGATCAGGCGCCGTTGGTCGCGGCTATAGCCGCTCCTACAGGTGGGTTTTGTAGGAGCCTGCATGCAGGCGACGCGGGGAGTTGGAATCAGGCACCGTGGGTCGCGGCTATAGCCGCTCCTACAGGGACGTTCTGTCAGAAATAGCCATCTCCAATCAGCTTGGTATATCCGGAACTGATAATTCTGATCTGCTCTCTTCAATTCCGCCTTTTCTGCATTTGTTTCGTGCATTAATTACCGCTATTGCACCCAAACTGCGCGAATCTGAATCATCTTTTCGTATCCAGTGCGAATATTTTTAATATTTTATTTATCCGCCTTACTCAAACACACTTGATCGCAAGTTTCCCGTTGACCTGACAGTTCTGCGCTGTCCCTGCGGGACGGTTGCGCGCAGCGCTTTCTCAACATAGTGATCAAGGAGCCTCTGATGGCGCAGTTGAATCGTCTAACGCCAGTCGCTGAGCTTGTTAACGCTCTTCGCGAGAATTGCGAATTGGATTTTCCGAATGCCCGGGCCATGCCGCCTGAGGTTTACACATCACCGGAATTTGTAGCGCTGGAGGAGGAGAAGATCTTCCGCAAACAGTGGTATTGCGTGGGCCGCGCCTCAAGCCTGAAAAATACCGGCGATTACCTGACTTGTACTGTTGCCGGTCAGCCCGTGGTGGTGCTTCGCGACAGTCAACAACAAATCCGTGCGTTTTCCAATGTTTGCCTGCACAGAATGTCCGAGCTCTTAAAGGGTAGCGGTAATGTGAGTTCGATTGTGTGTCCCTATCATGCCTGGGGCTACAACCTGGAAGGGCAGTTGCGCGGTGCGTCGCAGATGAACCGGCAGAACGGCTTCTGCAAAAGCGATTATCAGTTGCCCTCGGTGCGTTGTGAGGAGTGGCTGGGCTGGGTTTATGTAACGCTCAACGATGACATTCCTCCGGTGAAGGAGCAGCTCAAGGCCTTGGAGGAGTTGGTCGGCCACTATCACATGGAGAACTATGTGGAGACCTTCCACGAGGAGCATGTCTGGGACTGCAATTGGAAAATCCTCGCTGAGAACTTTATGGAAAGTTACCACCTGCCGATTGTGCATAAGGGCACGGTGGGACCACACACACGACTGAGCGAAGTGGAATGTCCGCCCGGACATCCGGCCTTCAACTACCACTGGTTTACCAAAGAATCCACGCTTGCAATTGGCAATGCGCATCCTGACAACCGCCACCTGGAAGGCGACTGGCGCAAGACATCGGCGCTGATCACGATTTATCCCAGCCACCTTATCACCCTGACACCGGGTTACTTCTGGTACCTGGTATTACAACCCTGCGGTGCTGACAAAGTGAGTATCAGTTTCGGCGGAGGTATGGCGCCGGAATACATCAATGACCCCAAGGTTGATGAGTATCTGAGCGGACTTAAAACCATGTTGGACGAAGTGAATGAGGAAGACCGTGGCGGCGTCGAGGCGGTGATGCGTGGTGTACGCGGCCCCTTGGCAAAGCCCGGTCAACTCAGCCATTTGGAACGCCCGCTGTATGACTTTGCACGCTTTATCTCAGATCACGTGGGCGGCGCATGACTTCCTCAATACATCAGAAAAAAGAACAGCCGTCCTCAGAGCCCTTTATCAGCCTGACTGATATCAGCAAGTCGTATGACGGTAAAGACTACGTTGTTTACGACCTGAATCTCGCCATCAACAAGGGTGAATTTGTGTCTCTGCTGGGGCCGTCCGGTTCCGGCAAAACCACCACGTTGATGATGCTCGCCGGGTTTGAAACACCCAGTCAGGGCGAGGTCCGTATGGGCGGTAAACGTCTGGACAAGCTGCCGCCCTATGACCGCGATATCGGCATGGTGTTTCAGAACTATGCCTTGTTTCCGCATATGACGATCGCTCAGAACGTGGGCTTTGCCCTGACGGTCAGGAATGTGGATCGCCGTGAGATCAAGGCCCGGGTCAAGCAGGCCCTGGAGATGGTGGAGTTATCTCATGTGGCAAACCGCCGCCCGGCACAGCTCTCCGGTGGTCAGCAGCAACGGGTTGCACTTGCCCGTGCGCTGGTGTTTGAGCCGGCCCTGGTGCTGATGGACGAGCCACTGGGCGCGCTGGATAAACGTCTGCGTGAGCATATGCAGTACGAAATTATGCGTTTGCACCGCGAGCTGGGCCTCACCACCGTCTATGTCACACACGATCAGTCCGAAGCGCTGACCATGTCAGACCGTGTCGCAGTGTTCTTCGACGGACGCATTCAGCAGATCGCACCGGCCCGGGAGCTGTATGAGTCACCGCACAATGCGTTTGTCGCGAATTTTGTCGGCGAGAACAACGGGCTGGACGGCCGGGTCAGTGCAATTGACCAAAATACAGCAAGTCTGGCTCTGGCCGGCGGCGCGGTGATCCGCGGCGGTATCAGCCAGAGCCTGAGTGTGAACACACACGGCATGCTGTTTCTCCGCCCCGAACAGCTACGCATTGCCAAAGGCGATGAAAACCTCGGAAACCGCGTCAGCGGCGTGCTCGAGGATATCGTTTACTGCGGCGATCATCACCGGGTTCGTGTTCATCTGGGCGAAAACGACCGGCTGGTTTGCAAGCTGACTAATAGCTGGGAACACAGTTTGCCGGCGATCGGCAGTAAGGTCGATCTGACCTGGCGGATAGAGGATTGCAAAGTTTTGCCCCCGTTGCTTGCTTCCGCACAAAGCAGCGTTTCTTCCTGAAAATCTATAGCTGAGAGAAGGTCTGATATGAAAACCATGCGCAACACCCACCTCCTTGCAGGTGCTTCGGTACTCGCTACCATGTTTGCCGCCGGTTCACTCCGGGCGGAAACCGAGCTGTCGGTCGTGACCTACGGCGGAGCCTTTGAAAACGCCGTTCAGGAGGCGTATTTCAAGCCTTACACCGAGGCCAATGGCACCGAATTCAATTTTGAATCCTACGACGGTGGTCTGGCGAAGCTGGCAGCCATGGTTCAGGCGAATAATACAACCTGGGATATTATCGATCTGGAATCCAATGATGCGGTCGCCGGCTGTGATGAAGGTCTGCTGGAGCCGCTGGATGAGTCGATTCTGGGCGATACCGCAGACTTTATTCCCGGCGCGATAAGTGACTGCGCCGTAGCCAGTATGATCTGGTCGACAGTCTTTGCTTATGACAAAGAGAAACTCGCCGACGGTCCGACCTCGATCAGCGATTTTTTCGATACCGCGAAATTCCCCGGTAAACGCGGCCTGCGCAAGAGCCCCAAAGGGACCTTGGAATGGGCGCTGCTGGCCGACGGTGTCAGCAAGGATGAGGTGTATGAGGTGCTGAGCAGCAAAGAGGGCGTGGATCGCGCTTTTGCCAAGCTTGACACAATCAAGAAGGACATCACCTGGTGGGAGTCGGGCGCGCAGGCACCGCAGTTACTGGCCGATGGCGCAGTTGTGATGACACAGGCCTACAACGGCCGGATACACGATGCGGTGAAAAATGACGGCAGTCCTTTTGTCACCGTCTGGGACGGACAGATCTACGATTTTGAATGGTGGGGTGTGCCGGCCGGAGCGCCGAATGCAGACGAGGCTTTCGAGCTGATCGCCTATGCCTCTTCACCGGAAGTGGTCGCCCGACTGTCGAAATACATCTCCTATGCGCCGCCGCGTAAAAGCGCGTTGCCACTGATTGATGATGAGATCCTTAGCGACCTGCCGACGGCCGAAGCCAACTTCAACAATGCGGTGCAGATCGACGTGGATTTCTGGGTCGATAACTTCGACGTCATCAATAAACGTTTCCAGGTTTGGCTGGCACAAGCGGCCAATAGCTGACCGACCTGCGGTGGCCGCCGCACCGGTGGCCACCGAACGCTGCTGCATATTTCCGGAGTTTCCCCATGAATGCGACTGTTCCCGCCCCGGCAGTTAGCCCGACTGCGCCCGATACATTGAATGACGCCGAACGGCTTCAGGCATATCGCAGGGTCAAGCGCAGAGAGTCACGCAAGGCCTTGTTGCTGGCCGCACCGCTATTGTTGTTTTTGCTGGTCACCTTTATCGCACCGATCGGTACCTTGTTGTTGCGCAGTGTGCAGAATCCTGAGGTGCCTCAGGCTATGCCTGATGCGACTGCGCTGTTGCAGCAATGGGATGAGAGCGGCCTGCCCGACGCAGATGTTTATGCAGCCATGGCCCGGGAGCTGGTCGAAGCCAGTAAGGCGGGTGAACTGGGGCGTGTCGCCAGACGCATGAATTTCTACAACCCGGCCATGCGCAGTCTGTTGCTCAAATCGGCCCGCAAACTCAAACGCATGAGCGTCGAGGATGCGCAGCTTGCCTTGTTGGAAGTGGACGGGCGCTGGGGTGACAAAGAAATCTGGCGGGTGCTGAAACGCGCGGGGCAGTCGCCGACGCCGGATTACCTGCTCAATGCGATTGACCGTCATGTTGATCAGGATGGTGATGTTGCAAGTCTGCCACCTGAGGAATCGGTGTATATGGCGGCCTTCTCGCGCACTATCTGGATCAGTCTGAGCGTTACCCTGTTGTGCCTGGCGCTGGCCTATCCAGTTGCCTGGTTGCTGGCCAATCTGCCCGAGCGGCACAGTCGCAGAATGATGTTGCTAGTCATCGTGCCGTTCTGGACATCGCTGCTGGTCAGAACCACGGCCTGGTATGTTCTGCTGCAGCCCAATGGTGTGATCAACAGCCTGCTTACCGGAATGGGCATGGTAAGCCAACCCGTGCCACTGATCTTTAACCGTACCGGCGTGCTCATTGGTATGACGCATATCATGCTGCCTTTCATGATTCTGGCGATTTACTCAGTAATGAAAGGTATTTCACCGGTCTATCTGCGTGCTGCCCAATCACTGGGAGCCAAGCCGCTGGGGGCATTTTTCCGGGTTTACGTGCCGCAAACCCTGGCCGGTGTCGGTGCCGGTTGCTTCCTCGTTTTTGTACTGTCGCTGGGTTACTACATCACCCCGGCGCTGCTCGGCGGGGCCGGTGATGAAATGATCAGTCAGCTCATCTCCATACAGACCAATCAGCAACTTAACTGGGGATTGGCGGGGGCACTGTCGGCTTATCTGGTTATTTTTACCGCTATTTTCTACTTCATTTTCAATCGCCTGGTCGGCATCGACCGCCTGCGCTTCGGCTAACCGGAGAGGACTATGAAAACGCATTACTGGTCACGTCTTGAGCGATGGAGCGCACGCTGGGTACGTGTGCACACGGCGGTGGTCTTGTTTTTCCTGATCGCGCCGATCCTGATCATCATTCCGCTGTCATTCAATACCAGCACTTACTTCTCCTACCCCATGGATGGTGTTTCGCTGCGCTGGTACAGAGCTGCATTATTTGACGAGCAATGGCAGCGGGCTTTGCTTAACAGTCTGCTTATAGGTTTCGCGTCAACACTGTTGGCCACCATGCTGGGGACGCTTGCAGCGCTGGGCCTGACCCGGCCCGGCTTTCCTCTGCGTGGGTTGATTATGCCGTTGCTGATCTCACCCATGATCATTCCGATCGTGGTAGTCGCTGCCGGTTTCTACTACATCTTTGCACCGTTCGGTCTGGTCGATTCCTATGCGGGGGTGATTCTTGCCCATACGGTGCTGGGAACGCCTTTTGTGGTGATTACGGTCTGCGCAGGCTTGCAGTCTTTTGATCACAGCCTGACCCGCGCTGCCAGTGGGCTCGGTGCACGCCCCTGGGAGAGTTTCCGGCGGGTGACCTTACCCTTGATTACGCCTTCTGTGGCGACCGGTGCTGTATTCGCGTTCGCCACATCGTTTGATGAGGTGATTGTGGTGTTGTTTATCGGCGGTGCGGAACAACGCACCGTACCGAGACAGATGTGGAGCGGTATCCGTGATCAGATCGACCCGTCGATCCTGGCTGTTGCCACCTTGCTGATCCTTTTTGTTCTGGCCTTGTATGGCTGTGTTAGTTGGCTGAGCAACCGGAATAAAGCCGGTTTGCCGGAAGAAAGCTGAATCCATGAGTAAAACCGAGGAGTAAATAGTGAACGAGCAACTACGTGAGGATTTTGCCCGCGACGGCGCGGTGGTCATCCGCGGCCTGTTTAAAGACTGGATCGAGCCGCTGCGCGAAGCGGTGGACTACAACCTGACGAATCCGGGACCGTTTTTCAAAAACTACACGCCCGGCCAGACCGAGGGGCGCTTTATCGCCGATTACTGCAACTGGGCGAATAACCCGGGTTATCGTCAGTTTGTTGAGGAAGGGCCTGCCGCAAGGGTGGCACAGCAAGTGATGGCATCTGAACGGGTGCGCATCTTCCATGAACACGTACTGATTAAAGAAGCCGGCAATACAAAGCTGACCCCGTGGCATCACGACGCACCTTATTACTGCGTGGAAGCTGAGCAGACTGTGAGTATCTGGTTACCGCTTGATCCGGTCGCGCGCAGCTCCAGCGTCGAGTTCATCGCCGGTTCTCATCGTTGGGGCAAGTTCTTCCGTCCGCGTAAGTTCACCGGGGTCGATTATGATCATAAGGCCGACAATCTGGAGATGATGCCCGATATCGAAGCCAACAAAGATCAGTACACCGTGCTGGGCTGGGATTTGGAGCCGGGGGACGCAATTGCATTTGATTACCTGACCGTCCACGGTGCGCCGGGTAACAGATCCAAAGAGACATCGCGGCGCGTGATTTCCACCCGCTGGTTGGGTGATAACGCACGCTATGTGGATCGTGGTGGCGAAACTTCACCGCCGTATCCGGAACTGATCGGCCGCTTGAACAGCGGCGATCCGCTGCCGGAAGATGAGTTTCCCTACATTATCTGAAGCGTAGCATTGTAGGAGCGGCTATAGCCGCGACTGGCGGAGTGCTGATCCGGCACCGCAGGTCGCCTGCATGCAGGCTCCTACAAAAGCCACCTGTAGGAGCGGCTATAGCCGCGACCGACGGAGCCCTGAGCCGGCACCACAGGTCGCCTGCATGCAGGCTCCTACAGTTTCGTCCGCCCAACCCCGGATTCACCACCGGGACGCTGAAACGAGAAACCTGATGTCAGAGCAAACAATCACTGCCCGCGTGCACGCAATTCGTTACGAAGCGGCCGGTATCAACAGTATCGAGCTGCGCCCCTGCGGCGATGCTGTTTTTCCCGCGTTTGAGCCGGGCGCGCATATCGATCTGCACCTGCCGAACGGAATCAGGCGCAGTTATTCGCTGCTTAATTCGCCGCAGGAGCAGGGCCGCTATGTGGTCGCGGTCCTGCGGGACAGGCACAGCCGCGGCGGCTCCGCGTGGATCCATCGTGAGCTGCGCGTCGGTGACGAGCTGCCGCTATCCGGACCGCGTAATTTGTTCCCCCTCGATATGTCGGCGTCCCGCAGCGTACTGCTGGCAGGGGGGATCGGTGTGACGCCGATTCTGTGTATGTACAGGGCATTAATGCAGGCCGGCGCTCAGGTGGAGTTGATTTACTGTGCGCGTTCACGTGCCGAAGCGGCCTTGCTGGATGAGATCACGGCACTCGGTGGTCGGGTACAGTTTCATTTTGACGATGAAGCAGGCGCACCTGATCTTCAGTCATTGCTTGGCGGGCATGCCCCGGATACGCATTTTTATTGTTGCGGTCCGACGCCGATGCTCGATTCGTTCGAGGCTGTTTGCGAACGGCTAGGCTATCGAAATGTCCATACCGAGCGATTTACAGCGGCGGACGTCGCGCCCTCAGCTGAAGCCCGTGACAGCTATGAGGTGGAGCTAGTGCAGTCGGGTAAGACCCTGCTGGTCGAGGCCGGTCAGAGTTTGCTCGACCAGCTTCTGGAGGCGGGTGTGGATGTGGGGTTTGCCTGTCGCGAGGGTATCTGCGGTTCCTGCGAAGTGGCGGTGATTGAGGGGGAGGTTGACCATCGTGACAGCGTGTTATCGGACAGCGAGCGTGCCGCCAATTCGGTGATGATGGTTTGCGTGTCCGGTTGTAAAAGCAAAAAGTTGAGTTTGGATCTGTAGGCGCCTGCATGCAGGTGAACTGCGGTGTGAAATTTGGCTGCGTTGGTCGCGGCCATGGCCGCTCCTACAGGTGGGTGCTGCGGGGCGGGAGCGAAGGGTGGTTGTTGTAGGAGCCTGCATGCAGGCGACCTGCGGTGCGATATTCGGCTGCGATGGTCGCGGCCATGGCCGCTCCTACAGGCGGGTGCCGCGGGGCGGGATCGAAGGGTGGTTGTTGTAGGAGCCTGCATGCAGGCGAGCTGCGGTGTGAAATTCGGCTGCGTTGGTCGCGGCCATGGCCGCTCCTACAGGTGGGTGCCGCTGAGCGGGACCGAAGGGTGGTTGTTGTAGGAGCCTGTATACAGGCGAGCTGCGGTGTGAAATTCGGCTGCGTTGGTCGCGGCCATGTCCGCTCCTACAGGTGGGTGCCGCGGGGCGGGAGCGAAGGGTGGTTGTTGTAGGAACCTGCATGCAGGCGAGCAGCGGTGTGAAATTCGGCTGCGTTGGTCGCGGCCATGGCCGCTCCTACAGGCGACCTGCGGTGTGAAATTCGGCTGCGTTGGTCGCGGCCATGTCCGCTCCTACAGGTGGGTGCCGCGGGGCGGGAGCGAAGGGTGGTTGTTGTAGGAACCTGCATGCAGGCGAGCAGCGGTGTTGAAATTTGGCTGCGTTGCTCGCGGTTATAGCCGCTCCTGCAGAGAGGTGGCTCCCTGCCAATCTATGTGAGAATGACAGGGAGCCGAAGGGACTGTTGCCGGATCGCGTGAGCGATTCCGGCAACAAGCGAGCGGCTTAGAGTGCGGCGCGGAACACAGCAGCAACTTCGGCGTCACTCAGTTTGCGCGGGTTGGTCAGGCAGCAGACATCTTTCTGTGCATTCTCAACCATGGTATCGATATCTTCTTCCTTGACACCCAGCTCGCTCAGAGACTGCGGAATGCCCACATCCTGCGCCAGGGTCTGAATGGAATCGATCGCCAGCAGCGCCGCTTCACGTTCGGACAGGCCATCGGTGACTTCGCCCAGGGTCTCGGCGATATCGGCAAAGCGTTCCGTCCGCGCGATCATGTTGACACGGCAGACATGCGGCAGCAGCAGTGCGTTGCAGACACCGTGCGGCAGGTTGTAGAAGCCGCCCAGCTGATGCGCCATGGCGTGCACATAACCGAGGCTGGCGTTGTTGAACGCCATGCCGGCCAGGTACTCGGCATAGGCCATCTTGTCACGGGCTTCCATATCGTCGCCACGGGCCACAGCTTTGCGCAGGTATTTGCCGATCAGGCTGATCGCCTGCAGGGCGCAGGCATCGGTGATCGGTGTGGCGGCGGTGGAAACATAGGCTTCCACGGCGTGGGTCAGGGCATCCATACCGGTGGCCGCAGTCAGAGAAGGCGGCATATCGACCATCAGCTCCGGATCGTTGATTGCCACGTCCGGGGTGACACGCCAGTCCACAATCGCCATTTTCACGTGGTTGCTGGTGTTAGTGATGATGGTGAAGCGGGTCATCTCACTGGCAGTACCGGCCGTGGTATTGACGGCGATATAGGGCGGCAGCGGCGCCTTGGCCTGATCCAGACCTTCATAATCGTGGATAGAGCCACCACTGGTTGCTACCAGACCGATTGCCTTGCAGCAGTCATGAGCACTACCGCCACCCAGGGAGATCAGCATGTCGCACTGGTTCTCCTGGTAGGCTGCCAGCCCCTCGGCAACGTTGGTGTCCGTCGGGTTGGGAACAGTGCCGTCATATACCACGCTCTGAATGCCGGCTTCGCCCAACAGTTCGGTCATACGGGAGGTATACCCCAGTGCAGTCATCCCCTTGTCAGTTACAACCAGCGGCTTGCTTGCGCCCAGCATGCGCACACGCTCCGGCAAGCTGGCAAAACAGCCGGGGCCCATAAGTGCCACGTTGGGGACGAAGAATTCTTGAGTAGCCAATGAGACAACCTCCTAAGTTACAAATTTTGATCGCGCAAACAGAGGATCATTACCATCCTCTCGCACAGAAGATTTTGTTATATCAACCACGGTTGATATCCGGGCAATTTTAGAGGAAAAATCAAACCCGCAGAAGGATTGTCTTCAGAGCTTGTGAATTAACGATTATCCGATGGTGGGACGGCGGGAGAGGCAGTGTCGGTACGCCCGCCAACAGCGACGGCTTCTGTGATGGAGGATCAATCCGGTAGCCCGCCGAACTCGGGTACTTCCCCTGACTTCCCATCCCAGGCCGCTTTGCTGGATGTAAAGATGTGTGCTGTTGGCAGCATAGCTATTTCAGTGTCCAGACACCCTGCGGGAACGACGAGCAAGCCCGGGGTCTGAGTATTTGGCAGAGCTGAGCCACACTGTTTGCAAAAGCTTTTGCTATGACGGGTGCCAGGGAGCGTAAAGGACGTCACAGCATCGGCACCCGACAGCCAGATTACAGTCGCTGACTGTGAAAACAGGTTTGCCGCATGGGCCGAACCCGTATCTTTTTGGCAATGCTGACAATGACACAGGTAAAAGCTGTCGAAGTCACCTTTTACCTCAAAGCGCACAGTGCCGCACAGACAGGAACCGACGTGATCAGTCATCAAAATCCCTACTAAGAGCTGTGGATGAAATACACATAACGCCCGACGTTGGGGGGATTAATGCGTCCGGCCCGAAGAGCGCTGCTGCCGTTGCTTGTTAGCTGCTTTTGCACTGAGAGGGGTGAACGGTAAAAGTCGTAAACTGCTTACCGTTTTTGTCACGATAGGTATAAGTTACAGCTACCCCGTTCTTCACAAATACTTTCGTATCTTCGACAGTGCAGACTAAGTGTATCACCCGAGGCTGCAGAATCTCAGTGAATCGTTTCGGGTCGAGTTCTTCTGCTGAGTGACTGACGATTGTGAGATTGTACTGAAACCGCTTATTGAAAGCCTCGGCTGAGTCCAGGCGTGTCACCGAATCCAGCATTATAGGTGTGTACTGGTTCGTCTCATTCGCGATTTGAATCAGTTCAGAATCAGGGGCCGATTCGTTCTGCCCTTCAACAAAGCGCTCGCCCGCTGATTGGCCAGCAAGCTTTCCAATGCCGCCTGCAAAAGCGATTACTATGAGTAGGAGGGCTGCTGCGCCTGATAGTGTTGAACGTTTTTTCATTCGTTAAGAGTTCCTTAAGCCGGTCCCAATGCGTCTGTATCGGCTTCCCGGGCGGATTCTTTGTGCCGCGGTTCAGGCCGGTGACAGCGGACCGTGGCGACGCCTTGATGTGGTTGTTCGCGTGTCGTGTAGGAGCCTGTACACAGGCGACCTGCGGAGCCGGCGTCAGACACCGTTGGTCGCGGCTATAGCCGCTCCTACAGATGAACCCGGGCTGCTCGCGGGCAAAGGTGGTGGCTGTAGGAGCCTGTATACAGGCGACCTGCGGAGTTGGCATCAGGCGCTGTTGGTCGCGGCTGTAGCCGCTCCTATAGGTGGCCCCGGGCCGCTCGCGGGTAAAGGTGGGGCTGTAGGAGCCTGTACAGAGGCGACCTGCGGAGCCGGCGTCAGGCATTGTTGGTCGCGGCTATAGCCGCTCCTACAGATGACCCCGGGCTGCTTGCGGGCCAAGGTGGTGCTTGTAGGAGCCTGTAAACAGGCGACCTGCGGAGTCGGCGTCAGACACCGTTGGTCGCGGCTATAGCCGCTCCTACAGGTGGCCTCGGGCCGCTTGCGGGCCAAGGTGGTGGCTGTAGGAGCCTGTACACAGGCGACCTGCGGAGTCGGCATCAGGCACTGTTGGTCGCGGCTATAGCCGCTCCTACAGATGAACCCGGGCTGCTCGCGGGAAAGGGTGGTGCTTGTAGGAGCCTGTACACAGGCGACCTGCGTAGTCGGCGTCAGGCACTGTTGGTCGCGGCTATAGCCGCTCCTACAGGTGACTTAGGGAGATCGCGGGTGGCACAGGGATGGTGCGGTTTGTGACCCGGTGCGCTTTGCCGGTGTTGCCGGGGGATGCTGCAATGCTGTTATAATCTGGTCATATTCTCCCGGTGATTGCGCCGGTATCCGATTCGGGGCTATGACTGACCAGTCAGACAACAGGCTTTCCCTTCGCGTCGCAGACGTCTTTCAACGACAGATGCTGGCGTGCGTTTCCCGTTCCTTTGCCTTAACCATTCCGCGTCTGCCGCCGTCACTGAGCCGGGTGGTGGGTAATGCCTATCTGATCTGCCGGCTGGCCGATGTGATTGAGGACGACCCGCGGATCTCGCAGGCGCAGACGGCTTCCTTGTTGGCGTTGATGATTCAGATTCTGCAAGGGAATGCCCGTCATGGTGCGTTTGCGGCACGGGTGCTGCCTTTGCTGGGGGCGGAGACCAAGTCGCCCGAGCGGCGTCTGGTGGCGGGGGCGGAGAAGATTTTCCGCTTGTACGCTTCCCTGCCTGAGTCGTCGCAGCAGGCAATTTTGCAATGCGTGACGGACATGACCTGCGGTATGCGTACCTTCGCTCCCGAGGGACGTTACGGGCTGGCCGATCAGGCGTCGCTGGACGCCTACTGCTATTGCGTGGCGGGCGTGGTCGGGCAGATGCTGACGCGCTTGTTCTGCGATTATGCCGATGATATCGCTGTGCGCCGGCCGCAGTTGCAGGCCTTGTCTGTATCCTTTGGCGAAGCGCTGCAGCTGACCAATATTCTCAAGGATATCTGGGATGATCTGGATCGCGGCTATTGCTGGTTGCCGCGCGATCGTTTCACTGCGGCCGGCGTGAATCTCGATCATCTTGCGCGCGGTACGCAGAACCCCGCGTTTGCCAAGTGCCAGGCTGAGCTTGTTGCTCTGGCACACGGTCATCTGGCCAATGCGCTGGAATACACACTGTTAATTCCCCCGCGTCACCGTGATATCCGGATTTTCTGCCTGTGGGCGATTTTTCTGGCGCTGCCGACGTTGCGCAAAGTGCACGCCTCGGCCGATGCGCCGGGCCTGCAACCGAACAAGATCAGCAAAATACAGGCACTGTTGCTGACACGCCTGACGGCGCTGACTGCCGGGAGCGATACGGCTCAGCGGCTGTTGTTCCGTAGTCTGGGGGCGGGCTTGCCGTTTAAGGCGGTTGATCCGGCGGCGCTGCCTGACAGTGTGCTTGTGCCCGACGAGACGGTAGCGCTCAGGCACGCCTGAGTCGCCGCCGCCGGGTTTGTCGTGATGAGTCCGGCATGGCGTCCGGGCCGGGAGGGTTGGCGCAGATGCAATCCGGTGAGCGTGACTCGGCCACAGGCGCTGAGGACTGGCTGACTCTGGTCGACGAGCAGGACCGTCGCACGGGGCGTGCAGCAAAGGGGCACTGTCACGACGGTGAGGGCCTGTTGCACCGGGCCTTCTCGGTATTGTTGTTCAATCCTGCCGGCGAGTTGTTATTGCAACAGCGGGCCGCTGCCAAGCGTCTCTGGGGTGGCTACTGGTCCAATAGCTGTTGCAGTCATCCGCGCGACGGCGAGGCGATCGCAGATGCCGCCGAACGGCGCGTGCGCGAAGAGCTCGGCCTCAGCGTGTCACTTTCCTACGTTTACAAATTCCACTATCACGCCCGCTTTGGCCAGGCCGGTGCCGAGCATGAGCTGTGTTCGGTGTTTGTCGGCTGCTCGCAGGACAGTCCGGCGCCGGACCCGGATGAGGTCAGTGCGGTGCGCTACATCCGCGCCGATGCTCTCGGGCAGGAACTGCAAGACGTGCCCGGGCATTTTACGCCGTGGTTTCGCGAGGAATGGCAGCGCCTGCAAAGTGAGCACAGCGTTCTGCTGCGTTCGCTGACCCGCGCCTGAGCGGCGCATGGGTTTTACCCCGTCGCAGGTTATACTTGGCGGTTCTTTCCTGTTGAGTCTTCGCCGTGCGATCTGACCGTATCTATTCCATTCTGACTGCTTTGCCGGCGATGATGCTGATTATCGGGCTGCTGATTTACTACCGCGGGCAGGGCGCGCAGGAACACGGCGAGCCGGTGATGGACGAGGCGCAGGCGATTCACGGCACCTTTAAGGGGCTGAGTGCGACAAACCCTCACCGGGGTGAGGGCTTGTATCTGTGGATCACTACCCCTGAGCGCGACCGCGGTATCCGTATTACCGGCGATCAGGCCGATGCGCTGATGCACTACAGTGAGGGCGAGGCGATCGCCGTGACGGCGGCCCCACATATCGCCGGCTCGCGCACGCTCTGGCTGGTGACGCAGGAGCCTGTTAAGGGGCAACCGTAACCTTCAGGCCGTACTTGCGGTTCAGGTGATAGACCATGTCTGTGGTGTCCATGCGCGTGCGCAGGCGGTACAGGCTTTCCAGTTCTTCGTAATACTTCAGATAGAAATCCGACCAGGTCTTCTGGGTGAATTCGTCGGCCAGCTTGGCTGTTTTGTCCTGAATTGAACCGAGAATATCACGCGCCTGAGTGGCGTCTTCAAAGCGACCCGGCTTGATGTGGTTCATCATCCGCAGCATCTGCACCCGTGAACCGCTGACCATGTCTTCGTACATAATCCGCATGGGTTTGATGTTGTAGCGGTCGTAGAAGTTCTCCCAGCGACATTCTTCCTGTTGCAGGTTGAGAATCCAGCGCCACAGAAAATCATCCTCGATAACGATTTCCGGCTTGGCCGCAGCCATTTTCGCGTCGTGGGGGTTTTTATTGCGGCTGTGCCATTGACCGGTGCGGATCGCTTTGGTGATGGAGATGGCCTGACTGAGCAGATCTTCGCGGTAGAGGCTGATAAAGCGGGTGCCGGACTTGACGAACACCTCGTCGAAATCCACCACGGAGGTCAGCCATTCCAGACGGCTCTGGTTGGATTCAAAGCCGAATGTACGGCCGGAGGTGTTACTTTTAATACGCCGTGCAAACAGGTTCGGGAAATTGCCCTTACTGTTTTGCTCATTGGCCGGGATCATCTCCGGAATAAAGAGTTCTTTCGGGTTGCCGAACTCGCCGGTGGCCTCCAGTAAGTGGGCAAGCCAGGTGCTGCCCGAGCGGGGCGTAATACAAATAATGTACTTGTGGTCCACACCGTTGGCGGCCCAGTCAAACTCAGTGACGGGTTTGATGTCTTGCGGGTTTTCGAAACCGTAGATCAGCTGCAATTTTTCTATCAGGGGATTCATTGCGTTGTGGCGTCCGTTTATCGCTGTACAGGGCGTTATGGGTTTGCCACAGGAAAAGCAATGATCACGCCACGGCCCCTCAGGGGCGGCCGTGGGATCAGGCGCTGAAGGCGTCCTTGGCCTGTTCTTTTTTGCGTCGCTTGCTGAAGGTCAGGGTGGTGATCAGGCCCGGATGATTGTCGCCGAGCGACAGATTGGCGCCGTGAATTGAGGCCACCGCCTTTACCAGGCTGAGGCCGAGCCCGTTGCCCGGCGAGTTGCGTTCGTTCTCCAGCCGCACAAAGCGTTGCAGAACGCGTTCGCGTTCTTCTTCGGGGATGCCGGGGCCGTTGTCGGCCACCGTGATGGTGAACTCGTTGTCATCGCCCTGAACCCAGACCTCAATACGGCCGTCTTTCGGGCTGTACTTCATGGCGTTGTCGATCAGATTGGTGACCGCCTGGGCAATCAGATGCCGGTTGCAGAACAGCTTGGGATTGCTGTTGATGTGGGCGATCAGCTCCTGGCCCTGTTCTTCGGCGACCGCCACATAGAGTTCGGCAAGTTCCTCGACCAGATCACCGACCGGGGTGCTGCTCCATTCGGCGTGGTCGATGCCGGCTTCCAGCCGCGCGATACTGAGCATGGCGTTAAAGGTGTGGATCAGGGTGTCGGCGTCCTGAATGGCCTCGCCGAGGGTCTGTTGGTATTCGTCGCGTGAACGGTCTTCCAGCAGGGTTACTTCGAGGCGGTTGCGCAGGCGGGTCAGCGGGCTGCGCAGGTCGTGCGCAACATTGTTGGTGACCTGCTGCATGCTCTCCATCAGATCTTCGATGCGGTTAAGCATGGCGTTGATTTTGATGGCGATTTCGTCGAACTCGTCGCGCCGGTGAGTGACCGGAATACGCTGGCCCAGATCCCCGCTCATGATCTCGCTGGCGGTGCGGTTAACCGAATCGATGCGGCGCAGCACGCTGGCGCCGATCCAGCCGCCGCCGACAATGGCAAAAATCAGCGAGATCACGGTTGCACCGGCGACCAGACCGAAGGTGTGGTCGAGCAGGGCTTTTTCGTCACTGATTTCGTGGCCGATGGTGAGCTTGAGGCCGTTGGGCAGACGTGTGACCGCCACCCGCACCGGGTTGAAGGCGCGTTTGGAACCGGGCGGCAGATCAACCACCTCACCCATGTTTTTGGTGCTGTGGGTGCGGATGGATTTCAGCCGCAGGGGCTTGTCTTCGTCGCTGCTGTCGGTATTGCTGTCGTTGGTGCCGCTTTCGAGGTAGTAGAAACGCCCGTAGGTATCGATCTGGTTGCGTCGCTGGATGGCGTCGAGCAGTTCTGCCAGCGCGCCGGACTTATACAGATTGATCAGATAGTCGGTTTCCAGACGCAGGCGGGCGTCGACCTGGGATTCGATTTCCGAGCGCGTGGACCAGTAGATAAAGCCCAGCGTGCCGGCGGACAGCAGACTGAAGACAATCGCATAGAGTATGGCCAGACGGAAGGCCGAGGTGCGGAACAGGCGTCCGCGCAACACGCGCCAGCGACGCGCAGTCTGGCCTTTGTCTGTGCCGGGAAGAATGTCGCTGAGCCGGTCAGGCATGTGCGCTCCTGACCGGTTTCAGCATAGACGGATCAACTGCTTTCCTGCAGCTTGTAGCCGGCGCCACGCACGGTGACCAGCAGCTCGGTATCGAAGTCCTTGTCGATTTTGCTGCGTAAGCGGCTGATTTGCACGTCAATAACATTGGTCTGCGGATCAAAGTGGTAATCCCAGACATTCTCCAACAGCATGCTGCGCGTCACAACCTGTCCGGTGTGGCGCATCAGGTATTCGAGAAGGCGGAATTCGCGCGGCTGCAGATTGATGTTCTTGCCGGCGCGGGTGACCTTGTGCCGCAGCAGATCCAGCGTCAGATCGCCCACTTGCAGCACCGTGCCGCCGTGTTGCGTCTGGGAGCGGCGGACCAGCGCCTGCAGGCGGGCAATCAGCTCGCTCAGCGAGTACGGCTTGGTCATGTAGTCGTCGCCGCCGGCTTTGAGCCCGACCACGCGTTCGTCAACATCATCCAGCGCGCTGAGGATCAGCACGGGGGTGTTGTTGCCGTTCTTGCGCAGCTCTTCGATCAGCGTAAGGCCGTCTTTCTTGGGCAGCATCCGGTCGACAATCATGATGTCGTAGGCGTTGTCTGTAGCCAGCTTCAGGCCGGCATCGCCATCGGCGGCGTGATCGACGCTATGGCCGCTTTCGCCCAGCCCCTTGACCAGATAGGTTGCCGCTTCAGTATCGTCTTCAACTAGTAATATTCTCATAGTGACCCCAATAATAGATACGGCACCGGCCATCCGTAATGACGGGTTAGTAATGCAACCTATCAGCGGAAAGCGGTGTCTTTGCACCTGCCAATACGTGTTCAAGATGGAGAAAAATAATGAACCTGACTGATCAACCACGTCCGCTGACACGCGCTGCGGACGGGGTGCCTTCATCAGCGAGTCTGCATCACAGTCTAACCACAAAACTGATTCTGTGGGTATCGCTCTTAACCCTGTGCCTGTTGCCGCTGCAGGGCGCGATCGCCGCTGGTTTGCCGGACTTTGAGACGCTGGTCGAGCAACAGGGCAAGACGGTGGTGAAGGTGACGGTAACCACTGAGTCACAGACCGTGGGCTTCAGCGGCGCGATGCCGGATTTCGGCTCCGGTGAGATCCCGGATTTTCTGCGCAAGTTCTTCGAGCAAATGCCGCAGATGCCCGAACAGAAACGCCGTGGCCAGGGCTTCGGTTCCGGTTTTATCATTTCTGAGGACGGCTATATCGTCACCAATGCCCATGTGGTCGAGAATGCGGTGGATATCCGCGTCAGCATGCAGGACCGCAGCAGCTATCAGGCTGAGCTGGTCGGGCTGGACAAGCGGACCGATGTGGCGGTGCTGAAGATCGACGCTGACGGCCTGCCGGTAGCCAGACTCGGTGATTCCGATGAGGTCAAAGTCGGCCAGTGGGTGCTGGCGATCGGCTCGCCCTTCGGTTTTGAATACACTGCCACGCAGGGCATAGTCTCGGCGGTGGCCCGTTCCCTGCCCGATGACACCTATGTGCCGTTTATTCAGACCGATGTGGCGGTCAATCCGGGGAACTCCGGCGGTCCCTTGTTCGATACCGAAGGCCGTGTGGTCGGTGTGAACTCGCAGATCTATTCGCGTTCCGGCGGTTATATGGGCTTGTCCTTTGCGATTCCGATCAATGTGGCCATGGACGTGGTCGATCAGCTGCGCACCAAAGGTTACGCCAGCCGCGGTTGGTTGGGTGTGGTGATCCAGAATGTGGATCAGGCGCTGGCCGAGTCCTTCGGTCTGAGTCACCCGGAAGGCGCGCTGGTATCGCAGGTGATGCCTGACGGGCCGGCGGCGGATTCGGATCTGGAAGTCGGCGACATTATTGTCGAGTTCGACGGTCATCACATTAACCGCTCCAGCGATCTGCCGCCGGTTGTCGGTGCGACCCGCGCTGATACCTCGGTGCCGGTCAAGATCATCCGCGCCGGTAAGGAGAAAACCATCAAGGTGAAAGTCGGTGAGCTGGAAGACGATCGCGTAGCCACGGGCACGACCGATAAGGGCGCCACTGACAGCGTCGGTCTCGGCGCCACCGTAAAAGACCTGAACAGCGATGAGAAAGAGCAGCTGCAGGTCGAAAACGGCGTGCTGGTCACCGCAGTGGATCCGGACAGCCCGGCTGCCACCACCGGTATCGTTGCCGGCGATGTGATCGTCGCCTTCAACCGCGAGAACGTCAAAAGCGTGTCCCAGCTGCGTGAGCTGATCAAAGACGCGCCCCGTGGCAAGTCCTTCCCTGTGCTGATTCAGCGCGAAGGCAGCCCGGCGTTTCTGGCGATGACGCTCGACAAAAAGTAAGCTGCGGTATTGAGCCGCACTTTTGAAAGGCGGGCCTGCTCAGGCC
>JAUOPI010000038.1 GCA_030546905.1 Granulosicoccaceae sp. 1_MG-2023 | reverse complement strand
CCGCAGCCTGAGCAGGTCGCCTGTGTACAGGCTCCTACAGGTGGCGGTTGTAGGAGCGGCTATAGCCGCGACAGCGGAGGCCGCCCGCAGCCTGGGCAGGTCGCCTGTGTACAGGCTCCTACAGCGCTTTTGCGGGAACGGGCACACAACAATATGAAACTTGCCCGCCACACGCCGGTCAGAGCAGCAGACCCGGACAGCAGCGCCGGCAAACAAGGTCCGCTCACCCATAACGGACCACCCCACAAACGCGCGGCACAACACGCGCGATAGACGGATAACAAAATGAATAAAAAACGCCTGATTTTACTTCTCGCCCTGGCGCTGCTGGTGGGCCTGTTTTTCTTCAGCGGCGCTCACCGCTACCTGACTTTCGATGCCCTGAAGTCGCGCCATGCGGCGCTGCAAGCCTGGCAACAGGCTAATCCCTGGCTGGCCGGCGGCGGCTATTTCGCAGTTTACATCCTGATCACAGCGCTGAGTCTGCCGGGGGCGGCGATTATGACGCTGGCCGGCGGCGCGGTATTCGGTTTCTGGCAAGGTTTGTTGCTGGTCTCCTTTGCCTCGAGCATCGGGGCCACACTGGCATTTCTGGTGTCACGCTATGTATTACGTGACAGCGTCCGGGGGCGCTTCGGCAAACGCCTGGATGTGATTGACCAGGGTCTGGAAAAAGACGGTGCCTTCTACCTCTTCTCGCTCAGACTGATACCGGTTTTCCCGTTCTTTCTGATTAATCTGCTGATGGGTCTGACGGCGATGAAAACCGTGGTGTTCTATAGCGTCAGCCAGCTCGGCATGTTGCCCGGCACAGCGGTGTTTGTGAATGCCGGCACACAGCTGGCAGCGCTGGACAGCCCGGCCGGAATTCTCTCTCCTGCACTCCTGATCTCGCTGGCTTTGCTGGGAATTTTCCCCTTACTGGCACGCAAAGCACTGGCGTTTCGCGAGCAGCGCAAGGTCTACAGCGGCTACAGCAAACCGGCCTCTTTTGACCGCAATCTGATTGTCATCGGCGCCGGCTCCGGCGGACTGGTCGCCGCCTATATTGCAGCGGCGGTCAAAGCCAAAGTCACGCTGATCGAAAAACACGCCATGGGCGGCGATTGCCTGAACACCGGCTGCGTGCCGTCCAAGGCCTTGATACGCTCGGCCGCGGCAGCACATGCGGTGCGCGAATCAGCACGTTTCGGCATCCACAGCGGCGAGCCGCAAACCGACTTTGCCGCTGTGATGGCGCGGGTGCACGAGGTCATCAGCAAAATCGAACCGCACGATTCGGTGGAACGCTATACGGCGCTCGGGGTGGAATGTGTGCAGGGCGAAGCAAAGCTGCTCGACCCGTGGACGGTAGAAGTCAACGGACAGCGGCTGAGCGCCCGCGACATTATCATCGCCACCGGCGCACGCCCGGCGGTACCGCCGATTAGCGGCTTGCAGGACGGCGACTATCTGACCTCAGACACGCTTTGGTCATTGCGCGAACAACCGCAACAACTGCTGATTCTCGGTGGCGGGCCGATCGGCTGCGAACTGGCTCAGGCCTTTGCCCGTCTGGGTGTGAAGGTCACGCTGCTGGAAGCGGCGCCGCGCCTGCTGATCCGCGAAGACGAAATTGTCTCGGAAACGATTCTGCAGGCGTTACGCAACGACGGGGTGGCCGTACATACCGGCTGCAAGGCGAACCGGTTTGAACACACTGACGCGGGGCCGGTCTTGTATGCCGAAAGCGACGGTGAAGAACGTCCGTTCGCACACGACAAGCTGCTGATCGCAGTCGGGCGCAAGGCGAATGTCAGCGGCTTCGGCCTGCAGGAACTGGGCGTGCGTCTGCGCGACAACGGCACGGTGGACACGGATGCCTTCCTCGCCACCAACTTCCCCAATATTCGCGCCGTCGGTGATGTCACCGGCCCCTACCAGTTCACCCATGTGGCATCACATCAAGCCTGGTACGCTTCGGTTAATGCCTTGTTCGGGCAATTTAAACGCTTCCGTGCCGACTACCGCGTCATCCCCATGGCCACCTTTACCAGCCCGCAAGTGGCACGGGTGGGGCTGAACGAAAGCGAAGCGCAGGAACGGGGCATCGCCTATGAGTTAACCAGCTACGATATCAGCGACCTCGACCGCGCTATCGCCGACGGCAATGACCACGGTTTTATCCGCGTCCTGACCGAGCCCGGCAAAGACCGCATCCTCGGCGCGACGCTGGTCGGTGCGCAGGCGGCCGAGCTGAACCAGAGCTTTGTTATCGCCATGCGACACGGTCTGGGGCTGAACAAGCTGCTCGGCACCATCCACCCCTACCCGACCATGACCGAGGCGAATAAATACCTCGCGGGCCAATGGAAGCAGGCGCACAAGCCCGACGGGCTACTGGCCTTTGCCGAGAAATACCACGCCTGGCGGCGTAAGGCCTGAAGCTCAGGCCGTGACCTGCTCCGGCAGCGCTTCCCGGGCGGCGCTGTCGGACCGGGCTCGGCCGGCGTCTCTGTGGTGATCATTCCGTAAGCATCGCCGGGCATCCGGACCTGCTTTAACAAGCCTTTCGAAGCGCCTCCCCAGCGCCAGTCAGTCATCACCGCACGCTTCACCGACGAAAGGCAATTGCAGCGGCACCGGCAAAGCTGCGAAAATCCGCGTCTGTTTTGCACGGATTTACAGGCCATGTTCGGCTTTTTTGAAACACGTATTCAGGCCTTCCCGGAAGAGCCCGTCACACGCCCGCCGCAAACGCTCTACGCCTTTTGCCGTTACCACACGCGCGGCGCCGAGCCCTGGTTGCTGCTTAACTCGGTCGTCACGGCAACGATTGCGGTGCTGGAGGTCATGATGTTCGGCTTTGTCGGTGAAATGGTCGACTGGCTGACGCAATACACGCCCGGCACCTTGTTCGAAAACGAGAGTCAACGGCTGTGGGTGATGGGGCTTGTGGTATTGGTGCTCCTGCCCTTGCTCACGGTGGTGCACAATCTGGTGCTGCATCAGACCCTGTTCGCACAGCTGCCTACACGCATCCGCTGGCGCAATCACCGCTATATGCTCAATCAGAGCCTGGGTTTCTATCAGGGTGAATTCGCCGGCCGCGTCGCCTCGAAAGTGCTGGAAACAGCCAATTCGGTGCGCGAGACGGTAATGAAGCTGCTTGAGGCGATGGCCTATATCACGGTCTATTTTCTGACCATGCTGACGCTGTTTGCGCAAGCCGATTGGCGTTTGTTGATCCCGGTACTGACCTGGTTTGTTTTGTATGTCACGGTGCTGCGCTACTTTGTCCCGCGGGTCAAGCGCGCCTCGACCAACCAGGCCGATGCACGCAGCATCATGAGCGGGCGTATTGTCGACAGCTATTCCAATATCCAGACCGTCAAACTGTTCTCGCACTCCGAGCGTGAAGCCGACTACGCCCGCGAGGGTATGGAAGGTTTTTTACAAGCCGTGCGCCGGCAGATGCGCGAGATTACGCTGTTGATTTCAACGGTTCAGATCGGCAACTATCTGCTCGTCGCATCGGTAACAGGCTTGTCTATTTATCTCTGGAACCTGCAGGCCATCAGCATGGGCGCGATTGCGGTGGCAACCGGACTGACGCTGCGTTTGAACGGCATGGCGCAATGGATAATGTGGGAGGTTTCCTCACTGTTTGAAAACATCGGCGCGGTTGCCGACGGCATGGCTACACTGACGCAGCCGGTGGCGGTAAAGGACGACCCTGAGGCCGGCACACTGGAAGTCACGCGCGGCGAGATCTGTTTTGAGAATGTGAGCTTTGCCTATGGCAAAGACACGGCCGTGCTCAAGGAGCTCAACCTGAACCTGAAAGCCGGCGAGAAGATCGGTCTGGTCGGTCGCTCGGGCGCCGGTAAAAGCACGCTGGTCAATCTGCTGCTGCGCTTTTACGATCCGGAGTCAGGACGTATCCTGATTGACGGTCAGGATATCCGCCACTGCACTCAGGACAGCCTGCGCGCGCAAATCGGTATGGTCTCCCAGGACACCTCCCTGCTACACCGCAGTATCCGCGAGAACGTGGTTTATGGCCGCCCCGGAGCAAGCGAGGCCGAACTGACACAGGCGCTCAAACGCGCCGAAGTCGACAGCTTTATCGATCAACTCGACGATAAGCAGGGGCGCCGCGGCCTGGACGCGCTGGTCGGTGACCGCGGCGTCAAACTCTCCGGCGGCCAGCGTCAGCGCATAGCCATCGCGCGCGTGCTGCTCAAGGACGCCCCCATACTGGTACTCGACGAAGCCACCTCAGCGCTGGATTCGGAAGTGGAAGCGGCAATTCAGCAAAGCCTGGATGAGCTTATGGAAGGCAAAACCGTGATCGCCATTGCCCACCGCCTGTCGACCATCGCCGCCATGGACCGGCTGATTGTGATGGATCAGGGCCGTATCGTCGAGCAGGGCACGCACGCGCAATTGCTGGAAAAAAACGGGATTTACGCCAATCTCTGGGCCCATCAGACCGGCGGATTTCTTAACGCGGACGACTGAACAGGAATACAAGACCGCGCCCGCGGGATTCGGACGCGGTCTTTACGCGGGCGGCGCTAACCGCCCAGCAGGGCTTTTTTCAGCTTCTTCTGAGCCGGTTGTTTACCCAACCAAATGCCGTAAAGCGCTTTCTTAAACGCCGGCCCGGCGATGACGTCCTGCGTCTCGCCGTTCTTGATCAACTGTGTCCCCTTACCCGGAACATAATTGAAATCGTACACATCACCTTCCTCAACACCGCTCTGATAAACCGCCATAAAGCGGGCGATCTCATTTTCCAGCGCGGCCGTCTTGCCCGAGGTGGATTTTTCAAAGCCTTCACGGGTGGCTTTTTGCATCTTCTCAGCCGTGATCATGCCCGACTCCACCCGCAGCCGCATATTCATCGGCCGCTCAGCGCCAAGAATCTCTGCGGCATCGGCAGAGGCTTCCTCCAGATACAACCCGACCCGGTAGAGTTTGATAAACATCCTGGTCCGCTCACCACTGCCCTGTAACTGCAACACCTGCCCGGCGGGCGTCATACTGGCCGGGAAATGCTCTGCGGCACCGGCAGGCACAGCCAGCACCACTAACATCAATAACGCGGTTATTCGCCACATGCTACTGTCCTCCTGTACTTAGACGAGGCACGCCGGCCTGATGTCCGGCGCGCCCGCATGGCCTGCTCAGAAGTTCCAGGTCAGCTGGCCGCTGAGAATATTCGCGCCGCCGCTGTACTCGCCAGTCACGGTGTAACCGTTACCGTCGTCATGTGACATATCGGTATCGCTCATACTCAGATGCGCGTAACCGACATCCAGCGTCAGATTGCGGTTGACCTTATAACCGGCCCCGAGCGTGATCCAGAAACGGTCGTTGCCCGGAATACGCGGTGTACGGTGTTCATCATCGGGGATGGCTTCTTCGTCAAACGCAAGCCCGGCGCGCAGTGTGAGCCTGTCCGTCTGCGCATAGGCGACACCCAGAGAATAGCGCATCACGTCTTCCCAACTTTCGTCGGTTACACTGTCAGCCTGCCCGCTGTCATATACGATGCGCAGCTCATCGAAGCTGCTCCAGCCGGTCCAGGTAATATCACCCAGCACTTGCAGTTTCGGCGTTGCCTGATGCACGACAGACAGCGAGAAGGTATCCGGCAAGGAAATCGAACCGCCCACATCACTGTTGGCCAGCAAGGCTGTACCGGCCTGCGCCAGCTGCTGGTTGACCGGTGTCAGAATGGCTTCCAGGCCCGGGTACAGCGTGAAATCCGCGTCACCTTCCGCATCATGGTTCACACGCGAACGGTAAGCCGCACCGATACGGGTGCGCTCGGTCGCCTGAAAGGTCACACCCAGATTAAAACCGTAGGAAATATCATCGGCTTTCAGCTCGGCTTTGCTATCGACCGTTCCTGAAGCCAGCGTCGAAGCCGGCATACCGGCGTTTTCACAGGTCGCCATGTCGATCGCGCCCTGCTGCACCAATTGCAGACAAACCGCTGTGGAATCGATCGCCTGCGTCAGATCCGCTTTCAGATACTGTACATTGAAACCACCGCCGATAGACCAGCGGTCATTGAGCCTGTAGGCAAAAGACGGGTTCACATTGAGTGTTTCTATACCTGAATAAAGCGCGTGGTAACGCCCGACCCACTCATCCTCATATTCGGTTTCCATGCCAAAGGGCACGCTGATCCCCAGACCGAAATACAGGTCTTCATTGACCGGATAGGCATAGAACAGATTCGGGATCACGCCGACACCGCCGCCGTCATCATTCGTGCCCTGCAGCGAACCCGGTACGGTTGTACCGCCGGTAAATGCCGGATTAAGACTGGAGCCTTTGTCTTTGTAATCGGCCTCAATGCCGATCACATGCGCGGAAAAAACAAGCTGGGGGCCCTTCAGCTGGGTCATTCCGGCCGGATTGAAAAAGATCGTGCTGGCATCTTCGCCCACCGCAGACGCACCGGCAAATGCGGTGCCCATGCCTGAAGCGGAGTTTTCGATTAAGGCAAACCCGGCGCCGTGGGCCTGTTGCAGCCCCGCCAGTAATAACACCGACGATATTGCGGCCGCGACAGGCCGTAGTTTGGTTTTGGTCATGATTGTGATTCCTCCTCAGGTGACAGCTGCCGGGGCTTAAACTCCGGCGCCATCGATTTTTATGTGTTGCCACGGCGATAGATTGCCGTTTGACAGTTCAGCATGGGAAATTGACCTCCCGCTGACAATGACATTTTAATTCAATTTCAATAGCACAATTGTCCTGACTCCGATCCTGTCAGCACAAACGCCCTACTCGAAATTTACCTGATTTAATGGCAAATTAGCTCAGGCTTGCAACAGAATACCTATTAAGGGATAAGCTCTTGTCCACGGAAAAAAACGTCACCGTTACACGCAATATCGTGCAACACCTGCTCGACCACATCCGCGACCAGGGGTTTGATGTCCATGAACTGCTGGCTCAGGTCGGTCTGAGTGAAGAGGATGTTCAGAACAGCACGGAATTGCCCGCCGAACAGTTCGGTCAGCTCTATCAGCGCGCCATGTACGTGGCCCAGGATGAGTACTTCGGCATGCTCAGCGGCGGTAAGGTGCCCAACGGCACCTTCCGCATGATGTGCCACGCGATAATCTCCTGCCGCAGCCTCGGCCACGCCATCGCGCGCGCCAGCGATTTTCACGAAATCGTCAAAGGCACGCGGATCAAACCCAAGCTGGAACGACGCGGCCGCTACGCGAAAATGTCCTTTGGTGGTATTGACAGTCTGACCGAATCAGAACTGCAAGCCCTGATCAACAACGAAGCACCTGAGCGGATTTGTATTTCGCTGTCCATGTGGCATCACTTTATCAGCTGGCTGGTTGGCGAACGGGTGGAACTGAAAGCGGCCTATTTCACCTTTCCCGAGTCGCGTGCGCTGCCGGGCAACCGCGCCCGCTTCCAGTCCGAGGTCAAATTCCTCCAACACGATAACGCCATTGTGTTCCCGGCCCGATATCTCGATTACGCTATTGTGCAAACCGAAGAAACCCTGCGCGGCTTTCTGAAAACCGCCCCCTATCAGCTGTTGGTGATGGTCGACGACGACGTCAGCCTCAAAGCCCAGGTCGTGGCCCTGCTCGGACGCGATTTCAGCCTGTCCCCGCCGAGTGCGGAGAAAGTCGCGCAAACTCTGAACATGTCGGTCTCGACCCTGCGCCGTCGCCTGCTCGAAGAAGGCACGACCTACCAGAAAATCAAAGACGAATGCCGGCGCCGCTCAGCCATCCGCTATATGAATTCACCGCAGCTGTCGATTAACGACGTGGCCGAGCTGATGGGCTTTGACGAACCTTCGGCGTTTTTCCGCTCCTTCAAGCGCTGGACCGGCATGACCCCGGGGCAATACCGCGCCAGCCCGGCCTACCGGCAGGCCCTGAACGAAAGCGGTGCCGATGACTTTCAGACCGCCGGGCAGAACTAAACCCGGCAGGCTGCCGTAGTTCGAGGAAATGTCAGTAAAGCTGAGCCGATTTGTTATTGGAAAGCGCCGCAGTGGCGGGCACTCTGATTGATAACGAGGATTACGCGGCGGCCCGCCGCCCGCTGATCACTGACAAATCAAACCTACGGAAAGCCAAGTATGGGCGAATACAAAGTCCCGCAACGCGAAATCAGCTTCGTCTTTAACGAGCTGCTCAATGCGACTGAACACTACAACTCCCTGCCCGGTTGCGAAGACGCCAGCAGCGATACTATCGAAGCCATTCTCGAAGAAGGCAGCAAATTTGCCGAACGCGTACTAAGCCCGCTGAACCGCATCGGTGACAGCCAGGGCTGCCGTTTCGCCGACGGCGAAGTCACCACCCCTGACGGTTTCCGCGAAGCCTATGCGCAATACGTGGAAGGCGGCTGGCCCTCCCTCTCGCACAAACCCGAACACGGCGGACAAGGCCTGCCCGAATCGGTCGGCATAATCATGAGCGAGATTATCGGCAGCGCCAACTGGTCCTGGGCCATGTATCCGGGCCTCAGCCACGGCGCCATGAACACCCTCGAAACCCATGGCACCGAGGAACAGAAAGCGGTCTATCTGAGCAAGCTGGTCAGCGGCGAATGGACCGGCACCATGTGTCTGACCGAATCCCACTGCGGTACCGACCTGGGTCTGTTACGCACCCGCGCCGAACCCGACGGCGATGGCAGCTACCGCATCACCGGCAGCAAGATTTTCATCTCCGCCGGCGAACACGATATGGCGGAAAACATCGTGCATATCGTACTGGCCCGCCTGCCGGATGCACCGGCCGGCACACGCGGTATTTCGCTTTTTGTGGTGCCAAAGTTCCTGCCCGATGCCGCGGGCAACGCCGGCCCGCGCAACGCGGTCAGCTGCGGCGCTATCGAACACAAAATGGGCATACACGGTAATGCAACCTGCGTGATGAACTTCGACGGCGCCACCGGCTTTCTGATCGGTCCGCCCAACAAGGGCCTGAACTGCATGTTCACCTTCATGAATACCGCACGTCTGGGCACCGCACTACAAGGTCTGGCCCATACCGAATGGGGTTTTCAGAATTCACTGAGCTATGCACGCGAGCGCCTGCAGATGCGCGCCCTGAGCGGTGCCGCAGAACCGGATAAACCGGCCGACCCGATTATCGTGCACCCGGAAGTGCGCAAAATGCTGCTGACGCAAAAAGCTTTTGCCGAAGGCGGCCGGGCACTGATCTATTACTGCGCGCAACTGGTCGACCGCACGCAGCGCGCGGTTGATGAGTCCGGGCGTGAAGAAGCCGAGCAACTGCTGGCCCTGCTGACGCCGATCGCCAAGGCTTTTCTTACCGAATGCGGCTTCGAGAGCGCCAACCACGCCATGCAGATTTACGGCGGACACGGCTATATCAGCGAATGGGGCATGGAACAGAACGTGCGCGACTGCCGCATTTCCATGCTCTACGAGGGCACCACACAAATACAAGCCCTCGACCTGCTGGGACGCAAGGTGCTGATGACACGCGGCCGTTCGCTGCGCCTGTTCACCAAACAGATTCACCGTTTCTGCAAGGAAAACAAGCGTAACAAAGCCGTCGGGCCGCTGATAAAAACGCTCGCCAAACACAATAAGGAATGGGCCGGCATGACGCTGAAACTGGGCCTGAAAGCCGGCAAAAACCGCAACGAAGTCGGTGCCGCCTCAGTCGATTACCTGATGTATTCAGGCTATGTGACTCTGGCCTGGTTTTGGGCACGCATGGCAGTACAGGCACAGCAGGCGCTGGACGCCGGCACCGACGAGGCGGACTTCTACCGCGCCAAGCTCAGCACTGCGCAGTTCTACTTCGAGCGTATCCTGCCGCGCACCCGCGCGCTGGCCGAAACCATCCGCGCCGGCGCCGACGGCCTGATGTCACTGGACGCTGAGCACTTCGCCTTCTGAGCCGGCACACCCGGACAAGCCGCCGCCTATGGCCGTTCAGGCACTGGCCATCGGCGGCGCTTCGGTGTAACGTCAGGTAACGGCCTGTCATCAAACGGAAAGATTGCGACGCTGATCAGGGCCCCGCGTCACACAGACGTCATATCCGATGACTAGGCTCCGTGCGGATTCAACACTGACTCACACGCCGCACCCCGCGGCTCACCGGAAGCTGATGATGAAAACGACCACGATCAAAGCCACCCTGCTCGCCTTACCCGCGCTGTTTGCCTCTTCACAGATCCTCGCCGATGAACTGCGGCTGCTGACCTGGGGCGGCTACGCGCCCGACGAGGTTGTCGAAGCCTTCGAAAAAGAAACCGGCATCGACGTTAAGGTCACCAAATCCAATAACGAGGATATGATCTCCAAGCTGCGCGCCACCGGCGGCGGTGGTTTTGACCTGGCCCAACCGAGTCAGGACCGCGTGACCGGCGCGCAGGAGTTGTACGATATTTACAAGCCGATGGACCTGTCGAAGATCGACACCGCCCTGTTTATCCCCTCCATGCTCGAGGCGACCAAGTCCAACACCACCTTCGCTGATGAGGTTTATAGCGTGCCGCATATCTGGGGCACCAGCGGCCTGATCGTCAACGAGTCAGCCGGCGAGGTCAAAGACTACACCGATCTTTGCAAGCCCGAACTGGCCGGTAAAGTCTCCTACCGCCTGAAGCGCCCGACGCTGATCGGCTTCGCCTTCTCCATGGGCCTGGACCCGTTTGCCGCCTACGATGACACCGAGGCCTACAAGGCCATTATGGACAAGGTCGAAGACAAACTGATCGACTGCAAGAGCAACGTCAAAACCTACTGGAGCGGCAGTGACGAACTGCTCAATCTGGTGCGTTCCGGCGAAGTCACCGCGGCCATGGCCTGGGATACCGGCGGCTGGAAGCTCAACAGCGAAAATCCGATGATTAACTTCGTCGCCCCGGCCTCCGGCGCCCTGGGCTGGATCGACACCTTCACCCTGCCGCGCAAGGGCCGTAATGACGACGCCGCGTACAAGTGGATCAACTACGTGATGCAGCCGGAAGTGGCCGCCAAAATCACCGCCGCTGCGGGCAACTTCACCGCCTCTCAGGGCGCCGACGAGTTCGCCGATGCGCAACTGAAAACCCAGTTCCGCACCAGCTTCCCGGCCGAAGCGCTGGACAACATCAAGTGGTACCCGACCGTGCCGGCCGGCCTTGAACAAATCGAAGGCATGGTGCTCGATCGCGTCAACGCCGCCAAATAGGCCGCGTCGGCAACCCGCTGCCGGCCCGGCAGCGGGTTTTCCCGTTTTGGAATATGGTATGTCGTCAGACCTGACTCCCGACCTCGAAACACGTCAGTTGCTACGCCGCTTCGGCCACTTCACAGCCGTCGATCAGATCGACCTGTCGATTGCCCGCGGTGAGTTCTTTTCGATTCTCGGCCCCTCCGGCTGCGGCAAAACCACCCTGCTGCGGATGCTGGCCGGTTTCGACCAGCCCGACAGCGGTGACATCCTGATCCGCGGCGAGTCCATGCTGGGCGTGGCGCCGAACAAACGCCCGGTCAATATGGTGTTCCAGCACCTGGCGCTGTTTCCCATGATGAATGTGGCCGACAACATCGCCTACGGACTGCGCCGCCGCGGCACCGACCGGCACGCCATCGCCGCCAAGGTTCGCACTGCGCTGGAAAGCGTGGACCTGCCCGATGCCGGCGACAAACGCATCGATCAGCTCTCCGGCGGGCAAAAACAACGGGTCGCCATCGCCCGCGCGCTGGTACTGGAGCCACGCTTGCTGTTGCTGGACGAACCGCTCGGTGCCCTGGACCTGAAACTGCGTGAGCATATGAAGGTCGAACTCAAGCAATTACAACAGCGCATCGGCACCACGTTTATCTATATCACCCATGACCAGTCCGAAGCGCTGGTCATGTCCGACCGCATCGCGGTTATGCAACGCGGTCGTTTCGAGCAAACCGGTTCACCAACGGACTTGTATTACTCACCAGAGAGCGCCTTTGTGGCCGGTTTCGTCGGCGACGCCAACCGCTGGCGCGGGACTGTGACACAAGTCAACGGCGACACCGTTCAGGTCAGCACCGGCAACGGCCTGCAGCTACTTTGCAGCAGCAAGCAAACACCGCAACAAGGTGAGACGGTCAGCGTCTTTGTCCGCCCCGAGGCAATCGGCATAGGCGAAGCGGCCGGCGGCGCGGACAACCGCCTTGAGGGCAGGATTGCCAACCTGCTGTTTAACGGCGCCAATAGCAGCGCGCTGTTGCTTTGCGGGCCCGGTGAGGACGAGGTTCGTGTAGCCCTGCCGCAAACCGGTCAGTACCGCCATCTCAAACGCGGCGATGTACTGAGCTTGTATTTTTCTGCCGCTCAGGCGAGCTGCTTTGGCGGAGACGCGGCGTGAACCACGGCGATCATCAGAAGCTGTTTTTCTGGCTGTTACTGGCCCCTTTTGCCCTGTGGCTGATCCTGCTGATCTTCATCCCGCATCTGGATATGCTCAGCATTGCCTTGCGTGAGCGCGTCGCGCCGCGCGAGTACGCCTTCAGTCTGGCCAATTTTCAGGCCTTTTTTACCGAGCCCCTGTACTGGCGGACTTTTCTGCGCACCGCGCTTATGTCCATTCTGGCCACGGCACTGACTCTGCTGATCGCCTTTCCGGTGGCCTGGTATATTGCCAAAATCCTCCGCGGACGCAGCAAAAGCCTGTTGTTTCTGCTGTGTCTGATTCCGTTTTGGGTCAGTGAGTTGGTGCGCACCTACGGCTGGATGATTCTGCTGCGCGAGACCGGCGTGGTCAGCCGTGTACTGCAGTGGAGCGGACTGGTCGACGGGCCTGTGGAAATGCTCTACAACGACGCGGCCATCCTTCTCGGCCTGGTCTACAACGCGCTGCTGTTTATGGTCGTGCCTCTGGTGACCGCACTCGACAGCCTCAGCGACGAGCTGGTCGAAGCCAGCTATGATCTGGGCGGCAATTCACTCAGTACACTGCGATTTGTGGTGATTCCCCACGCCATGCCGGGTATTGTCTCAGGTTGTATTATTGTGTTTATGCTGACACTCGGAAACTACCTGACCCCGACCCTGCTGGGCGGCAAGGACAGCCTCTGGTTTACCGGTCAGATCTACACCCAGTTCATCACCCGCTTTAACTGGGAACTCGGCTCAGCCTTCGGCGTACTCCTGCTGATCCTGTCCTCGGTGATTGTCTGGCTCGGCCTGCGCCTGAGCGGGCAAACGCTTTCCGGAACCCTGGCCCGATGATTCCCTCGCTGCCGCGCTCATCCGCCTCTGCCGCGCTGTATACGGCCTATGTGGCGCTGTTTTTTGTTTTTCTGCTGGCCCCCTTGGTGGTGGTCGGCGTGTTTGCCTTCAACGACTCGCTGTTTGCCTCGCTGCCGTGGCAAGGCTTCACACTGGACTGGTTTACCGCCGCCGGGGATGGCCGCACCGGGGTCTTCCGCGACGGGCCTTTGCTCGAAAGTATCGGTGTGTCCTTATTCGTGGCTTTCTGGGTTACGGTGCTGTCGCTCAGCGTGGCCACCACCAACGCCTTTCTTTTCGAGCGTCATGTTTTCCGCGGCCGCGAATTCCTTTTTATGCTGATGCTGCTGCCGCTGGTGATTCCCGGTGTCATTCTTGGCATATCAATCCTGATTGCCTCAAACAGTCTGGCCAATGTGCTGGAAGATCGTTTTCTGCTCGAATGGGACTGGCTGCGTCCGGGCCTGGTGCTGGTGATACTCGGGCAGTTTTCCTTTATTACCACCATCGCCACACTGGTGGTCACAGCCCGCTTGCGCAAGATCGACCGCTCGCTCGAAGAAGCGGCCCGCGACCTTGGTGCCGGGCATCTCGCCGTGCTGCTGACCGTGACCCTGCCCTGGCTGCGCCCGGCGCTGCTGGCCTGCGGAATCGTCGCCTTTCTGATGAGTTTTGAGAATTTCAACACCACGCTGATGCTGGTGAGTTCGGATTCACCACTGACGATTACCCTGTTTGACCGCCTGCGCGAAGGCTCAACCCCGGCACTGAACGCAGTTTCCCTGCTGTTGATGACCGGTTCGGGTTTACTGGCGTTGATCAGCGTGCTCGCCCAGCGTAATCCACCGCGCTGAACGGCAACCGGCTCTCAGCATTTACGCCTGGGGATCAACCGGCGCAAGCGTTTCATGCAGCACGGCCAGCGCCGGCGGCTCCTGGCCAAAGGCTGAAATACTCTGCGCAGCATTGTAAAAGGCGATAATAAAACGTGCCGGTATAGCCGCGTCCGCCAACATATCCCGCAATGACAGCGCCTCCTGCTGCCAACGCGTCGCCAACGCGCCGGCATGGGGAAAGGACTCCAGCCTTGTCATATCAGGCTGAAAACGCAATTGCACAGGCCGGTCCGGATCCGTACCTTCGGCCAGACGCCCCTGTGACGCCAGCAAGGCGGTCAGCCACAACAGCGAATCGAGTTGCGAGACGATACCTTTTTGCGTACCGATGGCGCTCGCAATGGTCTGCGGTGAATGCGTCGCCACATAGTCAGTCGTCACCTGATCCGCGCTCAAGGCCGTCACTGCAATCTGCAGTGCCCGCCGCGTCTTCATCGACAAATTACCAAACACCAGCCCGCTGGCAGGGACGATATACAAGTGCAAGCCGGCCGCACGCAGCACCGCCGCTTCGCTGAGCGTATCCGCGCAGCCCCGCACGGCCTGCTTCAGATAATCGGCCAGACTGTCACCGGCACGGTAGTAACGAAATTCCGGCCTCTTGCCCGGCTCCCCGGCCGGACCGCACAACAATTGCCAGCGCTGATCCTCACCCGCGGCCCGGCCCGTCGCTAAAGCGGCAGGCCGGACGGGGACATAGTTGTGTAACTTGATATGCCGTGAAGCACGCTTTGCTGCTGTATCGGCCACGGGTTTGTGCGCTTTCAGCAGAGGAATACCGGCCCCGGCTGTCGGTCGCAGCGCAGGCGGGGAAAGCAACAGCTGCAACGGCTTTGCGGCGCGGATCAGCTTTTGCGCGCTAAGCGGCTTGCCGACAACCACCGCGCCCTTGACCGTACGCAAGACCGAGGACAACAGCAAGACGACACGTCCCTGAGCCAGTGCCCGTGAGGTAATCGCCTTGCTTTCCGGCGCATCGCAATCGAGCACCAGTACCGCAGCGGGATTGTGCCCCTCGCCGAGCGCGTAGTGGCTGCGCCCTTCGCGTAAGACAAAATAGGCAATCCGGGCGGCCAGCTCATCGCTCAGAAAGTCCAGTTGCAACGCGACCGGCCGGCTCATCGCAGGCGGCCCTGCAGGATCTGCCCGGGCTTGACGCCGGTTAAGACGTCCCCGGCACGACGGCGGTCACCCAGGCAAAGCCCGGCTGCGGGCCGGCGCAGATAATCAGATCCGGCCCCGCCAATACACGCATGCAAACGTGGCGGTGTGAGTACCTCTTGCGCGAATAATGGCGACATAGGATTTGGCTGCCCGGGCTTTGCTTATGACAATGCAATGCATTCTACATAGGCCCCGTGTCAGAAACTTGTCACGCATCACAGACACCCGCCCAAGTGCCACGGAATGTGCCGGTATTCACACTCCGAGGGCCGGCAAGCCCTTGAATTAGTCGCGAAAATTCTGGAATTGCAAGGGCAGGCCTAACTCCGCCGAGCGTAACAAGGCGATAACCTGTTGCAGATCATCGCGCTTTTTACCGCTGACACGCAGCTGCTCGCCCTGGATCTGAGCCTGTACTTTCAGACGTGAGTCCTTGATTTTGCGTACCATCCGGCGCGCCAGATCCGTCTCTATGCCCTGTCTGACACGGGTGATCTGGCGCACGCCCTTGCCCGCCGGTGTGACTTCCCCCTCATCCAGACAGGCGATATCAATATTCCGTGCAGCCATACGCTGATACAGGATCGGCTGCATCTGGCGCAGCTGAAAATCGCTGTCCGCCGTCAGGGTCAGCACATCCTCGCGCAGGCTGATCGAAGCGGCGCTGCCTTTAAAGTCGTAACGGTTGCCGATATCACGGTTGGCCTGATCGACTGCATTGCGCAGTTCGTGTTTATCAACTTCTGAAACAACGTCAAATGACGGCATGATCGGGACTCCTTCATCGGCTAAGCGCACAGGCTGTGATAATATCAGCGCATGAGTTTAGCAAATCAAAATCGTGCCCGGCGGTGGTTCCGGGCCGGCTGCCTGTGGGGTTTGTCAGCGGTGGCCATCGGTGCCTTCGGCGCTCATGCCCTGGCGCCCGGCATGAGCGAAAAACAACTCGCCTGGTTTCACACCGGCGTCGACTACCAGCAATTTCACACCTTCGCGGTTCTGCTCTGCGCGCTGGCCCTGCACAGCGGCGCAACGACACAGCGGGCGGCACTGGCAGCCGGTCTGTTCAGTGCCGGTATTGTCTTTTTCAGCGGCAGCCTCTATTACATGGCGATTACCGCGCAGACCGGCGCGGCGGTGCTGACACCGATCGGCGGCGTCTTATTTCTGGCCGGCTGGGTGGTTCTGGCACTGTCACTGCAGCCCCGGCACGACGCCGCGCAGGAACAACAATAAAGGACAGGCAATATGAGCAAAATTCTCTATGACGAACGTCGCGACTACGACGGGCTGGCGCTGCGCCGCACGGATCTGAGCGACGATCCGCACACCCTCTTCGACCGTTGGCTCAGCGAAGCACGCGATGCCGGGATTATCGATGCCACCGCCATGACACTGGCGACTGTCAGTGAAGACGGCCTGCCCAGTGCGCGCATTGTTTTGCTGAAGTCGTTTGACAGCAACGGCTTTGTTTTCTTCACCAATATGGACAGTGCCAAAGGTGGTGATCTGACCCGTAATCCGGTGGCCAGCCTGCTGTTTTACTGGCGGGATATGGAGCGTCAGGTACGTATCAACGGCAGCGTCAGCCACGTCAGCCGTGAGGAAGCCGAGCACTATTTTCATCAACGCCCGACCGACAGCCGTTTCAGTGCGGTCGCCTCCAAACAATCAGAACCGGTTGCCGGACGCGACGAACTCGAAGCCCGCGTGGCGCAACTGCACCGGGAATTCCCCGACGGCAATGTGCCCTGCCCGCCTTCCTGGGGCGGTTACCGCGTCCGCGCCGAAACCATTGAGTTCTGGCAGGGCCGCCCCAACCGCCTGCACGACCGCTTCGTCTACGCCCGCGACGCCCAACAAGCCTGGCACGCCACCCGCCTGTGTCCCTGAGGCCGGCGGCGTGAAAGCCCTCACGCTCTTTGTTCTGCTGCCGCTCCTGCTGTGGCTGGGCGCGCGCCTGGCGGTGGTCCTGCTCAGCCCGCCGCCGGCCACCCTGGCAGGCCCGCAGCGTCCGCTGCAGGCTTGTCCCGGCTCGCCCAACTGCGTCAGCAGCACCGACCCGCAGCCGGCAATCGCGCCCCTGTCCGGACCGCAAGCGGGCGGGTTGTTCCGGCAGCTGAGCGAGCGCATCGCCGGCGACGGGCGTGCGCGCATTGTGCAACGCACCGACCACTACCTGCATGCCGAATACCGCAGCCGCGTGTTCGGTTTTATCGACGATCTGGAACTGCGTCTGGCAGACGATGGCCAGCGCCTTGATCTGCGAAGCGCGTCACGTCTGGGCTATTCGGATTTCGGCGTCAATCTGCAACGTCTGCAGGCACTTAACGCCGGCCTCCTGCCCGGCGACGACACATAAGCGCCCGGCCGGCCCGCCACCGTGACCGCGTGGCACAGCGCAATTGAGACGCAGATCAGCGTCATAGTTCTGACATGCCGATAGACTGCGCTCCCACATGCCCATAAACCGCAAACAGGGACGGTATACTTATGACGCGCTTTAACTCTCACTTCCGCACTTACGCCAGCCTGTTCGGTGCCGCTCTGGTATCCGTCGCCTGCGCCGGCAGTGACGGCAGCAGCAACAGCAACAGCACCGACAACCAATCCGGCAGCACGGTCCTACCCGACGAATCGGACAACAACAGCTTGCCGGCTCTGGACAACGATCTGCAGGATAACAGCGCGTTCTACAGCGCCGACGGCTACGATGAAGTCACCATGCTGGATGTTCTGGTGCGCACCGCAACCGTAGCCGGCCCCTGTACCACTGAAGATATCAGCGGCTGCTCACTGGCCGATATCCTCAGCGACAATGACGGCAACGACGAATTCGAACCGGAAATCGACGTGCATTTCAGCAGCGCCGATTACAGCGACGACACCAACATCTCAAACGCCATCCTGAAGCAGCGCGGCGATACCTCCCGTCAGGCCGATCAGAAGTCCTTTGCGGTCAAGCTGGATAAGGGCCTGCCCCTGTGGCGCAACGAACGGCGCCTGCAGCTGAACAAACACCCCTATGACGTTGAACGCATCCGCAACAAGCTGTCTTTTGACCTGATGCGCGGTGTCGAGCACCTCAACAGCCTGCGCACGCAGTTTGTGCACCTGAAAATCGAGGATAACGGACAGACCACCGACTACGGCGTTTACACACACGTTGAATACGTCGGCGATGAGTATCTGGCCAACCGCGGCTATGACCCGGATTCAGCGATCTACAAAACGGTCAACTTCACCTTCGACCGCCTCCCCGACCGGCTGCAGATCGACAGCGACGGCGAACCCGTGGATGAGGACTTGTTTGAACGGAATCTGGAAATCAAAAACGGCGACGACCACAGCGCGCTGATTGAGATGCTCGATGCGCTTAACGATCCGGACTCGGATAAGGCTGAAGTGCTTGAAAAGCACTTCAATGAAAACAATCTGGTCAGCTGGCTGGCAACCAATATCCTGCTCGGCAACGCCAACACCGTTTACGAGAACTACTATGTTTTCAACCCGACCGGCAGTGACGACTTCTACCTGCTGCCGTGGGACTACGACAGCGCCTTTAAAACCGAAGCCGATCCGGACAACTACACTGGCCAGGAACAACTGCGCCGGCGCATGAGCTACGGGGTCTCCAAATGGTGGGAATCGCGCCTGATCCGTACCTGGCTGCAACAACCCGGCGCCATGGAGACACTGCAAGAGCGCGTCGAATCACTCTATAACGGCGCCCTGAGTCCGGACCGCGTCAGCGCCCTGATCAGCCAGTACCAGGACACGATCCAACCCTATCTGCTGAGCGCGCCGGATCTGCAATACCTTTACGGCAGTGATGATCAGGAACGGGTCGTCGAATGGCTTGCCAATATCGAAGACATGCCCGGCCGTGTCGAAGAAAACTACCAGAACTTTGTCAATGATCCGGGCTGGCCGATGAGCTTTGCCCTGAAGGACAGCGTCAACAGCAACGGCACAGTGCGCTTCAGCTGGTCGCCGTCCTATGATTTTCAGGGTGACGCTCTGGCCTATAAGCTGGAAGTGGCCGCGACACCGGCATTTGAAAACATCATCTACACGCAGACCGATATCCCTGACGAGACGCAAACCGGCAGCGACGGTGAGGCGGAAATTCAGCTTGAAGTACCGTCCGCCTCACTGGGCAGCGGCACCTACTACTGGCGGGTTATCGCGTTTGAAGCAGACCAGCCGGATCAGAACTGGCGCCCGGCCTATACGCGCGTAAGCTACAACGGCGAGTACTACTACGGCACCGCGCAGCTTACACTCGACTAAGACCTGCGCGGGCCGCCGCTCAGATCACGCCACTCAACCAACGCTGCAGGCCGGTCGCATCCATCGCGCCGGCCTGTCGCGCCAGCTCCTGCCCCCGCTTAAAGACCGCCAGAGTCGGAATACTGCGGATACCGAGTGAGGCCGACACCTGCGGCGCCTGCTCGGTATCGACTTTGATAAACAACGCCTTCCCCTGCATGGCCGCGGCAGTCTGCGCAAACACCGGCGCCATCATTTTGCAGGGCCCGCACCACGCCGCCCAAAAATCCGCCACCACCGGCACATCGCTGCGGCTCATCAGTTTGCGGAAGGTCGCCTCGTCCACATCAATTGGCGCAGCGGGCAGCAAAGCCGCCTGACAGCGTCCGCAACGCGGATTATCGCCCAGCCGCGCAGCGGGCACGCGGTTAACCGCCTGACATGCTGCACAAGGGATCTGTCGTATATCGCTCATGGGAATCTCCGTAATCGATCGCTACAGAGAAAATAGTGGCGGCGGCGCCGCTTTCAAGCGTTTAGCCAAGCAGACGGCTGAGTAAAAAGCCAAGCCCGGCAACAATCAGCAGCACCAGGACCACGCTGATACCACGGCGCAGATCAGCAAAGCGCGCGCTGTCGTACTCAGAACGCACACGTTCGTTCAGCGGTTCACCGGCCAGCGAGCGGCGCGCCAACGCCATAATCTGACGATCCAGATCCACGGGCGCGGTGACCGGGCCGAGACGGCGATGGAGTTTTTGCAGATCAGCGTCGCTCAGTTCACGACGCGTGGTGCGATGACGGTTCATCGTGATGCCGTCATCCGCAGGTGATAGCGGAAACGATTGGCGATATAACGCAAACGACTGCGCATTCCGGCGCTGATATCGCCGCAGATGGCCTTCATGGCATCCGGATCGAGCTGCCACTCAAGACGCATCAGCAACAGACTGCGATGCGACGGGGTCAGACGGATCAGGGCACGGGCAAAACGCTTGCGGTCCTGCCCGAAAGCGGACAATTCCTGCAAACTCAGTTGCGGGGCAATCACTGTCGGCGCAGCTTGCCCCTCCCTGCCGGCCTGATTGATACGCACCTCGACCAGACGGTTGTGCTCGCGCAGACGTTGATAGGCGTGGCGGTAAATCCAGAACGCGACCGGTTCATCGTGCGGCAGGTTGTCGCGGTCATCAATAAGCGCGACCCAGGTATCGAAGAACATCTCCCGCGCCTGCACCCGGTCATTGGCGTTATGCAGGAAATACGCATACAAGCGATCCCGGTAACGCGCGTAAAGCGTATCGAAGGCGCGCGCATTCCCGTCGCACCATGCGTAATGCAGGGCACTATCAGGTTGCGATGATTGCAGTGAAGCTTGTTCTGGGGAGTTGAGCATACCCGTACCGGTCAGACACTCAAGCAGAGAGGTGATTCTAGCGCAGCCGGCGACAGTGTTAAATGGCTCACACCTTACCGTTACCGTGTTTTCGCACGGAAAAGACAAAGGCGGACCTTGCGGGTCCGCCGATATCTTCTTCTGGAGACATGATGTGTAAATCTGTTGCCTGC
>JAUOPI010000037.1 GCA_030546905.1 Granulosicoccaceae sp. 1_MG-2023 | reverse complement strand
CCCCCCCCGCCCTCACCTTCCTGCTCACCCTCCGCTTCCGCGTCAGGCTCAGGTTCGGGCTCAGGCTCAGGTTCGGGCTCAGGCTCAGGTTCGGGCTCAGGCTCAGGTTCGGGCTCGGGTTCAGCCTCAGCCTCAGCCTCAGCCTCAGCCTGTTCCGGCGAGCCAGTGGCTTCTGCCTGTGCCAGCTGCTCGGCATAGCTCCCGGCAAGCCCCACATTCACCTGCAGCCCGCCTTCTCCGGCTGCCTGGGCCCCTTCGCTTAAAGGCCGTTGCCAGACCCAGGCGAGCACCCCGCCCACATGTATTGCCAATGCCAGCCCGAGCGCCAGCAGCCAGTCGAATTTCCCGGCCTTCATTGCGCTTGCTCGGTGACTAAGGTCAGCCGGCCGATCCCGGCCTCGCGCACTGCGACCATCAGCGGGTCCAGTGCCTGCGCCGGCAGGGCCGCATCCACATGGGCGACCACCGGGCTATCAGCCCCGGCCCCGGCTTCCTGCAATGCCGCGGCCAGTTGCCCGACCGGCAGGCTTTCGCCTTCCAGTAATAATGTGCCATCGGCTTGCAGGACCAGCATGAGACTGCTGTCACTGACCGGGCTGTCCGACAGCGAGGCCGGCAGCTGAACATTGGCGTTGATCATGATCTGGCCGGCGACCATAAAAAAGATCAGCAGCAGAAAGATGATATTGATCATCGGGATCAGGTTGTCTTCACCTGCAGCCCGGTGGCGTGTGTGAGTTAGCTTAAGCATGAAAAAAGCGGCTCAGGGCCGTGATTCGGTCAGGCTGAATTGGGTGATGCCGGCCCCGGCCAGGGCGTCGAGCGTGGAGACCAGGTCCTGCACCGTGGCCCCGTCAATCGCGGTCACCCGGATCCGGCTTTGCTGGTCTTTCCAGTTCTGCAGCAGGGCGGCGCGCTCCGCGTCACCGGGGCCGTAGCTGCGCTTGCCGGTTTGCCAGCGTTGCCCGCTGCCGACCAGCAAGGACACCGGCGGCTCTGTGTTTGTGCTACTGCCGCCGGCGGCCGGGGTGGCGGCTTCCATACTCAGCTGACGTTGTTGAACAAAGGTCGACGAGAGCATGAAAAACAGCAGCAGTATAAACACCACATCAATCAGCGGTGTCAGCGGCAGACGCAGGAATTGACGGTTGCTCTGAAGTGTCAGCACGGCGCGGCGTCTTTACGGACCAGATGCACCGGTTCGGCGCTGTGTTCTGCCGCCGAAGCGCCGCCAGCGCGGCGGGCTGTCAGCAGGCGTCCGAGCAGGTCTTGCAGATCGTGGGTGAACAGATCAATACGCCGTTCCAGCCAGTTGTGGATCACGCTGGCGGGGATGGCGACCATCAGACCGACCGCGGTGGTCAGCAGCGCCACCCAGATACCGCCCGATAACACAGAGGGATCGACCTGACGGCCGGCCGCTTCCATGGCGCGGAAGGATTGGATCATGCCCAGCACGGTACCGAACAGACCGATCAGCGGCGACAGCGAGGCGATCAGCTCAATGCTGCGCAGATGGCTGCGTAAGGCGTGAATGGCGGCGTTGGCGCGGCGTGAGAGTTCATCGGTCAGCGCCGTGTCATCAAGCGCGCTGTCTTGTGCGAGCTGGCGTGCTCTGAGTACCTGCGCGGCCAGTTCGCCCCGGGGGCTGCGGCGGGTATCGAGCTCGCTGACGGGGCGATCGAGCAACTGATCTGCGAGTTTGCGGCTTTTACCTGAAAGCAGGCCCTGACGGGCAAATTGCAGCAGCTTGAGAAGGGCGAGTGAGGCCAGCAGGACTGACATTGCAATGAGTAGCCAGACGACCGGGCCGCCGACGAGCAGCAGGTCAATTGCAGGCTTGAGATATTCCGCCATGGCGCTTCCTTAGGGTGAAGTCAGGCGCCTATCATAAGAAACCGTAACGCAATACGCAATACGAATGATTCTCGATTGAATTTTGAGACAGGAGAGACGGTAACGCCGGCCTGATGGCCGGCGTTTTGGGAGATGGTCCGGCCGGGCTTACATGCCCAGCGCGCGTAGGGTGGCGCTGTCGGCCTGACCGGTTTGTGGCAGATTCTGGTCACGCTGGAAGGCGATCAGTGCAGCGCGGGTGCGCTTGCCCATCAGGCCGTCGGCCACACCGGCCTGATAGCCGCGGAAATTCAGTTTCTGCTGCACCAGACGCAGACTTTCGCGCGTGCCGGGCTGCGGCATGCTGCTGGTCTGATTGGCGTAAGGGTCGAAATCGATCTCCTGTACGTCCGGCTCGGCTTCGATGACCGTGGCCTCATCGCTTGCCGGGCTTGCCGGTACGCTAACCGCAGCCGGTTCTGCACGGGTCGGCAGTTGCGGCAGATTGTAGTCGTAGCCGCCGAAGGGCAAACGGACACCGGCCAGAACACTGGTTTCGTGGCCGAGGCCGAGGTGAAATTCCACATCATTCCAGATGACCCCGGCGCGCAAACCGACGATGCTGTCGCGTTCGAAGTCGGTTTTATAGTCGTCGAGGTAATCGGTGGCGAAGGTTGCTTCGCCGAGGGAATAGGGTACCAGCTCCAGACCGGCATAGAGGCTCAGATTGTCGGAGACCGGCTTGACCGCGACCGCGCCGATCAGCCATTCGGACAGCACATTGTCGATATCGGTGATGCCGCTGTCTTCATCTTCGCCGAGGGATTCGTTGTGGATAGAGAGCGCGGAATACCAGTTAAAGTGCACGCCCTCCATCTGTATAAAACGCAGCGGGCCTTTAGCGCCGAGCTGGAACTGATGGCCGTTGCCGTTTTCCACGTCAAACACATAGGCCGCGGAACCATAGATAGTGACCAGTTCGTGAGCGCCGTACTCAATACTGCCGGCCAGCATGCTGCGGTTGATATCGCCGCTTTCACCGGAACGTTCCAGTTCGTAGTCCGTGGTTTCTGAACCGAGCCAGACGCCGTAGGCGGTGTTGCCGGGCGAGGCGACGGCTGCCGGGTTGGTGAGAAGCTGTGCCTGGCTTCCCATACTGATCAGGGAGGCGGTGGCAAAGGTCAGTGCGCGTGTGAATTTCATTGGTTTGTTCCTGCGGTAGTCGGGGCCGCTTGGCTTTAAGCTTAGCCTGATATCGACTGCGCCGCGAAAAAAATTGAACAAATTCAGAGGGATTGTCAGCCTGTAATGGAGCCGGCACGCAGCCCGGCCGGCTCCGCCGCGCTGTCTCAGCCGCGCCGTTCGGGCGCCATAATGCCCAGCGGCCGGCCACCGATCAGGTGCATATGCAGGTGATAGACCTCCTGACCGCCGTGGTCCCGGCAGTTAACCAGCAGACGGTAGCCGTCTTCGGCGATTCCCTCGTCACGGGCGATTTGCGCCGCTACGGTGAAAAGCCGGCCCAGTGCCGCTTCGTCTTCTGCGCTGACGTCATCGACGGTGGGAATGATTTTGTTCGGCACGATCAGCACATGGGTCGGCGCTTTCGGTGAGATGTCACGGAAAGCGGTAACCAGCTCATCCTGATAAAGGATATCGGCGGGGATTTCTTTGCGTACGATTTTGGCGAAGAGGGTATCTTCCGTCATTGTCAGCACCTGTGTTATGTTCGGATCAAGTTCGCCCCATAATACTAACGTAACTGCCGTCGCCCCGTCCCCGTCAATTCCTTTAATGCAGGTCCGTACACCGGCAGGGCAAACTGCGGCTGCAGAGGAGGAAATACCCGTGAACACATTCAAAGCATTCCGTATTCATCAGGAAGGGAAAGGCGTGCGCGCCGTCTATGAAACACTGGGTCTGGACGACCTGAGCGCAGGTGAAGTCGTCATCAAAGTTGCCTACTCGGGCATCAACTACAAGGATGCACTGGCTGCCACCGGGCAAGGCGCCATACTGCGGCGTTTCCCGCTGGTGGGCGGGATCGACCTGTCCGGCGTGGTGGTGTCTTCGGCAGACCCGGCATTTAAACCCGGCGATCGCGTGCTGGTGGCAGGCGCCAATCTGTCCGAGACGGAAGACGGCGGTTACGCGGAATATGCACGCGTCAAGGCCGATTCCGTGGTGCCGCTGCCGGATTCGCTGAGCTTGTCGGAGGCGATGGGGATAGGCACGGCCGGTTTTACCGCTGCACTGGCCATCGACCGCATGGAGCTCAATGGTCAGCGCCCGGAAAACGGCCCGGTTATTGTCACCGGTGCCACCGGCGGTGTCGGCAGTCTGGCCATCGATATGTTGGCGGGGCTGGGCTATGAGGTCGCCGCCTTTACCGGTAAAGCACAACAGGCGGACTATCTTAAACGCCTCGGCGCAAGTGAGCTGGTGCTGCGTCAGGAGCAGGATTTTGGTCACCGCCCGCTGGAAAAAGCCCTGTGGGCCGGGGCGATCGACAATGTGGGCGGCGAGACACTGGCCTGGCTGACCCGCACACTGCAGCCCAACGGCAATATCGGCGCTATCGGCCTGGCCGGCGGGGCTGTGTTGGAAACCACCGTCATGCCCTTTATTCTGCGCGGTGTGAATCTGCTGGGTATTAACTCGGTCTTTGTGACACCGGAGAAGCGACGGGCCTTGTGGGCCCGCATCGGCGCGGACCTCAAACCGCGGCATCTTGATACCATCATCACGGACACGATCGCGTTTGACGCCTTACCGACCGCGTTTGACGCTTATATAAAAGGCAATGTAACCGGACATACGGTGGTGCGTATCGGTGGGGAGATTGATTAACTTATGGGTAAGCGGCTTTCGAAGATCTACACACGTACCGGTGATGACGGTACCACCGGGCTTGGCGTAAAAGGCCGGGTCGATAAGGATGGTGCACGCATAGAGGCGATCGGTACGGTTGACGAGCTGAACAGCCAGATCGGTCTGTTGATCGCGCAGGGTGTGCCGGAGTTGCATGGCCGGATTCTGCACGAAATACAACACAGGCTATTCGACCTCGGTGGCGAGCTGTGTATGCCGGGCCACGAATTTATTGCCGAAGAGCAGGTAAGTTGGTTGGAAAATGTGCTGGACAAGCTCAATCAGGAGCTGCCGGCACTGGAAGACTTTATTCTGCCCGGCGGCGGCCGTGCGGCAGCGATCTGCCATGTGGCGCGCACGGTTTGCCGGCGTGCGGAACGGCGGGTGGTGACGCTGGCCCGCGAAGAAGAGGTCGGTCCGCAGGCGCGTGCTTATCTGAACCGCTTATCGGATTTATTGTTTGTGATGGCGCGATTGCTGGCCCGCCATGAGCGCGGATCGGAAGTGCTGTGGCAGGCACAGCGTGAGCCGGTGGATTTAGGCTGAAGCCTTATCCGGAACTCTGTGAAAGGCGTCCCAGCAGCGGGGCGCCTTTTTTATTGCACCTGAGTGCCGAACCAACCGCCCTGTGGCAGTAACACGTTTTTGAGCGCGTCACTGAACTCGCTGGTGCCGAACCACAGCAAAGCATCGGCCGGCGGTGTGGTGAGCCAGAACAGGCCTGCCAGCAATACAATACAAGCCGAGGGTATGAGCGCGCCTGTATCGATCAGCTTCATGGCCGAGCCGAAGGAACGCTTCAGTGAGTTGTTCATAAAATCCACGGAATAGAGCTCGTCGAGCAGCAGGTGCAGAAGAAAACCACCGCCGGCAAAACTGCCGCTAAGCCAGGCCATGCCGGGGGACTGCCCGAATGCGTGAAAAGCCAGCGAGGTGCAGCCCAGCCAGACCAGCAGCGCCATGGCCACCGAATGAATCGCGCCACGGTGTTCGGCGAACTTATGGAAGATCGCCCACAGCGGATAGCGCACCAGTAAAAAGACCAGCGTTGCGGTCATCCATAATTCGATGATCGAGAATTGTTCGCGCAATGCGAACACCGAGGCAAAGGCGGCCATCATGCCGAATACTGAAAAAATAATCCGGCTCGGGTAGGAGTATTTAAGGTCAATATCGGGCAGGATGCCGCCGAGCGTGCCGAGCAGGGTCAGCACCACCGCGCCGGGTTCGTCGACCTGCCCGAGCTTCAGCGCGGCAGTGGCAAACAGTCCGGCGCCGACGGCCGCGACTGAAATATGGGTGGCAAAATTGGCCATAATCAGCTCGATTACATTGATCAGGCTGCGATTATAGCCAGCGCAATCAGCTTGTGCTCAGTTGCCAGGGAATTACCGGCATTTCGCCCTGATCCGGGTCCCATAAGCCAATGCCGTAAACTTCGCGCAGATTCGCCGCACTCAACACCGAGGCCGCGCTGCCGCTGGCGACGATGCGCCCGCGGTGCATCAATGCCAGTCGGTGGCAGAAACGCGCGGCCAGGGTCAGGTCATGCAGTACGGCGATCACCGCATTTCCGGCTTCGGCATTGCGCCGCAGGGTTTGCATCACCGCAATGGCGTGGGCCGGATCAAGGGCGGCGACCGGTTCGTCGACCAGCATCAGCGGCGCACGCACGGCCAGGGCACGGGCCAGCAGCACGCGCATTTGCTCACCACCGGACAGATGCGTGATCTGCCGGGTGCGGTGTTGCAGTACATCGGTTTCGCGCATGGCCTGCTCTATGGCGGCAAGGTCGGCTTCGCCGGGTTGCTGCCAGGGGGCCAGATGCGGGAACCGGCCCAGTGCGACAATCCGCTCCACGCTGATCGGCCAGTGTGCGGTACGCTCCTGCGCCAGATAGGCGATTTGCCGCGCCCGGCTTTCATCGCTGAGTTCACTGAGTGCGCGCCCGTCCAGTCGCATATCGCCCGCGGCCGGTTTGAGCAGCCCGGCAAGGGATTTGAGCAGGGTGGTTTTGCCGGCGCCGTTGGGCCCGATCAGGCCGACCAACTCACCGCCGGTGACGCTCAGGCTGGCGTTATCGACCACCGGGCACTGCCCGCGCAAAAAGGTCAGCTTGTCGATTGTCAGTTGTTTCATAGATGGGCCCGTCGGGTACGGATAATCAGCCAGAGAAAAAACGGCGCGCCGACAATCGAGGTGATAACGCCGATTTTAATGTCCACACTGGCAGGAAACAGGCGAACGACAATATCGGCGGCCAGCAGCATGGCCGCACCGCCCAGCGCACTCAGCGGCAGCAACCGCGCCGGTTCATAGCCGACCAGCGGACGTAGCAAGTGCGGCACCACCAGACCAACAAAGCCAATCATGCCGGTAGTGCTGACCGCCGCCCCTATGGCCAGGGAAATGGCCAGAAAGATACGCCAGCGCAGGCGGTTGATATTCACGCCCATGGTATGGGCGGTGTCTTCGCCGAGCGTCAGTGCATTCAGCGAACGGCCGCAACCGCGTAATAGCAACCAGCCCAGCGTCATGGGCACCAGCATCAGATAAAAGTCATTCAGGCTTTTATTGGCCACCGAGCCGAGCAACCAGAGCACCACTTCCTGCACCGCGTAAGGGCTGGGCGCGAGGTTCAGTATCAAGGAAAGCATACTGGTGGCCACCGCATTGACTGCCACTCCGGCCAGAATCAGCGTGGTGATGGAGCTGTCGCGGCCTGCCAGCGCGTAAACAAACGCCATGGCCAGCAGTGAGCCGAAGGTGCCGGCCAGCGGCATGGCCAGCCAGCTGACTGTGCCATTGCCGAGATAAAACAACAGCACCGCCCCCAGCGCTGCGCCACTGGAGCTGCCGACCAGCCCCGGCGTGGCAAGCGGATTGCGCAACAGGCTTTGCATGGCGGCGCCGCAAATGCCCAGTGTGGCACCGACGAATAATGCGATCAGTGCGCGCGGCAGGCGGATCTGCTCGAAAATCAGGGCGCGCAGACCGGCGTCGCCTTGCAGGGCGATTTGTGCCAGCGCCAGGGTGCCGCTGCGCATAAACAGCGAAATCAGAAACAGAACGGCGACGATCAGTGCGCCGATGATCAGCAGGCGTCGTTGTGCGCGTGTGTCAGTCTGCCAAAGCATGGCGGTACTCTATCAGCGTCTGCAAGGCGTCGAGATTCATCGGGCCGCCGCAGATCAGGTTACGGGTTTGCAGTTCGATACGTTGCTTTTGTTCCGGGAAAAGCCGCTTGAGTACCGGGTGTTGTAAAAAATACTGGCCTGCCGAGCGTGTGCCCGGGGCGTATTCCGAACTGATCATGACATCAGCACGGGCACCGGCCAGGGCTTCGAGCCCGATACTGCCGTAACCCTCGATATCAAAATCGCGGGCGATATTGTGAAAGCCGGCCAGCGTCATCAGTTCATCGAGCAGGGTATTGCGTCCCTGCGTATAGCCGCGTGCATGGTAGGCCACAGCACGCGGGCCGCTTTCAGGCAGTGCCTGCGTCAGTGCAGCCTGACGCGCATCCATGGCGGCGATCAGTTCTTCGCCGCGTGTGCTCTCGCCGAGCAGCTGCGCCATTTTGCGGATATTGCTTTTCACATCAGCAAGCCGGTTGAATACCGGAAACGTCTCCACGCGCAGGCCGGCTTCGCGCATCAGACGGGTTTCGCTCTGGTGCAGATACATGCCTGTCACCACCAGATCGGGTTTGAGGGGAATGATCTCTTCGGGCAGGTTGTGATTGAGCGGGTAGCCGCGCCCGAGCACGGTGTCGGCAACGTAGGAGCTGTGTTGTTCGGCCGAGAGATAACTGACGGAAAGGATTTTCTCCGGATCGGCCAACAGGACCAGTAATTGATCGGTGCAGAGGTTCATCGAGACCACGCGCTGTGGCGCGGTCCCGGCGAACGCGCTGCCGGCGCACAGCCAGCAGCTTAGTAATACAAGACCGCGCCGCCACAGGCGGCGCGCTTGTCCGGCAACAGGCTGCATTAACGGTCCGTAAACGCGATGCCTGTCGGGTTAAGGCCGGTGCTGACGGTGTTCAGCACGCTATCGTCTGCCGGGTCGATAATCGACAGGCTTGCAGTACCACTGGCAGCGGCTGCGGTGCTTACCCACAGTTGACCGTCGTGGGAGGTGATCATACGGATGTCGGTGTTGCTGAAGCCTTCGACCGCGTTGGCTTCGCCGGTCACGGTATTGAAGTGATAAAGCGAGGTGTCACCCCAGCCGGCATAGGAGACAAAATAGCCGTCGCTGCCATCGGTCACGGTCATTTTGGAGATCTGACCGCCATAGGTCGCCGTACCGTCGTTGTCATCATCAATCAGCATTCCAACGCTGTAGGTGTCGGGGTCGATCGTGGCGATACCTCCCTGATAATCCATCGCCCAGGTGCCGAAACCCTGTACGTAAATCAGGCCGTCGTCCTCGTTGTAAACCATGCTGTCCGGGTTCAGCACCGGCAGTTTGATGCCTTTGAACGTGTCGTCGGTGCCGGTGTCGATTTCGCTGTCGTCGTTGATATCGAATACCGCCACATAGGCGTCGGCGATGGTGCTGTAATCGGCGTCTTCATAACGTTGCATGCTGATAAACAACTTGTCGCCGACAATCAGCCCGCGGTTCATCTCGACCGTGTTATCGCCCGGGTTATAGGCCGAGAGGTCCAGCTCACCGGTTTTGAACTGCGCTTCACTTTCGGCAGAGGGGTTGATGACCCATGCGGTGTCACTGCTGTAACGTACGACATAGGCTTTGTCCTCGCCGGCAAATACAATGTCATAAGGGTTCGGCGCATTCAGATCGCTGTCGTCACGTACCGAGTAGTTCCAGACCGGTGTGGTCGGCGCATCGACGGCGAATTTGGTGATCGCGTCCGTACCGAGGCGTTCAATCAGATAGTAGTGATCGCCGTAGGCTTTGACCGCGATATCCGAGCCGGTGGCGACGATGTTTTCGCTCAGTGTCAGTGTATCGGTCTCGAGCATGGAAATGCTGCCTGAGCTATAGTCACTGGCAACGCCGCTGATAAATGCCAGATCAGCCGTATCGCTGTCGCTGCCGCTCAGCACATCGTCATCATTATTGTCGTCATCACTGCACGCGCTGAGCAGGATTGTGCTGCCGATCAGAACAGCGCTCAGGTAATGCCGTCGGGTCAGAGTTGGTGTTTTCATGCTGTATTTCCTACGGGTCAGGGGTGTACGTCAGGGAGACAGTCCAAAGCCGACCGGGCTTGGGAAAGCCGTTAAAATCTTCGTGTTTTTCATCGCTGAGATTGCTCACCGCCAATGCGGCCTGCCAGCGTTTGTTAATACTGTGCCTGTATTGCATATTCCATAAGGTGCGGGAAGGCGCTTCGAGCAAATTGGGCGTGTCGTAATAGCGTTTGCTGCGATAGTCGGCGCTGATGCTGAGACGGTGTCGGGCCAGCGGCACGGACACAGACGCACTGGCGGCGAGGGTTTCGCGCCCGGGCAGGGTTTTGCCTGTGTAGGCACTGATCGCCGAGCGGTTTTCCGGATCCTGCACGGTGGTATTCAGGCGCCATTGCCAGCCGTTGTCCTGGATGAGACTGCTCTCAAACTCAATTCCGCGCAGGCGTGCTTTGCCGATATTCTCTGACTTTCCGATGCCGCGCGCGTCGTAGGTGCGCGCGATCATATCGTCGATACGGTTGTCGAATACCGTCAGAGCGGCGCGCAGCTCCCTGATGCCGGCAAACGGCTGGTGTTGCACGTAGCTAAGACCGATATCGGCGTTGGTGCCGCTTTCATCAAGCAAATCCGCATTGCCGAGAAACAGGCCGCGGTCGCCGAATAATTCGTAATAGCCGGGCTCGCGGCTGTAGCGGCCGATATTGGCTTTCAGCGTCCAGCGCGCCGGGAAGGTATATTGCAAGCCCAGTTGCGGATTAAAGGACTGCTCGCTGCGACGGCTCGATTCGCCTTCGAGCCGGTAGCGGTCGCGGTACCAGACTGCCCGCAGCGCCGGGGTCAGCAGCAGTTTCTCGTCAGCGAACCAGTGTGCATGTTGCAATGCCAGGCTTGCTTTGTTGCGACGGCTGCGGTCGGTCGGGTCGACCTCCAGCAGATCGCGGCGCCGGTATTTTTCGCGGTGCAGGTCCAGCTTCAGGGCGCTGGTGCTGTTATCGCCCAGCCATTCCAGATAGCTTTGCGCACCGACCATGGTCGTGCGGTAGCGGTCGTACTGAGAGCCCAGCCCGACCTGGCTTAAGCGGTCGTCGTATTCTTCGTCTTTGCGGCTGAGGTAGAGGTCGTAGGCGCTGTTAAGCTGTCCCCCGGCCAGCGCGTCGCGGGTATAGCGGCCACGCCAGCGCCAGTGGCTGGTGTCGAAGCTGGCCTGATTGTCGGCGCTGTTATTCCACGCAGCTATGCCTTGTTCTTTGTGAAAGCCCTGTACGGTGCTGTCAAAACGTGTGTTGTCGCCGGTGCGGTATGCGCCTTTGAGCAAGAGGCTTTGCTGGTGCGCCTGGGTGTTGTGGCGCCGGACGGTACGGTCGTCCTCGCTGTTATAGCGGGTGCCGTTGTCGTCGGTGTAGCGGAAATCGTTATCACTGCCGGCGGCATTCAGGCTGACCAGGCCGGAAAAGCGCCCGTGGCTCAGGCTGCTTTGCAGCCCGGCCTTGTAGGAGTCGAGTGCGCCGTAGCCCAGATGCAGCCGGGTCGGTGTTTTTCCTTCCGCGGTGCGCAGATTCACCGCGCCGCCGAAGCTGGCACCGGCCAGTTGCAGCGGTGTGGCGCCGCGGTAAATATCCGCTCCGGCCAGGCTTGCCGCGTCAATATCGGCCAGGTTCACCGCGCCGGTGCCGTCGCTCAGGGGCAGGCCGTCCAGATACACACGCACCTGATCGCTGCCCGCGCCGCGCAGGCTGACTTCGCTGTAGCTGCCGAAGCCGCCGCTGCTGCGGGTCTGGGTGCCGGTCTGCCGGTCAAGCACATCGGCCAGGCCGGCAGCATCGTTATCGAGCTCATCACGGCTGATGCGGCTGACCACGCCGGTGTGCTCTTCAAACACCACATCACCGGTTTGCTGCACCACGCCGGATTCCGTGCCGGTGGTGGCGGTCACTTCGATGGTTTGCAGGGTTTCGGCGGCGCCCACTGCCGCGTATACCGGCAGGGTGGCCAGTGACAAGGACTGCAGAATTTTTGCTTTGGATATCGGATTCATCGCCTGACGCAGTGTTGACTATCGGTGCTGCAGCGGCAGGCGCACAGACGGCGCCGGCGCTACAGCCGGGTGCGTCAGTAAACGGGTGGGACCGTCCTGCCGGAGAACCCCCGTCCGACAGAGTGTGACGCGGGAACGGCAGGTCTCCTGACTTACGGGTCGTCATTGAGCGCGGCCTTCCCGATCGTTTGATCAGTGGCATTGTCGCGCTGAACTCGCCGATTACAGTTGCGGGGGCAGTCGGGGATTTGCCTTGCGGCGCACCCCGGTTCCCTTTTAACCCTGACGGGGCCGTTCCGGTACAGCGGCGCATTCTACCCGCCACAGGTGGCAAAGCAAAGCCTGCCGGAGGGCTGTGTTAGAATTCTGCGCGTTATCAGCCGCTTGAACACATCGCTATGGAGTTTCGTTTTATACACGCAGCCGATTTGCACCTGGACAGCCCGCTGCACGGACTGGAGCGCTATGAGGGCGCGCCGGTGGAGGCGATCCGTTCGGCCACCCGGCAGGCCTTCGAGGCATTGGTTGAGCTCGCGATAGAACGGGAGGTCAGTCTGGTGCTGCTGGCCGGGGATATCTACGACGGCGACTGGAAGGACTTCAGCACCGGCCTTTATCTGGTCAAACAGCTCAAACGGCTCGGCGATGCCGGTATCGAGGTGTGTCTGATCAGCGGCAACCACGATGCGCAAAGTCAGATGACCAAAAGACTGCCCTGGCCGGACAATGTCTGCAGCCTGAGCGTCCGAAAGCCTGAAACGCGGCTTTATGAGGGGCTCAAAGTGGCGGTGCACGGGCAGGGTTTTGTACGCCGCGAAGTGACCGATGACCTGACCGAACACTACCCGACAGCGCTGCCCGGCTATCTGAATATCGGTCTGTTGCATACCAGCCTGGACGGCAAGCCCGGTCATGCGCCCTATGCGCCCTGTACGGTCGAGGGCCTGCGCCGGATCGGTTACGACTACTGGGCGCTGGGTCATGTACACCAGCGTGAAATCGTCAGCACCGATCCGTGGATTGTGTATCCGGGCAATATTCAGGGCCGGCATATCCGTGAAACCGGCCCCAAGGGCTGCACCCTGGTGACGGTGCGCGACGGCCGCATCAGCGATGTCAGTGAAGAGGTTCTGGATGTGCTGCGCTGGGCCGCATTGACGGTCGATGCCGGCGGTATAAGCGACCGCGACGTCCTCGAAGAGGCGGTGATCACGGCGGTCACTGCCGCCATGGACGAGGCCGCCGGACGCCTGCTGGCCTGCCGTGTGCGCCTGGAAGGCGCGACCGACTTGCATGCCTGGCTGGTCGATGCGCGGGAAGAGTTCGAAGCCAGTCTGCGCGCCCGCCTCAGTGGCGAGGCGGTCTGGCTGCAGCGCGCCGAGCTGGCCACACAACTGCCGCTGAGCACCGCCGGACGTGATGAAGCGGCGGCCGGTCTGCTCGCCTATGTGCAAAGTCTGCACGAAGACGGCGCGCAGCGTGACAGCTTGCTGGCCGGGGTGGCCGCCGAGCTCAAACTGCCGCGCGATATTGCCGTCGACGACGAGCAGGACCTGACGCATCCGGAAAATCTGCCCGATGCGCAGAAAAACAAACTACTCGATGATGCGCTGGCCCTGATTCTTAACCGCCTCGGAAAGGGAGCGCAGGCATGAAATTACAACGTCTGTCACTAGCGCCTTTCGGCCCGTTTGAAGACAAGACCCTGGAACTGTCCGGCGAGCGGCTTACTGTGGTGTACGGCGCCAATGAAGCCGGTAAAAGCTCCGCGCTGCGCGCGCTGGGGGACTTCTTTTACGGTATCCCGTCACGCACGGTGGATAATTTCCGCTTTGACAATCGTCGCTTGCGCCTGCGCGGCGAGATCGTGCTGGCCGACGGGCAGCGTATCAGTCTCGAACGGCAGAAAAAGAATAAAGACGATCTGCGCCTGAGCGACGGAACAGTGGTGCCGCCGGAGCAGATGGCCGGTTGGTTGTCCCACACTTCGCGAGAGTTGTTTGAGTCGCTGTTCGGCATCAATCATGAGGAGCTGCGCAATTCCAGCGAGGCGATACTGCAGGAAAACGGCGAGGTCGGCCGGGTTCTGTTTGCCGCCGCTTCAGGCAGCCGTCATCTGGCTGAAACCCGCCGCGCGCTGAGTGAGCAGGCCGCTGAAATCTACAAGCCGCGCGGGCACAAGCAGGCGCTCAACGAGGCGCTGTCGGCCTATAAAACAGCTGTGGCCGAGCTGAAATCAGCGCAGCTGGCGACCACCGAGTTTGAATCGCGGCGCGATGAGCTTGACAGCGCCAAAGCCGTGCTGCAGCAAACCCGCGAAGCGATGAGCAGCGCCACCACCCGTTTGCAGCGTTTGCAGAATGAGCTGGCCCTGAAGCCCTTGCTGGCCAGTCACGGACGTCTCAGCGCCGAGCTCGGCGATTATCAGGACGTGCCCTTATTGGATGAGGATTTTGCCGCCCGCCACAATCAGGTGCGCGAAGATCTGGCCAGCATCAGGGCCCGGCTCGAGGATTGGCACAAAAGCCTGCAGGAGCTTGATGAAAGCATGCCGCAGGTCGATGAAAACGCGCCCTTGCTGCAGGCCGCAGAACGCATCGAGCAGCTCAAAGGTGAGCTCGGCAGTTACCGCGACGCGGTCGCAGATCTGGCCGCCCTGCAGCCGGAGCTGCGCGCCCATGACAGCGAATACCAACATCTGTGCGAGCAGCTCAAAGGGGAGCCGGCGGATTGGCAGGCCGCACTGGATGTCAAACAAAGCCTGCTGCGTGTGGCCGGTGAGGTCAGCGAGGCACACCGGGCCTGCCAGCAGCTACGCGACGAAATCCGCAATCTGGAAACCGAGCAGGCGCAGTTGCCGTCCTTGGACACGGGGGCGGCCGGCGAAGACGACGGCGCGCTGGGCCTGGCGCTGGCCCGTGTGCTGCCGGAGCAGCACCTGAGCGATGAGTGCGACACACTGGCAGTGCAGGTGCGGGTCGCCGAGCAGCAGCTGAGCCGGGATGTCAATGCGCTGAGTGGCTGGCAGGACGGGGTGGAGGCCTTGCTGAACCGTGCCTTCCCGACCGAGGCGCGTCTTGAAGACCTTGCCGGCGCGCTACTGCAGGCTGACAACCGCGTGCAGGCGCAGGAAGACACAGTCGCCGCCTTGCAAAAGAGTCTGGATGAGGCGCAGTCGCGCTATGGGGCACTCAAAGCCGACGGCAAGGTGCCGCCGCCGGAAGCGCTTGAGGCAAGACGCGGCGATCGCGACGCGCACTGGCGCTCGATCCGGCGCGGCATTGCCGGCGAGTCCCCGCTGCCGCCGCCCGCAGCGCTGGATCAGTACGAGGGGCGGGTGATTGAGGCCGATGAGCTGGCCGACGCGCTGCGTGAAAATGCTGACTGGGTCAGCCAGCTGGCGCTGGCAGAGGACGCGGTGAGCGAACAGGACAGCGCTCTGCAGGCGGCACGTGAGACGCTATCCCGGCTGCAGGCAGCGCAGGCCGATTGCCGTGAGGCGTGGCAGAAGCTCTGGCTGGATTGCGGGGTGACGCCCGGCAGTGCGACGGAAATGCGTGGCTGGCTGCGCAGTCTGGATGAAATCCGTCGCCGCGCAACGCAGTTGTTGCAGGACCGTGAACGTTTGAATCAGCTTGAAAGCCGCCGTGATCAACTCACCACATTGATGCGCGAAGCGCTGGCGGCTTTCGGCGTCAGCGACGCCGGGCATGACTTTCAGGCCTTGCTGCAACGTTGTCAGGACACCCACAGGGAGTGCCAGACCGCATTGGAGGCGCAACGCAAGCTTGAAGAGCAGCATGCCACGCTGGAACGCCAGCAACGCACCCGTCAGCGCCAGCTAAGCCAGGCGGAACAGCATCAGCAGGAAACACTTCAAGCCTGGCAGGATGCCGTCCCGGGCATAGGCCCGGCCGAACCGGACGACGCCGGGGATTGGCTGCAGAGGCTGGAAACCGCGCTTGAGGCGGGCCGGCGTCTGGCGCAGATCCGCAGCCGCGAGGCGCAGTTGCAGGCGCGCATCAGCGCGTTCGAAAGCGGTGCCGCCGAACTGGCGCCGTTGCTGGAGTCAGCGGATACGCCGGAATCGGCCGCGCAGCGGGTCGCTCTGGTGCACGGGCGGTTACGCGACTATCAGCGCCGTCACGAAGACTATAGCCAACGTCAGGTCCGGCGTGCGCAGCTCACGGAGAAAATCAGCGACGGACAGGCGCGCCGGCGCGAGCTGGAGGTGAGACTGGCTGAACTGATGCGTGAGGCGGCTTGTGATGAGGTCGATGGCATAGCCGCTGTGATCAGCGCCGCGCGGCAAAAGCAGGTGTTGCTGTCGCAGCTGGCCGGGGTTGAAGCACAAATCGAATCCCTGGGGCAGGGGAGCAGTATTGCGGATCTGAGTGCCGCACTCGCCGATATCTCCAGTGAGGCGCTGAACGAGGAACTGAGCCGGCTGCGGCTGCAGATCGACCAGGAACTGCAACCGGCCAATGAAAACGCGGCGCAGCGTCTGGGTGAGGCCAGCGACAAGCTCAATGAGCTGCGCGGCGGCGATGAGGCGGCGTTGCTGGCCGTCGAGGTGAGTGCCTTGCGCGAGCGCGCCCGTGAGCATGCCGCGCACTATCTGCAACTGAAACTGGCCGCGACCATTCTGGCCAACGAAACCGAGCGCTTCCGGCAGGAGCATCAGGGGCCGCTGCTGGCCAAGGCCTCGGCCTTGTTCGCACAACTGACCGGCGGCGCATTCTGTGCGCTGGATGCGGACGCTGACGGAAAGCAGGTGGTGTTGGCGGCCTACCGGGCCGGCGATGAAGCGCGGCAGGAGCCGGTGCGGGTCGGCGGCATGAGCAGCGGCACCCGCGATCAACTCTATCTGGCCCTGCGTCTGGCGTCGCTGGAACGTTATATCGCGGAGAACGGCGCGGTGCCGTTTATCGTCGATGACATCCTGATTGAATTTGATGATGAGCGCACACGGGCGGCGCTGGCCTGTCTGAAGGATTTCAGCGCACACACTCAGGTGGTCCTGTTTACCCACCATGAACACGTGGTGCGCAGCGCCGAAGCGCTCGGAGATATTACGATCGAGCGCCTCTGACCTGCCCGCCCGATATGTTGAAAACGCGGTGCGTTTGTGGCTGACTATCCTGCAATGGTGCGCTGCAGCGAAGTAGCTATCCTGAATACTGCGTATTAACAACAATAAAGCGGGGAAAAGGCATGTTGAAAGGTAAAACAGCACTGGTGACCGGATCGACCAGCGGCATCGGGCAGGGCGTGGCGCGTGCATTTGCAGCACAGGGTTGCAATATCATGCTGAACGGCTTCGGTGATGCGGATGAGATTGAAGCTGCACGTGCCGCCATGGAAAAGGAATTTTCAGTCAAGGTCGCCTATCACGGTGCAGACCTGACCGACGTGGCGCAGATCGAAGACCTGTTGCAAACCGCCGCCGACACCTTCGGCACGGTCGATATCCTCGTGAACAATGCCGGGATTCAGCATGTGGCGCCGATCGAGGATTTCCCGGTCGAAAAATACGACAAAATCATTGCCCTGAATATGAACGCCTCCTGGCACACCATGCGTCTGGCCGTGCCGGGCATGAAGAAAGCCGGCTGGGGCCGCATTATCAATATCGCCTCGGCGCATGCGCTGATTGCCTCACCTTTTAAAAGTGCCTATGTGACGGCCAAACACGGCGTTGCCGGCATGACCAAAACCGTCGCGCTGGAAGTGGCTCAACACGGCATCACGGTCAACGCAATCTGTCCGGGCTATGTCTGGACGCCGCTGGTTGAAGCGCAGATTCCGGATACGGCCCGATCCCGTGGCATCAGTGAAGAGGCGGTGATCAACGACGTCTTGTTGCTCAATCAGCCGACCAAGGCCTTCACCACGATTGAGCAGGTCGGTGGAATGGCGGTGTTCCTCGCCGGCCCGGCGGCCGACAATATCACCGGTTCCCTGCAATCCATGGACGGCGGCTGGTCTGCCCAGTAGGTATCTATGACAAAACCAGAACGCACGCGGCGCGAACAAGCGGTGCCGACCCGGGTTGTACTGGTTTTCCAGGGCGGCGGCGCGCTCGGCGCCTATCAGGCCGGGGTTTTCGAGGCTTTGCAGGCGCAGGGCATTGAACCGGATTGGGTCATCGGCACCTCCATCGGCGCGGTTAACGGGGCACTGATTGCGGCCAATCCGCCGGCCCTGCGCGTTTCGCGCCTGCGCGAGTTCTGGGAACGGGTGCGCTCGCCGCGCCTGCTGCCGCCGATGCTGCCCATGCCGGCGCAGACCTCGGAGCTGATTAACAATCTCTCGACCCTGACACGCGGTTTGCCGGGCTTTTTTACGCCCAATCCGGCGGCCTGGTTCGGCGGGGTACACGCCCTGCTGGGCCTGAAACAGGCGGCATTCTACAGCACCGATGATCTGCGCGAGACGCTCACCGAGCTGACGGACTTTTCCCTGCTTGAAAGCGCCGATGCCATGCGCCTGTCGCTCGGCGCTGTCAATGTGCGTACCGCGCAGATGCGTTATTTCGACAGCCGGCGCGATGAGACGCCGCTGGGTATAGATCATGTGCTGGCCTCCGGCGCCTTGCCGCCGGCGTTTCCGGCGGTGATGATCGAAGGCGACCCGTGGTGGGACGGTGGGATTGTCTCGAACACACCGATCGAGGCGATTTTCGATGACAGTGAACGCGGCGATGCGCTGGTCTTTGCGGTTAATCTGTGGCAGGTCGACGGTCAGGAGCCGTCCAGTATCTGGGATACGGCCGGCCGCATGAAGGATATTCAGTATGCCAGCCGTGCTGACAGCCATATCGCCGATGAGAAAGAACGTCAGCATTTGCGCCGCGTGATTGCAGAGCTGGCGCAGCTGTTGCCGGACGAAGCCCGCGAACAGGCCCGTGAGGCCGGTTTGCTGGACGAGGCGCAGACCGGCACCTTGCATATTGCGCGTTTGTTCGCGCCGGCGCTGGACGGCGAAACGCACACCAAAGACATCGATTTCAGTGAAAAAGGCATCCGGGAGCGCTGGGACGCCGGATTTGCCGACGCCTCACGGATGCTGGAAATGGCTCCCTGGCTGACACCCTGTGATAGGCTTGACGGGATACAGGTCTACACATTGGAGGGGCTGGATGAGCAAATACCGGAGCAGGCAGTGCGCGGTTGAGGGCGCTGCATGAAGCGGATCGTCACGGATCAGCTCGGTCGTAAGGTCGTTGTACCCGCGCACCCGCAACGTATCGTCTCGCTGGTGCCATCGCTGAGTGAGTACCTGATCGATGTGGGGGCCGGCCCGCGTCTGGCCGGGGTGACGGCCTATTGTTCCCGCCCGGCCGATATACTCGCTTCACGGGTCAACGTGGGCGGCACCAAGAAATTCAATTTCGATGCGATCCGGCAGTTACAGCCGGATTTGATTATCGCCAACAAAGAAGAAAACTACCAAAGCGGTATAGAAGCGCTGGCCGCCGAATTCCCGGTTTGGGTCAGTGATATCAATACCCTTGATCAGGCGCTGGATGCGCTGACCCGGATCGGTGATCTGGTTGCCTGCGGCGCTGCGGGCGAACGCCTGACCGGCCGTATCCGCGAATCTTTTGCCCGCCTGCCGGCACCGGTGGGGGAGTGCCCACGGGTTTGCTATCTGATCTGGCGCAAGCCGTGGATGACGGTCGGCAGTCAGAATTTTATCGCCGATATGCTGCAACGTGCCGGACTGCATAATGTCTTTCACGACCATCCGGACCGCTATCCGGCGGTCACCCCGGCACAGATCGAGGAGGCCGGGCCCGATGTGATTCTTCTGTCCAGCGAGCCTTTCCCGTTCAACGAAACGCATGTGGAAGAGGCCCGGCAGCTATTCCCGCGTGCCAGAGTACTGGTGGTCGATGCAGAACCTTTTTCCTGGTACGGCTCACGCCTGCTTTATTCGGTGCGCGCCTTCGCCGCTTTGCGCTGTCGTCTGAGCGGCGTCTGAATCCGGGGCGGCGCGTCCGCGCCGCTCACTCTGCGCAGCCGAAGCCGGCGGGCGCCGCAATTTTCCTTCTCAAGTATCCGCTCATGCAGTCGCAGAGTTACTAAGTTGCTGTGCAGACGCCGTTGCGGCGCGAGCCAGGGCGACTCTGAACTTTTCCGCAGTCGTAGCGTGGTAACGGACACCAACGCGCTGTTTCGGCTGCACCTGTGATTATATGGAGATGTACCCATGTCTGAGATCGTTCGCCGCCACGCCCGCCCGCTTGTTTGCCTGGCTGCGTCGCTGAGTTGTTGCCCCGCGCTCTATGCCGATGACAATGAAACCCCGCTTGCAGAAACCAAGGCCGAAGCGACGTCCGCCGCGCCTGCGCTGCCGGCAGCGTCTGCCGCGACGCAGAACAAATGGCAGATCCCGTCTTTCGGTGCCGGTATTAAAGCCGGTACGTTGGGGGCCGGCCTTGATGTGACCGTACAGATCAAGCCGACCCTGAACCTGCGTTTTAACCTCAACCGCTTTAACTACGACTACGACGATGTGACCGAGCACAGCGCCGCTGAGGGTGGCGGTACCGAAACCACCTCCGGCGAGATCAATCTCGCCACTACCGGTCTGTTGCTCGATTATCATCCCTGGGGCGGCAGTTTCCGGCTTAGCGCCGGCGTCTATTCACAGGGCACCAAGGCCAAGGGCCAGACGACGGGTGAAATCCTGGATCAGGAAATCGGTGACCGGCGCTACGATATCGAAGGTACCGCTTACGGCAAGCTGAGCATGGCCAGTGCACAGCCTTATCTGGGCATAGGCTGGGGAAACACCCCGCGCAAAGGCTTCCCCTTGTCGGTCAGTCTTGATCTCGGTGTACTGCTCAACCCGAATGCCAAGGTCAGCGCCACGGTGGAAGGGCAGGTAACTGACCTTGAGACCGGCGAGACCTTTGATCTGGATGAGGTGGACCGCCCCGAAGTGCAGGACTTTCAGGACAATCTGAGCCGTGAGATCGAGGACGCGAACAATGACATCGATGATGCACTGCCTGTCTATCCGGTGATCAGCTTCGGGATCAACTATCGCTTTATGTAAGTTTGTCTTGCCGGGCTGCGCGCCCGGCGGGGCCACCGGTGTTACAATTGCCGCTTCGGTTTTTCGGAGACTCGTCCATGCTTGCCCGTTTTTGCGTTCTTGTTTGCCTGCTGACCCTGACCACGGCCTGCGCGAGCTTTCCGCCGTTGCCCGGCGAATCGTTTACCGAACCCAAGGCGGCACCGGACGGCATGGCACGGATCTATGTGTACCGGCCCGGCTATCTGCAATTGATTTATGCCGAAACCGGTATCTATGTTGACGACGAACTGCGTTTGATACTGACCAATGATTCCTACGGCACTTTTACCCTGACGCCCGGCACACACCGTTTTATGGCTCGGCTGACCACCGAGAAGCTCGCCGATGAGCATGAGGCGCTGCACGAACCCATCGCCTTCGATTATGAGGTCGCAGCCGGCCAAACCTACTATCTGGCGTGGCGACCGGTCAATCGCACCATCGGTGACGGCTATTATCTGGCCGGAGCGATTCACGACGAATCGGCGGCAGTGGCAAACAATGCCGGCGCCTCGGAGGCGTCGATCCGAACCGGCGCCACACTCGGCGTGGTCGGCCACGACAATGCGCTCAAAGAAATCACCGAAACCGGCCGCTCGCGCTCCGGTCAGCGCTGATATTTTCCTTTTGTAAAACGGCCCCGGCAGAACCCGTCTGCCG